>NZ_KB898645.1 GCF_000377705.1 Salsuginibacillus kocurii DSM 18087 | reverse complement strand
TGTTCATTGGTTTAATCACATTCGTTTACACAGCTCATTAGGTTATCAGTCTCCCATGGAATTTAAAAAAGCAACTTTATAAATGTGTCCAGTTTAGTGTTGACATACCATCACGCCGCACTAAACTCGCGTCATGCTGCACTGATAGAGTTTCACTCCGCACTCGGTCCTCGTCACGCAACACTCTTTAGGCATCACTCCACACTCAATTGCTGTGACGCTGCCCTCCCCCTTCCACCAAACTGTGAAATTAGCAGACATTCACCAAGCCAAGCACATACTGACTGTCTAGTTCACGCTTGGCTTTATGATTAAGATAAGGCCCAACTCATGCGATCCTGCAAAGTAGCTCTTGTTAACTCACCGGTGAGGTTAAATACTTGCATATTAAAAGCGGGGTTTTTTTGATTAGAATAAGCCTCCCACTCTTCAGCTACAAATTTCAAATTCTCTGCAGAGATTAAGGCAATATCAGTGTCCGTCTCCGTAAAGGCTTTTAACTTATGTGCTTTTGATACAGCATCTGAAGAAATCTCCGAGGTGATAATTATAAAGATATTAACACGATTATCGTTTGCCCGAATATAACCTAAAAATTGTTGGAAATGTTCTTCAGTGAAAACATATTCTTGTTCGGAGCTTTTATTATCCCACAATACCGATTCCTTACTGTTAAATTTCACCTTTCCATCTGCATGTTTCGATCCTGGCATAGCTACCGTTTCAAGCTTAAGTTTCTTTTCAAAAATATACTTAGTAGCTTCTTCAAAATACTTTTCCACATCAAGGTCTTTATTTATAACTTTATTTACACGAAGCGTATTATAGTTTCTATAGGCCAACTCTTCAAAATAATCATAGTAAAAAGATCTTTCATCTTCAGGGTCGGAAGCTGGAGAAGTAGAGAGGTTTTCGTAATAATCAATAATGTTACTTATTTTCTCATCTTTTGTTCCACTAATATTAACCCCTTCTAACCCTCTTAAAATATCTTCTAATTCTGGATTGGCAAAAGCACTTAACGCTTTAGAGGGGAGGATATTATACTTTATCACTCGTTGCACCAACACTTCTTTTGTTCCACTTGATAGTAAACCAAATGAAGATAAAATTTGCTTTAATTGATTCTTAGATAACTCCTCTAGTAATTGCTTATAAGTTTCTGCTCGTAATTCTCCCCCTAATTCATACCGAATAATTCTAGCGATTTCACTGGGGATGACATAATAAGCATCATTTGTTTTAAATCGTAAAATTAGCCCTCTCAATTGCAAGTCTTTTAATGCCTGTTCAATCTGGCGATGATTATGTAACTTATTATTTTTCTGCGGAAAACGACCTGCCCGGCTTTCAATCAGATGATGATCCCTTCTACTAAAACCCAGCTGACTTCTTAGGACATTTAGAATGTTAATTTCATGTGAGTTCAATTCTTCATCCTTTTGCCAAGCAGCTTTTAGCGTTTCAATATAAATCGTATAATATTCTTCATTCATCGTGGAACGGATAAAATCGTCATCTTCGCTTTCTTCTACAATTTGTTCTTCCAAAGCAATTACTTTTTCAAAGATACTACTTTCGTTTAAAATGTAACCTTCTGTATCCATTAAAGCCATAAGAATCATTTCATTTAGCAAAGCTGTATCCCGATCTGCCTCCAAAAAATTCAAATTTCGCTTCACTCGATCTTTATATTGGAATTCTTCTATATTTTTCACGATGACTTCTCGCATTTCTTCTTCGCTCTTCATTTTCACGTCTTTTAGAAAACTGTCAACGGTGCGCGACAAATATAACTTCGACATCTTTGGCAAAACATCTTGTAGCTTCATTCATAGCCCCCTATCCTTAATTTAAAATGAATAATCAATTCACATCATACAAAAAACAGGATTTGTAACACATTTTACCACTAGTTTCACACTCATAAACTTAAGAGTTTCCAAAGAAATTGAATTTTTCGAATTAAAAATATCTTTTGTAACAAAAAAGACTCACACCAGCTATTTGGTGTGAGTCTTCTTATATGGGGCCTGGCAGCGTCCTACTCTCACGGGGGGTTGCCCCCCGATTACCATCGGCGCTGAAGAGCTTAACGGCCGTGTTCGGCATGGGAACGGGTGTG
>NZ_KB898644.1 GCF_000377705.1 Salsuginibacillus kocurii DSM 18087 | reverse complement strand
AAGAAAATAAGTATAAGCTTTTTTAGAGCATAACTCGTTCTGCGTTAAGTTCTAAGCGTATAAGAAAGGATGGGATGCAATGAACCCGTTTTCGAGAAACATTGAAGTATTTATTGATCATGACGGAACACTGGGAGGAGATGACTTCGAGCTTTTACCAGGAGACTTTTGGTTTTATCCAGGCATTAAAAATTCTATAAAGCGATTAAAACAACAAAGAGGGGTTGAACGAATACACAACGATAAATATGTGAATGTGCAAAAGTTTCACTTGAATATGCCAGCTGAGGATTATAACAAGACCGTCTCTTAGATGCTAGAACGCCTCAATTCGAACAGATAAAATGCCAGGCCAGACAGCATGTCATTCCCCTCTTTTTTTATACTGCGATATATGGAAAAGAAATAGGCTCCCTGTAACTGCTAGATTAAAGTTAACACATTCTGCTTGATAGAATTGAACACTTTTCGTTACTACTTCCTTTTGATCATGTACACTTAATGGAAATATTGAGTGGAGATCAGGGGGCTACGAAAAATGTGGCCTCTCAAGAAACACGGTATATGCTTATTTAGAGAAACCATTTGATGAAACGGTCGAATGGGTGGAAACACTGAAAACAAGGTCAAAAAAGTTAGATCCGTATCTACCTTATATATTGGATTGGTTAAGGGAACATCCTGATTTATCAGCTTCTCAAATTTCAGACTGGCTGGAAGAGAACATTCCTTTAGTAGCGCTGGGGACAGCACGATACGAACGTATGTGAAAGATTGCGAGAAATCCACCATATCCCCAAGACGTTAACATACTGTCATTCGAGGCGTTGGAAGAATCCCCTAAGGGGAAACAAATGCAGGTAGACTTTGGAGAACAGAAGGTGAAATCATCACAGAGGAAGACGATAAAGCTTTATGTGATTGCCTTCGTCTTAACAAACTCGCGTTATAAATACGCTGAATGGCAGGACCGGCCGTTTACTACAAAAGATGTGATACGAACACACGAAAATGCCTTTCAGTATTTTGGAGGCTGTCCAGAGGAGATGGTGTATGATCAAGACAAGTTAATGGTTGTCAGCGAAAATGCAGGAGATATTGTATATACCAAAGCGTTTCAAACGTACAAAACGGAAAGAGGATTTCACGTATATCTGTGCAGAAAATCTGACCCCCAGTCGAAAGGAAAGGTAGAGAATGTCGTGAAATTTATAAAACAAAACTTTGGAAAGAACCGAACCTTTCATCAGTTGGATACTTGGAACGAACAATGCCTAGCCTGGCTAAAACGAAAAGGGAATGCTCAAGTTCACAACACCACAAAAGAGACCGATCGACGTGTTTGCCCTGGAAAAGCCACACTTATGACCAGTCTCTACTCCACTCTCTTTCGAGAGTCATGATGCTCATAGTATATCAAGAAAGGTGCACAAGGACAATATTACTAAGTTTCAATCCAATCGCTATACGGTACCATTAGGTACATATAAGCCGTACGGCGAAAATGTCGTCTCTATTGAAGTGAAAGGAGATCAGTTGATGATTTTGCCTCCCTCCGGGGGCGATCCCATTGCTATTCATCCGTTAGCAAAGGGGAAAGGCCATTTGATCAAAAATACCCACCATTCTCGTGATCGTTCGCATCATAAAATAAAAGATTATATGGAAGTTGTTCGAAATGCTTTTGAGGATGAGGAAAAGATCAATATGTATCTAAGTCAGCTCCAACACTATTATCCACGGTACATACGAGAGCAGCTGCAGGTTCTTCAACGAAGTATAGAAGCTTACCCGTGATTAATCAAGCACTAGATACGTGTCTCAAAGAGAAATAATGGAGTGCAAATAATTTTCAAGACGTGGCTAAGCATTTATCGGTCGTCCCTTCACACCATCAAGCATCTCCCGAAGCTCTTCCTTTATCTGAGGAGGTTCCAGTGGAGCTGAGCCATGAAAAAGCAGCTCTAAGACAGTTAGATGACTATCTGGAGATTTTGTGAGGTGCAAAATGAGTTTCTCTGTCGAATCCTTACAACAACAGCTTCATACGTTTCGAATGGCCGAAACAGCCAAAGAACTGCCTTTCTTTCTTCGAAAGGCAGAGAGCCAGGCTTGGACCTATCAGGACCTGTTACATGCATTATTCTGTTATGAAGAAAAACGGCGAGAAGAAAAAATGATTGAGAAACATTTAAAGTGGGCGAGATTCCCTTATGAAAAGAAACTCGAAGAGTTTAAATTGGAAGAACAGCCTTCACTAAGCCATAGACAGCTTAAACAGTTGCAGGAGCTGTCTTGGCTGGAACAGACCTTTAATCTCATTTTTTCAGGCCCTCCAGGAGTTGGGAAAACCCATTTAGCCATTGGCTTGGGGATAGAAGCTATTTCTCAAGGACAACGGGTCTCCTTCGTGTCTATGGGCGAGCTGATTTCCTTATTAAAGACGGAAGAATATGTTCGTAAATCGCAGCTGCAACTAAAGCGAACTCGTGAAACAGATCTCGTTATTATTGATGACTTGATGTATATGGCAATGGATCAGCACGAAGCTAATCTCTTTTTCCATTTAATCAACCATTTGTATGAACGAAGTTCTATTATCCTCACCTCCAATAAAGGTCCAGAAGAGTGGGGAGAACTATTAGGCGATCAAGGAATTACCACAGCCATCCTTGATCGCATCCTCCATCGTTCGGAGGTCGTTCATTTTAACGGGTTACTTCATTTGTTAAATTATCAACGTTTCGTGACATAGTACGGACCTCGTCAAAAATTTGATTTAAACTAACGATAGCTGTGACTCCTGCCTGTTCATCCACTGTTAGCCCCTTTCCTTAGAATGTAAAAAGAGCCCTCAATGAGAGCTCTTACTGAACCAGATATCGTTTGTACTGACCTTTTTAAAACGCAAAATTAATTGATACTTTGGAAGTTTATTCATAATAATATTTCCAAAATTTTCACTTACCAATTACATCTAGAGTAGAGTGGTCACGAGTAAACTAATTTAGCGTGAGGCTCTGCATGTTTGATTTCAAACCCAATGCCTTGCATATTAGAAGAAATAAAAAAATTTTCTTATTCTCTTTCAACATCTTCCTTTGAAAATCTCATTACTTCACCATAAAAATTTAAGTGATAAGGATCTCTTTCTTTACTAATTACTAATGGGATTTCTAATGTCATTTCTTCATTAGGTTCAAGATCTTCTTCTCTAATTTCTACTATATTGGGAGTAATATCTTCTTCCTCATCAATAATATATGGATCACTAATACTATTATTGGTTTCGGGGTCAACTAAAGATATATCATCATAAAAATCTATATCCATAAACATGGTCTCAGATCCCGTATTTTCAACTTCTACAACGATATTAACCATAATATTCCCTTCCTGAACATCAAAACTTTCTTGTTCATTTGTTATCTCGGTAATACTTTGGACTTCAACTTCATAATTGTCACCTTCATGATCAATTATTAATTCACCATCCGTACTTACTTCACCTGTTGTACAAGCAACTAAAAACATAAGTAAAAATAGAAAAATTACATTTTTAATAGAAAGCAACCCCATTGAAAAACTTCTTATACAATTTTACCAAAATAAGAGGAGGTAAAAAACCTCCTCTTATTACTTAAAATGATGATTTAAAATCATCTATTTCTTCTTCATATTCAGTAATATAATCATTAACAATTTCATTTTTTATTTCTTCCCATTCATTAATTCGTTCTTTCATTTGGTCTATTTCTTCGTCAACATCATCAGCGTTTTCTGAACTACTTGTTGTTTCAATAGTCTGTAATTCTTCTCTCACATTTTCTTCAATTATTACATGTTCAGAATTGGAAGGTAAAAACTCGTTCCAATATTCTTCTTCTGTTATTTCAAGTCCTTCCATAATTTCTTTCAAATTTTCATATGTTTCTTCCTGTCCCCTAACTTCTTTCCCACTCTCACTTTCACCTTGAGTAACTGTCAATTTTATTCTTTCTACATAATCTTCAATTTCTTCCTCTGTTGGCAAAACATCTAATTCTTCAGCTTTTTTATTAAGAGCATTTTCCTGAATTTGATGATCTAATGCTGTTTCATCTAGATCATCACCGCTATGAGTTCCATCTCCCCTTAAACTCAAAACCTCTTTTAAATATTTATGATAATCTTTGCTAAGCTGTTCTGATGGTTCTGTATCAATCATGATAGAAGTCTCTTCTTCTTTTGAATCTAAGTACTCTTTTTGTGCCTCTCCCACTTGTTTTTCAGTACTGTCATCACTATGAGCAATATTCTCATCACTTTCATTTCCAAGGAATATAATAGGTAAACCAACCAATCCTGCTATCGCAAAGCTAATGACATATTTTTTCATATTTAACCTCCTTAAAGTAGTTTATTCATAATTAAAAGTTGAGGATTCACTAATGTTACTATCAAAAAACTGTAAGTATATAGCGTGACCATGGTCCGTAACAAGACCAGATCTTGAATCAGAATTATAATATAGATCAGGGTAGGTCTCTCTTTCATACAGTACATCTAAATGAACAATACCATTTGTATAATCTTGAAAGTCATTAGTAGTGATATTAGCGCGGGATTCCCCATGAGTCGTTACTTCTGTAGTTTGAGAGGCAGATTGAACACCGCCCTCCCCTGCACCATCAAATCCTAATCTAGAAAAGATATAGTCTATTGTCACTCCCCCGCTGTCATCCAAAGTATAATGTTCAGCATAGGAATACATAACATCAAATTCACGCGGGGCATTAGTAGCGTCCACTAAAATAGTAGTGTAATCTGCGGAATCGTTCATCGTATCAGCATCTGACTGCTCCATAAAAACTAAATTAAAACCTACAAATAAGGTTGGTAACAACACGAATAACTTTTTCATAATCATAATCCTCCCTAATAAATTTAAATTTACTTTTGTTTGCCCTCCTTTCCATATGTTTACATTATCAATTTTAGACAAAAAAATGCAATTATTCTCAGAAACTACTAGAAAGGCACAAAATCTTTCCTAACGTACTTATCTAAACTTATTCGAAATTACTAAAAAAATATAAGAATACTTATTAGAAATTCATAATTTCGATTCTGACGGTCCCAAAGGCTTTGACATGAAATGGGAATATCTCCCCCGAACCTATAAGAATTAAATTAGGGCATGCTACAGATTTGTTGGAATTCTACAGCAAATATCTTACTCAACGTTTTGAATGTGTCTTTTGGATAATTTTATCACTTGATTTTTTATATGACCGAAAAGAAAACATCGTTCGGCTTGCTTGTGGGAAGTGACTATCTAGCAAAGATATACTTCTGATTGCGCAAACCACGATGCATATCATCACGATTAAATACCGATTGCATAGAACCTAATCGGCGTTATACTCTTCACCTATGATTTTTTCATATTCTTCTTCCGTCAAGACTTCCAACTGTACACATCTCTCAATTTGGTCTTTGCGTGCACGATTGCGTTCATAGCGATCTTTCCACTTTTCAAAGTTTGTCTGCATTAACCTTCAATCTCCTTTCTCAACTCAACAATATCTAAGTCTTTATCAGAGTCTAGAAATGTATTCTTCTTCATCTTCTTCCCTTCGTTCGTTCACGGTTTCGACTAGCGAGTATTTAGCTTGCTCGATGTTATCCTTGGTTTCTGCTTTATCTTCAAAAGAACCATATTTCACTTTGTATTTAGGGAAGACAGCTTTCCCGTTTTTTATGAAAACGTCCAATTGTAAAATCTCCCTTCTTAATCTACATTGTTCACCATCACAGTGTTGGTGCCACTGTCTTCATATCCTAAATCATTCAGCTGATTTCCCATTACTAGGGTGTCATACGCTGAACTGGCATTAATGTTTATGGCGGCTTCAACGCTTCCTCCAATGATTTGGTTGTTAACAATAGTATTATTCCTAGCATATGCAGCACTACTAGAGCTGTATAACGCTATACCATATCTATCATTACTGGAACCTGCCGCATTAGCTCCGTATATAATATTGTTGCTAACGATATTATTATTTATTTCTGGGTCGTCGTTATTATCCCAAGTAAGTCTAATGCCATGACTCCCGCTTCTATATATAACCTTCCCGTCTACTATGCCATTTTTAACACTCCACAAGACAATGCCGTCCCCAGCTGCACTATTACCTTCAGCAAAGATTACATTACCTTGTATCAGAATGTTTGCTAGCTCTTCTGTTAGACTTTCAATGGATATAGCTCTTCGGTTAACGTCATCAAATGTGTTATTCGTTATTTAAGGTTGTGCAGGTCAACATCGCCGTCGTGGTCTATTCTTATACCATTTCTTACAGCTTTAAAATGACAATTGTTTATCTTACAATTTTTAAGCGCAGGATCAGAGGTTATAAATATACTAGCACGCAGGTTGTTAGTAACTTCATCGGCGTGTTCAATGTGACATGAATCTATTAAAATGTTAGTGTGTGCTGTATCCGAATCACCTCTTAGGTATATACACTGACCTCCCCTAGAATAAAGAGAGCAACCGTACACAAAAACATTTTTAGAGTTTTCTATTAACATACACGCATTTGACGAATTATTAACATCTCTCCCCACAATGTGAATATTTTTTATCTTGATATTCTCACAGTCTATAACTTGCTGTTCTATTACCTCCGCTGTCTACCGATATTATTTTACTTGAGTACCCTTGCCCTTCAAGTGTAATGTTTTCCTTATCAACTATTTCGATTCCTTCACTGTCATTTATGTTAAACACACCCTCAGACAGTAGAACCCTACCGCCTACTTCTGGCAATGATTCAATAGCTTCTAAAATTGTAACCTCATCAGATGAGCCGCTACATACAAAATCAGCACCATTTTTCATGTCATCAGAAGCATCATCAGCCGCTACGACTAAAGTTGCCGCTTTTTGAGAAACCACGTTACCTAATTCACTTTCAGGTACATTTCCATCACTTAAAGTAGCATGTCCTGAGTGTGGCTTACTTTCTGCCACATGCGCAGCAGTTTCTTCTTTTGCTTCTTCTGCTTTTTTATGAGCCTGCTTTATTCATTTTTCCATGTTATTCAATTTTTCGGGTTCTATTTCGGATCCCCAATCCCATTCCGTTTTCTCATAACTCATGATTTAGCCCTCTTTCTATCTTAATGGTAAAAGTAAAACGATGGTATTGATTGTTTGGTATATCTAGATCTGCTTCTGTACGTTATAACCTCGCCATTTTCCTGTTGCAATTCCACAGAGGAAATGTGATCAATGCCCTCATTGCTTTCGGTTGTTAATGTTAATTCATTATCATTTATAGAGAGATTGGATATTTCCACTTCCACATCATCATTTAAAAAAACCTTGTGGAGGCGCTCCTCAAGGTCCTGTGTTGCTTGATTCAAATATTCTTCTGTTATCACACTTAGCATTGTGAAGGTATATTTAGATCATACTTTTTAGTCTGCTTGGGTTAACTACCTGAGTTGCCCTGGCATCTTGAATTCGGCGCCTTCGTTCTTCATAGGAATCCCAACAGAACCAATTGGAAAGAGGAGCATTAGAAATTGCTAAGGTGGAAAAGCAAGCCAAAAGATGGCCGCATACTTGCTCCTCCCTTATCGATTTTTACAAGACGTCTATGTATCTTCCTCTGCCAATCCAGTGCTGATTTCAGAAATTGCGGATGAGTTTCTTGTTTCTGAAGCTATGGCTCATCGTCGGCTTGAATTAGCGTTTGGTCATCATGTGGATGCGATTGTAGCCACGGATAAATTTATGGGTACGATTGAGTATCTTGAGTGATAATTAGGTATATCATTGTAACTTTATACAGACTTATGTCATGTAGTGTTTTGACTTTTTTTGTCGAAGACGACCCTCAAAATGAATATTATGATATTTTAATTATATTAAACATTCGTATAGGAGGGATTATATTATATTTTTAGGCGGTGTTCATGGGGTTGGGAAATCAACTCTTTGTAATGATTTAACTGAAAAATTAAACATCAATCACTACATAGCTAGTGAACTAATTAAGCAAGAAAAAGAAATAAATTATGGTGATTCTAAACAGGTTAAAGATCCTAATCAAAATCAAAAAATATTAGTCAAAAAGATAGAGCAATTAAAGTCTTTTGAATCTTTGTTTATATTAGATGGTCATTTCTGTGTTTTAGATAAAAATGAGAACCCATTAGAACTCCCTATAGATACTTATAAAGTATTAAAGCCTAAAGCTATTTTAGTTTTATATGATGATCCAGAGATAATACTAAGTAATTTAGTTAAAAGAGATAAACACAAGTTTGAGCTTTCAACTTTACAAAACCTACAAACAAAAGAGCTAGAACATGCTTTATCAGTTTCAAGATATCTAAACATCCCTTATGAAAATTTCAAAAGCTCAGAAAAAGAAATTGAAGAAATATGCAATTTTATTAATTCATTAAAATGACATTAGAAAGGAAGGTAAAAATGGAACCATATTTACAACAAAAGAGTTTTTCTGAAATTGATTCTGACAACTCATTTTTTGACAGCCTCAAAAACGATTATGAAGAATTCAATCAATGGTTTGAAAAAAAAGCTCGGCAGCAAGAGAGCGCTTACGTTTTAGAAACACCTGAAAATATTGAGGGTTTTCTTTATCTCAAACAGGAAAGTGATAGTATAACTGATGTCACACCTAATCTAAATGCAAAAAAACGAATAAAGATAGGAACTATGAAGATAAATCCTCACGGAACGAAGCTTGGTGAACGTTTTATAAAAAAGGCATTAGATTATGCTGTATATTATCAAGCAGAGGAACTTTATGTAACTGTGTTTTCTAAACACGGGACACTTGTAGAACTATTTAACAAGTATGGATTTATTAAAAAAGCCACGAAACAAACTGATAACGGGGAAGAACTAGTATTAATCAAAAATTTGAGCGAAATTTTTGATGATACACTATTAGATTACCCTTTAATTAACAAGAATAAAGGTAACAAATTTCTCTTAGGTATATATCCCGATTTTCATACTCGACTATATCCAGATTCGATTCTTAATAATGAAACCTCAGATATTATTGAAGATGTATCACATACTAATAGTATTCACAAAGTTTATGTTTGTTTCATGGCCGGAGTTACCGAAGTTAAAAAAAACGACCTTTTAGTCATATACAGAACTAATGATCATAAAGGACCTGCATATTATCGTGCAGTGGCTACTTCTATCTGCACCGTGGAAAAGATTCTTACTAAAGCTGATTTCATGAATGAAGATGACTTCGTTGAAAAATGTAAAAAATATAGTGTCTTCACAGAAAAAGAATTACGTTATTCTTATAATAAAGATAATGTATTTGTAATTAAAATGGTTTATAATGCAGCCCTTAATAAAAGACTCAACAGAAAAGCATTATTAGAAGAAGTGGGGTTAAATAAAAACGATTATTTTGGTATACTTAAACTGTCAGAACAACAGTTCGATAACATAGTACATATGGGTGGTGTCAATGAAGGTATTATTATCAATTAAACCAGAGTTCGTTGAAGAAATATTTAAGGGTAATAAGAAGTATGAATTTAGAAAGTCTATTTTCAAAAACGAGGTTTCTTCTGTTATGGTATACTCTACAAAGCCTGAGGGAAAAATTGTAGGTGAATTTGCAATTGATCAAGTTCTATATGAAGACAAAGATAATTTATGGAATTTAACTAACTCATATTCAGGAATTTCAAAGTCTTTTTTTAATACGTACTTCAGTAATAAGGATAAGGGTTATGCAATAAAAATTGGAGACATCCAATTATATGAAAAGCCGATTGATCCAATGAAATTGAAAACCCCCCTTAAACCACCTCAATCATTTCGCTATATTAATGAAGATTTTTTTGAGAATAATAATTTGCAACTTTTATAATCAAAATTAAATAATGGCATAATTATTACTACCTTTATTATCTTTAGAAGCAGCCTATGACTAGCTGCTTCTTTTTTAGGTACAGCTCCCCTACCGTCATAAGAATCTCATTTTCTACACAACGTGCTGCATACGTGGCAAGCTTTGTACCTTTATTTGGCGAATAACTTTCAATTCCTTTAATTAAACCAATCGTACCGATTGAAATGAGATCCTCGGTTTCTTCTTTTGTATTTTCAAATTTCTTAACGATATGGGCCACTAGTCGCAAGTTATG
>NZ_KB898643.1 GCF_000377705.1 Salsuginibacillus kocurii DSM 18087 | reverse complement strand
GAACGATTTATGCGAACTCGACGGCAGAGCGGGTGGCGGACAGCATCGAAGGCGCTGTAGCGATCACGCATCCACTCGGCCGCTGCCAAGTCCGTCCGGACTTGCGGACGACGTTCCACACGCTGGTAGGGACCGGGAAGAACCCGAACGTAGGTGGTGTCATCGTGATTGACCACTTCCGGGAGGAAGGTTGTACCGCTGAAGAAATCGCTCATGAGATTCAAAAGACCGGAAAGCCGGTTGAGATCGTAAACATTCGTCACTCCAATGGCGCGATTGAAGCCACAGCCCAAGCTTTGCGCAAAGCGATGAACATGAAACGCGAACTTTCCAGCTTGACGCGCGAGCCGGTGGACGTATCGAAGCTGTTATTCGGCTTGAACTGCGGGACCTCGGATACAACTTCCGGACTTGGTTCAAATCCAGCCCTCGGCCACTGTTCCGATCGCATCATCAACCAGGGCGGACGTTCCATCCTGGCTGAGGTGACCGAGCTAATGGGCGCTGAAGACCATATCCGCGACCGGGCGGTCACGGCAGCGGTAGGCGATGATGTTGTCGCTGCCATCGATGGATTTGAACAGCGCGCGTTGGCAAGCGGTGAAGACATCCGCGGCTCCCAGCCGACAGGTGATAACATTATGGGCGGCTTGAGCAGTATTGAAGAAAAGTCGCTCGGTGCTTATCAGAAGAGCGGTTCAGCACCGATCAACGGCTTGATTGATTACGGGGAGCAGCCGACTGATGATTCCGGCCTTTATATCATGTATACGCCAGGGCACGGCAGCGAATCGATCACAGGCATCGCAGCGGCAGGCGCGCAAGTGCTCGTCTTTAGCACAGGCGGCGGCCACGTGATCAACCATCCAATCATGCCAACGATCCGTATTACCAGCAACGTGAACTCCTTTGAAGCGATGGAAGATACGATGGAGCTCGACTTGAGCGATATCTTTAACGGAGACTTAAGCCTGCAGGATGCCGGGGATCAAATTTATGACGAAGTCATGGAAACATGCAGCGGCAAACTGACGAAAGCAGAAATCTTGCAGGAACATACCGGCTTTGCGATTCACCGGACAGGCGTTAGTATTTAATAGATACTCTGACTGAAAAAGTTGAAACAAATTTAAAATTGGATACGGAACCATTTTGAGATGGCCAATAATCTGTTGTCTTTTGTCAGGGTGGATAAGGGGGCTTTAAGCCCCTTCTTTTTTCTATTTAACTGAAAGCGCTTACTGGCTAGGGGGGTTAGTTCTTTATATCGGTTGAGGGGGGGCACTGTATGTTTAAACAAATTAACGAAGACAAGGTCAGCCATTCTCACAAAGTGGTGGAACATATACAAGATTTAATTATAAGGAATGAATTAAAGCCTGATAAAAAACTTCCGGCTGAAAGAGACTTAGCCATCAAAATGAATGTAAGCCGGCCCACTATTCGGGAAGCTTATAAAATCTTATCTGCGCTAGGGTTCATAAAGATTAAGCACGGGCAGGGCGTGTTTGTGCAAAATCATAAACACCGCATGGAGATGTTTGCGGGCACTTTTTTTAGCACAAAGGATTCGATTCTAGAATTGTTTGAAATTCGAAAGACCCTAGAACCTGAAGCGGCCTACTGGGGAGCTATGCGAGGAACAAATGATCAATTAGAAAAATTGTATCAAAATGTTCTTGATTATAATGACCAAGTACACGCCTCAAATGAAGCTGAAACAATCTCCCTCTATGAACGAGCTGACCACGATTTTCACAGCCTGGTAGCTGAATGTGCTCAAAATATGGTTTATGAAAGCATTATGAGCAATCTTATTTTGCTGTTGAAAAAAGGAAGAACGAGAGCATTAATGATTCCCGGAAGATCTCTTACTTCAATGAAAGAGCATTACAAGGTGGCTGAAGCGATGATCAAGCGCAAGCCTGAAGAAGCCCGAGAAGCCATGTTAAACCATTTGAATAGTGTAGAAACAACGTTAATTCGCGAATCTGACAAAAGTTGAAAGGAGAAGCGCTTTTGAAGATTGCAGTAGAAGAAGCCAGAAGTTTTACCAAGGACATATTTGAGGCAGCAGGATGCCCTACGGAAGACGCAGCGGTTGCTGCTGAAATTATTATTGATGCCAATGTACATGGCATTAATACGCACGGTATCTCCCGTGTTCCTATTTACGTCAAACGACTGCTGGAAAAGCGTATTAATCCCTCTCCCGAAGTAACATTTGAGCGACAGGGAAGTGTGTTGGTTGTAGATGGGGATAATGGGTTAGGCCAAGTTGTCATGCACAAAGCAACACAAGAAGCATTGAAACAAGTAAAAGAGCACGGCATTATGTCGGTTGCGATTCGTAATAGCAATCATTTTGGTCATGCGTTTTATTATTGCAATCACATTGCCCGGGACAGGACCTTTTGCATGATGACGACAAATTCGCCAAAAGGCATACCGCCTTGGGGAGGAAAGAATGCGTATTTCGGAACAAATCCAATAGCCTTTGGCTTCCCTGCCAGTCAATCTCCTATTGTAGTAGATATGTCCTCTAGTCTTGTTGCTCGAGGGAATATCATCCTGGCTGCAAAGAATAATGAAACCATCCCAGAGGACTGGGCGATTGACAAAGATGGCAATCCAACCACAGACGCGAACGCAGCGTTGGAAGGAGCCGTTCTTCCGTTTGGCGGGGCAAAAGGCTATGCCCTTGCTTTATCGCTTGAAGTGATGGCAGGAGTTCTTTCCGGCGCAGCGTTCGGGCCTCATGTCAACAACATATATGACGATCAGGCGGATGATGCAAACGTTGGTCATTTTATGATCTTATCGGAGATCAATCACTATATGAACGAAGAGATGTATTTTGACCGAATTGATCAAATGATTCAAGAGATAAAAGAAGTGCCTAAGGCAGAAGGTTATGAAGAAATTCACATTCCTGGAGAGAGAAAGCAAATTAAAGCAGAAAAAACGTTAAATCAAGGCATTGAAGTTTCGGATGAAGTGTATGAAGAGTTGAAACAATTATCTGAGCAGTTGCTGGAGCATTCTCCTATTTAAAATAGGACTTTACTTTGAAAGGAGGATAACGAAATGGGAGCGGATATTCTTACCGGGTTGTTGACAAGTCTTCAACCCGGAAACTTGATGATAATGGCACTCGCAATCATTGGTGGAATTGTTATAGGGTCATTGCCAGGGTTATCAGCAACCATGGGGGTAGCACTTCTCGTTCCATTAACGTTTGGAATGGACCCAGCTTCAGGGCTTCTTATGCTAGGTGCTCTTTACACGGCGGCTATGTTTGGTGGAGCGAACTCTGCTATTTTATTAAACACGCCTGGTACTCCGGCCAATGTGGCTACCACATTTGATGGTTATCCAATGACGAAAAAAGGCCAAGCCATTAAAGCCTTGGTGACCGCTTTGACCTCCTCAGTTATCGGCGGTATTATCGGTACCTTGTTTTTACTCTTTTTAGCACAAATGTTAGCAGAATTCGCGCTCCGTTTTGGTCCGCCTGAAAACTTTTGGCTGGCTGTGTTTGGTCTTACTATTATCGGAAGCTTAGCCGGCAATTCGATTTTAAAAGGGATGATCGGAGCTACCCTGGGGCTTTTGCTTGCATTAATAGGGATTGATTCTGTTTCCGGACAAGCACGATTTACGTTTGGAATTGGGGATCTAAACCAAGGAATTGAATTAATTCCTGCTATGATCGGTTTTTTTACTATTCCTCAGCTGATCCATTTAATCGAATCAAACAGCAAATACGTCTCTCGCATTGATGAGAAAAAAGGAATGTACAAAGAAGCCTTCGTGAATGTATTTAAACGGCCAATTACATTAATCCGCAGTTCCTTAATTGGCACGTTTGTCGGTATGCTGCCCGGTGCAGGCGGCAACGTGGCTTCTTTCGTTGCTTACAATGAAACTAAACGTTTCGCCAAAGATCCTAAAGAATACGGAAAAGGTAACTCTTATGGAGTTGTAACGAGTGAATCTGCCAACAACGCCACCGTTAGTTCGTCGCTCATCCCCCTGCTAACACTAGGGATACCAGGAAGCCCGGTTGCAGCAGTGCTGCTGGGAGGACTTTTAATTCATGGGCTGAGACCGGGGGCGGAGTTGTTCCAAGCTTCTGGAGATGTGGCGTATACATTCATTGTTGGTTTGATTGTGGCAAATATTTTACTTTTAATTATCGGTTTAATCGGAACGCGCTTCTTCGTACGTGCGCTGAACGTGCCGATTAGTTATTTGGTGCCAGTAATTGCTGTTTTGGCAGTAATGGGTTCCTATGCAATTCGCAACAGCTTTGTAGATGTCTACATTATGCTCGCATGCGGAATTGTTGGGTACTTCCTTATCAAAGTTGGCATCCATGTAGCTCCGATAGTATTAGGGTTGATCCTGGGCGTTATCGCAGAGCAAGGCTTTGTTTCTTCAGTGATTGAAACAGGGACAGGAGATAATTTATTTACGCTGTTCTTTACTCGCCCAATTACGGTGATTTTAATTATCTTAACAGTGCTTTCTCTTTTCACCCCACTTTGGGTTGCCTATCAGCAGCGAAAAGCACGAGGAACAGACGAATCTTAGCAGAATTAGCGGTAATTGAAAGGAGTGAAGGAGTTGTTACTAAAGGAACAATGGAGAGATGTTGGAGTATCCGGTGTTTTATTAGGTATTACCCTGATGTTTTATATTTGGACACAGGATCTTACAAACCCTTCTGATATTTTCCCTAAATTGGTTATTGCCTTGTTATTAATTTTCAGTCTGGCTCTTCTTTTTAAGGCCCTGTTTATAAAACGAGCTTATTATAAGGAACGGGAATATGAAGCAAGTGAAGTAGAAGATGAAGAGGTAGATGATAATACAGAGAAAGTTACAGGACGAAAATGGGCAGCGATCGTGGTGTTGATTGCTTTTGTCTATTTAATACCAGTGATTGGTTTTTATTCGGTCAGCTTTGTGTTTGTGACTGCGTTCATTTGGTATTTGGAAGGCATGAAAAAATCAATGATGGCTTTTCTTCGCCCTGTTATTACTGCAGCAGGAGCTCTCATCTTCATTTATTTCGTGTTTGATGAGTTTTTGAATATTCCTATACCAGATGGAATCTTCTTCTAAAGCCAGAACTTGAGTATAGGGTTCTATGTTTAGTAAGTAAATAGTTAGCGTTCTGAGGAAAGAAAATTGACGTTTTATAAAAAAATCATGAGAATAAACAGGAGGTTGGATGAATGGAGGCTGCAGTAAACAAACACATCAATCGAGTACTTGTTGCTAATCGTGGAGAAATTGCGATTCGAATTTTTAGAGCGTGTTCGGAGCTTGGGATGGAAACGGTTGCTATCTATTCGCAGGAAGACAGCGGGGCTCTTCACCGTTATAAAGCAGACGAAGCGTATGTAGTTGGGAAAGACAAGAAGCCGACTGAAGCCTATTTGGATATCGAAGGGATTATTGATGTTGCTAACCAAAACCGAATTGATGCTATTCATCCAGGCTACGGATTTTTGTCTGAAAATACCGAATTCGCAAAACGGTGTGAGGAAAACGGCATTTTGTTCATTGGTCCTACTGTTGAACATTTAGTGATGTTTGGTGATAAAGTACAGGCAAAAAAACAAGCAATCAATGCCGGTCTTCCTGTGATCCCGGGTTCAGAACAGCCTTTAAATGAATTGTCAGAATTGAGTGAGTTTGCGAGTGAGCATGGATATCCTTTAATTATAAAAGCATCTCTCGGCGGAGGAGGCCGGGGGATGCGCATCGTCAACAACGAAAGTGATTTAAAAGATGCCTATGAACGGGCAAAATCTGAAGCGAAGTCAGCTTTTGGAAGTGAAGAAATTTATGTAGAGAAGTTTATTGAAAACCCGAAACATATCGAAGTTCAAATTCTAGCAGACCATCATGAGAATACTCTTCATTTGTACGAGCGGGATTGTTCGATTCAGAGACGTCATCAAAAGGTAGTGGAAATAGCTCCAAGTGTCTCGCTGAGTGATGAAACGAGAGAACGGATATGTGATGCGGCTGTCCAGCTTGCAGAAAGCGTAGGGTACGTCAATGCGGGTACGGTAGAATTTTTAGTAACTAAAAATGAAGATTTTTATTTTATAGAAGTCAATCCTCGCCTGCAAGTCGAACATACGATTACTGAAATGGTGACCGGGGTGGACATCGTTCAATCTCAATTGAAAATTGCAATGGGACACGCTTTACATGAAGTTCCAATGTCTCTGCCTGCGCAGCAAAATATTCAGTGTATCGGCTATGCGATTCAGTCTCGAATTACTACAGAAGACCCGGCCAACGGTTTTTACCCGGATACCGGGAAGATTTTAGCTTACCGGGCCGGGGGAGGATTTGGCGTTCGGTTGGATACAGGAAATGGTCATACCGGGGCAGTGATCACACCATATTATGATTCTTTACTAGTTAAAGTTTCTACCTGGGCTCTTTCTTTTGATGAGGCTGTCATTAAAATGCTTCGCAACCTTAAAGAATTTCGAATTCGGGGAATTAAGACAAATATCTCGTTTTTAGAAAACGTGATGCAGCATGAAAGCTTTCGAGTAGGTGAACATAACACATCCTTTATTGATTCATCTCCTGAATTATTTAATTTTCCGGTCCGCCAAAACCGGGGCACAAAAATGTTAACCTATATCGGCGAGACTACAGTTAATGGTTATCCAGGGCTAGAAGACAGAAAGAAACCGACTTTAACCCAACCTGTTTCGTTCGATGATAGGCTGCCTGCGGATTCTGCCCCAAAAAATGGGACAAAACAAATTCTTGAAACAGAGGGAGCGGAAGGATTAGCAAGGTGGGTAAATGAACAAAAGGAAGTCTTATTAACAGATACAACATTTCGAGACGGCCATCAATCATTGTTAGCCACTCGCATGCGAACGTACGATTTACTGCGCGGTGCAGCACCTACTTCTCATTTGCTGCCTGAGCTATTTTCGGTGGAAATGTGGGGCGGGGCCACTTTTGATGTGTCGATGCGGTTTCTCCATGAAGACCCTTGGGAACGGTTAAAGTTGTTGAGGGATCGTATGCCTAATCTTCTTTTCCAAATGCTGTTAAGAGGATCAAATGCCGTTGGTTATAAAAACTATCCAGATAACTTAATTCGTTCTTTCGTCCATAAGTCAGCCGATGAAGGCATAGATGTATTTCGAATTTTTGACAGTTTAAATTGGGTGAAAGGAATGACGTTAGCTATTGATGCAGTTCGGGAAACAGGAAAAGTGGCAGAACCAGCGATTTGTTACACCGGCGATATCCATGACCCAAAACGTCCAAAATACGACCTGCCTTATTATGAAAATATGGCCAAAGAATTAAAAAATGCAGGGGCTCATATGCTTGCCATTAAAGATATGGCTGGCTTGCTAAAGCCGGAAGCGGCCTACTCATTAATTTCGTCTTTAAAAGATGCGGTTGACCTTCCAATCCATCTGCATACTCATGATACAAGTGGTAACGGAATGCATATGTATGCTAAAGCAGCAGAAGCAGGTGTGGACATCGTAGATACTGCTGTAAGTGCTATGGCCGGACAAACCTCTCAACCAAGTGCAAATAGCCTTTATTATTCTTTAAGCGGAAATGTCCGCCAACCGCAGGTGGATGTTGATCATTTAGAGGAACTGTCAAAATACTGGGGAAGTGTCCGGTCATACTACGCTGGATTTGAGAGCGGGATGACCTCTCCCCACACGGAAGTATATACCCATGAAATGCCTGGAGGCCAATACAGCAACTTACAGCAACAGGCAAATGCGGTTGGTTTAAAGGATCGCTGGGAAGAAGTTAAGCTTATGTACAATACGGTGAATCACATGTTTGGTGATATAGTCAAGGTTACCCCTTCTTCTAAAGTAGTAGGAGATATGGCGCTATACATGGTAAGCAATGATCTTACCGAGCAGGATGTGTACGAGCAAGGAGACAGCCTCGATTTTCCAGAATCAGTGATAGAGTTTTTCCAAGGCCAATTAGGTCAGCCGTATCAAGGCTTCCCTGAACAATTGCAGAAGCTTGTTTTAAAAGGAAGAACATCAATCCAAGGACGGCCAAGTGAGCATATGGAAGCGGTGGATTTCGAAGACGTTCAACGATCTTTGGCAGAACGTTTTGAAAGAGAGATTACTGAAGAAGATGTCTTGTCGTATTTGATGTATCCGAAGGTATATGAAGATTTTAGGGACACCCGCGATGCTTATGGTGACTTATCTGTGCTTAACACACCAACCTTCTTTTACGGCCTTCGCCTTGGAGAAGAAATTGAAGTTGAAATTGAACAGGGAAAAACGTTGATTGTAAAATTAGCATCGATTTCAGACCCGCAAGAAGATGGAAGACGAACTCTTTACTTTGAGCTTAATGGCCAAATGCGAGAAATTATTATTAAAGATCAAACAATAAAAACAGCTGAACTTTCCCGTCCAAAAGCAGACAAAAAGAATCCGAACCATATTGCTGCATCTATGCCGGGCACAGTGCTCAAAAATTTAATAACAAAAGGTGAAGAAGTCACGAAAGGCGATCATTTAATGATCACAGAAGCTATGAAAATGGAAACAACTGTACAAGCTCCGATGGGAGGGAAAATAAAAGAAGTGTATGCTTCAAACGGTGATGCAGTTGAAACGGGAGATCTGTTAATAGAAATGATAGAAAGTTAATGTAAGAGGCGAAGAGCCCTTGGCTAAGGGCTTTTCGCTTGTATATGCCTACTATTAATGAGCAAGGAGATGAAAATGCAATGGCCTTTAGTTATGTATCTCATTTGTACTGTTCAGCATGTGAGAAAACATATGAAAGCACGAAACCCCAGCAATTATGCACATGTGGAGCTCCTTTATTAGTTCAGTATGATCTGGAGAGCTTAAAACAATCGTTTCGGAAAGAAGACCTTGTAAACCGCAGCAATGATCTATGGAGGTATCATGAACTTCTGCCTGTCTTAAGCGAGGAGCACGTTGTCTCGTTAGGAGAAGGGATGACACCGCTTCTCTCTATGCCCCGCCTTAGTGAAGAGCTGGATATAGAACAGGTTTATATGAAAGATGAAGGCATGATACCAACGGGTTCTTTTAAAGCACGGGGTTCAGCGGTTGGTGTTTCAAAAGCAAAAGAATTAGGCATACAGACACTGGCCATGCCTACAAATGGAAACGCTGGTGCAGCTTGGTCATTGTATGCAGCCAGGGCAGGTATTGAATCTACCATTGTTATGCCGGTAGATGCCCCTAAAATTACGAGAAACGAATGTGCCATGGCTGGGGCTCATTTATACTTGGTGAATGGGTTGATTAGTGATGCCGGCAAAATGGTCGGTGAATATGTGAAAGAAAGCGGAGCGTTTGACGCTTCTACCTTAAAGGAACCATATCGAATTGAAGGCAAGAAAACTATGGGGATAGAAATTGCCGAGCAACTAAACTGGGAAATGCCGGATGTTATCGTTTATCCTACTGGAGGCGGCGTTGGGATTATCGGGATTTACAAGGCGTTAAATGAATTAAAAGAACTAGGGTGGATTGAAGGGAGTCTGCCCAAACTTGTAGCGGTCCAGTCTACTGGCTGTGCTCCTATCGTTAAAGCCTGGGAAAATGGTGAAAGACATTCCGAGTATTGGGAAGATGCTGATACGATGGCTTTTGGTATCAATGTGCCAAAAGCGATAGGTGATTTTTTGGTTCTGGATGCAGTATATGAAACTGAAGGATGGGCTATTGCGATAGAGGATGAGGCCATCGCCGAAGAACAACAAGCGATTGCCAAAAGCGAAGGGGCATTTGTCTGTCCAGAAGGCGGAGCAGCATTTGCAGCGATCAGGCGTCTTAGGAATGCAGGCAGAATCAAAAGAAATGAACGGGTAGTCGCGTTAAATACAGGGGCGGGAATTAAATACCCGGATACCGTAAATGTAGAAGTGCCAGTACTGGAAAAAGAAGAGCAGCTATAGATTCCCAATAAAAAGAGGCCTGCGAAGATGTGAACTGGCCCAGGGAAATGAGACAAGAAAAAACACCTATGCTGCCACGGTCCTGTACTCCACAGGGGTGTGGCAGTTTAATTTGGAAAACGGTCGTATATAATTGTAATAATACATGTAATTTACTACTTTTTCTATTACAATAGTAGATGTAAGGGTCGCTCTTAATTGAGTGGCGAATTCTTCCGACTTTAGCGAGGAATGGAAGGATTCTATGACGGCATTATCAAAGCAATTGCCTTTGCGGGACATGCTTGTGATGATGCCGTTTTCTTTTGCTAATGCCTGAAAGGCATAGGACGTATATTGAGCTCCTTGATCACTGTGCAATATGACCCCATACGTATCTCTCCCATTACATGCCTCGCGCAACGTTTCTAAAACAAAATCCAC
>NZ_KB898642.1 GCF_000377705.1 Salsuginibacillus kocurii DSM 18087 | reverse complement strand
AAAGATGATGAGGTTGATAGGTCTGAGGTGGACGCGTGGCGACACGTGCAGCTGACAGATACTAATCGGTCGAGGGCTTATCCTAATGGTTTAAGTCAACGCACCGGTATTTCATCAACGACGCTATCCAGTTTTGAGTGAATAACACTCTATATTGGTCTGGTGGTGATGGCGAAGAGGTCACACCCGTTCCCATGCCGAACACGGCCGTTAAGCTCTTCAGCGCCGATGGTAATCGGGGGGCAACCCCCCGTGAGAGTAGGACGCTGCCAGGCTACTAAAAAACACCCCGTATCGAAACCAATCGATGCGGGGTGTTTTTTGATGATTTATTTCAATGTTAAGCTGGTTGAACTTTCTCTTTTTTTACGACGGTACGCGGGAATGGGAATTCTTCTTCCTGGCCTTGAAAGGGATAATCTACATATTCAATCGTAACGCTGAGCTGGTATTCAGCTATTATGGTACATTGCTTCTCTTTATGAAAAACCGTTTGTCCTGGAGTGAATAGCTTTACTGGTTCCTCGGTTAATTTTGATGCCGTCACTTCATTGCTCATAATTATAGGCCCCTTTATGTTTGAATTTAAGCAACTGCTTTCCATTCAATAATATGGAAAGCAAAATTAGGAATTAATTGATTATTACCCGATTTTATTGAAAGGAAACCTTGAATATTCATGATTTTCACAAATATATAAAAGAATGATGTTGTGAAAGGGTACATAGACATCCCACGCTTAAGAGAAGGTGTTTTCCTTCTTGCAAAATCCTGGGCCTTTCCATAAGTGAGTCCTTGGCACAAACAGCTGAAATATGCTCGCTTTCATCACAGGCACACGTGCGACCTCGGCTTCACTACCTTTGTTTGCTGTCGCTGTGTCTTCTTTGTCACGGGTGATGGTTAAAAACCCTGCTGCAGAGCCTTCACACTTTTGCTTTGCCCGTAGGAGTCTCGCCTAATCCGGTTGTTGACTGCCTCCTCAACCTCGTCCTTAGGGACAGCCCTCTTTCCTTCATACCACTCATTCTCCAAATGTTTGGGAATAGGTGAAAGAGTCACCGTTTAGAAGGTGGACATCGATTTCAATCTGTAGAAGATCATGTTCTTCAAGTTCAAAAAAATCTAGTAATTGTTGAATAAGTTGTTCATTCGATTGTTCTGTAGTGAGAGGCACTTCTTCTACCAGTTCGGTCAGTACTTTCTCTGCTTTTTCAGGAGAGGCGCTTTCAGCCTGGTTTGGTGCTTCGACTTCTGCTAATATAGTGGCAGGTGTTTCATGTGCTTCGTGGGTTAAAACGATATCTGCTTGGTCTGCTTTTTTTACATGAAGGTGAAAAGAATGCAGATCAAACGCGGTCTCTTCTCGGAAGTCTGACGTTCTGACTTCTGGTTCTTCGTTAGTAGAAGTCTCTACAGAAGATGGCCCCTCACTTGTATTTTCTAGAGAAGGATCCTGTTCTCCTTCTTCAATTGCGTGATTTTGTTCATGTTCTTCTTCTAATGATGTTTCTGGTTGAGGGGTATCAGCAGAAGGCAGAGCATCTTTATTATTTTCAGCAGGGGAACAACCTGAACTGCTGAGAACAAGCAGGGAAAAAAATAAGCTGGTATGTTTCATTTTTAGATCCTTTCTACAGCTTTCCTCATTTTACGTAAGGTTTCGCGGGCTGTTTGTCGCTTTTTGAAAAGTAAACCAGCTGCGGCTAAAAAAATCAACCCTTGTTTCAAATCTGAATTTTAGGGTAAACTAGCATTACACGATATATAGTGTTTTTCAGAAGAAATATTCAATATATAGTATAACTAGGAAAGCTCTTCAGGTGCCTGTATAAAGGCTTGAAAGGGAATTCGGTGCAAATCCGGAACTGTCCCCGCAACTGTAAGTGCGACGAAACGACAACAACCACTGGATGTTTACGGTCCGGGAAGGGTCGGAGTAGAAGAACGCACAAGTCAGGAGACCTGCCTGAATCTTATCGTTTCTAATCTCCGGGGGATGGGAGCAGGAAACAGCACGTTTTCGGTGTGTAACTATGTGTCGCTTATTGGCTGATGCATGTTCATGGGCGTGTTGTTTTTCTGACCTCTTCTCCAACCGGAGCGGGGGTTTTTTTATGGAAGGATATTGCTTTTCTTAGCTGGATTGATAAAAAGGAGTGGTTTTAATGGAACAAGTAGCTGACCGTCAAACAAAAGAGATTATCAATCATTTGCAAGGAGAAGGCTCAACCAAAGATTGGGCGGCCTGGCTGTCTGATTTTGAAAACTTAGCTGACTCATCTGTACGACAAAAGGCCATCCAAGATGCATTGGGGAGAATTTGTGAAGAGGAGCCTGAATGGACGTATGCCGCTGCAGCTATTTATCTCCAAGGGTGGTATGAAGAAGCTGGAGCAGACCCGGTCCGGCCGTATCAATCATTTTATGAACGGTTACAGAAAAGAACAGAAGACGGTATGTGTGACCCTGAACTGCTTGAAGTATATACAAAAGAGGATATTGACGCGTTAGAGTCGGAGTTCGAGCAAGGACGCGATCAGTTGTTTACTTATATTGGCTTAAAGACGCTGGCAGACCGCTATGCAATGAGGACTTCGGCTGGGACATTAGCTGAACTGCCGCAAGAGCGTTATATGGTAATTGCTATGAAATTGATGGTAAGAGAAGAAGTTTCTGTTCGCCTGTCTTGGGTGAAAGAAGCATATTGGGCGCTTTCGAATCAATATATGACTGTGGCAACACCGACGTTTGCAAATGCCGGCAAATGCCACGGCCAGCTTTCAAGCTGTTTCATAGATACAGTGGATGATAGTTTGATCAGCATTTACGAAACAAATACTACTTCAGCACGTGTGAGTAAAGATGGGGGCGGTTTAGGCGTGTACCTTGGCAAAATCCGCGCCAAAGGGTCTTCGATCAAAGGGTTCCCTGGGGTTTCGTCCGGGGTAATGCCTTGGATGAAGCAGCTGAATAATACGGCTGTCAGCGTGGATCAGTTAGGCCAGCGCCAAGGTGCAATAGCTGTCTATCTTGATGTTTGGCACCTTGATATCTTTTCGTTTCTTGATGCGAAATTAAACAACGGCGACGAAAGGCAGCGGACGCATGACTTGTTTACCGGTGTATCGATTCCTGATTTGTTTATGGAAAAGGTCGAGCAGCGGGAGGACTGGTATTTGTTCGACCCGCATGAAGTTCGGGAAGTAATGGGCTTTTCTCTTGAAGATTCGTATGACGAAGAAGAAGGAAGCGGTACGTTTCGTGAGCGGTATGAAGCTTGTGTTAGGGAGCCAACGCTTACTAAACAAACGATCCCTGCCATTGAAGTGATGAAGCGGATCATGGTCTCGCAGCTTGAGACAGGGACGCCGTATATGTTCTACCGGGATACGGTGAATCGACTAAATCCGAACCGCCATAAAGGCATGGTCTATGCTTCTAATTTATGTACTGAGATTATGCAGAACATGAGCCCGACCACCTGGGAGGAAGAGGTGGTTGAAGATGGTAAAATTATCACAACGAAAACGCCGGGTGATTATGTTGTCTGTAATTTAAGCTCACTTAACCTGGCAAAAACAGTTCAAGCTGAGGTTTTACAGCGCGTGGTTCGTGTGCAGATGCGCATGCTCGATAATGTAATTGATGTAAACACGCTGGAGATTCCGCAAGCGAAAGTAACCAATAAAGCATACCGCCCTGTCGGCTTAGGCACGTTCGGCTGGCATCATCTCTTAGCGCTTAAAGGGATTAGCTGGGAGAGTGAGGAAGCCGTTCAATATGCCGATAAGCTGTACGAAGAGATTCATTATGAAGCCGTGCGGGCGAGTAATGATATCGCCAAAGAAAAAGGATCCTATGAAAAATTCGCGGGATCTGATTGGGAGACCGGTGCATATTTCGACAAGCGTGGTTATACGAGTGAAGCGTGGCAGGAGCTCCGTGCTGATGTAGAGCAGAATGGGCTTCGCAATGGCTATTTAATGGCAGTTGCTCCAAACGCTTCAACCTCACTGCTGGCTGGGTCCACAGCCTCGATTGATCCGGTGTTTAAGCGGATGTATGCCGAAGAAAAGAAAAACTATAAAATTCCGGTGACTGCACCTGATCTTAGTCCGAGCACGTATTGGTACTATAAAGAATCACATTTAATTGACCAGAGTTGGAGCATTCGCCAAAATGCAGCCAGGCAGCGCCATGTCGACCAGGGTGTTTCATTCAATATCTACGTGCAAAATGACATTAAAGCAAAAGACTTGCTCGACCTTCATTTAAGCGCATGGCAAGAAGGCTTGAAAACGACGTATTATGTTCGCTCGACGTCGGCAGAGCTAGAAGAGTGTGAAGTTTGTTCTAGCTAATGAGGTTGTGCTAGACTCCTCGGACTTTTGAAGAAACTCTAGGGTTTAAAAGCGTAGAGAAGTACGTTAGAAAGGAAGATCAATGATGCAAGATTTAAACGTACGAAATATTTATGATACGACCGCTCCAAATGCGTCTACAGGAATTATTAACGGTGAGTCTTCAAACGTATTGAACTGGGATGATGTTCGTTTTTCCTGGGCATATCCATTGTACAAGCACATGCTGGCAAATTTTTGGACGCCTTTTGAAATTAATATGGCTAGTGATCAAAAACAGTTTGACCAGTTAAGTGATGATGAAAAAGAAGCTTTTAAAAAAATTATTGGCCTGCTCGCTTTTTTAGACAGTGTACAGACCGATTACTCGTTACGCGCTTCTCAATATTTAACAGACTCAAGCCTTGTCGCTTTAATGACCGTGTTATCTTTTCAAGAAGTGGTGCACAATCAAAGCTATTCCTATGTGCTTTCCAGCCTTGTGCCGAAAGAAGAACAGGATGAGGTCTTTGAATATTGGAAAACGGACGAAGTGCTCTTGGAGCGCAATGAGTTTATTGCGAAAGGGTATCAAGCCTTTGCTGAAAATCCGACCCCGCAGACCTTTTTAGAATCAATTGTCTATGATGTGATCTTAGAAGGGTTGAACTTTTATTCTGGTTTCAGTTTCTTTTATAACTTGGCCCGCCAGCAGAAAATGGTTTCTACTTCTACGATGATCAACTATATCAATCGGGATGAACAGCTTCACATTCGCCTTTTCGCCAACATATTCCAGGAGTTGTTGAGAGAAAATCCGTCGCTGGATACTGCGGAGAATCGCCAATTTGTTACGGATGCCTTTCATGAAGCAGCTCTGTTGGAAATCAAATGGGGCCATCATATACTCGGAGATAGAATTGAAGGTATTTCGATGGAAGAATTAGATCAGTACATTAAATTTATGGCGAACAAGCGGGCCGGCCAGCTTGGTGGCGAGCCGCCGTTCCCAGGCTACCGCTCCAACCCAATGAAATGGATTAAAGCATATGAAGACGTCAATGCAGCGAAAAGTGATTTCTTCGAGCAAAAATCACGACAATATGCAAAAGTAACTGATGCAAATGGTTTTGATGAACTGTAAATAAAAACGGTCCGTCCACGTATAATTCTTTGACGTGGGCGGACCGTTTTTTGCGCAGCGTATAAGTGAGCTGCCTCTGTTTATCCGTATAATTCTTGGTGATGGCGTGTTAATACTTGTTCGAAGAGGTGCTTTTTTTCTAAAAAAGGGAGCATGCAATAGTCTTCTTTCCGTTTATTAGGATTTCCGAGCCCAAGAATATCGTTACAAAAGCCGCAGTGATCATCAAGGTGAATCGGCGGATTTTCGGTTGGGAACCAGTCAGCTTCATCAGCGATATAATAACCGGTTAACGAGAGGCGTGTATCATCTTGTAAGGTGACATCACACCGAACAGCCGCTCCGGGTTCAAGACCACCGGTGTCGTTCCAGTCCCTTACGACCGCATGAGAATCAATTTGAATGCTAGATTCAATAACAGGCAAAAAAGCTGGCAGTTCTTCTTCACGGAGTTCCTGCCAGCTTGGGCTTTCCTGATTGTTGGCACGGAGGTAATCAAGATGTTCTTGATAACGAGAAAGGTAAAGGTGAATACTTTTGCTCATAATGGTCTTCCTTTCACTGTGGTTATAACCTTAGCCTATCATGAAAACCAGTTTAAACCATAGCGTGGAATTTGAAGGGAAATTCCCATTTGAAACTTTTTATTGATTATAATAAAATGCTGTTTCACTATAGAGAGGAAACAAGTGGCAGGCATGAAGCTATAACGAGGTGATAAATATGAATGCACACACAATCAATCTTGCCAGGGAATGGGCCTGGTCCTTTTTTAAAGAAGATACGACCGGTCATGATGGCTGGCACATGGAACGAGTGGCAGCAAATGCTCGGTACATAGCAGAAAAGGAAGAAGCAGACGCGCTCCATTGTGAACTTGCTGCTTGGCTTCATGATATCGCAGATGATAAATTCTACATGCGAGAAGGAGAGGGGATGGAACGCGTCGAAGGTTGGCTTCAGAGCCAAGGCTTTCAAAATAGCGAAACCAACGCTCTCCTTCACAGCATTGAACGTGTATCTTTTAAAGCCGGTACAAACAGGCCTCCGGAAACACTCGAAGCAAAAGTCGTACAAGATGCTGACAGGCTGGACGCATTAGGAGCAATTGGGGTGGCGCGTACGTTTATGTATGCCGGTTCACATCGTCACAAGATGTATGACCCTGTAAAAGAATCGAAGGATGCGATTGAGCATTTTTATGAGAAGTTGTTGCAGCTGAAGAATCTCATGCATACTGAAACAGCTAAGCGTAGCGCAAATGAACGCCACCAGTTTATGGAACAGTTTCTTGAGCAATTTTACCGGGAATGGAACTAAAACGTTTGTATAGGAGGGTGTAAGCAATGGGTGTAACAATACGGCCTATGCGTCCAGGGGATGGACTTGGGGTCAGCCGTGTGCATGTGGACAGCTGGCGTGCGACATATGATGGGGTTGTTCCTGCTACTTATTTAGCTTCTTTAAACGCCTTAGAAAATGAAGGAGAGCGGGAAGGAACGATCTTTTCAGGCCATGAACCAGGGTATGTAGCAGCAGATGCCGAGAACGAACAGGATATTCTCGGTTTTATCGCAGGCGGAAACCCACGAACAAGCGAAGAGGAGGAATATCCGCTCGCTGACAAAGAAATTTATGAACTTTACCTCTTAGAAGAAATTCAGAAGCAAGGGATAGGCAGTCGCTTGCTTTATCAATTGCTGAACGATTTTAAGGAAGAGGATGAAGCTGAAACTTGGCTGGTCCGCGTTCTAGTAGCCAACCCTTGTCTGCCCTTTTATGATGGATTAGAGCCGACGTATGTTAAAAAAGATACGATTGTTTTAGACGGGGAAGAGCTTGAAGAATGGGTGCTTCGCTTTTCGATTGAAGAAACGTTGCGCCTTTTGGAAAATAAAATCAATTAATATATGAACAATTTGTAACATTTATGTCTGTGAATGAGTATGAAAGAGAATACAGATAAAAAAATGAGTATTATGCGCTTACATGCCGTTTTGATATACGCATCATCCGTGCTAAACTCCGTTTGTTCGTAACGCAGGTTTCGTAAAGAGACGAAGCTTATGCAAAAGATATGGGCGTTGGAATCCACCAGAACGCGAGGAATGGATCCAGCTTAAAAGATCGGCGCATCAATTAAGCCATACGTCATGTCTACAAACTAAATGGAGATAGGAGAGGTGCGTAGATTGAACACGGAAAAACTGAAAAAAGAATGGATGGGCAATGGTCTGAAGGCTGAGGTCATGGCCGGCATTGTAGTGGCGCTGGCGTTAATACCAGAAGCGATCGCCTTTTCGATAATTGCGGGAGTGGACCCGCAAGTCGGATTGTATGCTGCTTTTTGTATCGCGGTAGTCATTGCTTTTGTAGGGGGACGTCCCGGCATGATTTCAGGGGCGACAGGGGCGATGGCGCTTCTAATGATAACCCTTGTGGCCGATTATGGACTCGAGTATTTGCTTGCTGCGACAATTTTGGCTGGAATTTTGCAGATTTTATTTGGTGTGTTTAAGCTGGCAAGCATTATGAAGTTTGTGCCTCGTTCGGTTATGATTGGGTTCGTTAATGCGTTGGCTATTTTGATTTTCTTATCGCAGTTGGACCACTTCGAAGGCGCGGGCTGGGAAATGTACGCTTTTACAGCCATGGCTTTATTTATTATTTATTTGTTTCCAAAAGTCTCGAAGTCGGTGCCCTCCACTCTTGTAGCGATTGTAGCGGTGACTGCAGTGGTCGTATTTATGGGCTCTAATGTAGGCACGGTCGGAGATATGGGAGCACTTCCGGACACGCTTCCGGTATTCTTGATACCGTCAATTCCGCTTACGTTTGAGACTTTGCAAATTATTTTCCCATACGCCTTGGCACTTGCTGTCGTTGGTTTATTGGAGTCACTATTGACCGCTTCAATCGTTGATGATATGACCGATTCTGATAGTAATAAAAATAAAGAATCACGTGGCCAGGGGTATGCGAACGTAACAACTGGTTTCTTTGGCGGCATGGCAGGCTGTGCAATGATCGGCCAATCCGTGATTAACGTCAAATCTGGTGCAGCTGGGCGATTATCTTCTCTTGTAGCTGGTGTGTTCTTATTGTTTTTGATTCTTGTATTAGGTGACCTAGTTGTGCAAATTCCACTGGCAGCACTTGCTGGTGTTATGATTATGGTTTCCATTAGTACGTTTGATTGGAACTCGCTTTTCACGATTCATAAAATCCCGAAATCAGACGCTTCGGTCATGATCGTTACAGTAGGAACAGTAGTTATTACTCATGACCTATCGATCGGTGTTTTAGCAGGTGTGCTTTTAAGTGCAATCTTCTTTGCAGCTAAAATATCCAAGATGAAAGTTAAATCGAAAGTTGAAGAAGAAACAAAGCGGCTTTATCAGGTCGAAGGTCAGCTCTTCTTTGCTTCAGTCACTGACTTTATTGATTCGTTTGATTATAATGAAGCAGTGAACAGAGTGGAAATCGACATGTCAGGTTCCCACCTTTGGGACGATTCCGCAGTGGATGCTTTGCAGCGGGTAAAAGATAAATTTGAACAAAAAGGCATAGTGGTGGAAGTGACGGGACTGAACGAGGAAAGTTCTCGTTTAATCGAACGGACTTCAGAAGCATTGAAGGCTTCCGGGCATTAATGAAACGGTACGGATTGATACGGGACAGAAGGTGAAAACCTTTTAGAGAAAGGCTTCGTTAAACGGGGTTGTTGATAGAAGCAGGGAAGGTGTGATGCCTAAGCAGGCCGTGGGCAGTGGATGACTCTCCAAATTGCCCTACGGCCCGGCATTACCCCAGTCAACAATCATCTTTACCTGAGCTTACAGAAAAGGGGCAAATATAATGTACAAACGAATTATGTTAGCCGTAGATGGCTCAGACCATTCACAAAGAGCCGCTCAACATGCTGTTTATCTGACCAAAACTACTGAAAACAGCCAGATTGACTGCGTGTATATTGTGGACCCAGAAACAGCAAAGTCGGAAGTGCTAAAGTACGGGGACTCTGACATTTTAACAAATAAGCGCAGAGAAAAAATCACGAACGTAGAAGAGTTTTTGCAAGAGCAGGGAGCTTCTTATGAAGTGAAAATTGTGCACGGCGAACCAGGTCCTGGGCTTGTAAAAACAGCGAACGAAGGCGGTTACGACTGCGTAGTCGTTGGAAGCCGCGGTTTGAACAATTTACAAAGCATGGTACTAGGCAGTGTCAGCCATAAAGTGGCAAAACGTGTCGAGTGCCCGGTGATGATCATAAAATAACGAAGCGTTACGGACAGAAGAGACCAAATGCAAGGGAGGACCCTGTATTTTGGTCTTTTTTATTAGGCTCTGGTAAACGACATGATTGAACTGTACTGCACGTTTGGGGGACTTTTCACCAGTGCGACAAGTACACGCTGTGTTTTCTTTGCCAGGGTGTGCCCTCTCAGCCTCATCGCTTCGCTGCGGGACCATTCAGGCACATACTTGTGCAGAAGTGCCGCCTGCGGCCTTTCAACAACAAACGTTAGAAAAGGCATTTAGTTGGGGAGAAAGCAGGGGGGCAGTCATAGCACGCAGAACCCAGGGTGGTTTCAAGTGTTGGGCGAACCGAATCTCTTAATCTATTTTCCCTTTCCGGCTCCTATGGTAAGCTATAAAGATAGGAAAAAGGAAACGGAGGTAGTGGTAAGATGCTGACAAAACCAGAGATTGAACAAAAGCTTGCCAACTTAAAATCCGACTACGCGCGGATCCAAGGAGACTTGGATAAGCTGGAATCAATTGGCGGAAACAGCTCTGGCCCGATTCGTGAACTCGAATTAATTGAAAGTGAAATGGCCGAATTAAATGCGCGCTTGCGCGGATTGGAATTGTAAAGCGTGGATTAGGCCGCCTAGCGTTAAATGATAAAAAAGCAGGCTCTCCCCATACGTGAGGAGAGCCTGCTTTTTTATAAGGAATAGAAATGAAAGGAAGTATATAAATAAAAAGTAAAGGTAAAGGATCGGGCGGGACTCTTAACGGACATGAGGTCCTCTAATTGGCCTGAATGGGGCGTTTTGACGAGCTTTAGGCGTGAGACTCCGCTATTTGGATGAAATCAGTCGAAAACTGGTGTGAATAGCATAAATAACGGAACAAATACCGCTAATTTTCGCAAACGGCCTTTTTGCCGGATGCCAATGGACAAGTCCTGCCCGGCAATTTAGAACCATGCGCGCCTCTGCCCCCAACCCCGTTCCGCTTTTCTATTTCCAGTTGTGGCGCTTAGATGCTCGAGGTTTTTTCTAGTCCTGACTCCGCGCAGCAGGCTGCGCTGCGCAGTTCTAGAAAAACTTGTCGCATCTGAGCAAAGCGCCTCCGCTTTTCTTGTCTAGCTGTAGGCGCCATTGGCTTGTGATCCCTTTTCCCCGCCCTGCGGCGGCAACAGCCTCCTCGGTGGGAGAGAAGAGCTCTTCGTCGCTAACCGAGCCCGCTCCGCTTTTCTGTCTAGCTCCAAGCGGCAGGGGCTCGAGGTCAAAAGTCGCGCCCTTTCAAAGCCAAAAAGCGGCTTTGGCAGCGCTCGTCTTTTGCTTGACGCCCCTTAACGCCGCTTTCCGCTTTTCTGTCTACTCTTGCTCGTTTTCTGGAGGATGGAGGGGAACGATATCAAAAATCTCACCAGAGCGAATCATGGTAGCCATGCGCTGCAGCCAGTAATAATAAGGTTTTGAGTTTTCAAGTACTTCATATACTTCATTTGCTTCGTTATACGTTTCTGCTGAAATGTCGTTGCTTTCCATAATAGCTGATAGTTGGTCTTGGGCACTGCGGATGGCTTGCAAGTTTAAGTTCACTTCTCGCTCCCATTTATGGCTGAAAAAGTTCGAGAAAAATTGGAAGAAATCCCGCTCAGCTACATACGTATGTTTGCGCTGGCCGCGCCGGAATGTCTTTTTGACGGCATTAAATTCCTGAAGCCTCTTCACGCCAGTACTCATACTTGGCTTGCTCATGCCAAGCTTATCCCGCATTTCATCTAAGGTCATGTCCCCTTCAAAGTACATGGTGCCGTAAAGCGTACCAGCACTTCGTGTAACCCCGTAAATGTCCATAGTTTCAGCTAATGAATCAATAACTAGGTCTTTTGCATTGTCGATTGATTCGCGTGCTTGTTCATCCTTGTAATCAGACATGAAATGACTTTCCCTCCTTTCTGAATGATGGCAGAAATTAAGTTCGTTTAAAATTTTCTTTATAGTTCTTTATGTTATCGAAAAAATTATAGATGTCAAAACCTAAGTTGCTTCTAATATTATCAAACCCTAACCATTACAGTCATGAAAGTTTGTTAAAAAATTTTTTTACGATAAATATTTGACGAACAGACTATGATTTGTTAAATTAAAGTTGTTCAAAACGTTAAATAAAATCTTAACAAAGTAATTAACACAGTTTAAATAAGGAGGGGATTGTGTGGCACATAAACAAATGTACATTAATGGTGAATGGGTGGATGCTCGTTCAGGCGAAACACGCGTCATCATTAATCCATACAACCAAGAACAAATCGCTACTGCAGCCGAAGGGAATACAGAGGATGCAAAGCTAGCGATTCAAGCTGCACGAGAAGCATTTGATGAAGGGAGCTGGGCAAAGAAGCCAGCTAATGAACGCGGAGAGATTGTTTATACAATCGGAAAACTCATTCAGCGTGACCTTCAGGAAATGGCTGAGATAGAGACGCTTGATTCTGGGAAAACATTGGAAGAAAGCATTGAGGACATGGGCGACATTGCGAGCGTTTTTCTTTATTTCGGAGGACTTGCAGATAAAGATGGCGGTGAAGTAATCGAATCGCCAATTCCTGACTCAGAGAGTAAAGTTGTGCGCGAACCAGTTGGTGTGTGCGGCCAAATTACGCCGTGGAATTACCCGCTTCTACAAGCAGCATGGAAAATTGCTCCTGCACTTGCAGCAGGGAACACGATCGTCTTAAAGCCAAGTGAGATTACGCCGTTTACGTCTGTTAAAGTATTCGAACTTATGGAAGAAGCAGGTGTACCAAAAGGCGTTGCCAACCTCGTACTTGGCCCTGGCCACAACGTAGGTGCTGAACTTGCAGAAAGCAAAGACGTTGACTTGATTTCTTTCACAGGCGGCATTGCAACCGGTCAAAAGATCATGCAGGCAGCCAGCACTAATATGAAGAAAGTTGCTCTCGAGCTTGGCGGGAAAAACCCGAATATCGTTTTTGCTGATGCTGATTTTGAAACAGCTGTCGACCAGGCGATGAACGCAGTCTTTTTCCATGCCGGTCAGGTTTGTTCCGCAGGCTCTCGCTTGCTCGTTGAAGAAAGCTTGCACGATGACCTTGTCGAAGAGCTTGTGAAACGCACGAAAAACATTAAACTTGGCGATGGATTCGCGGAAGACACGATGTCCGGTCCACTTATCTCAGCAGATCACCGTGATAAAGTAGAAAGCTATGTAAAAATCGGACAAGAAGAAGGCGCGAAGCTTGAAGTAGGCGGAGCTCGCCCTGAAGACCCTGAACTTCAAGACGGTTTCTTCTACTTGCCAACCATCTTCACGAACTGCGAACACAACATGCGCATTGTGCAAGAAGAAGTCTTCGGCCCGGTTCTTACCATTGAAACCTTCAAGACCGAAGAAGAAGCAGTTGAAAAAGCGAACGACACGATTTACGGCCTTGCCGGCGCAGTATTTACCACCGACATCGACAAAGGACAGCGCGTGGCAGGCAAGCTCCGCATGGGCACTGTTTGGATCAATGACTTCCATCCGTACTTTGCGCAGGCGCCATGGGGCGGATTTAAGCAGTCTGGCGTTGGCCGCGAGCTTGGCAAAGCCGGCTTAGAAGAATATACAGAAGTGAAGCATGTTTACCGCAACACAAACCCAGCGCCAGTAGGCTGGTTTAACTAAAGATTTACAAACTCTCACGTTTATCAGGTCCCTTCTGGCTTCACACCAGAAGGGCTCACATCACAAATCACACAAATAAATTCTTATCTAGGAGGATATTCAAATGAGTCTTAACATGAAAGTGGAAAGCATGCTTGGCTACCACACATTCGAAGTTCCAACAGCAATCAAGCATGGAATCGGGGCTATCAAAAATCTAGGTGAAGAGCTTAAAGCTTACGGCTCTGACAAAGTTCTACTTGTAACAGACCCTGGCATTTACAACGCAGGCGTAACGAAGCCAGTAGAAGACAGCTTGAAAAACTCCGGCGTGGACTATGTAGTGTTTAACAAGGTTGAACCAAACCCTCCAGTCCGCCTGATCGGTGAAGGTGCGAAAGTTTATGAACAAGAAGGCTGTAACGGCCTTGTAGCTGTAGGTGGCGGTAGCTCCATGGATACAGCAAAAGCCATCGGTGTAGAAGCTACACACGAAGGTACGGTGCTTGACTATGAAGCTGCCGAAGGGAAAAAAGAACTTGAACACCGCATCCCGACGCTTGCTACCATCCCAACTACAGCGGGAACTGGTTCTGAAGTAACACAGTGGGCGGTTATCACCGATGAAGAACGTGAAATCAAGTTCAACACAGGTGGCCCGCTTATCGCAGCTCACTTGACGATCATCGACCCTGAGCTTCACGTAAGTATGCCTCCACATGTTACAGCAATGACTGGTGTAGACGTTATCTCCCACGCGGTTGAGTGCTATACAATGAAATTTGCGCAGCCAGTGACAGACGCAGTTGCCCTACTTGCGATGGAGTATGCTGCGAAGTATATCCGTCGTGCGTATGCAGACGGCACAGACCTTGAAGCGCGCTACGGCATGGCTCAAGGTGCAATGCTTGCCGGCCTTTCTTACGGAAGCGAATCTGCAGGTGCCGCACACGCAATGAGCCAAACACTTGGCGGTATCATCCCAGTCGCCCACGGCCAGTGTGTAGCAGCTATGATGGGACCTGTTATGGAGTTTAACTGGAAAGGTGCGCCTGAACGCTTTGCCCGCGTTGCACAAGCATTTGGCATCGACACTACGCAAATGACTACAGAAGAAGCAGCCAAAGCCGCTGTAAAATGGATGTACGACCTTGTCGAAGACTTAGATATCCCAACACTTCAAGAACAAGGCGTACCAACCGACATGACCGAACGTCTTGTCGACGTTGCGATGGAAGACCCGCAAACTGTAGGTAACCCACGTGACCTATCAAAAGCAGGCTACGAGTGGATCTACAAGCGCTGCTTTAACCAAGTACCATCTGCGATTGTGTAAATCGAATCGTCACGCTCTAATAAGCAGGGGGGAAGGACATGACCATGCTGCAGTTTAGCTGCGACGCTCACCCCCGGTCAGTCCTTTCCTAACCCTTGATTAAATACAGATACTTCTGATGTCTTAAAACATCAATTTACTGTGCTATCGTTCACCCCCTTTTATCAAAATATATCGAGAAGGCCGTCTTAGATTGAAAACAATCAGGGCGGTCTTTTCTTATACTTTTAAGGCGCGCGGCATACTTAGGGGGGCGCTGAGGTGACGGAGAGCTTATTACGGCAATGGACTCTGGGGACGACGCCGCACTCTGGGTCTGTGACGCGGTACTGAGGGGGAACGCCGCACTCTGGATCTGTGACGCGGTACTGAGGAGCCCCCCACACACACTCTTGAAGAGGTGCGTCGCTCTAGGGATTATATAAAAGACAAAAGGAAGGGGCTGTCCCAAAAGGGCAGCCCCTTACCTTTTTATTCCAATTTAAAATACTAAAAAAGAGATCATCCTTTTGCTAAAATGGAAAGTAACCACACCAACCACTAGAAAGGATGATCTCTTATGTTTAAAGATTATACCATGGGACAACTCGTTCTACCAATGGATTTTAGTGATTTGATTCCAGAAAATCATGTGTCACGTGTGGTGCATGACATGATTGAACAGGTGGATGAGCAGTTGTTCTATGCCGCTTATGAGGGCGGAGGCCGCCCTTCTTATCACCCAAAAATGATGACGAAAATTGTTTTGTATGCCTACACGCAAAAATGGTATTCCTGTCGTGACATTCAAAAAGCCCTTGAAGAAAACCTGCCGATGATGTGGTTAGCTGCCCAGCAAGTACCGAATTTTCGAACCATCAACCGCTTTCGTTCCGAACGCATGCAAGACTTGATTGAGCCCCTTTTCACCCAATTAATCCAACTTCTCTTAGACCAAGAGTATATCACTATGGAACATTATTTTCTCGATGGGACGAAAATCGAGGCGAATGCCAACCGGTATTCATTTGTATGGCGAAAGGCTTCTGAGCGTTATGAAGCAAAGCTCCAAGACAAACTAAAAACCCTTTTCGCTCATATTGAAGACACGATCCGTCAAGATGAAGCCACCTGTTCCCCTTCGGAAGAACCTTCGGCTCGCATAACCTCAGAACAACTTCAAGAGGCGGTCCATCAAGTGGAAGAGCAGTTAGGCAAAGCGGAACAGGCTGTTGAATCAGCTGCCGATCCTGAAGAGAAAAAAGTAAAGAAAGAAGAGCTTCGCACCTTACGGCGGATGCATAAATCCATGACATCAGATTATTTGCCGCGGCTCCAAAAGTACGAAGATCATTTTGCCACATTTGGAGACCGTAATAGTTTCTCAAAGACAGACCGTGATGCGACATTTATGCGCATGAAGGAAGATCATATGAAAAATGGGCAGCTCAAGCCGGGTTATAACGTTCAAGCTGGTACGGAAAATCAATTTATTCTGGGGTACTCGATTCACCAACGTCCAACGGACGCTCGCTGCTTTCAACCGCATATGAAAATGCTGAAAAACCGAGCACTGCCCTTCCCTGAGCAAGTTGTTGCGGACGCTGGTTATGGAAATGAGAGTAATTATGTATATGCCGATGATCAGGACATCGATCTCCTCGTTCCCTATAATATGTGGCGAAAAGAGAAGAAACGCAGTTTTAAGAAAAATCCTTATCATGTACAAAACTGGACCTATGATGATAAAGGAGATTACTTTATTTGCCCGAATAATCAAAAGGTAACCTTTCGATACAAAAAACATCGAACGGATACGTATGGCTACCGACGTCAATTTCGGATTTACGAGGCGGAAGATTGCAGTAATTGCCCGGTCAAGTCAGCTTGTACGAAAGCAAAAGGGAATCGGCAGATTCATTATAATCCGCTGTATGAAGCGAAAAAGAAAAAAGCGAGAGAAGCCCTTGGTACGGAAGAAGGCGCTGAGACCTATAAGTTGCGTAAAGTAGAGGTCGAAAGCGTGTTCGGCCATATCAAGGGCAATAGGTCGTTGCGCCGCTTTTCTCTTCGCGGCCTAGACAAGGTCAACGTAGAGTTTGGGTTGGCAGCCATAGCCCATAACCTCCTAAAACAAAAGGAGGTGGACAACCTCTATCATTATCATAAGGATAATACTAAAAAATCCGTTGTGATGAATAACCATCACAACGGATTTTTTAATACTTTTCAAAGGCTTTTGGGACAGCCCC
>NZ_KB898641.1 GCF_000377705.1 Salsuginibacillus kocurii DSM 18087 | reverse complement strand
TGATTTCAGCTGGCCAAATCGGAAGCTTCCTTGCTGAAGCAAAACAATACCTAGCGTAAACACTGTAAGCACAGTAGTGGCATCATAAATGGCAGCAAATACTCCTGCTTCTGAACCAAAGATCATTACTGTAAGAGGAATTCCTATAAAACCTGTATTACCTAGACCTGCCAGCACAGCCAACTGCCTGGCTTCTTCTTCTGTATACTTCAACAGTTTACCAGATATGTAACCGGTTCCGACCCCTACGATATTTAACATTAGTCCGATCAAAAACACCAAGATTAGCTGCCGCCACATTTCAGCATCAAATTCAGCCTGAAATATACTGTTCACTACAACTGCCGGAAGAGCAAAGTTAATAACAACAAAAGCGATAAATTGCTTAATTTCACTTGTGACCTGCACCTTAAACGTCACCAGGTAGCCAAGCAAGACAATCGTCGCCATGACAAGCACCGGCTGGATCATTTCTAAACCGTTCATGGGAATCGCCTCTTTTAATTAGTTAACTATTATTAAATATGAAACCGATAATTTCATCATACATGGTACCTGCTTAGAAGGAAAAGATTCAAAAGTGTAGCCCATCTTACACAAGGAAAAACTGCCTGGCCCCAACAGGGATTAAGACAGTTTCTTGACACATACTTATATGATTTTTCATTTATTTACTTTTTCATAGTGATTGGCGGTGGAATCTCCATTTCTAATAACGCACTGCTTAATGACTTACCATGTGCATCAATACGTAATGAGGTTGTAACCCCCCCGCCTAGACTGCTGTCGCATACAAAGTTAAGAGCATGCAAATTTGGGAGCTTATAGCGAGTAACTTTTCCGGTGATAAGATGGGCAAGATGCTGCTTTACATTTTCTTCGGTTACTTCTTGTAAGAGCCAGGCATAGTGACTATCTTGGTACGGGATAAGAGAAAGGTTGAGAATATTTCCTTTGTCCCCGGCACGACTATGGGCTATTTCATATAATTTAATTTTTTTATTTTTCAATGCTATGCACCTCCACTTGCACCCTGGTATCTACGTCTTTTCTTGAAAGTAAAGTAGATAAGATCCCAACACATTCATGGGTGAATTTACGAGCTCCCCCTCCTCCGAATGGCCCGTTCGTATACAACGCTTCTACTTCCTCTCCAACCAAATCTGCCTGCTCTTTGGTGTCGCACCTGGCTGCCACTCGTAGCCTTACTTCATAAGGATGTGAAACAGTGAGGGCAACCCCATGTAAAGTGTCTACTCCTGCCATTTCTATTTGCGGGTACACCTGGTGTGCAGCCAGTCTTTTCTTGACAATCTCTCCCGCTAATTGCGCGCGTTCATACGCGGAGGCACCGGCATATGAAATTTCTCCTTCTCCCGTATGACCAGCAAAATAGCCAATGGATACTTTATAATTAGCTGACTTTTGCTTGCCAGCTCCCCCTTTTATTTGTACCTTATTTTCTGCGATTTCTTTAATTTCCACTTTGGAAAAATCAGCTGTAACATCTGGCGTTATATAAGATGAAGGGTCATGAACTTCATATAATAATTGTTCTTTTACGGTATGTTCATTGATGATCCCTCCTGAATTTTCCGGTTTAGTGATAATAGCTGTTCCATCTTCTTCAATTATTGCAAAGGGAAAACCTAGTTCAGCCAGGTTTGGCACATCTTTTATTCCTGGGTCTGCAAAATATCCTCCCGTTATTTGTCCTGCACACTCAAGCAAATGTCCAATTAATGTTCCTTGGCCAAGCAAGTCGCAGTTTCTTTGGTCCCACCCATAGTGATAAACCATTGGAGCCAAAAAGAGTGAAGGATCAGCTACTCTCCCAGTAATGATAATGTCTGGATCAAATTCAAAAGCCGGAAGCATCGAATCAATGCCTAAATAAGCATTGGCGGATATAAAAGGGGTATAATGTTGCAGTTTTTCATTTGTCTCCAGTACCAGCTCCTCTCCAGATACAAGTTGCAATACATCATCTCCTGTTACTACGGCCACCTTTAAACTTATATTAAATGAGGCGGCCATTTCTATAAGTGCTGTACCTGCAGCGGAAGGATTAGCTGCTCCCATATTTGAAATTAAAGTAAAGCGTTTTTTGTCTATAAGAGTAAGAAGAGGCTTTATCCTTCTTATTAAAAAAGGGTCATATCCACGAGTGCTATTCTGTTTTTTTTCTTTTTGAGCCTTGGCTATAGTCCGTTCTGCCAGACATTCTAAAACTAGATAATCTAGGTCTACTTCCCGTGCTAATTCTACAGCAGGGTCGATTCGATCACCTGAAAACCCTGCACCACTTCCTATCTTCAGCATTGTGCTCCTCCTTTAAAGTGATAACACCCCTGTGATAACTGCTACAATTGTCATAACAATTGTTGTACCAAAAGCCCATTTAAAAACGAACTTCTGATGGTCACCCAATTCAACTTTAGCTAATCCGATCAACAGGAAAGTAGAGGCTGTGAGCGGACTTAATGGGAATCCTGTAGTCATCTGCCCCAATATTGAAGCTTGAGCCACTTGAATAGCTTCAATTCCATACATTTCGGCAGACTGACTAAGAACAGGTAAAACACCGAAATAATAAGCGTCTGGCGTAAACATTAAACTTAATGGCATGCCGATAATAGCGACTATAATTGCTGTAAAAGCACCAATACTTTCTGGGATAACATTAACGGCTGCTAATGCCATAGCCTCAATCATCCCACTTCCTGTTAATATGCCTGTAAAAATTCCCGCGGCAAAAATAATGGAAACGACTGTTACCATCCCCAGGGCCTGAGATTTCACTTGGTCCTGCTGATCTTCTACTTTTGGATAGTTAATAAGCAAAGCAACCGAAAATGCGACCATAAATACAATTGGTAGCGGCAACCACTCTTGAATGAGGGCTATAATCGTTAATACAGTAAGAGCTAAATTAAACCAGAACAATTTTGGCCGTCTCATCGCCAGCTCTTCCTCGGTCAGCTCTTTTTTTAAATCAAATTCTACATCTGCAATCCCTAAGCGTTGACGTTCTTTACGTCCAATTAAATAAGCTGCGAATAACACCCAAAGAATACCAGCTACCATAGCAGGTAAAAGCGGAGTAAAAATCGCGTTTGGGTCAATTCCTAGTGAAGTACCGGCTCTTGCCGTCGGCCCACCCCACGGCACCATATTCATTACCCCTGTACCAAGAGCTACCAGGCCAGCTAATACAATCCTGCTCATGCCGATGCGATCATAGATAGGTAATAGTGCTGGTATTGTAATTAAAAAGGTGGAAGCCCCAGATCCATCTAAATGCGTACACATAGCAATAATAACGGTGCCTACAGCAATTTTTTGAGGGTCTCCTTTTACCAAAGCTAAAACTCTAGAAATGATAGGGTCAAATAAGCCGGCATTGCCCATGATACCGAAAAATAGTATCGCAAAGGCCAGCATTATGCCTGTTGGAGCCACACTCTCTATACCTTCTATCATAAGAGTGCCCAGCTCAGGGCCTAAACCGCCTATTACAGCAAAGATGAGCGGAACAAGAATTAAAGCAACAATTACAGAGACTGTCTTCGTTAGAATAAGAGCAAGAAAAACAACAATAGTCGCAAAACCGAGAAAAGCTAACATATTGTCCCCCTTTAAATGTGACAACTCTAAAAGTTGTGCATTCAGAGCCAAAGTTGCAATCTATACATTGCAAGCTTCATGCCAAAAAGAAAACGCTTACAAATAAGCGTTTTCTAATCTTTGATTTCTACTTTCTTAGAAAGATTGAAATTGAAAACTTCAAATAAAGAAAGGAAAAACTTTTGAGGAAGGGATTCTACATTTTTATAATTCAAAAAGAAAGATTTCTAATCGTTTAGAAAAATTACTTAAGATTATATTTTTTCATTTTGTTATATAAACTTGCGAGCGAAATGCCTAAGGCAGTTGCTGCTTGTTTCTTTCCTTCCACCCCTGGGTCATACTGAGAAAGAATGTTGTACAGGTGATCTTTTTCCGCTTGAGAAAGAACGCCTTTCAACGAAGTATGAACATTTTGATTACGTGGTTCCTTCTCCCCCCGGAAGTGCTTTGTAATCGTTTCTGGAAAATATTCAGGTTTTAATTCTGGACCTTCTGCCATACAAAGTGCATATTCAATAGCGTTTTTTAACTCTCTAACATTGCCTGGCCAATCATGTTGTTCCACCATTTTGATAACCTGCTCGGATATTTTCACGTTTCCCGCCAATCGAGGAACTTTTCGCTCCGCCTGTTTCATTAAACAATAAACGAGGTCACGAAGGTCTGCCTTTCTCCTGCGAACGGGTGGAATATTAATATTTAGCACATTCAATCGGTAAAAAACATCTTCACGAAAGTGTTTTTTAGCAATCAATTGCGTTAAATCTTTATTAGTAGCTGAGATTAGACGTACATTGATTTTACGCTCTTCCTCTTCGCCAATGCGCCGAATTCTTTGTTCCTGTAGCACCCGTAAAAGCTTTGCTTGCAGATCAAATGATAATTCCCCGATTTCATCTAAAAAGATCGTTCCTTGGTCGGCAAGTTCAAACATGCCAAGTTTTCCGCCTTTTTTGGAGTTTGTAAAAGCTCCCTCCTGATAACCAAACATTTCACTTTCCATTAAAGAGTCTGGAAGAGCTGCACAATTCACCGCTATGAAAGGCTTGTTTGCCCGTACACTTTGATTGTGAATAGATTGTGCGAATAATTCCTTCCCCGTCCCACTCTCTCCAGTGATTAACACCGGTAATTCTGACTCCGCAGCTTTTTCTGCCTTTTCCACAACAGGACGCAAGTCACCAGCTGCCCCAATAATTTGATTGAATGTATATTTAGCTTCATGTATGGAGTTTACCGTTTTTTTTAATTGATTTAGTTGAGCATTCTTACGTTCTAATTCAGCGCTTAAATGTTGTATTTCATTAATACTCTTACAAATAGAGACAGCGCCAATAATTTCGTTGTTAACATGAATCGGTGCCATGTCTACTACATATTCTTGATTTTTTTCTTTTCGGTACAATCCAGCTACACTTTTACCGTCTTTAAGTACATTTACAAGTTGAGCACCTGGACGAACACTCAACAAAGATTTCCCTACAATCTGTCCTGGTTGTACCCCGGTAATTCTCGTGTATTCCGGGTTAATCATCCGAACAATTCCTTCGGCGTCAATAACAAGTACCCCATCATGAATTGAAACTATAATTTGCTGCAACCATTCCAGCTGACTCCCATTTAAACTCAGCTGACTTGGAAAAACAAAATGCTGTTTCATCTTTTAAAAACCCCCTTGTGCCTTTCAGTGAAAAGAATGCTTGATCTATAAAGTTCCTCCACCATTATTGCCTTCTACTAAGAATATTTGGTTGCAACTACTATATGGGCTATTATTTCATAATGTTTTAAAATTGAATATATTCAGATAATTAAGGGGCGATTTAATTTACCTTTTCTAAAAATTATACAGTTAGAATATAATGTTTAAAGCATGTCTATTGCTAACTCTTCTTCCCATGCCATAGCTTCCTTTTTATTTTGCTTATTTAATTTGAGTTGTACGGTCAAGTGGTGTATGATTAAAGTAACATGTTCAATTTAACTTATCAAACTGTTCACTAGAATTCTTAAAAAAGAGACTTTAAACTGAGGTGAATACTTCCTTGACTCCAAAATACAAAACGGTAAAGCAACACTTAAAGTCTAAAATCTTAGACGGTTCTTACCAACCATATCAAAAAATCAGTTCAGAACATAAACTAATGGAACAGTTTAAAGTAAGCCGGCATACAATTCGACAAGCTATAGGAGAATTAGTTAGTGAAGGGTGGCTTTATAGAGAACATGGAGCTGGTACATTTTGCGCGGATCGTTCCCATAATAATTCTACTTCTGCTCCTAAGAACATCGCTTTGATTACTACCTATATCTCAGATTATATCTTTCCGCATCTTATTCGAGGAGCGGAAAGCTACTTGAGTGAACGAGGGTATAATGTCATCTTGTTTAGTACTAATAATGATTTTAATAAAGAACGGATGGCTCTAGAAAATATATTAAGCCAAAAAGTGGATGGCATTATTGTTGAACCTACTAAAAGTGCTTTTACCAATCCTAATATCAATTATTATTTAAATCTTGAAAACCTTGGTATACCCTACGTTATGATAAATGCTTATTATGAGGAACTAGAACCACCAAGCATAATCATGGATGATGAAAAAGGAGCCTACTTATCTACAGATCACCTGCTTTCACAAGGTCATGAGAATGTTGTGGGTATATTTAAAACTGATGACTTACAAGGTGTAAAGAGAATGAAAGGATTTGTAAAAGCACACCGTAAACACCGGCTAAATATACATCCGGAAAACTTAATAACGTATGCCACAGAAGAAAAAGATAGTAAACCTTCTGAAAAGATTAACAAACTTTTAGATAATAAAACTGGGAGACCTACTGGAATTGTTTGTTATAATGATGAACTGGTTATCCAAGTATTGAAAGTTATCAGAGGTCTAAATTTAAAAGTCCCGGAAAATATTTCAATTATAGGTTTTGATAACTCTCACTTCACAGAAGCCACAGAAATAAAATTCACTTCCGTAGCCCACCCTAAAATGAAGATGGGAGAAAAAGCCGCTGAAATGATTGTAGATATGGTGGAAAATAGCAAAATGAATGATAACGCGACTAACTCAATTGTTTATGAACCCGAATTAGTTGTTCGTACCTCTTCATCTCCCTTAAAGTCTTCCGAAGAAACTATTTGACCCTACTACTATTTAGGCGAATTTATTTCAGATGATGACTAGCATCTTAGCTAGGCTGCTTTTACGAGTTGGTTGAATCCCTTTCTTCCCTAATTCTAAAGTTTAAGGTAAACAAAATCCCTGGCAAGTTTCTTTAAACCATGCCAGGGATTTCATTTGATATAAATCTTTTTTATTACCTGGTGCAATTGGAAAAAGAGAAAACCGTTTTTTTATAATAAGTTTCAGTGGCTTTTATTATTGGCGGCTCAAAATCCGGCAAAAAGTAGGAGTTAGGGACCTGTTGGGCTTCTAGACAAATTCCTAGGTGTTTTATTGCCTTGCGATTAGAAATAGGGGGATTTCCAGTCAGTTGATTTCCTGAGTAACATACAATGGCTGGATCATCCGTTTCAATCTCCAATTTCCTACCACTTTTTTCGTCAAAAAGAACGACAGCCTTTTTTTTCGCCTGATTTATTATAAAGGGATGATCAATCCCACCAGCACGTTTTATCTGTTCGTCTCGCTGAGATAAGCTATCTTTAATTTTCTTTGATTTTCTAAAATCAAAAGCTGGGTGCGAGCCTACTTCTAATACTTCACCTGTTGGAATTAATTCATGGGTAAGTTCCAAAAATCTCTCACTATCTATTTCTAAATCGTGATTTTCAATCGTTCTCTTAGCATTTCCGCTTAGGTTAAAATAGGAATGATTCGTGAAATTAATAGCAGTTTCCTTATCTGTTACCGCTTTATATTCGATAATAAATTTATTAGTATTGTCTAAACGGTAAGTAATATAACAATCTACCTTTCCAGGATAGCCCCCCTCCCCTTCTTTACTCGTATAATGAAAATAGATTATTTGTTCATTGTCCTGAATTTCTGTAATCACATTCCAATGTACATGAGAAAGGCACTCATATCCTCCATGCAGGTGATGTTTTCCCTCATTTTGCTGTAAGTAATAAGTGTGATTAGTCAACGGTAATTTTCCATCTTGAGTACGCCCGGCTGTTCTTCCAATAATAGCTCCTAAAAATCCTGGATTCTTTTCATACATTGATATCTCGTCGTATCTAAGGACCACATTTTCAACATTTCCTTCTTGGTCGGGCACAAGTATTTCTAAAATGACGCAACCATAATCTAGTGCTTTCACTTTCATGCCATTGCTATTTTCCATAGTATAGGCTGTAACAGGAATCCCATTAAAAGAGGACACTATATTTTTAGATATCATATGATCTCCTTATAAACTTCCTTGCTTATTTTATTGTCTGTCGATAATGGTACATGTAACAACCATTATTCGGTTCATACAATTAGAGGTTTTATTACAAAAACCTCTAAGCAGTTCTGTGGTCCTTTACCAAATTGCTTGATTCCATTGCAATTCTTTTCTAAATGCGGAAACTTCGGTAGAAGCATCAATTACCACACATTCAATTCCCACCGTTTCAGCCCAGTCTATCAGCTGTTCCGTTGATACATGATAACTAAAGGCTGTATGGTGAGCCCCTCCAGCATAAATCCATGCTTCCGCAGATTCAGCAAATGTTGGCTGAGGCTTCCAAAGCACCCTTGCTACTGGCAAATTCGGCATCTCTTTTTCACTTGGTACCGCTTCTACTTCATTAATAACTAAACGAAACCTCCCACCCATATCCACTAAAGAAGCATTCAATGCTTTTCCAGCTTGACTGTTAAACACAAGACGAGAAGGATCTTCTTTTCCTCCCATGGAAAGGGGTTGAACTTGAACCTCAGGTTTAGTTGAAGCAATGGTTGGACAAACTTCTAGCATGTGTGAGCCTAATACTAGTTCATTTCCTGGCTCTAAATGATAGGTGTAGTCTTCCATAAATGATGTTCCCCGGTTACCGGCCATTACTTTCATTAATCGAACCAACGCAGCTGTCTTCCAATCTCCTTCACCACCAAAACCATACCCTTGTTCCATTAAGCGTTGAACGGCTAACCCTGGAAGCTGTTTCATGCCATGAAGGTCTTCAAAGTTTGTTGTAAATGCTTTAAACCCTCCTTCATCCAGAAATTCCTTTAACCCAATTTCAATTCTAGCTTGCTCAAAAGTAGATTGGTAAATAGTTTTATTATTCATATCAAAGTGATACAGTTCCTCATACTCTTCTAAGAGGTTCCTAACCCGGTGTTCCTCTACCTGATTGATTTTCTCAACAAGATCACCAATCCCAAAGGCATGAACACTCCAACCGAACTTAATTTGTGCTTCAACTTTATCTCCTTCAGTAACTGCAACCCCTCGCATATTGTCACTGAAACGCGCAACTTTTAGAAACTTGCTCTCTTGGTGAGCGGAGGCAGTGAACATCCACGACTTGATACGTTCTTGAACACTATCTTGCTGCCAATGGCCTACCACTACTTTTCGAGCGATATTCATCCGAGTGTTCATAAACCCATATTCTCGATCTCCATGAGCCGACTGGTTTAAGTTCATAAAATCCATATCAATACTATCCCATGGAATGTCCTGATTAAATTGAGTATGCAAGTGAAGCATTGGTTTATTAAGTTCGCTTAGACCAGCAATCCACATTTTAGCTGGTGAAAATGTATGCATCCAAGTTATTAGACCAGCGCACTCTTCCTTTCGATTTGCTTCTAAAATTAGCTTGCGAATCGACTCTGAGTTGGTTGAAACCTCTTTAAAAATGAGCGGAGACGGCAGATTAGCTTTCTCATTTAGTCCCTCAACCATCCGTTTTGAATGTTCTTCTACTTCTTGAAGTGATTCTGAACCATATAAATGCTGGCTTCCGGTCACAAACCAAAATTCATATGCGCCCTGTTTTCCCATGCTATTTCCTCCCTAATATAACCGAACTGGTTCCGATTAACTCTTTCCTTTTCGCATCTATATTGGCCAATGATTTATACAAAACTGGGTTCTACTGTCTCTTGTATGTTTTTTAACCGTTTCATTACATCATTTGCACCCCGTCCAAAATAATCATGTAATCTTCTATATTCTTTATAAAGTTCTTCGTACACTGCTACATTTTCGGGTCTTGGTTGATAGATTTCATCTTTGACTTGAGCCATATGGTTAGCGGCCTCTACTATATTCTCATAGCCCCCATTTTTAGAACCGGCTGCTACAGCTGCAAACATAGCTGCCCCTAATGCTGGTGTCTGGCTGGAATTGGCTACTTTAATAGGGCGATTTGTCACATCTGCATAGATTTGCATTAATAAATCATTTTTTTGAGGCAAACCTCCACACACATAAAGTTCATCAACAGCTACGTTGCTTTCATGAAAAGCATCAATAATTGTTTTCGTTCCAAACGCTGTAGATTCTAGTAAGGCACGATAAATTTCTTCCGGCTTAGTCAGAATGGTGGCTCCCACCAACAATCCACTTAATTCAGTGTCCACGAGCACAGACCTGTTACCATTCCACCAATCTAGTGCCAAAAGGCCGGTTTCCCCAGGTTTGTATTCACTAGCCTGTGCTTCTAACCATTTGTGTACATTCACTCCTTCGTTCTGAGCTTTGTCATGTACGTATTTTGGCACGGCTTGATCCACATACCATGCAAAAATATCACCAACAGCAGATTGACCTGCTTCGTAACCAAGATAGCCTGGAATAATCCCATCCTCTACTACACCACACATGCCTTCAACATGAACCTCTTCTCTACCAAGAAGCATATGGCAAATTGAGGTGCCCATGGCCATTACCATTTTTCCTGGTTCCGTAACTCCTACTCCTGGTACTGCCGCATGTGCATCCACATTCCCTACAGCCACTGTAGTTCCTGAAGCCAATCCCATTTGCTGGGCCATTTTTTCAGTCAACCCACCCGCTGAATCACCAAGTGCGACAATTTCACCTCTGAGTTTTGTATCAATTAAATCTTCCATTCTATTGTCTAGCGATTTAAAGAAATCTCTACTCGGATATCCTTCTTGTTTATGCCAAATCGATTTATAGCCAGCTGTGCAACTATTCCTGATAAAATTTCCTGTCATTTGATAAACAACCCAATCTGTCGCTTCTACAAATTGGTCTGTTTGTTCATATATTTCAGCATCCTCACGTAAAACTTGCCAAATCTTAGCTATCATCCATTCAGAAGAGAGTTTCCCACCATAACGAGGCAAAAAATTTTCTCCTCTCTCTTCTGCCTTTTTGTTAATTAAATTTGCTTCTTCCTGGGCAGCATGATGTTTCCATAATTTCACCCAACTATGCGGACGGGGAGAATATGTTTCATTAAAGCAAAGAGGTTCTCCATTTTTATCGATCGGAAGCATAGTACAAGCTGTAAAATCAATCCCTAACCCGATGACCTCTTCTTTATCCACATTTGATTGTTCCATTACTTTAGGAACGGATTGCTTTAACACTTGTAAATAGTCACCTGGGTGCTGCAAAGCCCATTCAGTCCCTAGTTTCACCTCTGAATCAGGCAAGGCTTCGTCAATAACTTTATGAGGGTAAGGGGTGACATGTTCGGCAATTTCATTTCCATTGGATAAGTCGATTAAAACAGCACGTCCTGATTCTGTGCCAAAATCAATACCAATTGCATACTTCGAATTCATCATTTCATCCCCTTTCATGATTGTCCGTAATAAGCATGCGCACCATGCTTTCTTAGAAAGTGTTTATCCAATAAGGCCTGGTCCATATTTTCAATCTTTGGGTTCAATTGATAGGTCCAAGAAGCAATACGTGCTGTCTCTTCAAGCACAACTGCATTATGCACAGCATCTTCAGGGTCTTTACCCCAATTAAATGGTGCGTGGCTTTTCACTAAAACGCTTGGAATTCTTAATGGATCCTCGTCTTGGAACGTCTCGACAATGACTCGCCCTGTTTCCACTTCATAGTCTGTTGCGATTTCCTCACTTGTCATGGCCCTCGTACAAGGAATCGATCCATAAAAATAATCAGCATGTGTAGTACCAAGCGGAGGTAAATCCATTCCTGCTTGCGCCCAACTTGTAGCCCAAGGAGAATGCGTATGCACAATTCCTCCTATCTCTTTGAAATGGTTATATAACACAAGATGAGTTGGAGTATCAGAGGAGGGTTTTAATGCCCCCTCAACAATGTTTCCTTCTAAATCAAGAACAACCATACTGTCTCGCGTTAATTCTTCATAAGAAACCCCACTCGGTTTAATAATTACAAGATTATTTTCTCGATCGATTGCACTAGCATTCCCCCAGGTGAACTGTACGAGTTGATGCCGCTGCAATGCTAAATTAGCTTCGAGCACCCTTTCTTTCAAAGCTTCTAGCATGGAGTCCACTCCCTTTATTCACATAGTTTTCAACTAAAAAGAACCCTTTACTTGTTCTACAAAAGCGAAGAAAATAGTATCACGCCGATAATTTATACGGACAAGTTCATTTAAAGCTATATCATTATTGATGTTCTCTAAAGGGGTTCCCCAAATACCGGAAAGCCTTTTTCATCCCAAGTAAAAGTTTTTACTCGAGTATGTCGATTCGGATCTTTTAATGGATTGCCCTCGATTTCTTTATAATTTCTGGCATGATAAACCAGCACGTCTTCTCCATCCTTTGTTCGGGTAAAACTATTATGCCCAGGCCCATATTGACCGTTTTTTTCACTTGAAACAAACACAGGTTTCTCCGCCTTTGACCAAGATGAAGCAGATAATAAATCACTATCACCATCGGCCCACAGTAATCCCATACAATAATTATAGTCCGTGGCACTAGCTGAATAAGTAATAAAGATATTATTATCTCTTATTAAAACAGCAGGTCCTTCATTAACTAGAAACCCAATTTTTTCCCATTCATATTCCGGTGATGTGAGCAAGATTGTGTCTCCCTTTAATGTCCATGGATTTTCCATCTCTGATAAGTACACATTAGAATTCCCTGGGATAGAAGAGTCTTTTTGGGCCCATACCAAGTAACGTTTTCCATTGTAGGCAAACGTGGTGGCGTCTAGTGAAAAAGACTCCCATTTAGTGTTGATTTTACCTTTTTCTTCCCATTTTCCCTCTAGCGGATTTTGTGATTCACATTCCAATACATACATTCGATGATCAAATTCACCTTCGTCTTCTAGAGTTTTTTCTGAAGCAGCAAAATGAATGTACCATTTACCATCGATATAATGTATTTCTGGTGCCCAAATATAACCGCTTAACGGACCCTCTTCAGGTCTTTTCCAAACGCTTACTGGTTCGGCTTCCCTTAACCCTTCTAAGGTCGTTGATCTCCGCACTTCAATTTCATTAAAACTAGGCACGGATCCGGTGAAATAATAAAAGCCATCATTATGAAGGTAGATCCATGGATCTGCTCGTTGTTCTATCAATGGGTTTTTAAATTCGTGGATTAATGTCATTTCAATTGCCTCCTTTTATTTATCACTCTTTTTCTGAAGACGAATCATATTCCAAGACATATTAGAATACTTAATATTCAAATAACCATCGTTTAGTTGAGAAACTCCATTCTTATGTGGTTTCACTTGTTCTTGCTGCAACGTATTCGTTGCTTTTGGGTCGTCATGTTCTAATACAACATGCTCACAGATTGTATAATCCTCAAAGCCGCGAACATCACAGACAATCTCCATGTTCTCGGTTAAGTGTCGATTGATTCCAAAGAGAACAAGTTCTTCTTTATTCTCATTAAATACTACCGAGGCATCTAAATATGGTACGTCTGTAAATTCGATGCTGTCGTATTTCGGTGAATATATTACCGGTCTTAGCGCCGTTCCTCGTCCATAAACAGAGGTGTAGTAATAAGGATAAAAAATTGTTTGTTTCCATAGACCGCCGCCGTTTTCTGTCATAATAGGCGCGATCACATTGACAAGTTGGGCCATACAAGCAATTTTTACTCGATTTGAATGGTAAAGCATTGTATTTAACATACAGCCTACAAGCAAAGCATCCTCAAAATTGTATACATCTTCCAGTTGGGGTGGTGCTACTTGCCAGGGTTCGATTGTTTTATCATGAGGAGTAGAATGGTACCAAACATTCCATTCATCAAAACTAAGATGAATCTCTTTTTTACTTCTTTTTTTCCCCTTAATATAGTCACATGTTGCAATAACAGTGTTAATAAACTCGTTCATGTCTAATGATTTTGCCAAATAATTCGAGGTGTCGTTCGCATGATTTCCATAGTATTGGTGCAAAGAAATATAGTCTGCATACTCGTATGTGTGCTCTAAAGTAGTACGTTCCCACTCTGGGAAGGTTGGCATATTTGAGTTGGAACTGCCACAGCTCACCAGTTCAATTGAAGGGTCAACCGTTTTCATCGCTTTGGCGGTTTCAAAAGCAAGCCTGCCATACTCTTCAGCCGTTTTTCCTCCAATTTGCCAAGGCCCATCCATTTCATTTCCTAAACACCATGTTTTGATATTATGAGGTTTTTCATAACCATGCTGCCTGCGCAAATCACTCCAGTAGCTACCACTTGGATGGTTGCAATATTCCAATAAATTCCTTGCAGCATCGATCCCCCGAGTTCCTAAGTTAACTGCAAGCATAGCGTCTGCCCCTACCTTATTTATCCAATTTGCAAATTCATTGGTTCCGATTTGATTAGTTTCTATCGTTCGCCATGCTAATTCTAGTCGGTGTGGCCGCTCTTCTTTTGGCCCTACACCGTCTTCCCAATTGTAAGCAGAAACCATGTTACCACCTGGGTACCTTACAATTGGAACTTGCAATTCCTTAACTGCTTCAATAACATCCTGCCGAAAACCATCCTCGTCCGCAGTAGGATGAGTTGGTTCATATAATCCTCCATATACAGCTCGCCCTAAATGTTCAATAAATGACCCGTATATGCGGGGATCAATCTCAGAAATTTTATAATCCTTATCAATAATCATTTCTGCTTTTAGTGTCTTATTCATAGGGTCCTCCAATTCTTAGTTTTGTTGAGCATCAAGGGTATTAGATTGAGCCCTTTTCTCTTCAAGCTTTTTTATGGACGTATGAAATAACCATGAGGTCGATAAGGCACCCAAACTTCCAATAAAAAACAAGATCATAGCAGGTAAACTTAAGGAGACATAGACAAGCCCTACAAGTGTAATAAATATAGCTAAAGTATAGGGGAAGTGAACCAGTCCAATAATCATTGCGTTTTTAAGAACCATCCACAAGGAAGATTCATAAAAAGCAAGATAAGCGAAAATATTTACCACTACAACAGTATATAGAAAAAGGAGAACATAGAAAGAAAAGACAACAGAAAGGTGGTATCCTCCTTCACTAACTTCTAGCACTCTGTAATTGAGATAAAGCACGACGCCCAATACGACCATTATCCAGCCAATAAAGTTTGCTTTCCAAAATTCTTTTCTAAAATAATAAGCAAATTCATTAAATAACCTTTCTGTTGATTGACCGACAACCCACTTCCTGCAGATGTTAAACATAGCAGCTGTTGCTGGAAAGAAGCCGCCGATTAAAAGTCCAAGTACGCTAAACCCTAGCCAGAGAAGGTTTAAATAAGAGAGTTTTGCTATCCATTTAAAGTATGTGTCGATTTGTTGTGTCATTTGAGGTTTCAAACTGAACCCTCCCCCATGGTTTTCGTTGAAAACTATCCCTTTACGCCTCCCATTGTTAAACCAGATATAAAATAACGTTGGAAGAAAATAAACAATATTATAATAGGAAGTATGGCTAATACTGACCCTGTAAATAGGAGATCATAGTTACTGCCATACGGGGTTAACAAAGTTGCCAATCCGACGGGTAGGGTAAACATATCATTGGACCGTAAAACTACTAAAGGCCACAGAAAATTATTCCAGCTGATTAACCCCTGAAAAATAGCCATAGCTGCAAAGGATGGCAACATAAGTGGAGCCATCACCTTGAAAAAAATTCCATACTCGCTGCAACCATCAATACGTGCTGAATCCATTAACTCCTTCGGTAATCCTAAACAATATTGTCTAAAGAAAAAAACAACGACCGGTGCAACCAATAATGGCAGCATCACAGATAAATAGGTGTCTATTATTTGGCCCGAGACCATCATTTGATAAAGTGGAAGCATTAAAATTTCAAATGGGATCATTAAAATGACCAAAACTAATAAAAAGATTATGTTACGACCTTTGAACTCATACAACGCAAGAGCGTAACCAACCATCGAAGAGAAAAATAAGGAAAATACAATTACGCCAGCAGAAATAATTAAACTATTCAAATACCAGCGCCAATATCCCATTCCTTCCTCTGAAAAAATGAACTCGTAATTATTTAAATTCAATTCAGCGGGGTCAAAAATCAATGTCATTCCTTCACTCATCAAGACAGAGGACGATCGAAAAGATGCTAATAGCAAAGAAAGGATGGGAAATAGTGCAATAAATGCCATTATCCCCATACATATTAAAATAATGATGGATAGTATTTTTTCTTTTTTAGTTGTATCCATGAAGATCACTCATCCTTTTTGAATGCGCCAAAGAATTTTAATTGAATGAGGCTAACAACCAAGATAATAATCATTAAAAAGACCCCAATTGCCGCGCCAAATCCCATGTCATTTTGTTGGATGCCTGCTTGATAAATATAACCAACAACGGTTAGACCAATGTTCCCTGGGGAGCTCGTTTCCCAAAATACAAAACTTTCTTCAAACATGCGAAAACCGTTAATAATGGTTATGGTAGATACAAAAATGACGATTGGTTTTAACGCTGGAAGAGTTACGTAATAAAATTTTTGAAAGGCATTGGCCCCATCTATATCTGCCGCTTCGTATAAGTCATCAGAAATATTTTGAAGAGCCGCAAGAAAATACATGATGTTAACTCCGATCCAACGCCAAGACGCAAGTGCCACCATAAGAAACATTCCGGTTACTGCATTATACTGCCAATCTACTGAGTCTAATCCTATCCAAGCCAATACCTGGTTAGCTGCAGCACTGTCAGATTCACTAAAAATCATATTAAAGATGACACCAGCCACAATTACGGAGGTTAACGCAGGCATAAAAAAGGCTGTTCGAAATAAGATTTTTAACTTAGTTAAACGACTGTTTAAAAGGACAGCTAATAGAAGCGGTACCACAACTAAAATAATGACTGTACAAATTACGTAAATAGTCGTATTAAAAACAGCTCTATAAAATGTTGGATTCATTAACCGTTCATAGTTTTGCAAACCGATAAATTCAGTTTGACCAGGCAGAACTTGTTGAAAGCTCATAATAATTGCATAAACAAAAGGGTAAAGATACAAAATTAAAAAAGATAAAATAAAGGGAACAACAAACACGTAAGGTGCTACTTTTTTTGAATTAAAAAAACTGGTAAACTTATTCCCCTTTTTTTCTGGTGGTATTTGCTGAGAAGGAGTACTTAATGAAGAGTTCATGCTTCCCCTCCTTTAATCTTTATTTTTCAATTATTGGTGTAAGAGAAGGGGGAAAGGGTGCTTCCCCTCCTTCTTTTATTGTGCCGCTCCTCCTTGCCTAATAGTTTCTGCCGCTTCTTCCAGGGCTTCTTCAGGTGTATGGGTTTCACCTCTTAGAACGTTGTGCATAACATTTGTGTGAATTTCGTTTTGCATGTCCGGGATATCAGGTGTGATATTAATATCTTCTACTTCATCCTGAATTTCTAAGAGATAATCAAAAAGGTCATCATGAAAATAATCATAGTATTCATTCTCTTCCCTCATTTCATCCATCTCCCATACATCATGCCGCGGCGGGTCAAAGCCCATGATTCTCCATAAGTTAATGTTCCCTTCTTGTGAGAGCTTAGCGTGGGCCAAAAACTCTTTAGCCAATTCTGGATCTTCTGATTGATTTGTTACAACGGTCCCTGTCCCCCCCATACCTGCTGTTCTATTACCGCCTTCTTCCCAAACAGGAAGTGGTCGAATTTCCATTTTGCCTGCTAAGTCTTCCATATGGTCTACAAACGGTCCCATGTACCAAATAGGCATCATGAGTGAAGCTGCTCCCCCATCATTCATAAATCCGTAATAGTCTTCTGAATGGTGATTTCCTCCTGGAGTGATTTCAGCAATTTCATGTTCATGTACCAAATCATAAATAAATTGTAAAGTTTCAACGTTTACGTCATTATCAAGAATCACGTTTCCATCTTCATCAAAATAGTCTGATCCTCTTTGGCTAATTAAAGGCCAAAAGGTAAAATGCTCATCACCTTCAACTGTTGTCATTGTAGCGTCTGTTTCACTAACAACTTGTTCGCCCGCTTCAATATAATCATCCCATGTCTCAATACTATCTATATCAACGCCTGCCTCGTCCATAATCTCTTCATTATAGAACATCACTGTAAGACCAACGTGAGAAGGGATGCCATAATAGTTACCGTCTTCGGCATAGATATCAAGTCGCTCCTCTACCATGTCATCAATGACAGGTTCAACTTGATCATTCATATCTTCAAGTTGAATATCTCCCTCTAAGTAATTAGCAAATTGGCTAATCTCAATGTCTGCCAAATCTGGTGCACCAGACCCTGATTGCAAAGATAAAAGCAAGTTATTATGCATCTGGTCAAATGGATATACTTCAGCAGTTAAGGTAATTGGATCGTCTGGATTTTCTTCATTCCAACTTTCTGCTGCCTCTTCGAATAATGCCGTATGCAGTCCCTCAAATGTCCAGAATGTCAAGTCTGTAGCATCATCTTCTTCTTCACCGACAACCACTTCTTCTTCTAAATCTCCGCCATCTCCCTCTGTTTCTTCTGAGCCTCCACATGCCGATAGAGTAAATGCGGCGGCACTAGAGAATAAAAGTAAATAAAACCTTTTCATAGTAATCCCCCTTATTTAGTTGACTCTAAAAATTCAATTTAATAGCGCTTACATTTTTGCTGAGAATAAATAAAAATAATGAATTCTTATAACCACCTCCCTAACTTGTACGTATGAGTTGTTGTTATTATATATTCTTTTTTTGGAATTTACAAGGATATCTCAAAAATTTCTGAAAACACTTTTACATCTATGTTAAATGCCGATTTAATACTTATTTAAGACGGTAAACCAGTAAAGATTTTTATAATTACAGGTATATTGTGGGGAGAAGATATTGCATCTTGTATGTTCTTTTTAATATATACTATGATAATCTCATAACATGTTCGAACATTTATAATAATTTATGTCCTTTATTTTTATTTTAACTGAGCCTGTATGAATGTACGAGCAATTAAAAGTGACAAGTTGTACATGCTAAAAAACTATGTAAATCGGAGAGGGGTTTTGTATGAAACATGTACGTACTGAAAATCTAAATGACTCTATCATTTGCAATTGTCATTCCCACCATGTTGAAGAATTATCTTTTATAATCTCTCGTGGCGCCATTGCTAACATTCCTGCTTATTTAATTAAACACAACTTTAAGAATGTACTTATCGTTTGCGATGAAAAGACTTATGAAGCGGCAGGATCAACTCTCTGTGCTTTGTTAGAAAATGAGAGGATATCCTATAAAGCTCACCTTTTGCCAAAAGACATACTAGGACAAGTAGTGGCAGATGAGCGGACTCTAAATGATTTATTCACCCACACAACTACCAATGTAAAAGCCCTGCTTGCCGTTGGGACCGGAACAATTCATGATATTGTTCGGTATGTTAGTCATAAAACCCAGATCCCTTTTCTCTCTGTGCCAACTGCAGCTTCTGTGGATGGTTTCACCTCTACAGGGGCACCATTACTACTTCAAGGAAGAAAAGTAACAATTCAAGCCTCTTCACCAGTTGCCTTATTTGCAGATCTTAATATATTACAGAAAAGTCCACCTGAATTAAATGGTGCCGGATTTGGGGACATGGTCGGTAAATTCACTTCTCTAGCCGATTGGAAATTTTCTGCTCTGATTAACAATGAAACTTTTTGTGAAAATGCTTATAAGATTACAGAGCAGGCTTTACACCAATGTTTAAACCACGTCGATAAAATAGCTAGGAATCGACCCCAGGGTCTTTACTACTTAATGGAAGCCCTAATTTATTCAGGTTTAGCTATGCTTTTGGTTGGAAATTCCAAGCCGGCATCTGGCGCAGAACATCACCTCTCACATATGATTGAAATGCAAGCTGTAAATACACATAAACCCCAGATGCTACACGGTAACAAAGTTGGAGTGGCCACTCTGATTATGACTAAATTATATAAAAAATTAGCTATGGACGAATCGATCCCGACCCAGTACAAAAACCCTTACCTTACCCTTCCTAATCCTGGATTTATTGAAAATAAACTGGCCACTGTAGGATGCCCCACTAAAGCCCACCAACTTGGGTTATCAAATGAAGAATTGCTAGCTCTACTCTTGCAAGCCTCCACTATTCGTGATCGTTATACAGGCCTAAAATACTTAAATGATCATAGCTTAACCAGAAAATATTTTGAGGACCTTAACCTCGGGAAGGATGAGTCTTGCTTTTTGTTTTAAATATCCCCCTTCAATACATGTACGTATATATTTACTTAAAACCTCCTAATAAACAATTCATGTATGGACAAATAAAGAGTCAAACCTTACAATAGAAAATGAAACAAAATGAAAATTCAGAATTGTACACTTTTAAATTTTGATTTCAAATAAAAAAGGAGGGATTAATATTAACTACCTCTAACCATTGTGTTTTTTAATAAAAACAAAAAGAAATGGAGGAAAACATGAAACAGTATTCTCTCTTGGCGAAACTAATTGTTTGGGGATTTTTTTTACTTTTGATATCGGCCTGCGCTACTGAAGAAGATGAAGAAGCAGCAACTTTGGGGGAAGAACCAACAGGAGATGCAGAAGAAAGTGTAGAAGACGATTCCAGCGATGAAGAAACAGAAAACCTCACTACTTCTAACTTTAAAAAGTTAGAAATGAGTGGAGATATTGGCAATTATGAAGAAAATGAAGATGGTGCAGTGATTGAAGATGATCCGGTACATGACCCAGCTTTAATTAAAGCAGAAGATACGTACTATGTTTTCTCTACCGGCATTTCCCGTGATGGCGAAGACCCTGGCGGTATTTATGTCAGAAAATCAGAAGAAACCCTTGAAGGGGATTGGGAATCAATAGGAGAAATTCCTGTGCCTGATTGGGTACATGAATTTAATTGGAACGAGGAGGAAGAGTTGCCCACCCATTTATGGGCCCCTGATGTTGTAGAGAAAGAGGATACTTTTTATTTATATTATGCTGTTTCCCAATTTGGTACAAACAATTCAGCTATTGGCGTAGCAAGCACCTCCGATCCAGGAGATATTGAAAGCTGGGAAGATCATGGCATTGTAACAGAAACAAGTCCAGAGGATGATTATAATGCAATTGATCCATCTGTTTTTCAAGATAAAGATGGGAATTGGTGGATGACCTTTGGTTCTTATTGGGAAGGTATTCAACTACAACAATTATCTGAAGACATGCGTTCGCTGGAAAACGACCGACATTGGATCGCTGATCGCAATGAACCCCCCAATGCAATTGAAGCCCCTAATATTTTTGAAAGAGATGGCTATTATTATCTCTTCACCTCTTGGGATACATGTTGTGAAGGAACAGACAGCACTTACAAAATAGCTGCAGGACGGGCGGAATCTGTAGAAGGTCCTTATGAAGACGAGGAAGGCAATGAGCTTAAAGGAGAAAATGATATAGCAGGTGGAGGAACCATTATTTTGGACAGCGAGGATCCACAAATTGGTCCTGGTGGCCAAGACGTATATGAAGAAGATGGCGAACATTATTTAATTCACCATTACTATGACGGTGATGACAATGGTATCATTCGAATGCAAATCCGTAAAATTGGCTGGACAGATAAAGGCTGGCCGATAGTAAGTGAGGAACAGTAAGCTCAGGGAAAGAAAACCTAAAAATGAAGGTGTTTCAAGCGGTCTTGAGGACTTAAACACCCGAGGCCGCTTTTTTAGTGAAAATTAAATGAACCATAACACTTGGCTACTACAGGAGAAAAGAAAGAAATATAATCAATGGAATCACAATAAGACTTGCTGCTGCAGCTAATATAATCGTCATCATACCGAGCTTCCCATTGCCTGAATACTTCTCAAACAGAACCGCTGCCATGATAAAAGTTGGCATACACGCTTGAATAACGACAATTTGTTGCACATCAGCAGGCAAATCAATGATCGGAAGAAGTAAAAAGGCAACCATTGGAAGCATAAATACTTTAATTCCAACTGCTGACGCTACAAGGCCGGCATAATAAGTCTTCAGCTGCTTTCCCCATTCAGG
>NZ_KB898640.1 GCF_000377705.1 Salsuginibacillus kocurii DSM 18087 | reverse complement strand
AAATAAACAAATTGAAGACACATTACACACCTTCGGTATAGAACGTTCTTTAAGTCATAAAGGAACTCCCTATGACAATGCTGTAGCTGAAGCTACATTTAAAACCATTAAAACAGAATTCGTACATAATCAAACGTTCCCTAACCAACAAGAACTTGACCTCCAATTGTTTGATTATGTTCATTGGTTTAATCACATTCGTTTACACAGCTCATTAGGTTATCAGTCTCCCATGGAATTTAAAAAAGCAACTTTATAAATGTGTCCAGTTTGGTGTTGACATACCAAAGGGCAAGACTGCGCACCGAGAACCCGTGACTGTGCAGCCCCTCCATTTTTAATGCTTTACAAAGGCTTTTGAGACAGCCTCGATTGTACTGTCTGTTTTAAGAAGAAACGAGTAAGCAGACCAGCGGGAAAGCAACGGAGCTGCTGAAAACGCCTTATCGTTTAAAGCAAGATTTATCTTTTAAGATATCCTGAGCTAAAAAAGCACCTGAACGCACAAAAGAACGGGCTTTCACGAGGGGACTAAGGGGTGCCCCGGAAAAGCGCCCCCAGGTAGCAACCGAACCTTCACGAATACACAAGCAAAAGAAAGCCCCCTAAAAACGTTAAACGACTCATATGCCAAATATGTGGCCCTGTAAATGTTTTCTGAACGTCCATCTGGTAAGCAAGATAGCCTGTCCCCCCAAGCGATAGCGCAATCAGCACAAGCGTCGCCACAATGCCTGTCCCTAAGCCAACAATAAAAAAGAAAAACCATCCCCAAATCATGCCCAAACCTGCATACACAATCCCATTCGCTAAAAAAACTAGTGTTTGTGAATTCATTTGGTTTACGTTCTCCTTTCCCTTTTAAACTTGTCCACTGTTGCTATGCAATGAATAAATAAAAAGACCCAAAAAAGATGGAAAATTCATGAAAAAATATGTTACTCCTAACTGTACCTAACGCTTTTTATTCCCGCAAGAGCGAACGAACACGAGTTCTGCAAGTTTAAAACCGTTTCTGTCGAAAGCCCGTTATACAAGTCCCGAAAATAAGTAATATTAAGAATTTTTATACTTTAACACGTACTGATAGGTTTTGATTGCATGTTCACTACGGTACTGTGCTAAAATGTTTTGTCTGCTTCTCTTTTGCTCATTCTACATAAGAGAAAAAAACGTTTTCACATTAAGGAGGACTCTAAATAATGCCATCACATGATTTACAAACCCCAACATACACGGCAAAGCAACGGCTGAGTGTCCTAATGGGCGCTGCCTTTTTAATGGCTACATCAGCCATTGGACCTGGATTTCTCACCCAGACAGCTGTCTTTACCGAAGAGCTTTTGGCGAGCTTTGCTTTTGTCATTCTCATTTCCATCATTTTAGATATTGGCGCGCAGTTAAATATCTGGCGGATTATTACGGTTTCGCGCATGAAAGGACAGGATATCGCCAATCAAGTTTTGCCGGGACTTGGCTACATCGTCGCTTTTTTCATCGTGCTCGGCGGACTCGCTTTCAACATCGGGAATGTGGCCGGGGGCGGTCTGGGCGTAAATGCCCTCCTAGGACTTGATACCCGGATTGGAGCCATTTTAACCGGGATAATTTGTATTGGAATCTTCTTATCCAAAGAAGCCGGCGTGGCTATGGACAAAATCGTCCGCTACCTGGGCCTTATGATGATGCTACTTACCGCTTACGTTATGATTGTCAGCAACCCGCCCTACGGAGAAGCTGCCATTCAAACGGTCGCTCCGATGGAAATAGATATTTACGCGATCGTGACTATCGTTGGTGGTACAGTCGGCGGTTATATTACCTTTGCCGGCGGGCACCGCTTACTGGATGCAGGGATCACCGGAAAAGAAAACTTGCGCTACGTCACGAACACATCCATTATGGGGATCATGGCTGCGTCAGTCATGCGGGCCCTACTCTTTTTAGCGATTTTAGGCGTAGTAGCAGCCGGAGCCACCCTTGATGCGGACAACCCCACCGCTTCGGCGTTTTATCACGCGGCCGGCGATATCGGATTACGCCTGTTCGGGCTTGTCCTTTGGGCTGCTGGAATTACGTCTGTCATTGGGGCTGCGTATACGTCCGTTACGTTTTTATCAACGTTTCACGCCAGCATTGAGCGTAACCGCCGCTACTGGACGATCGCTTTTATCGTCTTTTCTACTGGCGTCTTCGCCTTTATCGGCGAACCTGTCATGTTACTCATACTAGCTGGAGCGTTTAACGGCTTAATCTTGCCGCTTACGCTTGGTTCGATCCTGCTCGCCGCTCATAAAACGAGTATCGTCGGCGACTATAAACATCCGATCTGGCTTACCATCTTTGGCGCCTTCGTCGTCCTATTAATGGCGGTATTCGGCGTTTACACGCTCTTTACCACCATCCCAGGCTTATTTTAAAGCTGGTTTGAGTTAACATTGAAAGACGTTGTTCGGGACAAAGAGTGACGCCACAACGATGAGGCGTCACTCAACAACTAAGTGGAGCCACACAACAGCTGATGAGCGTCACGCCACAGCTATGAGTGTTCACTCCACAAGAGGACGGCGCGACTCCACAACCATGGGTCTTCACTCCACATGCGAACGGCACGACACCACAACCAGGTGGCTTGACTCCACAACGAGCGGATGCCACGCCACAACTGATTATCGTCAAGCAACAAATGATACAAACCATGTGCTCGCAAGAAGAACCGAGCCATGCTAAAATGAAACAGATGAAATTGAACGAAGAGGTGGTCCGATGCAGACACCTGAACTTACACCGCTTGGAGACGGTGCAATTCGAGTGAGTTTTGGCACGGAGATTTCCCCGGAAATAAATGACAGAGTACGCGGCTTAGCCGCACTTCTAGAAGAGGAAAACTGCCCGTGGGCGGAGGAGTGGGTGCCAAGCTATACGGTGCTGACTGTGTTCTACCATAGTGATCATATTTCGTACGCAGACGCGGCAGAGGCGCTTCGGCGTAGGGCTGAACGAGCGGCTTCCACTAGTGCGCCGCCTGCCCGTCTCTTCGAATTGCCGACCTACTACGGCGGCGCAGAAGGACCGGACCTGGAGGACGTGGCGGAACATGCTTCTCTTTCCATAAAAGAAGTGATTGAGCGGCACGCTGCGCCAAGCTATCGTGTCTACATGCTCGGCTTTACGCCTGGGTTTCCGTATTTGGGCGGGATGGATGCGAAGCTCGCGACACCGCGGCTTACGAATCCACGCGCGCATGTTCCGGCTGGCTCAGTAGGGATTGCAGGCGGTCAGACCGGGGTGTATTCGCTCGACAGTCCGGGCGGCTGGCAGTTGATTGGGCGAACGCCGGTGCGGTTGTATGACCCGGCGCGCGAGCCTGTGACGTTGTTCCGGGCGGGCGATCTTGTTTCGTTTGTGCCGGTGTCGCGCGAAGAATATGAACGTGTGGAGGCGGCGGTGGCTGCGGGTACATATGAGATTTCGTGGAAAGAGTGGGGAGGTGCTTCTAGTGAAGACGGTTGATGTGAATTGTGATTTAGGGGAGAGTTTTGGCCGCTATACGCTCGGGCGTGATGCGGATGTATTGAAAGAAGTGACGTCGGCGAATGTTGCCTGCGGCTTTCATGCCGGCGATCCGCTTGTGATGCGGCAGACGGTCCGGCTAGCACGCGAGCACGGCGTTTCAGTCGGCGCGCATCCCGGTTTCCCCGATTTGCAGGGGTTTGGACGGCGGATGCTGGACGCAAGCGCTGAGGAAGTATATGCAATGGTCGTTTATCAAATCGGGGCGCTGGCTGCGTTCGCCGATGCCGAAGGAGTGCAGCTTCAGCACGTCAAGCCGCACGGCGCGCTTTACAACGCGGCTGGAGCCGACCGGGAGCTGGCGGACGCTGTCGCTGCAGCAGTAAAAGACGTGGATTCATCATTGGTGCTCTACGGCTTGTCCGGAAGCGAGCTCGTGCGCGCCGGCGAAGCAGCCGGCCTTTACACGGCCAACGAAGTCTTTGCCGACCGCGCCTACAATCCGGACGGCTCGCTCGTTGGGCGTAAAGACCCGCGCGCGATGATTACCGACGAAGAAGAAGCGGTCAAACGCGTCATTCGCATGGTGACAGAAGCCAAAGTCGAGGCTGTGGACGGCACCGACATCGAGCGTCCGGCTGACACGATTTGCGTGCACGGCGATGAACCTGAAGCGCTCGCCTTTGCGAGCCACCTGCGCCTGGCCTTGATTGACGCCGGCCTGGAGATTGCTTCCCCGCTTGGAGGCAGCCGCTCATGAGCCAGCATCAACAAGTTACGAGCCAGCCAATTGCCCGCGTCGTGCGTCCCGGACTTTTCACCACTATCCAGGACAGCGGCCGCATCGGTTTCCAGCAAGACGGCATTCCCGTCTCCGGTGCGATGGACCCGTTCGCACTCGAGCTGACCAACACCATCGTCGGCAATCCCGCCGACACAGCTGCGATCGAAGTCACCATGCAAGGCCCGACCCTGCGCTTTGAAGAAGAAACACTCGTTGCGATCGGCGGCGCCAATCTCGGCGCGTATTTGAATGACGTCCCGTTTGAAAACTGGAGCACCCGCCACGTCATACCCGGAGACGAGATTAGCTTCCGCATCCCCGTCTCCGGCGTGCGAGCTTATATTGCCGTGGCAGGCGGCTTCGACGCCCGCGTTGACCTCGGCAGCTGCTCCACCTTTACGAAAGCGAGTCTCGGCGGATTGGAAGGCCGGGCTTTTAAAAAAGAAGACCAGCTCGCGGCCAGCACGCTGGAGTGGGACGAGCGCTTCTGGACCCGCAGACGCAAGCGTCCCGATCCAGCCGTCTATGCCCGCGTCTACCACGACGGGCCGCTCCGTGCCATTGCCGGCCCCGAGTGGGACGCTTTTACAGATGAAGCGCAGCGGGCCTTCTGCGGCGAGGAATTTACGATCAGCGACCAGGCCGACCGCATGGGCTACCGCTTAAAAGGACCCAAATTGGAACAGGCCGCCTCCGCCGACATCTTATCCGACGCGGTCGCCTTTGGTACCATCCAGGTCGCAGCCGACGGCCAGCCGATGGTGCTCATGGCCGACCGCCAGACCACCGGTGGCTACACACGCATAGGCTCGATCATCCGCGCCGACTGGCCGCGCCTCGCGCAAATGGCCCCCGGCGAAAAGATCCGTTTCGAACTCGTGACCGTCAACGAAGCACACCAGGCCTACACGTCGTCACGCAAACACTTCGAAACCTTTAAAAAAGCCCTGCCGTTGTTTGAGCACGTGTAGTGCGCGGGGAGGTTATGCTCTCCCTTGTTGGCTGCTTTAATAGCGCTGGCGCTGTGGAGGAGAGAGTCCCCGCTATCCTACATCGATGGGCGGAAGTATGGATTCAGATCATTTCCTGCTTATAACGGAATGGTACATTATATCTAACTTCACACTAGGTGGAATTATGTTCTTTGTGGTGCTTTCATCTCTTTGCTTTTGTACATATAAAATCTTTAAAGAATCTAGCTAACGGGCAGCTTTAATAAAATAAGCTATATGACTAAAAGACCTTCACTATACAAAGGTGCATTCATCACCTGTATGTTGAAGGTCTTTTTATATACAAAAAATATACTCCCATTTCATACATAACATTAATTATATTGAAAACAAGACGATCAACTCATTGATCGCCTTGTTTATTTATTGAGACCGTTAAGTTACGTCCATTTTTTCATAAACTACTTCCAAACCTCGTCTAATTTATCCGCATAGAATTCAATAGCTTGTTTATAACTATAAATCTCCGAGTCGGTTGTCGTAGCTGTTAAACACTTTAATAAGAGTTCCATCGCTTTGTTATGTTCATTTAGATTATATAAGGTCATCGCATAGAACGTTTGAATTGCCCTATTATTGGGGAACACTTCCATTCCTTTTTGAAGTGTATGTTTTGATTTATCATATTCTCCTAAGGTCCTATATGTACTCCCTAATCCTACTAATGCTTCTTCCAAATCCTCTTTAGGCAACCCAAACTTAATGGCGCTTTCATAAAATGGAACTGCTTTTGCTTCTTCACCTAATATGTCTAAACTCCACGCACATTGGTAGTTAATCAAAGCATCCTCAGGAAACTCCTCTACCAATCTCATAAGCAAGTCGCTAGATTCTTTATGGTTTCCTCTCGTCCGTAAATCAATTGCTTTTTCTAATTCTTCGTTCATTAGCTTCATCTCCGATACTATATCTGTTTCTTCTCCTCAACTGCTCAAGAACATACTTTATTTTACCATTATCATACAGTTCACAACTACTTTTCAGGCTTAAGTTCTTAGTTGCTATTAACTTTTACAAGCTGGGTTACAAATTCAGATGAAATGTGGCAGGACGATAAAATATTTTACAGAACTGTAAGAAAACATGTGAATTTTATTAAACAGTTGAAGCTCACCCTACGTTAGCCTTCATACTAATTATGAAAAATGTATAGGAGGGATTTTTTTGAATAGAAAGAGTAAAGAAACCTTAATGGTTCAGCTGATGTTGGGAATTTCCATTATTCTTGGTTTCATACCTCCGCTCGTAATGTACTTAATCACTAAGAGAAACCACTTGTTTTATCGTGAGGCAGTCGTCGAGCACTAAATTTTCATTTAACTATCTTCCCATTCTTTGCACTCACCTATGCGTTACCTTCATCATACGCCTATATCGCTTTTATCATTTTGTTTATAGAAGTAGTTGTGATAGGTTATGCAATGATTAAAATTACACTAAACAAAACGTACCGCTACCCTGCAATTCCATTTATCAAAGAAAGTAAAAAAACAGTAAAGGAGGGATGGAGAAATGCCCAATAGCCTGCAGACTATTGGAACGTTAGCTCGTCGCAGTGGAGAAACGATTCGGACTCTTAGGTATTATGATGATATTGAGTTGCTAAAGCCGACGGTGTATAAAGACGGAGGTCACCGAATGTATAATGAACAGGCTGTACATCGGTTGCAAGAAATTCAATCACTCAAGTTTTTAGGCTTCTCACTTAGAGACATTTCCTATATTTTAAAACAGCAAGAAGCCTCTCAATCTCAGTTACATGATGTTATAACAAGTAAGAAGCAAGAGTTAATAGAGCAAGTCCAAGAATTGCAGCAAACGATCCAACAGCTCGATTACATGTCCTCTATTATCGCTCATGAAGAAGTCATTGATATTCGAGTGTTCTGCTTTATCATTCATTCGCTCGTTTGGGAACACAATCATTACCAGTACAACCAGGAACAAAAAAACACCGTTCCTACAACAGAAAGACGCATTCTAGATCAACAGTATTATCACTTGTTTACAACACTAAAACGGTTAGCTTCCAATGGTCTATCACCAGCTGATCCTCAAATCCAGGAAGTGGTAGAAAACATTTTAACTTTGCACAATCAGCTACTCACTACCCTTGACCAAGAAACGTGGGAAGCGATGAGCAAGCAAGAAAGTACAACAAACATTTTAAGTCCATTGACCACGGAGGAGTGGACATTTTTTCAAAATGCTTTTGCTAATCATCATCTGAATTCTGGAGAGAAAACTAAAAGCCGCTCTTCAACAGTAGATTAAGAGGATGCGGCTTTTCTATGATCACCGCTTCTTTTCAACTTTTGCTGAAGCCTATACGTCAAGTAGCCGTAAAAAGCCCCGTAAGCCCGTTTAAACGCCGTTAACTTACAATTATTTACTACGTAAATATTGAAAAATACTTGCGGGTGTTATTTTAAAAATTAATAAAAGTTGTGCCGTTTTGACAACTTACCTTGTATAGCTAGTAAATCGCTAGCTACGCTATTACCTACGCTTAAAGGTACGGGCTATTATTTAATATTACGGCTTCATAATTCAGCTGTCACTGTGTGCCGTTAATAAGGTAACGCCGTTAACTTCATAACAGTAGGAAGATTTTACTAATATGAAATGCTATAATATTTACGGTAAGGAGTGAACGTGTATGGGTGATATAAAACTATTTAGATTAAAAGGGGATAGCGTTGATGAACTTGAAGGACAATCTGTATCTATTGAAAAGTCATTACAACATATAATTAACGGCATTTAGAAACGTTTTTAGGTGTACGCTTGTTAGCTTCTGAACATAGTACGGGTAAATGTCACGCAGGGCGTATTGATACGTTAAGCATTGATGAAAACAATTCCCCCGTAATTATAGAATATAAGCGATCAATGAACGAAAACGTTATAAATCAAGGCTTATTTTATCTGGATTGGTTATTAGACCATAAAGCGGAATTTGAAATAATGGTAATGCGTAGGTACGGTGCAACCGTTTCAGACGCTATTGATTGGAAAAGCACTCGTTTACTTTGTATAGCAGGCAGTTTTACTAAGTATTACGAACACGCAGTTCAACAAATAAACCGTAATATAGAGCTTTATCACTACAAACATTATAGTAATGGACTTCTATTACTAGATTTAGTTAACGCTACAACGGCACAAACCGTACATATTAGTGATGAAGCTACCGCACCAACTACGGCAACTAACCGTAACAATAAGGTTAAAACGGTAACTGATTATTTAGAGCAGGCTAACACGGAACTAACTGATAGATTTGAAACGTTAAAAGCCTATATGATGGCGTTAGGTGATGACGTTCAAATGAAAATACTTAAACATTACATAGCGTTTAAACGTATTAAAAACTTTGCTATCGTTGAAGTACACCCGCAGACAGCAAAGATACTACTTTATTTGAAAGTTAAGCCCGATAGTATTACGTTGGAACAGGGCTTCACCCGTGATGTTAGTAATATAGGGCATTATGGTACGGGTGATTTAGAAGTGGTTATTGCTAGTGATGAGGATATTAAAAAGGCTAAACGGTTTATTAACATGAGTTACGATGTTAGTTAATAACAAGTTACGAAAGTCAGGGGAAAGAAATGATTAAAAAACTTAAATCAGCTTGGATACTTGTTTTAGGGGCAATTTTAGGAGGTATTTCATCTGCATATATAGGAGATGATGTTTCGTTTGGTTTTGAACTACTATTTAATTTTTTACTATTTAGTGGTTTTAGTATGCTAACTATCTATATATTAAAAAAGGGCAGTGAATCTATTTATAATGGTGTCAACAAAATCAATCAAAAATATAAAACTTTAAAAGAAAAGGCAAGGTTATATGATGAATATATAGAAAGGGAAAAAAACAATATTAAATACTTAGGTCCTCCTTACACAAACGGAGTTATGGAACTTTCAGAAGAACAAAAAAGTATTATAATAAATGACTTAAATAAATTTGAAAGAGAATTTTCTCCCTCCGCAGACCAAACCGAGATAACTGTTCATTGGCTAACTTCCAGATATAATAGCAAGCATCCTGAATTTCCTATTAACGGTGATACTGTGAAATACTTATTAGGGTATAAACCAAAAGACCCCGAGCAAGTAAAAAGAGAAGCTGAGTTAGACCTGCATGTTTATAAAAAAATAAGAGAGCTTTTAGAACATGAAATGATGATGGACTTTCTTAAGGATTTAGACTTATCAATCCAACCCTTTCCGTTTGCCTATGTGAAAATGGTCTATACATTTTCCCAAACTGAGGACAACCCTGAATATAAATTTATGGACAAGGAACTAGATGAAATTCGTATTAAGCTAATTAATAGTTTAAAGATTTTAGATAGTTTGCTTGGGGTAAATTCAGAGGGAATGGGTGATGGTGTAAGGTATATTATTACAAAGAACAATATGAGTCACGAGGAACGATTGGATATAACGAATAAAATTAATGAGGCTACATTTAATGCTTGGGAAGATTATAAGTTATTTATAGAATTAGGACGGGTAAAATTTGGTCTGGAATATAGTAAAATCGGGCAAGCATGACTTAAGCCCGTTTTATTTTTCATAACCGTGTTTAATTCTATGCGCTTTTAAATATACGGGTAATGGTGGATCACTTAATGGCATAATAAAAGTAAGGTTTTTAGGTAATCCTTGTCCATAAAGCCACAACCCTTGATATATCAACTTTTTTTAGAACAATAAGCAATTTTGATGTGCTGAATATTTTTGGTGTAGTATATTGGAATACATTGTTATTGACAATGCAGTCTGTATCTTCTTTATTTCTTGTTTAAGGGTTAGAACGACAAGGTGGAAGGATTGATACAGATGCCACAAACAAACATAAATATCATTGATTCTATAATGGGAAGTGGTAAAACAAGTTGGGCAATACAACACATGGAACAAACTGATAACAACGAAAGGTTCATTTATATCACACCGTTCCTACCTGAAGTTCAGCGTGTGAAAACACCTGTGACCAGTAGGAACTTCAAGGAACCACTCAGCACTGGTAATGGTAAACTTGAAAACCTAAAGAAGCTGATATTAAATGAACATGATATTGTTTCAACTCATGCACTATTTCAGAACGCTGATGAAGAAATAATTGAACTTTTGAAGGTTAGTAATTACACGTTAATTCTTGATGAAGTAATGAATGGTATTGAAGAATTTCCACTTCATAAGGATGATTTTAAATTACTGATTGATAATGAAATGGTATTTATTGATGATGAAAATGGTGTTATTCGCTGAAATGAAAACAGTAATTATCAGAATACAAAATATCTCGATACCATCTCATCCATGTTTTGATTAAGTTTTCCTTTTGATACCGAACTTCTCCATAATGAACTTATACTTTAATTTTTTCATAGACGAGGTGTCTCAGTAGTTTTCTTCATAAGTGTGGCAACCAATCTCATCATAAGTCATGTATTCTTTCGAACTCACTTTCACGGAATAGTCTTGTTCATTCATGTGATAAGAGTAATACCCCCCGTAATCCTCTGTTGGCGCATCACTCGTTTTCCAAAATATAGAGTATATTCCTTCATGACTAGGGTCTTCTTCTCCTTCAAGAATAACTGCACAAATTCTTATAAGTTCTACATGTCTAGGACTGTATTCATTTTCAAAATCCTCATCTTGCATGGCCTTTTCCACCACATTATCATGAATCCTATCACCGTCTAAGCCTAGTGGAGTTCCATAACTTCCACAAGCGGATAATAAGAGAATTACTATAAGAAGACTTGGACAAATACGTAGCATATATTGTCCTCCATTTTTAATTAGAGTTTATTCATTTTATTGCATTCTAGCATTTCCTTTTTACACAACATTTTTGACACTACCTTGAAAGTTTTAACATTGTTTATTGGATTTAATTAACTATCGCCTCGTTAGCACGATAATAATATTTATAAATAACCTTTCATCCTAATTACTTTTCCTTCTACTTCTGGACCGATTTTTTCCATCCCAATTGCCATATAAAACCTAATCGCAGCAACATTTGATGGGGAAACTCTTAGATGATATTCACTAACTTTACTTTTTTTAAAGAAATGCTTTGCATAATTGTGTAATTCTTTTCCTTTACCCAGTCCACGTGTTTTAGGTATTAAATAATACAAATTTACATAACCAATGTCATTACCTTCGTATTCACGAATGGTTAATTCTAGTTGGCCTATATATTCACCATTTTCTTCCACTAAAACAAAACCTTCCGGAAAATCTCTTTTTGTTCATCTAACCAACGTAGATAATCCTCTTCTTCACCAAACCCCGAAGTATCTCCAAAACTAACTTTAAATGAGTCTTTCCGAAATGTAACCACTGTATCTCGATGTTTCTTTATATCAATCTCCTCAAAGTTTATTTTAAACCCCCCGTGTAAAATCATTTCTTTGTACCACAAACCTTATCGCTGTATCCATCCTTAAATATACCACTACCATGCTCGGTAGAAAAAAGTATTCCTTTGGATCGTTCCGTTACTTCACTAGGCCCCTAAATAGTGCGTCTTTAACTCAACCTCTTGTACTGTCTTATCAAAATATACATTATAAGCCTTGGCATTAGGTCTTGAACTAACGATTTTACTTATTTCTTGGTCAATATAATGAAGAGCCACACCATCATCAGTGGCCACCCCTGATTTTATGTTACCTGTAGCTACAAATTCGTGATAGGAAGGTCTTCTATTGACTTCCCCATCATAATGAGGGCAATTACTCCCTCTTAAGAATCCTAAACACTTTAGTGGTTCGAGTGCATCACCATACGAATCAGTCATCCCTTCTTCAAACCAACAAATAGAACCGGCACTTACACCTGCTATTACTCTCCCTTGTTCCCAAGCTTTTTTTAAAATTATATCTAACCCCCATTCTTTCCATAAAATTAGCAGGTTTTTGGTGTTACCACCACCAACATAAATTATATCTTTCTCTATCAGAAAGTTCTCCAAATCTTTGGTTGGTGGGTTAAATAATGAAAGGTGTGAAGGTTTACAATTTTGTTTTTCAAAGAAGTTATAAAACCTTGATATGTAATTATCTGAATCTCCACTTGCCGTGGGAACGAAACAGATCTTAGGGGAGATTTTATCTGATTGATCAAGAACATATAAATCCAATAATGGGTTTTCTGGCTCCATCGAGAAGCCACCGCCTCCAAGAGCAATGAGTTGTTTCATCAGTTTACTTCCTTTCTGTATTTTATGAATTTCTTCTACCATCAATTTTAACATAATATTCCATACTTAATTATATTGAAAACAAGACGATCAAATCATTGATCGCCTTTATTCTCCTAAGGTCCTATATGTACTCCTATCCTACTAATGCTTCTTCCAAATCCTCTTTAGGCAACCCAAACTTAATGGCGCTTTCATACATATGAACCATTACTGTATTTTCTTCCATATAACTTTCTTTCCATACTTGCTCATAAAGTTGAGATTTAGTATAAACTCTATTTGGATTCATGAGGAATATTTTTAATACTCTCCACCTTTTAAATCATGAATTTATCCATTTACTGTACACTGATAAGTATGGAGATTCAGTTCTATAACCCCTTGTCTAACTATATGGTTAGTTTCAGATTTATTAGTTAAGTAAGACCTTGTGTTTGAAAATGCCTTCGCAAAGACCTAATTATATTGGATATAATGATCCCTCACCTTGACGGTTGCCGTTGTATACAGAATGACAATCTATATTGTTTGGTTTGTTATTCCTCACAGTCTATACAGTTGCTGTTGTGACATTTTTCAACCTTACTTTCCCCCTTACCTCCCATCAACAAAATTGTATCTTACTATGCCCATCTTCCTCCTTCCTGCTAACCTCGTTAAATTACTAAGAAAAACCCCGAACGTAGATGCCCGGGGTGTTCCTTTCTCTTCCTACTATTCACTTTATAATTTCCATAGTAGTAAATTAGTAACCTATAATACGCTCTCCTTCTCCTGCACTCTCACCAACTCCTCAAAATACGTCAACGCCCGCGGTTCTGGATCGAACGTGTTCTCCTCTCTCCAAATCTGCTCTAAAAACAACTCGGCGATCATTGGTTTGCGGGTTGGTTCGGCGGCGGCGTCTTCTAAGGCGGTGATGCTCAGGAAGATATCGGTCATTAAGTCTGCAACCTTTTTGGCGTGGTAGGTCTGCAGGGACGGCGGGGCTGTTTTTACGTTTTCGGTCAGTTGTTCGAGCTGGACTAACGCCTTTTCCACCGGTTTTGCCTGCTTCTGCTGCTTCTCACCCAGCTGGCTCAAGCTTTGTTTCATTTCCCTTATGAAGAGCTGGTCGGCGTTGAATTTGGTGATGAGGCGCAGGACTTCGAGCCCTAAGATGTTTTCGGTGCCTTCCCAGACGGTGAGGACCTGGGCGTCGCGTAACAGGCGCGGGGTGACGAAGTCCTCGATGTAGCCGTTGCCGCCGTGGAGTTCGATCGCTTCATGGGCGAAGTCGATTGCTTCTTCGGCGGTGCGGGCTTTTATGAGGGCGATGTAGAGGCGGTTCAAGGCTTCGTCTTCTTGAGTGACCGGGACACGCCGCATCATGACACGGTCAAACAGGTCGACGGTTTTGAACACGGCGCTCGTCTCTACTTCCTGGCGGCTGAGTAAGTGCATTAGCGTTTCGCGCACCATCGGGTAGTCGCTCAGTTTCTGGCCGAAGGCTTCGCGCTCGTGTGTGTAGGCGAGCGCTTCGTCGTAGGCGCGACGCATGATGCCGACGGAAGCGACGGCGTTGCAGACACGCGATAAGTTCAACGCTTCCATCATGTAGTAAAAGCCGCGCTCGGCTTCGCCGACAAGGTAGGCTTTAGCCCCTTCTAGTTCGACTTCAGCCGAAGGTACGGCACGGACGCCGAGCTTATCTTTTAAGCGGCGGACACTTAGGTTATTTCTATTCCCTTCCTCGTCATCCCACGGCATTAAAAATAAGCTGAGCCCTTTTGTGCCGGCCGGAGCGTCTTCCTTCCGTGCCAGGACGGCCGACACGCCGCACATGCCGGCGTTTGAGGCGAAATATTTTTCGCCGTACAAACGGTAATGGTCACCTTCTTTGACCGCTTGCACTTCGTTCGCGCCGACATCGGACCCTCCCTGGCGCTCGGTTAAAAACGTAGCGCCTTCATACAACTCGACATCACCGGTGGAGAGAATGTGCGGCAAAAAGCGGGTTTTCAATTCATCATCAGCGTACGTATCCACCAGGTAAGCGACGGCCATTGTGAGCGTGACCGGGCAGTAAAAGCCCGGTTCGGCCTGCGAAAGCAAGTACCCCTGTGCGTACGAATAATGGTACGTGCCGGGCTTACCGAGTTCGGGAATGTCTTTATGCACGTAACCGACAATGCCAGTGTTGTACATGTCGTTCACCGTTTGCCGGTAGCCTTCATTTACCCATACGTGCGAGATGTCGTTTCCGAACTTGTCGTACTTAATCAACTGGGGCTGGCCGCCGCGGTCGGTGTGAGCTGCGCGCACGTCCACTTCATGACAGTAGGAAGCGAACCTGGGCAGCTCAGCCTGCGCATAGTCGAACAGGTCCTTCTCCATGTATTTTTCCAACAGGTAGTGGAGGTTCGGGTCTTGTTCGTAGTTCATGAGACATTCTCCTCTTTGTTGCGCAGTTCTTGTTTTAAGATTTTGCCGGTCGGGTTGCGCGGCAGGTCGGCGACTTGTTCGGCTAGGTGCGGGATTTTGTAGGCGGCGATTTTGTCTTCTAAAAAGGTGCGGATGAGAGCTTGTGGCGCGTCGAGGGTCTCTTTTGCGACGACGAACGCTTTGATACTCTCACCCCATTCTGGATGCGGCACGCCGATAATGGCTGCGTCCTGGATGTCGGGATGGATTTTGAGCACGTCTTCGATTTCTTTCGGGTAGACGTTCACGCCGCCGCTGATGATCATGTCTTTTTTGCGGTCGACCACCCAGTAGTAGCCGTCTTCATCCTTGCGGGCCATGTCGCCGGTCAACAGCCAGTCGCCCTGGTAGGTCGTACGCGTTTTCTCTTCGTCTTTAAAGTAGCCGACCATGTTGCCTTCGCCTCTAAGCGCGATTTCGCCGACTTCTCCTGCCGCTGCCGGCTCGCCGTGCTCATCCAGGAGCTCAATTTCTGTATTCAGCGCGGCGCGGCACCCGATGCTGCCTGATTTTTGCCCGTGTTCATGCGGGGCAAGCAAGGTTCCGCTCGGTCCTGCTTCCGTCAAGCCGTACACGCACATGAGCCGGTCGGTGTTGAACGCGTTTTGAATCATGCCTACTTCTGCGGCCGAAAGCGGAGCACCCCCGTAAATCCACCATTTCACCGATGAAAGGTCGGTTTGCGGCAGCTTCTCGCTCTGTGCGGTCAGCAAATAAGCTACCGGCGCACCGAAAAAGTGGGTCGGGCGTGTGTTTTCGGTCACCGTAAGCAAGTCATCCGGCGTGAAGGTCGGGTGTAAGACGTGGGAGGCGCCTACGTAAAGGCCGGCGACAAAAAAGAGGTGCAGTGGCGCGGAGTGCGAGAGCGGCATCATGTGCAGCATGCGCGACTCCGGCTTCATTTCCGTTTCAACGGCCATCATCGTAGCGACGGCCATAATGTTTCGGTAGCTGAATAAAACGCCTTTCGGCTTTCCAGTGGTACCTGAGGTGTACAACAGGGTCGCTAGTTCGTCGTCGCCAAGGTCACACGGTACAGCTTCCGGGCTGGCAGAAGCGACGACTTGGTCAAACGCTTCAAACCGACTAGTCGGGTCACCTGTTTTTATATAAGTCAAGTCGGAATGTTCTTCAGGGAGGTTTCTTGCCGCTTCAAACAGCAGTTCATGCGTAATAAACGTCGTCGCTTCGCTATGTTCAATAATGTAGGAAAGCTCACTTGCAGTCAGGCGGGCGTTCACAGGTGCTGCGACTGCGCCGAGTCGATGAACTGCGAGCAGGCTGATCGCAAACTCGGGCACGTTCGGCAAAAAGAGAATCACTTTATCCCCTTGCTGCACGCCTTTGCCTTTTAAGGCATTGGCGCACTGATTGACGCGTTCATTCAGCGTCTGGTATGTCATTTCATGGCCCATGAAAAAGAGAGCTGTTTTGTCCTTGAATTTACGTGCGTTTCGTTCGAGCAAAACGGATGTGTTCATTGGGTTCCCTCCCCCGAGAATATAGTTTACTGCGCACGATTGTAACCGCTTTCAATTTTGCGCAGATCACTAGGTTTGTACCTAGTTTGTAAAAAGACTTTCTTCCCCTACTTCTTAGCTTCAATATCTTGCAGCCGTTCTTTGAAATCAGCGTGCAGTTCTTCGAGCTCTTCTTTCAACGCCTGCATTTCTTCAATTTGTGTCGTTAATTCTTGTATTTTTTGGTCACCGTAACGGATTGTTTTTTCCAGCTGTTTGCGACCGCTTCGGTCTTCATCAAATAAGGTGATCATTTCTTCAATTTCTTCAAGACTGAAATTAAAACGTTTGCCGCGTAGTATCAGCTGCAATCGGGTGCGGTCTTTTTTGGAGTATATGCGCTGGCCGCTTGCGCTGCGCTTTGGCTCAATCAACCCCCTTTCTTCGTAGTAACGAATGGTGCGCGTGCTGATATCAAACTGCTTGGCTAAGTCTGAGATGGAATACGTCATGTGTGGGACCGCCTTTTCCTTTCGTTCTGTTGTAAGTCTATTATTCTAAAAATATTCTGTGTGTAATAGTTTACGTTAACGTAAAGGTTACGTCAACTACCGATTACCGGCTGCTTTTTCTACAATCATTGTTTAAACTTTTCCCATGTAGGGGTTTGTAAAAAATTCACACCCTAAGCGAGCCACGGAAACCCCTTGCCGCAAAGTAAGAGTCTGCCCCATTGTGGTACACAAATACCGTATCGTAGCGACGATCACAAAAAAGGGCCCCGCCACGTGTTCTTATAGTAGCTGGTGTTTGCACCCAGCTCGACGTTTTTATATCGAAATTCCCCAGTTTCTGCAGCTCCCGGTATTGTGCTTCCGTTAAAAGTTCAATTCCCATCGCAGTTGCCATATCAATAGCATTATTTTCTGGTTTATATTTTTTCCTTGACTCCAGTGCTTCACGGTCGTAACAAACACTTCTGCGACCTTTAGGACTTTCTGTTGAACAATCATAAAAAATGTATTCGTCCGTCTGTTTATCATGGCCAACAACATCCGGCTCCCCACCAGTTCTTTCCATTTCATGCAACGACCACAGTTTTTCCGGAATCTCTTCAAGTTTAGCTTGTACGTTAGCCCACTCCAAATCTTTATGGCGGTTCATGTTTTCCTCAAAGCGGGCTTTCAACGTTCTAAGTAGCTCTTCACGTTGTTCGAGTGCTAGCTCCTTATTTTCCTTTGTCATATTCGTTTCCCCCTTGTTTTTACTGATATTGGCTAAGACCTAAATTACACCAATAGTAAAACAAATGATAGTCCTGTTCCGCTCTCGTCCCCCTCCTATAGTGAAGCAAACTTGATAAGGTTAAATTTACGGCATAGGCTGAGCCTTAGTTGCACTCACACCTTACGTATTGAACGTTGAGGCGTTTATTATTGAAAAGTTTAGTAGGAACATCAAACTCTAGGTGCTGAGTATGTTTTCAGGGTTTGCTTACAAGCCTAACATCTTCAGCAAACGGTCCATCATATCTGCTACTTTCCTTTTTAGCCAAAATGAACAAGACCCTATTTTCTCTAAAAGAAGAAAATTGTAAAATGTAGGGAGGTTACTAGAACATCTTGTATTAACTTACTTAATGAGAGGGGGAGACGTCCGTGATAAAAACGCTAACGCCATTTTTTATGTATTATAGTATCTTTCTTGCAGCCTGCGCAGATCATAATTCAGAACGTGAAGCGGATGAAGCCGGTAACAGCTATGTGTCATCCCCTCACGACACGGTAGAGTCCAACCCCCCGTACGATGGACCTCAATTACATATAGCACTTATTGGGAAGGAACCTGAGATTACCGAATCCGAGGAGGATGTAACCTTTCACCAGATAGGGTTTGAAGACCTGGCAACCGTTGAAAAACCAAGTGCTGAAGGCTACGATGCGGTATTTATCAAGCACGAACACTTAGAAGAAGCCGCGAGACCCGAGCATCGCAACAGCTATGAGGAACTCACGCTTCCGATTTTCTTTGTGGAATCAGAAGCTAGGTACCTTCCTTTTATTAACATGAAAAACCACATTTCTTATGAGGAACATGCAACACGTATAAATGATGAAGAAACTTTTATTTCCGGGATTTGGTACCCTGAAGATGAAAAAAGACATGGATTCGCTTTTGATTACATGATTGAGGATGGTGAACGGGAACGAGAGGAAACCGAAGGGGTATACTCACGCGTTTTCAAAGCCATTGCTACTGACTTCGAAGGTTTTTTATAGATCCGCTCCAAAGCGACAATAGTCATCTGGGCGCTGTTGCTCTTAGTCATAGGAGCGGCAGGGGGCTATTACTATTTGCATGAAGGGAATCCTGTTCTACAAACATGGCAGCTAAATTAAGTCGAAGTTCACATAAAAAGTGAAGGAACAAGTATAGAGGAATTTAAAGAAATAGACACTCGCTGGCTTACTAGCGCCGAGGGTTTAAACATTGATGTCGTGTATAAAGACGAACCGAAGCCGATCTACCTCTACCTTTATAATACGAGAAATGAAAATGTTATATTGTCCGCCATATTTGAAGGTGAACCATTTCATCGCCCAAGCGTTGAAAAAGGAAAATACGGAGAGGTTGAGCGTGAGGACAAGTTTTAAGATGCTCCAAGCCGCTCTGCTATTCATCTTCTTCCGGCACAAGTACGTTCCTAAGCTTCCGCACGTACCGCCGTACCTGGAAAAACAGTTCTCGTTTTACTTTTTGCTCGGGAATAATCTGGCCGATTGCTTTTATATCAGGATAGACCCCATAGGCATGAAAAGTGACTGGCACGGTCAGCTCGTAAAGCGTGTCGCCGTTTTTCCCGTCAATCACTTCGGCCTCCACTTCGGCGATGAGCATGTTTAAGCGGTCGTCTCCTCCCGGTCGGTAGACGTTTTCGACATGTAAAATGTATTGATGAAACATCGATGGCTCTCCTTTTTGGCGGACTTACCAGGTTTATACCCGCTTGCGGTGTACGTTGAACCGGGGAGTGGAGAGGCTGGAGAGCGGTTTTTTTAAGAATGGTCAGTAAATCAAGGAGACAGGCAAAAAAGTGATAGTTTAATAAAACAACCATCCAAAGACTGCAACCTAATCGTACAGTATTGTAGAAATGAGGGATCATATGAAAAGTTGGAAATTAGTTTTATTAAGTGTGGCTCTTACTACCTTATTTTTATTTATCGGTTATTGGCTTTACCATAACTACACATCAGTTGGCGGTGCAGGTGTCCTTGTAGAGGAAAAACTCGAAGTTGAAGACCATTATTTGATTAACGTTGCATATCAAGATGGGAGCGAAGAATACATAGAGGTTCCTGCTGCAGCATGGAATCTACTTGAGGAAGGAGCAACATACAGTATTAATTTTGAACAAAAAATATTCGATTCTTATAAACAAGCAACATATATAGAAGCTATCGATTATGGTGATTATTTTCATAAAAATTAAAAAGCTTTACAGGCATAATCACCTTTAAACTATGTTACAGAAAAGGGTCTGCCTCCGTTCATGCTGTAAAGTTAAAAAAGCTTTCTCAGCAAAATTAGCTAAGAAAGCTTTTTACTTGACCGCCGCTCACAAAACGATTTCGTCTTCGATGGCTTTTAATTCGTAGAAATAGCCTTTTTTCGCTATTAATGCGTCGTAATGTCCTGCTTCTACTACTTTCCCCGCTTCCATAACGAGAATCTGGTCCATTTCTTCCAAGCCGGTGAGGCTGTGGCTGACCAAAAGAAGGGTGCCTCCGGCTGCTTTTGTAAACAGTTCCGTCTTCAGTTGACGTGTGGTCCAGCTGTCGAGGGAGGAGAAGGGTTCATCTAAGAGCCAGAGTGGGGCTTTTTTCAAAAAGGTGCGGGCAAGCGCGAGCCGCTGTTTTTCGCCGCCGGAGAGGTTGGCGCCTTTTTCCTGCACTTCAGCGCTCAACGACATATGTTCGAGCTGCACGTTACGAAGGGCTTGCAGCATCTCTTCCGGGCTTGCCTTCTCATTTGCGATGCGGAGATTGTCGCGAATCGTGCCGTAGAAAAAATGGTTCGCTTGCAGCACCATATTCATGCTGGCCCAGCGAGCGTCTTCGGCGATGGCTGCGAGTGGAATGTCGTCGTAGTCGACTTTACCCTGCTCAGCCGGATACACACCAGCCAACACGTGCAAAAGCACCGATTTCCCTGAGCCGCTCGGACCGACGACAGCGGTTTTTGATCCGGCCGGAAGCTGCACGCTTACGTCTCGAATGGCCGGTCGTGGTTCAGCAGCAAATGTATAAGCAACTTGCTCGGCTGAAATAGCTGGCGCTTTCTTAAATGGTTCCGTTACTTTTTCTGCTGCAGGACTGCTCTCACCCGCATCATTCCCGGCTACTGAAAACAAGCGCGAAGCGGCATGCCAGCTTTCCTCTGAATAATTGGCAAAAGTGGCCATAGGGACAGCTGTTTCAAACACCATAATCGAAATCATGACGAGCATAGCAAGATAAACGCCGTGCAAGTCGCCGGTGATGACCAGATAAGCGCCGCTTAAAACGACGAGCCAAGTGACTAAGTTGGCGGCCAGCGCCTGCACACCGTCCTGAAAAATCCTGCGCTTCGTTTCCTTGGCTTGCTTTTCCATATAATCATAAGAGCGCTCCAATACTTGTGCTTCTTTTTTCTCCAGTTGCTGGTGGATCTTCAAATCACGGAAGCCGCTCAAGTATTCAGTTGTTTCGGCGCCTAATTGGCCGCGTATTTCACGCAGCCTGGCAGCTTCACGTTGTTTGCTTAAAGCAAATAAACCGGGGAGCACAAAGCCGCTTACCAATAAGCCTGCCACTAAGATCAACGCAATCCATGGCGAAAAATAGGCGCTGAATAACAGCGTGCAGATAAAGACGGCTGCCATTACGAGGGGCGGGTACAAAACACGCAAAAAGAAGTGCTGCAGTGTCTCGACATCGCCCACGACCCGGGCCAGCAATTCACCGCTGCGATGCGAGCTAGTTAAGGTCGCAGCTTTTGGCACAAGCCGTTCGTAAAAATACGTGCGGACGTTTGCCAGCATCTTAAAGGTGGCGCGATGAGAAACTAGTCGTTCGACATATCTCGTTCCCGCCCGGCTCACGCCAAATACCTCGATCAAAACGATCATCAACGTCAGCGTATATAAAGGTGGAGTGAGCGCGGCTTCAGAGATTAAATAGCCACTTGAGGCAAATAGCCCGACGGCGGCTAGTCCGGCCAAGCTTCCAAACACGATCGACAGCCAGACATCTTTTCTTTCCCGTAAAAGGATTTTGGTTACGGTTATTAAATCCTGCATGCTACGCTCCTCCTTTCTGGTGGTGGACGAGCTGCCGGTATTCGCTGCTAGTTTGTTTCAGTTCTTCGTGACTGCCGGTTGCTTCTAGTTCACCGTTTTTAAGGACGAGGATCTGATCGGCCTGATTGATGGTGTGCAATCGGTGAGCCGCGGTAATAAGGGTGGCTTCGCGGCTGAGGTTGGTGATTGCCGTCTGCAGGAGGCGCTCGGTTCTGACATCGAGCCCGACAGTTGGTTCGTCAAATAAAATAATGGCTGGGCGTTTTAAAAACACGCGGGCAAGTGCGATGCGCTGCTTTTCCCCGCCCGACAAACCGCGGCCTCCTTCACCAATCACCGTATCCAGGCCGTCTTCGAGTTCTTCTACTAACGGGAAAAGTCCGGCTTGTTCAGCTGCTTCTTCAATCTGGGCGCGACTGGCTTCAGCGGTTGCCCCGAGCGCAATGTTAGCTGCAATCGTCCCCGAAAACAGTACTGGATGCTGGGAAAGGTAGCTAATATGTTGAAACCAATCGGATTCGCTATAGTCAGAGAGCGGCTGTTCATTAACTAGCAGCTCGCCTGCTGTCGGCTCGACCAGCCCGGCTGCCAGGTCTAACAGCAAGGATTTCCCTGCCCCGCTCCGTCCGACGACCGCAACATTCGATTTGGGCGCGATTTCCGCGTTGATATGTTTCAACAGTGGCTCTTCTTCGTTTAGTGATAAACCAGCGTTTCTAAACGTTAACGCCGGGGGCATGTCTTGAGAGGAAAGCGCGCGCGCCCCCCAGCTCGGTCCCTGCTCGTTTCCAGCCAACTCTTCTTCTATTTTCTCTGCTGCGGCCAAGCTCGTCCGGCTCGTATGAAAAGCAGTGCCATAATTTTTCAAGGCATTATAAAACTCTGGCGCCAGAATAAGTACGAAAAAGGCCGTAAAAAAGCTGAGCTGGTCAAATATAGCGAGCCGAAGCCCCACTTCAATCGCCAAAATCCCCATCCCGAGCATCGATATTAACTCGAGAATTAGTGTTGATAGAAAGGCCACTTTTAAAACATCCATGGTGGCATGGCTAAAGTTTAAACTGCTGCTGCGTATGAGTGCTGTCTGTTCGTGGGCGCGCCCGTACACTTTTAACGTTAAAAGCCCTTGCAACGTATCAAGAAAGCGGCCGGAAAACGCAGAAAGTTCTTTTAGTTTTTCATCGGATTTCTTTTTTGTTTTCGTACCGACCACCGCCATCGCAATCGGGATAAACGGCGCTGTGATTAATAAAATTAAACCTGAATATAGGTTTTGACTGAAGACTGCTAGTAAAAGCAATACCGGTATAATACCCGCTTGCAGCAGTTTCGGGATATAATCATGAAAATATGGGTCTAGTTCATCGCCAGCATCTAGCAACAGGCTGGCTTTTTCCCCGGTCTGGCCCTTATCAGCCTGGAGGCGGGATTGCTTGGCGAAATGGCTGAGCAGTTGTTTATGGTACGTTTTTTTTACGTGCTGAGCCATGCTTGTCCCTAAACGGCCGCTCCCTACATTCAGCAAAACACGCAGAAAAAAAGCAGCAGCCAGGCCGGCAAATAAGGGAGTGAGCTCTTCAAATGAAGCTGCTTGCAGAAACGCTTCATCTACAATTTTTACTAAAAAATAAGCTTGGAGGATCAGCGCAGTTCCAAGCAAAATGGTAAACAAGATCAGAAAAAACATCCGCCGTTTCTGAGCGAATGCCTGTGGTCGCAAAGGGTCCATCTTTATTCGAACTCCTTTATAAAGAAAACGTGGCAAAGCCAAGCCTACGGCACAGACTGAGCCTTCGTTGCACGTATATCGTTTCCTTCAACTATTTATATATTCTTACGGTGTAAAAAAGATCGGGCTAGCCCCTACGTTCGTTCTCGGCACAAGCAGCTGGAATATGTTCGCTTTTAGCAGCGGGAAGGGTGTCTATCTTGGCTACCCTTCTGGCTGAGTTTCTATACCGCAGATGCTGGTTCATTTTCTTTAGGTGAAAACTTATTCACCGCATCCGGCTTCACTCTGGGCTTTTCCCGCGTGTTCCGGCTGCCGGCTGCCTTTTATACCTTACAACGAACCTAAGGGGGCTCCCCCATAGTATAACGCACTCCGTGGCTATTTGACGAATGATCAACGATGTGCGCAGCGTTGGATTGCTCCGATTCTTATGATTTTGATGTTACTACGAGCAGAACACACCCACATGTGTTTCGATTGCTCTTACTGACTTACAGCCCGGCCGATGCTAGCAGGAGCCAATGCTTCACTGGCACTGGCTGCCGGCCGGACTTCATCGATGAAAAAGAGGCCGTCATACTGCTCAGCTGGTACAAAATGTAAAGGTTCGCTGCCTCGTTCATGCGCAGTTAAAACCTCATGATAAATGGTATCTTCTAATTCACTTAAATCCAAAAAACTGTGCGAATAGCCGTTTTCACCCAACCTGCTTTCCAGGCTGCCGGACAATGGTTCTTCCACGCCTGCAATACCGCCTTGTGGAAGGGCATTGTATTCGCCGGCTTGTGTATATGTGCCAATGACATAGCTCTCCGCTTGGATGGCGTCATCAAGCTGAAGCCAAATGTTTGAAAACCAATCCGGGTCACCGCTTTCCTCAACCGCTGAGTTGGACCGTTTACGGAACATGCGGTTATCGCCCCAAACGATTACCTTTTCATCTTCATACACTTCTTCTACAAGCCATTCAATGTTAGCAGCCATCACTTCGTCCCAAGCGTCTGAATAGCGACTATTTTCTTTTGTTTCGTGTTCTGATTGCAACGTGTCTACTAACGCCAGGCGGCCGTCAAGCAACCGGTCTAAAGAGGCAAGCTCTTCACCGTCGTCTTCCTCTCTTGCTTCAGCGACGGCTGCTGCTGCATCTTTATAAATACGTTTTAGGTCATCTCCTTCTTCTACTGCTGTTTCGTGGGTAATGGTACGGGACTCAGCGGTGGTAGCTTCACGCCAGCTCGTCTGCCAGGCACGCAGCGTATCATCGGCTTCTTCCAGTTCAATCTCAAGTTCATTCTTATCAATAAGCTGCTGTACGCTCTCAGGTTCCCGCTCACTCATTAATGGAGTGAAACCTCCTGCCTGCAGTTCATTTCCTTCTTCCTCCATATACTCCAGCAGCGTTACCATCTCTTCTCCAGGCCAAAAATTAATGGTTGGATCAGCTGCAAACAGGTGAGGATGCTCCCCTTGCAACTGCTGCGTTTGTAAATCGCCATATGAATAAGGGAACAACACAACATCAAAGCCATGTTCTTCATGCAAATGGCGAATGACCCGCGAAAACAACGCTGTATATTCACGTGTCCCTTCCATTTGCTCTCCTAGAAATACGACAGATTTGTCAGAAACGAGGTCATCTAGAAACGAAAATTCACGCTGGTCTGAACCAAAAAAGAGCGAATCAATGACTTCAACCTGCTCATCCGCATTGTAACTTGAGACCGGTACGCTTTCTTCATTTTCTTCTTCGGCATGATCTACTGCTTCTAACACTTCAGATTCGGGCGCTTCAGAGTCCGGCTCTTCCGCCTCATCCTCTCCTATGCATGCACTTAATACCATTAACATGACAACGAGTAGATATAAAAACAAGGGTTTATTCATTTTTCCAGCCTTCTTTCTATGAAAATTCATCTACCTGGTCATAGTCTTGCCAATTGCATTTAGTTCTAACAGGGAGATTTTATCCTTCTCTCTCTTCTTTTACCCAATCATCTACCAGTTCATGAATCTCAGTAACAGGAATGGAGAAGCCGATACTGCTTCCTTCCACTGCGGCGGAATTCACACCGATTACTTTTCCAGTAAGCTCAGAAACTAACGGGCCTCCGGAGTTTCCGAGATCAACGGGAGCCGAGATTTGATACGTGTTTTCATACGTGTACGGCGGGATGTCAAGGTCACGCTCAACGCCGCTGATGATGCCGTCGGTTACAGAATTTTGCAGGCCTAATGGATTGCCGAGGGCGAGCACTTCTTCGCCGACGCTCGCTTGTTCGTCAGTTTGTAAGGGGAGAGGTGTTTGACCGGCCAGTTCATCAACACGAATGAGAGCGATATCGATGTCGTCGCTTTCACCGATCACTTCGCCGCTGTAAGTTGTTTCATCATCCAGGGTAACCTGAACTTCTTCGGCCCCGTTTATGACATGGGCGTTCGTGATAATATCGCCTTGCTCATTATAAAGAAAGCCACTGCCGCCGCCATAACGTGTTTCAATCATCATTACTTTCTCTTCGAATTCTTCGATTAATTGCTGGCGTTCCTCTGCTTCTTCTTCTTCCGTTTGCAGATTGGTGGTGGTTACAGGTTCTTCTTCGGCGGCTGGAGCTGGTTGCCCTGCTTCTTCACTTGGAGCATTCACGTAAAAATAACCAGTAATGCCAAGCAGCAAAAGAAACAGGACCGCCATCGCACCGGTTAGGAGCTGATAAAAAGATGTACTCAGTTTATGGCTGGGCGGAAGAGAGCGCCGATGCCGACCGACAGAGGCTTCAGGAGAAAGTGCCTGCCCACATGCTGAACAAAATTTGTCTTCACGCTGATGGTTCGTACCGCACTGCCTGCAAAACATCGGAACTCCCTCCTTTTTTAAATGAGCAGCGTGTTGGTGTTATTGGTCTATAGCCTTTTTACAAACGGGCAAAACGCGACAAACAATAAATTGGTAAGAAAGGCGGGATTCAAATGAATGCAGGTCCTAGAGGTAAAGGAAGGCAACGGTGCGTTTTTCGAAGGTGATTAGGTTGAATTATACGTCATAAAAAGCGGGGTTTTGTTAACATAATATATTTACTGTAACCTTTTTCGTATTTCCACTTTATAGTAAACTATCACTATCTATCATTACAAAAAAAGGAGCGTCCTCCATGACTAGAGCCACCATTCAATCTCTACGCGTCGGCAAACCACAAACTATCGGCAAAAATGTCTGGACCGCCATTATCAAAGAGCCAGTACATACCGGCAGCTGCTTTTTACATGAGACCCACTTATCCGGTGACGAACAAGCTGATACGATCAATCACGGCGGTCACGACAAAGCTGTCTGTGCCTACCCGTATGAACATTATGCCTACTGGAACGACCGACTTGAAACATCGCTGCCGCTTGGCGGATTCGGCGAGAACATAACCACCCAACATCTCTTGGAAAAAGACGTGCGGATTGGAGACACCTTCCGTTGGGGTAAAGCGATTGTCCAGGTGAGTCAGCCGCGCAAGCCTTGTTACAAGCTGGCTGAGCGGCACGGCATCAAGAAACTGCCCCTCTACGTAGAAGAGACCGGCTACTCTGGGTATTATTTTCGCGTTCTTGCCGCTGGCGAAGTTCAAGCGAGTGACGCGCTTGAACTGATCGAACGAAGAAGTGACGTCTCGGTGGCAGATGTGAATGAAGTGACGTTTTATGATGCAGCGAATAAAGAACGCGTTGTAGCATTATTAGCCCTACCCGAGCTTGCGGGCGCCTGGAAAGACGTGGTGCGGAAAAAGTATGAACGAGTGCGAAGCAGCGCAGAAGAGTCGACGTAAGAAAGGTATAAAGAGAATGGAGGATTTTTTGTGTACCGTTCACGGCAGTCCCTTAGCGATATCATTATCCAGCTTATTTCTGGTATGATCATTATTTTTACAGCCGTATTTCAACCCGAGGTTCTGTTTATCATCTGGGTTGGGGCCGTGCAGATTATTTATACCCTCTTTTTCTCCTCCAAGGTTGAGATTAAAGAAGATACCATCGAGCGCAGCTTTTGTTTTTTAAACAAAACGATCTATACATCTACCTACAATGCGAAAAACATCTATGAAGCCTGTGGAATAGGGACAAAACCGTCCAAATTCGCGATCAAGTTTTATGTGAAGTATGGATTTGACATTAACATGAGAAACTATGAGCCGCGAACATCTGATGAAGAAGCCATCGCTTTTGCGCAACGAAATGAGATTCCACTCAAGTTCGAATGGGCGTATAAAAAAGCCTTGCTTGAGAAAATAGAACATGAGGAAGCGGAGCTGAGTTTCGATGAAAGTCGAGAAGGCTGAACGCGAGCGACTGCGCTCGCGTTTTATTTTAAAACTGATCCTGCAAGGAGTTGACGCTATGATTCATAAAGTTTGTACGCCCCCGCTTGACCTCCTCCCCCTACAGGCCCCCGTTTTGCGCCTCTTACCAGAACACCCCCACTATCAGTCGATCACGCAGGAATGGAAACGGCGCGAAGCCGGCCACCGCGGCGAACTCCAACTGACGGAAGACTTAAGTGTGCTTGAGCCCGGGCGCTAGCAGCTGTACGACTTGCAGCTCTCAGGCAAGCCGTACAATTATCAAATGGACGCTCTTTTACTCACCCCAACCTTTACGTTCCATATTGAAGTCAAAAACTATACTGGAACGCTTTGGTTCGATGATCCGTTTGACCAAATGATTCGCACGAACGAGGAGACTGAAGAAGGCTTTAGAAATCCAATCCACCAAGTCGTGCGCCACCGCGAAAAGTTACTTCCACTGATCCCCGGCCCACTCGCATCCTGTATCGTTATCAACCGCTCCTCCACCATTTTAAAGTCCCTTAATGCGAAAAAACGAAATACTGACATCCCCATCATCCATCGCCATAATCTTCTCCATCATTTCAAGGCACTCGAAGAGCAGTTTTCGAGCGCCCCAGTCTTTCGGAAAAAGAACGAAAGGAGACGGTACGTCAGCTCCTTGAATTAGACCAGCCGCCTGTTCTGAAAACACTAGAGACACGCGGCCTTGAGCCAAGTGACATCCAAACCGGCGTCATTTGTCCGGCGAAAGGCAGTTCGACTGTCATTATGCATCGTGCACGCAAACGCTGGGAATGCCCGCGCTGCAGCTTCCGCTAGCAACACGCCCATCTCAAAGCCCTCGCCGATTACCGCTATATTTTTGGCCGGGAGATAACCAGCAGAGACATGCGTAAATTTTTGGGACTCTCTGCAACCGCTACTGCTACCCGTTGGTTAAAAGAGATAGCAGCTGAAAGGAGTGGCCAATTTAAGGGTTGCACCTATTTACTTCCTGAAGATGGGTCTGATTTCCTCCATTTACTGGATGAAGAAGTGAGAAAGCTTTCTTCTAATTGAGAATGATTAGTATTTTCCAGAGAATGATCAGTATTTCTTCACGAATGATTAGTAAACCCTCTCTTTCATCAAAAAACCTCCCCGCGGGTAAACGAGGAGGTTCACTCTTCTATCTTATTTATGCTCTCCACTTTCGTTTGGCTCAGGCTCTCCTTCGCGTTCGAATTCGTGCGGCTTGCGGCGGCCAAACCAAAGGAAGACGCCGAACACGGCGGCTCCTAAGACGAGGTGCGGAGCGATCATGATTAAAAAGTAATTCAACGCTTCTAAATCCACGTGCAATCAGCCTCCTTTTACTATACCTGTTGCGTGTGCTTCTTGTCTTATTTTTTATTCCCGCGGATATATTCGGTATCAAACAGGAAGAGACGCATGAGCAAGTAGAGCGACGGGATCAACAATAAGAAACCGAGAATAAACGAAACGATCAAGGTGATGCCCATCGTTGTATTAACAAACCCATCGTAAATGGTCAAATAATCATAGAGGAGCCACGGCAGGTGTGACGCCCCGTAGCCGAACCAGGCTGCAAAGAATTGCAGCATGACCAGGATGAAGGCTGTTCCCAGATTTCTTTTTAAAACAGTAAGCACGACCACACCTACGAAAAACACAAATGATAAGCCAAACATCCACCAGATATCAAGCATATCCGCAAAGTGGGCGGGGTTATGCTCGCTGAGGGCAAAGAAGATAAAGACGCTGGCTAATATCTGCGGACCCGACCAGAACAAGGTGTATTTGCGAAAAAGTTCGAAGGACGCTTCATCGTTAGCTTTGCGCGCATAATACTGTAAAAACGAGGATGAAATGAACAGGACGCTGACAACGGCCAAAATGACAACGCTCCAAGAATACGGACTTGTTAAAAGTGCCATTAAATCAAGCGTGACCGCGTTTTCGCTAATATCCAAAAATCCACCTTCTGAAATCGTCAGTACGGTCGTAAACGATGCGGGAATCAACAGGCCGGTAATCCCGTACAAAAAGGAGTACACTTTGCTGTCGCTGGCGCCGTACGTGTTAAACGCATAATACGACCCGCGTATCGCAATCAACACAATAGAAATGCTGCCCGGCACTAACAGCGCGGTGCCGTAATAATATGCGGTATCCGGAAAGAATCCGATAATACCTACAAAAAAGAAGACCAGAAACACATTCGTCGTTTCCCATACCGGCGATAAATAACGCTGGATCAAAGAATTGACCGGGTGTTTTTTCTTCGACACTTTATTATAAAAATGGAAGAATCCGGCTCCAAAATCAATGGAGCCGACGATCATATATCCATAGAGAAAGAGCCATAAAATCGCAATTCCCCACACTTCCATCGTCATGGCCTATTCCCCCTTATCCATTCCGCGACGCTCCAGCTCGTGCGCCACCGGATTGTTGCGGAACATTTTGCGAAGGACGAGGGAAGCAGATACCCCGAGCACCGTATACAAACCGATAAACATATACAGCATGGAATCAACATGGTCTGCTGTGGTCGCCCCTTCAGGTGTCCGCATGATGCCGTAGAGAATCCACGGCTGCCGCCCGATTTCAGCGAACATCCAGCCAAACTCAATCGCAAGCAGTGAAAGCGGACCGCCGGCGACAATGCCCCACAGAAGCCAACGGTTGTACTGCCAGGCTGGTTTAAACTTGCGAAATGCTACATATAAGAAAGAAATGAACATGAGATACATACCAATCGCAATCATCCCGTCAAAGAAATAATGGACAATTAGCGGTGGTGTGTCTTCCGGAGCAAACTGGTCAAGCCCCGTCACTTCTGCCCCTGGATATCCATATGACAAAATACTGAGCGCATATGGAATTTCAAGCGCATATTCCACTTCTCCTTCTTCATTTAACACCCCGCCCAATACTAACGGGGCCTCCGTCTCTGTTTCAAAATGCCATTCTCCAGCTGCTAATTTTTCCGGCTGGTACTCAGCAAGGTACTTACCAGAGAAGTCACCGATCAAAGCCGTGGCGATCGCAAATATAAAAGCAGAGACCATGGTTAAATGCAATGCCTTCTTGTGATACACATTGCGGTCGCCTTTTAAGAGTTTATATGCTGCGATCATAGCCAGCACAAAAGCGGCAGTGAGATAACAGGTAATAATCACGTGCGCGGTTTTCGTCGGTGTCGCCGGGTTAAACATCGCTTCGAGCGGCCTGATATTCTGGATCACACCGTCTACCAGTTCAAACCCTTGCGGCGCATTCATAAAGGCATTTAAGCTCGTAATAAAAAATGCCGAGAAAGAAGCGCCAATGATCACCGGAATAATAAGCAGGAAATGTTTAAGCTTCGACTTAAACCGATCCCATGTATAGAGATAAATGCCGAGAAAAATCGCTTCAAAGAAAAACGCAAAGACTTCAAGAAATAAGGGCAAGGCGATCGTCTGCCCTGCGACCTGCATAAAGTTGGGCCACAACAGACTGAGCTGCAAACCTATCGCGGTACCGGTTACGACGCCGACCGCCACCGTTACTACAAAGCCGCGTGCCCATCTGCGTGCTAACAACGTGTAATGCGGATCGTTCTTACGCATACCCGTCCACTCCGCCAGAGCAATCATTAATGGAACTCCAACGCCGAGCGTGGCAAAAATGATATGGAAGCCTAGCGTCACACCAGTAAGGATGCGGCTGTATGTAGCCGGATCATACTCCATAAACATATTACATTCTCCTTTATCAAAATCGGTGTTCGAACCGTCTTCCTTTTCCAACATGTGAGCCGTTATGTTTACGTCTGGCTGGCAGCCAATCTGGTGACTATTACCCTTCTATCCGCCTTGGTATTCCAAGAGTTTCAGAGACTCAGGAAAAGACGCCACCTATGCAACAGATAAAACATAACAGCAAATAAGAAACGAAACAGTATACAAAACGTAGCCCTCGAGACAGTTTCCAAGATTGATAACGTTTGGCCCGGCACACTTCGAGGAGTGAATAAGCAAGTTCCCGTTCTTCCTTTTCTCGGTACATGTTTCAATCCGCCCCGAGCCGGCTGTTCATAAATTAAAATATCTGGAGGCCCTACGCCGGGCCGCTGCTTCACCTATTGTACATGATTTTTTAATAGCGACAAACACACCTTTCTTGCGCAAACCCTGCTATGACAGGATATACCATGTTCGTGAATCCCTTCACAATGCCTGTTTCGGGTGTTGTCTCTCTTCGTTTTTGTCGAATTTTAAGGAAAAATGAAATTTATGTGAACCACTTCACATAACAGTCAAAATTAGTACATGTCCTATCGTGACCACAGTTTGCTTGATTGCATGCTTGTACAGTTAAAAGTAGAAAAAGTGTTGTCAAGCAGTGAGCCGCTCTGGACGACCGATGGACCGGTTACACTTATTTGGACAGATATTATAAGTTGCTCTAAGATTAAAGTAAGGTAATAAAGGAGTGGATATCATGTCCAGACAAAAAAGACAGCACTTCTCTCAATCTTTTAAAGAACAAATCGTTCAATTGAGAGCTTCGGGAAAACCCCGTCAAGAGATTTTGAAGGAATACGGAATGTCGCCTTCTGTATTAGATAAGTGGGTACGTCAATCCAAACAAGGTGAGTCTTTTAGTGAGCGGGAAAACCGTACGACCGAACAAGAAGAACT
>NZ_KB898639.1 GCF_000377705.1 Salsuginibacillus kocurii DSM 18087 | reverse complement strand
TTGCTTTAAAATATCATTTTCCATCTTTAATTGTTGGTTTTCCTGGCGTAATTGAAGGAGTTCTTCTTGTTCGGTCGTACGGTTTTCCCGCTCACTAAAAGACTCACCTTGTTTGGATTGACGTACCCACTTATCTAATACAGAAGGCGACATTCCGTATTCCTTCAAAATCTCTTGACGGGGTTTTCCCGAAGCTCTCAATTGAACGATTTGTTCTTTAAAAGATTGAGAGAAGTGCTGTCTTTTTTGTCTGGACATGATATCCACTCCTTTATTACCTTACTTTGATCTTAGAGCAACTTATAATATCTGTCCAAATAAGTGTAACCGGTCCATGACACCAATCGAATGCGGCGTCACACGGCTCGAGTGCGGTGTGATCACCTCGAAGCTATAGCGCATACCCGTTTGCGCAGTGAAGCCAACTCGATGCACAGTCGCACTCTTAGGATGCACAGTGTTCTATCCCGCCCGTTCCACCTCGCTCCGATCTCATATTTACGTCCTCAATCTCCCGCTCTTTCTGTGATTCATGCTGCAAACATGCTTTTACCAATCCAAACAAAAAAGGAGCTGCCCCGCCCATACGTCGGCGAACCCCGATCGCACCGCTACATCTCCACGCGACCTAAGCTGACAGTCTCCCTTATCATTCATATAATTTTTTTCCGAATCCGTGTTGATATTTGCTCCACTGTGATGACCACAATCAATATCAAAATGATGATCATCAGTGCTTCGTCGAACATTCGCATGGACATGGCGGTGTTTAGTTCGACACCGATGCCGCCCGCGCCGACGAGGCCGAGTATAACCGCGGAGCGAATCGCTTTTTCGACCGCAAAGAGACTGGTGCCGACAAAGGAAGGGAAGCCGGCCGGAACGACGGAACCGGCAATAATGCCGAACTGTGTGGCCCCCGTGGATTCTAGCGCCTGCGACGGTCCTTTGCGAATTTCCTCGATTCGTTCTGAGAAGAAGCGTGCACAGAATCCGATCGTGTCGATAATAATTGTAAGAATGCCGGCCAGTGGTCCAAGGCCGACTGCAATGACGAAGACGAGCGCCCAAATCAGTTCCGGCACCGTCCGAAGCATCGAGACCACCCCGCGCGTGACGGTCCTCACCACCGGATGCGGACTGGTATTCGTTGATGCCAGCAACGCCACCGGCAAACTAATCATCACCCCGAAAGCGGTACCGACCAGCGCGATCTCAAATGTCTCCACAATCGCACCCAGAACGTGCGGCACCCGCGACGTATCCGGCGGCACTGCCTGCATCGTGAAGTGGCCCAGATTCAGCACGCCATCAAACAACCGGTCAACACTTAAATTGGCCCCGGCTAGCCCCGAGAACAAAAACGCTACAACCACCACCGTCAACAGAAACCCACCAAGCGACGGCCGCTTCGCCCGCGCCGGCATCTCCTCCTGCCATCTATCCTTACCCTGATCAGCCATAGCCCTTACGCACCTGCCTCTTCATACGACGCCAGTTTAGCAGCATCTTTTTGTTCGTATAAAAGACTCAAGGTTTCATCGCTGATCTCTTGCATGGGTCTATCGAACAAGAGACGCCCATTTTTTAGCGCGAGGATTCGTTCGCCGTACTCTTTGGCCACGTCCATTTGATGAAGAATGCAAAATACCGTTAGAGCGCGCTCCCGAACAATTTCCCATAAGAGATCCATCACTTCCCGGCCGGCTTTTGGATCGAGGCTGGCAATCGGTTCATCGGCGAGGATTAACTCCGGGTCTTGCATGAGCATGCGGGCAATGGCTACGCGTTGCTGCTGACCGCCGGAGAGCGCATCGGCCCGTCGGTTGGCGAGATGAGCAAGCCCGACGCGGTCGAGACATTCCATCGCTTTCATGCGCAGGTTTTTCGGTGCGAACCAATTGAACGTATGAAGTGACGTTTTCGCTTGCCCCATCGCGCCAAACAGTACATTTTGAAAGACGCTTAAGTTATAGATAAGGTTAAAATCTTGAAAGACCATGCCGATGCGTTTTCGCACCAGGCGCATTTTTCGTTTGCTAAGAGATTGAATGGGCTCTCCATCAATGAACACTTCACCGCTCGTTAGCTGTTCAAAGTTGGTGATGCTGCGAAAGAGTGTTGATTTTCCGGAGCCGTTATGACCGAGTAAGACGACGGCTTCGCCTGGGTTAACTTGAAAGCTGACATCTTTTAATGCGGTCGTGCCATCTGGATATACTTTGCTTAGCTGAGCAACGTCTAACGAGATCATAAGAAGCCTCCCTTTCCTATTGCAGCTCGATGCCGAGCGTCTCGTACGTCTCGCGCATGAGGTCATAGTCTGAGTCATCAATTTCGACCAGCTGGGCTTCTTGATACTTCTCATTCTCTTCATGATCCAATATCGCAGCGATTACTTCATCTTCATGTTCAAAGAGCACGTCGGTAAATTCTTCTTTAAAGCTTTCAGGCAGGCTCGGCGCTGCTACAAAAGGGTCCTGCGGAAGCGGTGGTCCTTCATGAAGAATACGGTACTCGCCTTCGCCGTCTTCTTCGACCATCATGTCATAGTAGCGAATGCCGTCACCGAGTGCTTCGACTTCACCTGCTTTAAAGGCGTCAACGCGTGCATCGCCGAGCAGCTCGAGCTCTACATCAACATCAGGCTCCATGCCATTTTCAATAAATAGTGCACTTGGGCCGATATGACCGGATGTTGAACCGGCTTCTTTCATCCCGACCGTTTCACCTTCTAAATCTTCAATCGTCTCGTAGTCGCTGTCTTCATGGACAATCACGACGGTATAATATTCATCACGTTCCAGTGCGAGGAGTGGCTCTGCTTCCGGTTCGGCAGCTTTTGTCTGCGCGTATTCCGACGGTCCGGAAAGCACGATATCCACCTGGTCATATTCCATCGCCGTAGAAGCGACGGTCCGGTCAGACAAGGCAAAGAATTCGAATTCGACATCTATCAGCTCTTCCATTAGATCTTGAAACACATCATAACGGCGTTGCAACTCTTCCATCCCGTCGATGCCAGTTACCGCAAAACGCACGGTTTCCGGCCAATCCTCGCGGTCAGCTTCCTCTGCCGCAGTAGCTGTTTCTTCGTCAGCATTTGCTTCTTCCTCTCTGTTATCTTCTCCACAAGCTGTGAATAACAAAGCTCCTGTCATAACTAGACTTGCCCATTTCCACGATTTCATTTATAGGTCCCCCCATAGTAAGCTATAGTTTTTCTGTGCTTCATTGTTTACTATAGAGAAAAACTGTTAATCTACTATGAAGTAAATGTAAAAGATTGTAATTTTGTTGTAAATGATGCATTGCGAAAAGAGGGAGCCTAGCATCACAGCTCTGAAAGATGATTCTCAACTAAAAAAGTAGAAGGGAAGCTCCCCTTCTACCGTATTACATGTTTGGTTCAAATTCACTTGTGATCGTTTGTGCTTCTGTGAACTCTTCCTGTTGAAGGTTGAAGGCTTCCATAATGGGGGTATCATGTACAGAGAAAAGGTGTGCTTCTTGGTCACCAGAGTTCACATGTTCGTGCCAGTTCCAGCTTGGAATAGCTAGGAAGTCACCGGTTTCCCAGGCGAATTTTTCACCTTCGATGATGGTGTAGCCTGAGCCTTCATGTACATAAATAATTGAAGTGTTTGTATGGCGGTGGGCTTCGCCGTGGAAGCCCATCGGAAGGCGTTGCACCCAGGCGGCAATATTAGCATTTGCTGGTTGCCCGGTTGAAGGGTTTACAAATTCAACCGTGTAGCCATCGGCTGGATCAGCATCGAAGCGGCTTAAGCCGTCCAATGCCGCTTCTGTCTGCGACCATTTATAGGCTCCGACCGGGGCTTTTAGAGGTTTGCGGTCCGCTTTTGGACGCACCATGCCGCCTTCATAACGTTGTGCGGAATAATTGTTTTCTTGACTCGGTTTTTCTAATCCGTCCGGGTGTCCTTCAAAGAAAGACCCGCCTGTTGCAAAAATAAATGGAATATCAAGCACGTCCATCCAGATCATTGGTTCTTCCCCTTCATGACCGTGACCATGCCATAGCCATTGTGGGGTTACAAGGAAATCTCCTTTTTCCATATACATTTTTTCGCCTTGAATAATGGAGTAGGCGCCTTCCCCGGAAATAACAAAACGTAACGCGCTTTGCGTATGACGGTGAGAAGGGGCTGTTTCACCAGGTTGGATGAGTTGAACGGCTGCGTATAAGTTTTGGGTCGTGGACCCCCATCCCCATGGCTCCCGGTCTTTAAGGCCTGGATTCTGAAAGTAAATCGCTCGGCGTTCGCCCCCACGGTCTGGGGTAAAGATTTCGGTTGCTTCCATTAAATGTTTTTTTACCAGCGGCCATTTCCATAAGTAAGGCTTGGCGGTTTGCTTAGGTTGTTGGGACACTAGTTCAGGAATCGCATTCCAAAGAGGGCCAAGGTCGTCTTTTTTAATTTTTTCATTAAATGCTTTTACCTCTTTACTTTCAAAAAAGGTGTTCGCTTCTGCCATAATACAACACTCCTTACTCATAATGATGAGGATTAGTTTTGGGTCTGGTTCTGATATTGGTTGACAACGCGATTTAATTGGTTCTGATGGGTTTCTAGATGTTCTACTAGAAAGTGATCAATTAGAAATTGCATCGGTTTCTCCCCAAATTTGGGATTGCGGTGTGGGGTAACGCGGTCCAAATCCTCGTCTTCAATCGCGTCTAGTCTTTCCTGGACGGTGGTTTTGGTTTGGGCGAGCCCGTCAAGAAGGGAAGAGGTTTCTCGGTCAAAGGCAGCGTTAACTGCGGCTAAGCGTTCCGGATGTTCAAACCCCCGTCCCCATTCGGGCTGATCATGCTTTATAACTTCTATCAATTCCTTGGTGAAATACAGAGGAAATTCTTCTGTATGCGCGAGAATTTCTTGAATTGACCATTCTTCATTACTTGGTTTGTACTGAATAATCTCATCCGGTAATTCTTGTCCTTTTTCAATAAAGAAGTCTAATTGATCAGCGATGGTTGTTTGATAATCTGTTATCCGTCCCATTACACATTCTCCTTGCTATTAAAGATTTCGTACCGTATTTTCAAGCGTGCCTACTTGGTCCACCTGGATTTTCACGACGTCGCCATCATTTAGGAATTCTTGCGGATCACGGGCTGCACCAACACCACCTGGGGTTCCTGTACAAATCACATCACCAGGCTTTAACTTCATAATGCTCGAGACAAAAGAGAGCATCCGATTCACATTAAACACAAGTTGTTCCGTATTCGAGCGTTGTTTTTCTTCTCCATTGACTTCAAGCGAAATATTGAGTGCATCCGGGTCGGGTACCTCGTCTTTTGTTACGAGGTGAGGGCCCATTGGCGCGCTCCCGTCCAGTGATTTACCTTGAAGCCATTGCAGCGTGCGCATTTGCAGATCGCGGGCGCTTACATCGTTTACAATGGTATAGCCAGCTACATAATTCAGGGCATCCGCTTCGCTGACATTTTTAGTTTCTTTTCCGATAACAAAGGCAAATTCCGCTTCATAATCGAGTTTTTCCGTAATAGGAGGGGAAGGAATCTCATCCTCAGGTCCAATGACCGCGTTTGCAAATTTTGCAAAGAGGACAGGGACTTCTGGAATCTCGCGGCCCATTTCTAAAATGTGTTCACGATAATTATGGCCGACACACACGATTTTGCTTGGGTTCGGAACAGGCGCTTCGATGCGCACCTCTTGTTTATCATAGGTTAAAGCTCTGTTCGTAGCGGGAGCTGCTTCTTTTACGTATTGCAGCGCCTGTGTAGCACGTTCTAAGCTTTCATCTCCACCTTCGAGGAAGCCATTCATATCCTTTGGCACCCATGTTTGCGCTTTTTCTTCCACCCGTGTTTCTGCTTGATTAGTTAAATACGCTTTGAAGCCTTCATGTAGATCATAGATGGTGTCGTCTTCAAGCGCTCCAATTTGGGTGTTTCCGTTAACAGTAAACGTTATTAACTTCATGTTCTTTCATCTCCTTTATCGTTCATGGTTTGATTTAATACTTCAAAAATAGGTGAGGGAATGGGTTTCGCCTTAGGGAGTCCTTCGTTCAACGTAATCCATATCCGTTTCTCCGTGCCTTCAGCTATTTCCTCATTCCCTTTCCAGAAGCTGTGCTTCATAGTAAAGGTCTTTTCGTTGAGCTGAACAATCGCCGAATCGATCCTTAGCTGATCTTTAAATAAAGCTGGAGAGGAAAAGCTGCAATCTGTATTCAATAAAGGAATGGCTTCGTTTTCTTTGAAAAATAGATCAGCAGTCGAAATCTCGTTGGCTTCAAAAAATTCATGGGTTGCATGGTCCATCCATTTATAAAAATTAGGATAAAAAACGATGCCAGCTGCGTCTGTGTCTCCCCAGGCGACTTTCCAATTGATAGAATGAGTCATGTCACTATGCTCCTTTACTCAGTTTCCTGGTCGCGTTCGTCAATGACGCGTCTCGCTTTCATCTCAAAAGAGGGAAGAGAACCTTCCTCAAGTTCTTCAATCTCTACCCGAAGCCCAAGCCGCTCTCTTAAAAGCGCTTTCAATTTTTGCGAGTCTTCCAGTTGTGTATCAATCTGCACCTTTAGTTGGTTCATGTCATTTCAGTGGCCTCATTTTCCAACATGCTGTGCAGCCGTTCTTTTGTAAATTGATCCCCGCCGGGAACTACAGTGCAGCCAGCTTCTTTTCCACCTTCATACGCAGCCCAAAATCCAATAAAAGGACCGAAAGAAAAGGCGAGAAACACGACCTCATTGTTTGTGGTCAACATTAGCGGAGCGATAGACTTCTTGCCAGCAAGCACTCCACCAACTCCAACTTTCCTTCGTATCTAATACTTTTAACGGGTGTCCGGTCGTCCCGGATGTTTGATGGTAGCGAATATAATTACTTGAATCATACGAATGATTGGTGCCAAGCGGTGGTTTGTTCTGTTGATCCTCAATAAGGTCCTGTTTATACGTGAATGGAAGCTGCGTCAATTCATCGTAGGTGGTAATGGGGATCGCGGTTTTCTCCAATTTTGTGGCGTAGAAATAGTTGTACTGTTTTAAAAAAAAGAAGGAGATGGTTCAATTTTTGACTCTGGGTAGGTGACAATTTACGCTCCATCTGTTCAGGAGTAGGATGGAGACAATTTGCTTGTATCAAATGTTTCACCTCTTTTTTTAATCATCTAAATAGTTTCAATATTTATTTTCCAACCTAATCGTAAGTTTAATAGCGTTCCGCTTAAAGAAAACAATTCTGATATACGGAACATCGGAAGGATAATTTTTAAAAAAAGGAGTAGATTATTGATTGTTCTAAATTTTTTTGCTGTATAGATAAGGTGTTCCATATACCAGAAAGCTAAACTTTTGCCCAGATAACTTCTTTAATATATAGCTTAAGCAGTCGATAAACACAGAAATGTAACCGTTTTTGTTCTAAGAGATAAGGGTTCAGCTATTTGTTGAGCGTTTAGTCGAACACGTTTCACAACTTCCTTGTGGGGACTGTTTTTCGTAGGAATCCAAGGGACAGCACAATCAATAAGTAAGACGAGATCGGCGTGTTGTAACCATCTATTTTATTTATCCTCATTCCATTAATAACCATTATGCATCGAATGAGAGGTGGGGAAGTTAATAAAATTAGGAACTGATTCTAGCACCGGAATAGCGAAACGTTCACTGAGTTCGACTAAAGCCTCGACATTCTTCGCTTCTCTCCTGAGATATGAGGTTATAATCACGGACTGATTCGCTTGAATAAGGTCAGCAGCTAATATGCTGCTATCAGCTGGACGTAAGCCTTTAGGAGAGATTGGTTGGAGCGGATAAGATACTTGCGTACCATCTTGCAGCCGAGAAGACGCAATTACTCACTGATATTGGCAGCCGCCACCCTGTCCAGTGCACAGCTGAAGGCCTTGTTTTATTTGTGCACCAGGCCGAACAGTTGCAGCGAAATATCATCCAAGGTGACCTTAAAAAATATACGCCTTATACGTTGACAGAAGAAAGCGAACTGCGTAACACCTTACATAAGATTCAATCCGCTGGCTACGCGATTGCTAAAGACCAATACTTTGAAGGGTTTGTAAGTATGGCGGTGCCGATTAAAGACTACACGTCAGAGGTCACTTCTTCTATAGCCTTGATTGGGCCGACCAACCGCATCACAGAAGAAAGGTACGCTGATGTAATCGCAGTTCTCACTGAGGGCGCCCAAGATATTTCTGAAATACTAGGTTATTACGAAGAATGGTAAGAAAGCGTCCCTCTCGCCCTTTTTAAAAAAGACGGGGAAAGGACGCTTATTATTAAAGGAGGTAAAAGCCCAACTCATCCATTCCGAGCGGGACATGGCCTGCTTCATATATTTCAAATAAGGCTTTGTACGGATTATAGCTCCATTCCTTTTGGTCACTAAGAAGTTCCCATATACACGCCATCGTACATAAATAAATGGCGTGACCCGTTATAAATTGAATCGTAGCTACCCTTTCAAAGGTGGTAAAAGCCGCGTGATAGACTTTATGGAAGATCAATTCCGGCAGCTGATAAACAAGGTAGTCAAGCTGCGTTTGGCGGTTTAAACGCTCAGCTTCTGTCTGAAGCGCTGCCGGGACGGGCTGAAGTTTAGCCCATAGTTCGCTGTTAGTAAGTGAACAGGGCATCTCTTCTTCTATCGTTTCTTGACTTAACCAGTAGACGCCTGGCTCTGATAGGTTCAGATGCTGATAGACTTGTTTAATCTGTGCTTCTGCCTGCTGCGGCGTCTGCCCCATATTCGTAAACCAATCAACTCGTTCAATTCGACGGATAAGGTCATTTACAGGCAACGTAGTTGGACCCAAATCCGGGTTGTTTAATTCATTCATAGCCACTGCCATGTTAGACCTCCTTTCTAAGCTCATTAATATTTTGTCGATACTTCAGGTGAGCCAAACCGTGGTCCATACGGGCCTTCATCGAGCCATCTGCCAAGTTTCGGCGCTACATCTGTTAAAGATGCGGCGATTTCTCGTTTTACATTCATTTCTTTCGAATCACTTTGTAAGTGGTGCAAGGCGGTGGTTGAACTATCTCTATTCCATAAGGCCGCCGTTCTGCGTTCATGAGCGGCTTTATCTATTTGTTCAATTCGGGCTTCTTCCGTGGAAGCAAGCGTTGCCTGATGAATTCTATCAGCTGCAATCACGGCATCCGGCACACCAGAATTTAACCCTCTGGCCCCAAAAGGAGCGAACAAATGAGCTGCCTCCCCAGCTAGCAGCACGCGCCGATTGTTATCGGTAAACGAATTGGCCACGACTTGGTGAAAGCGATACGTCGAGACCCAAGTCACCTTATCGATATACTTTTCAGGCATAACGTGAGGCAGCCATTCTTTTACTTTCTCCGGTTCACTGAAGCTTTCCACTTCATCATCAGGCAAAAGCTGTAAGTCAACGCGCCAACCACCTTTGAAGGGAACGTGCATCACATTGCGCCCTCCCATGGCGGGGTGTTGATAATGAAAAATCCGTTCAAGCGGGAGCGGGGCGCTTTCATCTTCTTTCACATCTAACACAAGGAACCGGTCATTTGTACGAGGTCCCTCAAATTCGACACCAATTGTTTTTCGTACATTAGACCGGGCCCCGTCGGCACCAATCACATAGTCAGCTTCCCATGTATCCCCCGATGAACTCGTTAGCTTTACACCTTGCGGGGACGTCTCACAACGTTCAATCGGAGTCTCCTGCACAAACTCAACTCCAACTTCTTCACACGCATTATAAATAAAATGCTCAATATGGTCTTGATGCAAAGCAGTAAAAGGTGGAAGTTTTTCTGGATTCGCAGGGTCAGTCACCCCGTAATCGCGTTTATATACTTCTTTGCCTTTAAAAAGTGTCTTTTTCACAGGCCAGACAATGCCATTCTTTGCAATCGTGAAGCCTAAGTCTTCATAGGTAGATTCGAGCAACTTAAGCGTGGCGTTGTGTAAGTAAATTGCCCGGCTTCCTGGGCGGGGACGATCTAACGGATCGGCTTCAATCAATTTCGTATCGATCCCCTTCGTTTGTAAAGTCAATGCAGCTGTAAGCCCTACAGGACCAGCTCCTACAACAATAGCTGTAGCATTTTGTGTTTGCTTGGACATGCCTACCACCTCATTACATAGTTTTTATAGCAGATAAAGCGCTATCATCATTCCTATAATGAGAGTATAAGTGGTGAAAATGGAGAACGGATAGGCGAATATTCTTCTATGTAGAACGTGGGTTAGAAGTGACTGAGATCGGAGCGCTAGGTGAAATAGCCTCTAAAACGTTCGAATTGAAAAAGGTGTCACGGCAGACAGGGGCGCCAAGAAGCTGCGGCTATGCTGTTCCGTACCTTAACAGCTGCTGAGGCACTTGATCTCTCAGATGATGATATCGAGATCGATACGTCGGAGCTTGGCAACTTCACTGATGCTGGAGAAATTGGCCCGTGGGCTGAAGAAGCACTGGCTTACCTCGTAAGTGAAGGCGTGCTTGAAGGCCATACAAATGGTTCGCTAGCTCCACGTGACAGCACAACACGTGCAGAAATGGCGTCTATGCTAGATGAGTACTTGCAGTATATCGATTTTAGTAACTAAAGCAATTGAATCGTTTTGAAAACATTTCCCCTCAGTGAAGTGAGTGCTGCTCGCTTTGCTGGGGGTTTTTTTATTAGGAAAAATCGAGATGGTGGTATAATGTATTGTACTAGAGGTGGAACTTTGAAATAATTGATTGTGAGCAAGCAAGTAGATTCTGGGGTTATAATAGAGGAACTAGAATAGACCAAAGGTGTGAATGGGATGCCGTCCTTTTTGAATTTTTCCAACTACATAAATGAACAGACTGAAGCTTTAGCGCAGGAAGTGGTTGAAAAGGTGATTTGGCGCATGCAGCTGGAGCTTCCAACCTGGGAAGAAGAACAAGCGGTCCAGATGTTTATGGAGTTCTGGAGCTTCTTAGCGGAGTCGCTGCTGGATGAGGAGACAAGAGATGACGGTGATGCGGTGCCGGATGCGCTGCTGGAATGGAGCGCGAAAAATTCGGAGATGCAAGTCACTTCGGGCGGAGAGATTAATGAGATTGTCGTCCGCTACCCGCCGACACGGGAAGTCTTTAATGATATCGTTACCCGGATCAGTGTTGAGCTAGATATGTCGGTGAAAGAAAATGCGCTTATTATTAAGCGGATCAATGCGATGCTTGATATCAGCTTGAATGAAACGTTTTTCTCCTACAAACGCTTGTCGGATCAATACAAGAAAGAAGCGCAAGAAGAAATGCTCAAATTGTCAGCTCCGCTTGTACCTATTAAAGATGAAGTAGTGGTGCTGCCGCTCATTGGGGAGATCGATTCGCTTAAAGTGGAGCACATTATGAAAAACGTGGTACCAAGCATTGCCGAGATTGAAGTGGATCATCTCATCGTTGACTTTTCCGGCACATTAACAATCAATGAACAGATTGCCGAATCACTTCATCAAATCGGCAACTCCCTTCGCTTAATGGGCGTCCATGTCGTCATCACCGGCTTGCGCCCCGAACTTGTCCAAGCGATTGTACACAGCAATATTGAAATCGCCGTGATTGATTCATATGCCACCGTAAAACAGGCAGTCGAACATATTTAAGCATCCCAACAACAGGAGAAGCCAGCTCGTGTTGTTGGGATGTATTTATATGGGGACCTATCGCAAACGGTGATTTCAGCGGAGCGAAAGACGGCGAGTCGAGCGGGCAAAAGGAAGATGTATACGCTTCAGGGCAGGTAGAAACCGCTTTCGGCAAAAGCAGATCTCAGGCTTGGGCCTGTGGTAAAAGCGTCCGCCTGGAGCGAATGAAAGTAACCATGACGCCTTAAAGTAGAGGCCACCCTGCTGCTGTGATAAAATGGTGGACATACATATAGAAAGAAATAGGAGTGGGTGTTTGATGGCTGACTTTAACACAAAAATGATTCACGGTGAAACACCGACGAAAAAAGTCGGAAGCAAAGCAACACCGATTTACCAAACCTCGGCTTTTGCCTTTGAAGACTTAAACGATATGGAAGGTTTTTTTGGCGATACGCATGACCATCTCTACACGCGTTACGGTAACCCAAACACGGATGAGCTAGGCGAGCGCACAGCCGCGCTTGAAGAAGCCGAGCAGGGCGTGGCCACTTCTTCCGGGATGTCTGCGATTCTCGCCGGCGTACTTGCCGTAGCCAAATCAGGTGATCACGTGCTGGCGCCGGAAGACGTCTACGGCGGGACATACGGCTTGTTTGCCAATGACTTAAAAGAGTGGGGCATCGACGTTTCCTTCGTATCCTTTACCGACCAAGAAGCTTTGGAGCAGGCGATTCGACCGGAAACCGTACTCCTTTACGCCGAATCCGTAACCAATCCGCTCCTGCGCGTGGAAGATATTAGCGGCTTGGCTGAACTGAAAGAAAAGCACGGGCTCGCGCTTATGATCGATAACACCTTTGCCACACCGTACTTTTTACAACCGATAAAACAAGGCGCCGACCTCGTTGTCCACAGCGCCACCAAATACTTGGGCGGCCACAGCGACGTAACAGCAGGCGTTCTAGTCGGAAGCGAGCGCTACATGAGCCGCGCCGTCCCAAAAGTAATCAGCCTCGGCATGAACCTGAGCCCCTTTGAAGCGTGGCTCACCGTGCGCGGCCTGAAAACCTTGAGTGTACGAATGAAAGAGCAGGGCCAGAACGCCGCACAAGTTGCCCGTTTTTTCAAAGAAAAAGGAATGGCCGCCGTGTATTACCCGGAAAGCCTCTCGGAAAAAGGCGACGGCGCGGTCGTGAGCGTCGACTTGGGAGATGCTTATGAGGTGGAGACCTTCTTCGCCTCACTAGAGTGGGTCAAGCTCGTCGCCACGCTTGCCGGAGTGGAGACCACCGTCTCCTACCCGCTCAACACCTCGCACCGCACCGTCCCAGAAGACATCCGCGAGCGCCTCGGCATCACACCAGGCGTCGTGCGCATTTCCGTCGGCCTCGAAGACGCGGAAGACATCAACGGCGTGTTTGAACGGGCGCTTGAGGCGAGTAGGAAGTGAAAATAAAGGATACAAAAAACCTATGAAGTGGCTGGCGCCATTCCATAGGTTTTTTTGAATTACAGGAAAGATTAATCTTCAGCTTGAAATCTTTTATGGTGTTGATTCTTTTGAACGATGGCTTTGTTTACGGATTCAATTAAACCAAGTAAGAATTTCACAAGTTTCCCTTCTTTCTTCATGCTGGGTATATCTTTAGTCTGCTCTTATTTTGTAAAAGATGCAAAGAGCACAACCTTCCATGAAAGCGAAAACATTTACTGTGTAAACGCAACCAAATTAATGATTCTTGGAAATTCGCTTTTTTCTTTATATTTTGAAGGTAGTCTAAGTAACAAGTGTGATGACAAATTAAATATGAGCAGCTTTTAAAAATAAATGTACCGGACTGCGGGAATCAAGCCCTTTTTCTTTCATTATAGAAAAAAGCAATCACCTAAATAAAAACTGCAAATAACACAATATTCGAAAAAGTCCTTCGATTTTATTGACGTAGCTGTTCATTGCCCTTTACTATTAAAGCACATCAAATATAGCTTAACCATAACGCACTAAACATGGGAGGGATTCGTTTGAAGACATTTTTGAAAACGGTTACAGTTGTAGGGGGTCTTTCAGTACTTGCAGCTTGTGGTGGAGATGAAGCATCAGACACCCAGGCTGAAGGTGATGACAGCATCAATTATCCAGAAGAAAACGTCAACATGATTGTCCCTTTCTCAGCCGGCGGTACGACGGATGTGAATGCTAGATTGATTGAAGAACACTGGCCCGATTATTTTGATGAAAATTTAGTTATTGAATATCGCGAAGGGGCCGGAGGAGAAGTCGGATTTACTGAGATTGCGAATTCTGAGCCGGATGGTTACACGATAGGCAATGTGAACGTCCCTCACATTTATTTGCAACCGGTTGGCCGCGATACAGATTTTGATATTGATAGTTTTGACTACTTATCCCGCTTAGTGGCTGACCCACAAGTATTGGCAGTTCGCGAGGATAGCGAATTTGAAACACTTGATGATTTCAAGGCAGCATTGGAAGCTGAGCCAAGGAGTCAAACAGTCGGAATTGTGGGGACATTAACAGGGGACCACTTAACAACCCTTCAATTCATGGATGAAACAGGGCTTGAAGTAAATGAAAGTCCACTGCCTGGTGCGGCTGACGCAATGTCTAACTTATTGGGCGGCCATGTCGATGCAATCATGGGGAACTTGGGTGACGTTATTACTGAACAAGACCAGGTGCGTGTATTGGGAATAGCGACAGAAGAACGCCATGACTGGCTCCCAGACGCTCCAACCTTTAAAGAGCAGGGCGTAGACTTAGTAGCGGCCATTGACCGTGGTCTTGCTTTTCCCAAAGGAACACCGGATGAAGTCCTTGAAGCTGTAGAGGAAGTCATTGACGAAATTACAAGCGATCCTGAATATGATGAATCAATGGAAAACGCGGGTCTTCCAAATGAATTCTTACCTGGAGATGAATGGGAAGAAGAAATTCGCGAAGAAGCTGAGCAGGCCGAGGAACTGCTGGAACGCTTTGAAGACGAAGTAGAAGAAGCAGAAGAAGCAGAAGAAGAGTTAGACGACTAAGCTACTAATTTTGTTTGCGGATTGAGGTCAGACGTCTAGCCTATTCTCTTTTTACAAACGCTAAAAATACTAATAAGAGGATTCACCTGCCATTCCTAATATGAATTTCGGGAAGGCAGGTTTCTTATTTTAGATAGTTTCATTATAGAGTAGAAATGGGAGTGGTTTTCTTTATAAAAATAATTGTGTGAGAAGCTGTTTCTCCTTGAGAGAATTGTTTTTGATCATCCTTTATTTTTCCTCATCGATTCTTTAAGCAATTTCTGCCTGATTATAGAAAAAGCATAATTTCTTATAGGAACAATATTATTAAAATAAAAGGAAGATTATCAATAAAAATGGTTTTGTCTAATAGAGATGAAACGACAATTCTCTCTTCGATTTTTCTTTATAATTGGCTCTGTTAAATGACGTTGTTGATAAGTATCGTTATATTCCGGAAAAGGATCCTGCAGGAAAGACGCATGGCTTGCCCGTGGAAGGAGAGATGATGGATAAAATATCAAGACTACTCTTTAACAGAACTTTATTAGTAAGAAAGATCAAGAGATGAATTATTTCGTAAGGCTTGATTTTTAATACTTATACCCCTTATTAGAAAACCAAATACCTATAAATGTTCTATCTTTTCAAAAATTCTATAAATTAATAGAGAGTGGAGATTTAAAACAAGGAAGGGTTTTTTTACAGCGCAGAAAGTTTTAAGTTGTAGTCAGTCAATAGAATATAAAACCTATAAGGATGGTGGCCTATCTGATGGAAAAGACAGCATTAATCTTGGCTAAACATTTAAAAGAAAGAGGCGTTGAGTATGCCTATGGTATTCCGGGCGGGGAAGTTCTCGAGATTTTGGAGGCATTTAAACAAGTAGGGATTGAATTTATTCTAACAAAGCATGAAATGGGAGCAGGTCATATGGCTGATGCGGAAGCCCAGATGAAGGGTAAGATTGGCGTGTTTGTCTCGACGGTTGGTCCGGGGATGACAAATACAGTAACCCCGGCGGCCAACGCCTACTTGGATCGTACGCCTTTAGTTGTTATTACCGGGGAAATGGTCACCTCTTTACAAGGGGCGTACACTCATCAAGTGATTGATCAACAAAGTATTTTGAAGCCGGTTACAAAAACAAGTGTAACGTTAAGTCATGATTCGGCCAGTCAAGCAATTAAAAAAACACTGGATATAGCGGAAGAAGGAACACCTGGGCCGGTACACATCAACGTCCCGACAGATATAGGGGGTAAAGAACAAGTATTTCATCCGCGTGTTAACGTTAAACCATTAACCCACCAGCCTTCCTCTGAGACGGTCTCATCTTTTAGGCAGCATTTGAACGAGGCTGAAAAACCGGTAATGCTGGTAGGGGTCGGAGTTGACTTATTAAAACACCACAAAAGTATTCAGAATTTTTCTGAAAATTGGTGTATCCCTGTAATTACAACCTATAAAGCGAAAGGGGTTATCCCGGAAGACCATGATTTGTCAATAGGGGCGACTGGCTTAAGTCCAGTGGTAGATAAACGACATTTTGAGTTTATAAAAGAAACAGATTTGATCATAACCGTTGGATTTGACCCGGTAGAGCTGCGCGCAGACTGGAACCTTCCATGGAAAGAGAATCATACTACATTAAATATTGCCGAGAATGATGAGATCCATCACTTATATCATATTCATGAAAACTATATCGGCAACCCTTCCTCCCTATTAAAAGAATTAACGGATGAAGCAGAGTCAAAATGGGATACCACACAGTTGGAAGTGTATAAGAAAAGTATTCAATCCATCTTAAAACCGGAAGCAGTGGAAGGAATGAGCCCCTATGAAGTAATTGAAACAGCCCGGGAGGTCATGCCAAGAAACGCGTATGCCACTGTCGATACAGGCTCTCATCGTATTTTGCTCAATCATGTGTGGCAGTCTTATGAGCCGAGAACATTAATGCAGTCGAATGGGTTAGGGACGATGGGGTATGCACTTCCCGGTTCAATTGGTATTAAGTTGTCGCAGCCTGAATCTCCGGTCATTTGTTTCACGGGTGATGCAGGCCTGGACATGATATCTGGAGAGTTGGCTCTCTTAAAAGCATATAAATTGCCGGTCATTATTGTTGTCTTTCGAGACGAAACCTTAAGCCTGATTAAATTGAAGCAGGAATTGAAAAACTTTGAAAACAATGGCTGCGATTTCGCTACTCCAGATTATCCTGCTTTGGCGAAAGCTTATGATGGCAGGGGGGTGACAGTAGATAATATCCAGGACTTTGAAGCAGCGTTAAAAGAGGCAGAACAGGCTGAAACCTTTACTATTATTGATGCAGTGATTAATCCGCAGGAGTATCGACACCAAATGTAAGTAGTTTCGTTTCAAGGCACTTTAACGGTTTATTAAGGAAAGGGAGCTTCCGGGTTCAGCGTTAAAGTGAAAAAAGGTAAATCGGTGGCTTCTATTAAGCCGTCCTGATTGAACTAAGGGAGGTAGAAACGATGAGAAATTTGGTAGCCGGGTTTTTAGTAGTAGGGATGACGTCAGGTCTTCTTGCAGCTTGCGGAGAAGTTGATGAAGGAACAGATTCAGCAGAAAGTGAAGAAGAGGAAACGGGTGAATCCAATCAATCAAGTTCAGACGGAGAAGAAGAAAATTATAATATAGCGACTGCTACAAGTGCCGGAATCTATTATGCATTAGGAAATGGGTTGGGGCAGTTGTGGTCGGATGAGATTGACGGGGTGACAGCAGATGCTCAATCCACAGCTGGTTCACCGCAGAATATCAATTATTTGCATTCAGATGACGCTCAAATTGGTATTGTTCAAAACGGCGTAGCTCTTCAAGCCTGGGAAGGCACCGGTGATTTTGAAGAGCCGATGCAAGATATGAGAGCGTTTAGTTACTTGTATCCGAACTTGGCTTACTTTGTAGTCCGGGCCGATTCCGGCATTGAAACGCTTCAAGACCTGGAAGGAACGGAAGTTGCCCCTGGACCGGTAGGGAGCGGAACTGAAGTAAATGCTAGAGAAATTTTAGAAGAAGCCGGTATTTATTATGAAAATGAAGAAAACGCCTCGCCGAATTATATGGATAATGCCGAATCAGCGACGGCGCTTGTAGATAATCATGTCGATATGACCTATATTGCTGGAGGGATTCCACACGCCAGTGTAACGGAGATGACGACTTCGATTGATGTGAATATTTTACCGGTAGAAGGTGAGGTACAGGAGCGTGTCATTGAGGAGTATGAATGGTACTTCGACCATACCATCCCGGGAGGTACGTATGACGGCTTAGATGATGATATTGAAAGTGTCGCCGTAGCTAACATGCTGATCGGGCAGGCAGATACGCCGGATGATGTCGTCTACGATATGCTGGATACCATGTATGAGAATACAGATCGGTTAAAAAGCAATTTTGAGGGGGCCAGTGAGTTTACGCCGGAAGATGGAATGGATGGCGTTACCATCCCGCTGCATCCAGGAGCTGTAGAATATTTTGAAGACCAAGGTGTGGAGGTCCCGGAGGAATTAATTCCTGAAGACTAACGGATAAGAAATATTTAAGCTCTGTCAACCGTCCTCTTGAACAGGGGGGCTGTCCTAAAAGGGAAGTAATGGATGGAAACAAATGAGCAGCCGGGATATGCAGGCTGAGCCGTCGGCCGCGAAAGACGGTAAATTCCAGCTGCGTCTGCGGAAGCGCTCTTTTGGGATGGCTCCATCTCTGCCTCTTAAGTAGTCAGCGTACTACAGAAGCGAAGGGGGTTACAAATGAGCAGCGGCGATGATAAAAAAGGGTACTCCAATCATAAAGGAAGTCATGAAAATAGAAAGAGTGAGAGTCAAGCTCATACGACTGATAAAGAAACGGTGTCCAAGGAAGAACAAGAAGAAGTGCTCGATAAATATGCGAGTGATACAAAGCATCGGGAGCTAAGCGGGAAGTTTTGGCTTATTCTAGTTCTTCTCTTAGCCGTAGGCCTTTCATTATTCCACCTATATACGGCAGGGTTCGGCCAATTAATGGCTATTAAACAGCGGGCGGTCCATCTTGGCATCATCATGATCCTCGTCTTTCTTCTCTATCCAATGGCCAGAAAAAGGGTCGGCTTTATCTGCTCTCCCAAACATCGGCCAAGCATTGTGGATATTGGATTAGCGCTGGTCGCTATGTTACCGATTGGATATATTGTTTTTAACTATGACAGCATTATTTCGCGTGGCGCGATTGCTAATCAAACCGACATCATATTAGGAACCATCCTTATGCTGCTCGTTTTGGAAGCGGCTCGCCGCACGTTAGGGTGGATCTTGCCCCTTCTTGCTGTGTTGTTTATCTTATATGCGCTATACGGCAATTACGTCCCTGGCCCGTTGCAGCATGGGGGTTATTCTTATCAACGGCTGATTGAACAAATGTATGTAAGTACGGAAGGTATTTTTGGTGTAGCGCTCGGTGTGTCAGCCACATTTATCTTTCTCTTTATTTTGTTTGGCGCCTTCATGAACAAAACCGGGATGGGAGCTTTGATTAACGATTTGTCCATGGCCATTGCCGGTCGCAGGCCGGGCGGTCCAGCGAAGGTAGCTATGATTGGAAGCAGTACAATGGGCACAATTAACGGAACGGCAGTAGCGAACGTGGTGACGACCGGCGCGTTTACGATTCCTTTAATGAAAAAAATCGGGTACAAACGAACCTTTGCGGGAGCTATTGAAGCAGTGGCTTCAGCAGGTGGACAGATCATGCCGCCTGTCATGGGTGCAGCTGCCTTTATATTAGCCGAGTTAACAGGCATTCCATACGCCACTGTTATTATCGCAGCTATTATTCCCGCCTTATTATATTACATTGCTGCCTGGACGATGATTGACCGTGAAGCAAGGCGTCTTAAGTTAAAAGGATTGGAAAAACATGAAACTCCAGCCGCGTTTAAAGTGTTAAAGGCGCGGGGCCATATGTTACTCCCTCTTTTTGTAGTCATCTATCTGCTGTTTGAAGGGTTCTCTCCTTTATACGCAGCTTTTTACGGGATTATTGCTACCTGGGTGATCAGTTTATTAAGAAAAGAAACTCGCATGAGTGTTAAAGATTTTATCTTGGCATTAGAAGCTGGGAGTAAAACAGGCTTGCCGGTTGGTATGGCCTGTGCGGTGGTAGGCTTTATAGTCGGCACCACTTCGCTTACGAGCGCAGGCGTTGCTTTTTCAGCTAGTATCATTGGCATGACGGAAGGCATCTTGTTCTTTACACTCTTCTTAACGATGATTGCCTGTATTATTTTAGGGATGGGACTTCCAACCACAGCAGCATACATTATGGCCGCGACGATTGCCGCGCCGGCTTTAATAGAATTAGGGGTTTCTCCGTTAGCGGCGCATTTGTTTGTCTTCTATTTTGCGATCTTATCCACTTTAACCCCACCTGTGGCAATTGCCGCGTATGCAGCGGCAGGCATGGCCAAGGCACCGCCGTTTAGTGTGGGGTGGGTTGCATTGAAACTGGCAATCGCAGGGTTTATCATTCCGTTTATTTTTGTCTATCATCCGTCTCTCTTGTTGATCGAAGGATCGATTCAAGAGATTGTGTTAGCGGTAATTGCAGCGGTCATAGGGGTGATTTTCTTAGGTATTGCAGTGATTGGCTACTTTAAGGTCGAATGTTCATGGCTCGAACGACTGCTTTTGGCTGCTGGGGCAATAGCGATGATTGTGCCAGGAGGACTTTCTGATATAGGCGGCCTGGTTCTGCTTGGGTCTATTTATATCGTGCAAAAGAAACGCATCTCCTCTCAAACTGAGGGAAATGACAATATGATACAGATGGAGGAATCGTCATGACCACTGAAACTCCATTACGTTTAGTAAGTGAAGAACATTTGCGTTCCATTGGAGAAGCTCTTCTGTTGGCTTATCAGGTGCCAAAAGAGTATGCGGAAACAACAGTGCATGCGCTACTGCAAGCAAATTTGAGAGGGGTGGATTCGCACGGGATTTCTTATCTGCCTCTTTATCTGAAGCGTATTAAAAAAAAGGTGATAGACCCCGGGGCAAGGCCGGAGGTGCTCCATAGAAATGGAGCCGCCGCGGTAATTGATGGAAACAACGGGCTGGGAGCCGTTAATGGGGCACTCGCCACAGATTTAAGCCGTGAAATGATGAAGCAATGCGGAGCGGGGTTAACCACAGTGCGAAATTCCGGCCACTTTGGAATGACTGCTCACTACGCTGGTTTGGCAGCAAGGGATGATGCGATCGGGATTGCCATGACGAATGCTCCCTCCAGTGTCGCAGCTTACGGCGCAAAAGAGCCGGTCTTAGGCACAAATCCGATGTCCTTTGTCTTTCCGATGAAGGGGAGGGCGCCGATCAGTATTGATTTTGCCACTAGTGCCATTGCGCGGACGAAACTCAAACAGCTTGCCGAACAAAACAAGGAAATACCGGAAGGATTGGCCCTTAACCAGGAAGGGTATACAACCACCGATGCCACCGAGGGGTATGAAGGGGTATTGCTTCCTGCTGCTGGGGTGAAAGGTTATTCTTTAGCTTTAATCGTCGAGATTTTATCTGGCGTGCTGGCAAACGCGGCTTTGACTACAAACGTTGGCCAGTTGGTCAATGACTTTTCCCGTCCGCAAAATGTAGGCCATTTTATCGGGGCGATTTCAATTAACTCCTTTTTAGAGATGGAAGAATATGAAGAACTTATGGAGCAACTGCTGGAATCCATAAAAGGCGCGCAGAAAGCTCCGCAGGTGGATGAAATCTACTATCCCGGGGAAATCGAAGCACAGACAAAGAAAGAACGAGTTGAAAACGGCATTCCATTGTCTACTAAGTTGGTAGACACGTTGAATCAATTATTAGCAGAAGAAAAGCTGGAGAACTATCAAATTCAAATTGAATAAAGGCAGGCGAACAGAACTCTTTGAAATACTGAAACGGTTAGGGGAGGCTGGTCAAGTGCTTCAGGCTTGGCCAGTCACCTGTTACAAAAGCAGGAAACACGTGAGTTCCTTAACTCAAGCGCTAGAAGGAGGGACACACGAATATGGCAAATGAGTGGATCACTGAATTACGTGTTCTTATAGATGATGGCAGACTCTTAACAAGCCCGGCCGATTGTTATAGTTACAGCTTTGATGGTTCCTTCGGTTCTTATCTTCCCGAGGCCGTGGTGCAGGCGCAGTCCACAGAAGAAGTGTCTAACGTCTTAAAGCTGGCTAATCAGCGTAATATCCCCGTTTATCCCCGCGGCCAGGGAACGAGCATGAGTGGCGGTCCCCTGCCGGTGAAAGGAGGGATTGTGCTGGATGTGTCCCAATGGAACGAGCGATTGGATATTTATCCAGAGGACATGGTCGCAGTCGTTTCTCCGGGAGTAATAACGTCTGATATTCATGAAAAAGCCAATGAGCATGAATTAATGTATCCTCCTGATCCCAGCAGTTCACACGTTTCCACGATCGCAGGCAATTTGGCCGAAAATTCAGGAGGGCCTCGCGGGCTGAAATACGGAGTCACAAAGGATTACGTCATAGGTTTGGAAGTGGTGACACCAGAAGGAAACATCATTCGAACCGGTGGCCGCACGATTAAAAATGTAACCGGCTATGATTTAACCAAATTGATTATCGGTTCAGAAGGCATGCTGGGAGTAATTACGGAAGCGACGTTAAAGTTGATTCCTAAACCAGCAAGCGTGCGGACGCTAATGGTTACATTCGATACACTTGTGGAGGCTGGCGGAGCCATTTCTGAACTGTTAACTTCTAATATTTTTCCATCAAAAATGGAGCTGATGGACCAAGCTTCCCTGCAGGCCGTCGAACAATATTCAGCAGCCGGTTTGCCCACAGATGTGGAAGCTTTAATCTTAATTGAATTGGATGGGCATCCATTGGCCTTGGAGGAAGAAATTCAACAAACCGTTACGCTTTGCCGGCAATTGGGGGCTAGAGACATTTCCGTACCTGAAAAACCGGAAGAAGCCAAGAAACTATGGGAGGCCAGAAAACAAGTCTCCCCTGCCATAGTTCAGTGGAAACCAACGAAAGTAGCAGAAGATATTACGGTGCCAAGGAGTAAAATCCCTGATATGTGCGAACGGTTAATAGATATTAGAAAGCGGTATCAGCTGCATTTAGTCGTATTTGGCCATGCTGGAGATGGGAACCTGCATCCAAATATCATTTGTGATAAGCGGGACCATGAAGAAATGCAAAGAGTTGAACAGGCTGTAGAAGAGATCTTTCAGTCCGCCGTACAGTTGGGAGGCACTCTCTCCGGTGAACACGGAATCGGTACAATGAAATCTCCCTTTATGGAAATGGAGTTGGGACAGACCGGTATAGATATGATGAAACGAATCAAACAAGCGTGGGACCCAAAGGACATCTTGAATCCAGGCAAGATGTTTCCAGAGCCGGGTCAAAAGTTGGTGTTGCGCGATGACTGATTTGAACGAGCTTCAAGAGAAAATCAATTATCCGAAGACGTTTGATTGTGTGCAGTGCGGCTATTGTTTGCCTGCCTGCCCGACGTATGAAACGATGCAAACGGAGACCCACTCTCCCAGAGGCCGTATTAACCTTGTGAAAATGTTAGGGGAAGGCAAAATCGGTGTTGAAGATATCCAGGAGCCGATTGAGAAATGCTTAGGCTGCCGGGCCTGTGAAACAGCTTGTCCTTCCAATGTGGAATACGGCCAAATTCTAGAAGGGGCTAAACAGGTTATAGAAGAGCAAAAGAAACAGGGGAAAGTGAAGCAGCAGGTGGAAAAAGCTTTATTCAATCACATGTTTCCTTCTCGGAAATGGATGGATGCTGCCGGGCATCTGACCTGGCTTTATCAAAAAAGCGGGCTGCAAACACTCGCACAACTGACAGATTTAACGAAGATAGCGCCGCTTCAGCTCGGCACATTTGAAAAGGTGTTGCCTAAAGCAGCTTCACCAACAGAACGCAAGGCCACACCTTCTTTTTTGCCTGCGAAAGGAAAACGCCTGGCGCGAGTAGGTTTTATGAGCGGCTGTATTATGGACAGCTTGTTTCATTCGACGAACCAGCGGACGATCGAACTATTGTCTATAGCGGGAGCAGAAGTGGTCCTGCCCAAAAACCAAACATGTTGCGGGGCTTTGCATGCTCATTCTGGTAAAAGAGAGGCAGCCCGCCAATTGGCTCAGCGTAATATACAAGCCTTTGAAGAGGCTGAAGTGGATTATGTTGTAAACAATGCAGGCGGTTGCGGAGCCATGTTGGCGGAGTACGACCACTTGTTTGAAGGAGAGCCGTCATGGGATGCACGCGCCAAGGTTTTTGTGGAAAAATCCATAGATGTTTCCGCTTTATTACATCAGTTAAATTACTTGGAATTTACCAGGGAGATTGATGAGGTCGTAACCTATCAACCTTCCTGTCACATGCTTCATGTTCAGAAAGTGCTTCAAGAACCTGTGGAGCTTTTATCGAAGATTCCCGGCCTCGAATACCGAGAAATGAATAAGAAGGACCGTTGTTGCGGATCGGCTGGCATCTATAACGTTGTTCATTATGAAGATTCTATGTCCATTTTAAATAACAAAATGGCAAATATGAAGCAAACTCAAGCTGCTGCCGTGATTACCACAAACCCCGGCTGTTTATTGCAAATGAAATTAGGCATTCAACGTGCTGGATTACAAGATAAGGTAAGGGTGGTTCATCTTGTGGATTTACTGATGGAAGCTGCACCTCAGCCTGGAAAAACACCTCTAAATTAAGACTTTAATATCCCCATCCTTAAAAAACGAGGAGGGGGTTTTCTATAGATTAGTCGGTTTTTCTTTCAGGTCTTTCAGCAGGGAGATTTTCTTCTTAATTTTTTGTCATAAAACCTCTCATTGGGTCCCCTTTTACTTCACAGAAATTTTATGAGAAGGCGTCTTCTGTCTAATAAGGTAAGAAGCAGAGAGGGAAGCGGTGGGAGCTTTCTTCCCCTTCATGATATAACAATCTTAATTAGAGCCATTACTTTTTTTAATGAGTGAATTTTAGAAAAATTACCAATATTTCATTGACGAAAGCGCTTTCTAATGGAATAATTTTTACTACAGCAGGTAAGAGGTAATACCTCTTACGACAACTTGAGAGACCACCAGCGAGTCTTTGAATACGTAATGAAATGAGGAGGAAAGCAATGACTCAAAAACAAACGAAGAAAAAAGAAGTCTATGTCATTCATCCGGAGGACAATACCGGCACTGTGATTCGTCCAAATGTGACGAAAGGGACGACACTGGAAATTGAAGAAGGGAAAACGGTCGACGTTTTAAAAGACATCCCTTACGGACATAAAATTGCGGTCAAAGAAATCAAAAAAGGCGACACGATCTGGAAATACGGGCTGAGCATTGGATCTGCGATAGAAGATATCGCTGTCGGCGACCATGTTCATGTTCATAACATTGAAAGCAACCGTGGGCGGGGCGACCGTTTTGCAGAGGAACAAGAAGGAGGCGAAAAATAATGGGCCAATTTCAAGGATATGTGCGACCGGATGGCAGTGTAGGGATTCGAAACACGTTACTTATTTTATCAGGAACGATTTATGCGAACTCGACGGCAGAGCGGGTGGCGGACAGCATCGAAGGCGCTGTAGCGATCACGCATCCACTCGGCCGCTGCCAAGTCCGTCCGGACTTGCGGACGACGTTCCACACGCTGGTAGGGACAGGGAAGAACCCGAACGTAGGCGGTGTCATCGTGATTGACCACTTCCGGGAGGAAGGCTGTACCGCGGAAGAAATCGCTCATGAGATTCAAAAGACCGGAAAGCCGGTTGAGATCGTAAACATTCGTCACTCCAATGGCGCGATTGAAGCCACAGCCCAAGCTTTGCGCAAAGCGATGAACATGAAACGCGAACTTTCCAGCTTGACGCGCGAGCCGGTGGACGTATCGAAGCTGTTATTCGGCTTGAACTGCGGGACCTCGGATACAACCTCCGGGCTTGGTTCAAATCCAGCCCTCGGCCACTGCTCCGATCGCATCGTGAACCAGGGCGGACGCTCCATCCTGGCTGAGGTGACCGAGTTAATGGGCGCTGAAGACCATATTCGGGATCGGGCGGTCACGGCAGCTGTAGGTGATGATGTTGTCGCTGCCATCGATGGATTTGAACAGCGCGCGTTGGCAAGCGGTGAAGACATCCGCGGTTCTCAGCCGACAGGCGATAACATTATGGGGGGCTTGAGCAGTATTGAAGAAAAGTCCCTTGGCGCCTATCAGAAGAGCGGTTCAGCACCGATCAACGGCTTGATTGATTACGGGGAGCAGCCGACTGATGATTCCGGCCTTTATATCATGTACACGCCAGGCCACGGCAGCGAATCGATTACAGGCATCGCGGCGGCAGGCGCGCAAGTGCTCGTCTTTAGCACAGGCGGCGGCCACGTGATCAATCATCCAATCATGCCAACGATCCGTATTACCAGCAACGTGAACTCCTTTGAAGCGATGGAAGATACGATGGAGCTCGACTTGAGCGATATCTTTAACGGAGACTTAAGCCTGCAGGATGCCGGGGATCAAATTTATGACGAAGTCATGGAAACATGTAACGGTAAACTGACGAAAGCAGAAATCCTGCAGGAACATACCGGCTTTGCGATTCACAGGACGGGAGTCAGCATTTAATTTAGATCCTCTTCTTCCATGTCAGAATGAGAACAGCACTCCTTTCTAGGTAAAAGAAGAAGACTCGAATGATTTCTTCTCTGCCTGTAAAAGGATTATCATTATAACTTGAACAGAATAAGTATTTTTAACATTCCCACTATCGGGGCAACTAAAACTGCTTTTGCCATCAGTCCAATATCTAAGCGTGCTGACATTCGAAATAAAAAGAGTGTTCAACACAAAAGTGAGAGGGAGTGAATAGAGGCAAAAGCAGTTTTTTTAAGGAGTGAAGTGAATGAAAGTAGTCATTACTGAAATGAACTGGCCTGAAGGAATTAATTTGCTGAAGCAGCACGCTGATGTTACGTATGAGCCTTCACTTTGGAAAGACAGAGAACAACTCCTGGTTTCTTTGGAAAAGGCTGAAGCTCTGATCGTACGAAATCAAACGCAGGTGGATGAAGAGCTTCTCACTCATGCGCCTAACCTGAAAGTGATCGGAAGACTTGGAGTGGGCCTTGATAATATTGACTTAGAAGCTGCTCGGTCGAAAGAAATTCCTGTTGTATTTGCTAGAAATGCAAATGCTATTTCTGTATCTGAATATGTGCTTAGTACGATTTTAATGAAAAGCCGTAACTTGTTTGATGTCACCGCATCAGTTAAAGCAGGGAAATGGGACCGCAGAACCTATACCGGGGAAGAAGTATTCGGGAAAACCATCGGGTTTATCGGCCTTGGAGAAATTGGCATGCGGCTGGCACGCCGTGCAAAGGCTTTAGGAATGAATGTTGTAGGTTATGACCCGTTTATGGCTCCATTTGATTATGCGTTCCACGAAGTCGGGCTTGAAAGCAGAAGCTTTGAAAACGTTTTAGAAGAGAGCAATTTTATCACTCTCCATGTCCCCTTCAATAAACATACTGAAAACTTAATTGGCGAAAATGAATTAAACAAGATGAAAGAAAACGTAACGATTATAAACACTTCTCGTGGTGGAATCATTAACGAACCTGATTTATATTCCTTTTTATCTGCTAACCCAAAAACATTTGCTATTCTCGATGTTTTTCAACAAGAGCCCCCTGCTAAAGAGCATCCAATCTTTAATCTTGAAAATGTCCTATTAACTCCTCATATTTCAGGTTTGACCGAACAGTCCCAACAACGAACTTCCATTATGGTAGCTGAAGAAGTTTTACATGAATTAAATGGACAGAAGTCACTTTGTCGCGTGTGAATCATGATTTAATGAGTGGTACCCAAACTAACTTAAATAGAAAGGGGAACTAATAATGGAAGAGGTCAAAGTCTCCGTTATGCGATTCATCCCCTCGGAAGATGAGCAGCCTCGTTATGAAACATACAGTATCACGCCGAAAGATAATATGACTGTACTTGATACATTGTTTTTGATTGTAGAGGATCAAGATCCGTCTCTTTCGTTTCGGTGTGCATGCCGGCTTGGAATGTGTGGCACTTGCGGAATGATGATTAACGGCCGGGGACGCCTGGCTTGCCGGACAAAGGTAGAAGAGCTTGGCGATGAAATTTTAGTAGAACCAATGCGCAGTTTCCCTGTCATTAAAGATGTAGCTGTTGACATGGAACCGTTTTTTGACAGCTGGAAGAAAGTGAAGCCGTATTTTGTACCTAAGGAAGATACGGACGAATTCGCAATTATTCCGAAACATGCAAAAAGCAGAGAAGTGATTGATAACAATTCAGATTGTATTACGTGTGGTCTTTGCTATCAGTCTTGTGATGCTGTGTCAATTAGAGATGGTGAATATATGGGACCAGCGGCCTTGAGTCGTGCACATAATTTAATTGCAGACGAACGAGACGGTGCTCGCTCCGAACGATTGGACATGGTGACCGGAGAAGAAGGGGTATTTGAGTGCCATTCCTTTGGGGCGTGTTTAGAAGTTTGTCCAAAAGGGATCAATCCGATGGAAACTATCCAAAAAATTAAAACAAAGAAATTGAAAAAAACAGTAGGGTTGAAATGGTAATAAATTAGAGGAAAGGGAGGAACCAACATGGCGACAACCGCCCAAAAAGCTGCCGAACCAGAGGTGAAGCAGCGTCCATTTGTAGGGTATATTGCTTGGCTGATTCAGCGTATTACTGCCGTTATGCTAGTGGTCCTGCTGCCTTTAAAAATTTACAGTGGGTATGCCATGGTAGGGGATTTACCCGGCGGACCATTTATTACAGCATTGCACGTGAACGCTTTTGTGGATTCGTTGCTTTTATTTGCAGTCATATTTCATTCTCTTTATGGAATTCGAGTCCTTTTGATTGATGCTGGTGTGGTGAAGGATAATCGCAGCATATTTACCATATTTACCATTCTGGGAAGCTTGCTGTTTGTGCTTAGCTTCTATGTGATTGTTACGTAGTCTTATTCAAGCAAAGAGGTGAAAAGGGAATGGAACATGTTCAGACCGATATACTCATTCTCGGCAGTGGGGGAGCCGGGTTATTTGCAGCTCACCATGCAATTGACTCAGATCCTGATTTGGATATTATTATCGCGGCAAAAGGAATGATCGGTAAAAGCGGGTGCACGCGCATGGTGCAGGGCGGCTATAATGTGGTTCTCCACCCGGATGATTCAGTAGAGAAGCATTTTTACGACACCATCAAAGGGGGCGGGGCCATTAATAACCAGGAAATGGCTTGGACGCTTGTCAATGACGCCCCGAAGCGTATCCAGGAATTGGAAACGAAAATGGGGGTCTTTTTCGACCGCAATGAAGATGGCACTGTGCATCAAAAACCATTCGCGGGTCAGTCGTTTGACCGCACGGTTCATAAAGGGGATTTAACAGGAATCGAAATTATTTCAAGAATGCGGGATCAATTGTATGCGAAGCCGAACGTCGCTGCATGGGATGAAGTAAGAGCTATTGAGCTGCTTGTCGATGAAAATAACCGCGTGGCAGGCTGTCTAATGTTAGCCATGAATACTGGCGAATTCATCGTTGTGCAAAGCAAAGCAGTCATTGTAGGTACCGGTGGCGCTGCTACAATGTATAAAATTGCCACGCCGAGCCTGGAAAAAGCAGGGGACGGCATGGCCATGTGCTACCGGGCCGGCACCGCTTTTCTTGACATGGAAATGATGCAGTTCCACCCCACCGGCCTGCTTGCTGAAAACTCGAGATTAAATGGAGGAGTGCTTGAAGAAGGCCTCCGCGGCGCTGGCGGTTATTTGATGAACGTGCATGGAGAACGGTTTATGGAACGCTACGACCCGGAACGCATGGAACGTTCCACGCGGGACCGCGTCTCACGTGCAGCTTACATGGAAATTATGGAAGGGCGCGGAACGCAGCTTGAAGGTGTTTATGTGGATGTCTCTCACCTTGGGAAAGAAAACGTCCGCGAAATGTTCCCGGGTATGGTAGAGCGATGTTTTGATGTTGGAAAAGATCTCAGCCAAGAACCAGTAGAAATCTCACCAGCAGCCCATTTCCAAATGGGAGGGGTTCATGTAAATGAAAATAATGAATCCAGTATAGAAGGATTATTTGTAGCTGGAGAAGATGCCGGCGGTGTACATGGGGCAAACCGCTTAGGCGGAAACGGAGTTTGTGATTCGACTGTATTTGGAGCCAGGGCAGGCGACGCAGCTGCTGCTTATGTCCAACAGGCCAGCGAATTGCGAGCATATTCTGATATACAGGTTCAAGAAATTATAGAAAATGTCATGACGCCTTTTGACCGGGAAGAAGGAGAGAATCCGTTTTATATTCGAAATGATCTGAAAAATCTAATGTGGGAAAAAGCAGGTTTAGTACGAAATGAAAAAGCGCTGCAGGAAGCGGTGGAAGGAATTGCCGATTTAGAAGAAAGAGTGAAACGGGTCTCTGTGAAAGGACCGAGAATGTATAACCTAACGTGGCAGGAATATTTGAACGTCAGAAATTTGGTCACAGTAGCAAAAATGGTGGCAGAAAGCGCGTTGCTGCGAAAAGAGAGCAGAGGGTCCCACTACCGTGAAGACTATCCTGAAAGTGATGACGAGGCGTGGTTGAAAAATGTGTTTGTGCAAAAAGACCAGGCAACCTGGACAGAAGACGTGGTTCAAAACCGAATTCAAGTTGGAGATATTAAAGGCCATAAGATTGAATTGGTGTCTAATTAACTATGTTTGCAAGGAGGAGAAAGTGATATGAGTACTCCGGCCAAAAATCTCGAGGTATGGCATGCCGATGATAGTTTTTATAAACATGTAGAAGAAGCATGCAAAACATTGTATATTGAATCGCTGAAAGACTTGCCTCCTGATGTTCGAACAGCATTAGAAAAAGCGTATGAAAATGAAGAACTGGAAAGCGGGAAAGAAATCCTGGAGACGTTGATTAAAACTGTTTCCACCGCAGATGATGAGAAACTTCTTATCTGCCAAGATACGGGGATCCCTGTGTACTTTGTCAAAATAGGAAACCAAGTTCGTTTGGACGGATTGCGTTTAGAGGAAGCAGTCCGTAAAGGAACAGAAAGAGCTACATTGGAGCACCCTCTAAGAAGCAGCATAGTAAATACGTTAAGCCGTAAGAATCATGGAACTTCTACTGGGAATCAAGTTCCTGTCATGCATTATGAATTCGTGCCCGGCAATGAAGTTGAACTGTTAATTGTACCAAAAGGTTCCGGCTCCGAGAATATGAGCTATATGACGATGCTGACGCCTGCAGCTGGTATTGAAGGCATCAAAAAATATGTATTAGAGTGCGTCTTTGAGTCAGGGGCTAACCCTTGCCCTCCGACCATAGTAGGTATTGGGATTGGAGGGTCAGCCGATAAATGTGCGGCCCTTGCAAAAAAAGCAGCGGCGCGGGAAGTGGCTTCGCCGAACCCAGACCCCGAAGTGAGAAAGCTTGAAGAAGAACTCTATGAAAAGATTAATGAAATCGGCATTGGCGCTCATGGCCTAGGCGGTAGCACCACAGCTCTCGCGGTACAAATTGAAGCGGCAGATACGCATATGACAATGAACCCGGTAGCCGTCAATATGATGTGCTGGCCGGCTCGAAGAATGCGCGCGGTGTTTGATTCAAATGAAGCTCCAGCTATTACGTATTAACGAAAGGAGGAAGAAGCGTGGCTCACTATAGGTTGCAAGCTCCTCTTACAGATGAGGATATTAGTCAGCTGCAAGCAGGTGATACCGTGACATTGGATGGGATTATTTTTGGCGTACGAGATGCTAACTTGATCAGGCTGTTTGATAAAGGAGTGGAATTGCCTGATGACTTGATTCCACAGTTAGATGGTGCTATCGCCCTGCACACGGCACCTGGGGTTAAAAAACTCGAAGATGGCACTTATGAAAAAGTAAGTGTAGGCACAACCACGAGCTATCGCATGGACCGTTTTACCAGGGGGCTCATGGATACGTACGGGGTGCGGGTGATTATTGGGAAGGGCGGCTTACTCGAAGAAGGCTGCCAGGCTTTAGTCGATGAAAAAGGCTGCTACTTCACCATTCTGGGAGGCTCTGCAGCCCTCGAAACTACACAAGTAGAGGAAATTGAAGACGTATGGTGGGAGGATTTAATGCCTGAAGCCATATGGAAATTTAGAGTGAAAGACTTTGGTCCTCTGATTGTGTCCATTGATTCTCATGGAGGCAACAAATATCAAGAAGTTAAAAACGAAGCACGCAAAAATTTAGATGAAATTATTAATAATTTGTGAGTGAGTAATGAAAAAGTTACGAGCTGACAAAGCCTCTGCCAGGCCGGTAAAGGAAAGCGGGGCGAAGTAATGATAGGTTTAATGTTTATGATCGGCCTCGTGAGTGGCATCATTACCGGGTTACTATCGGTTGGGGGAGGAATTATATTAATCTTCTTTTTGATCATGTTTCCTCCTCTTTTGATGCAGACTCATTTTACGATGCAAACGATTGCCGGTTTTTCGATTATGCAGGCTTTTTTCGCTACGCTGTCAGGGTCCCTTTATTATTTGCGTGAAAAATTAATCAATCTTCCAGTGGTGGTCTCTTTGGGCGTTCCTTCATTTTTTGGAGGAATGGTGGGAGTTGTGCTTGCTCATAGTATTACCGATGAAGCATTAAGATGGTTTTTTGCTGTCCTGGCTTTTTTGGCGGCGCTGGTTATGTTTATTCCATACCGTCATTATGAAAATGAAGAATTCCAATTTTCAAAGCTTATGTATGCAGTTTCAATAGCTTTTGGCATTGTGATAGGTATTGTAGGCGGAATGTTAGGTTTATCTGCCGGGTTTTTGTTTGTCCCTCTTATGGTTTATTTGTACCGGCTCAACATTAAAAAAGCAATTGGCACAAGCCTGATAGCTTGTTTGCTGCTTGCAAGCGGCAGCTTCCTAATGAAGTTAACGACAGAAGCGTTTTCGTTGCAGGCCGGTATTGCTTTAGTAATCGGAGGAATCATTGGAGCACAGCTTGGAGGCCGCCTTGGAAAGAAGATGCCTCCTCTTCTCTTAAAACGTATTACAGCTATTACGGTGTTGCTTATTAGTATTACCGTGGTGGTTGAATTGTTTTAATAAAAAAGTGTAGGTCGAGTTGTAGCTATCACAATGTGAAAAAGGAAGAGACCGGGACCTTAAAGACATCCACAACGGAAATAAACGTTAATCACCCTTATAAAAATTTCTGATGACGGAATTTTAGAAAAATTACCAATATTTCATTGACGAAAGCGCTTTCTAATGGAATAATTTTTACTACAGCAGGTAAGAGGTAATACCTCTTACGAC
>NZ_KB898638.1 GCF_000377705.1 Salsuginibacillus kocurii DSM 18087 | reverse complement strand
TGATTTCAGCTGGCCAAATCGGAAGCTTCCTTGCTGAAGCAAAACAATACCTAGCGTAAACACTGTAAGCACAGTAGTGGCATCATAAATGGCAGCAAATACTCCTGCTTCTGAACCAAAGATCATTACTGTAAGAGGAATTCCTATAAAACCTGTATTGCCTAGACCTGCCAGCACAGCCAACTGCCTGGCTTCTTCTTCTGTATACTTCAACAGTTTACCAGATATGTAACCGGTTCCGACCCCTACGATATTTAACATTAGTCCGATCAAAAACACCAAGATCAGCTGCCGCCACATTTCTGCATCAAACTCAGCTTGAAATATGCTATTGACTACAACCGCAGGAAGAGCAAAGTTAATAACAACAAACGCAATAAACTGCTTTACTTCTCCCGTCACCTGCACTCTTAAGGTAACCAAGTAACCTAGTACGACGATCGTTGCCATAACCAAAACCGGTTGTATCATTTCAAAGCCATTCAATGGCACCGCCTCCTTTCTTACAACATGTCTATCTCCTGCCAACCAAAATTAGTAGGCCTCTTTTTATAGTAAATCCTTTGATAAGAATTAGAAAAGTTTTTTGTTTTTGGTTTTGTTAAAAAGTAGTGTTGATACTCCTTCCATGACGTCCCTTTTCGCAGAGCCCCCCCCTGCGAGTCCCGTAATATCAACGACCTTTACCAACAGCGCCTTTAACAGAACACTATTCTAAAAAAGAAAGCTATGAGAACTTTTTCCCCATAGCAGCAGTTACCCATTTAGATGCTTGTACGTCCTTCATATGCTTTTTGATAAATTGAACGAATCATATTCAAATATAATTTCCTAGGGCTGCGGCCTAACAAGCGTTTTTGTTTGATCCCATCTAACGCTAATTGTTCAATGTCATTCTCTTTAACCCCATAAGCTTTTAGTGATGTCTCTATTCCAGTATCATGAACAATATGGGTGAGTTCTTTAACACCTGCTATAGCAGCTTCTCGCTCACTCATACCTTCTATGTTAGCTCCAAGTGCTTCAGCGATGTCTCCCATCTTTTGCATACAAGCGGGCCAGATCTCTTCGAAAACATAAGGCAATAAAAGAGCATTGGCTTCCCCATGAGGAATTTTAAATCTACCACCTAATGGGTATGCCAGTCCATGAACTCCCGCTACTCCAGCATTATAAAAACTCATTCCAGCAAGTAAACTGCCTAATGACATCTGTTTTCTAGCTTCTTGATTTTCTCCGTGCCAAACAGCAGTGCGAATATTTCCGCCAATTCGTTTAACTGCATCTAATGCTAGGGTGTCTGTAATTGGCGAAGCATGTATGGAGATATATGATTCCACCGCGTGAGTTAAAGCATCTACTCCAGTCGAGGCTGTTATTTTTTCGGGGAGCGTGTAAGTTAATTCAGGGTCAACTAAAGCAACATCCGCTAATAATAAGGGATGAGTAATTACATCTTTTGTCGATTCTAAAGAAAATACGGAAATGTCAGTAACTTCTGAACCGGTACCAGAAGTGGTGGGAATTAGCATCTTAGGAAGCCCTTTATTTGTTAGAGACCTTGTTCCTGACATATTTAAATAATCCTCTACATTTCCTTCATGATTTGCCAATACTGCCGCGGCCTTCGCGATATCAATAGAGCTTCCCCCGCCGAGTCCGATTACAAAATCAGCTCCACTGTCTTTTAAAGCCTGAACCGCTTTGTTACCTGCTTCTAGTGGAGGTTCGGGGACCACTTCACTATATACAACATTTTCTATATGAGTATCATTTAAAATATCTTCTAACTTTCTTACTATCCCAGCTTTTACTACACCTGGATCAGCATAAATCATAACTTTTTTCGAGCCAAAAGCACGTACTTGTTCTGGAACTTGGAGTAATGTCCCTTCACCAGTAATCACATGAACCGGGCTTAAGAAAGAAGCCATTTCGCTCATCCTTTCATCTTAAAGGGTACTTCGCAGTTTTTATATATAGTGCAGGAGAGGTATAAAAACATCTTACTTATCTTTCTTCTTCAATTGATGCTTTAATATTTTCCCACCAGGATTTTTAGGGATTTCTTTTAAAAATTCAATAGAATGTGGAACTTTATAATCTGCTATATTTTTTGATACTTGTTCTTTGATTAACTTTGCATCGATATTTCCTTTGGCAGGCACTACAAATGCTTGTACTACTTCTCCGTAGATCGGATGGGGGAGACCAACGACAGCAGATTCTTGAACAGCATCTAATTGATTTAGAGCTTGTTCTACTTCTATCGAATAAATATTCTCGCCGCCGCGGTTTATCATATCTTTCTTTCTATCTTTAATGTAGATATAACCATCCTCATCCTCATACCCATAATCTCCTGAATGCCAATATCCTTCCGAAAAGCTTTTCTGATTGGCCTCTGCATTGTTCCAATACCCTTTAATAACCATTGGGCCTTTAATGAGTAATTCCCCCATTTCTGTCGGTTTACAAATGTGCCCTTCATCGGTGACAAACTTTACAACCGTTCTATCAATAGGCACTCCAACAGAGCCTTCTTTCTCTTTAGGATAAGCTTTAGGCATAATCGTGGTCGGGGAGCATGTTTCTGTAGCACCATAACAATTGTGTAAGGATGCTTTTGGGAAAAAATGCATCATCTCTCTCATAAGATCAACAGCCATCGGGGCTCCCCCAAAAGCAATCGTTTTCACTTCTGGAAAAGCGGGTGAATTATACTTTTTAAAGGTACCGATAAGCATCTGAAAAATTGTTGGAACATTAAATAAAAAATTGATTTTCTCTTCTCTTACTAAATCAATATAGGGAGTAGTTTGATAACGTTTCATGATAAAAGAGGTGCCGCCTACTTTAGCCATATGGATTAATTGTCCAATTAACCCTGTTACATGAAATATAGGAACAGCAATTAATGTTTTACTGGCAGGGCTTGATTGAAAGAAATCTTGGTATGCCTGCACTGTATGAATGACTCCTCCGTGATGCAGTAAGGCCCCTTTAGGGCTTCCAGTAGTGCCAGAGGTATAAATTAAAAAGGCGGGGTGATCAAACTCAACCTCTTTTCCACCGAAATCTTCTTCAAAACCTTTTTGCTGAGAGAAGCTGTTCTCTACTAACTCTTCAATCTCTACCACAGGACAAACATTAGTCGCCTGTACAGCGCTCTTTTCACCCATTACGGAAGTGAGAACAACACAGGGATTTGCATCATTTAAAATATAAGAGATTTCATTTTCCTGCAGTCTAGTATTAAGGGGGAGCAATGTAGCTCCAATTTTCATACAGGCAAACACCAACGTGGCATAATGCATCATATTGGGAAAATAAGAAACAATTCGGTCTCCTGGTTTAATTCCAAATCTATGCTTCAGGACGTCCGCCAAGTGATGAATATCGTTTAAAGCCTCTTCATACGTTCTAGCTTCATACTCGTCTTTCCAAGCTAGCGCTTCCGGGTTATGTTTATACCCTTCTAAAAACAAATGATAAATGTTTGAGTGTACGGGTTTCTCCTTACCTGTTGATAGCTCTTCAATCGGATGATTTAACATGGAAGGTCTCCTCCATTTCTCCTTATAATCTTATTGTTCTTTTTTGATCCAACGTATTAATTCATTTTCTCGTTCTTGGTTCTTATACCTCGAGAAAGCTTCATCCCATTTATAAAAGCCTTCACCATTTTTCTGACCGTACTTCCCATCACTTACTTTCTCTTTCATCGTAGCTAATGAACTATCTTCATTTGAAAGATCCGGGAATATATAATCAGATATTGAGGAAAATACATCTAGGCCGCCCATGTCTGCAGTCATAAAAGGTCCGGTGGCACCTAACCTTCTTCCAATACTTGTTTCTACTGCTTTATCAATCTCTTCTACCGTACAGACGCCTTCTTCATAAATATACTGTGCTTCCCTGAACAAGGCATACTGCAGACGGTTCCCTACAAACCCTAAAATTTCTTTCTCTACGCGGATAGGTTCTTTATTTAATTTTTTCAACACCTTCATGGTACGCTCTACGAAACGCTCTTCTGTCTTTTCTCCCAATACTACTTCTACTAATGGGAGTAAATGAGCCGGGTTCCAGAAGTGAGCAACAAGAATGCGTTCTGGGTTGCGGGCAAAGGAAGCAATTTTTGTCGGCTGAAGACTCGAAGTGTTGCTGGCTAAGATGACCTCCTTATTACAAATACGGTCCATCTGTTCATATAAACCCTGCTTTAATTCTAAATTTTCAGGCGCTGCTTCAATAACCATTGTTGCATCCTCAAGAGCAGCTTCTAGTTCATCTTCATAGGAAAAACATGCCCAAACGGCATCCTTTTCCTCATTAGTAATAAGTTCATTTCCTACTAAATTCTCTAATTTTTCAAGAATATGATTTTTCGCCTTAGTGATTTCGTCCTGATTTATTCCATAAAGCTTAACAAAATCACCTGCCCAAGCAATGCTTAGGGCAATGGAATGCCCCATTAACCCCGTGCCGACTACTGTTATTTTTTCTTGTGATAAGGTTTGATCCTTTACCAAGCTGTCCACCCCCCATCTACTTTTAAGGAGGTCCCGGTGACTAGATTCGACAAGTCGGAAGCAAGGTACAAAATGGCCCCTGTTACATCTTCCGGCTGGCCAATATATCCTAAAGGAATATTGGCAGTAATTTGTTTTTTAAATTCTTCATCCGCAAAATAACCTTCTGTCAGAGGTGTTTCAATAAAAGTAGGAGCCACCGTATTTACGCGCACGTAAGGTGCCAATTCAACAGCTAACGTTTTTGTCAAAAGTTCCAGGCCGCCTTTGCTGGCACAATAAGCTGCCCTTCCGTAATATCCAACATGACCCATTTGCGAAGACAAATTGATAATTTTTCCAAACTGTTGATCTTTCATTACTTTTCCTGCCCGCTGCGCCAAGAAAAAGGCTCCTTTTAGATTGATATCTATCACTTGATCCCAATCTTCTTCCTCAATTTCAAGTGCAGGCTTTGGTTTGTTGACACCTGCACTATTAATCAATACATCAATACCACCGAAATGATCCTTCATTTTAGTAACCATATTACTAATACTCTTTAAATCGGCTACATTTCCCTCAATCGGGATAATGTTAGTATTGATTGAACTTAGATCATTTACCATTTTTTCAAGATCATCTTTGGAGCGGGCAACCACCCCAATGTGGGCTCCCGCCTCCGCTAACTTCTCACAAACGTCACGTCCAATTCCTTTTGTCCCTCCAGTAAGAAGGATTCGTCGACCTTTTAAACTATCAAGTTTTACAGCTTCCATTGGCTCCTCCTTAAACAAATTAGTCTCTTAATGAAGGTAAATAAGTAGAAATTTCAGGTACAAAACTAATCACTAACAGATTTATAATGACAATAATGACAAAAGGAATAACAGCTTTTGTCAGCCTTGCTATGCTTACATCAGCTATTTGAGAGGCTACAAATAAGTTTAGTCCTACAGGCGGAGTAAACATGCCCATGGCTAAGTTCACTACCATAATGATCCCAAAGTGCACTGGGTCAATACCAAATTCCACGGCAATTGGCAATAGAATAGGTACGTAGATCAAAATAGCCGCAGCTGCTTCAATAAACATTCCTGAAATCAATAGAATGATGTTTACCAGCAAAATAAAAATAATAACACTATCGATGGTTCCTACCACCGCATCAGATAAAATAGTTGGAACACGTAGATTTTGCATAATATAGCCATATAGACCAGCTGTTCCAATAATACTCATAATTACAGCAGTCGTTACGGCTGACTGGCGGAAAATCCCTAAAATGGCACTGAATTTAATTTCACGGTATACGACAAACCCGACGACAAATGAGTAAACAACCGCAATAACGGCAGCTTCTGTCGGCGTGAAAATTCCACTATAAATCCCGCCAAGAATAATAACCGGCATAAGGATCGCTAAAATAGCTTTTCTTCCCGCTATTAACAAGTCCATCCAATTACTTTTTTCTGTCCCCGCATAATCTTGCTTTTTCGAATAAAAATACGCGTAAATTATAAGCGAGAACGTTACAATTAAGCCTGGTATAATTCCAGCAAAAAACATGTCTCCCACCGATACGTTAGCCGCGATACCATAAATAATCAGTGGAATACTTGGAGGAATAATAACCCCCAGGGCACCAGCAGAGGCTTGGTTTGCCGCAGCAAAATCTACTTTATATCCTTTAGCCACCATCGCTGGTATTAATATCGAGCCAATAGCCGCTGTCGTGGCAGCTCCGGATCCGGAAATTGCAGCAAAAAACAAAGAAGTAAGAATGGCCACTATGGCTAATCCACCAGACATATTACCAACAATGGTATTAGAAAAATCAACAAGGCGCTGCGAGATTCCTCCATGCTGCATAATATAACCAGCTAATATAAAGAAGGGGATCGCCATTAACGGAAAAGAATTAATCGAATTGAATATTTGTTGAATAATCACTGCCATTTGAGTTAAATCGCCCTGCCACACTGTAATAGTAGAAGCGAGTCCAAGGGAAAAAGCGATCGGAACTCCTAATAAAAAGAAAACAGCTAACAAAATAAATAATAATGCAATCATTCGTTTTCTCCCTCCCCGTCAATAAATTGGTCGATGACAAGGGCTACACTATTTAATAAGATCATTACGCCGGCTAAAGGTATGGCCAGGTTAGGCCAAGCCATTGAAATTCCCGTACTTGGTCCACTTTGTCCAGAGACATTTTGAGTCATTTCAACTCCAAAAACGACAAGAACTCCTGCAAATGCCGCACTTAAGGTGAACGCAATAATATTAAAAACTTTTGTTAGTTTTGGACCTGCTATTTCCTGTATAAGGTCTACCGATATTAATGAGCCTTTCCGATAAGCATAAGCAGCCCCTAACATCGTGAGCCACACCATGGCAAAACGAGCAAATTCCTCTGAAAAACGAAGAGGGGAGCCCATCACAAACCTTGCGAATACCTGCCAAAAAATAAGTACTGTCATTGCAAATAAAAGGATTGCAATAGTGAAACCAACAATATAATTAAGCCAACCCACGACTCTCTTATATGTCTTAAGAACGCTGACCATAGGTTACCTCCCCCTAAACAATAACTAAGAAAGATAGAAGAGTAGCCTAAAGCTACCCTTCTATACATCTTTATTCATCAAAATTCATGGCATCATCCACAAGGTCTTCTCCTACAACCGGAGACCATTCTTCGATTACTGGTTCAACCGCTTCTTCGAATGGATCTAGATCCGGCTCAGTAACTTCCATACCCTCTTCTGCTAGTTGCTCTTGGTAATATTCTTCTTGTTCTTGACTGGCTTCACGCTGGATTGGAAGAGCGTGCTCAGCTGCTTCTTTTATAGCCTCTTGGTCTTCTTCATCGAAGCTCTCGAATAGAGACTGACTCATCATGAGTGGTGCAGGAGAGTAGACGTGCTGTGTTAAGTTCAAGTAATCCTGAACTTCATAGAAGTTAACATCGTAAATTGTTGGCAGCGGGTTTTCCTGGCTTTCCATTACCCCTTGTTGAAGAGCGGTGTATACTTCATCCCATGCCATTGGTGTAGCGTTAGCTCCCAACGCCGACCAGGTGTCCACTTGCACTTCTGATTCTTGCGTTCGGTGGTCAATGCCTTCAAGGTCATCCGGATGCTCTAACGGGCGCACAGAGTTCGTGTTATAACGGAAACCATTTTCCATCCAAGCAAGCACTTCAATGTTGGCATCCTCACGTACCCGGTCAGAAAGCATCTCGCCGTGCTCACTATCTAAGAAACCGTATACATGATCGTGATCTTCAAAAATGTAAGGCAAGTCGAATAAAAGAAGTTCATCTACGAAGCTTCCCATGGGTCCTGTCGAGGAAATACCAGCATCCACTGTATCCACTCCCATGCCTTCAACTACTTCGCGCTCTGCTCCTAACGCATTGTCATAGTGCGGCTCGACAGTTAACCTTCCATCCGTTAATTCCTCCAGCTTATCTCCGAAAGCATGAACCCCTTCTGCTTGGTGAGAATCTGGACCAAGTGGTAAGCTTACGTCAATGATATGTTCAGCATCTTCTGCTGCCTCATCGTCGCCTTCTTCCCCATTCTCATCTTCATTTGCGCCTTGAGCCTCCTCGTCTCCATCTGCCGCCTCATCTCCGCAAGCAGCAAAGAAAATAACACTGCCAGCTATAAGTGGGTAAATTGCGAATCTTTTAATTTTTTTCATTTTTATCCCCCTCTAGGAATTAATCAAAATATTTTTATAGAAAGTCTCTTCAAATCCCATTTTTTCTTCCATGAAAATAGATGCATCCATTTCTTTTAGATCTTTACTAACTTCACACTTGCACTCCATTTGGTCTAATACATCTTTTTGCAACTCAACACCAGGAGCGATCTCGGTCAGTACCAACCCATTTTCCCCTAACTGAAAAACTGCTCTTTCAGTGACAATATATACTTCTTGCTGATTTTGCACTGCGTTATGCCCACTAAAGGTAATTTGGCTGACTTTTCCTTTGAACTTTTTAACGCTTCCTTCTTGGTCAATGGTAAGCTTTCCATCACCGACTGTGGTCCGTAAACCACTTGCAGTAAAAGTCAGACAGTAGACAACTTTATGAGCATTTTGAGTAATGTCAATAAATCCTCCACATCCTGTGGTTACTTTGCCGAATTTACTCACATTCACATTGCCTTCGCCGTCAATCTCTGCTCCCCCCATAAACGTGATATCTACACCTCGGCCGTTATAGAAATCAAATTGACTAGGGTGTTCTATAATAGCTTCAGGATTTTCAGAAATCCCAAAGTCTGTCCCTCCTTTTGGAACTCCGCCAATTGCTCCAGATTCGATCGTTAAATTGATATCTTGAAGAACACCTTCCTCACTACTTACAGGACCAATGGTGTCTCCAGGAATGCCAGTTCCTAAATTGACGATAGCGTCCGGGAATAATTCGCAAGCAGCGCGTCTACCAATGACTTTTCTCATATTAAGTGGTAACGCTTCCATTTTATTGGTTGGAACTCTAGCTTCGCCAGTATACTTAGGGTTATAAGCGGTACTTGACGTTTGCCGATGATTCAAATAAGAATCTTCTGTTTCCACCACTACATCGACACACGTACCAGGGATGACAACATTTTTAGCTTTTAGGCTTCCCCGTTCCACATAGTTTTTGACTTGGACAATGACCGTGCCACCAAAACGCTTTGTTGCTTGGGCTACAGCCAAAGATTCAAGCTTCAATGCTTCTTCTTCCATGGTGATGTTGCCGTATTCATCGCCTGAAGTACCTCTAATAATGCACACATCAATCGGAACCATATTATAGAAAAGATAATCTTCGTTTTTAATTTTAATTCGATCAACTAGACTTTCCTTTTCTAGCGCTTTCGCATTCATTCGTCCCCCTTCAAGTACAGGATCTAAAAAGGTATTTAATCCAACTTTGGTGTAAGTCCCTGGCTTGCCGGAAGCCATATCTCGAAAAAGGTGTGTAAGTTGACCTTGCGATAAACAATGAGCTTCGACTTTATTGGTAGAGATAAGACTTCCCCATTTCGGAGCAAGGCCCCAATGAGAACCAATGATTTTTTCAACCAATCCTTCATGAGCCAAATGTTCAATTCCGTTTTCTCGGTCACTGTGCCCCGCTGCATGAAGTAAAGTTAAGTGGGAAGGTTCTTTTTTTTCTAAATAACGGTCTTCAATTGCTTTTAAAATGTCCTCACATGCTCCCATCAGTGTAAATCCGCAAACGGCAAGTGTTGATCTTGGTTGGATATAGTCCACTGCCTGTTCTGCAGTTTTCTTTTTCTCTATCATTCTTTTCAGCTCCTAAACTCATATTAAATAGCTGCCCCTTGCTGTTTATTGTTTTCGTCGTAATGATAGAAGCCTTTTCCAGTTTTCACTCCGTAATTGCCTGATTCAACGACCTTTGTTAATAATGGGCAAGGTCGGTATTTTGAATCTTTAAACCCTTCATACAACCCTTCCATGGTAGCTAATAACACATCTAAACCTACAAAATCGGCTAAAGTGATGGGTCCCATTTTATGGTTAGCCCCTAATTTCATAGCATTATCTACATCTCTTGGATCGGCGCCTTCCATCACACAATAAACAGCTTCGTTAACCATCGGAATAAGTAAGCGGTTAACTAAGAATCCAGGATAATCCTGACACTTTACAGGGTGTTTATTAATGCTCTGCGCAAATTCGTACATGGTGTCAACTGTGGACTGGCTGGTAATAATGGACGGTACCACTTCTACTAATGACATAACCGGCACGGGGTAGAAGTAGTGAAATCCTATCACCTGTTCCGGTCTGGAGGTACTTGAGCCAATAGCTGCAATTGATAAACCTGAAGTATTAGAAGCTAAAATTGCATCATCATCCGCATACTTGTCGAGTTCTGAAAAGACTTTCTTTTTAATAGACAATTCTTCAGGCACAGCCTCAATGACCAGCTTGACTCCCTCAACCTTTTCTATTTCTGTCTCTAAAGTTATTAAGTTATGTGCCTGCTCTGCCTGCCCTGCAGTAATGCGCTCCTTTTTCACTTTTCGGTCTAATTGCTTTTTGATAGAAGCTAGTGAGTTGGTGCCTACGTCTTCGTTAACCTCTATCATTTTTACTTTTTTTCCGGATTCAGCGGCGTTTTGAGCTATCCCAGAGCCCATTAAGCCGCCGCCGATTACTGCAATTTCTTCAATACTCATGGCTGCTATCCATCCTTTAAACCAAATTTATAAAACCATGCCGCCGCCTACATTAATCACTTCTCCGGTAATATATTCTGCCTGGTCCGATGATAAAAAGGCAATACAGTTAGCAACGTCCTCTGGTTTGCCGGCTCGACCCATTGAAATCTTTGAAACCATTAAATCCCATACATTCTCCGGCACAGCTCTTGTCATATCGGTTTCAATGAAACCTGGGCAAATGGCATTAACTGTTACATTTTTTTTCCCAAGTTCTCTAGAGGCTGTTTTTGTTAACCCGACTACTCCAGCTTTAGCAGCCGAGTAATTGGCTTGGCCTACATTTCCAAGCCAGCTTGCAGAAGAAATATTAATAATGCGACCTGCTTGCTGTTCTCGCATTTGTATACTTGCTGGTTGCATTACATTATAAACGCCTGTCAAATTAACATCTATGACTTGCTGCCATGCACTTTCTTCCATTTTGTGAAGCATACTGTCTTTGTTAATTCCTGCATTATTTACTACAATGTCTAACTTCCCATGTTTTTGGACAGTTTCCTCAACTAAACGTTTAGCTGAAGCCGATTCAGCTACATTAGCCACAAAAGGCTCCGCACTTTTTCCAGAATCGTTAATTTCCTGCGCGGTTGAACTGGTCCCTTCTTCATTTAAATCACTAACTACTACATGCGCGTTAAGCTCAGCTAGCTTTAAAGCAATTCCTTTCCCGAGTCCTCGTGCGGATCCTGTTACAATGGCTACTTTTCCATTTAAATCAATCATGAGTTGCAACCCCTTTGCTTATTGATTCATTTCAAACAATGTAGCGATTCCTTGACCTCCTCCAATACACATGGTGGAAATGCCTCGTTTCTCACCTCTGCGCTGGAGTTCATGTAATAGCTTCACCGTAATAATAGCTCCTGAAGCTCCAATTGGGTGTCCTAAAGCAATGGCCCCACCGTTTACGTTTACTTTGTCTTCACTAATACCTAGATCACGAATGACAGCTACGGATTGGGAAGCGAATGCCTCATTTAATTCCATAAGATTTATCTCATCTAATGAAAGTTTGGATTTTTCAATTAGCTTTTGAACAGCTGGTGCTGGGGCAAAGCCCATAATTTCCGGTTCCACTCCAGCTACTGCTTGTTCTTTTATGGTTGCTAATGGAGTAAGCCCTAATGAGTCCGCTTTCTCTTTAGACATAATAACTAAAGCTGCGGCTCCATTATTAACCCCTGAAGCGTTACCAGGTGTAACCGAGCCTTCTTTCTTAAACGCTGGCTTTAGTTTCCCTAATTTTTCGACAGTTGTGCCGCGACGAGGATGTTCATCCGTATCTACGACAGTCGTTACATTTCCTTTTTTATCCTTGATCTCAATGGGAACAATTTCATCTTTAAAGCGACCATTATCAATGGCATCAACAGCACGTTCTTGACTTTGAACAGCGAAACGGTCCTGATCCTCTCGTGAGACGTTATATCTTTCAGCTACATTTTCAGCCGTAACTCCCATATGATAATCCCCAAACGGATCAGTTAAAGCTGTTACAAGACCATCTTCTAATTGAGCGTGCCCCATGCGGTATCCGTATCTTCCTTTTCGCACGTAATAAGGTAATTGATCCATGTTCTCGGTTCCACCTGCTACTACTACTTCTGCATTCCCAGTTTGAATTTGCAAAACTGCACTGTTTATGGCTTGTAGCCCAGATCCACAAAGACGGTTAACTGTATAAGCAGTAGATTGCGTCGGCAAACCAGCTCTTAAAGCAGCCATTCGAGCAATAAATGCATTTTCAGCTACTTGCCCGACACACCCTAAAATAACTTCTTCCACCAGTTCTTTATCTAGATCTGCTCTTGATACAGCTTCTTCAATTGCTCTTGCCCCTAAGTCGGCTGCGTGATAATCCTTTAACTCTCCTCCCATAGTTCCTATTGCCGTTCTGGCAGCGCTTACAATTACAACCTCTTTCATAATATCACCCTTTTAAATAGAATTAAGATTATGCTAATGGGCCTGTGCTTTCCCTTATGACTAAAGAAGGCTCTAGATATTTTTTAACGTTATGCTCTTCATTGCTTTTATAGATAAGGTTTTCTAATAAACGATAACCTTCAGCTCCCATCTGATAAGGTTGAACATCAACTGTGCTTAAGGAAACCCTAAAATCCTGGGAAAAAGGAACATTGTCAGCCCCTATGATAGAAATGTCCTCAGGAATTCGGTATCCTGCGTCTAAAAATGCTCTAGCTACTCCAAAAGCTATAACATCACTGGCTGCAAAGACTGCAGTAGGAGTAGGGTTGGAACTCTCTATTAAGCTTGATGCTAGTTGATAAGCTTTTTTCGGGTCATAGGCTGTGTTTGTTATCTTCCATTCATCTCTAATTACCAGGCCACGGCTCTGCATCGCTTCTTGATAACCGATTTCTCTTTCAATACTGTTGTGGCGCTTCCCTCCAAAAAAAGCTATATCTTGATGATTCAATGAAATCAAATGTTCAGTAGCTATCCGTCCGACCCTAATGGAATCCACACAAACCAGGGGGCCTTTGTAATCCTTAGGTGCTCTGTTGATTAAAACTACAGGTATGCCTTCTTTCTGGATAAATTTAAGTATATTTGAGTTATGGTGATCCACTGTAGTTAAGATAATGCCATCAACTCGTTGGTCTGCCATAGATTCTAATAACGTTAATTCCTTTGACTCCAGATCACTAGTGGCAGCCAAGACCATATTATACCCTTTCTCATGAGCACTTTCTTCAATTCCTTGTACCATTAAAGGATAAAAGGGGTTGGTTAATTCAGTTACGGTAACCCCGATAAGATTTGTTTCTTTCCCTTTTAATCCTCTGGCATTTCGATTAGGCCTATAATCCAATTCAATAATAGCTTCATTAATTCTTTTTTTTAGTTCATCACTTACATACTTTGACTCATTTATAACAGCAGAGACGGTAGCAATGGAAACTCCTGCCCTTTTTGCCACTTCTTTCATACTACCCATGGGACCACCTCAGTTGATCGTTTTTGATTTTAATAATGTAACGGGTCACCATAGATATTACACCCCCTCCACCCTGGGGAAAAGGGGAAATGTAACAAAAAAGGGGAAGACAAACCAATTTCAACCTTTTAGTTAAACGTTTAGCTAAACGTTTAACTAAAATTATAAAAGCGCTTTCTTGTTTTGTAAAGACACAAACAACAATTTTCTAAATATTTTTTCACTTGTAATTTTTCCCTGTAGCTTAAATGGCGTCGTAGTAGGGCTTAAATGTTCACTCACCTACACATTTGTTTGCTCCACTATTTATAAGATAAATGGAAGAGTATTTGTTATTTTTCACTTGTACATGTTAGATGAGGCAATCATGGTAATTTGTTAGAAGGTTAGGTCTCCCTTTATCGGCACTTACGTTTGGGGGGAAGCAATTTATTTGTTCTACGCTATTAATCCTGTCATGATTACTATAATCAATAATTCCTACTAAACTTAAGAAATAGGGGAGGCTTTCGATGTCAAGATACCACCGCAAGCCAAACACTTATGTACGGGAAGTGACACTTAAAGTCGCTAACCTTGAACGTTCTCTTGGATTTTATAAGGACTTGCTCGGTCTGCATGTACATGAACAAACTGAATGGCACGCTACTTTAAGCGCTGATGCCGAAACACCGCTGCTTCAACTCGAGCAGCCGAACGATAGTAAGCCGAAACAAAAACATACTACCGGCCTATACCATTTTGCCCTGCTCTTGCCCTCTCGGACAGCGCTCGCTTCCTTATTTTCGAGATTAAATGAACAACATTATCCGTTGCATGGGGCGGCTGATCACGATATCAGCAATGCGCTTTACTTAGATGACCCTGACGGCAACGGTGTTGAACTTTATGTAGACACTGACCCTGACACCTGGGTGTGGCACGGGGGAAAAATTGATGTTACCTCATCTCCGCTCGATCTGCGAAGTCTTCTCAACGAGGCTGAAGATATATCCAGGAAAGGAATGCCTGCAAACACGATAATGGGCCATATTCACCTCCACGGAGCAGATATGAAAAGCATGAAGGAATTTTATAATCAAGGCATCGGGTTCGATATCGTTGTAGATAACTTAAACCAAATGACCTTTTTCTCTAGCGGCGGCTACCATCACCATGTTGGCGTGAATCTTTGGAATGGTGTTGGTGCCCCACCTCCTGCTGTAAACAGTGTTGGCATGAAAGAGTACACCCTTGTCTTCCCTAGTAAAAAAGATCGGCAGAAAGCTGGACAACGCCTGGAGGAACTGGGCTATGAAACAAATCTAGCAGGTGAATCATTCTATACGACTGACCCTTCTAGTAATGTTGTGCGAATGGTGGTAGCTAGTAATTAATTACTGCTTTCCTCTTATAACAAACATATTACTCTCTTGAATAAGAAAAGAAGCTATGCCAACAGGCAAGCTTCTTTTCTACTTCTTACGCCATTAAGATACGTTTTATAAATATAACAATATAATTTAAAAGCTATCGTAACCATCTTCACTGCTACTTACCTTTACCCATATGTATAAGTGTAAAAACGAGCGAAGAAGAACGTTTCAATTTCTACTTATTCACCTAAAAGTACGTACTTTAACCTTTAAGCACTTCTCACGTGTTTTTTGTTCTTTTTCGTTTATTTCATATGTTCTTATGACGGGTTTATTACTCCAACTTATAAAGTCCGTGCTTCCTCCATAATGACTGCACGCAGTACATTCGGGTGGTCGAATTCCTTCTGACCGGCGCCGTAACCAATCGCTTGAATGCGCCCAGCAGGCAAAACACCGACCTTTGTGGAGAGGGCTTGAATCAAACCTGCGCCAGTAGGTGTGGTCAATTCTCCTCTTACGTTCAATGGTTCGATTTCCACTCCTTTTAACAATTCAGCCGTTGCCGGAGCAGGTATAGGATAGAGGCCATGCTCAATCTTTATCTTTCCATAACCTGTGGGCACAGGGGACGAGTGAATACTGTCTATTTCTAGATTCTCAAGGGCTAAACAAACCCCGATTATATCAATAATAGAATCCATGGCTCCTACTTCATGAAAATGAACTTGATGCGGAGAAATACCGTGGATTTTCCCTTCAGCTTCCGCAATTCTTTCAAACACATTCATACTTCGCTCTCGCACTCGAGGTGGGAGAGCGCTTGTTTCAATCATTTTCAAAATATCAGCGGCATGTCTATGATGATGGTGATTCTTTTCATCACTAGCTTCATTGCCCTTATCGAAGCTCAGGTTCAACTGAGCAGACGAAACACCACACTTAATGGTTCTATCGATTTTCATTTCAAATGAGTCAATAGGGAGCTTCTTTAGTTCTTCCTGAATATATGTGCTGTTGGCTCCGGCGTCGATAAGGGCTGCTAATGTCATATCACCTGCAATACCTGATACACAATCTAAATAAAGAAGATTCATGTGTCTGCTCCCTCATTTGCTAGTTTTAAAATTAATGAAGCCTGGGAAGCCGCTCCAAATCCATTATCAATATTTACAACACTTACGCCGGATGCACAGGAAGTGAGCATGCTTAATAAAGGGGTAAGTCCTTGCAAGTGAGCTCCATAGCCGACAGATGTCGGTACAGCAATAACCGGTCGTTTTACAAGGCCGCCAATGACACTAGGAAGCGCCCCTTCCATCCCGGCTACTACGACGAGGACACTGGCAGTTTGTAACTGCTCCTTATGAGAAAGCAGGCGGTCTAATCCAGCTACGCCCACGTCTTGAATCGTTTCGGTGTCACACCCCATCCACTCTGCTGTTAATTGAACCTCTTCAGCCACAGGCAAGTCTGATGTCCCTGCACTGACAATAAGAAGCTTTCCGTTTAAACTTGTCTCTGTTTGACCTATTCTAAAAATATTCGAATCCGGGTGATAAACACCATGTGGAAAAGCCTCTATTAAGAACTCAGCTTTCTCAGCTGACACTCTCGTAGCTAATGCTTTCCCATGCTTCTCTAAGAGCTTGGCCATGATTTGCTTAATATGGTCGGCGGATTTTCCTTCACCGTAAATAATCTCCGGATATCCCGTTCGTTCCTCGCGGTCATAATCCACTTTGCAAAAACCTAAATCTTCATACTTCATTGGCCTTCATCCTTTATACACCCATAGATTGATTGTTTAATGCTAGATTCATGCTGCCGCTCTGATAACCTTTTAAGTCTAGCGTTACGTAAGAAAAGCCAATTTCTTTTAAGGCAGCATGAATCTGGTTATGCGCTTTTAAAAGAATAGCCATTTCCTCGGGCAGTACTTCGATTCGAGCTACATCGTCGTGAAGCCTCACTCTTACTTGTTTGACCCCTAGGTCACGAATGGTTTGTTCAGCTTGATCGACTTGTTTTAGTTTATCGATGGTGATTGTCTCTTCGTAGTTAATTCTTGAAGCTAAACAAGCATAGGACGGTTTATCCCAATTCGATAAGCCAGCCTCACGAGCCAGCTCACGAATTTCTCGTTTATAAAGATTCACCTCTTGCAGCGGCCCGCGCACTCCATGCTCTTTTGCAGCAATTACTCCTGGCCGATGTTCCCCCATATCGTCTGCTATCAAGCCAAATACGATATTTGTATACTCGCCTTCTTCAAGCAGCGGCTTTAAATTCTCAAACAAGTTATCTCTACATAAATAACAGCGGTCCTTCGTATTAGCTGCATAACCAGGAATCGAAAGTTCCGACGTTGAAATGATTTCATGCTGAACGTCGAGGGCAGCAGCAAGCTCTTTACACTCTTTGAGTTCACGATCTGGAAATGTTTCCGACTCAGCCGTCACAGCTAATACCTTCTCTTTTCCAAGCGTGCAGCGGGCAATGTGTAACAAAAAAGTACTGTCAATCCCTCCTGAAAAAGCAACAACCACGTTATCCATTTTGTTTAAGGTTGATTGTAAGGAAGCAAGCTTTTCATACGACATTATTTATTACTCCTCTCGTACATACGGAATCGTAAGGGGACCTTGTGGAAGTACAGCTACAGACATGTCTGTACCATAAGTGGATTGCAAGTTTTCAAGACTTTCCTCAATATTCTCACAAGGCGTTAACATTGCTTGCTTCACTTGTTCTTCTGATAGCTTTGAATGCACTTCAACATTGGCCCATACTTGAATGACTGCTTGTTTTTGTACTTGCCACTGGTCAAACATTTCAAATGAGGGGTCATTGATCATATCTAATAATTCTTGCGGACTGTTGGCCATTGTGAAAATTTCAGCAAAGTTCCCGTGATTGGGGATTCCATCTGAACACTCAGCCGCTACAATAATCTTCCCACCTTCTTTTACGATTTTTTGAGCTGCACTCATTCCCTTTACCGCTTGATACAAATTCTGGTCAAGTGGATAGCCAGAATTAGAAGTGATGACAACGTCAAACCGTTCCTCACAGGGAGCCATTGCATGTTCTTTAGCATAAGCGCAGCCTTTATCATGAGCTGCAAAGAGTTCGCCCGCAAACACTTCCGTAATCTCTTTCTCTCCATTTAATGTTACATTAAGGATAAAATGAGGCGGACACATGCGGTTGACTTCCCGGGTCATATCTTGCACTGGATTGTCTTTCATGTTCCCCCATGTTGCTTTTGGGTCGCCGATCATACGTGCGTTGTGAAAGGTCAATATTGTTTCAATGCCTGCAATGCCTGGCATATTGCCTTTTGGTCCTCCAGAAAAGCCTGCAAAGAAATGCGGTTCAATAAAACCGGTAGTAATGCGAAAATCGGCTTCAACATACTCTTTATTCAAATATACATCGCAACCGTATTCACTTTTTCCAACCATGGACAACTCACTTTTTTCATGGCAGTGATTGTTAATTACTCTGATGTTGTTGGCTGTCCACTTGCCGAGCATTTGTTCAAATTCTTCATGTGTTTGATCGCGGTGGGTTCCTGTACCGTTAATGATAACAAATTGCTCATGAGGAACATGGGACAACTCTTCAATAAGAGCCGGTACAAGAATGTGGTTCGGTGTAGGCCTTGTAATATCGCTTATTACAATCGCCACTTTATCCGTTTTCTTTACCATTTCTTTTAAAGGAGGGGTGCCAAGCGGCTGCCTCAATGCTTCAGCCACAGCTTGTTTTTGATCAACCTTTCCGTCAATATGCTGTGGTTCAATCACTTTACTATCGTCTGGAACATTAATGTCTAGGTTCTCTTTCCCATAAAGTAAGGAAACGTTCATACAATTCCCTCCTAATTGTTATCGTTTGCAGCTTTCTCTACTTCAGGCGGTTCTTCGACTTCCTCATCTTCTATAGTACCAATTATACCTCGTTTACGTTGATATCTATCAACTAATATTACAGCAATTGGACAAAGCATAGCCGTCACCAGGACAGATAAGGAGATTTGAGCTTGAGCTAAGTTTGCAATTTCTTGATAAGCGAGCGCTTCTGCTTCGCTCATTCCTCCCGCCGCAGCTGAGGTAGCAGCAGCTGCGGCAATGGCTGCCGGTGTACCTACTGCATTCCCCGCTGTAGAAGCTTCAGCCACTGGAGCGATGTAACTTCGTTCTTTAAATAATTTAAAGACTAGAATACCGCCTATCCCCGTAACAATTGTCGTTAATAGACCGAGTACAATTCCAGCCCCAACGACTTCCGGATTAAAGAATAGAGCAAAGTTCATGCCTGCACCAAGGGCAAAAGCGAAAAACGGGACAGGTAAGAACTCCCCTGGCTTAAGAAACCTACGGATGTCTTCATCTAAATTACCTAAAAGCATCCCAATACCAATTGGGAGTAATACAGCTAAAAATGTAGCAAATGGAAATGTAGCCCCGAGCAGTCCAAGCGACATCATAGTAAAGAAAGGTCCGTCATTTATGGACAACACAGCGACCCCTCCCACATCAGAACGATTCCCGTACTGACTTGTTAAAGCTGCATACATCCCGCCATTTCCATTGGTCATGGCCGCAATAATGGCTACAGTAGAAAGGCCAAGCACCCCTTCCATAGGGTCTAAAAAGTATCCAAATGAAATACCTACCACTAATCCTGATAAATACTTGGCAGTTGTAAGCAACAGTCCCTTTTTCAATGCTTTACCGCCCATTTTTAAATTCATCTGACTACCTGCACAAAATAAGAACAAAGCAATTAAAACGAGAGCACCATCTTTAAATAATTCTTGAGAAAAACCTCCAAGCATTAAAAATTCATATGTACCCTCTTCAGTTTCTGGAGCTCCAATAAACTGAAGGAATCGTACAATAAAAGGAATTTGCATTTGATCGATCGTGTTTAATAAAGCACCCAGCATCAGCGGAACAACCATGAGTCCCCCTGGTACTTTTTCAATCGTCTGTTTGATCTTCATACTATCACACTCCTAAACCTGGAAAGTAATCGCTTTCAAATAAAAGTATTATAAACCTTAAAATCAATTCGTTGTTTTTCTAATAAGAGCTGGGGTAATCTCACTTATTTGTTTCACGCCAGAAAGGGCCATCGTTAATTCAAAATCTCCCTTTAGATTACGCAGTATTTGTTTAACCCCTTCCCTTCCTCCTACTGCAAGCCCATAAAGATAAGGCCGTCCTACTAGTACTGCCTCAGCGCCTAAAGCTAAAGCTTTTAAGACATCGTCTCCCCTCCTAATTCCGCTATCCATCAGAACAGGGATTTGTCCTTGCACGACTTCCGCAATTTCAGGCAAGGCGTCAATTGCCGAAATTGCCCCATTCACTTGTCTTCCACCATGGTTTGAAACAATCACCCCATCCACGCCATAATGAATAGCTAGCTCTGCATCGTGTGGATGTAAAATCCCTTTTAAAATAATAGGAAGGCTAGTTTGTTCACGAACAAATTCAAGATCCCTCCAGGAAAGCTTCGTATTCCCAAATACTTTCCGGAATTCTTCTCCTGCAGCTTGAAGGTCGCTCCCTGGATCTACCGACATTCTTGACTTAAAAACAGGATCAGAAATGTAGTTTGCAATACCAATTCCTTCAAGAAAAGGAAGCCATCGATGGTTTAAGTCACGTTCGCGCCATCCAACCATTGGAGTGTCCAAAGTAACAACGATGGCAGAATAACCTGCCGCTTCTGCCCGCTTAAGTAAACTGGAAGTAATTTGTTCGTCCGTAGACCAATAGAGTTGAAACCACTTCAACGTATCTTCTCCGACTTCGGCCGCTATTTCTTCCAAAGAATAAGCAGATACAGTACTGCACACAAACGGCACCCCTAACTCTCCCGCTGCTTTCGCCGAGGCCAAATCGCCCCGTTCATGTAATATCTTCTGTACACCAACAGGAGCCATCATGATGGGAGATTCTAATTGAGTGCCAAGTATCGTGGTCGTGGTGTCCCTCTGCTCCACATCTCTAAACATTCGTGGTTGAATACGCCACCTTTTGAAAGCGTCTACATTTTCTCGCATAGTGTCTTCTGATCCAGCCCCCGCGGCTACATAATCATAATTAGGAGAACTCAGAACTTTTTTAGCCATCGCCTCCCATTCTTCAAATGAATATGGGAATTTACTCATCGATTGAGTTGCTTGATAATCTTCAAGTTGTGTTTTGAAATTCAAGGTATTTCCTCCTTCCATTTTTGTTGACAAAATTTTTGTACAATTTATAATCATTTTCACACACAGTTGTTTAAATAAACAATATGATTTATGTAATCGTTTAAAATTTAAACACTTCCCCTTTTAAGGAGTTGAGGTTACAAATGATAGCTATGAAAGTCGGGGTCTTAGCTCCATACACATCACTAAAAGAAATTATTGAATCAGAAGCTGAACAGTTTGAGGATTTACAGTTAGAGGTGGTGGTTGCGGAAGTATTGGATGCAGTAGAGCCGGCGGTCCAGTTTGAAAAACAAGGGTTTCATGTCCTGATTAGCCGCGGTGGTACAGCTGACACGATTCGTTCCTATGTTTCCATTCCCGTTGTGAACATAGACGTCTCCGGTTACGACATCTTAAGAAGCTTAATCCTAGTCAAAGATTTAAGCGAAACCACAAAACTTATTGGTTTTCCGAGTATTTGCCGGGGTGTATTAAGTGTTGCTTCATTTATTGATATTGAAATCCCTTATACCGAAGTAACAACCACTGAAGAAATTGGAGCAGAAGTAGAAAAAGCTTACCATGAGGGGATTTCCAACATTCTGGGCGATGCGGTAGCGATGAAATATGTAGGTAAATATGGGCTGAATGGAATGATGATTACCTCAGGCAGGGAATCAGTACATCAATCTTTGAAACGAGCTAAAGAATTAGCAGCGGCTATGCTTACAACAAAGCAAGAACTGAAAGCCTATCGAAACTTATTAACACATTCAGCAGAAGCCTCGCTCATTTTTACCAGCCAGGGGAACGTTCAATTTTATAACCAGGCTTTTCGTTCGTTGTTTCAAATCAATTGGCCCCTTCATCATGTTCAAGAGCTTAATTCACCCTTATGTGAATTGATTTCAACGGTTGTAGATCGTCCCTTTTTATGTGAGCAATTTAACATAAACGGAACAGAAGTCATCGTTGAAGGAGATATGGTAGAAGATGTTGGTCAAGGCGTTCGACACCTTATCCGTTTTAATAAAAAAGAGCGTTATTCTCTTGAAACAGATAGGTTCTCCGTTGAACCGCTAACAACGTTTCGCACCTCATTTGCTCAGCTTTCTGCTCCTTCTCCCTCTATGAAAAAAGCTTTGCAAAGTTGTCAACATTACGCTGTGAAAGAGAACTCCCCTCTTCTTATCCTCGGCAACCGGGGAACAGGAAAAAAGAGTATGGTAAGTGCCATGCATTATGAACGACACCGGCACCTACGTGACCAATGGACCATTCAAATCAAGCAACCCTTGGTGCCAGAAGAGATTCTTCAGCTTAAAGAATGGCTGAAGACCCCGTCTGCCACCTTTTATCTAACAGGCTGGGAAGTGTTAGAGCAAGAATCCCTAACTGAATTAAGAAAGGCAGCTTCAGGGACAGACGCCCTCGTTGTATTTGGCTCTGAACCAACTGAACACGCGCCACAAGTAATAGAGAGGCTCCCTGTTATTCACCTCCCTACACTAGAGGAACAGAAAGCCTACTTAGATCAATATGTTACAAAATTAATTTCTCGCTCAAATGCAAAGTACGGAAAGCAAGTGATCGGCATTGAAAAACCTCTACTTGATGAATGGAAAGATGAGCATTGGCCCAACAACTTGAAGGACCTGCAAGAACGAATAGAAAAAGGCGTGAGGCAAACACCAAATGAATATGTAAGTGAACAAGATATGGATACTCTAGACATCGATGGGCACTACCACATTGACCTTACAAACACGCTTACAAAAATTGAAGAAGATATCATTCGTAAAGTCATGAAAGAAGAGAGCTTTAACCAAACAAAAACCGCGAAACGTCTTGGCATCAACCGAGCCACTTTATGGAGAAAACTACGAAACATTGAGCAGTTCTAAAAAACCAAACGACCACGGACTGATGACTACGGGAAAGAACTAGAGCTGCACGCTTGCTGGTTATCAAAGTGGCATTCGCTCCTTTGATTCATCAATTGGAGGATTGGGTGGATGCCCTTTTGCCCCACTCGCCGTCGGGAATGTTTGTAGTGAAGACATGGTCCATATGTTTCACCAAATTGGGGAGCAAACGGGAATCAATTTGGAAAGGCTGATAAAAACAGCCAAACAGCTAGAAGAGTGGATGAATAAACCATTGGACGGTATGGTCATGAAGGCTGGGGACCACACATTCTAGTTCTGGCGGTGAAATGGTCACAGCAATTTAAAGCGTGTGTTTAATACGTAAAATAAATGCCCTCCTGCTGCAGTGCTCCTCTACCCAGCAGGAGTTTTTTCTTTCACACCAACCAAACCGGGCCCCCCTATTTGACATTCTTCTGCAAAATAGATACACTCAATTTGTTCAAAAAATATTATACAAATTATACGTATTATATATTTTGAGAAGGATGGTGGTTATTTGGACAACGGCCAAGAGCAAGTACAGCAGGCGCGGGATATTTCGATTAGCGCGATTGCTCAAACAATGGTCATTTACGGAGTGACGCCTTCGGTTGGAAGGATCTATGGCGTGCTTTACTTTGCAGAAGAACCGCTGTCGCTTGATGAGATCAAGGATGAAGTGGCAATGAGCAAGGGCAGTGTAAGCAACGGGATTCGCGAACTGCTAGATATTGAAATGGTCATTAAAGTTTGGAAAAAAGGTGATCGCAAAGATCATTTCATTGCTGAGAAAGACTTTTTCCGTAACTTCTTTAGTTTTTTCGTTAAAAATTTGCGGATGGAGCGGAATTTAATCGCGAAGGCCAATGAACAAGCGAAGCCGCTACTCCAGGAAGTACAGCAAGAAAGTGAAGATGAAAAAGCGCGAGAGTTAGCAGCAAAAGATTTAGAAGACCTGGAAAATACCCAAGTGTATCTGGAATGGTTAATGCGTTTTTCCAATGCAATGGAAAGCGGAGAAATCTTCGAGTATTTTCCGAAAGGCACAAAAGAAAAGAGGGATGAGGATTGAATAAGGAACATACTGCCTTAGTACTCATCGATATGCAGCAAGAAACGAACTATAATCTTCCCCAGTTAAAAGATATTCTCAAAAAAACGAGAGAACTGGCAACGGTTTGCCGTGAACAAGGCATTCCGGTCATTTATACCCGCCAAGTAAATCGGGCTGATGGAATTGGCTTATCTTCGATGGAGCCGATTACGAACGAAGGACGTCCCTTTTATTATGACGCTTCTTCTTCTTCCATTGATATTTTCCCGGAAATTGCTCCTCACGAGGAAGATGTAGTCGTTGATAAATATCGCTGGAGTGCTTTTTACGAAACTCCGCTTGATTTGTTTTTGCGCAATCAAGGGATTACTGATTTGATCATGGCAGGGTTTGTGACAGATGGTTGTTTAATGACATCAACGTATGATGCTTATTTCCGTGACTATACCATGCATATGGTTCACGATTTAACGGCAACAACTAGCGAAGGAGCTCATATGTCCGCTCATTTAACGATGGGGAGTTGGATTTATAACATGACCTACTACACAGCCATGGGGATGATGAAAAAATTAAATGGTGCAGACTACCAGAGTTTCAAGCCGGAACAACCTGATTCTCTGCCATTTACTCCAGAAACACTCCGAGAAACATTTGAAAATACGATTCTAAAACACACGTAATTCAATGTAGTGGAACGAAAAGCTCTGTTTTACCTTCGAATGGTAGTTATGACCCTTCCGCAGCTGCGACACTCACCCACCGTATATCGTTCACCCCCTTTTGCTGTGGAGATGAGGTTTTTTAGTTATCAATTTGAAGAATGAAGCGGATGTATTAATTTAAAAGGAGAATGATGTTTAACCATGAAACGTTTTTTACCAGTACTATTTGCTACGTCTTTAACAGCTACTCTTGCTGCTTGCGGCAACGGTGAAGATACAGCCGATGTGGATAATGAAAATGGGGAAGGCGAAGAAGAAACGACAGCAGACGACAATGGCGAATCGCTTGCAGAACAGCTGGATTACACCATTACAGGAATTGACGCAGGCGCCGGTATTATGGAAGGTGCAGAACAGGCAATTGAAGACTATGACTTGGAAGGCTACAACGTTCAATCTAGTTCCTCAAGTGCAATGGCTACTACGTTGGACCAAGCATTTGAAGATGAAGAGCCTATTGTCGTAACAGGCTGGACACCACACTGGAAGTTTGAACAATATGACATCAAATACTTGGACGACCCAGAACAATCCTTTGGTGAAGCGGAACGCATTCACACCATTGCAAGAGAAGGTCTGGAGGAAGATCATCCAGAAGCTTACGAAGTACTTGATAACTTCTACTGGGAGCCTGAAGAATTAGAAAGCATTATGGTTGAAATCTATGAAGAGGAAGAACCAGAAGAGGCGGCCGCTGCTTGGATCGAAGACAATGAAGACATCATAAATGAATGGACGGACGGCGTTGATGAAGTAGACGGCGAAGAGCTCGTTTTATCTTACGTGGCCTGGGATTCAGAGATCGCTTCTACGAATATGATCAGCCAAGTTCTTGAGAGCGTCGGCTATGACGTAGAATTAAACGCAGTCGAAGGTGCGGCTATGTGGGAAGCTGTAGCAAGTGATGCTGCAGATGCTACTGTTGCGGCTTGGCTTCCAGAGACAGATGGCCATTATTATGATGATTTAGAAGACGAGATTGATGACTTAGGACCGAACCTTGAAGATGCCCGCGTTGGCCTGGTCGTTCCAGAATACGTGGAAGCTGAATCCATTGCCGACCTGGCAGATGAATAATAAATAGTATGTTTTACTAAGTACTGAGGACAGTGGCACTCGTCCTCCATATCTAAGAAAGCCCTGTAGAAACATGATTTCTACAGGGCTTTTGCTCTACCTACATCCGCACGTTAAACCGCTTGTGGACAGGCGTTCTGTTTCAAACAAGGGTCTATATAATAGGAATACGAGATTGCTTCTTTTAGTTTTTGTTGTTTTTCTTCATCAGAACACTCATTAGAGATAAAATGGGTAATGCCCATATATCTCAAATAACGTAAAAACTCCGGTGCAGGCTTCTCAACTACTGCTATTTTTTTATACTGTTTAAAAGTTTTTTTGAAAGCTTTTGGCATTTGCAGCCATTCTGCACTCTTGCGCGCCGGAGCTATTAACACGCTCTTAGGTTGCATCATCTCTCGTTTTGGTTCCGCTCCATATATGTACACGTTCTCGCTATCCGTTTCCAACACGTCTACTCTTTTTTCAATTTCTGTGTTTTCTAAGATATCCCACTGAAGTACAATTACTGGCTGCATAGTTGTCTGTTGACTGTCCTTCTGTTTTTCTAAAGTCAAACTAGCCATTTTCTTCACTCCTATATTTTTAAACAACGAAGCTCTCTTATAATAGAAGAGGGATCGCATAGTAAAATAATACCATTATTCTAGCATAAAATAAACACATACGAGGAATAAATTTGAACTCACCTCACCTTCTTTTTTCCCGCTACTACCAAACATCAGCTATTATTGATATTAGAATTTTTCGTAAAAGGAATTAAGACTTATAATTTACTAGCTTAACGTTCAAGATAGGTCCATCCTCTGTTTATCAACCAGTTACAATATACATTGTCATATCCCTTTCATTAGGGAGGGAGGTGCTCTAGCGCTGCGAATGTCCCCCTACAGAGAAGCGTTGGGATTCCGCCAGAAAATGACCTCATTTCAATTCCTAAAGAAAACTTTGCAAAGCCAAGCCTACGGCGCAGGCTGAGCCTTCATTGTACGTATATCGTTTCCTTCAACTATTTATACATTCTTACGGTGCAAAAAAGATTCCTGTAGAGTATAAAGCCCTCTACAGGAATCTTTCCCGTTCCCCTATTAATAAAAAAATCCCCCAGCTTAAGGCAGGGCTTTTCGCTTTCTTTATGTTTCAATACCGTGCTGCATTAGGCCCATGCTAATTAAATCACACCATTTCAAGAATTTCATGCTGTAAACATTCATCTACATAAGAAGAATATTGGAACGATTTCTGTATTTTGTCCCACATTTCATCATAAGAGTTGTGGCTTGAAATGAAATGAGTCACATTCATGTGGACAAGGTAACACATTAATTTAGGAGCTGCTTCATCAACTACAGCCACTTTCGTGTAATTAGAAAAGTACCTTTTAAATGCTTCGGGTCGCTGAAGCCATTCCGCGCTTTTCCGCGGTGTCCCGATCAGCATGCCTTGAGGCCTCCACATTTCTCTTTTTGGTTCTTTACCATAGGTGTACACGTTCAATTCGGTTGGTTCTGGTTGCACCAATCGCTCTTTGAAATCTGGTGTCTCCCATTGAAGCACAATGGATGGCTGCGCTGCCAAACATCTACTCTGTTTCATTTCGCCTGTAGTCAGGTTAGCCATTTTCGTACTCCTTACCTTTCTTTACATAATCAAATGCATTTAATAGAAGTAATAAAAACCCACGATTAAAAACAGGTTATTTATACTAATAACAATAGTAGCAATAATTCAACATAAAATAAATGTTTTTTATATATTTAATTGAACTTTTTTACAGACACGCTCTAATCATTCTTTACCGTATGTGCCCCCGGCATGTCCGCAGCTTCTCCCCGATCACTTTTGGTATAAATAGGGATTTAACGTATATGCTTACAATGAAACCGTTTTATTTTGCAACGGTTTTCGTTTTTTCGGCAAAAGGTGTTGCGTAAAAGCGCTTTCTGTTTTATATTTCAACTTGTAAGCGGTTTTATTATATTTGTTGCAAATTGCAATTATTAAAGGGAGGTTGTATAATGCGCATTAAAGCAAACATTGAAAAGATTCCTGGGGGATTGATGGTCGTTCCCTTATTGCTCGGAGCCGTGATTAATACATTCGCTCCAGGAATGCTGCGCATTGGTGGATTCACACAAGAACTTTTTGTAGACGGAGCATTAGTATTAATAGCTCTTTTCTTATTATGTGCAGGGGCACAAATTAACGTAAAAAATGTGGGTGTGACCATTGGAAAAGGGGTCACCCTCTTAACGGTAAAATGGCTGGTCGGGGCAACTATTGGTTTAATTGCCTATATGTTTGCCGGCCCTGAAGGATTATTCCTAGGGCTAGCTCCAATTGCGATTATTGCTGCGATGACAAACAGTAACGGTGGGCTTTATGTAGCTTTAGTAGGTCAGTACGGTAAAGAAGATGACCGGGCAGCATACTCCATCTTAGCTCTAAATGATGGCCCATTTTTAACTATGGTCGCTTTATCAATATTTGGAGCAATGGGCTTTGTTGAAGGATTGTTCTCATTTACTGACTTTATCGCTGTCTTGCTTCCGATCGTCATTGGTGCTGTTTTAGGTAACTTAGATGAAGAAATACGAGAATTTTTAAGTACAGGAAGTAACATGTTGATTCCATTCTTCGCGTTTGCGCTCGGGATGGGAATCGACTTTGCTGATATCTTGGCTGGCGGACTAGGCGGAGTCGTGTTAGGCCTTATGACAGTATTTATTACAGGAACTGCTGGTTACTGGGCGTTCAAGTTATTTAACTGGAACCCGATTGTAGGGGCATCTGAAGGTTCTACAGCAGGAAACGCCGTGGCTACGCCTGCTGCGATTGCTTCAGCCAATGCTGCGTTTGCAAGCATTGAGTCTATCGCCACTGTCCAAGTAGCAGCCAGTGTGGTGACAACCGCCATCTTACTGCCAATTTATATTGGTTTCCTCGTTAAACGGGCAGAGAAAAAAGGCAAAATGCAAGAGTATATGCAAAAATAATACAGTAAAGAAGGGGCCAATCACTACCTTAGTGAGAAGCCTCTTCCTTTCCATTGTGAGGTGACCATCCATGGATATTTGCATCATCGCTGATGACTTAACAGGAGCCAATGATTCTGGCGTCCAGTGTACACAATATGGATACCGACCTTCTGTGGCTTTGAATACAACAAACATGGAAGAATTTATTGACCGGGAAGCGTTAGTCATTGATACCGATTCAAGAGGCGTTCCAGTAGAAGAGGCATACACCATCGTCAAAGAAGCCGTTGCTCCTTTCGTACAAAATAAGCCAAAGCTGCTATATAAAAAAATTGACTCAACGATGCGAGGAAATATTGGACGAGAACTCGATGCACTTTACGATGCCTTCTCCCCTGATTTTATTATCGCCACCCCAGCTTATCCGGCCAACGGCAGAACGGTTATTAACGGGGCTTTATATGTGAATGACGTGCTTTTGACCGAGACTGGAATCGCTACGCAGCCGGACCAAGCTTTTGAATCAGCGCAAATTACAGATCTTTTGCAAACAACCAGTGATAAACAAACGTATCACTTAAAGAAGGAAGAGCTAACAAGCGCCACACTTCCTGCGCTCTTAACTCAGCTTAAAGAAGAAGGAATCGTCTATTTATCTTTTGACAGCGAAAGTGAACTAGAGTTAGAACAACAAGTAAAACTGTTTTCCTCGCTGGATTTTCAATTGATCTGGGCCGGGTCTGCTGGAGCGGCTCAATATTTGCCGCCAGCTTACGGACTGAAAGGAACGTTTCACGGTTCGACGGCAGAGACGAAATCATTCACCTGCAATTCTGCTTTATTTGTAGTGGGAAGCCGCAGTGAAGTGACTCAACAACAAAAAGCGTTTGTTGCAGAGTCTATCCAAACGTTCACCATCAATCCAACCCTTTTTCTAGAAGATGAATGGAAAACACACCCTTCCATTCAAGAGGTGTTACAAAAGATCTCAGCCAATGAAGCTCCTTTCCTGCTTCTTTCCCCTGAAACGGATGAAGGAGCGATCGAACGGGTAAAAGAAAAAGCAGCGGCTAACAACCTGACGATGGCTGAAACAACTAAACAGATAGCAAGTGGTATGGGTGATTTAGTGCGTGCTATTTTTGAAATAGAACCTTATGAATCCATGCTTATGACAGGCGGCGACATTGCAAAAGCTGTCTGCGCCTCATTAGAGAGCACCGAATTTGAACTCATTCGAGAGTTTGAAACAGGCATACCAATAGGAAAGCTGCACGGCACTTACAATCCGGTAGCCATTACAAAAGCCGGTGCATTTGGTAGTGAAGAAACGTTTTCCCAAGCATTGCATGAATTGAAAGGAGAGGTCCAAACATGACAAAACCAGTTATCGGTATCACGATGGGAGATGCAGCAGGTGTAGGCCCTGAAATTATCGCGAAAGCACTAGCAGATGAAGCACTCTATGACACCTGCAACCCGGTCGTTATTGGGGATGTTGAACGTCTAAATGAAGTAGTAGAGATTATAAAAACCGACCAGCAAGTAAAAGCGATTGAATATCCACGTGACATACAGGCCGATCCATCTACGATTCACTGTCTGCAAGTAGGGAGCTTAGAAAGTGGACTTCCTTTTGGAGAATTATCCTATGAAGCAGGCAAGCATGCCTTTCTGTATCTTGAAAAAGCCGTACACTTAGCAATGGATAAAGAAATTGATGCCATTTGTACAGCGCCTTTAAATAAAGAAGCTCTGCAAGGAGCGGGCTACAACTACCCAGGACATACCGAGATTTTAGCTGACCTTACGGGCACGAGCGATTATTCGATGATGCTTTCTGCCCCGAATTTGAAAGTGATTCACTTAACCACTCATGTGGGCTTAAAAGATGCCATTGAAGCGATTACGCCCGAACGCACGTATAACGTCATTCGCCTGGCGTACGATACGTTATCCAAGGCTGGCTTTACCAATCCTAAAATTGCCGTTTGCGGCATCAACCCCCATGCTGGTGAAAATGGATTATTCGGCTACGGGGAAGAAGAAGCTCAACTCATACCTGGTATTAACAAAGCTCAAGATGAAGGGATTCAAGCAGAAGGCCCTTACCCCGCTGATACGCTATTTTTCAGAGCTGCCAGAGGAGACTTTGACACGGTGGTGGCTTGTTACCATGACCAAGGCCATGCACCAGTTAAGGTTCTAGGTTTAGAAGCTGGAGTTAATATAACAGTCGGACTTAAACATGGTGTCATCCGAACCTCCGTAGACCACGGAACAGCGTTTGATATTGCCGGCAAAAACATTGCTGATGAACGCAGCCTGAAAGAAGCAATCTCTGCAGCCATTGAACTTTCTCCTAAGTAAATAGATTGTTCCAATTCCTTGTTGTTTTCATGTAAAATATGAATGGCACACAACAATAGAGGAGCAGGAAAAAGACAATGAAAATTGGCATCATAGCACCCTATCAAGGGTTAAAAGAAGTAGCTGAAAAGGTTAGCAGCTCACATCGTGATATAACGATCGCCATTCAAATTGCAGACTTGGAAGAAGCCATCGAACCAGCCAGGCAATTAGAGGCAGATGGCTTCCAGGTGTTGATTAGCCGAGGTGGAACAGCACGCATTTTACGCGAGCACAGTTCTTTGCCTGTTGTAGAAATAGACGTTTCTGGTTATGACATCCTCAGAACCTTGCTTCTTATTAAAGACGCAAAGGACCCGATTGAATTGATCGGTTTCCCGAATGTTTGCCATGGAATTAATCAAGTGGCCCATTTGCTTGATACGACCATTTCGTACCAAACCATTCACAGCCAGCTAGAAGTAGACACAGCTGTCAAAGACGCGATTAACCGCGGCATTCAGATCGTCGTAGGAGATACCGTGACAATTACAACCGCTAAACGATTTGGCGTCGAAGGAATTATGATCAGCTCAGGCCCCGAGTCGGTGGAACAAGCTTTATTCCAAGCAAAAGAAATCGGCCAAGTTATACTACAGCAACACTCCATTAACTCCGGCTATCAGCGACTATTTAACACTCTTCCAGAAGCGATTGTGCTTTTAACTGAGAAAGGAAACGTCACCTTTTCCAATCAAGCGTTCCAAAACCTCTTTCATATGAAAGCTGGTCAGCACTTGCTTTCTGAACACATCCCGGAACTTTACCAATTTCACCGCGAACTGCTTAACTATTCTTTTCTTCAGCATACGATCAACTACCAAGGCCGTATCTTCATTGTAGAAGGTGAGACATTACATCAGGGTAAAGAAAAATTGTACTTCTTGAAATTCAGCGATGAAACCCGCTATGCCATCGACCAGAAAGGACTCTCTCTTCATCCTCTTCGGTCAGATATCGTCTCGTTTGGCCAAATTTCAGCAGCAAACGAGCACGTGCATAAGACCTTGGAGACGGCAAAAAGGGATGCTAACTCTGTGCCATTGTTTTTCATTCAAGGCGAAAACGGGACAGGCAAACGTTCACTGGCGATGGCTATACACCATTACCGCACTAATCATACAGAAAATCAGTGGCTCGTATCCTTGAACTACGAATTTGACGAAGCAGCATTAGAACGTTTAAACACCATCTTCGCTACAACCGCTGGGACGTTTTATATAAAAGGCTGGGAACGTATAGGGAAGAAACAGCTAACCAGCTTGCTTGATACTGCTTCCACCTCGCCGGCCACATGTTTATTTGCAACCGTTCAGGAGCAACTGCCTGAGACGGTAAACCCATTTTTAAATCAGGCCACGCTACTAACTCTCCCGCCATTACGAGAGCGGTTGGATCATTTGCAAGAATACATTCGCACCTTTATTGCACGGTCAAACAACAAGCACGGTAAACAAATAGTAGGTGTCAAAGAAGGACTTTTAACCGAATGGAAAACAGCGACTTGGCCTGGCAATTTAGAAGAACTTCAGCACACCATTGAGCAAGGTGTCCAAGCATCAGACGGCCCCTTCCTGGGAAAAGAAGATGTAGAGCCTGTACAAGAAACAGGCAATGCCCTCGAACACCACCTAGATCTTACGCAGCCGTTAGAACAGATTGAAAAACAAATCATTGAGTACATTCTCGAACAAGAAAATATGAACCAAACTCAAGCAGCCAAACGCCTCGGTATCAACCGCTCCACGCTATGGCGGAAATTAAAAGAGGATTAACCTGCATTGTGGCAACAGAAGAATAGATCGATTAAATGCAGGAGGCCCCTCTATTTGTACACATTCATTAGCCTGGGCTCGGCGGTACGGACATTCACCCCGCTATTTTGTGAAAAAAGGCTAATGCGGACAAAGTAGCGGAAGTATGTTCCGTTGCATGTAGCCAAACCCTGGTAAAAATGGTGTTTTGGGAGGTTTAACAGAACAAGATATCCATTATATTTTAAAAAAGTGGAATTTTAGTCGAATAACGGAATCAGTGTCCGTAAAGAAGTTAAACCCCTTGGAGAGTAGATTCTCCAAGGGGTTACAAGTTGAGGATCAACTATTTATTCTTCTTCATCTTCACCATTTTCTGCTTCAACCTCAGCTTCGGTTTCTAACTCTGCATTAATTTCAGCTACTTCGGCATCCACGTTAATTACTTGCCCAGTGTCAGCTTCTACAGTAGTTTCAAAGTTAGTTTCTTCTGTTGCATCTTCGTCTTCCTCTACTGCGTCTTCATCTTCTTCTACCGCATCTTCGTCTTCTTCTACTGCGTCTTCGTCTTCCTCTACTGCATCTTCATCTTCTTCTACCGCATCTTCGTCTTC
>NZ_KB898637.1 GCF_000377705.1 Salsuginibacillus kocurii DSM 18087 | reverse complement strand
GCCAAGTAAGTAAGACCCCTCAAAGATGATGAGGTTGATAGGTCTGAGGTGGACGCGTGGCGACACGTGCAGCTGACAGATACTAATCGGTCGAGGGCTTATCCTAATGGTTTAAGTCAACGCACCGGTATTTCATCAACGACGCTATCCAGTTTTGAGTGAATAACACTCTATATTGGTCTGGTGGTGATGGCGAAGAGGTCACACCCGTTCCCATGCCGAACACGGCCGTTAAGCTCTTCAGCGCCGATGGTAATCGGGGGGCAACCCCCCGTGAGAGTAGGACGCTGCCAGGCTCATGTGCCCACGCCTTTGCGTGGGTTTTTTTGTGTTTTCATGTATTTTTAGTATACGTTGACAGCATTGCTGCGATCGTCTACACTTAATATAGTTACTTATTTTTACTTAAAAATCCTTAATATTCCTTATAGAGGTGGAACATGAATCAAGAGGAGCGACTTGTCCACATTTTAACGTTTCTCGAAGAAGAGAAAAGCTTAAATATTAAAGAACTATGTGATCGCTTTCATGTTTCAAGAGACACAGCTCGCCGTGATATTGTGAAATTGAGTGAAAGAGGGCTGGTGACGCGTACCTATGGTGGCATCACGGTTCCTTCTTTTTTTAAAGTAGTAGATCATTATACTACTCGTACTGATGAAGAAGTAAAAGCAAAAGAGGCTATCGGAAAACGGGCTGTGGATTTTATTCAGGCAGATGATTTGGTGTATTTTGATGTTTCTACTACCGTTAGTTCTATCCCTCACTATTTAAACTCCCAAGAGTTAAGTGTAGTTACAAATTCGATTGACGCAGCTCAGCAGTTAATCCGAACAGAAAAAGTAAATATTCATTTGCTGGGAGGAGACTTAAACAAAGAGTCGCGGCATTTGTCGGGAAGCTTGGCGATGCAAAACCTTTCCCATTTTTATTTTAATTCGGCGTTTGTGGGCGCCCTCGGGGTGAGCGAAGAGGGGATATTTTACGGCTATGCAGAAGATATTTACTTAAAACAAGAAATAAGAAAAAGAACGAATAGGATGATCGTTTTAGCCGATGAAAAAAAGTTGAATCAACAAGCTCACTACCGGGGGTTAGAAATCGAAGAGGTGGATGTACTTATTACGAATGGCAATATGCCGGCTGCATTGCAGAAAAGGTTTCAATCTGCGGGGGTAGAAGTAATAGAAGTTAAGTAATGTGAGGAGGAGTAACATGAAAGCTGTTGTGTTTGATTTTGATGGTACGCTTGCGGATACGCTTCCTAACTGTATTCAAGCGTTTCAATATGTGTTTAAAACGTATGACGAGAAAGCATACAACGATGAAGAAATTAAGAAGATGTTTGGGCCTTCGGAGCAGGATATTATTCGCGAGAATCTTCGCAGTGATCATAAAGAACAAGCCATTGAAGCTTATTATGAAACGTATACCACCCACCATAAAGAATACGTAGAGGATAATAAAGAAATCACGGAACTGCTATCGTATTTAAAGGATAAGGGGTATGTAATGGGCATTGTGACGGGCAAAGGGAGAAGAAGTTTGGATATTTCCTTAGATATGCTAGGCATGTCGGAGATGTTTGATGTCATTGTCACAGGTGATGATGTAGATAGGGTTAAGCCGGATCCGGAAGGCGTGCACAACGCATTGGCAGGCCTCAAGACGACACCTGCTGAGGCTATGTTTTTCGGGGATAGCGACGCCGATATGGAAGCTGGTTTAGAAGCAGGATTGATCACAGTGGGGGTGCAATGGCTGCCGCATCCACAAACGAAAACGTATGAATATGAGCCGCATTACACGCTTCAAAGTGTGCAGGAAGGGATGCAGTTTTTTAAAGAGGAAAGGTTCAAGCAAAGGTAGAACTGTGAGTATAATCGACTTTTAGTAAGGGCGGAATGTTGTAAAGAGGACTTGAGGAACCGTACAGTATAGTTAATTTAAGGATGGTGGCAGTATGTATAAAGCCATTATTTTTGATGTGGATGGAACCATTATTGACACAGAAAAGGTTATTTTAAGAGCTCTTAAGCGAACGTTGGAGAACGAGCTTGGAAAGACGTACAAGGAAGAGGAATTGCGTTTTGTCCTCGGCATTCCTGGGGAAGAGGCTCTGAAGAAATTAAAGGTTCCCCGGATCAAAGAGATTCATCGAAAGTGGACGGAGGCAGTAGCGGAAGGCGGGGGAGATATATCGTTATTTGCCGGAATCGAAGAAGTGATTCAACACTTGGCAAATGGAAACGTTCGTTTGGGTGTGGTTACTTCTAAGCTGAGGGAGGAACTGCGGTCGGAATTTACTCCTTTCGGGTTGGATGGGCATTTTGAAACGATGATTTGTGCTGATGATACGTGCCGACGAAAGCCTGATCCTGATCCACTCGTGGCCTGTATGGAAGCTCTAAATGTTAAGGTGGGAGAGACGATATACATCGGTGATTCTAGCTATGATAATCAAAGTGCGCATGCAGCAAACGTTGATTTTGGGCTTGCCTATTGGGGAGCGAAGACCACCGAGGGCTATCAAGCGGAATATATTTTTAAAAAACCGAGCGATGTACTGTGCTTGCTTTGAAGATGTTGAAAATGAAGAATGTGGGTTGAAGGGAAAGGGGCAAGAGCTCTGCAGGAGAAAAGCGAGTCAGATGTAAAACGCTGAAGAGGTTCTGGGGTTGAGCTGCTGAGCCGACCAAGGTAAAGAAGAAACAGCTAATAATCATTAGGAAGCCGGTGGCGCAAGTATGTTTAAGGGGAAGCGAACATTACGACTTTTGTTTAAGAGCGCCTCCGTGAAAGGCAAGACTCTGGGTTAGTTTGAACGCTCTGCCAAGGTAAAGATTTAGATAGCGATATTTCCGTTTTATGAAATACAAAGAAAGAACCGGCCGTGGTGGCTGGTTCTTTCTATTTACACGCTTTTATGCTCGAGTTTTTCCTAGTCCTGACTCCGCGTTGCAGAACGCTGCGCAGTTCTAGAAAAACTTGTCGCATCTGAACAAAGCGCCTCCGCTTTTCTTCCTACTCTTCGTTTCGGTCTAGGTATTCTTCAAGTGCGTCTTCGATAATGAGGTAGATGTTGCGTTCTTCCATGAGAGATTGCATTTTCATGCGTTTGTGCAAGTCGGTGCGCAGGTCAAAGGAGACGCGTTTGCGTTCTATTTTTGGTTCTGCGCCTTTGCGTTTGGTGGGTGCTTTTTCTTCTTCCTCTGTCTCTGCCTCTTGTTCCTGTTGTACAGGTTCTGTCAACGAATGGGACGGAGAAACTTGTTTCTGTGAGCGTTTTTTGTTTTTAATATCATCAATCTTGGACACGGTCGATCAGCTCCTTATAAAATCCTTCGTACTGGGCTAACGCCTGTTTTATTTCCGGGTTTTCTTCAAATCCATACAACGCCAAACGTCCGGTCGGGGCTTTACGGGTGATAATCGTTTCAAACACGAGTTCGGGATGATCTTCTTCAATAATCTCGTTGAACGCTTTCGCATCATTGCGGCGTACATCATTCATTGTCCGTAAAATCCCTGCGATATTTACTGCGTTCGGACTGACATCACGGGCGACATCCACCGAATCAAGGAAATTCGGAATCGCCGAATAACACCAGTTTGAGCACTCATACATAACAACAACATGATCGCTTGCACACAAGGCATTTGTCGTCTGCTCACTGAGTGAAGGCGGCGTGTCCATCACGACAAAATCGTAATCTTCGTCGATTTGTTCCATAATATTATTTAAAACAAGCGACGGACTGCCCGTAAAGCGGACCTGATCCCCTAAATACGTTTTCCCCGTGTAGAGCCAGCGCTGAAACGTCGCGAGAAAGTTATTAGCCGGAAGCAAATCAATCTTTTCATCCACCGAGAAAATATACGGGCGCGCATCTTGTTCCTGCATCGCTTCAAGTACCGAACGCTCCGCAAACTCATTCGCAGGCGTCTGCGACAAGAGCTCTGTTAAATTCCCCTGCGAATCTAAATCCACCGCCAGCACCTTGTAGCCATCACGAGCTAACAGATGAGCGAGCACACCGGTCGTCGTACTCTTACCACACCCGCCCTTCTGAATTCCCATCGTAATTCGAATTGCCATACACGGTCCCTTCCTTCTGTAAAAAGTTCAAAGTGACGTCACGCCGTTATGTATCCCACTTGCTTCGCCCGGTTGATTTTGTTTCAGCTGCCAGGGGGCAGCTCTTAGCAAGTCAAGTCGTGTCGCGAAGCAGTTGAAGAAGGCGTCAACGTTTCTTTATTTCTTCGTAAATTGTTTTCTTTATATCTTGCATTCATCTTCTATTATAAGAAAAACTAGCTTAACATGCTACCTTTTCCCAAGGAACAAACAGAAAAAGTAGCTAGAAAGCGCCCGTTTTCAAATAGAAACGGGCGCATGGGGTAATTAAAAGAAAAATGGAAGGCCGAGCCACCAGAGCCAAGGGAACGGATAACGGTGCCGGCGGAAGCGGCGAAAACGGCGCGGGAATCTTCTGCGGCCATAACCTGGGCCTGGGCCGAATCCAGGTCCATACCCGAACTGGCGCTGTTCGTATTGGGGATGGTTGTGTTGGTAGTTCATGTGCCCCATATCCATATCATAGGAATCTCCGTCTGGCATTAAAATAGTCATGCCTTCTTGGTCATAGTCTTCTAAAATACCTTCATGCATTTGCCCGTCTGCTGTTTGAAATTGAATAAAATGTAAGTGGTACTGATGGCACATATCTTGTAGTTGTTGGTGATGACCGTGTTGCTGACCATGCTGCTGTTGGTAATCGTGACGCATAGTACTTTACCTCCTCTTTTGTTTTCACCCATAGGCTATGCAACGCACAAAGACATGTGACACGTATATTAGCGGCCTATACATTTATCAAGGTGTTGCATAAAGTAAAAACGACATTTATTTTCCTATAAGGGAGGGAAAGAAATGGCTAGTGATTTCAAAAATAAACCTTTCACAAAAGATGAGTTTCCCTACAAAGATGCTCATGAAAAGGTGCATGAGCGCAAGGAAGAAAAGCCTGAACCTGCACCTGAGAGGGAAGAGCGACCTCATGACCCGTGGGAAGAGTTATTATTTGGCGATCTGTTTGGAAGAAAAGCCAAAATAGAGGAGGAGCCAAAGAAAGAGAAGCCTATTGACGAGAAACCAGTTGATGTAGACAAAAAGAAAAAAGTGGAAGAAGATGTGAAAGTAGAAAAAGATAAGGACCCTATTTTTAATCGGATTAGTGACGTATTAGATATTTTGGAAAGAAGAAAAAAACATTAGCTTTGCCAATGTCTTGTTTGAAGAAGCAACGTAAAAAGTATGGAAGCAGGAAGTGTAGAACAGCTTCCTGCTTCTTTTCTGTGAGCTTTTCACCCAAGTCTTTTCCTATATATAAAGCTTAGGAGGTGGTGTTACTCCTTCTAGCACCTCAGGAGTGGTTGATGCCTCCGCAATGGAATGTGAAGCTGAACTAAGCCCAGACCCAGACTCAGAACCAGAAGAAGTGCCGATGCCGCTCATACCTTTCATCATTCTAAAAATTAAAGGCAGGTTCTTGACCATCGGACCATACTTTTGAATAATCGGACCTGCGGTTTCAGCAGCTTTCATTGCCTGTTGTACATAATGCATGGCGCCTGGTGCAGCAGCTCCTGCTCCTCCAGCACCTTGAGCAAAGAAGCCGCCCAGTTGAGGGGCTAGTGACGCAAACCCAGGCATGGTACCAAAACCGGTGGACCCGCCGGCAACTGGGGCGCCAAAGGATTGCGCAAACGAGTTAACGGCTCCGGAAAGTGGGCCAAAAGAAGCCATTGGTGGCGGGGTTCCCATCGGCATAGCAAAAGGGGGCGGCGGTAGTTGAGGTAGAAAGGGATTCATGTAAGCTCCTCCTTACGTTCGGTTCATTTGAATTTCTAGCAATAGCAATAGCGGAACATTTGCAGGATCTACTATAGGTTTATTCATTAGCTCTTCGTTATGTCTAGGCCCTCATACCAAATAAAAGGCATCTACCTAATTTGATTTTAAATAGTCCCACGCCTGAGGTAGGTGCATATACTGTAGCGAAAGCTGCAAAGGAGGAGATTATATGAGTTATGATAAGCACGATAAAAAAGATGATAAAGGGAAAGGTTTTGCTTTGGTCGTTGTGCTATTCATTCTGCTTATTATAGTAGGAACAGCTTGGAGCAGACCATATGTAGGTCATCAGCCTCATTATGGCCACTATATGCCTTGCTGTAGTTCAGGCTGTGGCTATTAAGGGAGGGGTCAATTACCTAAAAGGGGCCTGGCCGCCTTTTAGGTTTTTTGAGCTGACAGACTAGGAAATTTACGCAATTGGTACGTTCGTCCAAACACATCACACAAGATGACATATGCTAACACTGTATCACATGTCTTAACGTTGGAGGTGAAGAGTGTGAGCTACGGATACGGAAAAGGAACAGGCTTTGCGCTGATACTCGTTTTGTTTATCTTATTGGTGATTATCGGCGCAGCTGTTGTGTACTAAAATAAGAGGCATACTGGAGATCCGCCGGCTGCGACCGGCGGATTTAAAGGTTACATAGCTCCTGTCGAGTAAAACCACCGGCCTTTTTAGTTACCAGGGGTCTCGGTGGTTTCTTTCGTTTCCGTTTCCACTTCAGCTACCGCTTTTACTCGGTCGGCGTATTGAACGACCACGCGTTTGGAAGCAAGCACAACAAAGGGTTTGATATACCAGCGCAAGGGCTGGTTTGTTGTCGTATATCGAAAGAGAGTCGTTTGTTCATCGATTTTAAACAATTCATACGTTGTCGTAATATCAAACATGTTATTCAACGTGAAGCCGACTTTCACTTTTTTCTCTTCAGGGGAATCTTTGTAATCTAAGGTCTCTACGTCATATTCCATTTTTCTTTTTCCTTCACCATACGTTTGCCGGTAGATACTGCCGACCTTTTCTTCCGTCACCGTTACGGGTTCATGCTTGATCACATTTGGCATCGTCTTTCGCATCGCCTCCACGGACTCATCAAATAACGGCCAGACGTCTTCGATCGGTGCTTGAATCTCTCGTTCGGCACTCCATTTTTTCATGGCGAATCCCTCCTATAGAACTCTGCTGGAAGATAAAAACATAAACAATAAGTGAGATGGCTTCGTATTGGCCAGCGCGCAGCCCTGCAAACCGTGGCTACGGCTAAGCTTGCAGTCTATCTACAGAAAACGGTCTGGCCTTTCTGCTCTCTATGTTAATTGTATAGAAAAAATAGCGGAAAACAAATACCGTCTTTCGGACAACTGAATGGCGGCAAGTGCAACAAACGAGCTGTATAGTGGGCCATTCCCATTTTTATTCTCACTCAGTTATATTTTAACAGGAGTTGCCAAACTCATAACGAACTTATAAACAACCACTTTTGCCTAGAAGATTCATAGAAAAAGATGCAATGAAGTCTGGAAAGGAGTATGAATATGAACGTAGACATCATAATAACGAACGCTTTTGTGCTGACAATGGAAGGTAAAGGTGTGGGTATGATGGAAGATGGGGCTGTTGCAATCAAAGACAACCTGATCGAAGCCGTCGGGCGAAGTGAGGATATAAAGCAATCTTATTCGGCCGCGGAAGAGATTGATGCTACCGGTAAACTCGTCATGCCTGGGTTGATTGATGCGCATATACATACGGGGCTGGCGATTGTTCGTGGTGTCTCGCAGGATATTAATAATTGGATGCAGGAAGGGAACTGGCCGTTTATGAAACATGTAAGCGCTGACCATCACCAAAAAGGGTCGATGATGAACATCATCGAAGGGGTGAAAGTAGGGACGACGACCTTTTGCGATTACGATTCCCATATGAACGATATCGTCCCCAATTATGCCAAAATCGGGGCACGAGCTCGTGTTGCTGAATTAATCAACGAAATTCCAGCTGACATTGGCGATATCCCGGTCGGAGAGCTGTATCCGTTTCATGCCGAGATTGGTGATCGAAAGCTGCAAAATAATATTCGTCTCCTTGAACAGTGGCACGGCGCTGAAAATGGGCGCATCACCTGCATGCTCGGCCCCCACGGTCCGGATATGATGAGCCGGGAACTGTTGAAAGAAGTACAAGCCCTGGCCGAGAAATATGATACGAACGTGCACATGCACGTGGCACAGGGGGATCGGGAAATTGAGCAAATGGTAAAACGTTACGGCAAGCGCAGCATTCCGTTTTTAGATGAGATCGGCTATCTCAACGAGCGGCTGTTGGCCGTCCATTTAACCGAAGCGACCAAAGAAGAGACGGAGCTCGTCGCTAAGCGGGGGGCGGCGATGATCAATTGCAGCGGTAGCATCGGCATTATTGACGGGATTGTCCCTCCGCTGCATGAGTTTATCGAAGCAGGCGGGAGCGCTGCCTTAGGCTCCGATCAAGCACCTGGGAATAACTGTAACAACATGTTTAATGAAATGAAATTCGCTGCTATTTTAAACAAAGTAAAGCACACTGACCCAGCCATGTTTCCGGCTCATCTGGCACTCAGGTTGGTCACCATTGACGCGGCCGAAGCGGTCGGGCTAGGCGAGGAAGTCGGTTCATTAAAAGCAGGCAAAAAAGCCGATTTGCTGATCGTTGATTTAGCGGAACCGAGCCTCTCACCCGTAATCACCTCACCGATTCGAAATATTGTGCCCAACCTCGTCTATTCAGCGAAAGGCAGCGAGGTAGAAGCTGTCATGGTGGACGGGCAGTTCATTATGCGGGAGCGCAGGCTCCAAACCGTGGATGAAACGAACGAACTGCAAGCCGCACAAGCAGCAGCAAGGGAGATCAGCCAAAGCGCCGAATGCACGATTCATCCCGAGAGTGTGCTGCTGAAACGAATGGAAGCTGGTGAGTTGTAACCTCAGCGCACATAGAAAACGCCCTGGAACTTATGTCCAGGGCGTTTTCTTAAATTCTTGTGTTGATGAAGTTGCCTTTATCTGGCTCTGCTACTTGCTCGAGAGCACGGATCTGTTCTTCTTGGGATTCATTCATCTGGTCAAGAAAATGGTGCTGCTGCTGTTCTGTCGTGTCCATTGCCCGTTTCATCCCAGAAACATCTTGGGATTGGATCTTCGACACAACTGCTCCTAATCCTTGGGTATCCATAAAGAGCCCTCCTTGTTTAAAAGGAATCTACTGGTATCATATCGAATTCTTTAGAAAAAGGAAAGTAGGTTGATTCATATCTTAGAAGATGAGCCTATGCCTGATGGCGGGACCTATGACCTGAGCAAAAGGATTGCTGCTTCGATACCATCATAAACCTGATACAGCTTAAAAAGAGGAATGAATGGTCCAGATAACGGGGCTTCTATTAAAAACAGTCCGGATTTTCTTTTCAAACAGAGGAGGTATGTTGGAATGAAGGCATTGCTGGTGATTGATTATACGAATGATTTTGTAGCAGAAGATGGGGCTTTGACGTGCGGGGAGCCGGGTCAGGCGATTGATGGGTACATCGCGGAGCAGGTGGATGTATTTGTGGAAACGGGAGACTATGTCGTGTTTCCGACGGATTTGCACGAGGCGGAGGATCCATATCACCCGGAGACGCGCTTGTTTCCGCCGCATAACGTGCGGGGCGGTGAAGGCCGGGCGCTCTATGGCCGGGTCGGGCTGGCGTATGATGAGCATCAGCGTGAGGCGGGGGTGCGGCAGATGGATAAGACGCGCTACAGCGCGTTTGCAGGTACTGACTTGGATTTGCGCTTAAGCGAACGCGGGATTGTCGAGCTACATCTCGTCGGCGTCTGCACAGACATTTGCGTACTGCATACGGCGGTCGATGCTTATAATTTAGGCTACAAGCTTGTCGTCCATAAAAACGGGGTGGCGAGCTTTGACGAGCGCGGCCATGACTGGGCGCTCGGCCATTTTGAGAATGTGTTGGGTGCGGAGGTCCTTTGAAGCGAGAGTGTCTGTCAAAGTAAAAGGTGAGGAGGAAGATATGTGCAACGCGCTACGGACATTTGTTCCGCTAATTTACCTGTAAGCCCGTCGTTTGAATGGGTAATGGTCCTCTGTTCCTCTAGTCCTGGCAAATCGGGCTTTTTCACTGAGTTTTCGGTTGGATAACGGAACGTAGGTCCACGAACCATTTACGCCTATACAATTCAGCCAATTCGTGTGCTTCCAACTCCCCTCGATTAGTCTTTAAGTCAGTTAAAAGATTGGGAAGCTGCTCTTGGCAGCGAATAGGAGGGGCTCCACCCAAATAGTTTTTAAAAACAGAAGAAAGGAAGCACCATTATTTGTATTTTCGTTATAGACCAAAGCGCTAAAGTTTCTTCTTTTGCTCAGGAAAGTATTCCCCCTTCTTTTTCGCAAGCGTGATCCCAGGCGTACATCAGCCTTAAGAAAGTTAACGTTAACATACAACTTTTCAACTTTTTTTAATTGAAATGGCTTAAAAATTTGGTAGGATGGAGAAAGTAATGTTCTGCTCAATCCGTCAATCCTATGGCTCGTAAGATATGCTCAATGTATTTCAACGATGGGGGAATCACACAGTGGCTAAAGAAAAGCAGCAAAACAACGTGAATGAGATTGCAGTTGGCGGAGTTCAGTATGCTTGGAATATAGAGGAAGGACAATTTCAACTTGAAGGCGAAGACATCATGGTGTTTTGGATAGAAACAGCGATGAGGTCTTTTATCGATACGATAGAGGAAGTATCTGGAGATGATGCGGCTGAAGTAGTAATGGAAACAGCCGGTTTTCGCATGGGTGAAATTGTTGCTGATTTTTTTGTGACAGACGATCCGTTCGCCACTATAAAATCGCTGCCGGCGATATATGCTTCTGCTGGATGGGGGAACGTCGAGATTATTGAGATTTCCGAGAAAGAAAACAAACTGACCCTCCGCTTAAAAAACACGTGGGAATACAAAATAAACAAAGTGCAGGGCAAGGAGGCACTCGGGTTATTCATCCCTGGGCATTGGGCGGGGATCTTGTCTTCTTTGCTCGGCACTACGATCGGTTATGAGGGCTATAAAAGCCAGGTGGAGGGTGAAGAGTATGATGAAATTTCGTTTTTTCCTTCCACGGCTTCCCCGGTGAAGAACATTCATGAGTTCACGCGCCGGCAAGAACAGCAGGAGATCGAGAAGCTGGAGGCACTGGTGAGCGACCGAACAAAAGATTTGGAGAATATTGTACGGGAAATCTCCTCTCCCATCATTCCTGTGTTGGAAAATGTCGTCGTTGTTCCTTTACTTGGAAAGTATGATGGAGTCCGGGCTGAAGATATGTTAAACCGGACGATGGAGAAGCTTCCGGATTATTCCGCTAATTATTTGATTCTTGACCTTACCGGGATTGAGACGGATATAGATGAATATACCATCTCCTTGATCCAACGACTCACCCAAGCGGTTGACCTGCTCGGTACGAAGAGCATTTTAGTGGGAATTTCGCCGGAGCTTGGCATCCGCATGACAAATTCCAAGTTTGATTTATCAGGGATGGAGTGTTTCACCAACTTAAAGCATGCCGTGCATTTTGCGCTTGCTCAAGAAGGAAAGCAGATTATCGGCTAAGGTCCAATGTTTTCAAACACATTTGTATTTTCTTAAGGCCAGTCTTCCTGTGTGGAGGCCTGGCCTTTCTTAATCTCCACTTCCCTCTCAACCAGGTGAAAGGCCTGAGGGGAAGGTGAACATGGAAGAGGAAGAAGCCGGCCCGCCTTAAGCTCCCTTCGGTCAAGCTTATCCCTTCAATATCTACTTCTCCTGCTTTTAATTTTGGGCTGATAGAACGATTTGTCTTACGAATCCAACACAAAGAAATGGGAGCAGGAAGGTTGCAAAACATCACTAAATTACTCAATTGTTAGTAGTCTTTGCCGGAAAATTTCTAGTATCAGTTTGACATAAACGGATGGGATTTACTCCACTTTGAATCTCGTATATAGGAGTGTGTTTTGATAGCGAGAGTAAGAAGAATAGTAGATCAGAAGTGAGGGAAGGGATGACTACTTCTTTATGAATGGAGTGGGCGTGGCAGTTTTTGCTCCTCTGCCAAGCAAGATGTTTTAGCAATTAATGGAATAAATGCTATACTGATCATAGCTTAAGTTAGCGTTTGCAAAATAGGGAGCGCTAGTAGTAGAAAGGGGTAGAATATATTGAGGAAGTTGTTTAAGAACGGGACTGTTCTGACGCTTGATGAAAGCATTGGTGACTTTGATCGGGCTGATATTTTGGTAGAAGGTTCTAAAATCGTTGAAGTTAAACCAAATATTGAAGCCGATGATTGTGAGGTTGTTGATGCTTCAGACATGATTGTTATGCCTGGCTTAGTTGATTCGCACCGGCACACGTGGGAATCTCTTATTCGTAATGTAGGGGCAGACTGGTCGCTGCAAACGTACCTGGGCAGCATTTATTATGGAAACCTTGGTTCGAAAAGACGGCCACAAGATGATTACATAGGCAATTTACTAGGGGCTCTCGAAGCGCTTGAAGCAGGTGTGACGACATTGCTTGACTGGACAATGGTTATTTCCCGAGATCACGCTGAGGAAATGATACGAGGATTAGACGATGCGGGGATACGAGCCGTTTTCGCTCATGGGCCTCCTGGAGATGCGGAGTATTGGGATCAAGCAAGCGAGCTTGATAACACAGCGGACGCTCGTTTTATAAAAGAAAAATATTTTTCTTCTAGAGAGCAGCTTCTTACTATGGGACTCGCTATCCGCGGACCTGAATTCAGTTCTTGGGAGACGGCGGTCAAAGAAATTAAAGTAGCGCGGGAACTAGAAGCAGTGTGCAGCATGCACCTTGGGTTTGGGACGTGGGGAGCGACGGAGCGCTCAATTGAAAAGCTGAATCAAGCTGGATTGTTAGGGCCGGACCTTAATTTCACCCATGCTAACGCGATTCGTCCTGAAGAAATGAAAATGCTGGCGGAAGAGGGCGGAAGTGTTTCAGTCACGCCTGAAGTAGAAATGATGATGGGTCACGGCTATCCTGCTCTCGGCCAGGCTCTTGAAAATGGTGTGAAACCAGCGCTTGGCGTCGATGTGGTGACATCAACAGGCGGAGATATGTTCACGCAGATGAAATTCGCGCTCCAAGCAGAACGGGCGCGTGTGAACCAAGAACAGCTTTCTCAAAACATCATGCCCGGACCGGAGCTGCATATCACGGCCAAAGAAGTGTTAGAAGCTGCGACCATTGACAGCGCAAAAGCACTACTGCTCGATGACAAGGTCGGGACGCTGACCCCAGGAAAAGAAGCAGATCTCATTATGGTCCGTGCGACAGATTTGAACATTTTCCCTGTAAATGATCCGGTAGGAACTGTTGCGCAATGTACACACACGGGGAATGTAGATTCTGTTTTTGTAGGAGGAAAGGCAGTTAAACGCCATGGGAAGATGCTTCATACTGACTTGGAAAAACTGCGTAAGCGAGCGATTGAAGCGAGAGACTACATGTTTAATGCATCTGTCAGCAACTCTTAATTGCTGAAACAGATTAATAGTCCAATTAAAGCGCAGGCGCTACCTGTGAAAGTAAGGATTTAAAAATAAATGAAAAAAGCTTCCCCAATTAGAGGATGAGAACGTCTTCTAATTGGGTTTTTTTGGTAAAATGAAGCAAAAAGGGAGGCTAGCGAAAGAAGACCCCTCCCACCTTTAAATAAAAACGAGTTTGACTCGAAGAGCGGCGTGGTATTACATATAATCATTAACGCCGGTGTGTTACGTTAAAATGATAGTTTACATGCTGGCAAAGGAAGTAGGAGCATAAACGGACAAAAAAGCGCTCACTGAGTAAAGAAGACCGTCCATCACTCCCTGTCCACCTCATTGTAGTACGCTTTTTTGTTTCGTTTTGTTTTGCAGAGTAAAGTGATAAAGCGAAAGGCACGCCCGAATGTTTCATACATAAGGAAGGTTGCTCTCGTAGGCAAAGGATAAACGGAGAGGAGGAAGGAACTGTGACAACTGAAAAAAGGATCCGCTGGCCGGTGTTTTTACCTGTAGCTTGTTTACTCGTTGTAACAGCTTTAATTGGAGCAGTTTGGCCGGATCGATTCTATCAACTACAAACGGCGGTGGTTGATTTTGCATTTATCCATTTTGGCTGGTTGTTTAATTTGACCGTGCTGTTATTCATTTTTATTACGCTTTATCTTGGATTTTCGAAGTTTGGCCATATTAAATTCGGCGGGGAGGAGGCTGAGCCGGCAACATCGAAATGGCAATGGTTTGCGATTTCGTTGACGGCAGGCATAGGGGTCGGAATTTTATTCTGGGGACTGGCTGAACCAATCACTCATTTTATGGAACCGCCACAAGCGTTAGGGATCGAGCCAGGAACAGAAGAAGCTGCGCTTTTTTCGATGGCTTCAAATCTAGCACATTGGACGCTCGCCCCGTATTCGATATATGTGCTTGCAGGCATCGCAGTTGCGTATGCTCACTATAATGTAAAGCTGCCTTACAGTATCAGTTCAACGCTTTATCCTTTACTAGGGAAGCGGGTGTTTGGAGGAACTGGGACTGCGGTTGATATTTTGTGTATTTTTGGGATTGCTGGCGGGATGGCCGCCGTGTTGGGTGAAGGTGTGCTCCAACTAGGAAGTGGGATTGGTTACTTGGCGGGGATTGAGAGCGGGCCGCTGTTATGGACGGTGCTTGTCGGGTTAATTACGTGTACATATATCATTTCAAGCGCTACAGGGCTGAAACGAGGCATTCGATTTTTAGCAGATCAGAATACGAAAATCTTTTTCTTTTTGCTGGCTTTTGTATTTATTACCGGTCCGACTGTCTTTATTTTAAATCTCGGAACGCAAAGCACCGGTGTATTTTTGAGCGATTTCACGGAACGGTTTTTGTGGAACAGTGCGATGGAAGGGTCGGAATGGCCGCGTTGGTGGCCGTTGTTTCATTGGTCCATATGGCTTGCCTATGCACCGATTATCGGCATGTTTTTAGCACGGCTTGCTTACGGGCGGACAATCCGCCAGTTTGTCTGTTTTAATCTGCTGCTTCCGGCAGGCTTTGGCATGCTTTGGTTCTGGGTCTTCGGCGGGGCGGCGATCTTTTATGAGTGGCAGGGGGAGAGCGAGTTTTGGCAGTTGATTAATGCGGAAGAAAGCGGATTAGAACTGTCTTTGTTTGTATTCTTAGAGTATTTGCCATTCACGCTGCTTATTAGTTTGCTGATGCTTGGCTCCATTTTTATTTCATTTACAACGTTGGCAGATTCGCTGACAACGACGGTCTCTTCGTTAACGACACGGGGCAACACCTACCTCGACCCAGAACCACCGACGAAAGTAAAAGTATTCTGGGGCAGTTTGCTCGGCGTGATGGCCTTATTAACGATAACAGCAGGTACCGGCGGCGAGATCAGCGGCATAGAAGCGGTGAAACAAATGGCTACTGTTGCCGGCTTTCCAATTCTCTTTTTTATCATTGTCCAAGTGACAGCAACACTAAAAGGGCTGTTACAGCAAACGAGATATGACAATGTCAATCATCCCATTCCGGGGAGCAAGGAAAAGCCGGAAGCGAAAAAAGGGGAGAGCGAAGCGGGAGCGGCAACGGACCGGAGAGAATGAAGCTTGAGTGGGCCTGGGGCGCGGCGTTAACGTCAGGTTTTCTGCCAGATTGGCTTGGTTTCCCACCACTCCGTTTGAAAATTAGGAATTTTGTTGGGTGGTGTTTCAACCTCCTGACATAAAGGTAAAGGCTACTATCTTAAGAAGAAAGGTGTGTAGCCCGTGCAAGCTGTAACGTTTCAGGATAAAGAAAAAATGGTAGTTAAAGAAGTCGAAGACCCAAAGATTAGCGAAGGCCATGACATGATTGTACGTATCACCGCATCCGGCATTTGCGGCTCTGACCTCCATTTATACAAGGGAGGCATTCCGCTAGACCAAGACTACGTGGTCGGGCATGAACCAATGGGGATTGTTGAAGAAACCGGGCCAGATGTGAAAAATCTGCAGAAGGGCGATCGCGTCGTTATTCCTTTTAACGTAAGCTGCGGCACATGCTTTTTCTGTAAAAATCAAATGGAAAGCCAATGTGACGAATCAAATCCGCACACAGAAATGGGTGGCTTGTTTGGTTTCTCCGATATGTTTGGCAACTATCCAGGCGGGCAAGCCCAGTATTTGCGCGTCCCTTACGCTGACCAGACCTCTTTCAAAGTACCTGAGGACAGTGAATTAGAAGATGAAAGCGTATTGTTTTTATCCGATGTGATTCCAACGTCCTGGTGGAGCGTAGAGCCAGTAAAACAAGGCGATACGGTAGTCGTTTTAGGCTGTGGCCCGATTGGACTGATGACGCAAAAGCTGGCCTGGTTAAAAGGAGCCGAACGCGTCATTGCTGTCGATCAGGTTCAGCACCGTTTAGACCACGCCAAACGCACGAACAACGTGGAGACGTATGATTTTAGTGAAAATGAAGAAATGGGCGACCTGCTCAATGAAAATACAAAAGGTGGAGCGGACATCGTCATTGATTGTGTCGGCATGGACGGCACCGTACCCCCAAGTGTGGAATTCGGCTCTGAAGGGGAGAACCAATTTGGCACAATCAGCCCGCTGGTGACAGCTTCCAAAGCAGTGCGCAAGTTCGGTACTGTCCAGGTTACCGGCGTGTACGGAACCGAAGCGAACAACTTCCCGCTCGGTGACTTTTTCGCCCGCAACGTTTCGCTTAAAATGGGCCAAGCCCCGGTCGTGCATATGATGCCAAAACTGTACGACATGGTTGCCAACAACAGATTCGACCCAACCGACATCATCACCCACAGCATGTCGCTCGAAGACGCCCCGAAAGCGTATGATATATTTGATAAAAAAGAAGAAGGCAACATTAAAGCGATTTTGAAGCCGTAGGATCAGAAGGTAATAAAATAGAGGAAGGGGGGGGCGTTGCGGGGCAGCCCACAGGATACCGCGTCGCAGCAGGCCGGGAAAAGAAAGAGAGTTGGTCTGCTCCTTTGCTTACGGCCACGCCTAAAATGGCAGTTTCGGTAACCGTAACGGACATGGGTTCCGCTAATTGGGCCAAAAACCGGTGTACAGTTTGATTTTGCAAACTTTATCGGAACAGATGTCCGTTAACCTGATACTCCTTTCTCATATGACAGATCAAAAAACCAGACGAGATGCACGTACGTGCATTTCGTCTGGTTTTTTAAGGGACCGTGCTCCTTTTATTTCACAGTGCCTCCATTTCTACCTCAGCAGAGTAGTTAATGAATCATTGCTGCATAGGCTAGAGGAGGGGGGTAACGATGAAGCATATTATCTACGAAGATTGTTGCTGTGACTGAGAAAGAGGCTTTGGATGTCCAAAACAAAGAACAAGCTGTGAAGGAGCGGCCTGTGCAACTTTACGTGAGGACATTGCCAGTGAGACATTTGACCCGAGCAGCGGGCTCGTCTATCGGTATTTTCTTGAAAATGTAAAATATGAACAGGCTAGTGAAAGGTGTCCAGCCAATTTTCATTTAGCGACGGTTAGTGAGATCAACCAACTTAGCCATATGTTTACCTACATTGATAAAGACCAAGGTTTAAAATTATGTCCTACCTTAGTATGGAGCACAGATGCGATGGGAAATGCCATTATCGTGAGAATTCAACCATGTGATGGACAAGGTATAGAAATTATAAATGGTGCCTGGATAAAAGGGTGCAAAGCGCACGTGATGTGTGTTGAAAATGGTGTGTGAATAAATGATTTTGTGAATTGTCCTTTGAGAAAGGTATCGCAAGAATAAGGAAACGGGGGAGGATGGCTGGCACCGGCCACCTCCATCCCCACAAGTTTTGCGAAAATATGACCAGCTTTAATCGGTAAGATATTGATATAATCTGTAATCCACTGGCTGATCTAACTTAAATTTAATTTTAACGATGGGAAGCGGCTCACCAGCATCGTTAGGAATAGTAGTTTCTTCAGATTCATAAGGAATAGGCCGGGCCGTACCTAAGTAATAGAAGTCTGTCCCTTCATCATCACTTTTCTTTACGAAAATATGAATCTCATTTTCCTTTTCCTCCGCCTCAAGAATCTCCCTGACTTCACCTGAGTTCAAGGTTCGGTTGTTCCGTGTGAACCATTGGAGGAACTCCGGGGTTAGCAGCTTGTCCCCGTAAGCTACACTGGAGCTGACGTCTTCACTCTTTTCGTAGGTAATAAAGATCGGCGTCGTGTTATGTTTGGTTTTATACCCAAAGACTGTTGCGCTTTCATCGTTGTCCCAGGTTAAAAGTTTTACGACGTCTTTGCGGGTATATTTTTGGTATCTGGTCAACTTTTGCCCACATTCATAAGCTTGACTCTTTTGTAAGCCGGCCTGTACCGCATCTTTTACAAATGAAGCAAATCGTTCATTTTCCTGCAGGCTTATTTTCATTTGCGCTGTGAACTGGAAATGGGCCCCGTTTTTCTCAATGATTTGAACATGATTATATTTTTTAAGGGTTGGTTTGGTAAAGAATTCCATTGAAACGACGCGCTCCAGCGATTGCTCTACATATGGATCCCAATAACAGCCGTGCTGCAGCAGCAGGTCTTGCAGCGTGCTTTCAGGTACAGTACTGGAAGCAAGAAGCTCGTTCATCAATAATAGTTCATGTTTTCGTTTCCCTGGCAAAAATTCATGCGATAGAAGTGTTAATGCTCCGCTTTCAAAGCGGTTGAAGCTAGCTTCTACTTCGCCTGTTTTGACCAGGAAATCATAATAATTTGTTTTTTGTTTTTGGATGATGACTTCGGGGTCAATCGAGTCGTGGTTTAAAAAATCCATAAGCATGGGTATTCGACCGAGGCGGAACTTTAATTTATCATATTCCTCTTTAATCATTCGTGCGGCGGTCAAATTCCCCCGGTCGATGGAACGATAGACCTGCTCTTTTGCAATTTCCTCAAAGTTGACAACTGACAAGCCTTTTATGAAATTAGTATTTCGCAAATAGCGGCGGACATTATCTTTGTTTAAAGACTGATCGCCTGAAAGAGCAATGGGGATGAGGTAATTCTTTTGATGGTTGCCGATAAAATCAATTACGGTGAGAAATTCCTTATTCTCAGCTTTTCGCAAACCCCGGCCGAGCTGTTGAATAAAAATGATACTGGATTCGGTTTGCCGCATCATCACGATTTGGTTCACGGAAGGAATGTCCACACCTTCATTGAATATATCAACCGTAAGAATATAGTCGAGCTGGCCGTTTTCTAATTTATCGACTTCTTCTAACCGTCGCTCTTGTGAAGCGTCACCGGTTAAAGGTACCGTCCGATAGCCTTCATCGTTCATAATATTACTCAACTGTACGGCTTCGTTTTTGTTGGAGCAAAAAATAAGCCCGCGTACACGCTCGCCGGAGTAACCATAATACTCTATTTTTTCGAGCATGTAAGGTGTGCGTTCAGCAAGTGAAATGCGTGCCATCTGATCTGGTTGTTCAATGTGTTGGCTTTGAAGTTCTATGTCAGTGACTCCGAAGTAGTGAAAGGGACAGAGCATATTTTCCTCTAGCGCTTCTTGCAGACGGATTTCGTAAGCGATGTTGTAATTAAACAGTTCAAAGATGTTGAAGCCGTCGGTTCGTTCAGGGGTTGCAGTCATTCCCATAAAATAATCCGGCTGAAAGTAATTTATGATTTTCTGATAGCTCGATGCGCCTGCTTTATGTACCTCGTCAATCAATATATAGTCAAATTCCGTTGGATCAAAAAGGGACAGTGTCTCGTCTTTTGAAAGCGTTTGAATGGTAGCGAAGGTATACCTCGCTTTCCAAGCTTCTTGATTGCCGGTTAACAACCCTACCTCTTCGTTTTGGGCGCCCAGCACTTGTTGAAAATCTTGTTTTGCTTTACTTAATATTTGTTCGCGGTGGGCTATGAAGAGAAATCGTTTCGGTTTATACCTGCGGACATCGAACGCAGACAAAAAGGTTTTGCCGGTGCCTGTTGCAGAAACAATCAAGCTGCGCCTGGCCCCTTCCTTACGTAATGCTTCAATACCTTGAAGGGCAGCAGTCTGCATCTGATTTGGCTGAATGTCGAGTGAACGGGTAATCGGATTGACCTGATAAGTTGCGGGGTGTTCAGCTACTTGTCCAGCTTCTGTTATATGTTGCTGATATTCTTTTTCATATTCGGTAATCCATTCAAAGGTTAGAGGATGAGCATTTTCCCATATATCAAGAAATTGTTTATGAAAATGATGTACAATATCGCCTTGGTCGTGCGATGTTACTTTGATGTTCCATTCATAATTCACTTTAAGCGCAGAAGCGGTAAGATTTGAGCTTCCCACGATTAAGGAAGAATAATTTCTATGTTGAAAAATATACCCTTTGGAATGAAAACCTTCGAGGTTAGTGGTCCTGACTTCGAGGTTTCGTATTTTCATTAATTCACGGAAGATCTTTGGCTGATTAAAGGCAAGGTACGTAGAAGTAAGAACTTTCCCGTGTACACCGCGAAAATAAAGATCCGAAAGTTTAGCTTTAAGAGCCGAGAGTCCGCTTTCGGTAATAAATGCTACGGAGAAGACAAACGTTTCACAAGTGTCCATTTCTTCCAGAAGCGTATTTAACATATGGTCTTCTTCTTTGTTTAAAACGAGTTTCGGCTTCAGAGAGCTTTTCTGCCCATAGTTTTTATTAATAAAGCCCTTTTCCAAAGAGGCACGGAGTTGGTCGGTTAAGTGCTCCATAATGTCCCTCCTAAGATGCGTTCGTTAATACTTCAATCGTTGGCAGGTCAGCAGCTGCCCACTCAAGTTCAGCCAATTCATCTTTCGTCCGCCATTCCAATTTAATGTGTTCATTTGTGTTTGGAGTTCCGTTCATTAACTTACAGTAATATGTAGAAAGATGAACGACAGCAAAATCATATTCATACGAACAATCTGCAATGTGGTCGTAAACCTCGATCTCGCACTCCATTTCTTCGAAAATTTCTCGCTTTAACGCTTCTTGCTGTGTTTCGCCACTTTCAATTTTCCCCCCGGGGAACTCCCATTTATAGGCGAGCGTCTTGGTTTCACCTCTTTGCGCACATAGAATGCGATCTTTATCTGTAATAACAGCCCCTACGACATGGACTTCTTTTTTCATTGATGTCACCTTCTCTTTTTTATAGCTTACTTTAGTTTACCAATTCCAATAAAAGAACTGAAGCTAGGAGCATGAAAAAAGAGTAAACTTCAATACTCCGTTCACTAGCTATATCCAGTACCTTCCTCTCCTTTTAACACCTTTGCTTCAAGAGGGTAGCCTCGTTTTTCGCCGCGGCTCGTAGCGATAATTCGTGTCACACAGAGACCAGCTGTAATGAGCGGCAGAGCTAAAAAGTAAAGCATAAATACAGCTGAGTGGACAAAGTACAGCCCATTTCCGACTATAAACAGGACGCTTACAGCGAGTAAGAAGTTAAAGGCTGCTTGCGCATGGAAACGCGTGAACGAAGCTTTATTTTGAATGGCGCTGAAAATAAGAAAGAGTATAAACAACATGAGCAGTAATGAGAGCAGTGGGAATATGGCTCCTGTTAATCCGGCCAGCGCTGGCATAAATAAGGGAAAAACCCCGTTCAATGCGAGCAGATGGCAAAAAAGGGCCAAGCCTGAACCTTTATATATACCTGGTCGTTGGAGATTACGGTTCTCCGAGTCTTGCAACCTGCGATTAGCATCTATAGACATAAGCAAACCTACTTTATCAAACTAGAATGTATAACAACATTTCATCTAAATTGTAGCGAAATGAAACGAACTGAGCAATACGAAGAGAGAAGTTCAACAAATATTGGGGATATATTCCTTTTCTGTATTGCTATTCGATCGGTGGAGACGTTTTATAGTTAAACAAGTTCCACTTTCATAAAGCTGGGGGAGGTCGCAAAGTTTCTCCACGCAAAACCTTTGCGATAGGTTGATGCATGCAGGATGTACTGTCTATGTCGTCGGGGAAACGACCACGCCAAGTGTATAAAAAGATGACCTGATTGTGGAAAAACGGTTAATGACGCTAGCTTCAGGCAGGAGCGTTTGCATGTGGAGTGGGAGGTTCTTTACTTGACCAGAAAGCTATTGCCGAAGGAAACTACACTGAGCTCACAGAGCGGGCAAAAAGACTTATGGAGGCAGCCCGTTAACTCAACCGCCAAGATAGGGGGGAACAATAAAAGCTGGACCTGTAGCGGGCCAGCTTTCCTTATTGATTGACTTTCAGTTGATTTACGGAACATTCTCGGGAAAATACGTAACAATCGCTCCAGAATACATAACATTCCATATTTAAGTTTGGCTTATATGCCGACGACTATTCTTCTTCCTCGCTCTTCAGCCATTCCCATGCTTCGTTCTGCTGTTCATCGGTGAAGTGTTTCACATCGATGCCCAGGGTGGAGTCGTAGATGGAAGCCCCCCAGTCGACTAAGCGCTGGTCGCCAATCAAGGCAACTTTATGGATGTTGCCGACGTGTTCGCGGGCAAAGCGCAGACGGTCATCGATCGTGCGCAGTTCTGTAGTGGGCAACTCGGGTAGATGCATTAACAGCCGGACTTCGCCTTCTTCTTGAACAATGTTTTGGACGTCATCGGTTAGCTGTTGGTAATCTTCTTCAGTTAATTGGCCAACTACTTGGTATGCCAAGATCGAGCCTGTGCTTTCGTCTAATCTCTCAATCATCGTTCATCACCTCACCCTCTTTATTCTCGCAAAGACCGCCGACAAAACCTGGATTTGCTAGGTGCAACCATTTCATTTGTACAACATATTTGTGCCAACGGTTGCTTGTTTCTATTCCAGGAATGTGTCCCATGCTTAACTATAGGTCATCGTAAAGTGGAGGACGACGACCGCATTCGTCGGGTTTATATAGGCATGCTCACGGTCGCCGTTAAACTTAATCGCATCATGTTCGTACAGATGGTATTCCTTTTCTTGCAGTTTAATGATGACTTCGCCTTGCATCACGGTTACATATTCAACGACTCCAGCCTGATGCGACCCGGGAGCATATTCACTATCAGGTTCTAAATAGGCTCTATGTATTTCCAATGAACCGTGATGTGCCGCATCAAACATCGGCTCGAGTGTGCACGCGTCGTTAGCGCTGACGACTTTATTTCCTTCATGTCTTCTGGAAAGTTGAATGTCTTCACTTTCAGTTAGGAGAGCAGAAATAGGAATAGTTAGTCCGTTCGCGATTTTCCAGATTACACTGAGAGAAGGGTTGGCTTCACCACGTTCAATCTTGCCTAGGGTTAACTTGCTGACTCCGGTCCATTCAGCTAACGCTTGTAAGCTTAGGCCTCGTTCCTGTCGGATACTTCGCAGTGTGCTGCCAACTTGTTTCGCTATCTGCGCAGCATCATGATCTGCCTGCTTATCACTCATACACGTTTCTCCTTTCTCTGCATGGATATTCACAACTGCCCCTGTTGTAGTATGCTATAATTAACCAAAAGTAAACTATAATATGTTGTTTCTGGTAAAGAGGAGGGAGCGGTGATATGAAAGAAATGATGATTGGCATCTTAGCCTCCATGTTTTTTGCGGTTACGTTTATTTTAAATCGCTCGATGGAGTTGGGTGGCGGCAGCTGGCTCTGGAGTTCCTCACTTCGATTTCTTTTTATGGTACCATTTTTGTTTCTGATTGTGCTTTTTCGGCGCAATCTTAAACAAGTAATAGAAGAACTTGCAAAAAAGCCGCTTCCTTGGCTCGGCTGGAGCTTTGTCGGATTTGTTCTATTTTATGCGCCGATAACCTATGCGGCGGCATACGGGCCCGGATGGCTTGTCGCAGGCACGTGGCAGCTTACCATTGTAGCCGGTGTGCTCGTAGGACCGCTTTTCTTTACCACAATACAGACAAAGGACGGCCCTGTTAAACAAAGGCATCGCCTTCCCGTGCGAGGGCTGCTTGTTTCTTTGCTTATCTTTGCAGGTGTTATACTTATCCAATTGGACCAGGCGGAAGGCATCACCTTTCATATGCTTATGGCAGGGGTATTGCCGGTTTTGGTCGCTGCATTTGCTTACCCGCTTGGCAACCGCAAAATGATGGAAGTGTGCGGCGGCCGTCTTGATACGTTTCAGCGGGTCTTCGGCATGACGGTCGCTAGCCTGCCGTTCTGGCTTCTTCTTAGTGTGGTCGGCCTGATTCAAGTCGGTCCGCCTTCGCAAAGCCAACTGCTCCAAACCTTTATCGTTGCCATATCTTCCGGGGTAATTGCCACCACTTTATTTTTTATAGCCACTGACCGGGTCAGACAGCATCATGGCAGACTCGCAGCCGTTGAAGCCACGCAGTCCACCCAGGTGATCTTTGTGATGGTGGGTGAAATTCTGTTGTTAGCTACGCCGTTGCCAAGTGGGACAGCGATCGCCGGCCTCTTGATCATTATGGGCGGCATGCTTCTTCATAGTTTTTACAGCCAAAAGGTTACAGCCAAGCAAAAAACAGAGCTACCCCCGCCTCCTGCGCGCACGCGGCACAGCTGACCAACAGTTCAAGCCGAATCATTTGGCATCCATCCGCTCATCCGGTATCGTAAAAATCGAATCGTACTTATTTTCAAAAGGATGGTTGATAGGCATGAATTCATTAGCTGGAAAAACGGCGCTGGTAACTGGCGCGAGCAGTGGGATCGGCGCGGCGGTGGCCAAGGACCTGGCCGGACGTGGGGCAGGAGTTGTGCTCACCGCCAGGCGGGTAGAGCGGATTGAAGCGCTCGAACAAGAGATAAAAGATGCAGGCGGCGAAGCAAAAGCGGTGGCTGCTGATGTGACGAAAAAAGAAGATATGGAAAACGTCGCCGCGGTCGCGGAAGAAACGTTCGGAACGGTCGATATTTTAATTAATAATGCCGGCGTGATGCTATTGTCGATGTTAAAAAATGATCAGGTGGACGAATGGGCGCAAATGGTGGATGTGAACATTAAAGGGGTCTTGTACGGCGTGCACGCGGTGCTTCCGAATATGCTGGAAAAAGGAAATGGGCACGTTGTTAACGTTTCTTCGGTGGCTGGTCATGAAGTGATGCCTTCAAGTTCTGTATACAGCGCGACGAAGTTCGCCGTGCGTGCCTTTTCAGTTGGGATGGAAAAAGAGCTCTCCGGCCTGGGCGTTCGGGTAACAAACATATCTCCAGGTGTGGTGGAGACCGAATTAACCACCCATATCACGGACGAAGAAGTGAAAAGCCGATTTGAAGGTGCTGAAATGTCAAGCTTACAAGCTGAAGACATCGCCAATGCGGTCGGCTACGCGGTGACGCAGCCGGAAGAAGTGAATGTAAACGAAGTCACCGTGCGTCCAATGAAAGGGTAATACAAATAGAGGACCCCGGATAAGAATTGGGTCTTTTGTTAGAGGAGCAGCTCGTTTCAGCGGGCTGTTTTTTTAATGCAACTATAAGGTTGACTGCAGCTTGGGTGAAGGGGAATAGTTTGAAAGGTTTTGTTACAGGGTAATTTTTCTTACTAGTGCAGAAAAGGCAGCGGCGCTAGGTAGTGTGATGTATAGTCCAAAGTTACTTTTAATCTATTTCGATAAAAGGAGGCAGCGGTCATGGCTATCCATCGAGGAGCAGAGCAGGAATTTCTCGATACAGGTCGCCCAGTGGCGATGGGGAAGAACGGAGCCGTCACATCTCCTCATTATTTAGCTACTCAAGCTGGGCAAGAGGTCGTTAAACAAGGAGGACACGCGGTTGAAGGTGCGATTGCAACGAATGCCGTGATGGGTGTCGTTTATCCGCATATGGCGGGGATCGGCGGCGACTTGTTTTCACTCGTCTGGGACGCGAAAGAACAGGAAGTAAAAGCAATGAACGGCAGCGGAAAGTCGGGGCAGAACGTTACGCGTGAAGCATTTACTCAGCGCGAATTAGACAGTATCCCTGACCGGGGCCCGTTGGCTGCAAACACGGTGCCGGGCACAGTAGAGGCATGGTGGCAAATGCATCAGCGTTATGGCCGGCTGGAATGGAAGACGTTGTTTGCAACTGCGATTCATTATGCAGCTGAAGGCTTTCCGGTAACAGAGAAGCTAAGCCGCTTTATTCATGATAAACAAGCGCTTTTGCAAAAGTTTACAGAGACGGCGGATACATTTCTGCCGGACGGAGAACCGCTCAACACTGGTGAGGTGTTAACACAGCCCAATTTGGCCTGGTCGCTGCAACAGATTGCCGAAGACGGGCCGGATGCATTTTATAAAGGCGAGATTGCAAAGAAAGTGGTTGATTCGCTGAAAAAGCACCACGGCTTGCTCACTCTGGAGGACTTTGCCCGCCATGAGTCGACGTGGGAAGAACCGATATCCACCGGTTATAAAGGCTATCAAGTCTATGAGCTCAAGCCGAATACTCAAGGGGTCGCCACGCTTATGATGTTAAATCTCTTAAAGCAGCATGACCTAAAAGAAATCGGTGACCACACCCCCGATTACTATCATCTTATGGCCGAAGCTGCGAAACTTTCTTTTTCCTACCGAGATCAGTGGGTGACTGACCCGGAATTTCTTGAGGTGCCAGTCAACCAATTACTCTCTGATTCTCATACCAATAAGATGGCAGGTCAGTTTTCAATGGAAAAAGCTTTTCCCGTTGAGGAAATGGGCGAGCTGCCAGAGCTTGGGCAAAATCGTGACACGACCTTTATGGCGGTGACAGACCACGAAGGCAATAGTGTTTCCTTAATTCAGAGTGTGTATCATGAATTTGGCTCCGGCTTGATACCAGAAGGGTGTGGTTTTTTATTGCAAAACCGTGGCTCGTTCTTCAGCTTGGACCCGGAGCATCCAAATACACTAGAACCGAACAAACGCACCTTTCATACGATTATTCCGGCACTGGCTACAAAAGATGGAAAGCCGTTCATGTTATTTGGCACGATGGGCGGCGAAGGCCAGCCGCAAACGCAATGTGCGTTATTTACAAGAGTAGTAGACTTCGGCTATAACATCCAGCAAGCGATTGAAGCGCCGCGCTGGCTGTATGGCCGCACGTGGGGCGAAGATAGCTCGTCCTTAAAATTAGAAGGCCGGATACCGGATGCGCTGGCCGCTGCGTTAGGAGATCGTGGCCATGAGGTTGAACGAACGGAAGACTATTCTCAGCAAATGGGACATGCCCAAGCTATCGTTATTGATCCGAACCGAAAAACGTACGAAGCAGGAGCGGACCCGCGTGGTGACGGGCTAGCACTCAGCTGGTAAAACCGTTTTTCGAGCTGTCGCAGCGAGATAGTAACGTTTCAGGAAAGGACGGGATTGACAATGGAAGAAAATTTGCCGGTAGATTTGCTGCACTGGTCGCTGGCTGTATTGCCGCTCGTGCTTCTTCTCGTTATGCTGGTTGTCCTGCGTTGGCCCGGCCCCCGTGCCGGCTGGATTGCGATGGGGATCGCTGCGCTCATCGCTATTTTTCTTTATGAAGCGCCGTGGGACAATCTGGCTGTAGGGTTCGGGAAAGGTTTATGGGAAGCTCTTTTTATTCTGTTAGTAGTGTGGCCGTCTTTGCTCTTGTATCAAATCACAAAAGAATCCGGTTCGTTTAAAGTGATGCGAGAAGATATTCAAGAACATAGCCAGAACTATTTGTTTCTCGTGCTCGCTTTCGGCTGGGTCTTTGCCTCCTTTTTACAAGGTATTGCTGGCTTCGGTGCTCCAATCGCCGTCGTTGCACCGCTTCTTATCGGAATCGGTGTAAAACCGGTGCCCGCGGTAGTTATTCCATTGATCGGCCATGCCTGGGCCAATATGTTCGGTACGCTTGCGCTTGGCTGGATCGCGACTATTAACGCAGTAACGATAGAAGAGCAAGCGTTAACGCTACTATATACGTCCATTCTCTTATGGATTCCGAATATCCTCGCAGGCTTTATGATTTGTTGGATGTTCGCGCGCTGGAAAGGTATTAAAGAAGGCTTTGTTGTCGTCTTGGTCATTTCCTTAATCCATGGCGGCGGTCAGCTCTTGCTTGCGCTCGTAAATCCTACCTTAAGTACCTTTATTCCAGCCACCGTTGCTTTAGGCGTATTATTCCTATTTGCACGCCGCAATAAATACAGTCAAAAATCAGAGCTGGAACAAGAATCAGATATGCTGGAAGATGAACACTCAGTAGAAGCGGAAGAAAAGCCGCCGATTTCACTTCATAAGGCCTTTATGCCGTATTATGTATTGACCGTCCTCTCGATTGTGGCATTAGGTATTCCGCAAGTTAACGAGTTTTTAGACCAATTTGAATTCGGTCCGCCATTCCCAGCGGTCGAAACAGGTTATGGATATCAAGTAGAAGCGGAGGAAGCCTACTCACCTATTGCTCCCTTAACCCATCCAGGGCTGTACTTGTTTGTAGCCGCCGGCTTTGCTTATTACTGGTATCGCCGTTTAAACTTGTTTGAAAATGATGCCGGAAGCGACATTCGCACTGGCTTTAAAGGAAATGCTACGGGTGCCTCTTTAGCCATTGCCGGTTTTTTAACCATGACAGAAATCATGGAAAGCTCCGGGCAAATGGTTGTCGTTGCGATGGGAACAGCTGCCATCTCTACCCCGATCGTGTACGTAGCACTTGCAAACGTGATCGGTATTATCGGTTCGTTCATGACCTCTTCCAACACGTCATCGAACGTGCTCTTTGCCCCGCTGCATGGTTCGGTTGTGGACTCAATGGACGGACTGCAAATGGCGGAAACAATCGCAGCTCAGTCTGCCGGAGGTGCTATTGGTAACTCCATATCACCATCGAACGTCATTTTGGGTACGAGCACAGCCGGTATTCAAGGTAGAGACGCCGAAGTCTTTAAACCAACCTTGCTCTTTAGCTTGATTGCCGGTACTGCCGTATCACTTGCTTCGATCTTATTGCATTTGATCGGGGGCTAAACAGGAATAGAAATGAGTGCCAAGAAACATCACTCCTTCACAGAGGAGCTGTCCTAGCAGGGATGGCTCCTTTCTTTTTACACCGTAAGTAGGATGTTCAAGTTGAATACGTAAAAGGGAATGGTAGATTTTATGACTTCATAGTTGATAGAGTTGTTAATCATAGATAAGGTAGATAATATATCAAGGCGTACAAGGTGAAGGGGAGATGACCAGTGAAACGAAGGGGCATTGCAGCAGGAGCAGTTTTTCTTTTCATAATAAGCGCCTGCGGAACAGCGGAAGAAGAAGGGGCGCAAGAAACACAAGCGGAACAAGGAGATGAAGAAGAAACAGAAGAAGAGATGGAGGAGGAAGACGTCTCAGAAGAACCACTTCACGTCTATACCACGGTCTATGCGTTGGAAGATTTAATTCGGGAAGTAGGCGGAGACTATGTAGAGGTAGAAAACATCGTGCCTCCTGGAGCCGATGCGCATACATATGAGCCATCCATGCAAACGATGGTAGATGTTGCAGACGGGGACTTGCTCGTCTATAACGGCGTCGGCATGGAAGGGTTCGCAGATACGCTTGTAGAGGTCATGGAAGATGAAAACGTGCCGGTTGTAAAAGCAGCAGCAGGAATTGAACTTGCAGAATATGACCCGGATGAACATACACACAGTCATGACCACGAGCATTCACATGACGGCGAGGACCATTCCCATCATCATGATCAAGAAGAGGAACACGACCACCATCACGGTGACGGCGACCCGCATGTTTGGATCGACCCAACTAACGCCAAAACATTAAGTGAAAACATTACTGAAGGCTTGAAAGCAGAGCTACCTGAAGCAGCGGAAAAATTTGAAACGAATAAAGAAGCGCTGCATGATGAATTGGAGCAGCTTGATAACACATTTCAAGAGGTTGTAGATGGGGCTGATAAAGATACAATCCTCGTTTCTCATGCAGGCTATACGTATTGGCAGGAGCGCTACGGCATTCAACAGTTATCAGTAGCCGGGGTGTCACCGACAAATGAACCGTCGCCTGAACATTTGCACGAACTCCAGCATGTAGTAGAAGATCACGGCTTAAATCACATCATTTTTGAGCATAATTACGTGGTCGAAGTGGCCGAAGTTCTGCGCGAGGAAGTAGGGGCGGAGGCGCTCTACTTCCATAACCTCGAAGCGTTGCTTGAAGAGGAAGTGGAAGAAGAACCGGGCTATGTGGAATTGATGGAACATAACATTGAAACGTTGGAGCAGGCGTTAAATGAATGAGGACTAAATAAGGAGCTCGCCTTGCACCCCTTCTCGTAGCCATATTGCCAGAGCAAAAAATTAAAGGGGCTGCCCTGACTCAAAGGGGCAGCCTCTTACTCCTCCTATGAAAACTGGATGACTCCGTTTGTGCCGCTGCCATATCGCAAATACAAGAGGGGAAAGGCGCGAGGACGCACTCATTGACGGTGACACGGCACTCAATGCTCATGCCGCCGCGCTAATAAGCCCTGACACCGCACTTCGTTCTTGTCACTGGATACAGGAAGGGCACTGCGCACCGAGAACCCGGAAATTAATCAATAGTAGGTAGTAGAACAGGTTCTACTACCTACTACATTTCTTATATCTAACTACTGGTATAAACACGGCTTTCCGCTATTATAAACTCAAGTAGGCCTCGGCACGTTCCCGGTCGAGTTCCTCGCCTTCATACATAATGCGCCCGCGGTCGATCACATAAAAGTAATCGCCGACTGATTCGGCAAAGGGAATGTCTTGTTCAACAAGAACCATGGCTGTCTCAGTATTCTTCTTTAAATCAATGATCACGTCTTGAATGGCATCTACGATATTAGGCTGAATGCCTTCTGCTGGTTCATCAAGTAGTAAAAGATTAGGCTCAGCAGCGAGGGCGCGGCCGATCGCTAATTGTTGCTGCTGACCACCACTTAGGTCGCCGCCGTTTCGTTTTTTCATTTCTTTAAGGACAGGAAAGTATTGATAGATATTTTTAAACAACGCTAGTGAAGGGTTGGGGTTGGTTTCGAGTCCTAACGTTAAGTTTTCTTCTACGGACAAATTGGAAAAGATTTCTCGTCCCTGCGGTACATAGCTGATGCCTTTATGAGCGCGTTCAGCTGGTTTCGTTTTTGTAATATCTTCTCCGGCAAAATCAATTCTGCCTTGCTCTGCTTGAAGAACCCCCATGATCGTTTTGATTAACGTTGACTTGCCAACCCCATTTCTTCCTAACACGCACACGACTTGATTTTCAGAAAGACGAAAGGTGACATCATGTAAGATCATACTTTCATCGTAACCCGCCTGTACATTATCCAGCGCCAGCATCAGCTCACCCTCCCTTGCCCGAGATAAACTTCTTTGACCATATCGTTTGCCTGGATTTCTTGCATCGTCCCTTCGCTTAGGAGTGCTCCTTCATGCATAACGGTAACGCGTTCTGAATATTCGCGGACAAAATCCATGTCATGTTCAACCACGACGATTGAGCAGTCCTCTCTTAATTTGGTTAACAGATCTCCGGTTTTTTCTTCTTCCTCTTCAGTCATGCCGGCAATTGGTTCATCAAGTAGAAGCACTTGGGGCTCTTGCATCATCACCATGCCAATTTCAAGCCATTGTTTTTGGCCGTGGGAGAGACTTCCTGCCTCCTGCATAGCTTCCTCTGTTAAACCGATCGTTTCCAACTGGGAGTCAATTCGCTCTTTATCTTCATTTTTTAATGTGGCCCGTAAAATGTCCCAGATGCCTTTTTTCTGCTTCATGCTAAGTTCAAGGTTATCTTTTACGGATAAGCGTGGAAAAATGGACGGCGCTTGAAATTTACGGCCAATGCCATTGCGAGCAATTTCGTATTCCGGCATGTCTTTGATTGATTTGTCTTTTTCAAAGGTGATATTTCCTTTTGTAACCTTCGTAAGTCCGCAGAGCACATCTAAAAACGTCGTCTTCCCCGCCCCATTCGGCCCGATTAAAAAATGGAGCTCACGGTGTTCGAGTTCAAATGAAAAATGATTCAAGGCTTTGAAATCTCCAAACTGAACGGTGATATCTTCACAGTTTAGTAGGTTTGCCTGCTGACTGGTTGGCATGTGACCCTCTCCTTTTTTTGGTTAATTTGTCACCAATGGTCATGAGACCCTTTGGCAAATAAATAATTACTATAATAAAGGCAAGCCCCATCAAGTAGGTCCAAACTTCTGGAAAGCTCTCACTAAAGTAGGTTGAACCTGTATTCGCAAGCAAAGCACCGAACACTGGACCGAGCAATGTGCCGCGGCCGCCAATCGCTACCCAAAGGGCCATTTCAATGGATGGAATAATATCGATCATCGTTGGTGTGACGATACCAATCTGCATAACAAACAGCATGCCGGAAAGACCGGCAAGACCTGCCGATAGTGTAAAAACGACTGTTTTAAAATGGGCTGTGTTATAACCGGAGAAGCGTAGGCGGTTCTCCCCATCTCGTATTGCCACCATCACTTTCCCAAATCGGCTGTTGACAAGTCTGAGGCTGGAAAAAAATACGACCGTAAGAACAATCAGCGTCAAAAAGTAAAGGACAAGCTGGGTCTGTGGTGAAGAAAGTGAAAAACCGAAGATGGTCTGTAAATTCGTTAAGCCGTCTGAACCGCCAGTATATTGTTGTTGACTGATAATTAATGTAACCATGGTGAGCACGAGGGCTTGCGTTAAAATCGTGAAATACACACCTTTAATTCGATTACGAAAGGTAAAGAAACCGAGTAACGTGGCCACAAACATCGGCACAAGAATTGCCAGACTTAATGCAGCAACCGGGTTGGATAAAAGCTGCCAAAGCCAGGGCAATTCAGTCATACCGCTCCACATCATAAAATCAGGAAGTCCTCCGCCTGAGGATTCAATGGTTATATATATCGCGGTAATATAAGCGCCAAAGCCGAAAAAGATGCCGTGCCCCAGGCTTAGTACGCCTGTATAGCCCCACAGTAAATCAAGACCAACAGCCAGTATAGCAAAAGCTAGAAAACGTCCAAGCAAATTGGTTTGAAAATCACTCATGAGTAAAGGCAAAATTGCAAGTATGACGATAAGTATTGTGAATACGCCTTGTTTGGTGGTAAAAAATGATTGTCTCTCGTGCAAAACGGTTCCCCCCTTTTCTAATCAAGTGACCGCGTACGCAGATGAAAAAGTCCATTTGGTCTCCACTGCAATACGAGAATAATAAGAATAAATACGAGCACCCGACCCATTGAAGCGTTCGTGACGTATTCGAAGATCGTATTAAACATGCCGATGCCAAGGGCGCTAGCGACGGTGCCAATCAACATGCCCACTCCACCGACAACCACGACCATGAAAGCATCAACAATATATGCTGTCCCCAGAGTGGGGCCAATCGGTCCGATAAGTGTCAAGACAGTGCCTGCCACGCCAGCAAAGCCGGCGCCAATCGCAAATGTTGTTGAGTCAACACGACGGGTGTTGATTCCGAGGCTGGAGGCCATTTTGCGATTTTGCATGACGGCGCGGATGCGCATCCCACTTTTTGTTTTGTAAAAGTAATAGAACATAAAGCCAACACATGCTGCCACCAGCAGTAAAATAAACAAGCGGGAGGCAGGAATGCTGAGCGTAAAGATTTCAATGGTCCCTGCTAAAAAAGTGGGGCTTTGGACACCGACATTTGGCGCGCCAAAGATTGTGCGGGCCAGCTGTTGCAAGATAAGACCAGCCCCAAAGGTCGCCAGCAAACTATCAAGCGGCCGACCGTATAAATGTCGAATGACACTTAACTCAAGCAGCCAACCGAAGAAGGCGGCGAGTAAAAATGAAGCAGGCAGAGCGAAAATAAAATACCAGCTGAACATTCCTTCAGGAAGATAAGTTAAAAACAGAAGTTGGACAACATACGCTGCGTACGCCCCAATCATTATCAGCTCGCCGTGAGCCATGTTTATCACATTCATAAGCCCAAAGGTAATGGCAAGCCCCAACGCAATCAAGAGCAGGATTGAGCCTAGACTCAATCCGTTAAACAGTTGTAATAATATGGCTTCCACAGTGAAAATCTCCTCTCATCTTAATCCTCATCCGTAACAATCTCGCTTAAGCCGCTGGCCCAGTCATACTCTTCAAGAAAGGGGTCGGGCTCCACAGGTTCATCTGATTTCCAGACTTGTTCAAACTGTCCGTCTTCTTGTACTTCACCGATGCGCACGGTTTTTGAGACGTGCTGATTCTCGCCGTTAATTTCAACTGGACCGCCTGGAGCTGCAAATTCGATCCCGTCGGCAGCTTTACGTACTTCATCCGTGTCTGTGGTGCCAGCTTCTTCAACTGCTTTTGCCCATAAATGAACCATAAAATATCCAGCTTCGATGGGGTCACCAACCACGCGGTCTTCTCCATATGTCTCTTGAAAACGCTCCACAAATTCGATGTTTTCATCTGTTCCTAGCGATTGATAGTAATTCCAGCTGGCATAGTGTCCTTCAATCACTTCCGACCCGATGCCTTGCACCTCTTCTTCGGCCACAGACACGGATAGGACCGGGATTTCATCGGCTGTAATGCCGGCATCATATAGTTGTTTAAAGAAAGCGACGTTACTATCGCCATTTAGCGTATTGAAAATAACGTCTGGGTCCGCTTCCCGAATACGAGCAATAATCGTGTTGTAATCAGTGTGATCTAGCGGTGTATATTGTTCTTCAACAATCGTTCCGCCAGCGTCTTCCACTTGTTCATTCACCGCTTGATTGGCGATGCGCGGGAAGACGTAGTCGGAACCAATAAGAAAAATATCATCCCCTTTTTCTTCCATCAGCCAGTCAATGGCTGGCGTAATTTGCTGGTTCGGTGCAGCTCCGTTATAAAAGATGTTGGGTGAAGCCTCCATTCCTTCATATTGCACAGGGTAGAAAAGCAATCCATTGTGCCCTTCCACGACTGGCTGCATCGCTTTGCGGCTCGCTGATGTCCATCCTCCAAAAATGACAGGCACTTCATCTTCTTGCAGCAATTTATCCGCACGTTCGGCAAACGTGGGCCAATCAGAAGCACCGTCTTCAATAATCGGAACAAGTTCTTTTCCTAAGACGCCTCCGTTATCGTTAATTTCTTCAATCGCAAGAAGTTCAGAATCTCTAACTGACGTTTCACTCATCGCCATGGTTCCACTAAGGGAATGAAGAATACCAACGGGGATCTGCTCCTCATCTAAATCCTCCGCATCTTCAGCTTCTTGCACGTCTGCGGGTGTATCCTCGGCTTCCACAGAATCAGATGATCCATCTTGGCAAGCAGCTAATGTAAATAAAAAACAAATGAATACAAAACTGAGGGCTTTGTTTGAGGGGGTGAAACACATACGACGTCCTCCTTTTTGTCTATGGCATGTAAGATATCATAACTCTGGAAGTTAAATTTATAGTTTGTAAGATTAAATAACAAACTTTTCAGAAATTAACAGTATATGAAAGCGGTGTCTTTCCTGTAGGCAAGGTTCGGAGAATAAAAGAAGCAGTATCTACTTTTTTAAATAAAATCGTTTACTTTTTCAAATGGGGACGAACGCGTGAAATTAAATAGGTTGGTAAAAACGATGTTAGAAAATCTAACATCAAGATAGAAAATTGCTGAATAACTCGTTATAGTTAGAGGAGAAAAGAGAAGTTGGAAAATTCCAACGGGGGGGAGTTGTTTTATGAAATTATCACCGGTAGAACAGGAAAAATTGATGATTTTTACCGCGGCGGAACTTGCGGAAAAACGGCGCCAAAAAGGATTGTTGCTCAACTATCCAGAAGCCACCGCAATTATAACTGCCTTTTTATTAGAAGGAGCGCGGGAAGGTAAGACAGTCGCGCAACTTATGCAAGAAGGAAAACAAGTGCTTACCTCTGCTGATGTAATGGAAGGGGTGCCGGAGATGATTGATAACGTACAAGTAGAAGGCACATTTCCAGACGGGGTAAAGCTGATCACAGTACATACACCAATAGTTTAGGGGGTGCCTTCGTGATTCCTGGGGAAATCCAAACGAAGAAGGATGATATTGAATTAAATAAAGGTCAAACGAAGACTGTGATTCGCGTTGCAAATACTGGAGACCGGCCGGTGCAAGTCGGTTCTCATTATCATTTTTTCGAGATTAATAAAAACTTACGCTTTCTGCGGAACGAAGCGCTTGGCATGCGCTTAAACCTGCCAGCAGGCACGGCCGTCCGCTTTGAACCAGGTGAAGAGAAAGAAGTAGAACTTGTTACGATCAGCGGGTCAAAAGAGATGTATGGCTTAAATGGGCTAGTGGAAGGATCGGTTGCAAGCCAAAAGGAAAGGGCTATCAAGCAAGCAGCAGCACGTGGATTCAAAGGAGCTACATATTCATGAAGATGTCACGATCGAATTATGCGGCCCAATTTGGCCCGACAGTTGGAGATAAAGTACGCTTAGCTGATACGAACCTGTGGGTGGAAGTAGAAGAGGACGCAGCTATTTACGGGGAAGAAGTAAAATTTGGAGGCGGGAAAGTACTCCGCGATGGGATGGGCCAAGATGGGAGTAGCACTCGCGCTGAAGGTGTCGTAGATGTACTTGTCACGAACGCTTTAATTATTGACTACAGCGGCATTCGAAAAGCAGATATTGGCTTAAAAGATGGTCGTATTGAAGCCATTGGGAAGGGGGGCAACCCGAAAGTAATGGAAGGGGTTCACCCGCGCTTGATTGTGGGACCATCTACAGAAGTTATTGCAGCAGAAGGAATGATTGTTACGGCTGGAGGAATAGATGCCCACATCCACTTTATCAGCCCGCAGCAGATTGAAGTAGCGCTTGCTTCCGGGGTAACAACGATGATTGGCGGTGGCACGGGACCGGCAACTGGCACGAAAGCTACGACGTGTACACCTGGTGAATGGAACATCGAGCGCATGTTAGAAGCGGCCGAAGCATTTCCAATGAATTTAGGTTTTTTAGGGAAAGGAAATGGATCCGCGCTTGAACCGTTGCGAGAACAAGTACGCGCTGGAGCAATCGGCCTGAAATTACACGAAGACTGGGGCACCACACCAGGGGCAATTGATACGTGCCTGCAAACCGCTGATGAACTTGACGTACAAGTGGCGATTCATACTGACACATTAAATGAAGCGGGGTTTGTGGAAGATACCATTGAGGCGATTGGAGACCGAGTCATTCATACGTATCACACCGAAGGCGCCGGCGGCGGGCATGCACCCGACATTATGAAAATTGCGGGTTACGCCAATGTTTTGCCGTCCTCTACTAATCCTACAAGACCATTTACAACAAACACGATCGATGAACATTTAGATATGCTTATGGTCTGCCATCACCTTGACCCGAACGTGCCTGAAGATGTAGCATTTGCTGATTCCCGCATCCGTCCAGAGACGATTGCAGCTGAAGATATGTTACATGACCGCGGCGTCTTGAGTATTATTTCCTCGGACTCCCAAGCGATGGGACGTGTCGGAGAAGTAGTGATACGTTCTTGGCAGACGGCAGATAAAATGAAACAACAATTTGGCGAGCTGGATGAAGACAGCGGGAGTGGCAATGACAATGAGCGCGTGAAGCGCTATGTGGCCAAGTATACAATCAATCCAGCTATTGCTCACGGCATTTCTCACGACGTCGGTTCGGTTGAAGAAGGGAAATGGGGCGACCTTGTGTTGTGGGATCCGGCCTTTTTTGGGGTGAAGCCAGAACTTGTCATTAAAGGAGGACAAATCGCCCACGCCCAGATGGGGGATCCAAATGCATCCATTCCAACGCCGCAGCCAGTCTTCCCACGACCGATGTTTGCAAGCTTCGGAAAAGCGAATGCAAACACGTCTCTCACCTTTTTACCGCAGATAGCCATGGATAACAACGTGGCGGACAAGCTGGGACTGGAAAAAACGATCAGCGTCGCAACAGGATGCCGCAATATTAGCAAAAAAGATATGAAGTTAAACGATAAAACACCGGAACTATCGATTGACCCGGAAACGTACGATGTGCAAATGAACGGTGAACGACTAACCTGCCAGCCAGTTGAACGCGTGCCTTTAGCGCAGCGATATTTCTTATTTTGATAGATGAAAGACACGTTTTAATGAGGGGGAGAATGATGAAAATTACACGGACATTGGGTGAAGCAGGAGAGGCGACCAAGGCTAAAAAGAGAGATTACCTCGAAGTCGAATGGGATGAACTAGGCAAGCGCATTCTGCGTAAACAATCTGAGTCTGGAGTCGACGTTGCTTTGATGCTTGATGAAGGAGAAACGCTTGAGCCGGGACATAAAATTTATGAAGATGATGAACGGGAGATTGTGGTTCGAACGCCACTAGAACCGGTATACGTTATTCAGCCGGCAGGCATTCAAGAAATGGGGACGGTCGCATTTGAACTTGGGAATCGTCACACCCCGTGTTTGATCGAAGGGCGCGAAATTATCGTTCGGCGTGATCATACACTTGAGTCCATTTTCACAGAAACTGGCGTCGCCTATCATGAAGACAAACGTCGTCTTGGACGAGCTTTTCGTTATAAAGGTCATACGCATGCACATTGATCAGCTGCGCCTAATGCAAATTCATGACTCCGCGTTTCCGATCGGGGGTTATACCCACTCGTTTGGAATGGAGACCTATATTCAAAAAGACACTGTCTCCGATCAGGCGTCGTTATTTTCTCTGTGCAAAGCGTATGCCCTTGAAAATGTGAAATACGGTGACGGACTTTTTGTAAGCGAAGTGATGCGGGCGTGGAAGGAAGCGCCTTGGCAAATGCAAGAAGTCGCTGAAATCGGACATGCAATAAAAGTTGCGAAAGAAACACGCGAAGCAAGTCTAATGATGGGGCGTCAATTTTTAAAAACGATTCGAGCGATTGAAGGTGAAGCGCTCTTTCAACAAGTAAGTCAATGGTTGGAATGTTATGACATGCCCTCTCACCACAGCTTTGTTTATGCGTTGTTTGCCGCTCATGAAAACATAGGCCGTACGGAAGCGGTCACCACGTTTATTTATTCTAGCGTCACATCGCTTGTTCACAATGCCGTGCGAGCTGTTCCTCTCGGTCAAAGTACAGGCATGGAAACGATCCGCAACCTGTTGCCTCTCATTCAAACGGCGGGAAAGGACATTGAAAATTTGACCATTTACGATGCTCGCAACGGCACAGTAGGCCTTGAGCTGGCCTCAATGGAGCATGAACATTTAAATGTGCGCCTCTTTATTTCGTAAGCAGAGAAAGGAGATAAATCGATGAAACCTGTACGCATAGGTGTTGCCGGGCCGGTCGGTTCTGGTAAAACCGCATTAATCGAACAATTAACCAGGCAAATGCATGAACACTATGAGTTAGCGGTCGTCACAAACGATATTTATACAAAAGAAGACGCTCAGTACTTGACGAAACACGGTGTACTTCCGGAGGATCGAATCATCGGGGTTGAAACGGGCGGCTGCCCACACACTGCTATTCGTGAAGATGCCTCTATGAATTTTGCAGCCATCGACGAGCTGCATGAGCGTTTTGCTGAGCTTGAAATTATATTTGTGGAAAGTGGCGGTGACAATTTGTCCGCAACCTTCAGTCCGGAACTGGTGGATGGTTATTTATACGTTACTGATGTAGCAGAAGGACAGGATATTCCTAGAAAAGGTGGCCCGGGCGTAAACCGTTCCGATTTTCTCGTGATCAATAAAATGGATTTAGCTCCGTATGTGGGTGTTGATTTAGCACAAATGGAAGCAGACGCTAAAGAAGCGCGAGGGAAGCGGCCATTTGCTTTTGCCAATCAAAAAGAAGGCGTTGGTATCGAAGCCATCATCTCCTGGATTCAACACGCGTTATTACTCGAAGAAGTGAGCTGGCATGCAGAAGTTAAATCCGGAGCTTGATACGACGCTTGCTCTTTCTGGAGAAGTGAAAGCTGACTTTGGCATGCGCCGCGGGAAAACTGTAATTACTAACCATTACGAGACACCACCTTTAAAAGTAAGCCGTCTTATGTATCCTGAAATAAAAGAGCACGCAATCGCCTATTTAGTCGAAACCTCCGGCGGCATGGTGGCAGGCGATCAGTACCGCTATACACTGCGACTGGATAAGAGTGCCGCCCTTACTTTAATCCCTCAATCATCGCTAAAGATTTACCCACAAAAAAACGGGGAAGGCGCTGTCCAATTTTATGATGTACAACTTGCAGACGACACTTTTCTGAAGCTATCGCCTGATACGATTATCCCCTTTGCTGCTTCCCGATTTCAAAACGAGCAACGCATTACCATGAATGGTAATGCATCGCTCATCTGGGGAGAAATTTTATCAGCAGGCCGGCGCGAACGAGAAGAAATATACGACTATGAGCGAATAGACTCAACATTCTCCGTGCGAGTCGAAGGAAAACTTCTCATCTACGATTCACTCGTCCTCGAACCACAAACTCGCTTTGTGCATGAACAAGGCATGATGGACGGCAATGATTATTATGCCGTCCTATGGGCCGTTTCCCCTTACCTCAAGGAAACAACAAGTGAAAGCTGGATGGAGCAGTGGGAAGCTGCAGACAGCGTGCGAAAAGGGGTCACAAAGCCTGAGCCAAACATTGTACACGCCCGCATCTTAAGCAATGACCTGATTGAATTAAAGAAAGCATACAGCCAGTTGGAAGAAAAAGTAGAGACATGGATACGGGAGAAACGCTCAGCCGAAAAAAGGTAGGATCATAACATTGTTTATAGAAATCATGAACAGCGGCAAAGCTCAGATATAGATGTAGCCATTGAACCTGGAAGTGTTATCTCGTCTGACAAGTGGAATAATCTTATAGAAGATGTTGAAGAGTCTACTATTCCATATAAAGTAGATGTGGTTAATCTATGTGAAGCTAGTCCAGAGTTCTGTGAGAAAGTAAAAGAGAAGGGGATATTATGGAGGGATTACGACAACGTTTAGAAGTAGCAGAGACAATCCTAGCTTCCTTCCAGCAGCTTGCATTGTTGACCAATCCAAGCGAAATAGAAAGAGATGCAGCCATTCAACGCTTCGAATTCTCTTTTGAGGCGTGCTGGAAAGCGGCTAAACAATTTTTATATGATATGGAAGGTTTGGATGTCGGTTCCCCAAAAGGTGTCGTCCGCAGCTGTCGAGAGGTTCAGCTGCTTGATGAAGAAGAGGCTATGCTCGCATTAGAAATGGTGAATGACCGGAACTTGCCGTCCATACATATAACGAAGAAGTGGCTAACAAAATTCAAGCTAATTTGAACAAGTATTATACTCTTTTGTATCAATGGACCAAGCGAATGCAAGACAAGTTAGGGGAGTGAAGCGGGTTTTGTTACACTCGCTTCGATCCTGCTTCACTTGATCGGAGCGTAAAAGACATTCGGTTATAGGAACAAGAGCTCGTTGTGCAAGCGGGCTCTTTTTTTTGCTTGATGGAAGAGGCGGTTGCGGGAAAATGCGCATTTATCGAGGAAGTTGAGCATGTGCAACACTGAAGGGGTGTGATGCGACACTCAAGATGGCTCACGCCGCACTCAAACATCATGACTCCACAACCTGAACCTGTCACGCCACACTAAATTATTTCGACACCACAACCAATCGGTGCCACGCCACAACCCCGAGGACAGACGCCACAACCAGAAGACGTGACGCCACAACGGAGAACCTTCACGCCACCACCGCTCCCCCGCGGTGGACCGGTTACACTTATTTGGACAGATATTATAAGTTGCTCTAAGATTAAAGTAAGGTAATAAAGGAGTGGATATCATGTCCAGACAAAAAAGACAGCACTTCTCTCAATCTTTTAAAGAACAAATCGTTCAATTGAGAGCTTCGGGAAAACCCCGTCAAGAGATTTTGAAGGAATACGGAATGTCGCCTTCTGTATTAGATAAGTGGGTACGTCAATCCAAACAAGGTGAGTCTTTTAGTGAGCGGGAAAACCGTACGACCGAACAAGAAGAACTCCTTCAATT
>NZ_KB898636.1 GCF_000377705.1 Salsuginibacillus kocurii DSM 18087 | reverse complement strand
AATTACTGTAAAATAAAATGGCGGGCCTGACGGGAATCGAACCCGCGATCTCCTGCGTGACAGGCAGGCATGTTAACCGCTACACCACAGGCCCAGCTTAAATTGAGTTCATGGTGGAGGATGACAGGATCGAACTGCCGACCCCCTGCTTGTAAGGCAGGTGCTCTCCCAGCTGAGCTAATCCTCCAATTAAAATGGTGACCCGTGCGGGATTCGAACCCGCGTTACCGCCGTGAAAGGGCGGTGTCTTAACCCCTTGACCAACGGGCCAATTATTTTCAAATGGCGGAGAAGGAGGGATTCGAACCCTCGCGCCGCTTGCGCGACCTACTCCCTTAGCAGGGGAGCCCCTTCAGCCACTTGGGTACTTCTCCTAATGGCTCCACAGGCAGGATTCGAACCTGCGACCGATCGGTTAACAGCCGATTGCTCTACCACTGAGCTACTGTGGAATGTATGTGTTCGTTCGTTTGCGACAAAAATTATAATACATGATGTGTTTTTTGTTGTCAACGCTTGTTTTAAATAATTTTTCATGGAATGTATTAATCTTTTTTGTCGGAATTTCATAATCTCTCTCGGCGACTTATATAATGTATCACACGGATTTTTTAGCGTCAATGCATTCAGTTAATTTTTTTAAGGGCGCCGCTGCACGCTCCGCATACGAACTTTGCCGTGTTCATTTGACGCTTTCTGACATATTTTAGTTGGCACTTCATGCATTCATATGTATGCCTTTTTGTGGATCGGCTTTGGCTGGTTGATAGTGATTGGCAATGTCTTTTACCACCAACAGCTGCAAGCCATTCCTTAAATTCTTTATCTCGATGGCGGTATCCTCTTCCTTCTAAATGCAAGTGATAATGACATAATTCATGTTTTAAAATATCGCATATTTCTTCTTTGCCAAACTCCTGATAATGCTTCGGATTAATCTCTATGGCGTGAGTATTCAACATATACCTTCCGCCAGTTGTCCGTAATCTTGCATTAAAGTACGCTTCATGGTGAAAGATGCGGCCAAAATATTCTGTTGATATGTCTTCTGTTAATCGTTGCAATTCTTCATTATTCACAACCACTCACCTCACACCTTATCCATTCTAACATATAATAGGGTGTGGAAAAGCGAACAGCGGTATGCGTGTGACCGCTAAGGTAGAACACGTCTCCTACTGAAAATAAGGGATGCGCCGCGCCGGTTCCAAAAGGTGAGTGCAAGACGCTTATGACCTGAGCTGGTAGCTGAGTATAAAGCGAAACCGCCGAGTATAGATGCGACAAGTTCTTTTGAACAGATAACTTTTTCCTACTCATTGCTCGAATATGGAAAGGGGGTTGGCGGGCAGCGCGGCACAGCCATAGGAGGTTAAATCCTGCCCTCGTGAATCAGAACTGTTCAGTATATTGCCACTGCACTCTTTTAGGAAAGTCGCTATTTTGTTTCCGCAGATTGACCTGACTGCTTTGATTTCCCTGGCTTCATTTATATTTTTAGTTATTACTTTGCAAAGGGGGGTCAATTGATGATGCCTACCTGGCTTCAGCGACAAATGCAGAAGGCTTATTATACGAAGCGGGCTAGTGAAATTCGAATGCTTAATCAATTGTGGTTTTCTTATATAGAGGATTCATGAGGGAGGTCGTCTTTCTACTATTTCAAGGGTTAATTTGTCACTTTTGCTGGACTGTTCGTTCGTGCCGATGAGGCCGCCCCTTACTATCTCAATGATAGCCTTACTCTGAATTTTAATGGTCATCAATTTCGTTATTCCCTTGAATTCGGGGGTTTTTCTTAGTGTCGTTCGCAGACCTCTGTTCCACTATTTTAGCTCCATCTCCTTAATTCATTCGTATGTGTCCCAATAAATGAACCAGTGTCCATGCGGTCTTGAAAATGCTCCATTTCGGGTGAACTAACGGAATTCATCTCCGTAAGCAACACGGCTTGCGGCACTCCCGCCTCGTAGGGCGCGTGCAAACACGCCTTTTTCTTCCGTTTCACCCGTGCCCCTTACCTTGATTTTATAAAGAAAAGCAGGCTCGCTCTCCCTTAAGAGCAAGCCTGCTTTTTCTTTTCAGCAAGGTTTGCGAGCACCGTTCTGTCTCGGCACCCTCAACTCACGCTTAAAAACGCATTAAACCATCGTTAGCGCGATACGGCCTTTCTTTTCATCGACGCTTTCAACCCAGACGGTGACGATATCTCCGACAGCTACTACTTCCATTGGATGACGCACATAGTTATTGGCGAGTTTTGAGATATGGACGAGACCATCTTGTTTAACGCCAATGTCGATAAAGGCGCCGAAGTCGACGACATTGCGGACGGTGCCCTGGAGTTCCATCCCTTCATATAAGTCTTCTAGGTTCATGACACCGGTTTTTAACATAGGCTTTGGCAAGTCATCGCGGACGTCGCGATTTGGTTGTTTTAACGCTGAAATAATGTCTTCTAATGTCGGCTGGCCGACGTCGAGGCGTTCGGCTTCTGCTTTGACGTTAAGCTGGTTTAATTTTTCTTGTGCTTCTTCGCTTCCGATCTCGCCCGGTGTTAGCTCGACTTGCTTTAAAAGAGCTTTAGCAATATTGTAGCTTTCCGGGTGAATTGCTGTTTCATCGAGTGGTTCTTTACTTTCCGGGATGCGCAAAAAGCCGACGGCCTGTTCATATGTTTTAGCGCCGAGGCGCGGTATTTTTTTTAGTTGAGCACGAGATTCGAACTTCCCGTCTTCGTCGCGTTTTACGACAATGTTATCAGCTACGGTTCGTGACAAGCCAGCTACATATTGCAACAGGCTGGACGAAGCTGTATTTAAATTCACGCCGACTTGGTTAACGGCGGTTTCAACTACGAATGTAAGGGAATCTTTTAAGCGGTTGGCGCTTACGTCGTGTTGGTATTGGCCAACGCCGATCGACTGTGGATCAATTTTCACCAGTTCGGCCAGTGGATCCTGCAGTCTGCGTGCGATTGAAGCGGCACTGCGCTCTTCGGTCTGCAAATCCGGGAATTCACGCCGCGCCAATTCAGAAGCGGAGTAAACGCTGGCGCCCGCTTCATTAATAATCAAGTACGAAACGTCATCCTGCAGTGAGCTGATGGTATCTGCGATGAAGCTTTCTGTTTCCCGGGAAGCGGTACCGTTACCAATCGCAATTAACTCGATGCCGTATTTCTCAACTAGGTTCGTCACAACTTTTTTACTCTCTTCGACTTGGTTTTTAGGCGGAGTTGGATAGATCGTTTCGACATGCTGGACTTTGCCGGTCGTGTTCACAACAGCAAGCTTACAGCCTGTCCGGTAGGCTGGATCAACTCCAAGGACCATTTTCCCTTTCAATGGTGGCTGCAAGAGCAGGTTGCGCAAGTTCTCAGAAAAGACATGGATCGCTTGTTCTTCTGCGGTTTCGGTCAATTCCTTGCGAATGTCGCGTTCAATCGACGGACCGAGCAGCCGTTTATAACCATCTTTGACCGCTGCACGGATGGCTTCGGCGCAGGCGGGCTGTTTTTCTTGAAAACGAAGGGCTTTGTTAATGTCTTCGAGTGCCCGCTCTTCGTCTAATGCAATTTGCACAGCCAAGATGCCTTCTTTTTCGCCGCGGTTCATGGCTAACACGCGGTGTGAAGGAACACGGCGGACAGGCTCTTCATAGTCGTAATACATAGCATAGACGTCTTGTTCGTCTTCTTCCGCCTTTTTGCCAGTGGAACGGAGAGAGCCTTGCTTCATTGTAAAAGCGCGCAGCTGCTTGCGTACACTGGCATCATCAGCCATCCATTCGGCCATTATATCTTGTGCGCCTTCAAGGGCTGCTTCGGCCGTAGGTACTTCTTTATCTTCATCTATATAGCGCATGGCTTCTGCTTGAATATCGGCACCTGCCTGGGCCCATATCCACTCTGCCAATGGTTCGAGCCCTTTTTCTTTCGCTTTGGTTGCGCGCGTGCGCCGCTTCTGCTTATACGGGCGGTATAGATCTTCCACTTCCTGCAGCTTGGCGGCAGCATTGATGGAGCCTTGCAGCTCTTCAGTTAATTTTTCTTGCTCATCAATTAAACGGATGACTTCTTGTTTACGGGCTTCTAGCTGGCGCACGTACTCCCAGCGTTCGGAGACCTGACGGAGTTGAACTTCATCTGCCCCTCCTGTCATTTCCTTTCTGTAGCGGGCAATAAAAGGGACCGTGTTGCCGTCTTCTAGTAACTCTATCATTTTTTTAACAATGTGTATCGGTACATTCGTTTCGTGAGCCACTTGTTCTAATTGCTCTGGCGCATATGTAGCTTCTGTCACTTCGTTTCACCTCTTTAATATGTCTCCCTTTTACTATACCATGTCTAGCCTGAGGAAAAATACCTGGCGGGGGCTCTGGTCTCTTCTAATGACAGCTCCGTCCCGCCCGCTCCTCTAACTCCGCCTCAATAAAAATAAAAACTCGCCGACGGCGAGCTACAACAGATTATCGTGTAATATATATTTACCATAAAATTAGAATAAAGACTGATCAAGAAACATCTCCGCCGACGATGGTTACGTCATCATTAGCGGACTGAGCTGCTTCAGCCAGGCGGTTTACGACACACTCAGGCGATTTTGCAGCCGACATCATGTTTTTACATTCTGGAGAAAAGACCGTGCCGTCTGAATACAGAAGAAACCTGACATTTTCCCCATACTGGAAACGCTCCAGGCGGTATTTATACTTTCTGCTGGAGAGATAGCCCGGGGCTGGTACAGGTCGAACTATTTGATCATTGTCTAACATTAATATGCATTCCACATTTCCAATGTTCCCATACATGATTTCCTGCGTGGCAAAATCAACTTTCAACATCGTAAGCACAACGCCTCGTTCTTGAAATAGCACTTGGTTGCATTGGTCAAGCAGCTGAGAGACGGATTGATCATGAGCCTCGGTAATGACATTCATAGCGAGCTGAGCAGAGCGGTGAGCTTCTGCACCGCTGCCCAGCCCATCTGCTAAAGCACAAAGAAAATACTGATCTGTTTCAATCGTAATATAAGCATCGCCACATCGTTCGTTTCCGTTCTTTTTCTGTTGATACGCGGTGACGTCTACATTTGTGTGCGCCTTATGTTCTAGCTTCATGTTATAAACACTCCGATGGCTCCACGCGTATGGATTCTCGTAATTTTTGAAGCGCTCTGCGCTGTAGACGGGAAACGTGCATTTGCGAGATGCCGAGGCGTTCCCCTGTCTCCTTTTGGCTTAAATGCTCGAAATATGTGCACTGCAGAATTTCTTTTTCTCTTTCTGTTAACACTGCAAATGCTTTCTCCAAGAGCATCTGTTGGTCTGTCTTTTCGTACCCTTCTTCAGCAGAACCAACAAGGTCAAGAAGTGTAACCGCACTTCCTTCCTGGTCTGCTTCAATAGAACGATCAACGGAGAGCGCTTGGTAACTTTTACCCATCTCCATCGTCTCTAAAACTTCTTCTTCACTTACTTCTAAAAACGCCGCAATCTCGTGGACATCCGGAGATCGCTGCAATTCACTAGTTAATTCTTCCACCGCTTTTTTAATGCGAGGTCCTAGTTCTTTTATACGGCGCGGGACGTGTACGCTCCATGTCTTATCACGGATAAACCGTTTAATCTCTCCCACAATCGTTGGTACAGCGAAGGATTCAAAGCTTCGATTATAGGAAGGGTCGTACCTTCTGAGAGCAGCCAGGAGACCAATCATTCCGACTTGGTACAAGTCATCGTCGTGGTCCTGACCTCGCGAAAACTTTCTGGCCAGCGATTGAACGAGTGGCTCAAACTTTTTCACAAGCTTGGTTTGCACTTCTTCATTTTGCTCTTCTTGAAATTCCTTTATCCATTCATATACTTCTGACTCTTCTTTATTGCTTTTGTTTGTCGGCTGATCTGGGCCCATCGGCATTCTCTTCCACCCCATCTCTTTGAAGGAACTTCTTCATTACAATCGCGACGCCAGCTTCACTGCTGATTTCGACTTCATCCATCAATGATTCGATGAGGAAGAGGCCGAGCCCCCCTTCTTTCAACTCGCCAACAGGATCTTGGCCATCCACAGGCCCAATTTCTTCACGTAATTGAACCACATCTACACTTTGGCCATCATCCGAGACAACAAGTTTTAAGCCTTCCTCTTCAATGGAGCATGAAAACTTAATTGTGCCCCCATTGCTATAAGCGTGGTCTACTACGTTCGTACAAGCTTCAGCTACCGCAATTTTCATATCTTCAATATCATCGTAAGAGAATCCTGCCCGATTGGCAATTCCTGAGACCGTAAGCCGAACCACCCCGACGTATTCCGCTTTCGAAGGTACTGTCATTTCAACAACATCTGCTGTATTGACCATTATTTTGCTCCCTCCCTTCTTTCACCATCGATGTCTATCACTTCATCCAAGCCCGTAATTGAAAAGAGACGATGGACACGCTCATTAACTCCTGTAATGGCAAGTTCAGAGCCATTCGAGTGTGCTGATTTCAAGGCGCCAATAAAAATCCCTAATCCTGTACTATCAATGTATTCAACATTCGCTAAATCTACTACAACTTCTGTATTTTGCTTTTCGGTGAGCGGGATTAACGTCTCCCGTAATTCTGGAGCAGTGTAGGCGTCAATTTCACCTTCTACCATTACTCTTGTGCCTGCTTCCGTTTCTTTCGTCTGAAGGGTTAAATTCATGCTAATATGCCTCCCTGGCGTTATTTTTTCACTTCGCTCTGTTAAACATTGGTGTTGATTTTCGCTTCAGGCTGCTCCCTTTCCCCGCAGGTCTAGGTGCGCGTTCGGCTTCAGTTCCACTACGTTTGCTGCCGCCGTGTCTTCTTTATCAAACGCAGCCCGGCACTTGCCCCGCTTGCGCTGCAGGAATCTAGCCCTTCGGCTTCAATCCACCTTCATTTAAAATTCAACACTGTCTGTTAACAGCGGCGTTCACTTAGAAAAGTTCCACACTATAACGTAATAAGTAATTGTTTCTCTCCCCTTGTTTCAAAAAACGGGGGGGAGGAGTGCGGATAACCTGAGCGATCGTTAGTTTATAGCTTGTCTACTTAGTGAGATGATTAATCCTATATTTACCTTTATGCTAACCCGTGTTGTATCTTCGTAACGATCACCAGCAAGGTTGTACTAACCCTGTTAATGAAAAGTTGGTCACGCGGATGCCTTTCTTTGAGGCGGAAGGAACCTTGCTTCTGCCTCTGTTTCAGTTTTTCCATTATGACGGTTTCAACCAGTTCATATTCCAGAGCTATGGATAAAAAGAAAACGGCCATTGGCCGTAACATCAGTTTATTACCCACTATTATTTTGTATTAAACTTCTCTTCGCAAAATCATTAACGTGAAATCATCCCGAAGCTGAAAGCCCTGGAGTTTTTCCAATTCATAGAAAACGCACTCGACAATTTCCTGGGCGGATTTATGCATGTTGGCACGAATAAGACTAGTAATCACTTCTTGTTCGATAAACCCTTCTTCTGTACGGCACTCCGTTACTCCATCAGATAAGAGGACGATAATGTCTCCAGGAGCCACGTCTTTTTTATATTCGCGAAATGAGGCTTCGCGTGTTACTCCCAGCACCATACCTTTTGCATACAACTCTTCAAACTCATCGGTTTGGGCGTTGTAGTAAAATCCAGGTTCATGGCCAGCACCGGAATAGTGAAAGGTGTGGAAGCGTGGATCATAGGAACCGTACATCATGGTAATAAACATGTTGGAAGCGACGTTCTGCTCTACCACGCGGTTTAAGTTCTCAAGCAGGCCGCCTGGCTGCAACCGCTGTTCTGGCAAGCTTTCCATCGCGTACTTGATCATCGACATACAAAGCGCTGCCGGCACGCCTTTTCCAATAATGTCTGCGATGGCTAGTCCAATACAATCATTTTCATCTTTAACGAAATGATAATAATCACCGCTCATTTTCGAAGCTGGCATCGTGAGGACGCCAAGATCAAGCCCCTGAACTTCCGGCTTAGCCGCTGGCAGGAAGGTTTGCTGCATGTTCGCAGCCACATCAATCTCTGATTCTAGTTCCTTTTGGCGGTCCTTTAAGCTTTGGTGTTCTTGATAAGCTAAACCGTAGCCAATCATGACTTCTAACAAAAATTCAAAGGAATCCCGCAGGCCACTCGGAATGTCAGGATACCACCCTTCGATAATATCGAGGTGCAGGCTCACCATTTCTTCAGGTGAGATTTGGTTTTCTAACACTTTTTTACTGAATTGCTGACCTTGGTACAGGCCTTGTTCATCTTTTTGGCCAATATATTCTTCTAGTAGTTTCTCGTATTGCTCTTGTAATATTTGGTACGAATCGACCACTCAATATCCTCCTTCAACGGAGCCATTTAATTGTCGTAATAACCGTTCCTTCTCCAGAGACCGAATCTATATCAAACTCATCCATTAATCGTTTAACTCCTGGAAGTCCTGCCCCTAGCCCCCCTGAGGTGGTAAAACCGTCTGACATGACTTCGCGCACATTTTTAATACCCGGGCCTTTATCCCTCGCTGTAACTTTAATTCCCTTTTTTGCTCCGTGTTTGTCCAGTTCTTGAATGGCTTCAATACAAATTTCACCTTTATCCGCATAAAGGTAAATGTTTCTAGCAAGCTCTGAAATGGCTGTGGTGATGCGTGCCTGGTCTACATTCCCAAATCCAACATCTTTTGCTAAATTACGACCGGCCTGCCGCGCAGAGACAATCCCCCACTCTGTATGGACCTCAACACAGGATTGGATACTCATATTACCCCTCCAATTCCTGTTGAAGTTTCTCTAAACCTTGTTCAAGATCGAGAGCCGTCGGTACTTCATCCAACATAATTCCCATATCAATTAGCGTAATGGCCACAGCTGGTTGAATACCTGTTAAAACCACCTTTGCTCCCATTAAGTTTGACATTTCCACCACGTCCCCAAGTACTTTGGCGATAAATGAATCTATCATCTCCACCGAGGTTAGATCAATGACAACCCCGCTTGACCCTTCCTGATGAATCTTGTTGAGTAGATCCTCTTGAAACTGCAGGGCTGTTTGGTCATCAAGGTCTACTTGCACTGATATTAATAAATAATCATGTAACTTTAGAATTGGTATTCTCATCGCCTTACACCCCTCCGTCCGCATTTATGTGGTTACAATTTTTCTTTGGGTCAATTCCATACCAGATTCGATGCCTTTTCGAAGCGTACTCTTTGTTGGAAATTTGCTTAGATCAATTCCTAAGTTAACAATCGTTTGCGCAATCTCAGGACGGATGCCGACGAGAATACACTCCGCTCCTACGAGCCGGACAGCTTCCGAGGCTTGAATAATATGGTGAGCCACCATCGTATCTACAACGGGGACTCCGGTGATATCAATCAAAACGACCTGGGAGCGGTGTTCAATAATACCATCGAGCAAATTCTCCATGATGAGCTTGGCCCGCTCCGTATCTATCGTTCCGATAAGCGGCATGACACTAATATTTTCGAAGACTGGAATTAAAGGAGCGGATAGTTCTTTCAGCGCCATTTTTTGCAGGTGCAGGGTACTTTCCCACGTACCTGAATATTCATCGACAAGCTGATTAACAATCCCGTCAATCCAGTTCTCTATGTCATAAAAAATCTCTATTGGTGTCTCTTCGTGCGAAGGATCTTCACGAATTGCATCTAATATGACACGTCTGAAAGCCTGAAGCCCGCGAGTAAAATAACTGAGGGGCCAGCCAATGTGAATCAATCGTTCTACGAATTGTTTAATCCGTTCCTTTGCGTCTTCCTGCTTTAGGTCAAGTGTATCGACAATTAAATCGATAAATTCACGGTTTGTTTGAGTGTATATTTCATCTGGTATGCGCTCAACTGTCTCGTCGTGAGCGACACGCTGGATTTCTTCTAGCCACTTCTCTGTAAGACTTTGTCTTCGGTTATGAATAAACTCTACTATAGATGGTTGCATCATCAATTCCCCCATACTAAGTGATCATACTATGATTAAGATACTGCGAATGGTGTTATGAAGAATGGAGGGAAGTTTATTTCACCCTCGACACTCTGCCTTAAAACCTAAGTTGACCGAACCCCGCAGCGAGACCAATCGATCATTCGCAATCATTAAAGAGTAATACTGGTAAATGACTTTCTATAATGACTCCAGGCACTCTATATGAAATTTATGATAGTAAAAACTCACTATCTTTATTATTCCATGAGTTGTCATAAGGCGCAAACATCTTAAGGTAAAATTCAATATTCTTTTATCTTTTTCATATTTTATAACTAAATTATGAGAGGTTTAAAGATTATCATTTGCGGAAATGCTTTAGTTAAAGAGAAACAAAAAAGTTGCTGCCAGTATAGTTGGAGCAACTTTTAAGCAATGAACCCGTATGAACTTTACGAATAATGACGGTTATTCAATGCCCTCCGCAATCTTTCATTCTTAGAATGAGGTTATAAAACCATTCAGGGCATTATACGCCGCTTGCAATACGGCCATCTACTTTTGAACCAGCTTCTTCTTCAACTAAAAAGGATTCGGCTGCAATGTTTAGGTTAATGTTAGCCATCTCCCGGTAACCCTGTTCCATTGCTTCACGAATACGTGATTTCTTGCGCTCTGAAATATATCCTTCAGCAGCCTGATAAATGAATTCGCTTCGGTCGACATTTTCTCCCTGAATCATTCCATCCACCTCGCATAGCAAATCAGTGGGAAGGTTAATCACGATCTGCTTCGTAGTTCCTTGCGACAAGATTCACACCTCCAACGAACACCTATAACCGTTATCAAATAAATCCTCTTTTGCCATCTTAGCATTCGTATTCGAGTTTTGCAAAATGGAAATTAAATCCTTTGAATCCATCGAATGTAAAGATGAGCATTCCCTCAGTTCACATTTTCGGCAAGAATTTATGAAATCCTGCAAAAAACCTTAAAAAAATCACGTTTTTTCTCTAAATCTTCCGTCCGTATTTTAACAAATAGTCAGTAGTTGAGCAACCGCCTAACTGCTGAGGCAAAGAAATACTACTTAGAGGGAAAGAGGCTGGTCGATACGTCAGTTTCCGGCTAAACCCCTGGAGTATCGCGCTTTACTACAGCCCAACGTGCGACATCGACTGCACATTGACGACATTTGCTGTTTCCTTGTCTTTTGGCCGTAGGTAGGCGAGGGGACAGCCCCTTTATGAAAAATGTTCACTGCGGAGAATTACTCTGCCGCTTTGTTCGCAGGGCTTCGCATTTCCCGGTTACCGGCTACTTTTCTTCCCCTTATTACACGTAAAGTCGCGGAACACGGCTGCTTATCATACAAGGAATTTCATAACTTATCGTTTTAAGGCGGCTTGCTATTTCCTGAATCGTAATTTCATCTTCTCCCTGCTTGCCAATTAACGTAACCTTAGTACCTACTGGAAGCTGATACGGCAGGCGTACCATAAGCTGATCCATACAAATTCTGCCGATGATTGGAGCTCGTTCTCCGTCTACAAGCACCGTTCCGCCTTCGCTGCTGTGATAACGATACCACCCATCAGCGTAACCGATCGGCACAGTTCCAATCCATTCATCGCCGGAGGTCGTATAGGTCGCTCCGTAACTAATGCCTTCTCCTTTAGGCAGCTGTTTGACTTGAACTAGCTGGCTGTGCAAAGAAAAAGCCCGCTTTAGCTCAAATGGCAATTCATCTTCAATATCGTCGGAAGGAAGCAGCCCATACATGGAAATGCCGAATCGGAACATATTAAAACAATGCTCAGGGAAGCGCAATCCAGTCGCGCTATTTCCACAATGAATAAACGGCGGCATACCGCAAATTTCTTCTACCACTTTTAACCGAGAAAGGAAACGTCCATATTGTTTTTCCCAATAACTGTTATCTAATTCATCCGCTGTCGCAAAATGGGTGTAGACAGCTTCTAGCTGAAAAGCCTGGTCAGTTTCTATGACTTGAAGCAGTTGGCTGAGTTCTTCCGCGGTGACTGTCCCAATTCGTCCCATACCTGAATCTATTTTAACATGAAGCTTAAGCGAATCCTGTTCCTTCATGTACTGTTTGGCTTCTTGCAGCCATTCTATTTGAAAAACAGTGATGGAGAGATTATGACGCACAGCAATACCTACGTCTTCCGGGCGAATTCGGCCCATCACGAGAATCGGCGCCTCAATCCCCGCTTCTCGCAACCGCAGGGCTTCATCGAGCAGATTGACACTAAGGAAGCTCGCTCCTGCCTCTAACGCTGCTTCTGCCACCGGGACAGCACCATGGCCGTATCCATCCGCCTTAACCACTGCCATCACATGCATGTCTTGTTGAAAATTCTTTCGTACCTCTTGCACATTATATTTGACATGGGCCAACTCCACTTCCGCCCACGTATCCCGAAAAAACTGTTTCGACTGTACCACTTGCGTGCCTCCCCACTCGACTAATCATCTCTTTCGATTATTGTAGGGAACTAGCAAGATGTCAACTGGAAAAGTGGAGGGTGCTTGGGCTGCGAGTGGCGCGTCTCATTCCTTATCGACGATCCCGGGCGTAGCCGCTGTGGAGGAAGCGTCCGCAGCAGGGCGAAAAGGGATCACAAGCCAATGGCCCCCGGAGCTGGACAAGGAAAAGCGTAGCGGGCTTGCTTAACGACGCAGAGCTCTTCTCTCCCACCGAGGAGGCTGTTGCCGCCGCAGTGTGGGAGAAAGAGATCTCAAGTCGTTAGCCCGCGGAGCTGGACAAGGAAAAGCTGAAAGCGGCGGTCTGGGGCGTCAAGCAAAAGGCGAGCGCTGCCCAAAGCCGCTTTTTGGCTTTGAAAGGGCACGACTTTTGACCTCGAGCCCCTGCCGCTTGAAGCTGGACAGAGAAAAGCGGAGCGGGCTGCACGGAGCATTCACGGGCCAAACGTACGAGAATCCTGTCGAAGCGTAAGATAATTTTGTCGAACTGTCACAGGTATTTGTCGAAACGTCCAAATTGAGCAGAAAACGTCCAAGTTTCATGTCGAACTGTCCAAATAAATGTGACCACTCTATTTTCCCACGATCTTCCCCTGTCAAAGGCACTAGAATGTTGCGCTGCGGCCGCAGCGCTTCCTTTTGTCTTTTTCATAAAGGGCGCGTGATGCTAACCACGAGGGGACGCCGCACTGCAGGGGGGAAAGTGTGGCGTGGCGATGCTTTGTTGTGGCGTGAGGCCCTCAGGTTGTGGCGTGGGGGACTTGGGTTGTGGAGTCACGGTCTCAGGTTGTGGCGTCCGTCCTTTTTGTTGTTGTGTGACTCCGTAGTCTTGTGGTGTGACTCCGTAGTCTTGTGGCGTGACATCCGCTCAGTGCCGCGTCCCCTCCACCGAGTGCCGCGTGACGCTCCCTTAGCTCCTCGCCCACCCGTGTTTTGCTCCAGCGCTGCGAAAATTTTCAAAGAAAATCCCAGAAACATACGGTGATGTCACTGGGAAGGTTACATTTATTTTTCTGTTGTGGTGTTCATGGATTCAGCAATGGTCAGCATTTCATCTTCTGTTAGTGCGTCTGATGCGATCATGAATTCGGTGGCGTCACTCGTCCATTGCAAGGTGTCTGCGGTTTGATATCCATACGTTTCCCCTACTTGTACAGGGTCACCTGCGCCAACATCGGTGTAGGTGCTTGTTTCCATTACTGCAGCTGGTTGTTGAATGATCGTGTATGGGCGTTCCCCTTCGTAGGTTAAGATTGTTTTGTCGCCCCGTTCGCCTTCAACGGTTTCTCGTTCGGCGAGGCTGGTGCCTTGAAGTTCGTGGTTTGGCATAAAGACTTCCTGTTCGTGTTCTTCTTCAATAAACTCATCAGTATGGGCCGGTACATCGAGTTGAGCGGCTGTCATGTTTTTGTCCATTTCAAAGTCATCTTCGTCAAAGGTGACGTCGGTATCAAAGGAATGGAAGGTCACTTCTACTAGAGGTTCATAGTCAGGGTCAAAGATCTTGACCGTCTCTGGTGTCAAAGAACGGCGGTCGAGAATAACTTCCTGACTGTGTAAGTTTTTGTTCTGGTAGTGCGTTTTTGTTTCAAAGACATATTGGTCTTCTTCAATCGCAAAGGTGCGGTCGGCATCCATTAAAATGTCCGAGATAAGAGATTCATACAGGTAAACTTGGCTGTTGTTGTTCGGCCAGTCACTTTGGAAACGGAAGCGTTTGTTCAGCGCCGGAGTTAAGACAAAGACGCCGTCGTCATTGCGTAAAATGAGTTGATTTTGTTCTTCGTCTTCGTTGTTCAATTCTACCCGGTAGTACTGGTTACTGTCCGTTTGCATGTGCCAAATGCCTACGTCATACTCTCTAGGCTCTTCGCCTGTTTCAAGCACCATCGTCGCTTCTGCTTTGTACCCTTCCAAGTCCTGCAAGACATGGTCCAAATCTTCAACGACTTCTTCCTGCGTTTTTTCACCACAGGCTGTTAATCCTAGAATCAATGTAACAAGCAGCAGTGTCAGCCAGCCTGCTCTACGCACGTGCAACACTCCTTTGTCCGCTTAAAATCACGACAAAGGAGGGAACCAAGACGTTTATATCAGCGATTGAAAAGCATGTGGTGTGGTTTCAGCGAGCTGGTCCGGATTGATGCCTATTAGCGGAACCGACTCAGCAAGATATTCTGCCGTCTTCCCGTGGAGAAATACAGCATTTGAGACTGCCTCTTGGAGACGAGCATGGGTCATGGAAAAAGCCAAAAGAAGCCCAGTTAAGACATCGCCGCTTCCCCCTTTTGCAAGACCGCTGTTTCCTGACGTATTGACATATTGCCTGCCTTCAGGGGTAGTCACAATCGTAAAAGGTCCCTTTAAGACGAGGTGAACGCCATATTCAACAGCAAACTCTCGCGACCTGGAAAAGCGGTGGCTCTCTACCTCTTCAATCGAACAATTCAGCAATTGAGCCATTTCGCCAGGATGCGGCGTTAACACCGTAGGGGCTTGTCGACTTTTTAATTGATTCAGCTTTGAGCTTATGGCAAACAGTCCATCTGCGTCGACAATGAGAGGGCCTTGCACCCGCTCAAGCAGCCTGCCCATGAGTGTTTCGGTTTCTTCCCCTTTTCTGCCAAGGCCCGGCCCTACCGCTACCGCGTCAAATGAATCAACACCCGTCTGCTCAAGACTTTCAGCAGTAAGATAAGCTTCATTTCCTGACGGGGCATCCACCATCGCTACCGGAAGCGGGGTTGCGACAATCTCGCGTATGGAAGGAGGAGCAATCATTGTCAATAAGCCTGTACCCCCATTGATCGCTCCTTTCCCCGCAAGTACAGCCGCTCCCGGCATCGAATAACTTCCCGCAATTAAGCAACCTTTGCCGTGCTGCCCTTTGTGAGCTTCAGTCTTTCTTTCTGGAAAACTTGTCAGAAAATCTTTCTCGTCCCACGTAAACCGCGCCTCCCCTTCTGTTTGCAATGCCCGAGCAGGAATGCCGATATCCAGCGTTTTTAGTTCTCCGCAAAAGGTGCGGGCTGGGTACGTATAAAAGCTAAGCTTCGGGCATTGAACCGTAAGCGTTAGATCAGCTCGTACGGCTACGTTGGGATTCGCTGCTTCCGCGGCGGAAAGACCGCTCGGAACATCGATGCTAACAATAAAGGCGGCAGATCGGTTAACCTCTTCAATGAGACGCGTGTAAGGCTCTCTCACTTCCCCCTGAATCCCCGTCCCTAACAAGGCATCAATGACACAATCACTCGTCTGAAGCTGATCGATACACTCGGCGGGCGAAGCGTCATATTGATGAACGCTGTGCCCCGCTTGCTGATGGATCTCTAAATGCTTGCGAGCGTCCCCTCTCACTTTTTCAAAAGGAGGAATTACGTAGGTCGTCACATTGTAACCTTCCTCTTTCAACAGCCTGGAGATCACAATGCCGTCCCCGCCATTATTGCCAGTGCCTGCTAAAATCACAACCTGGCTCTCCTTTTTCAAGCCTGTCTCTTTAATAGCTTCGGTTAGCTTCTGGCCAGCTGTCTCCATCAAGAGCTCGCCGCGAAGGCCGATCTCCTCCATTGCAAAGGCATCAACCCTTCCCATTTCTTCACCAGTTACCACACGCATGTCAGGTCCCTCCTAACCGCAATAAATACTTATGTGCAAAAAACGAGTCATATGCAGACAAGTCTATTCTTCTATAATGACATAGGCTGCTGCAAACTGATCAGTATGCGTAATTGAAACGTGTACACGTTTATTAAAAGCGAGTGAATTTACTTCAAGAAAAGGAGCACCCGATGGAGCCTGGTTCACTTCCAGGTCCTGAAAAGAAATATCTTTTCCTAGGCCGGTCCCGTTTGCTTTGCCGTACGCTTCTTTAACAGCATATCTTCCTGCTAAATATTCATAGCTGCGTTTGCCGTGCAACGCTTCGAAGCGCTTCACTTCGCGTTCGGTAAGCACCCGTGAGATAAAACGCGGATTGCGTTCGACCGCTTCTTTTATTCGTTCGATTTCAACCATGTCCATGCCAATTCCTTGAATCATTATTGATCCGCCTTCCTAACAAATTCGACTACTTTATGTATATCAGGTGTACCACAATTTAACAAGGAAGGTATTGTGCTAAGCGGATGAAATTACAGGGCTACGGGCGGGGGCGCAGGGTGTAAGCCACAACTGTGGGAAAGCACCACGATAACTTGCAGGGACCCAACAACCTATAGACTTGACGCCTCAACTGGGGAGCGGCACGCCACAATCGGATCAGCATGTCACAATGAAGGGGAGCGATGCAACAACCAAGATGCTAGACGCCTCAACCGGGAGGACGCGCCACCACAACCGCGAAACCCCCATTTTTTAAAAGTAAATACGGAAGCGCTGTGGCCGCAGCGCACCATTAGAGCATTCTTTCGGGTCTTTGCTTTGCAATTTTCCTCCTAGACTAAACGTGGGGAGTGGGGATGCTCAATTATATAGGATGTTTTTTCCAATCTTCTCATTCCCCTGCTTCTTAGGCAATATGATAGGATAGAGGAAAGGAATGTTCGGCTTTTTATTTGTTCACAAGACTATCGCTTGCTTTCTTTAGAGGGGAGCGCGTAAAGTGAACTTGTCCTTATATGCGCGTTCCCTCCGTGAGAAAATGTTACACTTGAAGTTTTGTTGCAACGGTCCTGATCTTGAGGAAGCGAGGTGGAGCACGATGATGTTTTTACGTAACGAATCTTTTTATACGTTCAGGCGGGATTACCCGATTATTACAACGCTTGTGGCGATTCATCTACTTATTTTTTTATTAATGAATCTGAGCCGCTTTATTCCCTTCTTTCCGCTTGGTGATTTGATTTACGAATATGGGATTGGTTTGAACTTCTTAATATATGCGGAAAATCAATACTGGCGCTTGGTAACTCCTATTTTTATGCATATTAACACCGGGCATGTATTGTTTAATTCGTTTGCTTTAGTTTTATTCGGCCCGGCACTGGAACGGATGCTAGGCAAATTTAAGTTTATTTTCTTCTATTTAGCAACAGGCATTCTTGCCAATATCGCTACCTACTATTTGGGCGGACTGGATTATGCTCCTCACCTCGGTGCGTCTGGCGCGATTTACGGTTTGCTTGGACTTTATTTGTATATGGTCATGTACCGGCGTGATTTAATTGATCAAGCGAGCTCACAGATGATTGTTATTATTTTGGCGATCGGTATGATAATGACCTTTATTACGCCAAATATCAATATCTTTGCCCACTTGTTCGGGGCGATTGCCGGTGCTGCGCTTGGACCGCTTATTTTGCGGAAAGCCACTCCGGTCTACATGGAAGTGCGGCAGCGTCCCGATGAAGACGCGGAGCCGACGTTTGATCCGAACCGTTGGAATAAGCGGCGTTCACGAATTCGGATTAACCGCTCGACCGCGATGAATGTACTCGGCCTTGCCTTTATTATTCTTGTGATCATTGGAGTAATCTCAAACTTTTTATAACTCTATGTTAGACACCAGCTGAAATATTTCAGCTGGTTTTTTTACGCTCTGCTACTATCGGCCGGGCCCCTGATGGAGCTAAGCCGGCCCCTTCCATTTTCATAAATGCTTTAGTTCAAAAGGCTGCTTGATAAGAGCAGCCCCTTTAGTATCTTTTATTCCGATTCAGCCAAGCCAGCACGGAATGTTTCTACGTTGTGTTCAATCATGCTAATATAGTCCTCTGCTCCACTGCCTTCTTCACCCACAGAATCGGTGTATACTTCTCCACTGATCTCTACGCCAGTATTTTCAGAGACTGTTTCAATGTAATCCGGGCTTACTGTCGTCTCCTTAAACAACGCCGGCACTTCTCGATCATTGATGACATCTACAAGTCGAGCCACCTGTCCCGGAGTCCCTTCTTCATGAGAGTTGATCTCCCACACTCCTTCCGTATCTAAGCCGTAGCTGCGGCCGAAGTATTCAAAGGCGTTCTCTGAAGTTACGATCAGACGATGCTCTTCTGCAACTTCTTCCATTTGCTCTTCAGTCCAGGCATGGAGGTCTTCGAGTTCTTCAAGATATGCATCGGCATTCTCGCGGTACTCATCCGCTCCGTCTGGGTCCCGCTCACTTAGATCTTCAACGAGAGCTTCGATATAGAGCGGAGCTTCTTCCGGGCTTAACCATACATGAGGGTCATACACGCCCCCTTCTCTAAGCTCAATTGGCTCTGCTTCTGCAGCCAGCTCAACTACCGGAATGTCTCCAACGTTTTCGACCAAGCCTTCGAGCCATTCTTCAAGATTCAAACCATTAATGTAAAAGACTTCAGAGTCGCTTACTTTTTCAAAATCGCTTGGAACAGGTTCGTACTCGTGCGGCTCTTCATGACGTGGAACAATATAATCCACTTCACCTCGGTCCCCGACTACTTGCTCAATGTAATCTGCTAATACAGAAAAGCTAGTCGTTACATAGATTGTTTGTTCGTCTGCATCATTTTCAGCTGCGATCCCTTCTGTTTCATCAGTGTTTTCGTTACAAGCGCTCAACGTAATAAGTGCTAAAACTCCAGCAGTGAATAAACCCTTTTTCATGTAACTCTCTCCTTTAAATGTTTTATGTGTTTAAAAAAGTTTCTCTAGGGCAAAACAATTAGTAAAAAAAAGAGGGTTTTGCCACCTTTAAAAAATTTTTCCTAATGCAACAATTAAATTGTATAAGAAGCTGATGGTGTTGTAAATAAGATTGTGTGTACTTAATATTTCTATTTAATATAGGCTCTGTTAGTGCATGGTCGATTAAAAAATCTGCTACGTTTTATTAATCCCTTTTGAGAAACACCATATAGCTGGGCAAAGCGACAGTTCCAGCGGTAAACAGGCAGCTAAAGATCCCGGCAGTACGCCCCCTACCGACAAAAGAGCATAAAAAAACGATCTGCTACAAGGGGTAACCCTATGCAAACAGACCGTCTTAATATTTTTTCAACAAATAACGAAGCGGCAACAAGGAAATCAAAATAATTACCAGTGCTGCAGGAGCAGCATAATGGTAAAACGATTCATTCGTTTCATACCAAATCCGCACAGCAAGTGTATCAAATCCAGGCGGCCTAAGTAACAGCGTCGCCGGCAATTCTTTGATCGCACTCACAAATACGAGCGCTCCACCGGCGAGCACCCCAGGCATAATCGACGGCAAAATGACTTTGAACATCACTTTCCACGGAGGATGACCAAGGCTTCGAGCCGCTTCATCAATACGAGGGGAGATCAAACTGAGTGAAGCTTCTCCTGATTGCATGGCTTGCGGTAAAAAGCGAAGCACAAAAGCCAGCGCAATCAAATAGTACGTATTATAAAGCCACGGAATGTGTTCGTTAAACACAAAGATAATCCCAAGTGCCACAATCACCCCTGGCAAGGCGTAGCCGGCATAGCTTAGCTTGTCAATAAAGGCAGTGATTGGGGATGGGTAGCGAGACTTCAGGTAAATAATCGGAATCGCCAATAACATGCAGATGAGTGCTGCATAACCAGATACGCGGATACTATTCCACGTATACTCCCAAAAATCACTGTCAATGACACCTTCGCCAATGCCAATATAGGTCCAGTAAAGAAGAACGACAATCGGCACCAAAACGGAGAAAGAAAAGACGATAAAGACGTAAAGCAGCGCTGGTATCTTCCATTTGCCAAGTCTTAAGGTATCCGGCTCTTTAAACGTATTGGACGTTTGATAATAGGCATTTTTCTTGCGTGTTTTCGCTTCCGTCCAAAGAACAACCAATGTAATTGCAATTAATACAACACTTAATACGGTTGCTGATAAATTATCGTAGCTTCCCATTTGATAATAGATAGCCGCAGTAAAGGTTGTATACCTTAAGATCGCAATTGCCCCAAAATCAGACAGGACGTACAAAATAACGAGAATCGCACCAGCCCCCATAGCCGGGCGTAAAAATGGCAAATTGACGCGCCAAAAAATGTGGGAAGTCGACAACCCTTGAGAGCGGGCGACCTCTTCAAAGTTACGATTCATTTTTCGAAGGCTTGCCATTGTAATTAAAAATACATAAGGGAACGTGAATAACGTTAAGACAAAAACAACGCCCCAAAACGAATAAATCTCCAACGGATAGCCGCCAAACCAACCTGCAAATACTCTTCCTTCTTCCCAAAACTGCGACAGCCAACCGACAGGTCCTAAAATCATAATATAGACAGCACCGCCAATATAAGGCGGTATAACAAGCGGCAGTGCCAGCATCCATTGCCATCCACGTTTAAACGGAATATCCGTCCGGTTGACAATCCAAGCCAAGCTGACCCCGAGTATGAGAGCAAACAATGTTACCATAAACGTTAGCGTCAGCGTATTCCACAAAAGTCCAGGTATTCGGTCGTCCAAGATCGTCATCCAACGATCTGCCCCGGCCGTAAACGAACGGACGACCACATACAGGATTGGAAGTCCCATAACAAGAGCTGTGAGCATCCCCAAAAGCAGAAGGATCGGTCCAGGCGGGCGCCCTCCCCATTGCTTAAGCCACGCTTTTCTAACGCCCTTTAGACCAACAGGAAGCCTTCGCTGAGGTTCTTTTTCACGACCAAAGGCCGAAGAGCTCTCTTGCTCTTCAGCCTTTTTCATTTCAGTATCTGGTTGTTTTTGTTGGTTGGATTCCTCAGTCTTATCGCTTCGGCGACTCATAATTACAACTCCCAGAATGCTTAAAAAAACTGTTACAGCACTGATCTTGGCAGTTTATCTGCCACGTGCTTAGCACATTATTTCCTTTAGTTGCTACCGCTAGTTAAACGGGGCTAGCGAACTTCTAGGTCCATACCTGATTCTTCAATGACATCAAGGGTGTCATCCCATACTTCACCAAGTTCGCTTAGCGGCATATCATGTGTTTCGTATTCATCAATTGAGGCTGCATCGTCAACTGGCTCGATGTCTGGATTGATTGGTACCTCTAAGGACTCATACGAGAATTCTTGCTGATTTTCCTCTTCAAGCGCCCAGTCCATGAATTCTTCAGCGCTTGCACGGTTCGGTCCATCATTTATCATAGCAATGCCTGCTGCGTTAAGGACAGCTCCCATTTCGTCTTCTCCTTGATCTGGGTACACGACACCGACATTATTGTTTTCTGGTTCTTCTAGTTGCTGATGGTAGTAATAGTTGTTCACAAGCCCGAATTCAACTTCCCCTGTACCAACAGCTTCACGAATATCACCGTGACCCTGGGTAATAATTCCGGCATTTTCACTTACATCGGCTAACCATTCTACCGTCTGCTCATCGCCCCATTCCTGACGAAGCGCTGAGACATGTCCAATCATACTACCATTCGCGCCTCGTGTCACGGCAAATTGATCAGCATATTCTGGATCTGCTAAGTCCTCAATAGAATCCGGTACATCTTCTTCATCTACTAAGTCTTCATTGTACATCAAAACACGTGTACGCGCAGATAACGCTACCCAGGAATCATCTTCGGCCCGGAAATCTTCATCAATACTGTCGATATTCTCGGCTTCATAGCCATCGAGAAGGTCTTGCAGACGCAAATGTTCCATGGCTCCCACATCATTGGAAATAAATATGTCAGCCTGAACATTGTTCGCTTCTTCTTGAATGCGGTTCACTGCTGTGTCATCAGCATGCAGCGCCTGAACTTCAATACCGGTATCTTCCTCAAATTTATCAAGAAATTGATCTACAAACGTCTCATTTCGAGCGGAATAAACGACAAGTTCATCGGTCTCTTCCTGCTCAGCTTCCTCACCATTTTCGGCTGTTTCGCCGTTCCCTTCTGCCTCACCATTCTCACTGTCGTCACCACAGCCTGCTCCAATTACCATAAATGAAAACAATGCTGCAGACAGCCATATATGTTGTTTTTTCACGGGTGATGCCTCCTATTTAGTAAGTATTTAAATGAACATCAATGAAATTGATTATCAATTAGTACATGTCTTATTTTAATGGGATTGATAATCATTGTCAACTAATCTTTTAAAAAATGACTCTGTCAAAAGGTGTTGGTGACCAAGTTCATTCTTAGTCCCGGCAGTAACGGCCGACACTCTTCAAGAAAAAGCTAGCCTGTCGAGCCCCACTGAAGGAGCGCGGACGTTCGCTGAAAGGGAGACCATGAACATATCAACACTATTTTTTAACAGAACCGCTAAATAAACGCTTTCTTCCAATTGGCCCCCATCTTGCTCAAGGCCCGAAAAAATCCCCTCTAGGCAGTAGAGGGGAAATGATCGTTTCATAAAATACCCTTACATTTAATCTACAAGCGCCACAAGTTCCGGCTTAATATCAAATGAAACCACCGCACCAACTTCAACATCCTGTTCAATCGGTGCATAAATAATCATGGGCTCATTTGTCATTTCAGCACCTTTTAAGCGCACAGCCAACTCCTGATATTCACCGCTGTAGGTCACGTGCTCGACATTTCCTGAATAACGCCCTTCATCGGCCAACATACATCCTTCTGGGCGGATGGAAACTTTAACATCTTCAATCATTTTATCTTTGCGTTCAGGTAAGCAAATCTTCCCGATATGTGTATTCACATGTTTCAAATCCGAACACATTGTACCGCTTAATAGATTGGTCTTGCCAACAAACTGAGCGACAAAGCAGTTCTTCGGGCATTTGTACATTTCCTTTGGCGCCGCTACTTGCTGAATAACGCCTTCATTCATGACGACAACACGGTCAGACACAGCAAAAGCGTCTTTCTGATCGTGAGTGACGATCACGCCGGTTGTCTCTGCTTTGCGGAGAATAGTCGTGACGTCATAACGCATTTTCTCCCTAAGTCCTGCGTCAAGGTTACTAAATGGCTCGTCCATTAACACCACATGTGGCCTAGGTGCGAGCGCTCGAGCTAAGGCAATGCGCTGTTGCTGACCCCCAGAAAGTTCATTTGGAAAACGAGTGGCGTAGTCTTCAAGCCCCACTAGTTCTAACACTTCGCGCGCGCGTTTTTTACGTTCGCGCACTTTCCATTTATTCAGCCCAAACATCACGTTCTTTTCAATATTCAAATGCGGAAAAAGCGCATAATCTTGAAAGACCATGCCGATTCCGCGCTTCTCCGGCGGCACGGAAGTATCAGAGGAATAAACCGTTTGCCCTCCGATCTTGATCGTTCCGCTTGTCGGTTGTTCAAAACCGGCTATCATGCGAAGGGTCGTCGTTTTCCCACACCCGCTTGGTCCAAGCAGGGTCATAATCTCGCCTTTTTCTAGTTGTAAATTCAATTGGTTGACAGCAGGGACTTGACCTCGTTCAAACGACTTCGTAAGTTGTTCTAGCTGAACAAAACTCATGACACCGACCCTCCAAATGATAAGTTGGCAATATATAAACGTACCATTATTTATTTAGAATAATTATTATCTAGATGAGAATGATTTTCAATACAGGTGAATTATAGCACGGCACCAGCCTAACGTCAACGCGGGAACCGAATGATAGTTACTTATTTTCTGACAATAGTGAACGTTTAGTGAATTATAGCGCTGCGGCCTACCGATAAGGGGCTGTCTCAACATCTTTGAGAATATTAAAAAAGGGAGCGGGGTGCGCTTCATGCCCTTCCTTTGCGCAGTGACGGGCTTCGATTTCGCAGTCGCCCCCCTTCCTTTGTGTAGTGGTGATGGAGTGCGGTGTCACGGCTCATTAGTGCCGTGTGACTCTATATTAGTGCGGAGTCACGTTATTCGAGTGCGGTGTCATGAGTATTGAGTGCCGTGTCACTCAATAAGTACGACGTCGAGATTTTCCCGTGCTGCATTTGCGATATGGCAGTGGCGCAAACGGAGTCACCCCGTTTTCATTTGATGACTAGCAAAGAGGCTGCCCTTTTGAGACAGCCCCTTGTCATACATCTATCCAGGAGGAAACTTAAACAGCTTGCTGCACGCATTTTTTCAACCGCTCTTCTAAGTCCTCCGCTTGTTGCTGTATCCCTTCATTGTCCAGCGGCGCGAACAAGTGCGTAGGTTTTGCCAACCCAACTTTTGTAGAGCCATTTTCCGTATATAATACAACTTTGCACGGTAAGAATAAAACCGTTTTCGGATCCTGTTCGAGCAGGCTTTTTGCTTCTTGCGGGTTACACACTTCCAACACCCGGTATTCCTCATCCACCGGGACCCCTTTTTCCTCTAACTTATCATGAATATCGAGCTGCCACAGTACACCGAATTTCTCTTCGGTAAAAGCATGTTCTAAATCTGCAGCTACATCCTCGAGCGGGCGATCTGTCTCTTTGATTTCAGCAAACATGAAACGTCCCCTTTCATTTTAACTCAGCGGCTTTTTACTAAGAGCTCTACAGCTTCCCGAATGGTTTCATCCGTATTCTCTCCATTTTCAATCTGCTCTCGTACACAATGTTCTAAGTTCTCACTGACTATCACGCCTATTGCTTTATCAAGGGCATTACGAACCGCAGACATTTGCCCGACCAAATCGCGGCAATCTTTATTTTCTTCCATCATATTAATTACGCCCCGGACTTGGCCTTCAATACGCTTCATTCTATTTTTCATTTTGTCATCGTATTCCATACATACACCCCTATACCTATTCCCGTTTGCTTTCATTATAAACATTTCCACACAGGTCGTCACCTTTTCACAACACAATCCGACAATTATTTCCCAGGAAATGAGGTAAGCTTTCACTCTTCTTCTACATCGAACATATCTTCCACATTCTTCTCAATATATTCAAATACGGTAGACTGGCCATTTCGATAGAAGCGCGGGTCAAATACCCCTAACGTTTCATCATCATCCACAATTACTACAAATGGCGACCATTCCATCACTACTTCTGCTTCTGGCCTGTCTGCAAAGAGTTGACTCAGGTCAGCCTCTTCGGCTGACTCAAATTCATAAGCAACCTCTGGCTCTCCCCAAACCGTATCATGGATTATTTCCACATGTGCTCCTTCATTGCCAATGATAGAAAAATGCCAAGGAGCAAAACGTGCCGAGACTACATGCTGCTCATAGTCATCTTCATATTGTTGATAAATGACATATCCTTGCACGGTTTGAATTAAAAAATGAGCCGCAATCACTAACCAAACCACATGATAAAGACGGTGAGTACTCCCTTTTTTAAACATACGATACAAAAAACCAATTAACATGATCGACCAAATGGTTAAGTCAACAATCGGGATAGTGCCAAAAGCAATTCGCTGTGAACTAAAAGGCTCAAATAAACCGGTCCCCCACGTATTAAATGCATCGCTTACATTGTGTATTAAGACGGCTAAGAGAGCCAGCCAGAACAGGCGTTTATCACGAATTTTCCCTATCTTTTGGGCGAGCCAGGAGAGAATAAAAGCAAAAACAGGCACCATAAAAAGAGAATGAGTAATCCCTCTATGCCACCATTGATATTGTCCTTCATCATCAAAGAAAGAAGAGACGACGTCGATGTCAGGAATTTGGCTTCCTACAACGGCCGTCGTCAAAAACACCGTCTTGGTTCTCCGGTCCATATTCGTTTTGTCTACACTTCCATATAGCACGAGCCCAAACAAGGTGTGTGTGACCGTGTCCATGCTAACGCCACCTTCACTAGATCGAGGATCAACTATTTTAGGAAAAGTTTCGAAAACCCTTTCCCTTACTTACCTTTTATCACACCCTGAATTCCAAGCACAAGCATATTTAAAATTCAAATGGTCCCACGTAGCTAGGTGCCTCTTTCACCTCGTGCTCCCCTTCTATGCCTTCATGTTCTTCTTGGCCAGAAAATTCAACAGTTTGATAGCCAAAACTTGAAGCGGTTAAAAGGATGGCGTCCCGCATAACTTGTTCACGATTCTCTCCCAATTCTTCAAATTCTTCCTCTATCGTTACCCGTACGGCATTCTCTTCGATATCTTCTGATTCATACGTGACCTCTGAGGGGAGCGGGTTCTGAAGACTCTCTTCTTCTTTTGGTTCACTCATCGCCTGGAGGGCGTCAGAAAAACTTTCTGGTGCACTCTTACCCTCTGCCAATGTCTGCTCATTCAATAAATACCAAAACCCGTCCGGCGTCTCATAGGCGGTATAGGTCGCTTGCTCCGGGGAGGATTCCAATTCTTCCGTGAGGCCTAAGGCACCGAGTTCTACCGGTTCTCCAGCGCTCGTTTCTAGTTGCACTCGGTCGTAATGAGCATAACGCAAGCTCTCTTCCACGGCCGCCACAAACAATGTCGTTTCAGTACTACTCATCTCCACTGGCTGCTCATCAAACCGTAATATTGCCTCGCCGTTTTCTTCGATAAATTCAACGTTTGCCAGCGGAGAAGAGGAAAGGCCATATTCTTCACCTGACATTTGCGCATTCAACGCTCCAAGTGCTTCCCACGTACTTTCTTCATTGGCCAGTGTATAAGTAATCGGAACAACAAACTGAGCGTTCGGTTCCGTTAGCATCAGTGTAATCGGCTCACCTTCTTCTTCGACGGCACTATAAGCAGCTAGATGGTCTGCCGGTTCTTCCGGTATAACAGACGTTTCAGCTTCTTCGTCTTCTTCTACCGCCTCTTCAGCTTCGTTGTCCTCCATATCTTCTTCAACAGCTTCAAATGTCTCAGCGTCATCAGTTACAGCCTCATCTTCTTCTGGGGCCTCTTCCTCTTCTGATTCTTCTTCTTCCACAGCGTCTTCTTCGACTGGCATGTCTTCAGCTTCATCTCCTTCTTCCTCTCCCGGCGGCATACTTTCTGTATCATAGTCAGCACTTTGCTGATTCTCGCCACCATCAAAGAGGAGCCCAGGCACAATTACTAGCAAAAGCAAGGCCGCAGCTGTTGTCGTAAATAAAGGAACCAGCCAAGTCGGTCGTTGTTTTTTATTCGCGCTAAACCGCTTGGGTTCCTTGGCCATTCGTTGTTCAATTTGGTGATATACCTCTTCTTTGGAACGTTGGTCTTCAATACGAGGAAGGTTCTGCAGGCGTGTTTCCAACTCTTCATTTGTATGCTCATCCTTATTTCTCACGTTTTACACCTCCTTTTTTCAAAACGTCTTCCCCTTCACCCAGAGCTTCTTGCAGTTTTTTTAAAGCGCGGTGCTGTGTCGTTTTCACTTTACTTTCCGAAAAGCCCAATACAGCGGCCGCTTCTTTTACAGAAAGACCTTCAACATAGCGTAAAATAATAACTTGTTGCTGGTCAGGTGTACATTGATTCAAGCATTTATATACTTCCTGGATCTCTTCGTTTGTGGAGGCAATTTCCTCCGGCAAGGGAGAATGGTCTTTTATTTCTTCTTTATGGACAGAACTAAAGACCCCCAACCATTTTCGTTTTTGCCGGTTTTCTTTGCGAATATAATCAATGCCCACGTGCCGGGCAATCGAAAAAAGCCAGGTCTTTTCACTACTTTTTCCTTCAAAAGACTCGTACGACTGCAATACTTTTATATAAACATCCTGAACAAGTTCTTCCGCAGTTCCCCGATCTTTTACCATATAGAACAAAAACTGAAACAGGGCTTGATGATGTTCTTCATATAATCGATCAAATTCATCATTCATCATTCCCCCTCCCTTCTTTAGTCGTGCTTCTTTACGAAAAGTTACACATTTATTTATGTTTTTTTAAATTCTATCTCCCAAGAAAAGCACAGGCGGCTTTTTAAACACGACACGATCAGCACTGCCAAAACGCGTTCCCGCAGCATCTAAAAGCCTGACAAAGTCAATCGTTATGTGATGGGAAGTAATCTGTTCTGTCTTATTTTTTATCATTCGATCTATTCAGCATAACAACTGGCCGATTTTCTGTTTACAGGAAAAACATACTAGTTGTTTCACTGATTCCTGCGCTTACAACTATGGACTCCTCAAAAACACCCAGGAAAGAAAAAACCCAAAAGCTTGCGCTTATGAGCTTTTCTTTCCTTTAACTTGGCTCTGCGTTGATGGAAGCGGGCCACAGGTTAAAAGAGACCCAACAGCTGGCTCACGCCGAGGAGGTTCTGAATGCACCTGCGGCAAAGAATGTTCGACAACAGTAAGCGTAATAAAGGTGAAGTCACTGTTACCTTTGTACCTATGTTGAAAGCGAGCAGCCTGTGATAAAAATCAACATAACAACGTGTTCGAGAGCCTTTCACTTAACGCCCCCTTCTACATTTCGGAGGCAAAGGCAAATACCCAATATAAAATACCATACAAGACAACGAGCACGGAGATAAATATAAATAAGCCTTTATTTGATATACGTTTCATTTACTCACCCTCTTTAATACTCTCCAACGCATTATATCACTTTTTGCCGGACGCAACTTTCCCAACCTGTAACAATCTAAAGACAACTTGTTTGCAGAGCTTTGACCTCTTTTATATGCCACTGCGATCAGTTGGAGGCGGCAGCGTCTCCAGTAAAGGTTAACAGATCCGGACCGCTCCTTAACCACAAAAAAAGAACGCCTAAGCGTTCAAAATACTTTTCATTTATACGTTTGTTTTCGAGCGGTTGTCAAGCTTGCCTTTCTCATGCTCGACTTTCCACCGGTGAATTAAACCTACGCTAATCACGTATTTGCGTGCAATCCATGAGGTATTTCCTGTTTCTTTAACCTCTTTGACGACTTGACGCTTGAATGCAGTGGAATATCGATTACGAGCCATTCAACCCCTCCATTTTAAAATTATCTGAATTTTATAAAACTTGAACAGTTTTGTCAAGTTTTATACCTAAACCTTTTCGTCAATTGAACATGCAGTCCAACTAGTAAAGCAACTGGAAAAGGGTGGGTCTTTTCACCCTAGTTTTTGGGATGAAAACTCCAGCGATAAACCTATAACCACAAAAAAACCGCCATCTGAGTAGATAGCGGGGCAGCTTCGTTTATTCAGTTATCTCATGCTTTGCGTAAACTGTTTCATAAATGTGTTCCACTTCTGCATCTGTCATCATCATCAAACGCTTTTCCGATATGCCCCGTACATTCGCAATAAACCTCACCATATTCTCGCGCTCTCTTCGTTCAATCATCTTTCCGCCTCCCTTTCTGTTATTGTACAATTTAATTTGTTTAAATGTATTATATAACAGTTCATTTTTGGAAGTCAATCCTTTCTTTAAAAATATTTTTTAATAAGTAGAAAGCCCTTTGACAGGCTATCGATGATTTATCTACAATCTATTTGTGTAACGTTTTCTGTTAATCAACGACAAAGTAAGCAGAAAACATTTTTAGAAAGAAAGGACAGAAATCAATGAAGAAACCATTATTTCTAACGCTATTCACAACTGCATTCGTCTTAGCTGCCTGCGGTGAAGGAGAAGACCCAGAAGAGACAGCCGGCGAAGATCAAACAGAAGATGCTGCCGTTGAAGAAGAAACAGAAGACGAAGAGGAAGAAACAGATACTGAAGACGACCTGGATGAAGAGGAAGAGGGCACGGAAGAGGGCACGGAAGAAGACGAAGGCGACGCAGAAGAAGACGCTGACGTAGACACTTCTTCTGATGAAGAAGAAACAGATGAAGATGAAGTCGAAGAAGGTACAGAAGAAGACGAAGAATCAACATATACAGAAGTAGTTAACCTCTACTTTCCAGATGAACAATTAATGAATACCTACTATGAAGAGCGGGAAGTTACAGCTGAAGAGGAAGACGCTTTGCCTGAAGCTGCTGTGCAAGCATGGCTTGACGGCCCAGAAAGCGAAGAACTCTATCCGTTAGTTGAAGGAGCCACCGTTCAATCTATCGAAGGCGAAGATGACACAGCTCGTGTTTCCTTTGATGAAGCATTCTTAGAAGCAAATGTCGGCTCCGGCGGTGAAATGGAAATTGTAAATCAAGTCGCTCTCATCATGGAACAATTCGGTTACAGCGAAACAGTAATTCTTATTGATGGCGAAGAACAAGAATCTCTCTTTGGCCACCTCGAAGGAACCGAAGCCTTCCCTGCCCCAGATGCAAGTGACTACGAAGCCGTTGAAGAAGCGGAAGAAGTAGAAGAATAGAAAAGCGAAAACAGGAAAGCCCCGAACTGGCTGGAACAGCCGGTCCGGGGCTTTTTATTTATGGAGCTGACGAGATTCAGGTTGAGTTCTTTTGCGGGATGGAGGAAGGGGGCGAATCAGTGTCGCAAAAACGTACGAGAATCTTGTCGAAACGTCCAAATTTTGCAGCAAAGCGTCCAAGTTTCTTGTCGAATCGTCCAAATCGCCCCAGTAAATTCCCATTTTTGCGTTGAAGGCAGCGGTTTTCTACACGGCAAACCGCCCGCCGCTTTCAGCTTTTCCTTGTCTAGCTTCAAGCGGCAGGGGCTCGAGGTCAAAAGTCGTGCCCTTTCAAAGCCAAAAAGCGGCTTTGGGCAGCGCTCGCCTTTTGCTTGTCGCCCCTGACCGCCGCTTTCAGCTTTTCTCTGTCCAGCTTCGCGGGCTAACGACTTGAGATCTCTTTCTCCCACACTGCGGCGGCAACAGCCTCCTCGGTGGAAGAGAAGAGCTCTGCGTCGTTTTCAAGCCCGCTACGCTTTTCTTTGTCCAGCTCCGGGCGCCATTGGCTTGTGATCCCTTTTCCCCGCACTGCGGCGGCGACAGCCTCCTCGGCGGTGAAGAAGGGCCCTTCGCCAATGTTCAGGCGCCCTACGCTTTTCTTCCTACTTTTTCCTCAGCACGAATTCAAACACCAGCAAAATAGAGATGGTGATGATGGAGAGAATGAGGACCATTAGGTGGGCGTCTTCCATGCGGTTGGCCTGGACGGCGTCATAGATGGCAATGGAAAGGGTCTGGGTGCGGCCTGGGATGTTGCCGGCCACCATGAGCGTCGCCCCGAATTCTCCCATCGCCCGGGCAAAGCCCATGACAATTCCGCCGATGATACCTTTATAGGAAAGCGGTAGGATGACGTGTACAAAAAGTTCTCTGCGTGCGGCGCCGTCTATCTTCGCGGCTTCAATCACTTCTTCATCAATGCTTTCAAAGGAAGCCTGTATCGGTCGGACCAATAACGGCAGGGCGGCGATGGAAGCGGCTATGACTGCTGCCTGCCAGGTGAAAACGAGCGGTTGGCCGACGATTTGCTCATATGTCTGCCCAAGCCAGGAATTGCGGCCGAGCGTGACCAAAATGTAATATCCCAGCACGGTGGGCGGCAGTATGAGCGGCAAGGTCGTTATTAAAGATAAAAGCCGTGTCCAGCCATTTTTTCGAAACGCAAACAGGGCCGCCAGCAAAACGCCAATCACAAAGGCGATGACGGTAGCAAGGATGGATACTTTTAACGATAAATAGAGCGGAAAGCTAATATCACTCATCTCGGGCCGGCTCCTCTATGGTAGTTCAAAACCATACTCTTCTAATATTTCTCTTCCTTCCTCACTTAAAACGAAATCGATAAATCTTTCAGCTTCCTCTTCATATTCCGCTTGGGCGGGAATCCCCACAGCCTGCACAATCGGTTCATGGCTGTCGTCTTCAATCAAGGTATAACCAAGGCCGGTTTCTTCTGCCAGCGCAAGGGCAACTACACCGGCGTCAGCCTCTCCCGTTTCGACATATTGTACGGCCTGGCGCACGTTTTCGGCATACACCAGTTTTTCATCTACCTCTTCTTCCACTTCATGGGCTTCGAAGCTTTCCATGGCTGCTTGTCCGTACGGGGCATGCTCAGGATTGGCGATCGCAATCGTCTGCACATCCTCTTCCACCAGTGTTTCTGCATCCATTTCCCCGTATTTTTCTTCATCGTATAAATAGACAATTAAGCCGTTCGCGTAGTGCGCTTTAGTCTCTTCTTCCATATGGCCGCCTTCAATCAAGCGGTCAATATATGATTCATGCGCGGCCGCGAATACATCAACAGGCGCGCCTTCTTCAATCTGCTGCGTCATCAGGCCGGTTGAGCCAAAATTAAAGGTGACATCTATGCCTGTTTCTTCCGTGAAAGGCTCTTCCATCGCCGAAAAGGCGTCGTACAAATCAGCTGCCGCGGCCACATGAAGTTCAGCTTCTTCCCCGGCTCCTTCATTATTTCCGCATCCAGCTGCCACAAGAACGGCTAAGCCGATTGCCAGGCTGGCTGTTTTCCTTTTATTCCACTTCATCGTTCTGCTCCTCTGTATGTCTTGGTTCGACGTTAGTCTCTCATATCTTCCATTCTTTGAACTTGGTTAAAAGAATACCTCAAGACAGGGAAAGGTTGCAATCACCCACTTTCTGCTGCGACGCGAAAACAGCGAATAAAAATCGCACTCCCGATCATCCATAGATTGACAATTTATTTTAGTTCGATTATTATCGAACTAAATAAAGTTCGATGGAGGTCGAACCATTTGAATATTAAAATCGTTTATCACCCTGTATATGAATCGATCGTCAGCGCTCAGCTGGCGAACAGCAAAAAGCTCCATAAACAAACGGACCTTGGCGGCAAATGGCGCAAAAAACAGTTTGAAGAAGCGCCTTCTTGCCTTCGGCCGCTGTTTGAAAATGAAAGCTTGAATCCCGCTTTAGCCTGGCTCGAAAGTTACCTTCACTTTAAGCCTCCCGCAGCAGAAGAGTCGCCGCTGGAGGAGATTAAAAATTGGGAGGAGGCAACGTTTACAGAAATCAGACATAAGTACTCGCTGCACCAAGAAGCCTCCGCAGAAGAGATCAGGGAAGCCGCTCAACTCTTGCTGCAGTGGCAGGAGCATTACGTCCGGCATCTTCCTCCCTTTGTTGAAGAAGGGCTCCGCTTTTCTTTTCAACATATGAAAGAGCAGTTAGAAGCTGAGCCCTCCGGTGAGCAGCTCGAACGAGTGACGAATGGGCTGTGTCATCACAATTATCCGGAGGAGCATGAGTTTATTATTAGTCCGCAATTCCACTGCCGGCCGGTGATTTTGTTCTCTCACTATGAACAGCGGACGATCTACCAAGTGCCGGTGGAAATGATTCCGTCTTTGGATGGCGGGGTTCAGCCGGCGTTGACGCGGCTTCCGGCTGCGCTTGCTGATGAAAGCAGGCTGCGGTTATTGCAGGTACTTGCTGAAAAGGAGCAGGCTACGTTTACTGACCTGTACAAGGAAGCTCATTTGGCTAAATCTACGGTTCATCATCATTTGATTATTTTGCGGGCAAGCGGGCTGGTACGGGTTCATCTTTCTCTTGGAGCAAAAGATACGTACAGCTTGCGCACTGATCAATTGCAGCAGTATCCTGCGCAATTACTTAGTTATTTGCGGAAAGAAGGCGAAAAGTAATGGATGTGTATCGGCAGCTTTTACGAAACCCTGCATATGTCGTTGTCTGGATTGCTCAGGCTGCCTCAGGACTCGGAAGCACGTTTGCACTCTTTCTTATTTCTTGGCTGATGTATGATATGACCGGTTCCACGGCAGCGATGGGAAGTATTTGGATGGTTTTTATGGTGGCTTCCTTTTGTACTAATTTAATAGCGGGGCCTTTTATTGACCGCATGCCTCATAAATTGCTGATGATCTTTTCGGAAAGCGCGCGCTCTCTCGTGTTTCTTTATTTACTGCTTACGTATTTGGGCGGAGCGCTTTCAATCTGGCAGCTCTATCCGGTCGTGCTCGTGATCGGGATTGCCCAGCCCCTGTTCAGGCCCGTCAGCATGGCTTATGTCGCACATATTGTAAAAAAACAACTTTTAATGAAAGCAAATTCCCTTTTAGAGGGGACGATGCAGTTAATGATGCTTACCGGGCCGGCTCTAGGCGGTCTAGTTCTATCATTTTCCGGCCCGGTGCCGGTTCTAATTGTCTTAGTCTGTGCGTTAGGGCTCTCTGCGTTGCTCCTTACAACAGTACCGCGCACGGGGAATGTTGATGCAGCTGCTAAGCCGCGAGAGTCGTGGGGGGTAGAGTTCCGCGAAGGCTTACGGTTTTTTAAACTTTATCCGGTTTTGTTTTGGGTCGGCATGCTCTTACTTATTACCAACTTTGGCACCGGCGCGCTACAGCCGTTGCTTCTACCGTTTGTACTTGAAGAGCTACAAGGTTCAGAATTTCAATACGGCCTGTTAATGTCTAGTTTCTCCTTTGGGATGGTGATTGCTTCAACCATTACCGGGACGATAGAACGTCCGCGCAATTTACGCCGGGTGATGTTAGGGTCTTTGACTGTGAGCGGAGCCATGATTTTACTTCTTGGTTGGAGCCCTGCTTTTTGGGTAGCCGTTATTATTACGTTGATTAATGGGATAGCCGCCATGGTCTTTACGATTAACAACACGACCTTTTATCAAGAGCGGGTTCCAGAACAAATTCGCGGCCGTGTCTTTGCGGTGCGTACCATGATGGCCCAGGGAGGAATTCCGATTGGGGCAGGCCTGGGCGGAGTAATTGCTGAAGGAACGGGGATCCCAATCTTATTTACAGCACTTGGTCTTCTTACCTTAACAACTCTTGCGATTGCCTGGCGCTCTCCTGTCTTCTATCATTTGAATGACCCTTTACCTGAGGAAAAAGAAGTGGCCGCTAATCGTGAGTCTAAAGCGATCCAACCTTAAGGTCTGATTTTTTCCTAGAAAGGGTTTTTGCCGCCGGAGTTACTATACATCTTTTACCATTAAATTCTACTTCTTTCAAAAAATAATGACAAATAACCTATGTAAACAAAATGTAATATCCATTGCAACCCTTCAACATACCAGGGGTTTCATGGCTTCAGCAGCGAATGGAAATACCTCCCTAACGCGAAAGTTCCCCTCCGCTGTTATTCTATACACGTTGACTTTTTACAACTTAACAGGAGGGACTTTTAAATGAAAAAATCACTATTAGTTTCCAGTTTCGCGTTAGCATTAGCGTTTGTTTTCTCCGTAGATGCAGAAGCTGGAAATACTTATACGGTTGAAGAAGGCGAAAGCTTATGGGATGTGGCAGTAGACCAGGGCGTAACGGTCGACGAGCTACTAGAAACGAACAACTTAGAGTATGGCGAGGTCCAAGGTGGAGAAACTCTATCTGTACCTGCTTCCATCTCTCAAGAAGAGCATGATCTTTTCTCCAGCCTTGTATACGCTGAAGCAAAAGGTGAACCGTATGCAGGAAAAGTCGCAGTAGCAACGGTTGTATTAAACCGCGTGGACAGCGACGACTTCCCTAATGACATTACTTCTGTCATCAATGAGGTAGAAGGCGGCACGTACGCGTTCAGTCCGGTAATGGACGGAGCGATTAACCAACAACCAGACCAGGAATCAAGAGATGCTGTAAATGAAGCACTTGCATTCCGCGGTCAGGGACAAGGATCTGTTTATTTCTATAACCCAGAAACAGCAGACAACCACTGGATCGCTACGCAAGAAGAAACGATCCGCATCGGGAACCATGTTTTTGCACGCTAAATAAGGAAAACAATGAAACATTGAAAAGCCAGTTCCATTCAGGAGCTGGCTTTTTTAAATGCGGCGCCGACCGAACAACTATCACCAGCAGGCCCATCGACCTATGTGAAAACAAAGGTGGAAGAGAGCACTTGAGGCAAAAGAAAAGAGCAATCTCGATGAGAGACCACTCCTTCTCTACGGATCCTTCGCTTTCACTACAGGAATTAAGATTATTTACCCTCACTAACTACAACTTACATGTTCACAAAGGAAAGGACATACTATTATTCATTTTATTGAGCTAATTTCCCTGCCACATTGGCCAAACGTTCGCCGAGTCGTTCTGCCATGAGCAATTCTTTCGGGTCAGGCTGTTGGGAGCCATCTGGACCAGCTACTGTAGAAGCAGAATATGGCGAGCCGCCAATCGCTTCTGTGCTTAGCATTTCCTGATTCTCTCCATATGGCAGACCGACAAAAATAAACCCAAAATGCAACAACGGTACAAGTGACGTAATCGTCGTCGTTTCTTGTCCACCATGAATAGAGCCTGTGCTTGTAAAGATCGAGGTAGCTTTGCCTTCTAATTCACCGTTTAACCAAAGCGCACCCGCTGAATCTAAAAATTGCTTCATCTGAGCTGGCATTGCCCCATACCGAGTTGGAATGCCCCATATCACACCGTCTGCCCACTTTAGGTCCTCGTGTGTAGCTTCTGGCACCACTTCTTGTTCTTTTTGGGACTCCACATAAGCCTCTTGACCAGACATCGCCTCTTTAGCTGAGTCGAATTCTGGGATCTTCACCATTTTCACTTCCGTATTTTGCAGCTTGCCGGCACCCTTCGATACAGCCTTAGCCATTTCATAAATGTGTCCATAAGCGCTATAGTAAACCACTAGTACTTTTGCCAACTCGCTCACCTCACTCTTTAATAATTTCGTTTCGCCACACTTTTTGCTCCTCTAGAATTATTCCCTGCTTTCACTTCTTTAAACGTAAGGACGTATGATAAGATTGTGTTAAGGCTGTGGGCATGTACAGCCCGAAAGCCGTGCACCGGCTTTATTAAGGAGGGAATGAATGGGGACTACACACACCTTTTCGAAAAAAGAAGAACTGGCAAATGCGATCACCCATGGTATTGGATGTGTACTGAGCATTACCGGCCTTGTTCTTCTAATTGTTTACGCAAGCATCTTGGCCACCCCACTTCATGTGGTTACGGTTTCAGTTTACGGAGCGTCAATGGTGCTACTATATATGTCTTCGACTTTATTACACAGCTTCCCCAAGGGGAAAATTAAGGACTTCTTTGAAATAATGGACCATGCTTCCATTTATGTATTTATAGCCGGTACGTACACCCCTTTGCTTTTTATCGTATTAGAAGGGGCGCTAAGCTGGACTCTGTTTAGCATCGTGTGGGGCATTGCACTGGTAGGCGTTGTCTTCAAAGCCTTTTTCGTCAAACGGTTCCTTGCCCTTTCCACGCTCTTTTATATTTTGATGGGATGGATTATCGTCTTCGCCTGGGGCCCTTTGACCGCTGCATTGCCAACAGGAGGCGTAACCTTATTGGTAGCAGGCGGCCTATTTTACACCCTCGGCACTATCTTTTATGTATGGCGCAGCTTCCCTTACCACCACGCCGTTTGGCACGTATTCGTGTTAATAGGCTCCCTCCTCCACTTCTTCACCATCTTCCACTACGTCATCCCAATGTAGAAAAGCGGAGAGCGGCGGTCAGGGGCGTCAAGCAAAAGGCGAGCGCTGCCAAAACCGCTTTTTGGTTTTGAAAGGGCGCGACTTATGACCTCGAGCCCCTGCCGCTTGGAGCTGGACAAAGAAAAGCGGAGGCGCCTGAACAGCTCATACTCCCCCTGAACGATGTAAAAAACCGTCCCTTTTATTAATAGAAGGAGACGGTTTTTCATATTCTTAAAAACTATCTTTAATAACAACGTCTTCGAGTGGGAAGCGCGGAGATGTGCGGGCTTCGCCTGTGCCTTTTCCGATGGCTACTAACATTACGGGGGTATAGCGCTCCGGAATGTTGAAGTTCTCACGCAGCTTAGAAGCATCAAAACCGCCCATCGGGACGGAGTCGTAGCCTTTTTCTTTGGCCGCGAGCATTAGCTGCATAGCTGCTAGCGAAGCATTAATCAACGCCTCATCATGACCAAATTTTTCATTTTCGTAAGCGCCATGAATGGTAGCTACAACTTTGTCTTTTATTTCTTCTGTCATGTGACCTAGTTCAACGGATTCTCCAAAAACGGTATCAGCGTTTTGATTTGCTTGTTCATCCCCTAACACAGCGATGGTGACATCGCCGTCGACGACTTGCTTTTGGTTATAAGCAATTGGAAGGAGCTCTTCTTTTTTTTCATCGGATTGAATAACGAGAAACTTCCAATGTTGAAGGTTCCAAGAAGAAGGAGCTTCAATGGTAGCATCTAGTATCTCTTGTAAATCTTCTTCTGGCATGACATGATCTGTATCAAACTTTCGTATCGAATGACGCTCTCGCATCGCTTCAATCGTATTCATTCGTTGTCTCTCCTTTCATTAGTTCCCGTTATGATATTGCCACAGGACCTCCATACTTTCAACAGATATGAATTATTGGCGGAAAAAGCTGTCTATTCACATTCCATTCGGCTGGTACAAGTTCTTCCTTTAGGTACGCCTGTAAAATAAGAAACGATCCAGCCGCTCTAGAGCAAGGCTGGATCGATCATGTAAAAGTTATATTACTCTGCCAAGAACAATTGAGTCCAGTAGTGGTTCTGGCTTCCACCTTCAGCATAGCCTACACCAATGTGGGTGAACTCAGCGTTCATGATGTTTTGACGGTGGCCGTCAGAATTCATCCATCCTTCTACTACTTGCTCAGGAGACATTTGGCCAGCGGCAATGTTTTCAGCTGCTGTACGGTAGTTTACGCCGTAGTGATCCATTAAATCAAACGGGCTACCGTACGTTGGGCTGTCATGAGAGAAGTAATCGTTGTCGCGCATGTCTTCTGACTTCACTGTTGCTACATCAGAAAGCTCGACATGAGTTTCAAGCGGCTCTAGGCCTTGAGCTTCACGCTCTTGGTTTGTTAACTCAATCACTTCTGCTTGAAATTCGATTAAGTCTTGAGTGTCAGCTGTTTCTTCTGCTTCTTCCTCTTCTGCTGGAGCAGCTTCTTCTTCAGTCGCTGGTTCTTGTTCGGCACCAGCTTCTGGAGTTTGCTCCCACTCAGGAGTGTGGTTCTCTTCAGCTTCTTCTGCCGGAGCAGGTGCTTCTTCCTCTACACCATTCTCTGGAGCTTGGTCCGATTCAGGTGTGTGATTCTCTTCAGCTTCCTGTTCAGGTGCTGAAGGGACTTCTTCTTTATCAGACTCTTCAATATCGACAATTAACTCTTGGCCTACAGGCAAGATATTCATATTTTCAAGGTGTGAATTCAACGAATCTAGTTTGTTGAGGTCGAGATCAAATTTCTCAACAATAGTCCAGGCGTTTTCTCCTGGTTGTACGTTATGCACATCCACATCCTTTGCCTGTCCTGTAGTAGCTACGCCAAGTACTAGCGCCAATGTGAGCCCTGTTGCTAAATATTTTTTCATCTAGCTTCACCTCCGCAACTCATTTTGACAGATTATGAGTATATGAAAAGGGGAGGGGAAGGAATTGGAAGGCATTAAAATTTTCCAATCTGCTATCGCCATGTATAGAGCTAGTTTGGTTTGTTTCACGTATTAACCTTTTCCGCTATCATCTTGAACTACATTGTTTATGGAGCAGCTGAGGTTCTTCTCATCGCACTTGCACTCTGTTCAACGCATTTCTTAAAGCTTGATGTTCGTATGTATACAGTAAAGATAAGCAGCAGCAACGTATTGTCTCAAAACCAACAACGTCTTCGCTTCCATCTTCTAACGGCAGCTTTTGGTCCACTTAGTTTCAACTCAAAAAAGACCGGCCACAAATGAGCCGGTCCTGTAAATGATTCATTATGATTTCTTAATTATTAGCCTTCCATGTCTCCGCCGTCATCTTCCATGCCTGGATCCTCTTCCATACCTGGATCATCCATGTCTTCAGCATCGCCGCAGGCAGCAAGAACACCAATTGTAAGAACCCCTGTTAGCAGTGAATAAAGCACTTTCTTGCTCATATGAAAGCCTCCTTAAAATAGTTAACCTTTTCTTTCTCATTACTAACATACCACATCATATTGGTAACTTAATCCTGTATAAACCGATTTTCACACTTTTTGTAATTCTCATCATAATTCCTTGAACTTTTCTCATGTTTATGCGCTTTTCTTCCATTTGTCTCGTTAGTACTTCGTTGATATAAACACTTGTAACGATCGCGTTCTACCCGGTATAGCTGGCGGCGGATATTGTTCCATTCGCTCATGGAAAGCGGGATTTCCCGCAAACGTTTTGCCACATCATCGATTGCTTCTTCGGTCACCATTTCCCCATCTTCAAGCTTACGCTGCATTGAAAAAATCTCATCTTCAATCTTTTGTGATGAATCGTCCCAGGAAAAATAAAGAACGTTGTGGTCGACACCTTCAGAAAGAATGCCTAACACCTTCATAACCACCTGCTCTGTTCCTATAACAGATATATCCGTTGAATGGAGTATTATTTCGTACGGCTCTCTCTCTACTTCTCCTCGGATAACGCGCATATTTTTCGCCATTTTTCGGTTAAATATACGTTCTTGCACCCAGACAAGAATTAGAAATGGATGCCAAAGATAAAAGGGGGGTTTTTTTATTTCTGGTTCCAACCCGAATTGATAAAGTGTCAATTGCACAGTGCTTAACGCTTCTTCATAATAGCCTTTGCGAATCATTACAGCCATATGTTTTAATACGCGCAGATTAATGATTTGTGGAAACTTGATGATCGGCACAATGATAATAAGAAAAATCACGACGACACCAAGAATGAATGCGTAAGGATAGCCCATCCACATATGGCGCCACGGTGATAGATGACGCTGATTTTCCACACATGTCGTCAAAAATCCGACCACTAATGGAATGATTAAAAACATTGTTAACGCTATAATAAAGATCAAGGGTTCATGATCAGGAAGAAACGGTATGACCATTTCTGCAAACGAAGGAAATATGACAGCAAATCCAACAAAAATCCAGTATACAGAAAGCAATGCGGTTAAACTAATTTTAGAATCATCTTTAGAAGGAACCCTCCCAAAGAATGTGGCAGTGGCCAGGCTAAATATTTTGCTTAACGTTTTAGCAGATACTACAAGTAAAAATCGTAAAAACGGCATAACGACCCTCCTTCCCCTGATATCACCCTTCTTTTCCCTACATCAATCTTCCTCAATCAACACTTTTTTTCAAAAGATAAAGAAAAGTGGTTTGCTAAAGGTTTAAAAAGGGTATTGAGAAAAAGATTATTGCTGAGAACAACCATTAAAGCGTTATTTCATACTATAAAAGGAGTACTCAGATGAACGATCATACATTATACACTGCAATTGGAAACCACCTCCTGAACAATGACGAGAAGCTAAAAAACCGCTTGGACGAGTTACGACAGGAAACAATCCAATCAAAAAACCTACCCCTGAACACATCTACTTCTTCCGCTGTAGAGGCCACGGCTGTGGATTACTTTTCGATTATCGGCAAGGGGCTTGTACATAGTTCAAAGGAAGAGATGCAACAACAATTACAGGAATGGCTAAAAACACAAGCCGAGTATTTAGTGAGCCGTGGACTTTCCCTCGAAGTTGTCTTATATACGATCCCTTTGTACCGCCAAGTGTTACGGGAAGTGGTTTTAATAGAAGCAAAAGCTGTAGAGGCAGATGTTGAACTGGCCTTTTACGTCCATGGTTATATCGACCATTTAATTGATGAATCGGTAGCTACGATTAGCCGGACGTTTGTCAATTATCATGTGAAAGCTTTGGACCATGCAAAACAAGCGATGCATGAACTATCTGTTCCGCTTGTTCCAATCCAGCACGAGATTGCCGTCCTTCCCTTAATCGGGGACATGGACAGCGACCGTTCAAACTATTTGCAGCAAAGAACATTAGAACGGGCCGCTGATATGGAATTGTCGAATATTATTATTGACCTATCCGGCATGAACAGCATTAATACCGAGTTTGCCCAACACCTACTAAGACTTGTCCAAGCCCTCCGCCTTTTGGGCATCCATGTGAGCATTTCCGGCATGCGCCCTGAGCTTTCTCAGACGATCGTTCAACTCGGTATTTCGCTACAAGACCTTGAAAGTCACTTAACGCTAGAGCAAGCATTAGAAAAACATCACGTTTATCATCAACGCGAAGCAACGAACAACTCTCCCCTTTTGTAAACCATGCGGCAACCATTCAACTAGAACTACGGGTGGCTTCTTTTTCATGACTGTTCGCCCGCCCTTTAAGAAGCGCAAGGCAGCAGCTTCAGCGGGAAATCTCGCGGATCGCCCGCAGAAAGGGAAGTCACGGAAAGGCCATCCCCAACTCATTATCGGAGCTTTATGAATCCTTGTTGTCTGGCGCGGGCGGGGTTCAACGTTTAACCGAGCACTATCAAAAAAGCTGACTCTTTTATTCGTTCGATGTGTGAACGAGTGCTGAGTCAGCCTCTTTCTATTAAGAAGAGATTGTTTACGTCATTTCTGTTCTTCTTCCGGAAGGTCGATCCCCGCTCGTTTCATTCGTTTACGCAGTAAATTAGGCAGCAACACCAAGAGAAGAATTAATAGCGCGCCGATGCTAAAAATCCAAGGGTCTGTTTCGACAACACTCGCTCCTAAGAAGGTATAACCGAATGAACCAGGAATAATGCCTATAGAAGTTGCCCCAATAAATGTCCGGTAGCGTATTCTTGAGATACCACTAATATAGCTGACGATATCAAAGTTAAGAACCGGAATCATGCGCAAAAACAAAACATAATAAAACCCGTTTACTTCTAGCTGCTTCTGTACAGTGCCACGCCAACCACTCCACTGTTTTTTTACAATCGAGTAACCGCCATAACGTGCCAGCCAAAAGGCCAGGGTTGAACCGAGAAGAGAGCCAGTGATCACAAAAATGACCCCAAATGGACCAAAAGCCAGTCCACCAGCCATGGCGTAAATCGAGGCAGGAAAAAAGATCAAGGGGCGGAGCGTATAAAAAAGAATATATAGAAACGGCGCCCACCAGCCAAAGGAAAGCAGCCAATTGCGAATTAGTTCTGGCTGCCATTCTACTGTATCGCGGTTAAACCACACAAAAAGGCCGGCTCCCACAAGTAAGAGAAGCCACAGCACAACGGTTATTTTTCTCATAAAAGCCTCCAACGAAACCTTCTTTCAGCTTAACTGTAAATCATTTCTACATTATGCTGGCTTGTAAGCGCCACCACTGTGTATAATGGGAGTAACTTCGCATCTAATGACTTATTTCGATAAAAACTGAGCTGAGTTTTAGTTTATCAAGAAGTACAGGTGATAAACAACGATAATCACCTGCCAAATACACGCCGCGGACGTACAAAGTGAGGGTGAAGCAAATGCAAAATATTGCGGTAGATATGGACGGTACACTTTTAAGCAGGGACGGCACCATTTCCAAAGAAAATGCCCGTGCGGTTAAGAGATGGCAAGAAAACGGCAACCGATTCATTATAGCAACCGGACGAGGTATTGCCGATGCGAAGCGATTGCTTGGCGATGTCGAGTTAGAAGCGGACGGCTTTGTCTGTGCAAATGGAAGTGTAGTGGCGACACCAGAGCGAATTCTAGAGCAAGTGACGCTTTCAAACGATACAGCCTTTGAATTAGCCGAATGGCTGAATGAACGCTCCTTTTACTTTCACATTTCAACAGAGAACGCTACCTTGACCACTCCTGAAACGAACCACTCCTTTTTGCAAGAGCTTGATGAATTTGTCAAAACCCAGGAAGAACCTGAGCGCGTACGCGATTCGATCACAAGGCAAGCAAACCACCATGTTAAACACATCGGCTTAAAAGAGCTGGGCACAGCCAGTGAGCTGAAAACCTTTGCTGAGCCTATTTATAAATTTCTAGTCATCTCTTTTTTCCCAGAAAAACTTCAAGACGTATACGAGGCGTGGGGAGAGCGGCCAGAATTTGTCTTAACCTCTTCCGGCCGTGATAATATAGAAATGATGAACCCTAAAGCACAAAAAGGATTTGGTCTCGAGCGTATGGTTACTGAACTTGGCTCTTCACTGCGTGAAACAGTCGCAATTGGCGATAACTTTAATGATGTATCGATGTTTCAAGCAGCCGGCACAAGCATAGCCATGGAAAATGCTGAAGAAGCAGTAAAAGAGCAAGCAACATATGTAACAACGAACCATGATGAAGCAGGCGTCGCCTATGCGCTAGAGAACATCTTAACACCTAACCAAAGCAATCATCCTACACCGTAACTCGTTCTATTCTGCGCCTGAACGACACCTGCTGGCTGTTATGGTTCGACGTATAACCGCTTTTTCAACAGAGAGAGCGGTTATTTCTCTTTCTTTTCTTTTTCCATTAAGCGCTGAACAGCGGGCTTGGGCTCCCAACAGTTAAACGTGTACGTAGGTTTGGTTTCGTATCCAAGCCGCACACACCGATAAGTCATCCCGTCCACTGTTTTGTCTGCTGCAAAATGGATGCAGGTGGCACAACAATGATAGTTCTTTTTCATTCTGGTCCTCCTTTTCTCCTGAGCTGTTGACTTTACATGTTTCATAGAAGCAAGCGCACGTTTTCAGTTAGGAGGTGATGGAAGTTTCCCTTTCGTTTATCCAGCCCTGCTTTTTTAGCAGGTTTGACCGGTCCTCTCCTCGTCTATCTGCCGAACACCTATCACCTCTCCGGCGCTATTGATGCCATAGGTTCACTTTTATACCAATTCGCCTGTCACTAAAGTCACCACTACTACGTATGCTTCTAAAAGTGTATCAAACCCATTCGGTGACTTCTATCCGGAAAGGAGCACAAATTATGGATCACTCTTTGTATGAGTTGTACAGCGATTCAATGGTTTTTGACCCAAACGCAGTCGAAGATTGGCAACGCTATGAATGGTTCGAAAACGAACGCAAAGAACTGTTTGGCATTGAAAAGACTACATTGAATGCTCGTGAAAAAAAGCTTCTGCTTACCTTCTTACAAGCTGTGGCCCCAAGCAATCTCTTTCAGACCGATTATGAAAAAAGTTGGTACAATCGCTGTTTCGCTGTAGAAAACGCTCCGCTTTCTGTTGCACATTATCGTTTTTTTCATTTCAGCTTAACGCACGCTGCGGAGGAACAACGGGAGCTGCACCAAACGCTTCGTTCTCTGTTTCCTAACAGTGGCGCGGTGGTCTGGAAAAATCGGACGACTGGAAGCATCATTGCTGAGGATAAAGAAGCTGAAGAAATCGATAAAGATGGATTGGAACTGTTTTCACATGCGCTTAGAACTGATTTTTTAACGGACGTGTATCTTCTCGCCGGCCCTTTACATAACGCGAACCAGTCTGCAGCGGAGGCCTTTCAAGAGGAACATCACCTTTTTGAAAAAGCAAGGCAACTTCAACCCAAGACCTCCCTCTTCACTTATCAAGACGCTCATTTGCATGCGCTTTTATCTCAAGTTCCTTCCAGAGAACGTGAAGCATTTGTCGAAGCGTTTTTAAACGATGCAGACCGAGAGCTTCAGCTTACAGTAAAAACGTACCTTAACTGCCATATGAACCGTACGCTTGCTGCAAAAGAACTGCATGTCCATCGCAATACCTTGCAATATAGATTGGACAAGTTCTCAGAACAAACAGGCCTGAACCTTCATTCTTTCTCGCACTTAGCCGGGCTTCACACCGCATTTTTAATAAAAAAGTTATAAATAGCTATGTGGCAGATTGTATAAAATGTCTCCAATGTTTTTGTGCACCTTGCCAATAGTGCCATTTCATGAAAACGGATACAATGAAATTACATTAGCAAACGACAGAGGAGGAGCTACATATGGCAGAATTAAAACTAGACCACATTTATAAGACCTTTGATGGCGATGTCACAGCAGTTGAAGACTTTAACCTCGACATTGAAGACCAAGAATTTATCGTCTTTGTCGGACCGTCTGGGTGCGGGAAATCTACCACTCTACGTATGATTGCCGGCCTTGAAGAAATTTCAAAAGGTGATTTTTATATTGATTCCCAGCGCATGAATGATATTTCCCCGAAGGACCGCAATATTGCGATGGTCTTCCAAAATTACGCCCTTTATCCCCATATGAACGTGTTTGATAATATGGCCTTTGGGCTGAAGCTTCGCAAATTTAAAAAAGAAGATATTAAAAAACGGGTAGAAGAAGCAAGTGACATTCTTGGCCTGCGCGACCTGCTTGACCGGAAGCCGAAAGCTTTATCCGGCGGACAACGGCAGCGGGTGGCACTCGGCCGGGCAATCGTTCGAAATCCAAAAGTGTTTCTCATGGATGAGCCGCTTTCTAATCTCGATGCTAAGCTGCGCGTACAGATGCGCTCAGAGATTATTAAACTGCACCAGCAGTTAAAAACGACAACAATTTATGTGACGCACGACCAAACTGAAGCGATGACGATGGCTTCCCGCATTGTCATTATGAAAGACGGAGTAATTCAGCAAATCGGTGCGCCGCGCCACGTCTATCAATACCCTGAAAATGTGTTTGTCGGCGGTTTCATCGGTTCACCGTCCATGAACTTTTTAAATGGGAAGCTTGAAAACAACACCTTTACCATGGGCGAGTTATCGTTAAAAATTCCAGATGGCAAGATGAAAGTATTGACCAGCCAGGGTTATAAAACTGGGGATGAACTCATTCTAGGAATTCGTCCAGAAGACATTCATGATGAAGCTGTCTTCCTTGAAACGATGCCTGAGGCCAAAAGTGAGGTCAATATCCAGCTCGCCGAATTGACTGGCTCCGAGCTGGTGCTCTATACCACCATCGAAGACCAGGAAATTGTCGGGATTGTTAACCCGCGCAGCAACATCCAACAAGGTGACACGATTGAACTCGGCTTTGATTTAAATAAAGGACATTTCTTTGACCCTGAAACTGAACAGCGCATTAAAGAAGAGGAGAAACAAACGCACGCCGAGAAGCAGCTTAGTTAACCCCGCTCCCCCATTATTTATTTTATAAATAAAGAAAGCCTCTGTACCTACTATTTGGCGCAGAGGCTTTTTCATAGTTATACCGTGGTATAAAGCAATACATAATTCATCACAAATAACAACGCAATAACATACATCCACGCCGACACCATTCGGTATTGTCCGACCAGCATCTTCAATAACGGATACATAATAAAGCCAAATGCGATGCCATCTGCAATGGAAGAAGTAAGAGGAATTAAACCGACGATGAAATAAGCAGGGAACCATTCGGTCGGGTCGTCACGTGGTATACGAACAACTTGCTGGGCCATCAAGCCACCAACAATAATCAGAATCGGCGCAATCGCAGCGTTTGGAATCATGCCAAGAAACGGTGCGAATAAAAGCGAGAGCAAAAATAACACCGCTACCGTTACAGCGGTCAACCCAGTTCGGCCTCCTGCTGCTGTCCCCGCCGCCCCTTCTACGACTGGAATAGTTGGTGACGTGCCAAACACTCCGCTCATTAACGCTGTGGTGGAGCTCGCTTGATACGCCCGCGTGGACGATTTGTTTTCCGGTAACAGACCGTGCAAAAGTCCGAGCGTTTCAAATACGATCAACATCGTCAAAGAAAACAACGCCGTCCAAAACGGCACTTGCCATACTCCTGAAAATTCTGCGCTCGTTAAAATACTCGAGTACCCTTCAAACGAAATATTCTGCCTTGATTCATCAGCCCCAGGAATGATTAAAAACGCCAACCCAGCGGTGATAAGCATTCCAATAAGAAATGTTCCTTTAACCGCACGCACGAACAACATCATCATAATAACAAGCCCGACGAGTGTCGTGATAGCGACAGGATTAGAGAGCGAACCAAGGGCTACAAATGTATCGGGATGAGGAACGACCACTTCACCCATTTGCAAGCCGATAAAAGTAAGAAAAATACCAACACCCGCTGTGATCCCAATTTTTAATGATTCGGGCACAGCCTGCGCAAGTTTAGCTGCCATGGGTGTAATTGCCATAATAAAAAATAAAATACCCGCTACTATCACTACAGCCAATCCTTCTTGCCAAGTAAGCCCGAACCCTTCCACCATCGTATACGCAAAAAAAGCATTAATTCCCATCCCAGGCGTCAAAATAAGAGGGGTATTCCCCCAAACTCCCAACGCCAGACAGCCAAACGCAGTCACCGCTACAGTCGCAAGCAACGCATAACTGTAAGGAATTCCCGCATCCGATAAAATCGTAGGATTCACGACCAAAATATAAGCAACCGTTAGAAAAGCAGTAAACCCCGCGATGATTTCCTGTTTCACCGAAGTTTGATTTTCTTCCAAATGAAAAAACGACATGGTCCTCCTCCTTTCTGCACATAAAAAAAGGCCACAAGCTCTTAAGCTGCCTTTTTAGGACCTTAAGAGCTCGTAGCCAGGTGATTTACGGTTCCTGATAGATACCCCAGACCCTTATTGCCTGGGTTATACGAGCGATTTATATAAAACTGGCGACGCCAAACAGGACGCCCACCATATCAAGCAAACATGCCAACATCAGCATGCGCTTGGCAAGATTTTTTCACACAAACTCTTTTATACTACATTTCTAGCAATAACGCAAGGGTAATAGAAAAGCGGAAAGCAGCGTTCAGGGGCGTCAAGCATAAGACGGGCGGCTCCAAAGTCGCTCTTTGACTTTGAAGGCGAACGGCTTATGACCTCGAGCCCCTGCTGCTTGCAGCTAGACATGAAAAGCGGAGCGGGCTTTCCAAACGACGCAGAGCCCTTCTCTCCCACCGAGGAGGCTGTTGCCGCCGCAGGGTGGGAGAAAGGGATCTCAAGTTGTTAGCCCGCGAAGCTAGACAGAAAAGCGGAGGCGCCTTGCTTAGAGGCGACAAGTTTTTCAGCACCTGCGCAGCGTGGCTTGCCGCGCGGAGTCAGAGGCAGAAAAATCCTCGAGCCTCTAGGCGCCGCAGCTAGACATGAAAAGCGGAGCGGGCTTGGACGGAGCAATTCTGCCATACGTGGAGAAACGTACGAGAATCTTGTCGAAATGTCACAGAGATTTGTCGAAACGTCCAAATTGAGCCAAAAACGTCCAAGTTTCTTGTCGAAACGTCCAAATTTAAGCGCTTACCGCCCAAATTCCACAAATCGCCCTTATTTTACAATGTTGGGGCTGTCCCAAAAGCCTTTGAAAAGTATTAAAAAATCCGTTGTGATGGTTATTCATCACAACGGATTTTTTAGTATTATCCTTATGATAATGATAGAGGTTGTCCACCTCCTTTTGTTTTAGGAGGTTATGGGCTATGGCTGCCAACCCAAACTCTACGTTGACCTTGTCTAGGCCGCGAAGAGAAAAGCGGCGCAACGACCTATTGCCCTTGATATGGCCGAACACGCTTTCGACCTCTACTTTACGCAACTTATAGGTCTCAGCGCCTTCTTCCGTACCAAGGGCTTCTCTCGCTTTTTTCTTTTTCGCTTCATACAGCGGATTATAATGAATCTGCCGATTCCCTTTTGCTTTCGTACAAGCTGACTTGACCGGGCAATTACTGCAATCTTCCGCCTCGTAAATCCGAAATTGACGTCGGTAGCCATACGTATCCGTTCGATGTTTTTTGTATCGAAAGGTTACCTTTTGATTATTCGGGCAAATAAAGTAATCTCCTTTATCATCATAGGTCCAGTTTTGTACATGATAAGGATTTTTCTTAAAACTGCGTTTCTTCTCTTTTCGCCACATATTATAGGGAACGAGGAGATCGATGTCCTGATCATCGGCATATACATAATTACTCTCATTTCCATAACCAGCGTCCGCAACAACTTGCTCAGGGAAGGGCAGTGCTCGGTTTTTCAGCATTTTCATATGCGGTTGAAAGCAGCGAGCGTCCGTTGGACGTTGGTGAATCGAGTACCCCAGAATAAATTGATTTTCCGTACCAGCTTGAACGTTATAACCCGGCTTGAGCTGCCCATTTTTCATATGATCTTCCTTCATGCGCATAAATGTCGCATCACGGTCTGTCTTTGAGAAACTATTACGGTCTCCAAATGTGGCAAAATGATCTTCGTACTTTTGGAGCCGCGGCAAATAATCTGATGTCATGGATTTATGCATCCGCCGTAAGGTGCGAAGCTCTTCTTTCTTTACTTTTTTCTCTTCAGGATCGGCAGCTGATTCAACAGCCTGTTCCGCTTTGCCTAACTGCTCTTCCACTTGATGGACCGCCTCTTGAAGTTGTTCTGAGGTTATGCGAGCCGAAGGTTCTTCCGAAGGGGAACAGGTGGCTTCATCTTGACGGATCGTGTCTTCAATATGAGCGAAAAGGGTTTTTAGTTTGTCTTGGAGCTTTGCTTCATAACGCTCAGAAGCCTTTCGCCATACAAATGAATACCGGTTGGCATTCGCCTCGATTTTCGTCCCATCGAGAAAATAATGTTCCATAGTGATATACTCTTGGTCTAAGAGAAGTTGGATTAATTGGGTGAAAAGGGGCTCAATCAAGTCTTGCATGCGTTCGGAACGAAAGCGGTTGATGGTTCGAAAATTCGGTACTTGCTGGGCAGCTAACCACATCATCGGCAGGTTTTCTTCAAGGGCTTTTTGAATGTCACGACAGGAATACCATTTTTGCGTGTAGGCATACAAAACAATTTTCGTCATCATTTTTGGGTGATAAGAAGGGCGGCCTCCGCCCTCATAAGCGGCATAGAACAACTGCTCATCCACCTGTTCAATCATGTCATGCACCACACGTGACACATGATTTTCTGGAATCAAATCACTAAAATCCATTGGTAGAACGAGTTGTCCCATGGTATAATCTTTAAACATAAGAGATCATCCTTTCTAGTGGTTGGTGTGGTTACTTTCCATTTTAGCAAAAGGATGATCTCTTTTTTAGTATTTTAAATTGGAATAAAAAGGTAAGGGGCTGCCCTTTTGGGACAGCCCCTTC
>NZ_KB898635.1 GCF_000377705.1 Salsuginibacillus kocurii DSM 18087 | reverse complement strand
TGTTACTCACCCGTCCGCCGCTCGATCCACAGGTGTCACCCCGAAGGGATCAACCTGCTTCACGCGCTCGACTTGCATGTATTAGGCATGCCGCCAGCGTTCGTCCTGAGCCAGGATCAAACTCTCCGAAGCACAGGGATGTGCAAGTGCCGACGTTGCGACAGGACGTCGCGACGTTAGTCGGCCTTCCTTAACACTTACCTGCGTAATTTCGAAGCGATTTGACTCGCTCTCATATAAACTATCAATTAAAATTGACAGGCGCTTTCTTTCATTCAGTTTTCAAAGGGCGATTAACTTGCTCTCTGCAAGCGACTTTTTAATAATAACAAGAAACACATTCAAAAGTCAATAACTTTTTTTATTGATTTCGTTGTCGTTTTTGTAATGCTTTGCGCTGTTTGTGTCAGCGACGAATAATAATATAACACCTTCCCCAAATTTGCGCAACCATACAATTGAATTTTTTTATTTAAAATATATAAAGTCTATTTCCACAGGTGGTAAAAGAGATAAAACGTGCACACACCAAACTCCTTCATTGCTTCTAAATGCCGTGCTGGGCCTCTCCTTTGGCTCTATTAAAGAGTAATGTTGATATTTTTTCTAACCCTCCCTATACCACGGTACGGGTACCTCCAGAGTTAACAATCACTTCTCTAAGTATTTTTTATTGTTCCGTCTTCACTTTGTATAGCTCTTAACTTGCCCACCACCATTAAAAAACTCCCAAGTTCTCAGACAGAGAACTTGGGAGAGAGCTTTATGCTTCCGTTTCACTATCGCGGCTCCGCATTTGTGGAAAGAGCAAGACGTCCCGGATAGAAGGGGAGTTCGTCAACAGCATTACTAACCGGTCAATTCCGATTCCTAAACCGCCGGTCGGAGGCATACCATATTCAAGCGACTCCAGAAAATCTTCATCCATCATATGAGCTTCGTCATCCCCTTGTTCTCGTTCAGCCACTTGAGCTTCAAAGCGCTCGCGTTGGTCAACAGGGTCGTTTAACTCTGTAAAGGCGTTGGCGTGTTCTCTTCCGACAATGAAAAGTTCAAAGCGGTCGGTATAACGCTCATCTTCTGTACTTTTCTTTGCTAGAGGGGAAATAGCCACTGGATGACCATATACGAAAGTAGGCTGGATTAAATGCTCTTCTACAAAGTGTTCGAAAAACTCATTAACCACATGGCCAAATGACATCGTTTCTTTTACCGGAACCTTATGTTCCTTAGCAAGCGCTCTTGCTTCTTCGTCCGACATTTCCTGCCAAAAGTCCACACCGGTGTATTCTTTGATGACATCCACCATATGGACCCGTTTCCACCCTTCAGAAAGATCCACTTCCAACTCTCCATACGTTAATGTGGTGGTTCCATTTACTTGTTTGGCCACATACGCAATTACATTTTCCGTTAACGTCATCATATCTTGATAATCCGCGTATGCTTCATACAATTCAATCATCGTGAATTCAGGGTTGTGGCGTGTGGATACCCCTTCATTTCGGAACACGCGGCCAATTTCATACACCTTTTCCATGCCACCCACAATTAAACGTTTTAAATGAAGCTCAATCGCAATGCGCATGTATAATTCCATATCTAAAGCGTTGTGGTGAGTAATAAACGGGCGCGCGGAGGCACCACCAGGAATGGAATGCATCATTGGTGTCTCCACTTCCAAATAGCCATTATCATCTAAGTAACGACGCATGGATTGTAAAATTTTACTGCGCATCACAAACGTTGCTCTTGTTTCCGGGTTAACAATAAGATCAAGATAACGTTGGCGGTAGCGTTGTTCCACATCTTTTAAGCCGTGGAATTTATCAGGAAGCGGACGCAGTGATTTGGAAAGCAGTTGAAATTCAGTTGCTTTCACCGACAATTCGCCGACTTTTGTTTTAAAAGCTACACCTGTTACTCCTACAATGTCACCGATATCTGCATTAGTGAATTGATCGTATTGTTCCTCACCTACAGTATCTTTCCGGACATAAATTTGAATTTGGCCACTTAAGTCCTGAATATGAGCAAATCCAGCTTTTCCTTTTCCGCGCTTCGTCATAATACGTCCGGCTAAGGTAGCTGGTGCTTCTTTTTCTTCTAATTCTTCTTTTGAGAATTCGTCAAAAGCCTCGTTCATTGTAGAGGCAGTGTGGGTACGGTCAAAACGTTGGCCGAATGGGTCATTTCCTTCCGCCTGCATCGTCTGCATTTTTTCGAGGCGTACTTTCATTTGGTCATTTAATTCTTGTTCTTGACTCATAAAAGGTCGCTTCCTCCCCTTTTCTCAAATTTGATTTTTTATTTCATCGGTTCAGGCTTGTCCAAAAGGGCATTTCACCGTGCCGCTTTCTAAGCTTCATCACCGCTTCATACGTCATAGCTTATATAGGCCCGTGGTCGTTCTTTTTGAAAATGTACATGAAAAAGCTGCCAGCCTCAAGCTGACAGCCCGGATTCTACTTTCGATTATAGAAAAAGCCAAGGTTGAAGTCAAACCACTCCGTTTATCCAACGCTTACACGTTCTGCTTCTTTCTGTTCCAACTCTTCAACATAGCCGTAAAGGGCGTCGGCTACCTCCTGTTGTGTGGTTAAATAATTGATCTGGTCTCGAACCCGGGAGTTGCGTTTAAGGCCTTTAAGGTACCACGCTGCGTGCTTGCGCATTTCCCGCACCGCTACGTCTTCTCCTTTTAAATCAATCAAGCGTTTCATATGAAGCATGCAAACGTCAATTTTTTCGCGCGGGGTTGGTTCGTGGCCTAGCTCACCTGTTTCGAGATACTCGACCGTACGGTAAAGCATCCATGGGTTACCCAATGCCGCTCGACCGATCATGACCCCGTCGACTCCAGTATCATCTAACATCTTCTTAGCATCTTGAGGGGTCTTTACATCGCCATTTCCAATAACCGGGATATTTACTGTCTCTTTTACTTGTTTAATGATATCCCAATCCGCTTCACCTTCATACATTTGGTAGCGGGTACGCCCGTGCACGGAAACAGCCTTCCCTCCAGCTGCTTCGACAGCCTGGGCATTTTCTACGGCATAAACGTGATCTTCATCCCAGCCTGTCCGCATTTTCACAGTAACGGGTTTATCAACCTTACTCACAGCTGCTGCAACCATTCGATAAATTTTATCAGGATCAAGCAGCCACTTTGCCCCAGCATCACATTTAGTCACTTTAGGCACCGGACAACCCATATTTATATCAATAATATCCGCATTTGTCTGTTGGTCTACGACTTGGGCCGCACCACTAAGGGTTTCTTCGGTCCCGCCGAATATTTGCAGACTTAGCGGTTTTTCTCGCTCATCTACATAAAGCATGCTCATTGACCTTTCATTTTCCTGCAAAATGGCTTTGTCACTTACCATCTCCGCACAGACCAGACCGGTGCCAAACTCCTTTGCAATCAAGCGAAATGCAGGATTACATACGCCTGCCATCGGCGCTAACACGACCCGGTTCTGCATCTCGATGCCATCTATATTTAACATCGGTGTTCCTCCTTCAAGCTTCACTCTTCGCCAAGCTCTTCTTTCGTAATACCAAGGACTCCAGCAATTTTCTCAAGTAACCACTCATCAGGATAACGTGTTCCACGTTCAATATCTCCAAGAATCGAAACAGCGACGCCGAGCTCTTTCGCTAATTCAATTTGTGTATAGCCTTTTAGCTTTCGGAACGCTCGAATTCGTCCGGACCACTTTGGCTCTTCCATTTAACCACCCCTTCCCTTTCCGCATCCGGTAGTTGCTGTAAGCATTCCATCACCGTTAGCTGAACTGAGGGGATAATCATGTGGGGAGCCATTTCGGCAAGCGGAACGAGAACAAATGCACGTTCTGTCATCCGGGGATGCGGGATACATAAGTCTTCACGTTCCATATTCTCTTGGTTGTAGAGCAGAATGTCAAGGTCTAGCGTGCGCGGCCCCCACCTCTTTTCACGTACTCGGTCTGCTTTTTCTTCAATATTCTGCGTAACGCTTAGTAAATCGGCCGCTTCTTTTGTTGTATTAATTTTTATTACCATATTTAAAAAGGAAGCTTGTTCGGTCACACCTACTGGCTTGGTTTCATAAATAGAAGAATGTATGATCTCCGAGGAAACTTCCTCGGTAGTTCGAAGCGCCTCTATCCCTTGGTGTAAATAGGACTCTCGGTCCCCAATATTGGAACCAAGAGCGATGTAAGCAACATTTGTCATTTTCGTTCCCTCGTGATTTCAATCGCTACTGATTCATAATGCCCCGGTATGGGGGGGTCTGGCTTGGTAACTTTTACAGTCAGCCGCTCCACAATTTGAAATTGAGCAAAAACTTCCGTAGAGATCGTTTCGGCAATCGTCTCTACTAAGTTAAATGTATTATTCTCAATAACCTCTTTTACAAGCTGATAACCGTCTGCATAATTTACGCTTTTTTCAAGATCATCATCAGTCGCTGATGGTTGTAAGTCCGCCTCGAGCACAAGATCGACGTAAAAGCGCTGGCCCATTTTGTTCTCTTCTGAAAACACGCCATGATAAGCATAAAATTCCATTTTGTTCAAATAAATTTTATCCATGCGTAACCATCTCTCCTTTGCCAAGCATGGCGTCCATCATTTTCGCGGTTCGGCTCATTTCTAAAACGTCGTGAACCCGAACAATGTGACAGCCACGTTCAATACCGAGACTTACTGTTGCCCCTGTCCCTTCTACTCGTTCATTTGCATTTAATTGCAGGGTTTTGGCGATGAGCGACTTGCGAGATGTACCAAGTAACACAGGGTAACCCATGCTCGTAATTTCATCGAGCCTGCGCATGACTTCGAGATTTTGCTCATACGTTTTCGCAAATCCAATCCCCGGGTCAAGAATGATTTGTTCATCCTTCACCCCTGCTTCATGACAAATACGAATACTTTCGTTCAGCTCTCGTTTAATATCGATCATGAGATCATAGTAATTCGTATTATCCCGGTTATGCATTAAAATAATCGGAGCTTGTGTTTCATAAGCTACCTTTGCCATGTCGGGGTCAGCTTTTGCTCCCCACACATCATTAATGATGGCAGCGCCTGCTTCAATAGCCTGTCTAGCCGTTTCTGCTTTGTACGTATCAATAGATAGTGGAACGCTTACCTGCGGAGCAATTCGTTCAATTACCGGGATAACCCGGTTTAGTTCTTCTTCTCCTGAGACTTTTTCGGCGCCCGGCCGGGTTGATTCTCCACCAACATCAATAATGTCCGCTCCGTTTCTCTCCATTTCTAATGCACGGTCTAGCGCACGGTCTACTTCAACGTACTTCCCGCCATCAGAAAACGAATCAGGGGTAGCATTTAATATTCCCATCACATATGTTTTTTCTGTGAAATTTATTTTTTTATTTCTCCATATCATTTGCATTACCCTTCTTTCCTGTAAGTTCCTTATATGAAGACAAATAGAAGCGGTGCCGCTTATATTCAGCCTGCAGTTCAGCAATAAGCGATGTTGCGGGAGACTCATATGAAATATCATCTACTGCAGAGAGCGGAACAATTTCTTGAATGCTGTTTGTTATAAATGCCATATCTGCGGCTTGTAGCTCTTCTTTACTAAAATAACCTTCATGCACCGGGATGTTTAGTTCGTTGGCAAGTCTTAAAATGTATTGCCTCGTAACGCCATTTAATATACCGGTGTTTATAGTTGGGGTGTAGAGCTCTCCATTCTTCACCCAAAATATATTAGAGACAATACCTTCTGCCACATGGCCTTCGTCTGTCAAGAAAATCCCTTCCACATCCGCTCTGTTTTTCAATTCTTTTTTGCCTAATATATTATTTAGAAAATGATGCGATTTTAAACGAATATCACCTTCAGGCGAATTCCGCCTCAGCGTTAAGGTAACTGCTTGTTTTTCAACCGGCATCGCTTTTTCCTGCAGGGGTTTAGTATAGATGATAGTCTGGGGGTCTGTGTAGCTCTCTACGGGCAAGCCGAGCGGGCCTTCGCCGGCCGAAACGTTGAAGCGCACATACGCATCAAGCCACTCATTCGCCTTGACTACCCGCTCAATCTCTTCATAGAAATACTGTTCTGTAATTTCAGTATCAATCCCAATTTCTTTTATTCCTTCGCTGAGGCGCTTTAAGTGGTCTTTATATAAAAATGGATAGCCCTTGTACACGCGCAGTGTCTCAAATACGCCTAGCCCGTACATGTACCCATGTTCAAAAGGGGAGAGACGGGCCTCTTCCGGCGCCATCAACTCCCCATTCATGCTTATATACATCTGTATTAAACCCCTTTTGCCAAGACATGCGTTTCCATAAAGTTGCGAAGAAGTGTTTTTCCTTCGCCGGTCATGATCGATTCAGGATGAAATTGCACGCCTTCTAACGGGTAATCTTTATGACGAATCCCCATCAGCTCCCCTTCGTCTGTCCACGAGGTTACCTCAAAACAGTCAGGCAGCGTTTCTTTTTTCACAATTAACGAATGATAACGCGTCGCTGTCAGCGGATTAGGCAAGTCTTTATACACGCCTTTTCCATCATGAAGAATAGCAGATGTTTTACCGTGCATTAAACGCTCGGCCCGCACGACGTCCCCGCCAAATACTTGCGCTATCGATTGGTGTCCTAAGCAAACGCCAAAAATCGGAATCTTGCCTGCAAAATGCCGGATTACCTCCATGCTGATCCCAGCTTCATCGGGTGAACACGGGCCTGGAGAGATCATAATCACCTCTGGCTTCAAGTCTTCGATTTCTTGTATGGTCACTTCATCATTGCGGTGTACAACCAGTTCTTCGCCCATCTCTCCTAAATACTGGACCAAGTTGTACGTGAATGAATCGTAATTATCAATCATTAAAATCATGTTGCTTCCTCCTCTACTCTACTAATCTTGCTTTCCTAAACTCTTCTTCACTCAACTGTTTGGCTTTCCAAAGAGCTTCGGCTTTTCTAAGGGATTCGTGGTATTCAGCCACCGGATCGGAGTCAATAACAATTCCCGCTCCTGCTTGCACGAACGCTTGCCCTTCTTTGGCCAGCATCGTACGGATCGTAATATTTAACTCCATATCGCCGTTAAAGCCAATCCAGCCAATCGAACCCGTATAAATGCCTCTTCTTACCGGCTCCAGTTCTTCGATGATCTCCATCGTGCGAATTTTCGGGGCCCCGGTAATTGTACCTCCAGGAAAAGTTGCTCTTATCATATCATACGCATCGACTTCACTGCCAAGAAAACCTTTTACATTCGATACAATATGCATAACATGAGAATATTTTTCAACGACCATTAGCTCGTCCACATGCACACTGCCATACGTACAGACCCGGCCTAAATCATTTCGTTCTAAATCTACGAGCATGACGTGCTCTGCTTTTTCTTTTTCATTTTCAAGCAGCTCATCGACTAGGCATTGATCTTCTTCATCATCTTTACCGCGCGGCCTTGTCCCTGCAATCGGGCGCGTGCTCGCTTCATTGCCGCGCTTTTTTATCAGAAGCTCCGGAGACCCACTGACGAGCTGGAAGTCCGGGGTATGCATATAACTCATATAAGGTGAAGGATTCAGCTCCCTCAGTTTCTCATAAATATGAAAAGGCGGCGTTCGCAGTGGCTTGGTCTGCCGAACCGAGACATTCACCTGAAACACATCTCCCTGCCGGATATAGTGTTGAATTTGCTGGACCGCCTCGGCAAATGAATCTTGGTCAAACGAAGGTTCCCATTTTTCTTCTTTTTCGACCATCGCTTCCCAGCACCAGCTGGTAAAAGGTTGCTGCCACACGCTCGTCCATTCATCTCGCCTTTCTTCTGCTTTCTTTTCTTCTTCACGTGTGCCGTGCACAATGATCCAAAGCTTTTGGGCCGCATGGTCATAGACAAAAACTTCGTCGAACACAAGAAAGTAAAGATCATCGGTCTCCAGATCATCACTTGCTTTCTCAGGGAGCTCTTCAATCTGGCGAATTAAATCATAACTGACGAAACCAAGTGCTCCGCCATGAAAGTCAGGGAGTTCTTCTATCCGTGCTGTCATAAATGGGGACATCCACTCTCTCATTAAGGTGAGCAAATCCCCCTTCAACACTTCCTCCCCACCTGCAGTGGTAACCTTTAAGGTCTGGTCTTTTCCTTGTAAGATGGCAAACGGCTTCAACCCCATGATGCTAAATTGACCTGCTCTTCCGCTTTCTAATAGCATATGATACGGTTCTACGCCGGCAAGGGTTTGGTAGGTATGAAACCATTCCTCTTCAGATAAAGAAATTGATGTATATTTTACGATCCGTTCTCCGCTCATATCAGGGAACGGCGCTAAGGCTGCACTCATTGAACGTTTCCTCCGTTCCATTTCGAAAAGTAACAGCTTTATTCTACCATTGTTTAAAAGGTGAGTGATAGCTATGACATCTTTCAGTTCTTGTATCCCTGCTCGTTCAAGGGGCCACATTGTGCTGATACTTGAGGTATCTAGCTTGCTGCATCTTCTCCCAAAAAGGGTTTATACGTTATTTTAAGCGTAGCCATTCATTAACAGCGGCCTCCTCCGTTCACTAAAACGAACTGAACCCCGGTCCAAATGCAGACCGGGGTTGTTAAAGTGGGTGTATGCAATAGCTTTTGTTCTACTTCATTATGCTTGGTCTTCTTCAAACTGATAAAGCGGCGTACTTAAGTAACGTTCACCGTTACTAGGTATAACAGCTACGACCGTTTTCCCTTTGCCTAACTCTTTTGCTTTATCAAGTGCTGTATAAATGGCTGCGCCTGAAGAAATCCCACCAAGAATTCCTTCTTCCCGGGCAGCCCGGCGTGCATATTCATAGGCTTCTTCTGTACCTACAGTCACTACTTCATCATAAATGTCCGTATCCAGAATGTCTGGCACAAATCCTGGCCCAATGCCCTGAATTTTATGAGGGCCTGGCTTCCCGCCGGATAAAACCGGAGCGTCTGCTGGTTCAATCGCAACATTTTTCAACGCAGGGTAATGCTCTTTTAAGAAAGCACCTGCGCCTGTAATTGTACCGCCCGTGCCAATTCCCGCTACGAAGGCATCAATTGGCCCGTCCAACTGCTCCAGCAGCTCCCGGCCTGTCGTTTCTCTATGCACCGTTGGGTTGGCCTCGTTTTCAAATTGTTGCGGCATAAAGTACCCGTTTTCATTCGCAAGCTCATTTGCTTTTCGAATCGCTCCGCCCATTCCTTCAGGTCCTGGCGTTAATACGAGTTCAGCACCATAAGCACGTAAGAGATTGCGTCGTTCTAAGCTCATCGTTTCCGGCATTACCAATATAGTATTATAGCCTTTGGCAGCTGCTACCATAGCTAAGCCAATTCCGGTGTTTCCACTGGTAGGTTCAATGATGGTATCTCCTGCTTTTAACGATCCATCTTTTTCTCCCGCTTCAATCATGGCTTTAGCAATACGGTCTTTTACACTGCTCCCAGGATTCATAAATTCAAGCTTCAAATAAACATCAGCATCATTTTCCCCAGGCAAGCGATTTAATTTAACGAGGGGCGTTTCTCCAATTAATTCTGTAATATTTTGAGCAACTTTCATAAAAAAGCCTCCCTTTAATCCTGAGTTAATAAGTAGGTTTAATCTATTTTAAGGGTAGCAATCTTTGGAAAGTTCGTCAAGCCTTCAGCATTAGTAGGAGTTTTGAGAGGGGCTTTCTACTGCCAACTCCTCTAGGTCCTGCTTGCTGAAGTTGTATACTTCATGACAAAATTGGCACTCTGTCTCTGCTCCCTCATCTTCTTCAATCATGGCGCGGAGTTCTTCTTCTCCCAACCCGATTAAAGCTTGGCTGATTCTTTCTCTCGAGCAATGGCATTCGAATGCCACTGGTGCCGTTTCGAGTATTTGATAATCATCTCCAAGCAGCAAATGAAGTACTTCCTCCGGTGTTTTACCCTTTTCAATTAATTTTGAAAGAGGTGGGAGGTGTTGGAGGTGCGTTTCGATTTGTTCAATTAGTGTATCTTCCGCTTCCGGCAGAACCTGCAAAATAAATCCGCCTGCTGCTAAAACTGTTTCATCCGGATTCACGAGAACGCCTAGTCCAACGGAAGAAGGGACTTGTTCTGAGGACGCAAAATAGTAAGTGAAATCATCCCCTATTTCCCCTGAAACAAGCGGCACATGGCCAGTAAATTGTTCTTGCATCCCCAGGTCTTTCACCACAGAAAGTGTGCCAGATGTTCCAACAGCACGAGCCACATCTAATTTCCCATGCTGATTCAAATCAAAATGAACGTTTGGATTATGAGTATATCCTCTGGTGTTGCCATTTGACTGACTGTCAACGACAATAGCCCCCATTGGGCCACCGCCTTCAATTTTAATAGTCAGCTTCTCCTCGCCTTTTAACATCGAGCCCATCATCGAACCTGCCGTTATCGCTCGTCCTAAAGCAGCAGCTGCTGTAGGCCAAGCCTGAGAACGTCGTACCGCTTCGTTAACCATATCTGTCGTGCGTGCAGCATAAGCCCGAACCTGTTTATTATAACCTAGCGCTTTTACCATATAGTCACTCATTGATTTCACCTTTTTCTTTAGTATGCTTCTATTTCCTCATCAGTTTAGATAGCGACGCCCTCATTTAGTTGAGGATCAACTTCAATTCCGAGCCATCTTTTCTTCTAAAAACGTTAGGTTCTCATTCTTTATTTCGGTCGTAAATAAGTTTTAAGCCTTTTAAAGTGAGCAGTGGATCTACAATATCAATAGAAGTTGCTTCTTTACCAATTAGGCGGGCCAAGCCTCCCGTAGCTAGAGCAGTTGGTGGTTGGTTGGCCTGGGTTTTCATACGATTTACTACTCCATCCACTTGGCCGACATAGCCATAATAAATCCCTGCTTGCATAGCGTGTACCGTATTTTTACCCACCACTGAATCGGGGGCGGTTATTTCTATCCGGGGCAGCTTGGAAGCTTCCGTATATAAGGCTTCCGTTGATATGGCAATGCCTGGGGCTATCGCACCGCCAATATATTGACCTTCTTCGTCAATATAACAAAACGTAGTCGCCGTCCCAAAGTCCACAATCACAAATGGCGGGTCATATTCGTTTAATGCCGCCACTGCATTGACAATTCGGTCAGCCCCGACATCACGCGGGCTATCATAACGTATGTTCAACCCCGTTTTGATTCCAGGACCAATAATCATAGGCTCCAGCTTAAAGTATTTTTTACACATGTGTTCAAGCGCAAACATAATAGGAGGAACGACAGAGGAAATAATGACGCCTTGAATATCTTCAAAGAAAAGACCTTCATTATTTAGCAGTGCTTTTACTACCATTCCGTATTCATCTTCTGTTTTTTCTTGATCTGTATTTATGCGCCAGTGATAAATAAGTTCATCTTGTTTATACACACCTAATACAATGTTTGTATTCCCTACATCAATTACCAGTACCATTCTATCTTTCATCCCCTCACACCAGCATTCCCCTCTATGGGTAAACTACTCACGCTCACATCTTCATATTAAAAAAGAGGGGTGCCCCGGCACCCCTCTCCTAGCATCGCTCTCTTTTACAAGAGGCAAGGACAAGAAACGTTTACGTCCGTTTGTCCGGATCGTTGTTATCTTCTTCATCCGAGCGCTCTTCATTTGAGGACGGTGAATCAGATTCCTCTTTCTTTTCATCCTCATCGGTTGTTGCATCTTCTGCTTCAGTACCATCCTCTTCGGGTTTTGACTGAATGTTTACTCGCACATCCTCGTCATCATCCCCATTTGCATCTGAACGTTTTGTTTTATCAATCGCATCTTGCTGACTTGCATTCGAATGATGGCCTTCCGGCAACTTGCCATCGTCAACGAGCGATTTAATTTGTTCAGCGTCTAAGGTTTCAATTTCAAGCAGCTTTTCTGCCACTAATTCAAGTTTATCTTTATGCTCTGTCAAAATCTCTTTACAGCGTTCATAACACTCTTTAATAATACGCTGGATCTCTGTATCAATCTCATGAGCAATGGCGTCACTGTAATTCTGGTCATTTTGAATGTCGCGGCCAAGGAAAACCTGTCCGCCAGAGCCAGAGCCGAACTGAAGCGGTCCAAGCTTTTCACTCATTCCGTATTCAGTTACCATTTTGCGCGCAATGTTCGTTGCACGCTGGAAGTCGTTATGAGCCCCGGTGCTCACTTCATCAAACATGACTTCCTCAGCTACACGTCCGCCCAAGAGACCAACAATTTTATCAAGAAGTTCTGGCTTGGTCATAAAGTAGCGGTCTTCTTTCGGAAGCATCACAGCGTAACCGCCGGCTTGTCCGCGTGGGACAATTGTTACTTTGTGCACCATATCGGCATTCCGAAGTTTCACACCGACCACCGTATGCCCTGCTTCATGGTGAGCAACGATGTTCTTTTCTTTTTCGGAAATAACCCGGCTCTTTTTGGCAGGACCTGCTACAACACGGTCAATGGCCTCTTCAACATGCACCATGTGGATTTCAGTGCTATCTGCACGCGCCGCAACGAGAGCCGCTTCATTTAAGAGGTTTTCCAAATCTGCCCCGGAGAAACCAGGTGTACGCTGCGCTACCGATTGTAGATTGACATCATCTGCAAGCGGCTTGTTTTTCGCATGGACACCAAGCACCTGCTCACGACCGTTCACATCTGGAAGCCCGACTGTAATCTGTCGGTCAAAACGACCAGGACGCAACAAGGCTGGGTCTAGCACATCAGAGCGGTTTGTTGCAGCAATAATGATAATACCTTCATTTGCTCCAAATCCATCCATCTCAACAAGCAGCTGGTTCAATGTCTGCTCTCGTTCATCATGGCCTCCACCTACACCAGCTCCACGCTGACGTCCGACGGCATCAATTTCGTCAATAAAGATAATACATGGCGCGTTTTTCTTCGCATTTTCAAACAAATCACGAACACGCGAAGCCCCGACACCTACAAACATTTCGACGAAGTCCGAACCACTGATGGAGAAGAAAGGAACCCCTGCTTCACCAGCTACAGCTCGTCCGAGAAGTGTTTTACCCGTTCCCGGCGGTCCGACTAACAGCACCCCTTTTGGAATGCGGGCACCGATGCTGGCAAATTTACGAGGGTCTTTTAAGAATTCGACAACTTCAACGAGCTCTTGCTTCTCTTCATCAGCCCCTGCCACGTCTTTAAAGCGTGCTTTCTTCTTATCTTCCTGATACATCTTCGCTTTGCTTTTGCCAAAGTTCATGACTTTGCTTCCGCCGCCTTGAGCCTGGCTCAACAAGAAGAAGAACAAAATGAAGATAATAATAAATGGAATGATCGAAGTGAAAAAAGTAACCCAGCCGCCGGTTTCATCGGCCGGCTCTGTGTATATCTCTAAAGGTGCTCCGTCCGGCCCTTCAGCATTTTGGATCATATTCGTTGTTTCCTCTGATATCAGGATATGAGTCTCAAACGTATCATCCTCATCCTGAGCATCAACGGTTTGACCTTCGATTAAGTACGTTTCACGTTCCCATTTAACTTCCATGGCAGCAATTTCATTCTGCTCTAACATCTCAAAAAATTCATCAGAGCTAACAGGGTCAGCCTCTGTTGTATCTCCACTAAAGAAACTTACAATCCCGATAATCACGAGAAAAATGAGTAAATAAAAAACAGTGTTACGAAATATTCGGTTCATTCCTGACCTCCTCCCGCAGGCAATCACAGCTTAAATTATAGTACCATATATTCATTTGCGCCTACAATCATGAACCCTTATAAATTTCCGGTTTCAAAATCCCGATATAAGGGAGGTTCCGGTAACGTTCTGCATAATCTAATCCATAACCTACAACAAATTCATCTGGAACTGTGAAACCTACAGTATCTGGGACGAGATCTACACTTCTTCCTTCGGGCTTATCCAACAGTGTGACGATTTTCACAGAGTTTGCTTGCCGGTGATGAAATAAGCTGACAAGATAGCTTAACGTAAGCCCACTGTCTATAATATCTTCCACAATCAGGATATCCCGGTCTTGAACAGAAGTGTCCAAGTCTTTTACAATTTTCACTTCCCCTGAACTGACTGTTCCCGCTCCATAGCTGGATACATCCATAAAATCAAGTTCTACATGGGTTTCAATCCGCCGGGTTAAGTCTGCCATAAAAGGCATGGCCCCTTTTAAGACACCAATAACCAATGGGAATCTTCCTTCATACTCTTGGGTTATGCTGGCCCCCAATTCTTTTGTTTTGTTTAAAATTTCTTCCTCAGAAATAAGTATACTCTCAATTTCATCGTGCATGCTTTACGTGCCCCCTGTAAGTCATTTAACTCATTAAAAGCCTTCTTATTCGCAACATATCTTACCATGTTTCGCCTAAAATCGCATCATTTTCACTAAGACTCCATAGAAGTGAACGAACAAACTAGATAAGGTGGTGGCTCCTGTTCTAGATTAGCCCATTCTGACTGTTTTAATAAGGGCAACCATAAGATATTATCATTCGCGTCTGTTACAACAGGCCACTTTTGCCGCAAATGCTTATCCACTTTCTCGTCAATGAAGATGCGTGAGAGCTTCTGCCGTTTTCCTTTCATTCCAAATGGTTGGATCCTGTCCCCGGCATGTTTCGTTCGAACTTTGAGAGGTAGCGTTACCCAATGCAGGGGAACAACCAAACATTCTTCACAGCTAGAAGCATTGGGGATGGAATTTTCAATTCTGGCTGTCAAAAACCCTAGCTCTGTTTCCACCGAGCCTGGTACTGGAAGCCTCTTTTCCTCTTCAGTCTCCTCAGCGTCTCCCACCTTCTTCACAGAAAGATATAGCATATCATAGGAGCGCCAGGCCCTCCCCATAACAGGTAAGTCAATTGCCTTTGAAGGATGATCAGAATAAAGGAGTTCCATACAAGCCGATATATGTACATCTAAAACAGGTTCTTTTAATGAACTATACAGATAGTTCAATACTAGATGAAACCCATAGCGTTGTAAAGGAATCGGCCATTTCTTAAACGTTGAAATAGAGATCTCAGCTTCTTCCGACCTAGAAAAGGTCACCGTTTCATCAATACATTTTCTCGCTTCTTGAAACATAAAGGCTCGGTCCTCTTCTAGTCTCTCTACTTGAGCTTGAAAATGAAGGTGGGCACTTGGGTTTTCTTCTAGTAAATACGGAATGACATATTTCCTGAACCGGTTTCGAGTGTAAGCCTCACTTTGATTAGATGGGTCATCCAAGTAGGGGACGTTCTGACTTTGCTGATAGTCTATCAATTCCTTTTTTCCTACAGAAAGAAATGGACGAACCACCCGCCCTTTCCCTATTTCTCTTTTAACGGGAATGCCTGGTGCTCCTCCAAGCCATGTTCCCCTAACTTGCTGCATTAAAACTGTTTCCATTTGATCATCTGCATGATGGGCAGTAACAACTGCGACAGCCTGAGTTTCTTCCAATGCCTTCTGATAAGCTTCATAGCGAAGATTCCGGGCCGCTGTTTGGGTCGATGACTTTCCCTCCAACTTAGCAAACGGAACATCAACCTGTTTTGCGATAAAAGGAACATGAAGCTTCTCGCAGGCTTCTTGAACCAAAAGTTTCTCGTTTTCAGCATCTTCAGGACGTAAACTGTGATCAATATGCAGACACGTCAACTGCATCTTATCTAGTGCTCTTAAGTCCGCTAGCAAATAGAGAAGAACCATCGAATCAATTCCACCAGACACTGCTGCAATCAAGTGATCCCCCTGCTCCCAAAGCTGATGGCGTTTTACAAACTTACGAACGGTTTGTTTCATAGCGCTGCGCCACTCCTCTGCGTATGGAGAAAATTGAAAGGGCAAATACCATCCCGGCAGCAATTGCCCCTGCCTGGAGAATAGTCTCAATGCCGCGTTCTAATCCATTTAAATAATCTTCTTCTACAAAGGCAAGCATGGTTGAATAGGCTCGTCCACCCGGAACAAGCGGGATGACCCCCGGTATGGCAAATGTAGTGACCGGAACATGGAGGAAGCGAGCTAATAAATGGCTGAGAAACGCAGCAATAAAGGCAGCGCTGGCAGCCGCAAACACTGGAATAACCCCAAGGATGGGGAGAAATGAATACGAATACCAGCTGGCAATTCCTATACAGCCACCAATCCACACGAGGCGTGCAGGTACGTTAAAAATGACGGCAAATGATGCCGTTGCAATAAAACAGAGGATGATTTCAAGCCACATCTTTTTTTGCCCCCGTCACGTTAAAAATAAAGATAGCGCTAAAGCTACACCTGCAGCGATAGACAAGGAAGTTATTGCTGCTTCTGCTCCGCGCGAGACACCGGCCACCAGGTCGCCCGACATTAAATCTCGAACTGAGTTTGTAATTGGGATACCTGGCACTAGCGGAATCATTGAACCGATAATGACCTGATCAATATTAGTGCCAATACCAATATGAACAAGGAGCAAGGCGGTTACTCCTCCTAAAAAAGCAGCCAAAAACTCAGAGAAGAACTTCCCCTGAATATAACGCTGCAGGAACACAAGACTGAGGATCGTTATAAGACCGCCGATAAACGCAGGGCCCATATCCACAACCGACCCACCCATTAAATAAGAAAAAGCCGCCCCAGCCACCCCTGAAGCTAAGTAAATAAACCAGATAGGGTAATTCATGGGAGCTTCCGAGATTTCAATGAGGCGTTTTTTTGCATCTACAAGTGATACATCCCCCCACACAAACTCCCGAGAAACCTGGTTGACTTCTGTTACTTTATTTAAGTCCTGAAAACGCTGGTCGACACGAATCATCTGCATTAAGTCTTCTTCTTGTTCGGTCTGGCAAGAAAAGAAAATACCTGTTGTCGTCACGAATGTATGGACATTTTTCATCCCAGCAGCCTCACCCATACGCTGCATCGTATCTTCAACTCGGTATGTTTCCGCACCGTATTTTATCATGAGTTTTCCAGCAAAAAGACACACTTCAATCGCTTTCTCAGTCTTTCCCATCTTGTGTCCCCCAGTTTCTGTGAACCTCTACATCAATTGTCCCACCCAGTATAGAACAGAAGCAAGAATGATAAAAGAGGCGGCTAGCATCGCATCCCAAACGTTCCCCCTTTTACCTTCTGTTTTCTTAAACTGTTTTCCTTGTTTCATACGATTCTTTGTGGAGGAAGAAAATCGTTTTTTAGAATCTGTTTCCGAAATGATTTCCATCATATCTTTTTTCATCAGTTGAGCATCAGTATACCGCCCAAGCAGTGCTGTTCGAAGCACTTTCCGGTAAGGGCGCAGCCAGGTGTGTGCTTCAATACGTTCAGTTAAAATCTCCAGGCCTTCTGCTTGGCCTTTTTCAAAGCGGTGGGGATAAGCTATATTAATCATTACCATTGCTACAGAAAATAAATCATAAGAAGGCTCTGCTTTACGATCTCCTAATCCCCAATATCCTCTATCAAAAAACTCCGTATATTCTTTAATCGACCTTCCCATAAGAGTGGTTCCGCCTACATCAAACCATCGCACTCGGGGGGGAGAGCTAGTGATGAGCAAATTGTCCGGCTTCAAGTCGCCAAACACCCAACTAGCTTGATGAAGGCGATCCAAATCACCTAATAGCTGGACAATGAAAATAGAACCCCACTCTTTTCCATACTTATTAATATGGGAAAAAAATGGTGCCCCGCGGATATATTCCATTGTATAAAAAGCAAATGATTCATCTCCAATTTTCAGATCATCCGTTTCGATAAGAGAAGGTCCAAGTTTCACATCTTGGACCTTGGAAAACCGTTGTAATACATTCACTTCGGATGTAATCGAAGGGTTTTCATGACCGATTTTAAGCGCAAGAGGCCCTCTTTCACTCTCTACTAAAAACACCGTTCCAGTCGCACCTTGTCCAAGTTTTTTTATGACACGGTACGTCTGTCCATGCCACTTCCCGGTTAATTTTGTACCAGGTATAAGCTCAGGAGCTTGCCTCTTCAACGTCTTCACCACCAGAAGATTCAGATAATAATTGGCGTCGTTGTTTGCGCTTGGTCATTTGATTTAAAGCAGCTTTTAAAGCAGGACCAGTAGGCGTCACACCACTGGGGGTCATTTTTCGGAAAACATTCGTTAAGGAATCAAGTTTTGGGGTCCAGTTTAACAACTGGTCTATTTCTTTTCGTTTGCCCGGAAAACCAGAAAGGGTAAATAGATTTCCACCTTCCCTAGATTGCAAGCTGATCGATAAATCACGCAACGCTTCCTGAACAGATTGAAGTTTCGTTTTCATGCTGGCACTTGTGTCCACGAGAATAAACAATTCGAGCTGAACAGACTCTCCTAAATCATCTACAACTTCCAACACTTCTCCACGTTGGTCGGGGGGAAGGTCTTCCCATTCGGATTGTTCACCTAATATCCCTTGCAACTCTTTGTTAACTACACCTTGCAAGGTTTGTGTCATTGCCTGGCGTGTAACCATCTGTACCGTTTGGGCAAGCTGTTTTGTATACACGACTTGGCTTATACCGCCGCCAGCAAGGGCTATTTGTTCAACCTCTCTTTCCCCTTCCTGGCTCATTGAACCTTGATCTAAAATGCCAATGACATTTACAGTAATACCTTCTTCATGTGCTAATGAAGCAACCATAGAAGGATCTTCGCCATGATTGGAACAGCCATCAGTGATTAATAAAATTTGCCTCAGAGTCGCTACACTCATATAAATTCCCTCCAATCGTTACTATCAATCATTTTAACCAATTGGTAGGGAAGTATACTTCTAGCTACGCGTAGTATTGCCACACAGGAATAGCTGCCCATTCCGGATTATTGCGTTCAATCGTTGTCACCACAATCGTCATATCATCTTCAATCGCTCCATTGCTGGCTCGAATAACTTCTTCTAGTAAGACATCTGCCACCTCCTGCGGCGGAATATTATCCATTTGTCGAATTAACCGCTTCAGCCAAATTTCTTTATTTTCAACTGCATGGACATTATCTAACACGCCATCACTCATCATAATTAGCTGATCGCCATCCTGCAGATTTTCTTCTACCATATCCACCTCTACTGTAGCAAATACACCCATTGGCAGATTGTTCGCTTCTACTTTTCGAACCTCTTGGTCACGTTTAATAAAAGCAGGAACTGATCCTACTTTGACAAAATTAACGTCAGCAGTCTGCAAATCAATCATGGCTAAATCAAGCGTGGAGAACATTTCTTCTGTCGTTCGAAGTGAAAGAATAGAGTTAATCGTTTTTGTAGCTATGGCTTCATTCATTCCCGATTGGAGAATATTTTTAAGAAGGGATAACGTCTCCCGACTCTCTTCATTCGCTCTTCTTCCATTCCCCATCCCGTCACTAATAGCCACTGCATATTTTCCTGCGCCAACATCCATTGCCGTATGACTGTCTCCGGAAACCCAGGCTCCGCCTTTAGCAACTGTTGCTACTCCAGTGGAGACAGTATAGGTTCGTGCTGAGCCAAAACGAACACGTTTCATTCCTTTTTTATCGAGCACTTCTTCACTTTCTACGACAATATGGTCTTCTAAAATATCAGAGAGCATCGGTGCAATCACTTTTTCACTTTCTCCATGATTTGCCTGAACTACATTCATTTCTACATCGATTCGGCGTGGCGTTAAGTCATATATTTCAATTTGGTCCACATCCGCTCCTGCCCGGATGAGAGCATCATGTACTTTTTGTTCCTGCAAGTAATGGGCTTCTTTTTCTTGGTTCATCTCACGGGCGAAGTCCTCCATAACTTTTGACACGCCTTGCAACTGGTCAGCGACAAGTTTTCGGCTTTCTTCTACATGCCGGTTCAAGCGGTGTTCAAACTGCCACTTGTCCCATTCTTCTTCCATCACTTTACTCACGCGTTCTGGATAATAACAAAGCTTCCGCCACTTTCCTGTCGTCTTCGAACGAATCTTTCCATCATGCTCCAAATCTTCCGTTAATGTCGTCATCCCTTCATACGTTTGGTTAAACCCTTGCACCCAACATTTTTCTTTTCGAAAACATGATTGACAGGTCCTTTCTGTCACATTGCTTAAAAATTGATCCATTTCCTTTTCTTTGGCTTCAGGAAGGGGCTGGGTCAATGAAAAACTAGAAGAGAGCGTTTGAAACAATTGAGAAAACGTCTCTACACGTGACGCTGTTACACTTCTCATTTTTTTAAGATATTGTCGCTGTTCATTGGAATGTTCAAGCGTTCCAGGAATATATTTAGCCATATAAGAAGTTAAAACCGTTGGTGTAAGTAAAAACATAGCTACCGCCACGGCAGATTCCGCCATCGTCAGCTCAGCGCCATAGAGACCTTCTCCATAAAGTGCAATCAACAGAGTACCGACTAAAAGGCCGGCGCTTACTCCAATTTTTTTGCCTTCTTTCATCAAACCGCCGAGCAGTCCGGCAAAAGCAAGTAAACTCATTTGATATAAATTCGCTACAGAAGCCAAACTTAAGATTAATCCTGTGACCACTCCAACTGTAGCTCCAATAGAGGCACCACCAACAAATGCGAATAATAAAACGAGATAGCGGGCCAGAATATGTTCGGCATGAAGACCGTAGACCATCCAACCAATTGCCCCTGTTAAGACGGAAGCAATTAAAATAATAAAACATATCATTTCCTCATTAGTAAGCGGCGCTTTACGTTTCCGATGCATAAGCAAGGGCAGGCTTTGAACGAAAATCATGGTGAGCACAAAGGCAAGGAAGCTTTCCACGCCGAGCATAATCCAATCATAGGAAGGAACTTGATTCAAACCTCCACTTGTTAACCAAAGCGTAAAGGCGCGTGCCACACTAGTCGAAACCAAGACGAGCAGTGGCAGCATGCTTTTCGTTCGCTGCTTCGTCCTTTTTTCGACCCACACATAACCGAGAATAAATACTAACAGCCCGGTCATCAAATAAGGCAAGTGAACCAGCATTCCCCAACTTGCTCCAATAAGCAAAGCCGCACCAGCAAGCCAGGCCCGGTTACGCTTCCAAGCAAATACGACGGCAAAAAAAGGAAGAGCGAATGGATAAAGGTCTGTTAAGATAGCGGCTCGTCCAAGTAAGACACCGGCAAGGATCAGCAAAAGACCCCATCTCCACAGCACAACTTCGGCCATGGATAAACAAGCTTGAATTGTGCGCTGTTTTAAGCGCTGAAGATAAAGACGTTGTTTTTTCACACCCATTTGAGTACTCCCAGTTCCTTGATATACTCGATTTACTCCCAAGCGTCCCACCACCCGTTTCACGTGTTTAGCTCTGAGTATACCGAATCTTTTTGGAAATGTATGTCAAAAGTACAGAGCATTCTGAAAAAACATTCGACGGATTACTGTATGGAATATAAAAAAAGGGAAAAAGAAGAAGAGGTTTGGTGCTAAGCGACAGCATATAGAAGGCAAGAGGCAAAATAACTTATTACGAGCCAATCAAAAAAGCTGCCCTCTACAGGACAGCTTACTTTTGTATGTATGGTAGCGGCGGAGAGAATCGAACTCCCGACCTTACGGGTATGAACCGTACGCTCTAGCCATCTGAGCTACGCCGCCGTTTTTTGCGACATATTGTATTCTATCGGACGTACATAAAGATGTCAATCCTTTTTAAAAAGATTTATTAAATAAAGCAAAGGTGAACTTGAGAGAGAAGAGAAAACAAGGGCTTTGCTTGTCCAGCCCTTGTCCTTTCTATTATATTAACATGTAAGCAACTGCTCTTTAGCGCTTTGAACCACCACGTTTGTTGTCGGACTGTTTACGTAATGAAGAAAGGCGCTCTTCGCTGTCTTTTAAAAAGCGATTCATTTTGTCCTCAAACGAAAGACTGCGTCCTTTCTGCTTGCTGCCTCCCCCAGATGGTTTCTTCGAGTCTGAGGACGGCCGGTCTTTTGCTTTTTTAATAGATAATGCAATTTTCCCATCATCTTCTACCTTTAATACCTTAACTGTTACTGTATCCCCGACTTGAAGGAACTCGTTGACATCTTTAACATATTGGTCAGCCACCTCACTGATGTGGACCAGACCCGTTTTACCTGCTTCTAGTTCAACAAACGCACCAAATTTAGTGATTCCTGTGACTTTACCTTCGAGCTTGTTGCCTACCTCAATGGACATGGACGTTACGTTCCTCCTTGTATTGTATCTCAGGATCCCTCTCCCATATTCGTTTGGGAAAAGCAGATCGTACTAAGTATAAGCGACATGGGAAAAAAGTGTCAATCTGATGAACCTGGAGGAACTTTATAAATGGTCTCTCCCGGCTTGGTAAAGTAGTACTCTGTACGGGCAACTTCGCCAATATAGTCTAAGTCATTATAATTTTCTATATCCTGCAGCAACTGTTTTTCTTCAGTGGAAAGTTCTGCATATTCTTTTTCAAGTTCGGCAATCTCGGAATCTTTAGCCTGAATCATTGTATATTGTGAAATCAATATAGATATAGCCACGATTCCAAGAACCGCCATAAGCGTGCCAAAGACGATAAGGCGACGCTTCAAGCCTCGTTGTTGTTTTTTCCGATATTGTTCTTTTTGCTCTTCGGCTCGTTGTTGCTCTGGATAAAGAGCAGTAACTGACCGTTTGGAACCCGAACGCGGTGACGTCAAATTATTCATCTCCTTTCCTTTTACGAGGCCAAAAAGTCCGAATGATAATTTTAAACTTTTCCCTTAGGTTAAAAAGCTGAAACTCTAGGTTGGGAAAACGGGCCAGTACTTTCCGTGTACTTCGTTTCAAGATACGAAAAACAGGAGCTAAAAAAAATCGACTCGTTGTTAAGAGAATCGTTCGAAAAGTTGTTAACCCTATCATACCCGAGCGATAAAAGAGTTTCAACACAGTTTTAAGCGGAATAAGAAAAACAAACTGAAAAAACCACTTGAACACTCTACATACTGAAATAACAAAACGGATAATAACTTCGAGCGTGTTGGTAAAGACACGACGGAACGTTTTTCTATACATGTAGGCACCTAATGCGATCGCAAGTAAGAAATAAATTCGGATTTCTCCGTGATTTACTAAAAGCAGCATATAAAATACTACAGCTGCTTGTACGACCCAAAAGAAAATATCGAGAAACGAACGTTTTAGCTTTGTAATTGAGGAATGCAGCAAGCGGTGATAAACATCGAGGTTCATGCCTATAATGGCCCCTGCGACCATCATCCAGCCAAATGTCTCAAACTGAGTTGATAATGTCACTTAAGCCACTTACCGATCCAGCTTTTTTTCTCACCGCCGCTTGGAGTATCCATATATATCAGATCGTCTACCTTGCCTTCGAGCGATACGAGCCCGGTCTCTACATCTACATTTTTCATGTGAAGGTCTGCCCCGCGTACAGACAAATACCCTAAGACTGTTTCAATAAGAAACTCCTGGCTATCGAAATGTTCAATTTCTTTCACTCCTGTGATCTCCATCCGGTTGCGCCCTTTTAATACTACATCATGTTCCCGCTCAATTTTGCTTTTGTTAAATTCTGGTCGATAATCCATCTTTCAGCCCTCCAGTATGACAGCCTGTCTGCTCTTACTCTATGTAAACAGAACTTCAGATAGAACATCTAAAAAAAGAAACTGGCCAAAAAGGCCAGCTCCTCACTATAAACCACTTATGAATTCGCTCCGGATGAACCCTTTCCACACAGGCCACAAGTGCGACATCGGCTTGGTCTTTCTTCATTTGACCTCGCCGTGTCTTCTTTGTCCGAGGCATAGCTTGCCTTAACTGACTATTCCTTTAATGACATCGCTTTGATTACTTCCTTACAATTGAAAGCTTCTCCTTTTAATCTTCAGCGTTGCGTGGGGTTTCGCTTAATACGGTATACATCCCTGCGGATGCTTCTTTTTTTGTGGTATCTTTTAATTCCTCTACCCGAACGACGACATCCTTTTGGCCAAACTGCAAGGTCAATTCATCCCCTACCTCTAGTTCAGTGCCGGCCTTCGCTTTATTGCCATTCACTGTGACACGCCCGTTTGAAGCGAGCTCTTTTGCTAACGTACGTCGTTTAATTAAACGGGATACTTTTAAAAATTTATCTAGTCTCATTCTTTATTCTCCCTTTCTTTGTTCTTCTTTGGCTTGGTCCCATAACTGATCCATTTTCACAAGTGTTGCTTCTTCAGGTGTTATTCCTTCTTCTTCTAACTTTCTTTCAATATAACGAAAACGTTTAATGAATTTTTGGTTAGAAGTAAGCAAAGCTTCTTCAGGATGGATGCCAAAATGCCTTCCAATATTTACAAGGACAAATAACACATCACCATATTCTTTTACTGCGTTTTCATGTGAGCCGCTTTTCAATTCCTCAGCTAATTCCAGCGTCTCTTCTTTCCACTTCTCCCACATCGGGGCGGACTCCCCCCAGTCAAAACCTACTTTGGCTGCCTTTTTTTGAAGTTCATAGGCAAAAAGCAAAGCCGGCTGGGCACTTGAAACTTCTTCAAGGACGGAAGAAGTTTTCCCTGTCTCTCGCTCAGCTTGTTTCACAGCTTCCCAGGTCAACTTTACATCGTCAGCATTCCCTGCCGTCCCTTCCCCAAATACATGGGGATGTCGCCTTACCATTTTAGCAGTGAGCGTTTCTATTACGTCTTCCACATTAAAAAAGCCTTCATCTTCTCCGATTTGAGCGTGGAGCATCACTTGCAGCAGCACATCTCCAAGCTCTTCAACAAGGTGTTCATCATCTTCTTCATCAATTGCTTCTAACACTTCATATGTTTCTTCAATCAAGTACTTTTTTAAGGAAGCATGGGTCTGTTTTTTATCCCATGGACAACCACCAGGTCCCCTTAGCGTCTGGATAACCTCACGCAGGGTGGAGAAGTCTCGATACGTAAGTGTTGGCTCTTCTACTGGCGGTACATAAAGCGCCGTTAGGTTGTCCACCTCCATGCTTCGGTCCAAATCTACAAGCGGCAAGGAGAAAACCCGTTCTTCTGTTGTTCCTGCCGCTCGAACAAGCTTCACTTCGTACGTCTCCGGAAGCCGCTCTAACAGTGTCAACTTTAAATCCGAAGCAATCATCGAATCATATACTTGGGTTACAAGGAGATGCGTCGTCATTTCCCAGGTAGTATTATAAAAGCTTGTACCATCACGCAATTGAAAACCATCGTTTGGATCTATGCCGAGCGCTTGAAAAATAGGGTCAAGAAAACTCTGTCCCCCCCAAATTTTTAACGCGATAGCCCCTTCTGCTTCTTTCATTTTAAGTTGTTGAACTGTTTCCTCTGCCACTAAAGGGTGGCCGGGAACAGCGTAAACTGGACGTTCATCTGCTTCTGCTTTTTGCACAAGCTGCTCAGTAATGGCTTCATATACTGAAGCAAACTCATCATGAGCTTCATATAACTCGTCAAAGCTCTCAATCTCTATTCCTTCTGCCTGCAGCTCCCTAATGGCTGGATGCTCTTTAGTACGGCAAATAAGCTGCTTTTCATTATGAATTAAACGGTATATGCCAAGCGGAATTTGCTCTAGCGTACCAGGTCCAAGCCCTACTACTTGTACAATTGGTTTAAAGGAAGTCTCCTCCATGCTTTCAATCACCCTTTCCAATCAATCCTGCCTCTTCCTTCCACACTACCTTCATTTTAAACTTCTTGTCTTTTATGTACACCTGGTAGCCAAAATGAAATCAATCCTTATTGTAGCATGAAAAGCAAAAGACGATCTCCCTCACCCTCATAAGCAAAGGGGGAAAGACCGTCTTTTAGAGTGTGTTATTGTTCCATCTGTCTTGCTAAAAAGCTGGCTGCCGTTTCGAGCATTTTTTCACTCAAGGAACGGTCAAGCTCCTGCTCTTTAGCCATTAATACAACAGCGCCGATTGGGTCCCCATTTGCAATAATAGGGGCGATCGCATAACCACGCATTTCTTCGTGTACATCACTCACCAAGTTATAATCGCCACGCTTTGTTTGTACTTCGACTTGGCGTTCTCGAATGACTCGCTCTACTACATCGCCAATGTGTTTATTATTATAATCCTTCTTTAAACCAGCAGAAACGGCAATGTACGTATCACGGTCTGCAATTAATATCGGGTGCTGGAGGGTGTCATATAAGGCTTCGGCATATTCCTTCGAGAAATCTCCAAGCTCTGTTATAGGGGAATATTTTTTAAGAATGATTTCACCGTCGCGATCCACAAATATCTCCAGCGGGTCACCTTCACGGATGCGAAGTGTACGACGAATTTCTTTAGGGATAACGACTCTGCCTAGATCATCAATACGGCGTACAATACCTGTAGCTTTCATTCTACATGCCTCACTTTCTCTCGTTGATAACGGTAATCCTGTTGCTATAGGCGTGCCTGTTTTTACCGGCTACCGTTATTATCCTTCTGCGTGGAAGAACTATACACAGTTTTTCGGTTTTTATGGAAAATCGAGAGAAAATTCAAGCCTCTTCCTGTTCCGAGGCGGATTACGCGTGTTTTTCTTGTTTATAAACACGCGGAATGTTTTTAAGAAGCTGCTCCAAGACATGTAGATATACCGTAGATGATAAACGTTTTGAGTGAAGAACGACCTTAATTTGAGATCCTTCGGTACCGAGGCCGACATCACGTCCTAATTCATTAACAAGCGAGAAAAGTTCAGCGCCGTCCATAACTGCACTTTGCTCTTCACTAAATATAATAGTGCATTTACCGGCCTGTTCTTTGATTGATTGCACTCCGTTCTCTCCTGCTAATAATTTAATGTTTGCAAACGTAAGCAAGCGTTTAACTTCATCGGGGTATTCCCCAAAGCGGTCAATTAATTCATCCTGCAGTTCCTGAAGATCTTCAAAGCTGCTAAGGCCTTTTACCCGCTTATACATTTCAATTTTCTGCTTCGCATCTGCAATATAAGAAGCAGGAATGTAAGCTTCCACTTGAATATCAAGCTCAGCTTCGGCAGCCTTCTCCTTAGCAGCCCCAGTTGTTCCTTTCCGTTCCTCCACCGCTTCTTTTAACATTTGCGAATACATGTCAAAACCGACGGAATCAATAAATCCATGCTGTTTGGCACCTAAAAGGTTACCAGCACCTCGAATGGATAGGTCGCGCATTGCAATCTTAAAGCCAGAGCCGAGTTCCGTGAATTCTTTAATAGCCTGTAAGCGTTGCTCTGCCACTTCCGTTAATACTTTGTCTCTAGCATAGGTGAAATAAGCGTAAGCGACGCGGTTCGAACGACCAACCCGGCCTCGAATCTGATACAGCTGAGAAAGCCCCATTTTATCAGCGTTGTAAATAATTAACGTATTTACATTTGGAATGTCTACGCCTGTTTCGATAATTGTAGTGGTGACCAACACATCTTGTTCACCTTCTAGAAAGTCAATCATCCGGGCTTCAAGTTCCTGTTCATTCATTTGACCATGAGCATAGGTAACATTGGCATCAGGCACAAGTGCTTGTACTTGCTCGGCCATTCGAGAAATATCATCGACACGATTATATAACAAAAATACTTGCCCGCCCCGGCTCAGTTCTCGTTCAATCGATTCTCTTAACAAGGCCCCATTGTACTCCATAACATATGTTTGCACAGGAAAACGATTTTCCGGCGGCGTTTCTAGCACAGAGAGATCTCTCACTCCAAGCATCGACATATGCAGTGTGCGGGGGATTGGCGTAGCAGTTAACGTAAGCACATCAATATTTGATTTAAGCTGTTTAATTTTTTCTTTATGAGTGACGCCAAAGCGCTGCTCTTCATCAACAATCAAAAACCCAAGCTCTTTGAATTGTACATCCTTAGACAAGAGGCGGTGCGTTCCGATGACAAGATCTATACCGCCTACTTTTAAAGAGTTCAGCGTTTCTTTTTGCTGTTTTTTACTGCGAAAGCGATTTAACAGACCAATATTGATCGGATAATCGGCGAACCGCTCACTTATCGTGTCATAATGCTGTTTGGCTAATATCGTAGTTGGTACTAAGAGCGCTACTTGCTTTCCATCCATAATCGCCTTGAAAGCGGCGCGGATGGCCACCTCTGTTTTCCCGTAGCCCACATCGCCGCACAGCAGACGATCCATAGGCCGTTCTCGCTCCATGTCTGTTTTAATTTCTTCTGCAGCTCTCATCTGGTCTTCTGTTTCTTGATAAGGGAAAGCTGCTTCAAATGCCTTCTGCTCTTCATCGTCTGGTGAAAAAGCGTGTCCTTTAGATGCTTCGCGTTCAGCATATAATTTAATTAAATCATCGGCTATATCTTGAACGGATGACTGCACCTTTCGTTTCGTCTTCTTCCAGTCTCCGCCACCGAGGGCATGGATTTTTGGATCTTTTTCTTCTGAACCGATGTACTTTTGAACTTGGTCGATCTTATCGACCGGGACATACAACTTGTCATTTCCGGCATAAGACACGAGCAAGTAATCTTCATTCATCCCATTCGCTTCAAGTGTTTCAATCCCGATATATTTACCAATCCCATGATCAACATGAACAACCAGGTCGCCTACTTTTAATTCTGAATAACTCTTAATTCGTTCGGCGTTTGAGAGCTTTTGTTTTTTACGGGTACGATTCACTTTTTTAGTAAACGTTTCCTCTTCTGTAACCACCGCAATACGTTCAAGCGGCAGCTCAAAACCACTGTTCAGCTGTCCTCTTACAATATAAGCCTTACCCGAGGTGATCGGAGTGTGCCGATCTACAAACGCTGCCTCCATTCCGTAATCATGAAGCACGTTTTGAAGGCGCTTGGCTCGGCTCTCATCGGCAGCAATAAAGACCACACGATAATTACCTTTCATCCAACGTTCCATTTCATTTTGGAGTACAGGCATCTGCCCATGGAATTGTTGCATAGCTTTACTATTTATATTGACAATTGTTTCAGGTTGCGTGCCGGCCACTTGCCTTAAAAACAAAGAAAAATAAATACGAGGCTGCTCGATGCGGCTAAATATCGTTGCTGACTCTACTGAGAGCCGGATGTTATGGGGAGCTTCTCCTTGTTCAAGCATCGTCGTGTGCCATTCAGCCTCTTCTTGGTCCAGTCGTTCTGCCATTTCTTGAACCCGGCTGATTTCATCAACAAAAATAACCGAATTCTCCGGGAAATACGATAGTAAGGTAGCAGGCTCGTCATACAAATAAGAAATATACTTATAAATACCTTGAAAACGCTGTCCTTCCTGGAGCTGTTCAATTTCTTCTGTTAACCTTTCACTCGCTCGCTCCTTGACTTCATCTCGTTCGAGTTTTTTTAGAGTTGTTGCCAGCGCTTCTCGTAATTGAGATGCCCCAGCCTCAGCGTGCGTCTGAAAAAGAATTGTCTCTTCTGCTGGTCCGATCATCACTTCATGAATTGGGTCAAGCGAACGTTGATCTTCGGCCTGAAAATGGCGAAGCGAATCCACCTCTGTATCAAATAGGTCGATTCGAACCGGGAATTCTTCCGTCAGAGGATAAATATCAATAATCCCCCCTCGTACGCTGAACTCTCCCGGTGCAGAAACCATATCGGCACGGGTATATCCTAAAGCAGGAAGCTGGGCAAGGAAGCTGTCGATATCAATTTCTTCTCCCACCCTTAAGATAGTTTGAGAAGCTGACCACAAATCTTTGGGCGGAAGCAAGCGTCTCAGTCCTGCAATCGGAACAATGACAACCTGTACATCTTCACGCAGCAGCCTATTTAAAACATCAATACGCTGCCCTCTCATCTCCGGACTGGCTACTGCTATTTCCGAGGAAATAAGCTCATTGACCGGATATAGCTGGACGTCATCACCCAATACGTCCTGTAAATCTTCATACCATTTTTGTGCTTGGTATAAATTATGAGTAATAAGCAGTTGCGGCTGCTTCATTTCTGCTTGAACACCAGACATAAACAAAGGCTTTGAAGCCCCACTGAGTCCCGTAATTAATTGTTCACTTACCCCGTCTTCCAACCCTTGCCTGACTTTGTTAAGCTCAGGGTTTCGAAGAATGATCTCCTCAAGTCCTCTCATGCTCCCGCTTCCTCCTCAATCTATTGCGCTTCATCAGTTATTCTCTCTCAGCTTATGTTATCCCTTGCTTCTATCCATACTTTCTCTTATAACTTGCTCTATATGCGATCTTCCTTAAACTTAAGGAACATCCTAACATGTATTTTCTTTCTTGGCGACCGAGATAAAAACAGAAAAATGCTTTGGGAGAGTTAGCCCAAAGCCTTTTTCCTTCTTCAGTTGTCTTTTTTCGTCTAGTGAATCCAATAGTCGAGTTCATGCAGAGCAGGATTACGTTGCTGTGCTTCATAACAATGCTCGCATATCACTTGTACTTTTTTAGCTCCGTCCTGCTCGTTCTGAATCATTTGCTGCTTCTCATCTTCAGTTAATTGAGTAAAACCTAAATCATGGTCGGTTACTTGCTCTTTCAACACATTTCCAATTTCTGACTGACAATGGCGGCAAACATATTGAACTGTCATTAAGTATATGCTCCTTCTATCTCTTAATGACTTCTAGTATTGGCGCTGTCAGTCTAACTTATACTTTTTTATTATATTCGTTCATTACCTGTTGGAAGTCTGAATTCGTCCATGTCTCGCATGCTTTTGCTGCTGTATTTATTGTATTCTCTACTTCCTTTTTTTCATCTGGTGCAAATGTCCCCAACACATGACTGGTTACAGAAACTCCTTCCGGCGGCCGACCTACGCCAATACGAATGCGCTTAAATTCTTTACTGCCCAAATGAGATATAAGCGATTTGATGCCATTATGCCCACCATGTCCGCCACTTTGGCGCAAGCGCAGAGCTCCGGGAGAGAGATCTAAGTCATCATAAATGACGAGAATATTCTCAAGTTCGATATTATAGTAATCTGCTAACGGCTGAACCGCTTCGCCAGACAAATTCATAAAAGTTTTCGGTTTTAAGAAGATAACCTTTTCATTGGCTATCCCGTATTCCGCCACCGAACCTTTAACTAATTTGGCTTTTTTAAATTTAATACCGAGTTGCTTTGCAGCAGCATCTAAGGCTTCAAAGCCTACGTTATGCCGCGTTTTTTTATATTTTCGCCCAGGATTGCCTAAACCAACAATTAATTTCAAGTTGAGAGTTCACCTCTTTTGTTTCTTGCCATCTTAAAACCTTTGTTCTTACCTACCCTGCACGTGATAAAGTTAATCTTTCACAAGCATAGCTTAGAGAGAGTTCAGATAGAAGCGCAAGCGAACGTTCATTCCTCAATCGGTAAAAAAGGCATAACCTGCAGTGCAGGCTATACCTTTAGAATGTTGTTTATTCTTCTTCGTTGTTTTCCTCAGCAGCCTCAGACTCACTGTCGTCGCCGACCAGTTCTGGCTCTGCATCTTCATCTGCAGGTTCTTCCTCTTCCACAGTTGATTCTGGAGGAAGCACGGTAACAACCGGCTCTTCTGGATCATCGTTAAAGGTAAACGTTTTGTCTGCCTTCAAATCACCAATAAAGACGGAGTCACCAATGTTTAATTCTGAAATATCGACTTCAATCTGGTCTGGGATCTCTTCTGGTAGAGCCCGTACCGACACAGTAAATAGAAGGTGAGATACTACACCGCCTTCTGCTTTTTCACCAGGTGCTTCGCCGACTAGGTTTACGGAAACGTCAGCATCCATCTCTGTCGTTAAATCTACTTCGAAAAAGTCAACGTGCTCGTAAGTATCTTTCAACGAATCCTGCTGAATGTCGTTCACGATTACTTTGTGTTTTTTGCCTGTTTGATCAAGGTCCAACTCAATGATACCATTACGACCAACTTCACGAACTGTTTTGATAAAAGAAACGTTCTCTACGAAAACTGGTGTGCTTTCTTGTGTTTTACCATATAATACGCCTGGAATATATCCTTCTGCACGAAGGCGGCGTGTCTCGGAGCGTTTCAAGTCTCCGCGTTGTTTTGCTTCAAGTAATGCAGACATGCTCTTTCACCTCATTTAATTTTGTTCACACGGGGTCTGTCCCGTACGACACCACTTAATTCACTATTCTACCAACCGCTATTTAAAAACGCAAGCCGTTTTTGTTTGCTCAGATGTGTTTATCTTGCTATGGAAATCGTGTGTTCTCTTTTAGTCAAAGAGAGTGCTGACTGATGTTTGCTCGTGTACGCGAACGATTGCTTCAGCAATGAGCGGCCCTACAGAAAGTTGCGTTAACTTCTCAATTTTCTTTTCTTCCGGAAGCTCAATTGAATTGGTGACAATCAATTCCTCTATGCGCGAATTTTGGATACGTTCCATTGCCGGTCCAGAGAGAACAGGATGAGTGCAACAGGCGTAAACGGCTTTAGCCCCTTGTTCGATTAAAGCATCCGCAGCCAGAGACACTGTACCGGCAGTGTCGATCATATCATCAATAATAATCGCTGTTTTCCCTTCAATGTTTCCTACAATATTCATAACTTCCGATCTATTCGGCTCAGGACGGCGCTTGTCGATGATAGCGATTGGAGCATGCAGGCGGTCTGCCATTTTCCGAGCCCGGATCACCCCGCCATGATCAGGAGAAACAACAACAATATCATCCAACCCTTTTTCTTTAAAATAATCGGATAAAAGCGGAGCTCCCATTAGCTGATCAACTGGAATATCAAAGAATCCCTGTATTTGTGTCGCGTGCAGATCAAGAGAAACTACACGGTCAGCCCCAGCCGTCTCTAGCAAATTAGCCATAAGTTTTGCAGTAATTGGCTCGCGGGAACGTGCCTTACGATCTTGACGGGCATATCCGTAGTAAGGAATGACAACGTTTATTGTCTTGGCAGAAGCACGTTTACAAGCATCTACCATGATTAATAGTTCCATAATATGTTCGTTAGCTGGTTCGGACGTAGACTGAATTAGAAACACATCACAACCGCGGATGCTTTCTTCTATGTTTACTTGCACCTCTCCGTCGCTGAAGCGCTTGATTGAACTTTTCCCCATCTCTATACCAATTTCATTTACAACTTCTTGAGCGAGGTCTTTGTTCGAATTTAACGTAAACACTTTAAAATAAGGATCATTATACGTTGCCATCGTTCGCTTCCCTCCGTAATATAATTCAGGCTCGTGTCACTTCAAGTAATTTTCTTTATTCGTTTGGCGGCTTCGTGCAATCGACAAGGATTCCCCAGGCACGTCCTCGGTAATCGTTGAGCCTGCAGCAACATAGGCTTTTGCCCCTACTGTGACCGGTGCAATTAAATTTGCGTTGCAGCCTATAAACGCCCCGTCTTCTACAGTGGTACGATGTTTTTGAGACCCATCATAATTTACTGTGATAGACCCACAGCCAAGGTTAACATCTTTTCCGATTTCTGCATCTCCGATATAACTTAAATGAGAGGCTTTACTACCTGCTCCGAACGTCGATTTTTTCACCTCAACAAAATTACCAACCTTTGTTTGGTCTTCCAACTTCGAATCAGGTCGGATATGCGCGTATGGACCGATCTGTACCTCGTTTCCGATCGTGCTGTTGGAGACCACGGATTGTTGAATCTCTGTGCCGTTTCCAATCGTACTATCGGTAATTTGTGTATGCGCACCAATGGTACAATTCGAACCGATGGTTACCTCGCCATTCACAACCACGCCTGGATAAAGGGTGGAATCCGGACCGATCTCAGCATCACTCGAAATGTATGTATGCTCAGGATCAATCAACGTAACCCCTTGTTTCATCCAATAACGATTGATCCGAAGACGCATAGCTTTCTCAGCTTCTGCTAAGGCAAGACGATCATTGACCCCAATGGTTTCACTAAAATCAGGGGTTTGATAAGCAGCAACTACTTCACCTGCAGATTGCATAATTTCAATGACATCTGGCAGGTAATATTCTCCTTGAACATTTTCATTTCCAACATGTTCTAGAGCTTCAAATAAGCGAGCATTATCAAAACAATAGGTCCCCGTATTAATTTCACGGATCCCGCGCTCTGCTTCCGTCGCATCTTTATGCTCAACAATTCGGTTAACTTGTCCGCTTGAAGGCTCTCTCACCACGCGCCCATAGCCTGCTGGATCATCAGCATGTGCGGTTAAGACAGTTGCTTTTGCGCCTTGTTCTTCGTGATGGTTCACTAAGGCTTCCATCGTTTCACTCGAAATTAAGGGCGTATCCCCGCACAGAACAATCGTTGTTCCCTCTTTCGCTGCCAGCTTATTTTGAGCCTGCATGACAGCATGTCCGGTACCAAGCTGCTCCTCCTGCAACACATAAGAGACACGGTCTTTAAGCTGTTCTTTTACGCTCTCAGCACCATGCCCAATAATGGTTACGATCTCTGCAAAACCGGCTTGACTCACTTGATCGGTTACATGTTCTACCATAGGCTTGCCAACCACAGGGTGTAACACTTTATACAAACTTGACTTCATTCTCGTTCCCTGACCTGCAGCCAAGATCACTGCATAGCGATTGTTCATTCCAAGTCCTCCAGCCTTTCAAATGTCCCTTACGAATATATCCTAAAACCAAAGTCATTTCAAGGCGTTACTTCTACTTGAAAAAACCAGCGGCTAAAAATATGTCCGCTGGTTCATTAAGCACGTCTCTCCCAACTTTCTACGAGGCACCTGCTTCTTCGTATTCTACTTTGTCTTCTTCAGAGCGACCCTGCTTTTCATATTCTCCCAATACGGCTGTCTGGATTTTATCGCGCGTATGAGAGGAGATCGGGTGGGCGATGTCTCTAAACTCTCCGTCTGGAGTACGTTTACTAGGCATAGCGACAAATAAACCATTATTCCCGTCTATCACTCGAATATCGTGCACAACAAATTCATGATCGACTGTAATGGAAGCAATCGCACGCATGCGACCATCCGTTTGCACCCGACGAAGCCTCACGTCAGTTACTTCCATTCTTTCACCACCTTTTTACCAAATAAGGATCTTGATAGACTAGATTCAATAGATTTTTAGAAACTCCTTCCTATATGTTAAAAAAATCTAAAAAAAGTTAGAAAAACGGGAAAAGCAATGCCCACGGTCTCGATCGGTACGATCCGAAAAGAGACCGTTTCGGGCCATATAATGGGTCTCTTGTCCGTAAGCGTTACGCGTAATCCCTTTGCCCGCCTATAACCTCCCCAAAATAGAAAAAAGCCGCCGCTACGCACGACAGCTTTTTCTTCATTCTTTTACCAGAGCAATCACTTCAATTTCTATCAATACATCTTTTGGCAGACGGGCCACTTCTACGCAAGACCGAGCTGGCTGATGGTCAGAGAAGTATTCCCCGTACACTTCGTTAATTGTTGGAAATTCATCCATGTTTTTTATAAAAACCGTTACTTTCACTACATCTTCAAGTGATGAACCTGCTTCTTTTAATACAGCCTTCACATTTTGAAAGACTTGATGCGTCTGTTCTACTACGCCACCTTCGACTAACTCCATATCTTTTGTAAGGGGGATTTGGCCAGAGCTGTAAAATAAATTGTTAACGATCACTCCCTGGGAGTACGGACCGATCGCCTCAGGTGCTTCCTTCGTGTAAATCGTGCGCATGAGCTTTCACCTCTTTTAGTTTTGTTAAATAGTTGCCAGGTTCAAGAGCAATACTGCGCTCGCGTTCACTCACTTCCGTCAAGCGGGCGATTGAAATATAATCTTCGACAAGTCGTTCTTCTACATCTTCTGATTCTACCAGTACACCTGTCCCTACTACGTTAGCGCGAAACTCTTTCAACAAATCCACCATGCCCCGCACCGTTCCACCCGCTTTCATAAAGTCATCCAGAATAAGAACATTTGCCCCTTCTGGAAGGCTTCTGCGGGCTAAAGACATGGTTTGAATACGCTTAGAAGAGCCTGAAACATAATTAATACTTACCATCGACCCTTCGGTCACCCGGTGGTCACGCCTGACAATACTTACTGGAACATCTAAAAAAGAAGCGACTGCATAAGCCATCGGAATACCTTTTGTAGCTACGGTCATTACGGCATCCACTTGTTCATTGGCAAACAATGAAGCATAAAGGCGTCCTACTTCATTCATTTTCTGCGGAGCCCCTAAGACGTCCATCATGTATAAATAACCACCTGGCAAAATGCGTTCGGGGTCACTTAACTCCTGGCAAAACTCTTGAATAAATGCTTCTGCTTCTTTTTCCACGACGGTAGGTATGTACTTCACCCCACCACTTGCGCCTGGCACCGTATACAAAGACCCAATACCTTCTTGTTCGAATATCTCTTTTACGATGGTTAAATCCTCGCTGATAGATGACTTAGCCGATTGATACCGTTCCGAGAAATAACGAAGAGAAATGAGCTGGTGTGGATGCTGTATCAAGTAATGTGTCATATCGACGAGGCGGCCACTGCGTTTTAACTTTTTCATACCCACCTCCAGAACCCGAATATTTAAAGTCAATATAACACTTTCATACGGGTTTGTTCAACTGTTGTTCGTGTGAAGAAGGCGCACTGCATGTACATCTTCACAGAAGCCTCTAAGTCCATTATAAACGCGGCTTAATTTCGCCTCTTTTGCGACTAAGCCAAAAACAGTAGGGCCGCTTCCGCTCATAAGCGCCGCATCTACACCGGATTGAATCATTCGTTCTTTAATACGTCCGACTTCCGGGTACATCTCTAAAGTGACAGCTTCAAGGTCATTGTGAAGGGTGCTGCACATCTTGGCGTAATCTTTAACTGCAATTGCATCTTGCATCGTAGCTGAAGCCGACACGGATGTATTATTAGGCTTCATTCGTTTATAAACCTCGCCCGTAGATACACCCAGCGGCGGTTTTGCAATAATAACCCATGCTGGAGGTGGAGCTGAAATCGGTTCAATGATTTCCCCTCGACCTGTAGCACGAGCCGTTCCTCCGTATACACAGTACGCAACATCTGATCCAATGTGCGACCCAAGCTGGGCAAGCTCTTCCGTTGGCCGCTCTAACTCCCATAGTTCATTTAACCCTCTTAACACCGCTGCTGCATCACTGCTTCCTCCCGCCAAACCTGCAGCTACAGGAATTCTTTTCTCAATATGAATCCGCACTCCTGCCCGTACGTTGTAAGTCTCCTGCATCAATTTCGCAGCTTGAACGGCCAGGTTTTTTTGGTCAGTTGGTATAAAACCTGACGATGAATGTAATTCAATCTGTTTCGATGCTGATTCGCTCAACGTCAATCGATCTGCTAAATCAATTTGAGTCATAATCATATCAACTTCATGAAAGCCATCGGGGCGTTTATACAGCACATCTAGTGATAAGTTGATTTTAGCTGGCGCCTTCATCCGCAATTTCACAATACATTCCCCTTCTTAATCGTGCTTGTCCATTCTTCCGTTTAATTCAATTTCTGATTTTAGCCGAAAAGAACAAGCTTGTACAGTTTGAGACCGAAAACTAACTTCACCTAATATTGAAATACACATCATCCAATTGTTTAAGAGTTAGTTAATCTATGTATCATGTAGCACTCATGATAAGTTTAACGCTTTTGTGTGTGGGGGAGCAGGCCTTCGTCTACAGGCTGTACTAACCTTTTCTATTCTAGATTTAAACCAGCGGATGAACAGAGCGTTTCCCATAAAAAAGAGGACCGTCTTCATAGATATGAAGGCAGTCCCGCTGTATACCTTTCTCACCTGCGATGCAACCATTGGTCAGCCGTTACGGGGCTTCCTCACACACTGTAAGCTCCACCGTCTCGGTCAAAATGTCCGTATAACTATACGAAACACGTTCGATTGGATGCTTGTCCTTATCCAACTTTACGATAAAAACAGAAGGATAGGTTTCTTCAAGCAGTCCCGAACTCTCGACCATCTTGCGACGGCCACCATTTGCTTTCAACGTAATGCGTTTACCAACATTCTCATCCAGCGACTGTTTAATTTCAAATAATGTTTTACCCATTGCCACACCCACCTCACTAAAACATATTATATCATCAAATCTTCGCGAGGTCAAATAAAATTTAAATTTTATCAATACTACCCTCTCCGTGTCAACAATATTCTTCTTTTTTAACGACAATTTAATAAGTAATTTGAAAAATTAGAATTTTTCAATGTTTGTTTATCAAAAAATTTGTTGCTTTATTCAGAGGCTCTGTTGGAGAGTAGGGGAGTAGTTCTTCCCGGCGCTCCCTTTCCACGGGGGCCCCAGGAATCTTCGCAATGCTAATGGCCTCCGGGTTGTCGCCATGTTCGCTGTTGCCGCTAGATCAGGTCGTGCCCGCCATATCAACGACCATTAGCAACAATATATTTTTAAAATAGGGGAGTTTTCTTGAAGTCGCTCCGGTCAGGCGCTCCCCCCAGGAACCAGGGCGGCATCGACTTGATCTTCACTTCGTTTAACCTCTCCGTGTCTTCTTTGTCATAGCAACCCTTCCATCCCCTCGGCAAAGCTCACCGTTTGGGTTCTTCAGCTGTTGTTTTCCCCCCTGGACCACAGCCCTCGCTTCTTCGGAGATTTGAGTAAAAAAACGCCTACGCTTAAGAGCGAAGGCGATATGTTGCATCTTCATCTTGTTTGGGCATACCTCGTCTAAGCACGCCTTTTGTGTCTAAGCCCCCAAGTCCGCTCGCCCCTGTTGGTGTGTTTCGAAGCAGGTCGTATAACCGCACGCGGTTCATAAATGGGGTGATGCTTACTCTAGCTGCAATATAAACAGGATCCAAGGCATGAATGTTTACCCGTTCCGGGGAACTTGCATAATTCGAGCCTGCCCGGAGTAGCCAATCAAAATAAGATTGACAGGCGCCTGCAAAAATTACTAAATCATCGAGATGAGGTTCGAACTTACGTGCTTTTCGAACAGCTTGACCAAAAAACTTAGAATTGCGATAGGCTTTAATTTCATTCGGCTTGCCTTTTGAAGAAAGATAGGCGTCATGGCCTGTAATTACTAATATGTCAGGCCGTACCATTTCAAGTAAGGAATCAATTTCTTCAGGCATATCTTTTTCAGCGACATGGGCCCCGTACACAGGGATCCCAATCCGTTCATACACATGTGTGCATTTATCAAGGTATTTGGAATCCCCGTCAATATGGAGCACCCGTCCTCTTTTTTCAAAATAACCTTCCTCCGATTCATAGCCGGCCGACATTTCATATTCATTTTGTTCTCTTAATGTTTTTGCATCTTGGCGAAAAAGCCGATAACACTTATCTGCTCGTTCTTTTTCCACTTTCTGACGTTCGTTTAAATCATCGTCATCAACCTGCACTAAGTCGGAAAGCGGAGCATCTGCACCAAGACGCACATCCTCACCAATGAGTTGAGCAACATCATTTTGAATATCGGTAATGCGAAACACGATGTCACTTCCATACGATTTCCTACTCACAAGATCTCCGCTTGCAAAACGCACCGTTCGCAGACCTCCTTTACGATAGTACGCTATGCAAAGTGGTAATGACATGTGCTTATCCGTGATCTTCTTGAGTAAAGAAAAAACGTTTCATCGCTTCGCTAAGTCGGGCAAATTCCTCCATTGTTAACGTTTCTCCCCGCCGGGTGGAATCAATCTCCGCTCGTGCAAATGCTTTCTGCAAATCCCCCCGCCGCTCTTTCGTAGCTATCGCTTGAACCATGTTGTTCCAAAGGGTTTTGCGGCGTTGCGTAAAGGCTGACTGAACCACATAGAAAAACCACGATTCATCTTCCACTTCTACAGGGGGCTTCTTCCTAAGTTCCATACGTATAATCGCTGAATCAACATTTGGTTTTGGCACAAATACAGTACGCGGGATCGTCATAACTTGTTCCACGTCTGCATAATACTGCGCTGCAATTGAAAGCGATCCATACGCTTTTGACCCAGGCACCGCTTCAAGTCTTTCGGCTACTTCTTTTTGCATCATCGCTACGATCCGGTCAACTGGCAGCCTGCTTTCCAATAGCCCCATTAGGATAGGGGTGGTAACATAATACGGTAAGTTGCCAACCACAGCGACCTGTTCTACCTCTTGAAACTGATCGGCAATTACTTCACCTACATCTATTTCTAAAATATCACCATGATGAATGGAGACGTTCCGATAAGGAGCCATTGTCTCGTTTAAAACAGGGATCAATCGTTGGTCAATTTCAACAGCAGAGACTTTTTTCACCTGCTTGGCAAGCTGTTCCGTTAAAGCTCCAATTCCCGGTCCTATTTCAATCACGCCATCTTCAGCGGTTAATTTTGCAGCTTTAACGATGTTTTTTAGCGTGTTGACATCTATTAAAAAATTTTGGCCCAAGCTTTTTTTAAACGTAAATCCGTTTGCTTCTAAAATTTCTTTTGTACGCGCTGGGGTGGCAATGTCTTTTGTCATCTAATCTCTTCCCCTTCATCGATTGCTTGAACTGCTTGGAAAAACTCTTCACGCTGAATCCGAAACATGCGCAGGCGCTTCTCAAGCTGCTTGCCATTGGCATACCCTATTCTAAGCTGTTTCCCTAAATGTTCGCGTCGTTTCTTTGCCTGTTGGCTGCCAAGCAGATTCGCTTCGATTAAGTCTGTTCGGCTAATTTGTTGTGCACTTTCATCTTCTAACCCATGTTCTTGTTGAGCAAACAATAAAGCCTGCTGAATAGCTTCCACTGAAGCATTTTCTACACCAAGGTCTGAATCTTGAAGATTCAAAGCTTCTTCCCGCGGCAAAAATGCATGCTTGCATCCTGGCACCGCTTCGCGCACAATGCGGCGGACTCGTTCTCCCGGCGCATCTGGATCTGTAAAAATAATAACACCACGACGCTCGGAAGCTAGTTTAATTTGTTCTAACACTTCAAGTGGGACAGCCGAGCCGTTTGTCTCGATCGTATCTGCTTGTACCGCCCGTTTTATAGCTACTGTATCGTCTTTTCCTTCCACCACGATACATTCATGTATTATCATCATACGCGTCTCCTTCAAAATAATCCTTCCATCTCATTAGTATACTATATCAACTACATAGAAAGAAAAGTGAAGAACGTTAGCATATGGAAGCCGCTACCTTTTTCTCTCCACAGGAGCACCCGTGGAAAGCGTGCGCCTCCAGCGAATTCAACAGTTGCACGTATACCGTTTTCTTCAACTATTTATACATTTACGTTGTAAAAAAAGAAGCCTCCCTATACGGGCTGGCTTCTGTCTTTACCGTTACTTCTTTAGCTTGTGCTATCGCATACTTAAACAAACTTACACGACTTAATCAAGTACTGTTACTTCAACACTGCGACGCCCGAAGCTGTTCGCTTCAGACTTTGAACTGACATGGAGGTCGATTCGGTTTCCTGTTATAGCCCCTCCTGTATCTCCAGCTACAGCTTCCCCATACCCTTCCACGTGTACAGTTGAACCGAGCGGAATTACACTTGGGTCCACCGCTACAACTGCCATGTTAGGATTTTCATTTAAATTAATGCCTGTGGCTGTCACACCCGTACAGCCTGCACAGTTTGCTGTATAAGCTGTAGCTTCCATCGTCATCGACTGACCGCCAGCTTGTTCAGGAGAAGACGAAGCAGCAGAACCTTCCCCTCCTCGCGACACTGTTTCCGCTTCAGGACGCGTACCAACCGCTACGAGACGATCTTCACTTTCTTGAACGGTTTCTTCTGTCAGAAGCTCTCGATCAATTTCTTCCCCGTTTTCCTTTGTGATTTCATAGTGTTTTTCGATCAGACCAACACGGCCCTCATCAATCACTTCTTCTTCACCTTCTGCCATCGTTTCATCAGGGCGGGTTACTGTACCATAAGTAATTTCTTCCTCAATTTTATCAATAAACGTCTCTACGCGAATGACATCAATATCGCTTCCTTCTTCCAACTCGCCCTCAAGGCCAGGCTCTACCCGATCCTCTTCATTTAGTTCAATACCTTTCTCCTCTAACACTTCGGATACTTGGTTGGCAGTGGTTAGTATCTCTTCTGCTTCTCCCTCTTCATTAATCACGACTGGAAAGGCTTCTTTATAAGTAAGTGTCATCCCTTCTTCAATTGCTGTGTCAGCTGAAGGTTCTAGCACATCCTCTTTTCGAGTAGTGATCTCTTTTTCTTCTAGTACCTCTTCAACATCATCAGCAGTCGTTACTACTTTTTGCTTCTCGTTATTTTTTTTGAAGGTGATTTCCTGGGCCTGGTCCCATTCGACTACCATTAATCCTTCAACTTCTTTTTCAAGCCCTGGTTCAACTTGGTCAGCTTCACCTACCTCCAATCCTTCTTCAGCTAAAGCCTCTTTAACTGTTTCGGCATGGGTAGCAAGCACTTGTTCCTCTTCATCTGTTACCACTGTCACTGTAGCTTTCGTCGTTTCATAAATTGCATAAATGATTCCAGCACCTGCAAGTAAACTAAGTACAGACACCAGGACCAGCTTCTTTCCCTTTGTCATGTTGGACAAAAACGGAGTTGCTTTCTCCTGCATGCAGAAACTCTCTCCCCTCTCATTAACAGGATGTGAGCTCTCCTCCTCTCTTTTTCATTGAAGAATCTCATGGTCCATGGTGATTATCTCTTGAATAATTGGAAATTAAAAGAAAAACTTCTCGACCTCTTTAGGTGAGTCCCACCAAAAAAAGAAAGGAACCGACGTTGCTTTTCAGCATTAGTCAGTTCCCTCTATAAAATGGAGACGTCTCTTTATGAAATGTCGAATAATTTTTTTGCATTGCGGGTCGTGGTCTCTGCTACTTCTTCGAGAGAAAGTCCTTTTAATGCAGCCATTTGTTCAGCTACCAACCTAACAAACGCAGGCTCATTACGCTTTCCTCGATATGGGTGAGGCGCTAAAAATGGGCAGTCGGTTTCTACTAACAGGCGTTCCATCGGAATTTCTTTTGCTACTTCTTTTGGGAGTTTTGCATTTTTAAATGTTAAAGGTCCCCCAAAAGAAATATAAAAGTTCATATCAAGACAGCGTTTTGCAATCTCCAAGTCCCCTCCAAAGCAGTGCATGATACCGCCTACTTCTCCTGCTTTTTCTTCTTCCAGAAGGTCGGCAATATCAGCGTGCGCTTCCCGGTCATGAATAACAATCGGGAGGTTTACTTCTTTTGCTAACTGGATCTGCCGTCTAAACACTTCTTTTTGCACCTCTTTAGGGGATTTATCCCAATGATAATCCAATCCCATTTCACCAAGTGCTACCACTTTCGGATGCGAGGCAAGTGATTTGATCCAATCAAGATCTTCATCTGTCATATCAATGGCATCTACTGGGTGCCAGCCTACCGACGCATACATAAATTCGTACATTTCCGCGAGCTCTATTGCTTTAGGAATCGTATCCCGGTCAAAGCCAACAACATTCATCAGAGAGACGCCAGCCTCCTGCGCCCGCTCAATCACTTCTTCCCGGTCCTCGGCAAATGGGTCAATATTTAAATGAACATGAGTATCAAATAACACCTAGCCGCCTCCTCCTTTTCACTCTTATGAGGTTGATTCTTAATTGACGATGGCCCCATTAGGCAGAGATTCAGCAAACGATGCCAAGGCCAATTCACTTTTCGTGGAACCGGCTAAAATCATACCTTCGGACTTTTCACCGCGCAGTTTTACAGGTTTAAGATTAGCTACACAAATGACTTTGCGCCCTTTCAATTCATCCACTGAATAATGTTTGGCAATCCCTGAAACAACCTGGCGCTGTTCATAACCGAGGTCGAGCTGAATTTTATATAACTTGTCCGCTTTCTTGACTGGTTCAGCTTCGATAATCTCAGCTACCCGCAATTCCACCTTAGAAAAATCATCAATCGTAATGTGCTCTGGCTCTTCTTTCTGTTCCTGTTCCTCTTCTTCGTCAGCTAAACTTGTCTTCGCCTGCCCGCCCATCACATCTTCAATAATTCGTTTCGTTTCTACTTCTACTTCTAAGCGTGGAAAGACAGGCGTGCCTTTTTTAACTACTTTTGTCCCGTCTTCAAGTTGGCCAAATTCTCTCATCGATTCCCAGGTCGTAATAGATTCAGGAATACCCAATTGCTCCCAAATTTTAGCCGGCGTTTCCGTCATAAACGGTTGAATCAGAATGGAGATGTAACGAAGTGATTCGGCCAAGTGATACAAGACCGTGCCAAGCTGTCCTTGATTTTCTTCTTGTTTGGCCAAAAGCCATGGCTGTGTTTCATCAATATACTTGTTCGTGCGGCTGACCAGCTGCCAGATTGCCGTCAAAGCAACCGAAAACTCCATCTCTTCCATGGATGTTTCAACTTTTTCTACAGTAGCATCAACTAGCTCTAGGAGCGAAGCATCATACGGCGTACCATCTTTAATATAAGCTGGCATTTCACCATCAAAGTATTTATTAATCATAGCAACTGTTCGATTTAACAAGTTGCCTAAATCATTCGCTAAATCATAATTCAACCGATCGACGAAGCTCTCAGGAGTGAAAACCCCGTCTGAACCAAAAGGTACTTCCCGCAACAAATAATAACGCACTGCATCCAGTCCATACATGTCGATTAGTGGAATTGGGTCCACCACATTCCCTTTGGACTTAGACATCTTTCCATCTTTCATAAGCAACCAACCGTGACCGAACACTTTTTTAGGCAGCGGCAAATCAAGAGCCATCAGCATAATCGGCCAATAAATTGTATGAAAACGGACGATTTCTTTTCCAACCAGATGAACATCTGCTGGCCAATAACGCTGGTACTTTTCGTCGTCTTCCCGGCCGTATCCTAATGCGGTAATATAGTTGCTCAACGCATCAATCCAAACATAAACCACATGTTCCGGGTCACTTGGAACGGGAACACCCCACTCAAAAGCCGTACGTGAGACTGCTAAATCTTCCAGGCCAGGCTTAATGAAATTATTAATCATTTCATTTTTGCGAGACTCCGGTTGGATAAACTCAGGGTTCTCTTCGTAAAACTGAAGCAGGCGGTCGCTATATTTACTAAGACGGAAAAAGTATGATTTTTCCCGGACCCATTCGACAGGATCACCATTGTCCGGGCTTTTTCCGCCTACAATTTTCCCATCTTCATAAATAGGATCTACTAATTGGCGCTCCGTATAGTATGTTTCATCTGATACAGAATACCAGCCTTCATATTCGCTTAAGTAGATATCACCCTGCTCTTTGAGCTGTTCAAAGATTTGCTGGACCACTTGCTTGTGCCGGTCTTCTGTTGTGCGGATGAAATCATCATAGGAAATATCAAGCTTCTTCCAAAGGTGCTGAATGCCTGACACAATTTCATCAACAAAAGCTTGAGGTTCAACCCCTTTCTCTTTTGCTTTTCGTTCAATCTTCTGTCCGTGTTCATCTGTACCAGTTAAATACATCACGTCATAGCCACGCAAGCGTTTATACCGTGCCATCGCATCCCCTGCTACTGTGGTATAAGCGTGACCGATGTGCAGTTTGTCGCTCGGGTAATAGATTGGAGTCGTAAGATAAAAAGTATCTTTCTTTGCCTCATTCATGACTTACCAGATGCCTCCTTTTTTATACTACACTAAGTGTTTTTCACGTGCTGTTCTTACTCAGACTGAGCACGAGAACGCTGCCTAAGCAGTTTCCCAACCTCAGGCAAATTCTTTCATGTTATGGAAAATAAAAAAAGCCCTCTCCCACCAAGGGACGAAAGCTTGAACTCACGCGGTACCACCCTACTTCCCCTGCTTTTATACAGGGCTCCAGGCAATGGGAAAGAATCCCATGCACATCGATAACGTCGATTGACGGCTTCATCTTACCTCTATCTCGTTAAAGGCTCGAAGAAGCATCCTCCCAGGACCATCTTCCGAATGTCTCACGTGCCGGGTCCCACCATTACCGGCTCTCTGGTCAACGCTCGCGCACTCGTACTTATCCCTTCATCGGACTCCCATTTAAAAAATTCCAATTAAAACTATACCGAAGAAGACAAATGCCTGTCAAGCCAGGGTGAGAGCTGAAATTAATGAATATATACTTTCAAGTTTCTTCCTCTGGTTGTTGTTAGTTAAACGCACTTCCAATCTTTCTAACTATCTGTCTATTTATTTCTTCTGTTCTGTTTTATTTAGCGTTTTAACCTATGTCATCGTATGATGAGCGGAATGTCGAATTACGTCGAATCTTTACAAAACCTTCACATTAAACTAGCCGGAATAAGGGAATTACTGCATAAAAGATATATCTATTAAACAACAGCGGAAATATGTAAGATTTACATACTTTCTATGACGCGAGTTTTACTTGTTTCACATTTTTTTCTATTTTTAATTGGTTTTTTAAAGTAATTTAATTGACTTGTTTTGGTAGGGTTGGTATTCTTAGTGTATAGATAGAAAATTGTCGAATGATGACAATAAAAAGAACTTCTACCCAAGGAGGATAACGATTATGAAATCCACAGGTATCGTAAGAAAAGTTGATGAGTTAGGACGAGTTGTAATTCCAATTGAGCTGCGCCGTACGCTTGATATCGCAGAAAAAGATGCGCTTGAAATTTATGTAGACAATGATCAAATTGTTCTAAAAAAATACAAGCCTAACATGACCTGCCAAATTACTGGTGAAGTTTCTGATGAAAACCTCTCTCTTGCAGATGGGAAAATCATTCTCAGCCCTGAAGGCGCAGAAAATGTGATTCAAGAGCTGCAAAGCTACGTAGATAACCATAAAACTCGTTCTTAATAATAGACGAACGATAGCCAATATAAAGGAGCTGCTCTAGACTCAGAGCAGCTCCTTCTTATCGTCAACAGTCTTTTTACAGAGTGGGGAAAAACGCCCGGTCCCTCTCCAACTGTAACGCCATTTCGTTTATAGATTATGGTACGCTTGGTACATGTCTCGTTTTGGCACGTCCCGGTCTTTAGCCGCTTCTCGCATCGCTTCTTTTGGCGAACGGCCCTCGGCGATATAAGATTCCACATGGGCCTTATAGGTGAGAGAGTCCCACCATTTTTCGCCTTCAGCCTCCTCTTTTTCCTCTTCGCTAATCCCATCCACAATCAAACAGTACTCGCCTTTCACTTCCTCCTGTGACTCCGCCCAGCCTAACAGCTCACTAAGCGTCCCACGTACGTATGTTTCATAACGTTTCGTTAGTTCTTTAGCAAGTACAGCCTGGCGCTCTGGCCAACTTTTCACCATTTGTTTCAACGTTTGTTTTAAACGATGCGGCGCTTCATAAAACACTAGTGGCACTGTTATCATAGATAAATGTTCAATTTCTGTTTCAAACGCTTTTTGTTTACGAGGCAAAAAACCATAAAAGTAATAACTGCCGCTTCCAAGTCCCGAAGCAATATAAGACGTGATGGCTGCATTCGCTCCTGGAAGCGGGACCACGGGGACCCTCTTCTCAATGCAGGCCCTTACGAGCTCTATTCCTGGATCTGATACAAGTGGGGTGCCGGCATCACTAACTAGTGCCACCGTGGAGCCTTGAGAGAGCTGCTCCATAATTGACGGAAGCTTTTGCAACTTATTATGTTCATGAAAACTATCAAGCCGGGTGGCTATTTCATATGCGTTGCAAAGCTTCCTTGTCTGCCTGGTATCCTCAGCATAAATAACCGACACTTCTTGGAGAATGCGCACCGCTCGAAACGTCATATCTTCTAAATTTCCAATCGGTGTTGGCACTAAATACAGAGCTCCTTGTTCTTCACTGGCTTGGCCTTGCGACTGAACTTGCATCTCTTTTCCCTCCGCTGTAAACGAGGTGTTCCTTCTGGGTCCTCGTTAATTGTTTGATTGCATATTCTTCTCGCATTGCGTCTTGTTTTGTAGCATATTGTTTCGTGTAGACAAGCGCAAGCGGCCTTCTCGCTCTCGTATATTTTGCCCCTTTTCCACTTTCGTGAACATGGAAGCGCCGGGTGGGATCGGTAGTATAACCGGTATAATACGAGCCGTCACAACATTCAAGAATATATACGTAGTGTTCAGTTTTCTCCTTCATAATACGCTAGAAACTCCTCCGTATACTGATTCTGTTCATCATATACAGCTAAAGCAGGGAGCGTCAAGAGGCCCGCTTTCCCGCCTTTCATTGCTTCGATTAACACGAGATTGGCAGCTTCACTTTTTTTAGGGTGAATAAAGCAGACTCGTTTTGGTTCTAGTTGGTACGCTCTCATCGTTTCAAACACTTCAACTAATCTTTCTGGACGATAGACACAAGCAAATTTCCCCCGCTGTTTTAATAATTTGCCCGCAGCTTGCAACACATCCGCCAGCGTACAATACATTTCATGTCGTGCAATGGCGACATAAGGGTTTTGGCTGTATGCTTGCTCCGTATTCCGTCGAAAATAAGGTGGATTACAGGTCACAATGTCATATTGCTCAAGTGCAAATAATTTACCTGCGTCCTTAACGTCCCCTTCTACAATTTTAATTTGTTCTGATTGCTGATTCATTGCTATACTGCGGCGCGCCATCTCAGCCAGCCTGGGCTGAAGTTCAAGACCAGTGATTGCAGCCTTACTTCGCTCGGATAATACGAGCGGGATGACGCCGTTTCCAGTACATAAATCCATGACCTGGCTATGAGATTTGCTTAGACCGACAAATTGGGCCAGTAAGACTGCATCAATTGAAAATGAAAAAACATGATCACTCTGAATAATTTGTAACCGATTATTTATATAGTTTATATGCTCGTCTACTCTCAAATCCATTGTTTTTCTCCCTTTCCAAAACCCCCAAGCCTTTCTTATTTAGACAAGCTACGAACGACATACAATCGCACGTCAGCCTCTTATACCAAAGGGCGAAGGGCTGTTTACACAAAAAAGCCAACTCCACCTTTATATCATTCGCCCTTGGCCCGCCATGGATGTGGCGAGAGAAAAAGCTGCATGAAACGTTCGGGGAGTTGACTTTGACTAAAACCCGGTTATTTCTTTATTTTTGCTGAAGAAAGGAAAGACAAAATAAACAATCTCCATCTGTGCGTAAACTCCCATAATGAAGGTTACAGATATGAAAACCTTCATGATAGAGACGAGCTAAATTATCATGTCCTTCTCCAAGCTGGGAACGAATATGGGTGGATGGTTCACCCGGTTCTTGCTCCTTAGCATCGTTCTCTTCACTGGAATTTTCCAAAAGCTCTCGTAAATGTTTGTTTTCTAGAAGCAGCGCTTGATTCTCTTCAATTAACATCGCAAGCTGTTCTTTTAATTCACCAAGCTCATGATGCATCGAACCGATTCGCTCTTCCATATGAATGACTTGAGAGAATATTTCTTTTTTGTTCAAGACGGTTCCCACCTTGTCTCCTCGTCAACACCGTTAGTTCGTGAGTGAACCTTGCTCAAGAAGCTCATCTAATGTATATTCTGTCACACGTTCAGGATCAAAAAGTTGGACTTGCACCAGCCGTTCTAGCATATTTAGACCAATGACCTTTCCTTTACCTTCCTCTGTTCGCAACGTCTCGCCGACATCTGGGAGTTCTTGTTTTGCTTCCTCATATTCATCATTTTCATATTTCAAACAGCACATCAAGCGGCCACAAAGCCCTGAAATTTTTGCTGGGTTCAATGAAAGGTTTTGATCTTTTGCCATTTTGATTGAAACAGGTTCAAAATCTCCCAGAAAAGATGAACAACAAAGGACACGACCACAAGGCCCAATTCCCCCAAGCATTTTTGCTTCATCACGCACTCCGATTTGCCGAAGTTCAATACGCGTGCGGAATACTGAAGCCAAATCTTTTACATGGTTTCTAAAATCAATACGGCCATCAGCTGTAAAATAAAAAAGCACTTTATTACGGTCAAATGTATACTCTACTTCTACTAAATTCATGTCCAACTCATGCTCATTTATCTTTTGCTGACACGTATCAAATGCTTCTCTGGCTAGCTCCTTATTCTCCCGAGCCGTTAAACGGTCTTTTTCAGTTGCTTGACGGATGACTTTCTTAAGCGGGAGAACGACATCTTCCTCATCTACTTCTTTCTTTTCTAACACTACTTTACCAATCTCGATCCCTCGCGCCGTTTCAACAATTACCCATTCTTCAACGCTCAGATCTAGGTCACCCGGGGAAAAATAGTATATTTTTCCAGCCTTTTTAAATCGTACACCAACTACATGATGCAATGTCATGATCCCTCCTGTAAGCGGAGCAATAAACGCTCCATAAGAAGCTGCGGATTCACGTTTGCTGCGAGTTGGCGCTTTGCCTCAAGCACAGCCTCCATTTGCCAAGCAATGGTCTGTTCTTTACGGTAAAGCGCTTCTTTTTGCAAACGCTCCACCTGATCGGGGTAGGCAAGTTTAGTATGCCCAAGCTTCGTATATAACAAATCCCGATACCAATATAAAAACATATCCAGTCCCACCTGGATATCATCACGGTCTATAAAATGATTCAACCATTTATCCTGAAGAGTTAACAGCATTTGCTGAGGTCGTTTCCATACCTCTTCCGTTAATTGTATCACTAGAGTTCTTCCTTGTACAATCCACGCGGCTGGCTCTTCTTTATTCGATAAGGTTTCTTCTGAAGCTAAGTAAGCGCGCAGTGCTGCAACGGTTTCGCCTTCCCCTTGAGACATGAAGTACTCAGCTTTTTCTTCCTCTTGTAAGGCAGAAAAATGTATCACTTGAGAACGGGAGATAACCGTATCTAAAAGAAAGTGAAGGTTGTCCGTTAAAAGAACGGCGAGTGTCTCGCCGTCTGGTTCTTCAAGAAATTTTAATAAACTGTTGGCTGCACTGGCTGTCATTGTATCCGCCTGGTATACAATATAAATTTTTTGTTCAGATTCCATTCCTTTATACGTAAACTCTTTTTGAAGTTGTTCCACTTGTGCTTTCTTTATTGATAAGCCCTCAGGCCGGATAACCATCACATCAGGGTGATTGCCGCTTTCAATCCGCCTGCATTCAGGACATTCTTGGCACGGCTCCGCTTCCTGGCGATTTATACATAAGAAGGCTTTAGCTAGATGAAAAGCAGCTTCTTCTTTCGGTGTCCCTTCCTCGCCTTCAAATATAAACGCATGGGGTAGTTTTTCTTTAACTAAACTTCCCTTTAATAATTGGATAGGGACAGGTTGAGTTGCTTGTAAGGAATTCCAATTCATTACTGTTCCTCCTGCTAAAATTGCTCAAACTGCTCCACGGATAAAATAAATACAGTCGCCCCGCCAACTTGAACTTCAACTGGATAGGGTACATACGAATCAGCGTTTCCTCCCATGGGAGAAACTGGCGCAACCAATTGTTCCCGGGTTTCACAATTTTTCTGGATCAAGCGAAGTACGTCTTCCACTTGTTCATCTTCTACCCCAACTAGAAACGTTGTATTACCCGCTTTTAAAAAACCGCCTGTACTAGCAAGTTTTGTAGCTCCGTATTCTTCATCTACGAGTGCATTGGATAAGCGATGGCTGTCTTTATCTTGCACGACCGCTACAATCAGCTTCATACGGTTTATCACCCTTTCCGGAATTCTCTCTTTACATACATTCATTTTTCTTACTATATATTTTATTACGAGGGGGCAGAAAGAGAAACCTTTCCCTTGCAAATATCTTATTAGTTTTTCTTTTAAAGGGCAGTTTTAACACAGCTCAATACATTTTCACATACCTGCTCCAATGATTGCGAAGCATCAATCTTAACCAAACGGTCCGGATGCTTAGCAAGCAAGAGCTCATACCCTTTTCTAACATGTTCATGAAAGGTTAAATGCTCCATGTCCAAGCGATTAACCTCGCGCTTTTCATTTGCATTTACGCGCTCCAACCCTTCACTTGGCTCTAAATCAAAATAAAGAGTGAGATGAGGCACCCAGGATTCAATGGCAAAGTCATTAATCGCCCCGACTTCATCCATCCCTATTTCCCTGGCATATCCTTGATAGGCAAGGCTGCTATCTACAAAGCGATCACAAAGAACCACCTTGCCCTCCTGCAATGCTGGCACAATTTTTTCGACTAGATGCTGCCTCCTAGCTGCGGCGTATAATAACGCTTCTGTGCGTCCATCCATCTCTGTATGCTCAGGGTCAAGAATTAAAGAACGGATCTGTTCAGCAATATGTATGCCCCCTGGTTCTCTCGTATGTAAACATGCATAACCGTCAGCTTGAAGGTTCTCTAACACATATTGAATAACTGTGGACTTCCCAGCTCCTTCTCCGCCTTCGAATGTAATAAAACACCCTTCTTTTTTCACATTCTTCCTCCTTAATATGGACTTTACGTAAGAGCATTGTTCATTGTATACTGCTCTGTATTCTATTGAGCGATCTCTGTCGCTTCTTATTTAGTAATCATTTTGTTCTTTATTTTTTATTAGCTTTGTTAACAAGTAGTGTTGATCGTCCCCATCAGGCCTCCCTTTCCGCAGGCAAACCCGTGATTCCCCAGGTTAACACTCTTCGCATTCTCGCCAGGCTTTGGCACCGCACGAGTGGAGCCATTCTTGGAAGTAAACCCTCTTAATCCAAAACCTCCTTTAATAAAGCCTTTTAACAACTAGCACTAACGATTAAAACACAGTCTCGTTCAAATCCTTGGACGTGTCCACCCCTTCGTTTCCATTCTTTTAGTAGCTTTAGGGAGGTCGCAGTAATACGTTCCCCTTTTTGAATCAAAGGAATGCCCGGAGGATATGGCGTCACAGGAGCTGCAGCAATTTCTCCCACAGCCTCATTTGCTTCTACTGTTACTTTAGCGGCTTTTCCCAATTCTTGATAGGTTAGAGCCAATTCACTAACAGAAGGATAAATAATACTTTCAAGAGGTTCGACTTCCGCCTGACGACCTTCTTCTCTCTTAACTACTCGTTCTATAGCTTCTATGACTCGTTCTGTTTCTTCTGAGGATGAGTGAAGAGACCAGATAAACAAGACATAAGAAAAGTCCCCCAATTCTGGATAGACCCTTTCTTTTTCAAGAGCAGCTTGGAATTGCCACCCATTCAAACCTTTCGGGGAGCGAATCACCCACTTTAATGGATCCATTTCTCCGGTCGCTGGTCTGATAAACTGTATGCCCGTTTTTTTAGCTATCGCTTCTTGACGCCTTTCCATCATTTTTTTAAGCTGCCAGCCGTCCTCATTTTCCAAGGAAGCCAAATAGGCTCTAGCTATATCCAATGAGGCCATTATGAGATAGGAAGGGCTACTGGATTGCACCATGGCCAAAGCATTTCGGCACTCTTCCACAGTTACCTGCGAATGTTCACTTACATGTAACCATGCCCCCATTGTTAAAGCAGGCAAGGTTTTATGGGCAGAATGAACGACTATGTCCGCTCCCGCTTCAAGAGCAGAAGGCGGATAAGCGTTGCTTGATGTGAAATGTGCTCCGTGCGCTTCATCTACTATTATTTTCAACCCGTATTTCTTAGCAGCTTGTACAATTTCTTTTATCTCCTTGCTAACCCCGTAGTAAGAAGGAGAAGTGACGATAATCCCATCTAAGCCTGGGGTTTCTTTACACGCTTTTTCGACTTCTTCTGCTTTTACTCCTAATGATAAACCAGTCTCCTTTTCGATTACAGGAGCAAGAAATACTGGATGAACACGGGCTAATTCCAACCCATTTAATACTGATTTATGTACATCCCTTTGCACAAGCACTTTATCTCCTTCTTGAAAAGAAGCAAGAATAGCTGCCAAATTTCCCACAGTGGAACCGCCAACTAAAAACAACGTGGCAAAAGAACGATAATAAGAGGCAGCAAGAGACTCTGCTTCCATAATAACTGTAGAAGGAGCATATAAATCATCAAGTCCTGTAATCTCCGTTTGATCATAAGCACCAATTTGTTGAAATGCTGTTGAAGACAAAGTAGAAAATAATTGACCATGTTTATGGCCAGGTACATGCATGGAAACGGCATCTAATGAGTTGTGTTTCTCTAAGGCCTCATATAAAGGCATTTGCTTTTGATCATTCATACCATCAGCTCTCTCACCTTACATTCTATCTGCTAATGTACGTGCTTTACTTTGAAATTACAAGAGCAAAACCAGGAAGCTTGTGAACGTTCCACGTGAAACTTTTTCAATCCAAGTCATAGTCCACTCCAGTAATAAGCAACGGGGCTGGGTCGGGGTTTGGTTCGTAAGTAAGCAAGAGCTCACAGGTTAAACAGAGTCGAACTCCATAAATAGTAAGAGAAGGGAACGAAATATTTTCCTTACACAAAGCACAGCAGCTATTTTCATTTTCATTCACAAAGCCCACCTCATTTAATACGTATTAAAAATCAATGATACTATTAAAATGGCCAGTGAGGAGAATTTTTATACTTGAGTAATAGAAATAATATACTTCTCTTCGCTAAAAAAACCCCTCACATCGACAATTCGATGCGAGGGGTTTGTAATTGCCTGGCAGCGTCCTACTCTCACGGGGGGTTGCCCCCCGATTACCATCGGCGCTGAAGAGCTTAACGGCCGTGTTCGGCATGGGAACGGGTGTGACCTCTTCGCCATCACCACCAGACCAATATAGAGTGTTATTCACTCAAAACTGGATAGCGTCGTTGATGAAATACCGGTGCGTTGACTTAAACCATTAGGATAAGCCCTCGACCGATTAGTATCTGTCAGCTGCACGTGTCGCCACGCGTCCACCTCAGACCTATCAACCTCATCATCTTTGAGGGGTCTTACTTACTTGGC
>NZ_KB898634.1 GCF_000377705.1 Salsuginibacillus kocurii DSM 18087 | reverse complement strand
GACCCCTCAAAGATGATGAGGTTGATAGGTCTGAGGTGGACGCGTGGCGACACGTGCAGCTGACAGATACTAATCGGTCGAGGGCTTATCCTAATGGTTTAAGTCAACGCACCGGTATTTCATCAACGACGCTATCCAGTTTTGAGTGAATAACACTCTATATTGGTCTGGTGGTGATGGCGAAGAGGTCACACCCGTTCCCATGCCGAACACGGCCGTTAAGCTCTTCAGCGCCGATGGTAATCGGGGGGCAACCCCCCGTGAGAGTAGGACGCTGCCAGGCTAATTGAATGCCGCACCTAAGATGGTGCGGTTTTTTACTATATCTTTTATACTAAAAAGTTTGAATTTTGGCAATTGAGCATGGGTTTTATTTCAACCTTTTTGTTACTGCAGTAATTGGGTAAATATAAAAGAATTCCCTGCTTGGTTACTTGCTTTTTCCTCTACCGAGGAAGGTTAAGCTTTACGAAAGGAGGCGAGCATAATGGAAGAATTCTTTTCTACTAATGAATATGCCATCATGTTTACCCGCTTAATTTTAGCGGCTTCTTTAGCAGGAGCAATTGGAATTGAACGTGAATATAAAGACCATCCGGCTGGTTTTCGTACTCATTTGCTTGTTGGGCTTGGAGCTTGTTTGGTGATGTTGATGGCTATGTTTGGCTTTGAAAGCTATATGGAAGCAAACCCAGATGTGGTAGCGTACGACCCTTCTCGTTTAGCCGCTTATGTTATTAGCGGGGTTGGCTTTTTAGGCGCGGGGACTATTATTGTGCAAGGTGTTTCAGTTCGTGGGCTAACTACAGCTGCTTCGATATGGGTGGTAGCTGGAATTGGGCTTGCTACTGGTGCAGGAATGTATTTTGCTGCCATCTTAACTACGTTTATTGTTTTGTTAAGCTTGTTTTTCCTCAACCGTATTGATCAATTGTTTAAAAAACCACAACGGTTAGAGGAAGTAAATGTGGTCTTGCATGAGCAGGAAGGCAAACTCCATTATATTATTAGTGAGTTGGAGCATGTGGGAGTGGCAATTGTGAAGATAAGGGCAGAATCTCAACGACGTCAGGAAGAGGGGAAAAACTCTTATCACATTGAAATCAAACGTCCTGATTCAGTTGAACCAGGCATCATTTATGAACGCTTGCAAAAACAAGATGGTGTGATAGAAACACAAATCACCAAGCCGTCACGTATAAAAGTATAAGAGATTGTTTAAATATAGGGTAAGGAGAGGCTCTTGCGTTTTGCATGAGAGTGTATTATATTTATAGTCAAAGATAGTCAAGGTCAAGAGAAAGGAGCTCACGGGGATGCGGAATATTTCTGATATTATTGAAAATCATTTAAAGTCGATCCTTACCCAGAGTGACCGAGACTTAATTGAAATTAAAAGAAGTGAGTTAGCGCAGCGTTTTCAGTGTGTTCCTTCACAAATTAATTATGTTATCCGCACAAGATTTACGGTTGAAAAAGGCTATATTGTGGAAAGTAAAAGAGGAGGCGGAGGTTATATCCGCATTTCTAAAGTTAAACCGGCTGACCAAGCTGATCTTTGCCAACAGTTAATGAGTACGGTCGGTAAGCAAATAGATCAACAAACCGCAGAAAGTGTTATTGTGCGTTTATTAGAAGAAGATGCGATTACAAATAGAGAAGCAAAGTTGTTATTAGCTGTTATTGAACGAAACGTAATCACGCTTGCTGAACCTCAGTCCCGTGATTATATCCGGGCTAATATTATGCAATCAGTGTTACAACGATTGCGTTATGAGCATGCGTAGCATTTAAAAGAGGGGGGTTTAAAATGCTGTGCCAAGAGTGCCAGAAGAATTCTGCCACACTTCATTTCACCAAGATCGTAAATGGAAAGAAGACTGAAACGCATTTATGTGATTATTGTGCTAAAGAAAAAGGAGATCACGTTCCAGGGTCGAATAGTTACTCCATTCACGAATTATTATCAGGTTTGTTAAATGGAGAGGATTTTTTTTCCAACCAACAGACCTCTCGGCAAATGAAGAAAAAAAGCCTCCATTGCCCGAACTGCCAGATGACTTATGAAAAGTTCACCAAGTTAGGTCGTTTTGGTTGTTCGAAGTGTTACCAAGCCTTCGGCGAGCGGCTAGATCCTATACTTAAACGGGTGCACAGTGGAAATACCGTTCATGCCGGCAAAATTCCTAAAAGAGTGGGTAGTCACCTTCAAGCTCAAAGAGAAATTGAAGACCTAAAAAAGGATATGCAGCGCTATATTGAGAATGAAGAATTTGAGAAGGCTGCAGAGGTTCGGGATCGTCTTCGTTCTTTGCAAGGCAATGAGGTGGATAAAGGGGAGGGTTCCTGATGTCATTGGAGCGATTTATCTCTGAAGCGATTAGTCCCTGGATGAAACGTGAAGGAGCTGAATCAGATATAGTGCTTAGCACTCGAGTGCGTTTGGCAAGAAACTTGGATCAATATCCGTTCCCAATTATCGCTCCTGAGGAGTCTTCCTATGCTCTTTTTCAATACTTGCAAAAAGAATTTCAGGACCAGGAGTATGCAGACAAAGGGAAGCTTGAAGTCATACCGGTGGATGATCTTTCTCAAAATGAAAAGCGGGTGTTGGTCGAGAAGCATTTAATTAGCCCCCATTTAGCGGAAAAGTCAAATTACGGTGCTGTCGTATTAAGTGAAGATGAAGCAGTGAGTTTGATGGTTAATGAAGAAGACCACCTTCGTCTTCAATGTCTCTTTCCTGGTCTCGAGTTACGAGAAGGCTTAACTTTTGCCAGTTATTTAGATGATTGGCTGGAAGGTAAAGTAACGTATGCTTTTGATGAAAAACGAGGCTATTTAACAAGCTGTCCAACGAATGTGGGGACAGGAATGAGGGCATCTGTTATGATGCACTTACCGGCTCTTGTCATGACCCAGCAGCTTAATCGCATTCTGCCGGCTGTAAATCAACTCGGTCTGGTAGTAAGAGGGATCTACGGAGAAGGTAGTGAAGCGCTTGGCAACCTTTTTCAGATTTCTAACCAGATGACACTAGGGAAAACAGAAGAAGATATAGTGGAAGAGTTACAGGGTGTAGTCCAGCAGCTAATTCAGCATGAACGCGCAGCGAGAGAACAGATTTTGGAATCTTCTAAGGTGAAGCTACTTGATAAAGTGAATCGATCATATGGGTTGCTTTCTCATAGTTATGTGATGGAGTCTAAAGAAGCAGCACAGTTATTATCTGACGTCCGCTTAGGAATTGACCTGGAGCTTATCCAGGGGGTATCTAAGAACATTTTAAGTGAATTAATGATTTTAACTCAGCCTGGTATGCTTCAACAATATGCAGGGAAAGGGTTAACCCCGGATCAGCGGGATGAAAGACGTGCAGCTTTGATTCGCGAACGAATGCAGCTTGAGCAAGGAAGCTCTGATTAATCAATGGAGGTGTTGTCTCGATGATGTTTGGAAGGTTTACAGAACGGGCACAAAAGGTGTTAGCACTAGCGCAGGAAGAAGCCATTCGACTTGGCCACAACAATATAGGTACAGAACACATCTTGCTTGGGTTGATTCGAGAAGGAGACGGGATAGCGGCTAAAGCTTTACACGCTCTCTCTTTAGAAAGCGAACAAATTCAACAAGAAGTAGAAACGTTAATAGGTGCAGGTCAAGAAGGATCTAAAACCATTCATTATACACCACGAGCCAAAAAAGTGATTGAGCTCTCAATGGATGAAGCACGTAAATTAGGTCATTCCTACGTAGGTACAGAACATGTTCTCTTAGGGCTTATTCGCGAAGGAGAAGGAGTAGCTGCCCGGGTGTTAAATAACCTTGGGGTCAGCCTGAACAAAGCCAGACAGCAAGTTCTTCAACTACTTGGAAGCAACGAATCCTCTGCAAATAATAATAATGGTGGGCAAGCTGCAGCTACGGGCGCCAATGCAAACACCCCTACCCTTGATAGTTTAGCGAGAGATTTAACCGCTGTAGCTAAAGAAGAAGGATTAGACCCGGTGATTGGCCGGAGCCAGGAAATTGAGCGTGTTATCCAAGTCTTATCTCGCCGTACGAAAAATAACCCTGTGTTGATCGGTGAGCCCGGGGTGGGTAAAACAGCGATTGCAGAAGGATTGGCTCAATCGATTATTTCGAATGAAGTCCCCGAAATATTGCGGAATAAGCGGGTTATGACCCTGGATATGGGTACAGTAGTAGCAGGGACAAAATACCGCGGCGAGTTTGAAGATCGATTGAAGAAAGTGATGGAAGAGATCCGCCAGGCTGGTAATGTTGTGTTGTTCATTGATGAACTTCATACGCTGATTGGTGCAGGCGGAGCAGAAGGTGCTATTGATGCTTCTAATATTTTAAAACCATCTCTTGCCCGCGGAGAATTGCAATGTATCGGGGCTACGACGTTGGATGAATACCGGAAATACATTGAAAAAGATGCAGCATTAGAACGCCGTTTCCAACCGATTCAAGTAGATGAACCTACCATTGATGAGTCGATTCAAATCTTAAGCGGCTTACGTGACCGTTATGAAGCTCACCATCGTGTCACCATTACTGATGAAGCGATCGCAGAAGCGGTAAAGATGTCTGATCGTTATATTTCCGACCGCTTTTTACCTGATAAGGCGATTGACTTAATTGATGAGGCAGGATCGAAAGTCCGCTTAAAATCCTATACCGCTCCGCCAAACCTCAAAGAGCTAGAGCAGAAGCTGGAAGAGACGCGGAAAGAAAAAGATGCCGCCGTGCAAAGCCAGGAATTTGAAAAAGCCGCTTCATTACGAGACAGTGAACAGCGACTGCGTGAAGAACTTGAAAATATGAAAAATGAGTGGCGGGAAAAACAAGGTCAAGAAGATACACAAGTGGGCACTGAAGATATTGCTCAAGTTGTTGCTAGCTGGACGGGAATACCGGTTTCAAAGCTTGAAGAAGAAGAAACAGAGCGGTTGCTTAAAATGGAGGAAATTTTACACAACCGTGTCGTTGGTCAAGAAGAAGCTGTTAAGGCGGTCTCAAAAGCAGTCCGTCGTGCACGGGCCGGACTGAAAGACCCAAAACGTCCAATTGGTTCTTTCGTTTTCCTTGGTCCTACTGGGGTAGGAAAAACAGAACTAGCACGTGCTGTAGCGGAGACGTTATTTGGCGATGAAGATTCAGTGCTTCGGATCGATATGTCTGAGTACATGGAAAAACATGCTACTAGCCGTCTTGTCGGCTCTCCTCCTGGGTATGTTGGGTTTGAGGAAGGCGGACAGTTAACTGAAAAAGTTCGTCAGTACCCTTACTCTGTTATTTTGCTTGATGAAATTGAAAAAGCGCACCCAGAAGTGTTTAACATTTTGTTGCAAGTGCTTGAAGATGGCCACCTCACCGATTCGAAAGGACGCAAGGTGGATTTTCGCAATACAGCGATTATCATGACGTCAAACGTAGGTGCTGCCACATTAAAACGAAATAAATTTGTAGGCTTTACGACCAATTCGGAAGACCAGGAACACGCAGACATGAAATCCAAAGTCATGACGGAACTTAAGAACACGTTCCGGCCTGAATTTTTAAACCGGATTGATGAAATTATTGTCTTCCATAGCTTGGAGAAAAGGCATATTAAAGAAATTGTAGGCTTAATGGCGGGCGAACTGAAAAAGCGTCTTGCTGAGCAGGAGATTGAGTTTGAGCTTACGCCAACGGCTCAGGATAAAATTGCAGACGAAGGGTTTGACCCAGAGTACGGGGCACGGCCACTCCGCCGAGCTCTGCAAAAGCAAGTCGAAGACCGCCTTTCTGAAGCCCTTCTTACCGGAGATATTCAAAAAGGGCAGACGGCCGTTATTGACTGGAATGAAGATGGTTTCTTTGTAGATTTAAAAGCCAAGGCTAAGTCGTAAAGCTTTAACAACCGAGGGATTCTCCCCTCGGTTTTTTTACCATAGAACGGAGCAGCTTCACTTATATAACAAAGAATGTGTTTTTCACACTTAGGACTAAGTGTGAAGACTTTCGAAACTTCCTAGAGAAGGGACTTATAAACAATCAAAGTGTCCCATGATAAAATGAACGTAAGAAAAAGGCGAGAAGGCGGGAATCAACATGGCTAAAACGAACACCAAATTTGTCTGCCAGGAATGCGGCTATGAATCAAGGAAATGGATGGGGCGTTGTCCAGGCTGTCAAGGTTGGAATTCAATGGTGGAAGAAACGGAGATTGTTTCAAAGGGAAAAGAACGTACCTCCACCGTGGTAGGAAGCGGCGGTGAACGAGAAAAGCCTCTGTCCATTCAACAGGTTTCGGGGGAAGAGGAACCGAGGATTCGCACAACGATAGCCGAGCTGAACCGAGTACTTGGCGGAGGGATTGTGCCGGGTTCATTAGTGCTTGTTGGCGGAGACCCAGGCATTGGTAAATCGACTCTGCTTTTACAAATGAGTGCAGTTTTAGCAGAAGCAAAGCATTCTGTACTATATATTTCTGGAGAAGAATCCATGAAACAAACAAAACTGAGAGCTGATCGTCTTGATGTTAAAGCGGACTCTTTGTATATTTTAGCGGAAACGGACATGGATTATATTGAACAAGCGATTAAACAAACAAAGCCGGCTATGGTCATTGTAGATTCGATTCAAACTGTTTACAGGAGTGATATTACCTCGGCGCCGGGAAGCGTGGCACAAGTGCGGGAGTCAACTGCTTCGTTGATGAGTATAGCCAAAAGTCAGGGAATTGCTGTATTTGTGGTAGGGCATGTAACTAAGCAAGGATCAATTGCCGGGCCGAAGCTGTTGGAGCATATGGTCGATTCTGTCCTTTATTTTGAGGGAGAGCGTCACCATACATACCGGATTTTGCGAGCCGTAAAAAACCGCTTTGGTTCTACCAATGAAATCGGAATCTTTGAGATGGAAGAGTCAGGCCTGACTGAAGTGAAAAACCCATCTGAAATCTTTTTAGAAGAAAGATCAGGTGGAACAGCCGGATCTACAGTGGTAGCGGCCATGGAAGGAACCCGCCCTGTACTGGTAGAAATCCAGGCCCTCGTTTCCCCGACCTCTTATGCTAATCCTAAACGTACGGCGACTGGTTTAGACCATAACCGTGTTTCTTTATTAATGGCAGTGCTTGAAAAACGGGTCGGTATGCTGCTGCAAAACCAAGATGCATATATGAATGTAGCTGGAGGGGTAAAGCTAGATGAACCCGCCGTGGACTTAGCTATTGCTATTAGTATTGCGTCAAGCTTCCGCGACCAGGCCACAAACGGGGCAGATGCGGTTATGGGTGAGATCGGTTTGACCGGGGAGATTCGTCGCATTTCCCGGGTGGAACAAAGGGTGAGAGAAGCGGCTAAGCTTGGGTTTAAACGAGCGATTATCCCGGCTAAAAATGAGACAGGCTGGACCAAGCCCGATGGCATTGAAATTGTACCGGTTAGAACATTAGAAGAAGCACTCCAAGAATCGATGTCAGGAGGAAAGGGAGTGTGGTAACCAAGCGCTTCGAGAAGGGAAACGAATTTGGAAAAAGAGGAGAGGTAAGAAGTGGCTACTAAAAAAGAGAGAGAAAAGTTTATCCGAAACGTTTTGCACTATGTAGCACCGGGGAGCCCGCTCAGAAATGGAATTGACAATGTACTTCGGGCACGGACCGGGGGTTTAATTGTTTTAGGGTATGGCGAAGATATAAAAGGGCTCGTTGATGGAGGGTTTTACATTAATTGTGAGTTTTCTCCTGCGTATTTATACGAATTAGCAAAAATGGATGGAGCCATTATTTTAACGCAGGATGGAAAAAAGATTCTTTATGCTAATACTCAGCTGGTTCCTGACAATTCGATCCCATCAACAGAGACAGGGATTCGCCATCGTACGGCACAACGAGTAGCTAGACAGACAGGGCATTTAGTCATTTCGATTTCTCAGCGTAGACACGTTATTACGTTGTATCAGGATGAACACCGCTACGCGTTAAAAGACATGGGTGTTATTTTAACAAAAGCGAATCAGGCAATCCAAACACTGGAAAAGTACAAAGTCGTACTTGACCAAAGCATTACCAACCTTGGTGCGCTGGAATTTGAAGAATTAGTCACAGTGCAAGATGTGACACAAGTTATACATCGTATAGAAATGGTATTGCGGATTAAAAATGAAATTCATAATTATATTAATGAACTGGGGAATGAAGGTCGATTAATCACCATGCAACTTAATGAACTCATTTCTAACATGGAAGAAGAAGCGGCTCTTCTGCTTAAAGATTATATGAGAGACCCATCCCGAAAAGGGGAAGAAGCCTTACAAGAATTGCAGCGTTTATCAAATGATGAATTGTTAGATGACCATGTCATTATGAAGGTGCTCGGCTATCAACGTACTGCTAATTTAACAGAGCAGAATTTATCACCGCGCGGATTTAGAATGCTGTACAAGATTCCGCGGCTTCCTTTAGCCATTGTAGAAAATTTAGTAGAAAGGTATCAAAGCCTCAACCGTATTATGATGGCTTCTATTGAGGATTTGGATCAAGTCAATGGCGTCGGTGAAGCCAGAGCGCGCACGATAAAAGAAGGGTTACAGCGTATTCAAGAGCAATTGTTTGTGGATCGGCATATTTAAAAAACTTGATTTAGACACATATTTATTATATAATAGAAAATTCGACAAATTGACAATGTTCAAACATTTTGTTAGGTTAACGTTAGGTGACAATTACATGTGAGATTGTGAGAACTGCAGAATTGAAGGTTTGGCTAATGGTATATTGACCATACTAAATAGAGGAGGTGAGTGGCATGTTAAGATGGATTCTACAATTGTTTTTTGTTCTTACCGGAGGAGCGATTGGTTATTTATTTATTCCAGAACTTATATCATTTATTAATATTGAAACCGCTCCGAATTGGACTGAACATCCATTTGTAGGAGCTGTAGTCGGGGCTTGCCTTATGTATCTAGGAACATTTTGGATTGTTGACTATCTTGTTCATGGGATGCAAAAGGTAGAAGAAATGATTGTAAACGCCCCAGTGGCAGATGTTTTATTTGGCACACTTGGTCTTGTGTTTGGTTTAGTTGTCGCTTTTTTAGTCAGTATTCCGTTAAATACTATTCAATTGCCGGTAGTTAGCGAATTAGTGCCGGTATTTATGACCTTTTTCCTCGGTTATTTTGGGTTTAAGGTTGGCTTTAAGAAACGAGATGAGCTCACCCAACTGTTTACATCTGCCAAGGTGGGGAGTAAAGAAAAACAGGCCAAAGAAGAGGGGCAGTTCCTCCCGGCAGTTGGTTACGCTGACAAATCAGACCAGACTGAACATGCTCCTAAGCCTAAAATTCTTGATACGAGTGTAATTATTGATGGTCGAATTTCAGATGTGTGTAAAACTGGCTTTCTAGAAGGAACGTTAATCATACCTGAATTCGTGTTAGAAGAACTTCAGCATATTGCTGATTCTTCGGATGCGTTAAAGCGAAATCGAGGCAGGCGTGGCCTTGATATTTTAAACAGTATTCAAAAAGACCAGCCTATTCAAGTGCGGATTGAAGACATTGATTTTGATGACATTCAAGAAGTAGATAGCAAACTTGTGAAGCTAGCCAAGGTAATGAATGGCTTTGTGGTTACGAATGACTTTAATTTAAATAAAGTCTGTGATTTACAAGGTGTAGCCGTATTGAATATTAATGATCTTTCAAATGCAGTTAAACCGGTCGTTTTACCTGGAGAAGAACTTCATGTTCAAGTAATAAAAGACGGAAAAGAGCCGGACCAGGGTGTTGCTTATTTAGACGATGGTACTATGATTGTAGTTGAAGGCGGCAAGGAATATATTGGCCGGCAGGTAGAAGTAGTTGTAACAAGTGTGTTGCAAACAAGTGCCGGACGCATGATTTTTGCGAAGCCAAAAGTCTATGAACAGGCACTGTAAATGACAAGGGGCAAGGTCGTCTAAAGCAAAGTGAAGATTGCTTTAGGCGACTTTTAAATTGTATGATAAAATGTGCTATAGACAAAATAGTAATTGGAGCGCAAAACAATGTCCTATGCTGTAATCATACCCGCTGCCGGTCAAGGCAAAAGAATGAAAGCGGGCCTTAATAAACAATTTTTACATTTGCGGCAGCTGCCTCTTATCATTCGTACCTTGCGTGTTTTTGAGCAGGACGAGCATTGTGAAGAAGTCATTGTCGTTGTTAATCCAGAAGAAACAGAAGAAATGGCCGTCCTTTTTGCGGAGCATGGTATTCAGAAAGTCACGAACATCGTCTCTGGAGGGAAGGAACGGCAAGATAGTGTATATGAGGGTCTAAAGCAGGTGCGTTCCCAGGAAGTGGTCATGGTTCACGACGGGGCTCGTCCATTTGTCACTAAAGAGCGCATTCATGCGCTTGAAGCGGAGGCGAAAAATAGCGGGGGAGCTGTATTAGCCGTTCCTGTTACTGACACAATAAAAAGGGCTTCAAACTCGCGGGTAGAAGAGACGTTGGCTCGCTCAGAGCTTTGGGCCGCACAAACGCCTCAGGCTTTTAAGTTTGAAGTGTTGATGGATGCTTACGCTCAGGCTGTAGACCAAGGCTTTCAAGGTACTGATGATTCGGGGCTTGTTGAGTGGAATGGTTATCCGGTGGCGATTGTAGAAGGGGACTATGACAATATTAAGTTAACAACTCCAGAAGATATGGTTCGGGCAGAAGCCATTATACAAAAGCGAGAGGAGAGCCCGAAATGAAGATAGGTCAAGGATTTGATGTGCATCGTTTAGCAGAAGGGGAGTCTCTGATTCTCGGAGGAGTAACTATCCCGTTTGAGAAAGGCCTGGTAGGTCACTCGGATGCTGATGTTTTGCTGCATGCTATTACGGATGCCTGTTTGGGAGCGATAGGAGCGGGCGATATCGGCAAGCATTTTCCGGACACGGATGAGGCGTATAAGGGGGCCGATTCAAAAGCGTTGCTGCAGGAAGTAATGACGATGGTAGAGAAGAAAGGTTACCACGTAGGGAACATGGACGCGACGATCATGGCCCAAAAGCCAAAAATGGCTCCATACATAGAGGAAATGCAGCAAACGATTGCTCCTCTGTTAAAGGTTGAAGCAAGCGAAATAAATGTAAAAGCTACGACCACAGAACAGTTAGGGTTTACAGGACGTGGGGAAGGCATTGCAGCCCAAGCTGTAGTCCTGCTGAAAAAATAAGAGGTCCTCAAGAGGTTACCTTGACGTGACGGTAGTTTAGAGTGATAAAATAAACCATAGTTTTACGAAATTTAAAAAGCGGAAGGTGTCAAAACATGTCATCACAAGAAGTTCGAGTCCGGTTTGCTCCTAGTCCTACCGGCCATCTCCATATAGGGGGCGCACGCTCTGCTCTCTTTAATTATCTATATGCAAGACATCACGGCGGCAAATTTATTGTGCGGATTGAAGACACAGACCAGGCCCGAAACGTGGAAGAAGCTACAGACAAGTTGATGACGAGCTTAAAGTGGCTTGGCATTGATTGGGATGAAAGTACAGATGTTGGCGGGCCGCACGGACCGTATCGTTCGATGGAGCGCTTGGATACGTATCAATCTTATCTGAACCAGCTGCTAGAGGAAGACAAAGCATATTATTGCTATATGACCGAAGCAGAGCTCGAAGCTGAACGTGAAGCTCAGCTTGCGCGTGGAGAAATGCCTAAATATAGCGGCCGAGATCGCAACTTAACGCAGGAAGAGCGCGAAGCATTTGAGGCGAAAGGGTTAAAGCCAGTTGTGCGCTTTAAGGTGCCGCAGGGCGATACGGTCGTCATTGATGATGCCGTTCGCGGCAAGGTGTCCTTTGAGACCGAAGGAATTGGTGATTTTGTAATTGCCCGCAGCGATGGAGTACCGACTTATAATTTTGCTGTGGTGATCGATGACCACCTTATGAAAATTTCTCACGTTATCCGCGGGGAAGAGCATCTTTCCAACGCTCCGCGCCAGGCCCTTGTTTTTGAAGCGCTAGGGTTTGAAAAGCCTAAATTTGCTCATGCGTCGTTGATATTAAACCCAGACCGGCAAAAGATGAGCAAACGTGATGAATCAATCATGCAATTTGTTGAACAGTACAAAGAGCTTGGGTACTTGCCGGAAGCTATAGTTAACTTCCTTGCTTTGCTTGGCTGGTCTCCAGTCGGTGAACAAGAGCTCTTTACGATCGATGAATTGATTGAACAGTTCAGCCTTGAACGTGTTTCGAAAGCCCCGGCGGTATTTGATACTGATAAATTGGCCTGGGTTAATAACCAATACGTTAAAGAAGCAGACAGTGACCGTTTAACAGATTTGGCGATTCCTCATTTACAGGAAGCTGGCCATCTCGAAGCTGACGTTTCGGCTGAGAAAAGGGAGTGGCTCAAGAAGTTAGTGAAGCTGTATCAAGAACAAATGCATTATGCAGCGGAAATAGTACCACTTTCGAAGTTGTTTTTCCAAAAAGAGATCTCTTACCCAGAAGAGGTGCAGCCCGTTCTTAAAGAAGAACAAGTGAGTGAAGTGTTGAGTCATTTCAAATCTGAAGTCGAACAATTAGAAGATGAAGACTTCAACCCAGAGAATGTTAAAAAAGCAGCAAAAACCACTCAAAAAGCGACTGGTCATAAAGGCAAAAAGCTGTTTATGCCGATTCGCGTGGCTGCTACCGGCCAAATGCATGGGCCGGAACTGCCGGATGCTATTTATTTGCTGGGTAAAGAAACTGTGTTGGCTCGTTTGGATCAGGCATTGGAGATTGCTTAAGATAACACCAGCAGCTAAAAATGAATAAACCATCGCGTTTGATGAGGAAGAACGTAAGCATAGCCGCTTTCCTACCAGAGAAAATCACCATCGGCTGGAAGTGATTCAGGAAAAACTATGCTGAAACTGCCCCTCGGAGTCCTTGGCAGAATGAAGTACGCTAAGGCGTTTTGTCTGCGTTACCAGACTGTCCAAGCGAACAGGTGAGGCTGAAGGGTCCCTGTTAAGCAGAGTGGAACCGCGTGTAAGCGTCTCTGTGCCCTTTAGGGGGCAAGAGACGCTTTTTCTTTTGGTAATAGCCATGTAATGTATCAGCTTTGAATGCTCCCGCACAGCTAGTAGGGGAGACGACAGAACAAAATAATCTACAGCTATTGTAACGGTAAGGGAGCGTTGTATTCAGTAACATTTTCGTAGATTTAAGGATTCATAAACAGTGAAGTGGCAAGAAAGCGGGCGTTTGAATATAGATAGCGAGAAAGAGGGGGAGAGGATGTTCAAAACGTTTATCAACGATATAGATGTAGTATTTGAACAAGATCCGGCCGCAAGAAGCCGCTTAGAAGTAGTATTGACGTATTCGGGGGTTCACGCGGTGTGGGCGCACCGTCTGGCCCATGGACTTTGGCGGAGAAAGCTGTATTTCTTAGCACGCCTTCTCTCCCAGGTCAGCCGTTTTATAACTGGAATTGAAATACACCCAGGGGCAAAAATTGGCCAGCGGCTCTTTATTGACCATGGTATGGGTGTTGTTATCGGAGAGACTTGTGAGATTGGAGATAACGTCACTATCTATCAAGGTGTGACGTTAGGGGGAACAGGAAAAGAAAAAGGCAAGCGGCATCCAACGATTGAAGATAATGTGCTAATTGCTAGCGGTGCTAAGGTGTTAGGTTCGATGAGGATTGGGGAGTATGCTAATATCGGCGCTGGTTCGGTCGTGTTAAAAGAAGTACCACCAAACTCTACTGTAGTTGGCATTCCAGGGAAAGTTGTTGTTCAAGATGGAGTTAAGGTGGAGCAAAATCTTGACCATCATAAACTTCCGGACCCTGTTGCTGAACACATGAAGCACTTAGAGGAAGAGCTTGCTAAGCTGCAGCAAAAGGTGGACGAACTAGAGCACAAGGACGCAGAGAGAGGAAGGGAATGAGAAAAGATGGGGTTACATGTATATAATACACTGACGCGTGCAAAAGAAAGCTTTCAACCGCTCGTTTCGAATCGGGTTAGCATGTATGTATGCGGGCCGACAGTTTACAACTATATTCATATTGGGAACGCCAGGCCTGCGATTGTCTTTGATATGGTAAGGCGGTATTTGACGTACCTTGGCTATGAGGTAACCTATGTCTCTAATTTTACAGATGTGGATGATAAAATCATTCGAGCAGCGGAAGAGACAGGAGAAGATGTGGAACAACTAGCAGAAAAATTCATTGCAGCGTACCACGAAGATACAGAAGCTCTCGGGGTGCAAAAAGCCGATCTTCATCCACGAGTAATGAAGACGATGGACGACATTATTGCGTTTATCGGCCGTTTAATTGAAAAAGGCTATGCCTATGAAGCGGATGGAGATGTTTATTTTAAAACCCATTCTTTCCAAGGTTATGGTAAACTCTCGGACCAGTCGGTTGATGATTTACAAGCAGGGGCACGAATTGAAGTGGGAGAGAAAAAACAAGACCCGCTCGATTTTGCGTTATGGAAAGGAGCCAAGAGTGGAGAAATTGCCTGGGATAGTCCATGGGGAAAAGGGCGGCCGGGGTGGCACATTGAATGTTCTGCAATGGTGAAAAAGTATTTAGGAGACACTATTGATATCCATGCGGGCGGGCAGGATTTGGCCTTTCCTCACCATGAAAATGAAATTGCTCAGTCTGAAGCTTTGACAGGGAAAACGATGGCGAATTATTGGATGCATAACGGCTATATTAAAGTGGAAGATGAGAAAATGTCTAAATCACTAGGCAACTTTATTTTAGTCCATGATATTGTTCGCCAGTTTGACCCGAATGTCGTTCGCTTTTTCATGCTGCAATCGCATTACCGCAATCCTATTAATTTTAGTGACGAATTGCTGCAGCAGGCAAAAAGCAGTTATTCCCGCATTGGCACTTTTATTCGTAATGCCAAGCACCGCTTAGAGCTTAGTGCGGATTTAGGAGAACCTGCAAATTGGCAAGACACAATTAACGGATTTCGAGATCGATTTATACGTGAAATGAATGACGATTTTAATACCCCGAATGCCTTCACAGTCGTTTTCGACTTTATTAAAGAAGCGAATCGTTATTTAGAGAATGACCACTCTTCCAAAAGAGTATTACAGGAAATGCTCTCTTTGCTTAAAGAATGGGAAGAGGTGCTTGGGGTGCAATTTGAACAAGAAGAAGAAGTCCTCGATGAGACGATTGAAGAGTGGATTGAAAAACGAAATGAAGCGCGAAAAAACCGTGATTTTAAGGAAGCTGACCGTATTCGTGATGAACTTCAGGAAAAAGGTATCGTTCTAGAAGATACGCCGCAAGGCACGCGCTGGAAACGAGAGAATTAGAGATGAAACATGAAGAAATGAAAGTTGACCCACATCAAATGAATGCCCTCGCCTTGGCTTATGTCGGTGATGCTGTCTTTGACTTGTTTATAAGAAGGCTTATTATAAGTAAAGGAACAGTTAAGCCGAATCAATTTCATAAAGAAGCAACCAAGTATGTCACTGCTCCTGCCCAGGCTGCAGCTGCTCATGCTCTAATTGAAAACAATGATCTAATGACAGAAGAACAAGCAGTGCTAAGACGAGGTAGAAATGCCAAATCAGGGACCGTTCCACGCAGCACGGACGTAACCACCTACCGTTATAGTACTGCATTTGAAGCGCTGGTCGGTTTTCTATATTTACTCCAGCGGGAAGAGCGGCTGCAGAAAATTATGGAGCTGGCTGTGGATTCTATTGAATTAGCGCAAGAAAGAGAGGATTCTTAAATGAGTGATGAATGGATCGTAGGGAAAAACGCAGTGATTGAAGCATTGAAGTCAGAACGCCCCGTGCATAAAGTCTGGCTGTTGGAAGGAGCCAAGGCTCATACCATGAAGCAGGTGGTTCAGCAAGCCAAGGTTAATGATGCTTTAATTCAACATGTCCCAAAACAGAAATTGGACGAGCTTGCAGGGACAAAAAACCATCAAGGTGTAGTCGCCTCGGTAGCTGCTTATGACTATGCCGAGCTGGACCAATTGTTTGAGCGAGCAACCCAGAGAGAGGAAGATCCATTTTTTCTCATTTTGGACGGAGTGGAAGACCCTCATAATCTCGGCTCGATTATGAGGACCGCAGATGCTGTTGGGGCTCACGGCATTATTATTCCGAAAAGGCGTTCGGCTGGACTGACCCAGGCGGTAGCAAAAGCTTCGACCGGAGCGATTGAACATGTGCCCGTTACACGCGTAACTAATATTTCCCGCACCTTGGCTGATTTGAAAAAGCGTAACATGTGGATTGCGGGAACAGATGCTTCGGCGAAACAGGATTATCGTCAATTAGATGGCGATATGCCGCTTGGGCTTGTTATTGGAAGCGAGGGAAAAGGGATGAGCAGGCTGGTTAAAGAATCTTGTGATTTCCTAGTAACCATCCCGATGGTCGGACATGTAACTTCGTTGAACGCTTCGGTTGCCGCGAGTTTATTGATGTATGAAGTTTACAATAAACGCTATCCGATAGGGAAGTAATCATGCGAAAAGATATATTGCTCGTCGACGGCTATAACATTATCGGAGATTGGCCTGAACTAAAAATGATTCGAGATCGCGATTTAACCGAAGCACGCGATCTCTTAATTGAAAAGATGGCAGAGTTTCAGGCTTACAAGGGATGGGAGGTCAAAATTATTTTTGACGCTCACATGGTCCCGGGGGTCGGAAGAAACTATGCCCACCATCGCGTAGAAGTTTGCTACACGAGAGAAAATGAAACAGCCGATGAACGTATAGAAAAACTAGTCCGCGAACTAAAAAACATTGAGACCCGTGTCTATGTAGCAACTTCTGATTATGCTGAACAATCTATGACGTTTGGAAGCGGAGCTCTGCGTATTTCGGCCCGGGAATTACGAACTAACACCCAACTAGTAGAGCGGGATATCGAAAATAAGGTGAAGGACACAAAAAACCTTCGCCGAGGGCGGTCATTACCATTGTCAGAAGATGTAGCAGAATTTTTTGACAAATGGCGTCGAAATCGTCGATAGGTAGTTGACGCTTTGGTAACGTGTGCATTATACTATTTCTATATTTATACATCTTGTCGAGGGCGGAGGGATTCGATTGGGTATTGGCCTCAAAGAGAAGCAACAGAACTTCGGTCAAGCAGAAGATGAACAACTCGTTCTCCATGCGAGACAAGGGGATAGTGCGTCCCTCGAACAGCTGATTAACAAGTACAAAAATTTTGTACGGGCGAAGTCGAGGTCTTATTTTCTCATTGGCGCTGATCACGAAGATATCGTTCAAGAAGGCATGATCGGTTTGTTCAAAGCCGTACGAGATTTTAAAGGGGACAAGCTCTCTTCCTTTCGTGCTTTTGCTGAGCTGTGTATTACCCGGCAGATAATCACAGCAATAAAAACAGCTACCCGTCAAAAGCACATCCCTCTGAACTCTTATGTGTCACTGGACAAGCCTCTTTACGATGATGAATCAGATCGAACACTTTTGGATGTGTTATGCGGGACAAAAGTCAGTGACCCAGAGGAACTGCTTGTTAATCAAGAAGAGTTTGATGACATTGACGGTAAGATTACAGAAGTACTCAGTGAACTAGAACAAAAAGTACTCAGGCTTTATTTGGACGGCCAGTCTTACCAAGAAATCTCAGAAGAACTTAACCGCCATGTAAAATCGATTGACAATGCCTTGCAGCGAGTGAAGAGAAAGCTAGAGAAGTATGTAGAAGCAAGTGAGATACGTGTGTAAGCCGCTTTTATTTTTCGCAATTTTCGTAACCGGTTTCAATGAAAGCACTTCTTTCGACAGGGGTCAAGAGGTGCTTTTCCCGTTCGATTGACAACATGTAGGAATTATGGTACCTTCAATTAGCATATAGCGAATCGAAGGCAACCGCTAACCCACTGCAGGTTGATATTGCCGGATGATGATTCAGAATGAACAGAAAGCCGCTACGACAGGTTCAGGTGCGGTTGTTTTTTTTGTTTAAATTTTGTGGTGGCGGGTGGACAAGTCTAATGCACTAGCGTGAAGGAAGAAGAAAAATGTTCCTTCAGCTACTTTATAAAACACTCCGTGATGGAGGTGGGTAACATGGCAGAAGAAACAAACAAAGCTCCTCAAGAGGAAAAAGAGAAAAATCCAATCCGCTTTCTCGGGCAAGTTGGACGTGAAATGAAACGGGTGACGTGGCCGACGAGGCAGGAATTGATGAAATACACCGGTGTCGTCATTCTGACCGTATTTTTTATCTCGGTCTTTTTTGCGATTGTCGATCTCGGTTTCTCCTACCTAGTGCGTACGTTCTTGTAAATAGGTTGGATGTATTGGTAAATAGACCGCTGGAAGGAGGGAAGGACATCTACGGTCCGCTCCCAAATGGAAAAGAATTGGTATGTAGTTCATACTTACTCAGGATACGAGAATAAAGTAAAAACAAATTTGGAAAAACGTGTAGAATCTATGGAAATGACGGATAAAATATTCCGTGTCTTTGTGCCGGTTGAAGAGGAGACCGAATATAAAGATGGCAAGGCGAAGACAGTGACCCGTAAGACCTTCCCGGGCTATGTTATTGTCGAGATGGTGATGACAGATGACTCCTGGTATGTAGTGCGAAATACGCCAGGTGTTACAGGTTTTGTCGGCTCTTCAGGAGCTGGTTCCAAACCGACACCGCTTTTGCCGGATGAAGTAGATGCACTTCTTCGCCAGATGGGTGAAGAAGCTCCGAAAGCAGAAGTAGAATTTGAACTGAAAGAATCAGTTAAAGTAAAAGAAGGCCCGTTTGCAGATTTCACAGGCACAGTAGAAGACATCGATGTGGAAAAAGAGAAAGTGAAAGTCCATGTTAATATGTTCGGGCGAGAGACTCCAGTTGAACTCGAATTTCATCAAGTTGAAAAGATTTCATAATTACTCTTGCTCTTAAGTAATGTTAGTGGTAAGATTCTAATGTTTGATATGTATATATCTAAGCTGTTTTTACCTAACAGCTGTATAAGAGTGGGAGGGCGCAAGGCGTCTGATTAACCACATCACGGACTAAGGAGGTGTGTCGCGTGGCAAAGAAAGTTGAAAAGGTAGTTAAACTTCAAATCCCTGCTGGTAAAGCCAATCCAGCTCCCCCGGTAGGTCCTGCACTTGGTCAAGCCGGTGTGAATATCATGGGATTCTGTAAAGAATTTAACGCGCGTACTGAAGATCAGGCAGGTATGATTATCCCTGTCGAGATTAGTGTATATGAGGATCGTTCGTTTACCTTTATCACCAAAACTCCACCAGCTGCCGTGCTTCTAAAGCAAGCAGCCGGAATTAACAGCGGTTCGGGTGAACCACATGTGAATAAAGTGGGTACGGTGAGTCAGGATAAAGTTCGTGAAATCGCGGAAACGAAAATGCCGGACTTGAATGCAGCTGACGTTGATGCGGCTGTGCGTATGGTCGAAGGTACTGCCCGCAGCATGGGTCTTAACATCGAAGGCTAACACTCGTGCTTGTGCGGAAGGTTGCGATAGCGGCCCGTTATTCGGCTGTTTCGCAACCTTTATTCGTGGGAGGTTAATCCGTTAAAACCACAATTGAGGAGGAAATGAAAGTGGCTAAAACGAGAGGAAAAAAATATCAAGATGCTGTAAAGCTGATTGATCGTGACGCTCAATATAATGTCCAAGAAGCCGTTGAACTCGTGAAAAAAACATCGATTGCTAACTTTGACGAAACAGTTGAAGTAGCTGTTCGTTTGGGTGTTGACCCGCGTAAAGCAGATCAGCAGATTCGCGGCGCTACTGTACTTCCAAATGGTACAGGTAAAACCCAGCGTGTTCTTGTTTTCGCGAAAGGCGATAAAGCAAAAGAAGCAGAAGAAGCTGGCGCTGATTTTGTTGGTGAAGAAGATCTAATCAACCAAATTCAGCAAGGCTGGATGGATTTTGATGTTGTTGTTGCTACGCCTGATATGATGGGGCAAGTTGGTAAGCTTGGTAAGGTGCTTGGGCCAAAAGGTCTCATGCCAAACCCGAAAACAGGCACTGTAACAATGGACGTGTCCAATGCTATCTCTGAAATCAAAGCAGGTAAAGTTGAATACCGCGTTGATAAAGCAGGGAATGTGCATGCGCCAGTAGGCAAAGTTTCATTTACTGAAGATCAGCTTGCAGAGAATGTGAACACAATTGTAGACATTCTCGTTAAAGCAAAGCCAGCTGCCGCAAAAGGCACGTACGTGCAAAACGTAGCTCTTACTTCTACTATGGGTCCAAGTGTCGAAGTGAGCACGTCAACATTAAATCTAAAATAAGAATTGACATCCGACGCAGAAGGGCATATACTTTGTAAGGATTTAATTCAACTAAATAGGATTCATTCTTACCGTAGACAGCAGGTGCCGTCCATGGCTTAATACCCTGCCGAGGTGATGTACGAGTTTGACGATTAAGGTGTTAATCTTTATCGTTTGTGAACGTGTGTAAACTCCTCTGTATCTACGGTGCTGTAGATGCAGAGGTTTTTTAATGCATAAACGTACAAACAAGGCTGGGCATTCATTGTGTAAAGAAATGAATGTTTAGGCTACGGTTCGGTGATCCAACGATGTAGGAGGTGGACCAAATGAGCACTGTGATTGAACAGAAACAGGAAGTTGTTAACGAAATCACATCTAAGCTTTCTGAAAGCGAGTCGGCTATTCTTGTTGATTATCGTGGTCTGAATGTTGCTCAAGTAACTGAACTTCGTCGTCAACTTCGTGAAGCAGACGTGGATTTCAAAGTGTACAAAAATACACTTGCACGTCGTGCAACCGAACAAGCAGAAATGACGGAGCTTGATGAATACTTAGTCGGTCCAACAGCGATTGCAACCAGCTCAGATGATGCTGTCGCTCCGGCTAAAGTTCTTCAACAGTTCGCAAAAGACAACAAAGCACTCGAAATCAAAACAGGTATCATTCAAGGCCAAGTAACTACGCCAGAGCAAGTGAAAGAAATTGCTGAGCTTCCTTCTCACGAAGGACTTGTGGCTATGCTTCTTAGCGTTATGCAGGCGCCAATCCGCAACTTTGCCCTTGGTGCTAAAGCAGTCGCTGACCAAAAAGAAGAGAGTGCTTAAGTCGCACGCAAGCTAACGAACTTGCCTGTAAAGTTTCGAGATAAATACGAAGATAAATTTAAGGAGGATTACTGATGAGTAACGAACAAATTATTGAAGCGATCAAAGAAATGACCGTTCTAGAACTAAATGACCTTGTCAAAGCAATCGAAGAGGAATTCGGTGTAACGGCAGCAGCTCCAGTTGCAGCAGCAGGTGGCGCAGCTCCAGCTGAAGAAGCTGAAGAGCAAACTGAATTCGACGTAGTAATCACAGACGCTGGTTCTTCTAAAGTCGGCGTAATCAAAGTTGTACGTGAAGTAACAGGTCTTGGACTTAAAGAAGCGAAAGCTGTCGTTGACGGTGCGCCAGAAACTCTTAAAGAAGGCGTAAGCAAAGAAGACGCTGAAGAAATTAAGAGTCAACTTGAAGAAGCTGGTGCTTCTATCGAAGTTAAGTAAGGCCCGCACAAATGTCGAGGCTTCCCCACGTGTGGGGGAGCCTTTTATTTGTCTTATTATTGACTCTGTTAACTGACATGGTTGATTTGTGCTGCGCTCTCGGCGGGCATTTCTCGCAGTTGTGCCTATCAGCTTTCTTGTTTGCAGTGGGGTCATCGCTCTGCATACTTCCACAGGAGGTCCTCTCAGCGCTGCGTTTTTACATCGCAACACCAAACGTTAACAGACCCACTTTGTTAAAAGTTACGTCTATGATTGGTAAGTAGAGGTAATGAATGATGATAAGAGTGGGAGGTCTACTAGTTTTAGAGGGGCAGAGAATAAAGGTGAATTGGAGATAGGTGCACTTTAGAGGCAGCACAGGTCAGCTCAGTACATTCAAGGTGTAGACAGGAGGGAGAAAATGAGCGAACATTACTATTCTTCACAGCCGGAAGTTAAAAGTAGCCCGGAAACGTTCACAGCTGAATTACGAGGACGTGAATTTTCGTTCACCTCCGACCGAGGCGTTTTCTCTAAAGGAGAAGTTGACGAAGGGAGCCGCCTGCTAGTAGAGAACTTCGCTTTTCCTGCTGTCGAAGGCAGGGTGCTTGATATAGGGTGTGGGTATGGGCCAGTCGGCTTGGCATTAGCTGCCGATACAGAACATGAGGTCGTTCTGGCAGATGTAAATGAACGAGCGGTCGAACTCAGCCGCAAGAATGCCGATCGTGCCGGCTTGCGTAACGTAGAGGTGGTAAAGAGTGATCAGTTTGAAGCAATTGAGGGCTCTTTTGCAGCTATAGTGAGTAACCCACCGATCCGAGCGGGCAAAAATGTTGTTCATAGCATGATAACAAAAGCCAGAGAACATTTGCTGGAGCAAGGGGAACTCTGGGTAGTGATACGAAAAAAACAAGGCGCTCCATCTGCTCGTGCTCATATGGAAACATTGTTTGCTGAAGTGGAAATTGTGCGCAGGAACAAAGGATTTTATGTATTACGCGGAAAAAACATTTGAAACCATTGCTCTCGTGTGATATTATTATTAAATGCATATAAATGCCTTTTTTAGTACATAGGGAAAAAGACCTTTTCCTTAGTATAAAGAATAAGGTAATAGGAAACAATGAAATCGTTAGTGAGTCTATTCACATATGACCTCAGGGTTGCAATGAATAGATAACGTGATGGATTTAGCAAGCGGCGCGACGTGTTTATTATAAAAACAGCTCGTCGTTATGCGTGTTTAGCCACGGCAACACCTCAACTTCCATTCAGGCAGTTGAGCTTACATCATATAACCCGTTGCTTGCCGCTTAAAGTATACATGTTTGTTAGCTTTGAGTGGCGGACAAAAGCCAAGTTTTGAGGGGTGAATCAGTTGGCAGGTCAGCTTATTCAGTATGGACGTCATCGTCAGAGAAGATCATATGCTCAAATCAGCGAGGTACTTGAATTACCGAACTTGATTGAAATCCAGACGGCTTCCTATCAATGGTTCCTTGACGAAGGGATTCGCGAAATGTTCTCAGACATTTCACCAATTGAAGATTTCACGGGAAACCTTGTATTGGAATTTATTGATTACTCATTAGGTGAACCGAAATATTCGGTAGATGAGTCAAAAGAACGCGACGTCACCTATGCAGCACCACTTCGAGTGAAAGTCCGTCTTAGAAACAAGGAAACTGGTGAAGTGAAAGAGCAGGAAGTGTTCATGGGAGACTTCCCGCTTATGACTGATACTGGTACGTTTGTAATTAACGGAGCAGAACGAGTCATTGTTTCACAGCTGGTTCGCTCGCCTAGCGTTTATTACAACAAAAAGTTTGATAAGAACGGAAAGAAAGGTCACACAGCGACGGTGATCCCAAACCGTGGGGCTTGGCTAGAATTAGAAACAGACGCCAAAGATGTCGTTTATGTACGCATCGACCGTACAAGAAAGATTCCAATCACGGTCCTTCTACGTGCGCTCGGATTTGGTTCTGATCAAGAAATTATAGACTTGCTTGGCGACGATGAATACTTGCGGAACTCATTAGAAAAAGACAATACCGACGGCACCGAAAAAGCGCTTCTGGAAATATATGAGCGCCTTCGCCCAGGGGAACCACCAACCGTAGAAAATGCAAAAAGCTTGTTAGAATCAAGGTTTTTTGATCCAAAACGGTATGATCTCGCCAATGTTGGTCGTTACAAAGTAAATAAAAAGCTTCACATTAAAAATCGTCTGTTTAACCAACGGCTAGCAGAAACGTTGGCAGACCCTGAAACAGGGGAGATCCTTGCGGAAGAAGGTAACTTGATTGACCGGCGCACACTGGACCGGTTGCTGCCATACCTTGAAAACAATCTTGGCTTCCGTAAGTTTTCAGTAGCAGGCGGAGTCATTGATGAGACAGATATTGCTGTTCAATCGGTGAAGATTTATGCGCCTGATGATCAAGACGGAGAACGTGTCATCAATGTAATCAGTAATGGCAACATCGACCGCGGAGTTAAGAATATCACTCCGGAAGACATGATTGCAGCGATCAATTATTTCTTTAATTTACTTCATGGGGTCGGAGATACAGATGACATTGACCATCTTGGAAATCGCCGCCTTCGTTCGGTAGGCGAATTACTGCAAAACCAATTCCGCATTGGTTTGTCAAGAATGGAACGGGTTGTGCGTGAACGGATGTCTATCCAAGACCCAAGCTCAATCACGCCACAGGCTCTTATTAATATACGGCCAGTGATCGCCTCTATTAAAGAGTTCTTCGGCAGCTCGCAGTTGTCTCAGTTTATGGATCAAACAAACCCGCTAGCAGAATTGACACACAAACGCCGTCTTTCTGCGCTTGGACCAGGCGGACTTACCCGTGAACGCGCTGGGTTTGAAGTGCGGGACGTTCACTACTCCCACTATGGACGTATGTGTCCGATTGAAACTCCGGAAGGTCCGAATATCGGCTTGATTAACTCGCTTTCCTCCTATGCAAAGGTCAACGAATTTGGGTTTATGGAAACCCCTTATCGCCGCGTTGACCCGGATAGTGGCCGCGTGCTTGAAGAAGTCGACTACTTGACTGCAGACGAAGAAGACCACTATGTAGTGGCGCAGGCCAACGCCCAACTAGATGAAGAAGGGCGCTTTGTGGATGAAAATATCATCGCTCGTTTCCGCGGGGAAAACACGATCGTGCCGCAAGAGCGGATTGATTATATGGACGTTTCCCCTAAGCAGGTAGTATCTGCTGCCACAGCCTCTGTGCCGTTCCTTGAAAACGACGACTCAAACCGTGCGTTAATGGGAGCAAACATGCAGCGTCAGGCCGTGCCTTTGTTGGAACCTGAAGCTCCTCTTGTTGGTACAGGGATGGAATACGTCTCTGCAAAAGACTCAGGAGCCGCCATTATTGCGAAACACCGCGGGCGGGTTGAAAATGTGTCAGCTCGTGAAATTCGTGTGCGCCGCATTGAAGAAGTGGATGGCAAAGAAGTTGAAACCGACCTTGATAAATATAATATGTCCAAATTTATTCGCTCCAACCAGGGGACAAGTTACAATCAACGCCCAATTGTGGATGAGGGCATAATTGTAGAAAAAGGGGAAGTCTTGTGTGATGGCCCTTCCATGGATATGGGCGAAATGGCTTTAGGACGAAATGTCCTGGTTGGCTTTATGACATGGGACGGCTACAACTATGAGGATGCGATCATTCTTAGCGAACGTTTGGTGAAAGATGATGTCTATACTTCTGTTCATATTGAAGAATATGAATCAGAAGCACGTGATACGAAGCTCGGGCCTGAAGAGATTACCCGTGATATTCCAAACGTCAGTGAAGAAGCCCTTAAGAACCTGGATGAACGCGGAATCATCCGTGTTGGAGCCGAAGTAAAAGACGGCGACATTCTAGTCGGCAAAGTGACGCCTAAAGGTGTGACAGAACTTACCGCAGAAGAACGACTTCTTCATGCCATCTTTGGAGAAAAAGCTCGTGAAGTCCGTGACACGTCATTACGTTCCCCACACGGTGGAGATGGGATTGTACTCGACGTGAAAATCTTTAACCGTGAAGATGATGATGAACTTCCTCCAGGCGTGAATCAGCTCGTACGGGTTTACATTGTACAGAAGCGTAAAATTCACGAAGGGGACAAAATGGCAGGTCGCCACGGTAACAAAGGTGTTATCTCCCGTATTTTACCGGAAGAGGATATGCCGTATATGCCTGATGGCCAGCCGATCGATATCATGTTGAACCCACTTGGTGTTCCATCCCGTATGAATATCGGCCAGGTACTGGAGCTTCATCTCGGTATGGCTGCTCGTAAGCTCAATCTGCATATGGCATCGCCGGTGTTTGATGGAGCGCGTGAAGAAGACGTATGGGAAACGCTTGAAGAAGCAGGCATTGCCCGGGACGGGAAAACCATACTTTATGACGGCCGCACGGGTGAGCCGTTTGATAACAGAGTGTCTGTAGGGATCATGTATATGATCAAGCTTGCTCACATGGTTGACGATAAGCTGCACGCTCGTTCAACAGGTCCTTATTCTCTTGTTACACAGCAGCCGCTTGGCGGTAAAGCTCAATTTGGCGGTCAGCGTTTCGGGGAAATGGAAGTATGGGCACTTGAAGCTTATGGTGCAGCTTACACATTACAGGAAATCCTGACAGTTAAATCTGATGATGTAGTAGGACGTGTGAAAACGTACGAAGCCATTGTCAAAGGAGAAAACGTGCCTGAACCAGGCGTGCCTGAATCGTTCAAAGTACTAATTAAAGAACTACAGAGCTTAGGTATGGATGTGAAAATGTTATCGAGCACAGAAGAAGAAATTGAAATGAAAGAGCTCGATGATGAAGAAGAAGAATCAAATGACAAAGTGAATTTAAAGCTCGAATCTGGCGAAAACGCATAGTTCGTTCGTGCAGGAGGGAGACATTCCAGATGGAGTGCTCCCCTGCCTTTTCCCGGACAACCTGTTAAAGATGGAAAGGGAGGTTGACCCCTTGTTAGATGTCAATAATTTCGAGTATATGAAAGTTGGCTTAGCATCCCCTGAAAAGATCCGCTCCTGGTCTCGCGGTGAAGTGAAGAAACCAGAAACGATCAACTACCGTACGTTAAAGCCTGAAAAAGACGGCCTTTTCTGCGAGCGTATTTTTGGCCCACAAAAAGACTGGGAATGTCATTGTGGTAAATATAAACGGGTCCGCTATAAAGGTGTCGTTTGTGACCGGTGTGGCGTGGAAGTCACTCGCGCCAAAGTTCGCCGTGAGCGTATGGGGCACATTGAACTGGCGGCTCCTGTTTCTCACATTTGGTACTTTAAAGGCATCCCAAGCCGAATGGGGCTTGTTCTTGATATGTCTCCGCGTTCTTTGGAAGAGATCATTTATTTTGCTTCTTACGTGGTTACAGACACAGGCGACACTCCGCTTGAGTATAAACAGCTACTCTCAGAAAAAGAATACCGGGCCTATTATGATAAATACGGCCGTAGCTTTAGTGCAGCCATGGGCGCAGAAGCGATTCGTAAATTGCTTGAAAACATCGACCTTGAAAAAGAAGTTCATGCCTTAAAAGAGGAACTTGAGACAGCTCAAGGTCAGCGAAGAACTCGGGCAATTAAACGCTTAGAGGTGCTTGAAGCATTTCGTCATTCTGGCAATGAACCAGCTTGGATGATTTTAGATGTGCTGCCGGTAATTCCACCGGAATTGCGTCCGATGGTTCAGCTCGATGGCGGTCGTTTTGCTACCTCCGACTTGAATGATTTGTATCGTCGGGTAATCAATCGTAACAACCGCTTGAAGCGGCTTCTCGACCTCGGAGCTCCAAGTATCATCGTTCAAAACGAAAAACGGATGCTTCAGGAAGCAGTTGACGCTTTAATTGATAATGGCCGTCGCGGCCGACCTGTAACGGGACCTGGAAACCGTCCGTTAAAGTCCCTTTCGCACATGTTGAAAGGAAAGCAAGGGCGCTTCCGCCAAAACTTGCTCGGTAAGCGTGTTGACTATTCCGGCCGGTCCGTAATCGTTGTCGGTCCGAGCTTGAAAATGTATCAGTGCGGCCTGCCAAAAGAAATGGCGTTAGAGCTGTTCAAACCATTTGTAATGCGTGAACTTGTACGTAAAGGTTTTGCTCATAATATCAAAAGTGCAAAGCGGAAAGTTGAACGCGTACAGCCAGAAATTTGGGATGTCCTCGAGGAAGTCATTAAAGAGCATCCTGTTCTGTTGAATCGCGCCCCAACCTTGCACCGTTTAGGGATCCAGGCTTTTGAGCCGGTTCTTGTAGAAGGGCGGGCAATTAAGCTTCACCCACTAGTGTGTACAGCTTATAATGCCGACTTTGACGGAGACCAAATGGCCGTTCACGTGCCGTTATCTGCTGAGGCGCAGGCGGAAGCCCGTATCCTTATGATGGCTGCTCAAAACATCTTGAACCCTAAGGACGGTAAGCCGGTAGTAACACCGTCCCAGGATATGGTGCTGGGTAACTACTACCTCACACTTGAGCGCCAAGGTGCTGTGGGTGAAGGCATGATCTTCAAGACTTCGGATGAAGCTCTCACGGCCTATCAAAATGGTTACGTGCACCTGCACAGCCGAATAGCACTTCCTGTACGCTCGTTAGGGAAAACAACCTTTGAAGAAAGAGAACAGGATTTGCTTCTAGTTACGACTGTTGGTAAGTTAATCTTTAACGAAATTCTTCCGTCTTCCTTCCCTTATGTGAATGAACCGACGGCAGAAAACCTTGAAAAAGCACTCCCTGCTAAGTACTTGATCGCGACTACAAGTGATGTGGCAGAGCAAATTGCTCAATGTGAAGAAGTTGCGCCATTTAAGAAAGGCTTCTTAGGAGATATCATTGCTCAAGTCTTTAAGAACTTCCATATTACTGAAACGTCACGTATGCTTGACCGCATGAAAGACTTAGGCTTCTACTATTCAACCAAAGCAGGAATTACGGTTGGGGTCTCTGATATTGTGGTGCTTGGTGACAAGCAAGAAATCTTAGATGATGCAGAAACAAAAGTAGACCGAGTCATGAAACAGTTCCGCCGTGGTCTTATTACAGAAGAAGAACGCTATGATAAAGTCATCTCGATCTGGGGCGGCGCAAAAGATACGATTCAGGATCGCTTAATGGGCACACTTGATAAGAGAAACCCAATCTTTATGATGAGCGACTCCGGAGCGCGTGGTAACGCTTCTAACTTCACGCAGCTTGCAGGTATGCGTGGTTTGATGGCCAATCCATCTGGCCGGATTATTGAGCTACCGATTAAATCAAGCTTCCGCGAAGGTTTGACAGTACTTGAATACTTCATCTCTACACACGGGGCACGTAAAGGTCTAGCAGATACAGCTCTTAAGACAGCTGACTCAGGTTACTTGACTCGACGCCTCGTGGATGTGGCCCAGGATGTCATTATCCGTGAAGACGATTGCGGCACAGATCGTGGTCTTACTGTAACGACGCTTAAAGAAGGCGTTGAAATGATTGAAGACCTTTATGATCGCCTTGTCGGCCGTGTGGCGTTCCAAACCATCCGTCACCCTGAAACGGGAGAAGTGCTTCACAATAAAGGTGAACTTATGTATGAAGACGACGCAAAACGGATTGTTGATGCAGGGGTTGAGTCGGTCAATATCCGCTCAGTCTTCACTTGTGACACGCATCACGGGGCATGTAAGAAGTGCTATGGCCGTAATCTTGCTACCGGTTCAGATGTTGAGGTTGGAGAAGCTGTAGGAATTATCGCTGCTCAATCGATCGGTGAACCAGGAACGCAGTTAACGATGCGTACCTTCCATACAGGCGGAGTGGCTGGCGACGATATCACCCAGGGTCTTCCGCGTATTCAGGAGCTTTTTGAAGCTAGGAATCCGAAGGGGCAGGCTCTCATTACTGAGCTTGCTGGGGAAGTAACAGACGTTAAAGAGCATGCCGATAAGAAAGAAATTACGGTAACAGGCCCGCTAGAATCACGCACCTATACTACCGCCTATGGAGCTCGTCTGAAGATAGAGGTAGGCTCGCAGGTTGAAGCTGGAGATCCGCTGACTGAAGGTTCCATTGACCCGAAAGAACTTCTGAAGGTAACCGGTCTTCATCAAGTCCAAGAATATTTGTTGAAAGAAGTGCAAAAGGTTTACCGGATGCAAGGGGTTGAAATTGGTGACAAACACGTCGAAGTGATGGTACGTCAAATGCTTCGCAAAATCCGAGTGAACGACTCTGGAGATACCAATGTATTGCCAGGTACACTGGTAGAAATGAAGCACTTTAACGACGCCAACCGCAATGCGCTTACTAACAAAGGGCAGCCAGCTGTAGGGACACCTGTTATTCTCGGGATTACTAAGGCCTCGCTTGAAACTGATTCATTCTTGTCAGCAGCTTCCTTCCAGGAGACCACACGTGTTCTTACCGATGCAGGGATCAAAGGACGCCGCGATGAACTGCTCGGCTTAAAAGAAAATGTGATTATTGGTAAACTTGTACCAGCTGGAACTGGAATGCAAAGGTATAGAGACTTGGAAATGGACGTACCTGACGACATTATTGAAGCTGAAGCAAACGAAAATGGAGAAGTTGTTGCAAAAGATTAATTTAGCCGTTGACACGTGCTTATCCCGGTGATAAGATGTTTAAGTGCGCCTAATACCTGTGCTTTGGAGGATGTGCGATGTCTTATGAAAAAGTTACACAGGCTAAAGCGGTTATCATTGGCACTAAGCAAACGTTGAAAGCTTTAGACTCACGAGCTGTGACCGAAGTGTTAGTAGCTGAAGACGCTGACCCACAAGTCGTGGAACAAGTGGTGAAGGCTGCGGAAGAGGCCAAAGTTACAGTAACAATGGTTAATTCTATGAAAAGACTTGGTAGAGCTTGTGGAATTGATGTTGGAGCAGCAACGGTTGCCTTAAAAACGGAGTGATGTTTTTGCGGTGTGGCAGGCAAGTCCTGCCATGCCGGCAAAAACTTAACTTATGCCTTTTGTTGAACCACCCGGAACGGTGGTCTTAAAATGTGAACTGAAAGGAGGAGCTAATATGCCTACGATTAGTCAATTGGTGCGAAAAGGACGCGTCTCAAAGCCTCGTACTTCTGATGCTCCAGCACTTAACAAAGGTTATAACAGCTACAAAAAAGTGCAGACGGACCAGTCAGCACCTCAAAAGCGCGGGGTTTGTACACGTGTTGGTACAATGACACCAAAGAAACCAAACTCAGCACTGCGTAAATATGCACGTGTGCGTTTGACCAACGGGATTGAAGTAACTGCTTATATTCCTGGAATCGGCCATAACCTGCAAGAACACAGTGTTGTTCTTATTCGCGGAGGCCGTGTAAAAGACCTTCCAGGTGTGCGTTACACAATCGTTCGCGGAGCACTTGACACAGCTGGTGTTCAAGACCGCAAGCAAGGTCGTTCCAAGTATGGAACGAAACGTGGAAAGAAGAAAAAATAATGTGAAGACCACATTGTAATAGTAGGAAAGGAGGGGTGACCATGCCTCGTAAAGGTCCAGTACCTCGCCGTGAAGTGCTACCAGATCCGATTTATAATTCGAAGCTTGTAACTCGCCTCGTAAACCGTATCATGGTAGATGGCAAAAAAGGAAAAGCGCAAAACATTCTTTATAAAGCATTTGAACTAGTTGGAGAACGCAGTGGACAGGATCCAATGGAGATCTTTGACCAAGCGCTCAAAAACGTAATGCCAGTACTTGAAGTTAAAGCACGCCGTGTTGGTGGTGCGAACTACCAAGTACCAATCGAAGTGAAGCCAGACCGTCGTACGACACTTGGCCTTCGTTGGATCGTTAGCTATGCACGACTTCGTGGAGAGAAAACAATGGAAGAGCGTCTAGCTAATGAAATCTTGGATGCTGCAAACAATTCAGGTTCTGCGGTTAAAAAGCGTGAAGATACGCACCGTATGGCAGAAGCGAACAAAGCGTTTGCTCACTACCGCTGGTAATTAAATTATCCAATTAACTATTCTTCCAAAAGAAGAAAGGAGAAAAGACAGTCATGGCACGAGAGTTCTCCTTAGAAAAAACACGCAACATCGGGATTATGGCTCACATCGATGCCGGTAAAACAACGGCTACAGAGCGTGTTCTCTATTATACAGGACGTATTCACAAAATCGGTGAAACCCATGAAGGTGCATCCCAAATGGACTGGATGTCCCAGGAGCAGGAGCGCGGAATTACAATTACTTCCGCGGCCACTTCTGCTGAATGGAAAGATCACCGCATTAACATTATTGACACACCAGGACACGTCGACTTCACAGTTGAAGTTGAACGTTCATTGCGGGTGCTTGACGGATCTGTTGCGGTTCTTGACGCTCAATCAGGCGTTGAGCCGCAAACAGAAACCGTATGGCGCCAGGCAACAACATACCATGTACCACGTATCGTATTTGTTAACAAAATGGATAAAGTCGGTGCAGACTACTTGTATTCAGTAAGCACATTGCAAGATCGATTGGGCGCAAATGCACACCCAATTCAGCTTCCAATTGGTGCAGAGGATAATTTTGAAGGCATCATTGACCTTATTGGCATGCAGGCGTTCTATTACCTCGACGATCTTGGAAGCCGCACAGAGGCTCGCGAGATTCCTGATGAATATAAAGAGCAGGCTGAAGAATACCGTGAGTCCCTTGTCGAAGCTGCTGCAGACTTTGATGAGAATCTCATGAATAAGTACCTTGAAGGTGAAGAAATCACCAATGAAGAATTGGTTGCAGCTATTCGTACTGGAACACTTAATGTTGAGTTTTACCCGGTACTTTGCGGGTCAGCTTTCAAAAACAAAGGTGTTCAGCTTATGATCGACGCTGTTATTGATTACTTGCCATCACCACTAGATGTACCAGCAATTAAAGGTATTCTTCCGGATTCCGAAGAGGAAGTAACTCGTGAAGCAGATGACAACGGCCCGTTCTCTGCACTTGCCTTTAAAGTAATGGCTGACCCATACGTAGGTAAATTAACTTTCTTCCGTGTGTATTCTGGTACATTGAGCGCAGGCTCTTATGTGCAAAACACAACAAAAGGAAAGCGTGAGCGCGTAGGCCGTATCTTGCAGATGCACGCTAACTCACGTGAAGAGTTAAATACAATCTATGCGGGCGAAATCGGTGCCGGCGTTGGGTTGAAAGATACAGCAACGGGTGACACTCTTTGTGATGAGAAAAACCATGTGATTCTTGAATCAATGGACTTCCCTGAGCCTGTAATCTCTCTATCTGTTGAGCCAAAATCAAAGGCCGACCAGGATAAAATGGGTATGGCTCTTGCCAAGCTAGCTGAAGAAGACCCGACCTTCAAGACGCACACTGATGAAGAAACAGGCCAGACGATTATAGCTGGTATGGGTGAACTTCACCTTGATATCATCGTTGATCGTTTGAAGCGTGAATTCAAGGTTGAAGCACAAGTAGGGGCTCCACAAGTTTCCTACCGTGAGTCAATCAAACAAGGTGCACAAGTTGAAGGTAAGTTTGTACGTCAGTCTGGTGGTCGTGGTCAATATGGTCACGTTTGGATCGAATTCGAACCAAACGAAGAAGGCGCAGGCTTTGAATTTGAAAACAAAATCGTTGGTGGTGTAATCCCTCGTGAATACATTGCATCTGTTGAGCAAGGGTTGGAAGAGGCGATGGACAACGGGCTCTTAGCTGGTTATCCATTAATCGATGTTAAAGCAAAACTTTTCGATGGCTCTTATCACGATGTGGATTCCAACGAAATGGCATATAAGATTGCTGCATCAATGGCGCTTAAAGAAGCGAAGAAACATTGTAACCCAGCACTTCTTGAGCCAGTTATGAAAGTGGAGGTTGTACTTCCAGAAGAGTACATGGGTGATGTGATGGGTGATATCACTTCCCGTCGTGGCCGTGTTGACGGTATGGAAGCAAGAGGTAATGCTCAAACGATCCGTGCTTTTGTTCCGTTAGCGGAAATGTTCGGATATGCGACAAACCTTCGTTCCAGCACACAAGGACGCGGTACGTACTCCATGTTCTTTGACCACTATGAAGAAGTGCCAAAGAGTATCTCTGAAGAGATTGTTAAGAAAAATAGTGGGGAATAATTCACCACAACCAATTGTCACTAAGTGACATCTATTGTAAGCTAAGAAAGGTGACTGAAAGTGTTTTCTTTCACCCTTCTTACTACCATAAACTTTTATGTTATTAAGGGAGGAACCCACAAATGGCAAAAGAAAAATTTGACCGTTCGAAAACGCATGCGAATATCGGTACTATTGGTCACGTTGACCACGGTAAAACTACATTAACTGCTGCAATCACAACTGTTCTTCATAAGCGTTCCGGCTCTGGCGAAGCTATGGCTTATGACGCAATCGACGGTGCTCCTGAAGAGCGCGAGCGTGGAATCACTATCTCCACTGCACACGTTGAGTATGAAACTGACACTCGTCACTATGCACACGTTGACTGCCCAGGTCACGCTGACTATGTTAAAAACATGATCACTGGTGCGGCACAAATGGACGGAGCAATTCTTGTTGTATCCGCTGCTGATGGCCCAATGCCACAAACTCGTGAGCATATCCTTCTTTCCCGTCAGGTTGGTGTACCTTCAATCGTTGTATTCCTTAACAAAGTAGACATGGTCGACGATGAAGAGCTTCTTGAGCTAGTAGAAATGGAAGTTCGCGACCTTCTTTCTGAGTATGACTTTGATGGTGACGATGTACCAATCGTAGCCGGTTCTGCTCTTAAAGCACTTGAAGGAGACGAGCAGTACGAAGAGAAAATCGTTGAACTTATGCAGTCTGTTGACGACTACATCCCAACTCCAGACCGTGACAAAGACAAGCCATTCATGATGCCAGTTGAGGACGTATTCTCAATCACTGGTCGTGGTACAGTTGCAACTGGTCGTGTTGAGCGCGGTATGCTTAACGTTGGTGACGAGGTAGAAATCCTTGGTATTGACGAAGATGCTCGCAAAACAACTGTCACTGGAGTTGAAATGTTCCGTAAGCTACTAGACTATGCTGAAGCAGGCGACAACATTGGTGCACTACTTCGTGGTGTTGACCGTGAAGACATCAAGCGTGGCCAGGTTCTAGCTAAGCCAGGTTCAATCACTCCACATACTCGTTTCAAAGCGGAAGTTTATGTTCTTTCAAAAGAAGAAGGTGGACGTCATACTCCATTCTTCCAAAACTACCGCCCACAGTTTTACTTCCGTACTACGGACGTAACTGGTGTTATTGAACTTCCAGAAGGCGTGGAAATGGTTATGCCTGGAGACAACGTTGAAATGACAGTTGACCTTATCCAGCCAATCGCGATTGAAGAAGGTACTAAGTTCTCAATCCGTGAAGGTGGACGTACAGTAGGCGCTGGTGTTGTTTCTACTATCGAGAAGTAAGTAATGGTTTAAAAAAAGATGCATCTTTTATTAAAGGCCGCCTGATCCAGGCGGCCTTTCGCGTTATTCTCTTATGGGAACAAGGCTGTTTCGAGTTTCTTCTATAATATAAGGGGTCGATGTGGATGTTTGCAGATTGCTTTTTATAACAGAGAAGATAAAGAGAATTTATTGGAGACGGACGCGGCCTCTGTCGGCACTAGTGCGACATCCTAGCCGCAGCCACGCTTCAGCCTCCTCGCTGAAAGCCGTGCACGTCTACAGCTGTTACTTTACCACTCGAACAAGTCACAGTAACTTTGATCAACCTCAGCAAGGGATATTATGCAGTAAAATCTCGTAAAAACGAACAACAAAACCTTCATCAAAAAAAATTTTATTATATCCTTGCATTTAATGAGCTAGATCTTTATAATAGATAAAGTGTGATCACAGATTGAGGGCAACAGCCCTTATGTGACGGTCATTGATTGCAATGATGTGAAAGGTTGCCGATACACCCGGCCCCTTTGCCATGGGTGGGTTGAGGATAATTTTCACGGAGTAAGTCTGTAAAATCGGGCGAAAAAGGAGGGCTTATAATGGCAAATGAGAAAATCAGAATTCGTTTAAAGGCTTATGATCACCGTGTGCTTGATCAGTCTGCAGAGAAGATCGTGGAAACGGCGAAGCGTTCAGGTGCGAATGTTTCAGGACCGATCCCGCTTCCAACAGAGCGTTCAATCTACACAGTACTTCGTGCAACTCATAAGTTTAAGGATTCTCGCGAACAGTTTGAAATGCGTACACATAAGAGACTGATTGACATCCTCAGTCCAACGCCGCAAACTGTAGACGCACTCATGCGTTTAGATTTACCATCTGGCGTAGATATTGAAATCAAACTTTAATTATATTAGGCAAGAATTATTAATATCACAGGAGGTGTGACTTATGGCCAAAGGAATCTTGGGTAAAAAACTCGGCATGACTCAAATCTTCGACGAAAACGGCGAAGTAGTTCCCGTGACTGTAATCGAAGCAGAGCCTAACGTTGTGCTACAAACAAAGAACCAGGAAACAGATGGTTATGAGGCAGTGCAACTAGGTGTGGCTGACAAGAAGCAGTCACGTTCTAATAAACCAGAGCAGGGGCATGCTGAGAAAGTAGGGGCGACCCCCAAGCGCTACATTCGTGAGATCCGTGATGCAAACGTTACGGACTACGAAGCTGGTCAAGAAGTCAAAGTTGATACATTTGATGCAGGCGATTTTGTAGACGTGGTAGGAACATCAAAAGGGAAAGGGTTCCAGGGTGCGATCAAGCGCCACAACCAAACACGTGGGCCAATGAGCCACGGTTCTCGTTTCCACCGTCGTCCAGGTTCAATGGGTGTAATGGGTCATTACACGGTTAAGAAGGGCAAAAAGCTTCCAGGCCGTATGGGTGGCAAGCAAGTAACCGTTCAGAACCTAGAAATCGTAAAGGTTGACGGTGAGCGCAATCTGCTGCTTATTAAAGGAAATGTACCAGGACCGAAGAAAAGCTTCGTTACTGTGAAATCAACTATTAAAGCTAACTAATTGTTTAGAGGAAAGGAGGCTTCCCCATGCCTAACGTTACGTTGTATAATCAGGCCGGCTCGCAAGTCGGTGATCTTGACTTAGCTGAAGCTGTGTTTGGGATTGAACCAAACGAAAACGTTCTTCATGACGCTGTTGTCATGCAACAGGCTTCTGAGCGTCAAGGCACGCACAAAGCAAAAACACGTTCAGAGCGCAGAGGAGGAGGACGTAAGCCATGGCGCCAAAAAGGCACTGGTCGTGCCCGCCACGGTTCAATCCGCTCCCCAATCTGGGTGGGTGGTGGTGTAGCATTTGCTCCAACACCACGCAATTATGGTTTCAAAATGCCGAAAAAAGCACGTCGATTAGCACTTAAGTCAGCTTACGCTTCAAAAGTAAAAGACGAGACACTCGTTGTAGTGGATGAGTTGAATCTTGAAGCGCCAAAGACGAAAGAAATGCTTGGTATTTTGTCTAATCTTTCTGCAAGCGAAAAAACACTTGTTGTTACAGCTGATGCGAATGAAACATTAGCACTTTCAGCACGCAACCTCCCGCAAGTAGATGTACTTACTGCAGATGAGGTAAGCGTCCTAACGATCTTAAAGCATGAATATTTAGTCATGACAAAAGATGCTGTCAGCAAGGTAGAGGAGGTGCTTGGTTAATGAAAGCTCGTGACGTGATTAAGCGCCCCGTTATTACAGAACGTACTACTGAAATCATGGAAGATAAAAAGTACACGTTTGAAGTAGACGTAAAAGCTAATAAGACACAAGTCAAACAAGCCATCGAAGAGATCTTTGATGTTGAAGTTGATAAAGTGAACACTCAGAATTACAAGCGTAAATTCCGTCGTTTTGGCCGTTATGAAGGCTACAAGCCAGCACGGAAAAAAGCTATTGTGACGCTAACATCTGACAGCGAAGAAATCGAATTCTTTGAAGTCTAACTTATAAGAGAAGGAGGGAAATCACGATGGTAGTGAAAAAGTATAAACCAACCACAAATGGTCAACGCTTTATGTCTGGAAAAACGTTTGAGGAAATCACAACTGACCAGCCAGAGCGCTCACTTACGGCTCCGCTTCATAAGAAAGGCGGACGTAACAACCATGGACGCATGACGATGCGCCATCAAGGTGGCGGCCATAAGCGCCAATACCGCATCATTGACTTCAAACGTGATAAAGATGGTGTACCAGGTCGCGTTGCTACGATTGAATATGATCCGAACCGTACAGCGAATATTGCTTTGATCAATTATGCAGACGGTGAGAAGCGCTACATCCTAGCGCCTAAAGGACTTAAAGTCGGCGATGAGATCATGAACGGTTCAGAAGCTGACATCAAAACAGGTAATGCGATGGAACTTAAAGACCTTCCAGTTGGTACAATTGTACACAACATTGAGCTTAAGCCGGGTCGCGGAGGGCAAATGGTCCGTGCTGCTGGTTCTGAAGCTCAAGTGCTAGGTAAAGAAGGTAAGTACGCAATGATTCGCCTGAAATCTGGTGAAACACGTCTTGTACTTCTAACTTGCCGTGCGACAGTTGGACAGGTTGGAAACTTGGAACATGAGCTAATCACTGTTGGTAAAGCAGGCCGCAGCCGCTGGATGAATAAGCGTCCACACGTACGTGGTTCTGCAATGAACCCTACCGATCACCCACACGGTGGTGGTGAAGGTCGCGCGCCAGTTGGTCGTGTCGCTCCAGTTTCTCCTTGGGGACAAAAAGCAGTTGGCTTGAAGACCCGCAAGAAGAATAAAGACACTGATAAGTATATCGTTCGTCGTCGTAAGAAGAAAAAGAAGTAAACCAATGAAATGATCTACGGTTCTATGGAACCGTAGGTCCATTGCGAAGGGAGGTTTCATCATGGCTCGCAGTTTGAAAAAAGGACCTTTTGTCGATGATCATTTGATGAAAAAGGTTGAAGCGTTAAATGAAAAAAGCGAAAAGCAGGTCATAAAAACATGGTCTCGTCGTTCCACAGTCTTCCCTGACTTTGTAGGACACACGATTGCTGTTTATGATGGACGCAAACACGTTCCTGTTTACGTTCAGGAAGACATGGTCGGACACAAGCTCGGAGAATTCGCACCATCGCGTACGTTCCGAGGTCACGAGAAAGATGACAAGAAAACGAAACGACGCTAATTAGAGGGGAGGTTCTGCACGATGCAAGCCAAAGCAGTCGCAAAGCAAATGCGCATTGCCCCTCGCAAAGCGCGCCTGGTCGTAGACCTTGTACGGGGCAAAGAGGTAGGAGAAGCGCTTTCCATCTTGAACCACACACCGAAAGCTGCTTCACCAATCGTTGAGAAAGTATTAAATTCTGCTATCGCAAACGCAGAGCACAATTATGATATGGAACCGGAAAACCTATACATCAGTGAGGCTTTTGTAGACGAAGGTATTACACTGAAACGTTTCCGTCCACGTGCGATGGGCCGTGCTACTCGTATTAACAAGCGCACAAGCCACATCACCATTGTAGTATCAGAGAAAGAGGAGGGTTAAAGAGTGGGTCAAAAAGTTAATCCAGTTGGTCTACGGGTCGGAGTTATCCGTGACTGGGAATCTAAATGGTATGCCGAGAAAGAATATGCCAATCTTCTTCACGAAGACGTGAAGATCCGGGAATATATCGAAAATCGTCTAACCGACGCGGCTGTATCAATGGTTGAAATTGAGCGTGCAGCTAATCGTGTAAACATTACGATCCACACAGCAAAGCCTGGTATGGTTATTGGTAAAGGTGGTTCTGAAGTAGAATCTCTACGCAAGAACTTAAATAACCTGACTGGCAAGCGCGTGCATATTAACATTGCAGAGGTAAAGCAGCCTGACTTGGATGCACGTCTCGTTGCTGAAAACATTGCAAGACAATTAGAAAACCGAGTATCATTCCGCCGTGCGATGAAGCAGTCTATGCAGCGTACAATGCGCGCTGGCGCCCAAGGAATCCGTACAGAAGTAAACGGTCGTCTTGGCGGTGCGGACATTGCTCGTTCAGAAAGTTACAGCGAAGGAACCGTTCCACTTCACACATTGCGTGCTGATATCGATTATGGCACAGCTGAAGCGGACACCACTTACGGTAAGCTAGGCGTTAAAATCTGGATCTACCGTGGAGAGGTCCTTCCTACCAAAGGAACGAATAACGAGGAAGGAGGCAACTAATCATGTTAATGCCTAAACGCGTAAAATATCGTCGTCAGCATCGCGGACGCATGCGCGGACGCGCTAAAGGCGGCAAAGAAGTAACATTTGGTGAATATGGTCTTCGTGCGACTGAAGCCGCATGGATAACAAACCGCCAGATTGAAGCCGCTCGTATTGCGATGACTCGTTACATGAAACGTGGCGGTAAAGTATGGATTAAAATTTTCCCAGATAAGCCTTACACTGCAAAGCCTCTAGAAGTACGTATGGGTTCTGGTAAAGGTGCTCCAGAAGGCTGGGTAGCTGTTGTTAAGCCCGGGAAAGTTATGTTCGAAATCGCAGGTGTAAATGAAGACGTTGCCCGCGAAGCGCTACGTCTTGCGTCTCATAAACTCCCGATAAAAACTAAGTTTGTAAAACGCGAAGAAGTGGGTGGTGACGCAAATGAAAGCTAACGAATTCCGCGATCTAACCACGGCAGAGATTGAACAGCAAACCGATTCTCTAAAAGAAGAATTGTTCAACCTCCGTTTCCAGCTAGCAACTGGCCAATTGGATAACCCTACCCGCATTCGCCACGTCCGCAAAGATATCGCCCGTGCCAAAACTGTCTTGCGTGAACGTGAGCTCGGCATAAACAAAGGTTAATCTACTGTAGAGGAGGTTTCACAACCAATGGCTGAACGTAAACAGCGTAAAGTATATAATGGCCGTGTTGTTTCTGACAAAATGGACAAAACAATCACGGTTGTTGTTGAAACGTATAAAATGGACTCACTTTACGGCAAGCGCGTAAAGTACTCCAAGAAATTTAAAACCCATGATGAAAACAACGAAGCTAAAGTTGGCGATGTCGTGAAAATTATGGAAACACGCCCACTTTCAAAAGATAAATATTTCCGCCTCGTTGAAGTAGTGGAAGAAGCAGTTATTATCTAACTCAAGTTTTCGACGGAAGGGAGGTCATGACCTTATGATCCAGCAGGAAAGTCGCTTGAAAGTAGCAGACAACTCCGGCGCACGTGAAGTAGAGTGCATTAAAGTCCTCGGCGGTTCTGGCCGTAAGTCCGCTAATATTGGTGATATGATCGTTTGTGCTGTTAAGCAAGCAACACCAGGTGGCGTTGTCAAGAAAGGTGAAGTTGTACGTGCAGTTATCGTACGTTCACGCAGTGGTGTTCGTCGCCCGGATGGCACGTACATCAGCTTTGACGAAAATGCAGCAGTAGTGGTTCGTGATGATAAAGGACCACGCGGAACTCGGATTTTTGGTCCAGTTGCACGTGAACTTCGTGATAGACAATACATGAAGATTGTCTCTCTTGCTCCGGAAGTTTTGTAAGAATCGGATAGATACAATTGATATTGACTGGTCAAGGAGGTGCGACCAACTATGGCTCAACCAAAGCTTCATGTAAAAACCGGTGACAAAGTAAAAGTGATCTCCGGTAAAGACAAAGGCAAAGAAGGTGTCATCCTTCAAGCCTATCCAAGCAACCAACGAGTGCTTGTGGAAGGCATTAACATGATCAAAAAACACGCTAAGCCTTCTCAGGAAAATCCACAGGGCGGCATTCTTGAACAAGAAGCCCCAGTTCACGTTTCCAACGTGATGCCGATTGATCCGAAGACAAATGAACCAACACGTGTCGGTAAAAAAGAAGAAGACGGTAAAAAAGTACGAATCGCAAAAAAATCTGGAGAAGCTCTAGATCAGTAATCGTCCAGGTGAAAGGAGGTCTACTGTATGAACGCAATGAAAGAACGCTACAAAAATGAAATTGTCTCTCAACTTCATGATAAGTTTAACTACTCTTCGGTGATGGCCGTTCCAAAAATCGAGAAGGTAGTTATTAACATGGGTGTAGGTGACGCGGTACAAAACCCAAAAGCACTAGATAAAGCAGTTGAAGAACTTAGTGCTATTACAGGGCAAAAGCCACTTATTACAAAAGCGAAAAAATCCATCGCTGGATTTAAACTCCGTGAAGGCAACCCAATCGGTGCAAAAGTAACGCTTCGCGGTGAGCGCATGTATGATTTTCTTGAAAAGTTGATCCACGTTTCACTTCCACGTGTACGTGACTTCCGTGGTGTATCTAACAAAGCATTTGACGGACGCGGCAACTTTACGCTTGGTGTAAAAGAACAATTAATTTTTCCAGAAGTGGAATACGATAAGGTCGATAAAGTCCGTGGAATGGATATCGTCATCGTCACTACAGCTGATTCAGATGAAGAAGCACGTGAATTGTTGACTCAAATCGGGATGCCATTCCAAAAGTAACGAATTCAAAACGATAAGGAGGGAAATAAGCTTTGGCAAAAAAATCAATGGTTGCAAAGCAACAACGTCCTCAAAAGTTCAAAGTACGTGAGTACACGCGCTGTGAACGTTGTGGACGTCCTCACTCCGTTATTCGGAAGTTTAAACTTTGCCGGATTTGCTTCCGGGAACTCGCATATAAAGGTCAAATCCCTGGCGTGAAAAAAGCCAGCTGGTAAGCCCCATTTAGGGAAGGAGGTATACAAGATGGTCATGACAGATCCTGTTGCAGATATGCTTACACGTATCCGTAACGCGAATACGGTACGTCACGATAAGCTGGAACTTCCAGCATCGAACTTGAAAAAAGAAATGGCTGAAATCCTCAAGCGTGAAGGTTTCATTCGCGATGTGGAATTTATTGAAGACAATAAACAAGGTGTTCTGCGCTTGTTTTTGAAATACGGAGAAAGCAATGAGCGTGTCATCTCCGGTCTTAAACGAATCAGTAAGCCTGGTTTGCGCGTATATACGAAGTCTGACGAGGTACCACGTGTCTTGAACGGCCTAGGTATCGCAGTGATTTCAACTTCAAATGGTTTAATGACTGACAAGGACGCTCGCCAGAACAAAGTTGGCGGAGAAGTTCTTGCGTACGTATGGTAATCCACTGATTGAAAGAATGGAGGTGCAAAGATATGTCACGCGTAGGTGTTCTTCCAATTGAAGTCCCAAACGACGTTACAATTGAAAGAGACGGCAACTACTTCACAGTGAAGGGCCCAAAAGGGGAGCTCAGTCGTCAATTTCATGAAGATATTACTATTAAGGATGAAGATAATACGCTTGTTATCGAGCGTCCATCTGAACACAAAGAGCATCGTGCTCTTCATGGCACGACCCGCAGCCTGCTTAATAATATGGTTCAAGGAGTTACGAAAGGCTTTGAAAAGTCTCTTGAACTCGTTGGAGTAGGTTACCGAGCGTCTAAGTCTGGTAACAAACTTGTGTTAAACGTTGGTTACTCTCATCCAGTGGAGATCGAAGAGCAAGAAGGAATCACAATCGAAGTTCCTTCCAATACAAAAGTAACCGTTAAAGGTATTGATAAAGAACTCGTAGGAGCAGTTGCTTCCAATATCCGTTCCATGCGCACACCAGAACCTTACAAAGGAAAAGGTGTACGTTACGAAGGCGAAGCAGTTCGCCGCAAAGAAGGTAAAACTGGTAAGTAACGCCTAACGGCATAGAAAGGAGGAACGTTCCCCCATGGCAAAAGCGAACAATTTGACTGCGCGCAAGAAACGTCATATGAGCGTACGAAAGAAAATTAAAGGGACTACCGAGCGCCCGCGTTTAAACGTTTTTCGTTCGTCAAAGCACATTTACGCCCAAGTGATCGATGATGTAAAAGGAGAAACAATTGTAGCTGCTTCTTCTACTGAAAATGATCTCGGTCTTGAAAACGGCGGAAATAAAGAAGCGGCGAAGAAAATTGGAGAGCTTATCGCAACACGTGCTGTAGAGAAAGGACTTGACACGGTGGTATTCGACCGTGGAGGCTTTGTATATCACGGACGCGTTCAAGAGCTAGCTGACGCAGCGCGCGAAAACGGACTCAAATTTTAAGAGGCGAAGGAGGGAAAACCTTGAGTATCGATGCAAGCAAATTAGATCTTGAAGAAAAAGTAGTAGCGATCAATCGTGTATCTAAAGTTGTTAAAGGTGGACGTCGCTTTCGTTTTGCAGCGATCGTCGTAGTAGGTGACCGTAACGGCCATGTCGGATTCGGTATCGGGAAAGCACTTGAAGTACCTGAAGCTATCCGTAAAGGTGTGGAAGCGGCAAAGAAAAACTTAATTGAAGTGCCTAAGGTCGGAACATCTATTCCACACGAAGTTGTTGGACGTTTTGGAGCAGGTAAAGTACTCCTTAAGCCAGCTGGAGAAGGTACAGGGATCATTGCAGGCGGACCAGTTCGTGCTGTCCTTGAGCTTGGTGGGGTACATGATATCCTTTCTAAATCTCACGGTTCCAACAACCCGATCAATATGGTACGCGCCACTCTTGAAGGACTCAGCAGCTTGAAAACCGCTGAAAGAGTCGCCAAACTGCGTGGTAAGAGCGTAGAAGAACTGTTAGGATAAGGAGGGAACGAAGATGGCCAAAAAACTGGAAATCACCCTCGACCGCAGCTTGATCGGACGCCCAGAAGATCAGCGTGTAACGGTACGTACGCTAGGTCTTCGCAAGGTGAATCATACGATCGTAAAAGATGACAATCCTGCGATTCGCGGAATGGTTAATAAAGTACCCCATCTCGTATCTGTTAAAGAACTAGACGAGTAAGATCCTATAGTGGAACAGGAGGTGTCAATATGAAACTTCATGAACTGCAACCAGCAAAAGGTTCTCGTAAAAAGCGCACCCGTGTTGGGCGAGGCTATGGTTCAGGTCGCGGCTCGACTTCCCGTCGTGGTGAGCACGGCCAGAATTCCCGCTCCGGTGGCGGCGTACGCCCAGGCTTTGAAGGTGGGCAAAACCCTATCTTCAAACGTACACCAAAGCGTGGATTTACGAATCCGAACCGTAAAGAATATACAGTAGTTAACCTTGATGACCTTAATCGTTTTGAGGAAGGTACAGAGGTAACTCCAGAGCTTTTGCAAGAAAAAGGCGTAATCAGCAAGACGAAAAACGGAGTTAAGATTCTTGGTAATGGCAACGTAGAGAAGCGCCTCACCGTAAAGGCCAACAAGTTTTCTGCTTCTGCTTCTAAAGCAATCGAAGCAGCGGGCGGACAAACTGAGGTGATCTAATGTTCCGGACGTTCGTCGACATTTTTAGAGTGGGTGATCTAAGACGAAAAGTCATTTTCACCCTGCTCATGCTTGTCGTTTTCCGAATGGGAAGTTTTATTCCAGTACCTGGCTCAGATAGTGACGTGATCGAATTCACGGACCAGGCCAATGCATTCGGATTTCTAGATACATTCGGTGGTGGAGCCCTCGGTAATTTTTCTATCTTTGCCATGGGTGTCATGCCGTATATTACTGCATCCATCGTGGTTCAGCTTTTACGTATGGATGTAGTGCCTAAGTTCACTGAATGGGCGAAACAAGGAGAAGCCGGGCGTCGTAAGCTAGCTCAGTTCACCCGTTACTTCACGGTAGTTCTTGCTTTTTTGCAAGGCTTAGGAATGTCTATCGGTTTTAATAACCTATTTCCAGGTTTAATTCCTAACGATACGGTTCCGATGTACATTTTTATAGCTCTTGTGATGACAGCTGGTACGACCTTCCTAATGTGGTTGGGTGAACAGATCACAGCAAAAGGTGTCGGGAACGGTATTTCCATTGTAATTTTTGCAGGTATCGCTGCTGGTATTCCAGATGGAGTAAACTTAATTTACACCACCCAGATTCAGGACTCAGGAGATCAGTTGTTTATGGGCATCGTAACGGTTCTCATATTAGCTCTTGGTGTGCTTGCAATTATTGTTGGGGTTATATTCGTGCAGCAAGCGATCCGCAAAGTACCGATTCAGTATGCAAAACGTTTGGTTGGACGCAGCCCGGTCGGTGGTCAATCAACGCATTTACCACTGAAGGTTAACGCTGCCGGAGTTATTCCTATTATCTTTGCGCTCTCACTATTTATCTTCCCGCCGACAATTGCCGGATTTATTGGAGAGAATAACCCGATTGCGCTCTGGATTATAGAAAACTTCGATTACACTCAACCGATTGGTATGCTGATTTATGGTCTGCTAATTATAGGGTTTACCTATTTCTATACATTTGTTCAAGTTAACCCTGAGCAGATGGCTGAAAACTTGAAGCGTCAGGGTGGATATGTACCCGGTATACGACCTGGGAAAACAACAGAAATTTTCATTCGTCGTATTTTGTATCGACTTACACTCGTAGGGGCACTGTTCTTAGCTACTGTCTCGACCTTACCGATATTCTTCACCGACCAGATTGGGCTGCCGGCCGCAATCCAAATCGGAGGAACAGGACTCCTCATCGTCGTAGGTGTTGCGCTAGATACGATGAAACAGATTGAAAGCCAGCTTATTAAACGAAGTTACAAAGGGTTTATTAAATAAAGATGAGGGGACAAGGTGAGGGTGAGGCAACACTTGCCCTTATCTCCTGGCTGAATTCGGATGACGGAGGAGAGATAGTATGAATTTGATTCTCATGGGTCTGCCTGGTGCTGGAAAAGGCACTCAAGCTGAAATGATTGTTGAGAAATATGGGATTCCTCATATCTCCACAGGCGATATGTTTCGTGCTGCGATTAAAAATGAAACGGAATTAGGCGTAAAAGCCAAGTCTTTCATGGATGCAGGCGAGCTTGTACCTGACGAGGTTACAGTTGGTATTGTGCGCGAGAGATTGAGCCAAGATGATTGTAAAGATGGATTTTTGCTCGATGGATTCCCACGTACAGTTCCACAAGCTGAAGCTCTCGAAGATATTATGGGCACGCTCGGTAAAAGCTTGGACTATGTGATTAACGTTAACGTTGAAAAAGAAAAGCTCATGGAACGTTTAACAGGTCGTCGTGTTTCACCAACTTCAGGTAAAACGTACCATGTGGTTTTCAATCCTCCAAAAGTTGAAGGCAAATGTGACGTTGATGGCAGTGAACTCATCCAACGTGATGATGACAAGCCAGAAACAGTTAAGAACCGCCTTGAGGTCAACATTGAGCAACAGCAGCCTCTTATCGATTTTTATAGCGAAAAAGGCTATCTTCGAAATATTGACGGGGAGCAAGATATTCACGACGTGTTTCGGGAGATTGATGAATTGCTGAAAGGACTTCGTGCATGATTATTTGCAAAACAGACCGTGAACTCGATATTATGCGAGAAGCGGGAAGAATCGTCGCGATCACACATCAAGAATTGCAAAAGCATATCCGCCCAGGGATTACGACGGGCGACCTTGATGCAATTGCAGACAAAAAGATTCGTGAGCACGACGCTACACCATCTTTTAAAGGCTACGGTGGATTTACTGGCAGCATTTGCGCTTCCGTCAATGAAGAACTTGTCCACGGCATTCCGGGCGATCGCGTGCTGAATGAAGGCGATATTATCTCTATTGATGTCGGCGCCCATTACAAAGGATATCATGGGGATTCCGCATGGACGTATCCTGTTGGCAGCATCTCAAATGATGATCAAAAGCTACTGGATGTGACAGAAGCTTCTCTTTTCAAAGGATTAGAAGAAGCGAAGCCGAAAGAACGCTTGTCTAATATTTCTCATGCTATTCAATCGTACGTGGAACCTTTTGGTTTTTCGATTGTTCGGGAATATGTAGGGCATGGAGTAGGCCAAGAACTACATGAAGACCCGCAAATTCCTCATTTTGGACCGCCTGGAAAAGGCCCACGTCTAAAGCCTGGAATGGTTCTTGCTGTCGAACCAATGGTTAATGCCAAAGAACGGCATGTGCATACATTGGAGGATGACTGGACAGTGGTGACGTCAGATGGTGCAAATTGTGCTCACTTTGAACACACCATTGCTATTACGACGACAGGCTTTGAGATTTTAACAAAGGCTTAAATGCATAAAGAGGTGCCAATCGAATGCATGATGCGGAAGCCTTCCCGGAAATTGGTGAAATTGTTCAATTCACCAAAGGGAGAGACGCTGGACAACACGCCGTTGTTATCAGTATACTCGATGAACGGTTTGTTCTCGTAGCTGATGGCGACAAGAGGAAGTATGATCGACCGAAGCGAAAGAACATCAATCATTTGCTTCCCCTTTCTTACATCTCCCGGGAAGTAAGAAAGAGCATTGAAGAGTCCGGACGTGTGACGAATGCAAGACTGCGCTATGCAATTGCTGCATTCCAAAGTGAACAGTCCGAAACCAAGGAAGGAGAGTAAATTCATGGCCAAAGATGATGTAATTGAAGTAGAAGGTACAGTTATTGAGCCTCTGCCAAACGCTATGTTCCGCGTTGAACTGGATAATGGCCATCGAATTCTGGCTCACGTTTCCGGTAAAATTCGCATGCACTACATTCGTATTTTGCCAGGAGACAAAGTAACTGTTGAACTTTCTCCGTATGATCTGTCCCGCGGTCGCATCACGTACCGCTACAAATAATCGTTCAGCATATACACAAATACCGTAACACAAGGTCACCACTTACTCCGCGTAGTGAAGGAGGTAAAGTCATGAAGGTCAGAGCGTCCGTAAAGCCTATTTGCGAGAAATGTAAAATCATTCGTCGTAAAGGGACCGTCATGGTGATTTGTTCCAATCCGAAGCATAAGCAAAAACAAGGTTAATTCAAAGGAGGTGCTCTATCGATGGCACGTATTGCAGGTGTAGACGTACCGCGTGATAAGCGAATCGTCATTTCCCTCACGTATATCTTTGGTATCGGCAAGTCCCTTGCTGAACAAATCGTAAAGGAAGCAGATGTAGCAGATTCCACGCGCGTTCGTGACTTGACTGAAGAAGAACTTGGTCGTTTGCGTGAAGTGATCAGCAATAACTACTTGGTTGAAGGTGATCTTCGCCGTGAAAAATCACTTAACATCAAGCGCTTGATCGAGATCGGCTCTTATCGTGGCATGCGTCACCGCCGTGGTTTACCACTTCGCGGCCAAAGAACGAAGAATAACTCTCGTACACGTAAAGGCCCTCGTAAGACAATGGCTAACAAGAAGAAATAAATGAAAAGGAGGTAACCACGCCATGGCTAAAGCTAAAACGAATACGCGCAAGCGTCGTCAGAAAAAGAATATTGAGTCTGGTGTAGCTCATATCCGTTCCACGTTTAACAACACGATTGTTACGATTACGGATACGCAGGGGAATGCGGTTTCATGGGCAAGCTCTGGGGCACTTGGTTTTAAAGGCTCTCGTAAGTCTACGCCATTCGCTTCTCAGATGGCTGCAGAAACAGCAGCTAAAGCAGCGATGGAGCATGGCATGAAAACGGTAGAAGTAGCTGTTAAAGGGCCTGGTGCAGGCCGTGAAGCAGCGATCCGTTCCTTGCAGGCAACTGGACTTGAAGTGAGCATGATTCGTGACGTAACTCCAGTTCCACACAACGGCTGTCGTCCACCAAAACGTCGCAGAGTTTAATTGCCACCGAAGTTTGAAAAGCTTTCAAGTTGTCAATAATAGAGAAATCGTCTAGATTCGTATTCTTTTATTGGCAACAAAAGAAGGCCTTTATGTGGTCGGGGACTGCCTAATGGGAAATTCCGGTTAGGCGCATCCGGCGCTTACCGGAGTTTCGACGTTTTGAAGGAGGGTATCTAAATAGTATGATCGAAATCGAAAAGCCAAGCATTGAGACGATTGAAATCAGCGAAGATGCAAAGTATGGGAAGTTTGTCGTGGAACCATTGGAGCGCGGATATGGCACGACATTAGGAAACTCCTTACGTCGTATCCTTCTATCCTCCCTTCCAGGGTCGGCTGTCACCTCCGTCCAGATTGATGGTGTGTTACATGAATTTTCTACGATTGAAAATGTAGTGGAAGATGTAACAACGGTCATTCTGAACTTGAAAAAGCTTGCTCTGCACGTTCACTCGGAGGAAGAGAAAGTACTCGAGATTGATGTACAGGGTGAAGGAACTGTTACGGCACAGGATATTACACACGACAGTGATGTGGATATTTTAAACCCGGATCTTCACATTGCCACACTCTCTAAGGGTGCTCAGTTGCGCATGCGTATGACAGCTAAGCGCGGTCGCGGTTATGTACCAGCTGAAGGTAACAATGAAGAGGAGCTTCCGATTGGTGTGCTTCCTGTAGATTCCATCTATACACCAGTTTCCCGGGTTAACTATCAGGTGGAAAATACACGTGTCGGTCAGATTACGAACTTTGACAAGCTCACATTGGACGTATGGACGGACGGTAGCATTCGTCCGGAAGAAGCCGTATCTCTTGGGGCTAAGATCATGAATGAGCATTTGAACATTTTCATTGGTTTAACTGACCAAGCTCAACATGCTGAAATCATGGTTGAAAAAGAAGAGGATCAAAAAGAAAAAGTGCTTGAAATGACGATTGAAGAACTGGATCTCTCTGTCCGTTCTTATAACTGTCTTAAGCGCGCTGGAATCAACACGGTGCAGGAACTAACTCAAAAGTCTGAAGAAGACATGATGAAAGTTCGCAACCTGGGCCGCAAATCACTTGAAGAAGTACAAGAAAAGCTAGGCGAACTAGGCCTTGGCTTACGCAATGACGAATAGAGTCTATTACCTATATCACGTCTAGCGAAAAGGAGGGGAATCGAGCATGGGTTATTCAAAGCTTGGACGAGACACATCTGCTCGTAAAGCACTGCTTCGCGACTTAGCGACAGATATTATTATTCATGAGCGCATTGAAACAACTGAAGCGAAAGCAAAGGAAATTCGTCCGGTTGTTGAGAAGCTGATCACACTCGGCAAACGTGGCGATCTGCATGCACGCCGTCAGGCTGCTGCATTTGTACGTGATCGTCTTGCTGATGAAGAAGAGAATCAAGATGCAGTTCAAAAGCTTTTCTCTGACATTGGCCCTCGTTATGAAGACCGCCAAGGTGGTTACACGCGCATCCTGAAAGTAGGAAAGCGTAAAGGGGACGGCGCAGAAACAGCTATTATTGAACTTGTATAATAGGAAAATAAAAGCTTCTGTGTATCACGTATGATTGCACGCTGCTTGTTTGGGGCAGGACGGGACCTCTTTGGGCCTTCAGTCTATGCCCTTTTTTAGTATGTGAAACGAGGGAGAATGCTTACTTCACGAGCAAAAGCTGCACCTGCCAACAAAACAAAGTACTTATACTGTTATTTTCTTGCTCACTTATCGTTAACCTTTTATAATACATATGTTGACAATTAGAAAAAGAAGGGACGGTTCCTGATGGCAGCGGCTATATACGTGGAAGACGTATGGTTTCAATACAAAGAAGAAGATCCGGCAGTCGTTCAAGACCTATCTCTCAGCATTGGAGCTCGTGAATTTGTAGCCGTATTGGGCCGCAACGGTTCAGGAAAATCAACCTTTGCTCATATGATAAATGGCTTGCTGCTCCCTACTAGGGGAAAGGTTGAAGTAAAAGGCCGAAATGTGGCAGATGAAGCGAACCATAGCTGGTTGCGTCAGCGTGTAGGCATGGTCTTTCAAAATCCGGAACATCAATTTGTGGCTGCCACCGTTCGAGATGACATTGCGTTCGGCCTTGAAAATATCGGGATGCCTCGTGAAAAAATGATAGAACGGATTGAGTGGAGCGCGAAGAAGACAGGGATTAGTGAGTTATTAGATGCAGAGCCTCACCGACTTTCAGGCGGACAGAAGCAACGTGCTGCGATCGCTGGTGTCTTGGCTTTGAAGCCCTCTATTCTCGTGTTTGATGAAGCAACGTCAATGTTAGATCCGTATGGAAGAAAAGAAGTGTTGGCCACCCTTACTGGTCTCTTTGAAGAAGAAAATATCACTATAATTATGATTACTCATGATATTAAAGAAGCATTGCAAGCAGAACGGATTCTTGTGTTGGAAGAAGGTAAGCTTCTGTTGGATCAAACCCCTGCTGGATTATGTAACGAAGGGGATCGCCTCAGAGCACGTGGGTACGAGTGGCCGTATTTTATTGAAATGCAACAGGAACTTACGCGGCAGGGTGTTCATCTGCCAACGTACTATGTTACGGAAGAGGAATGGGTGGAGGCTTTATGGATGTTATCTTCGAAAATGTAAGCCATGTCTATATGCCAAAAACCCCCTTTGAGCATAAGGCGTTAAACGAGATTAATCTCACCCTTTCTTCGGGTTCATTTACTGCACTTATCGGGCACACCGGCTCAGGAAAGTCCACTTTGGCTCAACATGTGAACGGTCTGCTTCTTCCTACAGAAGGAAAAGTCCGCTTAGGCAAGGACGAACTTGTAATGCACCATAAAACAAAGCGGAAACAGCTCAAAGCATGGCGGAAACGGACAGGAATGATCTTTCAATATCCTGAACATCAATTGTTCGGTGATACAGTGGCAGAAGATATTGCTTTCGGCCCATTAAATATAGGCATGAGCGAGACTCGGATTAGACGGCAGCTTCCGAAGCTATTGGAGCTTGTCGGCCTGCCGTTGGATGTAAAGGACCGCTCCCCTTTTGAATTGAGTGGAGGTCAAATGCGGAGAGTAGCTATTGCAGGTGTACTAGCAATGGAACCGGAAGTCTTAATTTTAGACGAGCCCGCTGCCGCATTGGACCCGCAAGGCCATCGCCAATTATTGGACTTGCTCTATGCCTCGCATAAGGAAAAAGGCCTCACTACCCTGTTAGTCACACATCACATGGAAGATGCGGCTTATTATGCTGATGAGGTACTTGTGATGGACCAAAGCGAGATCATTATGAAAGGGCGGCCGGAGACAGTGTTTGCACAGGATGCTGAATTAGAACGCCTTCATTTAAAAGCGCCGGAGTCAATTCGGGTCCCACAAAGCATTCGTGAACATACAGGCTGGGAGGCGCCGGAGAATGGAGTCAGCGCCAAGCAAGCAGCTCTTAACCTTCTTCCTTACTTGCAGAAGCGCGGGCAGGGAGGGGAAGGAAAATGATGCAGCATGTTGTCATTGGCCAGTATTTCCCTGGGTCCAGTTTTTTGCATAAGATGGATGCTCGCGCTAAATTACTGGCGGTAGTATTGTTAGTAGTAATTGTTTTTTTCGCTAATAACCTCGTCTCTTACGGAGTGCTTGCAGGTACAACAGCTGTTCTCGTTTGGTTAAGCGGGGTGCCCATTCGTTACTTAGCGAAAGGCTTATTTCCCGTTTTTATATTAATTCTATTTACTTTTTTTATTCATTTCTTTTTTACAAATGAAGGTGATGAATTATTTGAACTTGGAGCTTTTACCGTGCATGAGGGTGGCGTCTGGCAAGGGGTGTACATCTCGACGAGAATTGGCAGTCTAGTAGTGCTGACCTCCCTTTTAACCCTTACGACAACGCCTATTGATTTAACGGATGCGTTGGAGCAGTTATTATCACCGTTTAAGCGTTTTGGGCTGCCGGCTCACGAAATGGCATTGATGATGTCAATTACTATCCGTTTGATCCCCACACTTTTGCAGGAAACGGAAAAAATCTTAAAAGCTCAGAGTGCCAGGGGGGCTGATTTTGTAAAAGGTAGTTTAAAAGACCGTTCCAGATCGATTATCGCTCTCATTATCCCGTTGTTTGCCCGTTCATTTCAGCGTGCTGAACATATGGCTACTGCGATGGAAGCAAGAGGCTATAACGGGGGAGAAGGAAGGACAAAGCTAAGAGTACTGGAATGGGGATGGCGTGACAGTTGGGGATGTTTTCTTGTTATCGTTTTTGGAGTGGTGTTATGGATGATGCGAACATAGCGGAGGGACGAACATGAAACGGATAAAAGCAACAATAGCTTACGACGGCACCCATTTTTCAGGCTGGCAGCGTCAGCCCGCTGGTCGTACGTCTACAGGCAGAACAGTGCAGGAAGAAGTGGAAAAAGCACTAAAAAGGCTGCATAAAGGAAGGTTTGTAACGGTTCATGCGGCCGGACGAACAGACACAGGCGTTCATTCAATTGGGCAAGTTATCCATTTTGATACTGACCTAGCTATTCCAGCGCACAAGTGGTCCCTGGCCATGGAACAATACTTACCAAAAGATATTTTTCTTTCAGAGGCCGAGTTAGTGAGCGATCGTTTCCACGCCCGTTACGATGCAATCGAAAAGGAATATCGCTACCGCGTCTACCGGAAGCGAAAGAGAGATGTCTTCCGCCGCAATTATACGTATCATTTGTATGGTGACATTGATGTAGCTGCTATGCAAGAAGCCGCCGCTGCTTTAATAGGGAGGCATGACTTTACTTCTTTTAGCGGGACCAATACGAAAGTGAACTCAAAAGTAAGAACGCTCTATGTAGCCGAGGTGGAAGAACAAGGGGACGAACTTATATTCACGTTCCGGGGGGACGGTTTTTTATATAACATGATCCGTATTCTAGTTGGCACATTACTTGAAATTGGAGTCGGCAGGAAAAAAGATTCCATCGAGGCTATACTTGCCGCCAAAGACCGGCGCAAAGCGGGGCCGACGGTACCAGGGAGCGGTCTTTACCTTTGGGAAATAGGTTATGAAAAAAAGTAGGGAAACATGCCAACCCATGAATATAGAGAAGTTTGAAACTTCTACGCCAACCGGCCAAATTCGGCATTGACACGGCGTTGGAATTGTTATATGATGTTATTTGGCATTTCACGTCCCACTAGCCCCGGGAAGTTGAAATGATAGAACGGACAATAATGACAAGAGATGATAGACAAGGAATATGCAGGAGGGAAAAATAATGCGTACGACATACATGGCAAAGCCGCACGAAGTTGAACGCAAATGGCACGTGGTTGACGCTGAAGGCCAAACGCTAGGCCGTCTTGCAAGCGAAGTAGCTGCAATTCTTCGTGGCAAGCACAAGCCTCAGTTCACACCGCACGTAGACACAGGTGATCACGTGATCGTTATCAATGCGGAGAAGATTCAACTTACAGGTAACAAATTGACTGACAAGAGATACTACCGCCACAGCCAGCATCCAGGCGGACTTAAGTCAACACGCGCAATTGACATGCGCAACAACAACCCAGAGCGTTTGCTTGAAACAAGCATCAAAGGTATGCTTCCAAAGAACACTTTGGGCCGAAAGCAAGGCATGAAGCTACACGTATATGCTGGGCCAGAGCACAAGCACGAAGCACAGCAGCCTGAAAAATACGAGCTTCGCGGCTAAGCATTTTTAAATTACATTTTTACCTTGAATAAAGGACAATATTAAAGGAGGGAACCCTTTTGGCACAAGTTCAATACTACGGTACCGGACGCCGTAAAAACGCTGTCGCTCGTGTATTCATGCAGCCTGGCGACGGAAACATCACTATCAACGGTCGTACAATCGACGAGTACTTTGATTTTGAAACACTAAAGCGCGTTGTACGCATGCCACTTGTGGAAACTGCAACAGAAGGTCAATATGATTTGAAAGTAAACGTAGACGGTGGCGGTTTCACCGGGCAAGCTGGCGCGATCCAGCACGGTGTAGCTCGTGCGCTGCTTGAAGTTGACCCTGACTTCCGCAAGCCTCTTAAAGAGAACGGCTACCTCACACGTGACTCCCGTATGAAAGAACGTAAGAAATACGGTCTTAAAGCAGCACGTCGTGCGCCACAGTTCTCGAAGCGTTAATATCGCCTTTCTACAAGGCTTACAGCCCTCTCTGTTCCCCAACCCGGCAGAGAGGGTTTTTAATTTAACCGCTGGATGAGCTAGCAGCGAGTTCAGACCTGACATTACATAGAGTAAGAAATCGTAAAGAATCAATGCAATTTTTTGGTGGATTTGCGTCGCTAGTGACCAGTGTCCGTAACGAGAAATAGAACCAGCAGCGATCTCATATCACGACTGGTTCTTTTTACACTATAAGAATGTATAAATAGTTGAAAGAAACGGTAGGCGTGCAACTAAGGCTCTGCCTACGCCGTAGGCTTGGCTTTACCAAGTTTTCTGTATAAAATTCATCCGTTCTGCCGCTTAAAGCTAACTGTGGCAAGCAAAATCAACAATGTAGTAAATCCTACTAAAAAGATAACTTCACTGGTGGTGGTAACAGGGTACCCGAAGAATGTAAGGTTGAGGCCCATTTCTTCTTGCACCTGGGCGCTTAAGCTGTCTACATCAATCATGATATGTTTCATCAAGTCTACCCCGTAGGTCACCGGGTTTAAGGTGACGATAACGTCAACCCAGGCCGGCATATTACTCAAAGGAAACAACGCACCGGACAAAAAAACCATCGGCATGACTAAAATGTTTACGACCAGTTGAAAGCCTTGCGTGGAATTTAATAAGCTTGCCACTAATAGGCCGAGCGAAGAAAAAGTGCAAGCGATCATAAACATAACAGGTAGTAATTGAAGAAACGAGAGGGGGTCTATACTGATCCCTAAAAAAGGCATGAGGACAAACATCATGATTCCTTGTAAAAACGCAACTGTCGCTGACCCCAGCATTTTTCCAATCGCAATGTTCACCCGCGATACCGGAGATACTAGAATTTCCCGCATGTAGCCAAAATCCCGGTCTTGAATGATCGAGAGAGAAGAAAAGACAGATGTCATTAACAATGTCATCGAGACGATGCCTGGAAAAATAAATTCTATGTAGTTAAAATCTGTAGCGTCTGTTCCGGCTGTTACGAGTGATTCCATAGCTCCGCCCATGCCGACGCCAAAAACGACTAAAAACAAAATCGGCATGGAAAAGGATCCGATCAAACGAGCCCGGTCTCTAAAAAATTTTATAATATCTCGCTGCCAAATCGCGATAATCCCTTCCACAAGTCATTCCTCCGCTTAATCTCTAATTTCCCGTCCGGTAAACGACAAAAAGACGTCATTTAACGTAGGTTTCCGAATATCTAATCCGGTTAGGGGGGTTTCTAGCCTCTTCACAAATGTAGAAATAAAAGCATCGCTATTGTCTACTTTGCAATAGATAACCTCGTCTTTTAACTCTACATCGACTCTATCAAAAGAAGCTTTAATTTCTTCGACAGCCGCTTCATTATCCGTAGTCGTAAGTTCAATAATATCGCCGCCGAGCTGGTCTTTTAATTTTTTCGGCGTATCAATGGCAATAATTTCGCCGTGGTCCATAATCGCGACCCGGTCGCTGATTTCGGCTTCATCCAAATAATGAGTCGTCAAAAACATGGTGATATTTTCTTTTTCTTTTAGTTTTAAAATGTATTCCCATATATGAGCTCGGGTTTGCGGGTCGAGGCCGACCGAGGGTTCATCGAGAAATAACACCTTAGGATAGTGAAGCAGGCCGCGGGCAATTTCAAGACGCCGCTGCATGCCGCCTGAAAACTTTTCCACCATCGTATCAATGTTATCGCTAAGGTCAACAATTTCTAGCACTTCGTCGATACGGGCTTTTCGCTTAGAGCGCGGAACCCTGTAAAACTTACAATGCAGCTTTAAGTTCTCCCGGGCTGTTAATTTTTCATCGAGTGTATTTTGCTGAAAAATAATGCCGATGCTTTCTCGCACTCGGTTTTGTTCCTTGGTGACATCATAACCGTTAATGGTAACTGTGCCGCTCGTTGGCTGCAACACGGTAGATAAAATGTTGATAGTGGTACTTTTCCCTGCGCCATTCGGGCCGAGAAAGCCAAAAATTTCACCTTCTTTGACATGAAAATTGCTATCCTTTACAGCTGCAAAGGATTTGTATGTTTTCTTTAAATGTTGAACGTCAATCATCGTGCGACCTCCTTTAAAATCAGTTGGTGGCGGAGAAGAAAGCTTCTGTTATTTGTAGCTACTTCAGTTTTTTTAACAACTTATCATGTAACGCCAAAAGGACTTCAAGCTCCTCTTCTGGAACATCACGTAATTTTTCGGCTAGCGTAGTAATAATTTTTTGATATGTTTCTGCTTCTTTCTCTATGCCCGCTTGCGTGAGAGATAACATTAAAGAACGACGATCTGATTCTGAACGTTCCCTGCGGACGTAACCATTTTTAACGAGACGGTCCACAACACCGCTCATCGTACTGGTACTTGAATGTAATTGCTCGGCAAGCTCCGCGAGCGTAAGATGTGGCTTATCGACGAGTACTTTAAGTACTAGTACTTGCAAGCCAGTAATTCCAAGCTTGCCTGCTTCGTCTTGTAAGATATGAAATAAGCTCTTGTTCACTTCTTTGAATGATGATAGTACCCGAAAGATCTCATCATGGTTGTGCATGCTTTATCATCCTCATTCGGTAAATACCTATAAAAAGTTCTTATGTAAATAATTCGTATGCGAACTATTTATAACTTAATTATCGCTTATGTGCTGTTTTTGTCAAGAAAAAGGGAGGTAAACAAATAAGTATATGTTTAAAATGCCCAGGATATAAAAATTCACGCGTGGTAACGGTTTCCTGGAAGATTTGATTAAAACCTGACTACCTGCATTGTGAAGGATCGAGCGGCCGTTTAAACGAGCGAAGAACGTTAAAGGGAGAACCATTCAGGAGCAATTGCAGAGAAGATGTGGGCCATTTTCATAAAACACCCCTGCTATTCTAATCATTGCTCGGGGAGGATTTTAAATCTTTTTTGAACCATGCTGCAGGGTCAGCCTTCTAGCTGGTGAGAAGGAACTGTGTGATGAAGTAAGTCCTCCGCTTTCTTCAGTATTTCTTCATTTTTGGTCCATTTTTCTTGGCTGAGGAGAAGGGAAAAAACCCATGCTATGAGTGAGGGGAGCGGTTTAAATGACAGTTGTCTCACTTGAATCATATAAAGAGCAAAAAGAGCACACGTTAGAACGTCAGGTCATTGGCATGCTTACGTATGAAGAGGTAGCGGAGCGGGCTTCTAGATATATGGCTTCTTCTCTCCCCGGATTTACTTTTCGAGCCTCATTTTTGGAGGAATTTTGTATAGACATCGGCGTGGAATCTTATGTGATCGGTGCTAAGATGGGGAGCGGCCATGCGATTGATACGTGTGAAATTAAAGCATTTTCTGAAGCATTTCCGACGTTAGCGTATTTAATTATTGAACTGCAAATGCTCATCATTTCCTGGGTGGACCCCAAGCGTCTTCGTCCAGCTATTTTGCGCCATGGCACCCAAAAATATGTAGAAGATTGGTGGATGGTTGGTTACCGGCTTGGTCAAAAACGCAACCGGATGAAATTGTAAGCACGGACTTGTATAGGTCCGTGCTTTTTTGCATACGTTGAAATAAGGACAAGTAAATGAAGGAGCGAAGCAAATATGAGAGGGCGTCTATTATCTCCTGCAATCATTGGATTTTTAACGATTGGGTTGGTTGTCGGCTTCATGGTCTATTCTATTTGGCCGAGTGAGGACCAACCTGTTAATAGCTGGAGCCTACCGCTTTCAGGACAGGTCATCATTCTTGATTCAGGACACGGAGGTGTAGACGGCGGTGCCGTAGCTAAAGATGGTGGTTTGGAAAAGGACATAGCACTACAAGTATCCTACCAATTGCGCGATTATCTACAGGAAGCAGGAGCCCTTGTGAAGATGACGCGTGAAGGAGATTATGATTTGGCCGACGAAGATGTAAGTCGTTATAGGCAGCGAAAAATTGATGATCTTAAAGCGCGCAAAGCATTAATCAACGAATCAGACGCTGACTTTTTTATCAGTCTGCATTTAAATGCGATTCCGCAACAGCAATATACTGGGGCGCAGACGTTTTATTACCCAACGAATGAAGACAGCGAGCGTTTGGCCAAACATGTTCAGGAGGCGCTAGTAACCGACTTAGAGAATACAACGCGACAGGCCAAAGGGTTATCGAACATTTATTTGCTAAAAGAAGCAGAAATTCCTGGTATCCTCTCAGAAATTGGTTTCTTATCAAACCCGGAAGAAGCAAAGCGATTGCAGCAGCCTAGTTATCAAAATCAAGTAGCTGCTTCCATTTACCGGGGGATGCTTCGATATGCAAGTGGAGAAGAAGCAAAATAGCATTCTTTATAAGCCGTGTGCCTTTCTCTAAAGAAATCTTTCCTGTTATGCTATACTTGGTAAGAAAACGATTACTATAAAGGAAGGTGTCACGTTTGTTAACAGAGCAGCAACTCATTGAAGCACTACAACCGATTAAAGATCCGGATTTAAATAAAAGTATTACTGAGACTAGCGGGGTGCGCGAAGTAAAGATTGATGGCGATAATGTAAGCCTTAAAATCGCGCTTGTCCAAACTGGCACGGCCGAACAAATGCAGCTACAGCAGGAAATTGTCGGCAAAGTAAAAGAAGCAGGTGCAGCTTCAGTAGGGCTTCGTTTTGAAGAACTTTCCTCTGAAGAAGTAGAAGCTCACGGAGGTAAACAGACAGCGGAAGGTGCCGGCAGTCTTTTGTCTGAAAATAATGACACTACGTTCATTGCGGTAAGCAGTGGCAAAGGCGGAGTTGGAAAATCTACCGTCACCGTTAACCTTGCTACATCGATGGCCCGTGAAGGAAAGAAAGTCGGCATTATTGATGCAGACATTTACGGCTTTAGCGTCCCAGACATGATGGGAATTGAAGAACGGCCACAAGTTGTCGGAGAGACCATTTACCCGGTAGAGCGTTACGGTGTGAAAGTCATTTCCATGGGCTTTTTCGTGGAGGACAATGCGCCTGTTGTCTGGCGCGGTCCAATGCTTGGCAAAATGCTTAACAATTTCTTTAACGAAGTAGAATGGGGAGACCTTGATTATTTAATTTTGGATTTGCCTCCAGGTACTGGTGACGTGGCTTTAGATATTCATACGATGCTGCCTGAGTGTAAAGAACTAATTGTGACCACCCCTCATGCGACCGCAGCGTTTGTAGCAGCACGGGCAGGGGCAATGGCGATCAAGACCCACCATGAAATTTTAGGTGTGGTAGAGAATATGGCCTACTTTGAAAGCCAGCTTACCGGTGAAAAGGAATATGTCTTCGGCACCGGCGGCGGTGAGCGTTTAAGTGAAGAATTAAAAACGGAGATTGTCGGCCGCATTCCGCTTGGCCAACCGACCATCAATGAAGAAGACTTTGCGCCGTCTGTTTATGAAAAAGACCATCCGATCGGACAAGTTTACGAGGAAATGGCAAAACGCCTTATTGAGAAGACTTAAAAGGAAGAAGACAGTAGGTAAAGCTGATGGCACTAATTTGCTATCAGCTTTTCTTAGCTGCTAGAGGAAATGTAGTTGATAAGACGGTAGCCAACTTAGAGACCACTGACCTTTAGAGGAGGTTATGTTTATCTCAATTCGGGAAAAGAACGCAGAGTCTTTTTTCAGTAAAGGGTAATTTTTTACGGTAAGGGGATGAATGATGAACGAAAAACGAAATGGTATAAACAAGGGTGCTTTTCTTGTGTATTTGCCGGCTATATTTCTTTTTTCTGCCTGTGCTCAAGAACAAGATGAGGACGAGTCGGCAGATGATTTGCTTGAAGCGGGATGGGAGGAAGTAGTGGCAGAGGCGGAGGGAACGGACGTACGTTTTCACATGTGGGGCGGAGATGAAGGGACCAATACATACATAGACGAATGGGTCGCTCCTCGTTTAGCAGAAGAATATGATATTTATTTAGAGCGGGTGCCACTGGACACAGAAGAAGTGGTACAGCGTCTTTATACGGAAAAACAAGCGGGTGAAGGCGCCGGGAGCACAGACGTGTTTTGGTTGAATGGGGAAAATTTTCGCCTGGCAAAAGAAGAAGAGTTACTGTGGGGTGCATTTGCTGAGCGACTTCCGAACGTAGAGGAATATGTCGATATGGAGGACCCGGACGTAGCCTATGATTTTGGCACAGCGGTAGAGGGGTTGCAGGTACCATGGGGCAACGTGCAGTTTACCCTTTTTTATAACGACGAGCACGTAACTGACCCTCCTGCTACCTATGAAGAATTATTAGCATGGGCAAAAGAGAATCCAGGGCGTTTTACGTACCCTGAACCTCAAGACTTTACTGGCAATGCCTTCGTGCGCCAGCTGATATACGAACTGACTCCTGATACCGAAGAAGTGCTTACGATCAATGACCCTAACGAAGCAGAAGAGCGTTACGGGGAAGAAGTATGGTCCTATTTTCAAGAACTAAGCCCGCACCTTTGGCGTGAAGGAGAAACCTATCCATCTAGCCTGGCTGAACTAGATCAGCTGTTTGCAAATGAAGAAGTGTGGATGACGATGGGTTACAACGAAGGGAGAGCGGAGCATCTCGTTCAAAATGAAACGTTCCCTCAAGCAACAGAAAGTCAGTTATTTGAACAAGGCTCTATAGGAAACACTCATTATTTATCGATTCCATACAATGCGCAAAATAAGGCAGGAGCGATGGCAGCGATAAACTTTATGTTGTCGCCGGAAGCTCAAATTGCCAAGCTTGACCCTGCCATGTGGGGAGAGAGCATGGTGCTTGAACCAGCTAGCCTCTCAGCCGAAGAACAAGAAGAAGTTGAAGCGATTGAGCGAGGAGACACCGTACCTGATGAGAAGGAGCTCAATGAAACATTTGAGCCAGAGATGGATGCCAGCTTTGTAGACTGGGTAGAGCAGCACTGGATTGATGAGGTTGTTCGTGAGAGTTCGTAAAGCGTATATTTGGCTTTTGCCTAGTTTATTTTTATTAGGGTTTCTATCTTTTTTTAGCTTCTTTCATGGAGTTTGGCAGAGCTTGCACCTTGATGGCAGCTGGTCTGAAGGGTCACTTTCGGCTTACCGTACTGTTTTAACGGATGAGCGGGTAAGAGAGAGTCTTGGCTTTAGCTTATATATAGCCTTTTTATCTACACTTATTTCTCTTATAGTTGGCTGGCTCTTAACCCGTTGGCTGTATTATAGCTGTTTACACCGTTATGCCAAAGCACTCGCATGGCTTCCGATGTTGGTACCACATTTTGTGGCAGCGTATGTCATTATATTGTTCTTCTCACAAAGCGGCTGGGTGCCGAGCTTGTTCTTTCATGCAGGAGTGATTGAAGATCCTGCTGATTTTCCAGCGCTCACACAAGACCGCAGCGGTGTTGGTATATTATTAACCTATATGTGGAAAGAGGTTCCGTTTGTTATTCTTATGCTGCTTCCAGCTTATGTGGAGATGGATGAGCGTTTACGTATGGTGGTTTATACGTTAGGCGGTGGAAAAGCTGCTGCCTTTAAAGAGGTGGAGTGGCCACAAATCAAACCCATTTTTTTTGAGACCGCGGTCATTCTCTTTGCTTTTACATTTGCCGCCTTCGAAGTGCCTCAACTGATTGGCGCAAGTGACCCGCAAATGCTGGCTGTGCTTACTTATGAGTGGTTTCATCAAGGTTTATGGGAGCGGCGCCCTGAAGCTTTAGCCATAATGATGATGACTACCTTAGTGTTTCTTCTCCTTGCCTGGGGAACACTGCGCTGGGTACGAGGTTTGCGGTACCGGATGATGAAAGGAGGAGCAAAATGAAGCAAGAGGCCGCGCAGCATAAACTTCTCCTACTAGCATTGTCAAGCTGTTTTGTCATACCTGTTCTACTCCTGTTTTTGCAAAGTATAGCTGGAGAATGGCGCTTTCCTCACCTTTTGCCATCTTCATTTTCCTATTACGGGTGGGAAAGTATTTTTCAAGATGCTTCCTTGGTTTCGGCTCTTTGGACGACGTGGAGCCTGACATTAACTGTGATTCTCTTAAACTTGCTGCTTGCTTTTCCTGCAGCAAAACAACTGGCCTTCTCTTCTTTTCGAGGAAAGGAAATGATTGAAACGGTGCTGTTTTTACCGATTTTTATTCCAGCGTTGGCGCTTGCAATGGGGCTTCATCTTACCCTTCTGCGGATTGGTCTGGCCAGCACTTTTTGGGGAGTAGTGCTTATACACATGCTGCCTACGCTTCCTTACACGATACGAATAGTAAGGGCAGGTTTTGAACGGTTGGGTTCACAGCAGGAAAGCCAGGCTCAGACGCTTGGAGCCTCACAAGTGCATGTGTTCTTTCATATTACACTTCCCCAACTGCTTCCTAGTGTCCGCGCTGCCATTTTTCTCGTTACGGTCATCTCCCTTAGTCAATATGCGTTAACGACGATGATTGGAGGGGGAGAAGTGGTGACGTTAGCTTTATTATATTTCCCTTTTGCCGAGAGCGCTTCAACCCAGGTCATGGCTGCATTTTCAATCCTGTTTGCGCTCTTGCCCTTGACCTTTCTTTTCTTAATTGAAGGGCTTATACGGCTTTGTCTGCCATATCGAGTGAGTAAGATATAAATGAGGTGACTGAATTGGTGCAAGCACTATCGATTCAAAAATTAAACAAAACGTATCAGAAGGGGAACGTGTTAAACGAGGTTAGTTTTTCGGTTAAGAAAGGGGAAATTGTAAGTGTCATGGGGGCTTCCGGAGCTGGGAAATCAACCCTGCTACAATGTATAGCCGGCATAGAATCATGTACAGCGGTTCAGCTTGAACTCGACCAGCAGGACATTTCCAATTGGTCGGCCAAGAAACGGCCAATCGTTCTTATGTTTCAAGACTCTTTGCTTTTTCCGCACATGACTGTGCTAGAAAACGTCACGTATGGCTTGCGTGTACGCCGTTACAACAAACAAGAACGCGAGCGTGAAGGCCTTTACTATTTAAAAAAAGTAGACATGGTGGAGCACGCCAATCGATATCCGCATCAATGCTCGGGCGGAGAACAGCAGCGTATTGCGCTGGCCAGAGCGTTGATTACGAAGCCAAGCTTGCTGCTTCTGGATGAACCATTTGCTCGTTTGGATGAATCGTTGCGCCGTATGATGCGAACATGGGTGAAAGGGGTATTAAAAGAAGAAGGCGTCACCGCTCTTTTTGTCACCCATGACCGGGAGGAAGCAATGTTAATGGGAGACCGGATTTTCGTCATGGCGCGGGGAACTGTACTTTCAAGCGGTAAGCCTGCTGAATTGACAGAGAGCCCCGAAAATCTTGAAGTTGCCAACTTAATCGGAGAGGGTATTGTACTTGAAAATCGAACATTTATCAGCGCCGCTAATCTCTCAGTAGTTTTGCACAAGGCTCAGTTGCCCGAGTCAGCTTATTATATCCAGGAAGGAACGGTAACGCACTGCTTTCGTCGCCATGGTCAAGTGTTTCTTGGCCTGCAACTGTTTACAGATAAGCAAGACGTGATATTGCCGGCAGCGGGTGAATTAAAGGTTGGAGCAAACGTATGGGTGTGGGCAGAGGAATCTGCACTTCAGCCGTTAAATGGAGGCTGCAGTTCTTTTTCTGATGATCCAAAGCCTGCTTTTGTTGGAGAAAACGAGATATGAATCGGCTCAAGCTGCTGCTATTCATTGCTCTAATTGTAGCTGCTCTTGCGGCCGGGTGGTTATACCGGGATGATCTTGTGTTTGAACCTGAGGTGTTGCGCGATTGGATTCTTAACTTTGGGATATGGGCGCCGTTAATATATGTAATTCTCTACACGCTGCGTCCGCTCGTATTGTTTCCAGCCTCTATTTTTTCGATGGCAGGCGGATTAGCTTTTGGATTTTGGGGCTTTTTTCTAAATGTAGCAGGAGCGCTCGGCAGTGCTGCCCTTGCCTTTAGCTTGTCACGTTGGTTTGGCGCAAGTATTGTTCAACGTGAATGGACAGGGCGCTATAAAACGTTGCAAAATCAAATGGAACAGCACGGCTTTTTTTACATGCTCGCTATTCGGTTAATTCCTGTCCTTAACTTTGACGCTGTCAGTTATTTAGCAGGTATATCGAAGGTGCGGTTTTTTCCATTTTTGTTTGGTACCATGTTTGGCCTTTTGCCTGGAGCAGTCGCTTATACGATGGCTGGCAGCACGATTGTAGAAGGTGATCCTGCCTTAATCATGTGGACCCTTATCGTTTTTCTACTCGTCATGCTGCTTCCGGTTGGCTTGCGTTTGTTTTTACGAAAACGAACGACGATGCATGTGCCTGATGAGACGAGAGCAGAACAAGGGGAGGAAAAAGAACATGAAAAAAAAGTATGAATTGATCGTAATTGGCGGTGGTGCAGGAGGGTTAACAGTAGCTGCAGGGGCAGCATCCTTTGGCATAAAGGTGGCTCTCATTGATAAAAGCGAACAGTTGGGTGGGGATTGCCTTCACTACGGATGCGTACCTTCAAAAGCACTGATCGCTTCCGCAAAGGAAGTATACACCGCCAAAACAGCAAGCTATGCCTTCGGAATGGGTACGGTTGGAGCTCCTGACTTTAAGGAAGCGAGACGGCGAATTGAAGAGGCCCGCTCTCATATCCAAGCGCATGATGATGCAGCCCGCTTTGAAGAACTAGGAGTAGACGTTTTCACTGGAGAAGCGACGTTTAAAAATAAGCGAAACATAATAGTGAATGGAGCGTTCGAATTAAAAGCAGAACGTTTGGTAATCGCTACTGGCTCTAGACCAGTCGTACCAGAAATCCCGGGTATTCAAGAGGTGCCCGTGTTAACGAACCGAACGGTGTATAACCTTGAGCAAGTCCCTAAACGGATGGTGGTAGCTGGAGGCGGCCCAGTTGGAATGGAGATTGCTCAGGCACTGGCCCGGTTTGGGACGGAAGTACATATTGTTGATCCGCATCCCCACCTTTTTCCTAATGAAGAGCCGGAAGTGGCTGAGAAAGTGCAACAGCAACTACAGCATGAACTGCATCTCCATTTGAACCAACAAGTGGTTGCCATCCGTTCCCAGGCGGAGGGTTATGACTTTGTCCTCGCTAATAAGAACAACGGCAAGGAGAAGACAATCGCTGCAGATGTTTTTTTTAGTGCAGTAGGACGGCAGCCAAATACAGATACGCTAGAGCTAGAAAAAGCAGGCGTGGCTGTGAATGAAGACGGCTCGCTTGCTGTCAAAAAGACCATGCAAACATCGCAAAAACACATTTTTGCCGTGGGGGATGTGACAGGAGCTTATCCGTTCACCCACCGAGCAGGACTTGAAGCACAGACTGTAGTAGGAAATTTGGCTTTTGGTTTAAAACGACAGGTGAAGGACGAGGGCATGGCTTGGAGCTATTATACTGACCCTTCCTTATTTCATTTTGGTTTAACCGAAGAAGAAGCATTAAAAACTTACGACCAGGATAAAATACGTATCTACCGAAATAATGGAGAGCGGGTAGACCGTATGATTGCAGAACAGAAGACAGAAGCGTTTGTAAAAGTTATTACCGACGAAAAAGGATACTTACTCGGAGCGCACGCGTGCGGAGAAAATGCAGGGGACTGGATGCAGGAAATGGTGCAGCTCCATGCTTCCAAACAGCCGCTTAGAACATTAGCAAATGCCATTTATCCATATCCAGCCAGAGGAGAAATTGTAAAACAAATAGCCGACCAGTATTGGCGGGATGTTTTATTTGCCGGAAAATCTTCGCGCTGGATGAAGAGGTTGTCTAAAATTCTCCGTTGATGAAAACAGGAAGAGAAAGAAGTGGGTACAGAGTTTTACATGACAGCCCACACTTATTTCTGACTTTTAAACAAGGCAGTTTGTGTAATCGTTGACGTTTATACAAGAATAGCGGACATGCTAGCGGGACAACAGGCGAGGCTGGGTAAGATCCCGCAGCTAGGGTTTCCCGAGAACATGCACTTGTTCTTGCGGCAAAGAAGACACGGCGACCTAAAACGCGGTTAGAGGATGCCGGCGTCACGCTTGTGCCTGCAGTGAAAGCCTCCGTCTGGAATGTATGCAAAGAGGTTCCGTTCTTTTTGTAAAACAACAATCTTTTAGAAAACCGCCTAAAACACAAACCGAGGTGAGTCGATGGTTGCCAGGGTCGTATTAGTAGGAGCGGGCCATGCCCATGTTTCATTACTTAGAAAAGAAATGAAGAAATCAGTGCGTGAAGCAGAGTGGATGCTTATTTCACCGTCGCGTTATCAATACTATTCAGGTATGTACGCAGGGTTTATTGAAGGCCTCTATAGTGAACCGGAGATAAGAATTGATGTGAAACGCCTCTGTGAAAAAGCCGGCATTCGCTTTATTGAGGATGCAGTCTCACAACTATACCCGCAACGAAAAGAGCTCCATACCGAAGGAGGGAGTGTCGTTTCCTATGACCTTCTTTCGTTTAATATAGGCTCAAGCGCTGCGTGGGAACACGTACCTGGAGCTGAGCAATACGCTCATACGATAAAACCGACCCATCGCTTGCCTACTGTGGTCCAGCAGGTGAAAGGTGCTAAAAACCTGGCTATTGTAGGAGGCGGAGCTGCAGGCGTAGAAGTTGCCTTTGCATTTCAATCCTACAATGAAAAACATGGCAGTTATCAAACAACCTCACTTCTTACCAAAGGAGAAATAATGGAGGACTTAAGAGAAGAAGACAAGGCATTGCTGAAGAATGAATTAGAACGTGCAGGCGTCCAGCTTTATGAACAAGCAGCGGTGAAAGAAATGACCCCGAGTTCCTTAATTACGCGCCAAGAAAAGATTCCGTATGATAAAGCCATCTGGCTTGCTGGAAGTGGTGCTCCGCCTTTGTTTGCCAATGCAGACCTTGCCGGTGAAGATGGTTTTTTGCCTGTCAAGCACACCCTTCAATCTATTGAAGACCCTGATATATTTGGGGCTGGCGATTGCATCACAGTCCAATCGCATCCGGACCTGCCAAAGAACGGTGTTTATGCACTTAGTCACACGCCTGTCTTGCATGAAAACTTATTAAGGCGACTCCGCCGTCACTCTCTGCGCCCCTACCGGCCTCAGGAGAGATATTTAGCGATTATATCGCTTGGCAAAAGAAAAGCCCTCCTGTTATACGGAGGACGTTCGTTCATTGGGCGTCTTTCTTGGCGACTAAAGGACAGAATTGATACTCGCTTCATGAAAAAATTCAAATAAACCGGCTACTTTTAGCTCTCATCGCCTTCAAACTCAACAGGTTCGTCCTCCTCTTCTTCGGTTTCGTCTTCCTCTTCTTCATCCTCATCCCCTTCTTCTTCCCCTTCATGATCCTCTGTATCCCCTTCCTCAGCAATTTCATCGGCCTGCTGAAGTAAGAGTTCTTGAACTTTGAGGCGGAAGTGCGGAGCTTCGAGCGCTTCTGCCATCACATCCATGATTAATTGCCGATATTCCGACGTTTTCATCATGTCAAAAAAAACGTCACTCATTTCTTGATCGGCTAGGATTTCTGTCATTCTTTGCCTATATTCAGGTTCTTTCATTAAGTCATTTAATAATTGCTCATGTTCTTCTTCCATGCTTTTAGCCATAGTAGCGCTAAATTCTGGATCGTTAAAAGCGTGCTTCCAAAACTGCTTGCCCTCTTCAGATAAAAGCTGATCTTCAATTGCATCCTTTACAACAGGCTGGTTTAACACGAGCGCTTGTTGAAATTCTTCTTCTTCTAATACCTCAAGCAATGCACCTTTGGCTTGGTCAGACTTTAACAAGTCCACCATCATTTCTTTAGATTGCTCATAATCCATATGCTGAGCTTGAGTACCTTCGGCTTCAGGGGCGCAACTTCCAAGTAACACGAGCATTAAGACTGCAGCCAAAAGTTCGATTTGTTTTTTCATCTCTCCACCTCCTTTGTAGTTTGTATGACTATATAGTAAATAAGTGGTATTACGGTTAATAACTACATAAAACAGGCCAGGCTAAAGGAGAAGAAGTTGATTGAGTCCCCCGTTACTTGCAAACGCTTTGCGTTTTAAGCAGCATAAGCATATTGGTGAGTAACGAACATGAGAGCCGTTATTTTTCGAAATTAAGCCATTTATAAAAATAACGGAAGAGATGGCCGTTAATATAAGGGGTCAACTCCACCCTGTTTTTTCTTCGGATCCGTGGATTCAAACTACGACCGCGCTGCAAAAATTGAAAATCTGCGGTGTTTACCCAAGCTGCCTCCGCTTTTCTTAATATGAAGTTTGTGCGAACAAAATATGCGGAAAGCAAGGAATGCTAGTTTTTTTTGAGCGGGGTTGATACAATCGAGCATGGCAGACATGATTTGAACTATGGATGGGGGCACGATTCCATTGAATACACGAAAAATCGTTTTTTGGTTCTGGACGACAATTGTAATTGGTTCCATAGCGGGAGCTGTCGTCGGGGTTTTAATTGACTTAGACATGTACCTTGGCGAAGGACCGCTTAATTTTATTTTAGGAGTTATTTGGATGCTCGGTATTAGCGCAGCCATTAGTGTGGTGGCGCAAATGGGCTTTTTTGCCTACCTGACCGTTCATCGTTTTGCGTTGAGCCTTTTTAAGTCAGTTCGCCTCTGGAACTGGATCCAATGGGTTCTGATAGCATTTGTTTTTTTCGACTTAATCTTCCTGCGCTATTGGGCCTATGCTGAACCGGGCGAGACATTAGCTGGCTATTTTATAATGCCAATATTATTGCTTGTGTTTGCTCTAATTATTGCATATTGGAAAATGAAAGAAACGAATCGCTCTGCGTTTGTTCCAGCTCTTTTCTTTATGTATGTGATTACTACTATTGAATGGATACCTGCTTTAACGGTGGAGGAAGTCAACAATTCAAAATGGCTCTGGATTTATTTATCTCCACTTCTTGCCGCTAATTCCTGGCAGCTTTTACTCTTACACCGTTTGTATGAAAAGCCCGAAGGAGAGGATGGCGTACGAAAAGAAGCAGATAACAACGCCAAAAAAGTAGGCGAGGTTAAAACGAAAAACCCGAACCAATCAAAAAAGAAAAAGAAGAAGAAAAAATAAGCAAACCGGCATGCCATTTGGCGTGCCGGTTTTTGGTACAAAATATGCTGATTAGGAAGGACTCTTCTTATAATTCTTCAATTTCCACATCGGCTAAGTGGATTAGTTCTTCTATGGAGACAATTTCGTAATTTTGCTCATTCAATTCTTGAAGAATTTGAGGTAACGCTTTTTCTAATTGTTTCGACCCATCAGAAGCATCAAACATTAACACCCCACCCGGTTCCAGAGAGCCCCTTATATCAGCTACAATTTGTTCTACACCTGGGTTCATCCAATCTTTCCCATCAATACTCCACTGAATTAATGGGTAATTTAGTTGCTTGGACGCTTCGAGTACGTTGGAATTCATTTCTGCTGCAGGAGGCCTGAAGAAACGGGGTTCTTCATCAGATAAATCAGCTAGTACGTTATGGCTTTTTCTCATGTCGGCTACCATGTCGTCGGTTTCCCAGGTTAAATAGGGCTTATATTGGTAACCATGATTACCAATTTCATATGACGCTTCTGCAAGTGCTTCAACGAGGTCAGGATGTCGTTCAGCCCATGCACCTGAAAGAAAAAAGGTGCTCTCTTCTACGTTATTTTCAGTTAATACATTCAAAATTGCTTCAGGGTTGGTATCCCCCCAACCGACATTAAAGGTGAGCGCTACTTTTTTTTCATCTGTTTCTACTGAAGAAATGGCACCGTCTAACGCCTCGGAGGTTGTCACTTCGACAACTGGTTGAGAGAGATATATCCAGCTTGCTGCAGCGATCGAACATACTACAAGAACAAAAGCAGTTTTAAGTTGAGAAAAAACAGGTGTCCTTTTCACATCATACCTCCCTAGAAAACGAGTCTTCGCATAAGTTTATGCTCGGGAGGACAAGATATGTGTATATATGGGGAGGATCTCTTCAGCTAAGTCTAAAAATCAGGAGGTTTTTCTGTGATTGGCCTACTGTTAAATTATAAAGAACAAAAAGAAATAGAATACCTATTGAAACGAGAGATGGAAGAAATCCTATTGGACGTCGAGGACGAACGAATTGATGATTATGTAAAAACCGTGATGAAAGAGAAGTATGAGTTATTGTTATCCCTGTACAAAAGACTAACACCTCCTGAAGATTATTATCGTTATCCTTCCATTTTAAAAAAAGGATAAAAAAGTGTTGACCAAATGAAATGCAGGTGATATATTATTTTTTGCCGCTTAAAATAGCGGGCTAAAAAATGTATCAATACTTCCATTGAGTGACTCCGGACATCCGGCAAACACAAGAAGGAGTATTGACAGATATGCACAGTTGAGTTACAATGTTAGTTGTCTCGACAAGAATTCGCCCTTTGAAAACTGAATGAAAGAAAGCGCCTGTCAATTTTAATTGATAGTTTATATGAGAGCGAGTCAAATCGCTTCGAAATTACGCAGGTAAGTGTTAAGGAAGGCCGACTAACGTCGCGACGTCCTGTCGCAACGTCGGCACTTGCACATCCCTGTGCTTCGGAGAGTTTGATCCTGGCTCAGGACGAACGCTGGCGGCATGCCTAATACATGCAAGTCGAGCGCGTGAAGCAGGTTGATCCCTTCGGGGTGACACCTGTGGATCGAGCGGCGGACGGGT
>NZ_KB898633.1 GCF_000377705.1 Salsuginibacillus kocurii DSM 18087 | reverse complement strand
AATTGAAGGAGTTCTTCTTGTTCGGTCGTACGGTTTTCCCGCTCACTAAAAGACTCACCTTGTTTGGATTGACGTACCCACTTATCTAATACAGAAGGCGACATTCCGTATTCCTTCAAAATCTCTTGACGGGGTTTTCCCGAAGCTCTCAATTGAACGATTTGTTCTTTAAAAGATTGAGAGAAGTGCTGTCTTTTTTGTCTGGACATGATATCCACTCCTTTATTACCTTACTTTAATCTTAGAGCAACTTATAATATCTGTCCAAATAAGTGTAACCGGTCCACCCCTCTTCAGTGCCGTGTGACGGCCCTCGAGTGCGGCGTAACGCCCCTGCAGCGTGGCATCGCTCCTTTTCAGTGCGGTGTGGCTCCCCCTTGCGGCGTGACGATCTTCCCTTGGGGTGTCGCGCTCCCTTATTATTGCTTGACGTTTCTTCTTGGGAGCGTCTCTCCTTGCTAGCGCCCTGCCCCCTGCGATGCTGCGCCCGAAAAAAACCGCTCCAGCTGTGTGTCTTCCAAGCTGGAGCGGTCTCACTTTAAAATTCGATACTGTGCGGCCCTTCGCCTGTATTCATAAGCCGGATGCGTACCGGTGTAATTTCTAAAATAATGTAATCGGGATCTTCGGGGCCGTCAAACCAATTAGCGAAGTCTTCTTGCCAGATTCCTTTTTTTGTGTCCGCATCTTCCCGGATCTCGGCTTTGCCTTCGACCTCAACGTATTGATCGCCAATGCCTCCACCTTCATAACCTAGGAGAATGTGGACGTTTGGGTTTTCTTCAATTTCTTCCGTTTTGTGGGTTTCTTTATCGGTTGGTGTAAACAGTGTGAACCCTTCATTAAAATACGTCATGTAGCGAGAATGAGGCCGATTCTTTTTCACCGTCGCCAGGGTCCCGTGTTTATGTTCGTTCATAATGTTGAGGATCTCTTCTTTTAATGTGTCCTGGTCCATTTTGCAACAGCTCCTATATAAGAAAATGTGTTGTTAGTATTCCTCTCATAGAATGCTGTTAAACCCGCTCTCTCTCATTTGAGCGCCTCAACGCTGAAAAAAATGAACGGTATCTTTTATGGTGCCAAATTAATAACGAATAGAATTTTGACAGAGAAACGGGTGATGGTTAATAATGAAAGGTGAAAGTGTTAGGCTAAAGGTAACTAATACGTTCTAATTGAAAAAACAGGAGGGTCCTCAATGGCAATCGAAATAAAAGCTGAAGCCACCCCGAATCCCAACGCAGTAAAATTCTCGGTTAATGAAACATTGTTTGAATCAAGCATTTCTGCTAAAAAAGGTGAAGAAGCTGATCACCCGCTAGCAAAGGAACTGTTGAAAATTGAAGGTGTCGACAACATCTTTGGCGTACAAGACTTTGTAACGGTAAATAAGACACCAGAAGCTGAATGGGATGATCTATTCCCACAGGTTCAGGAAGCGTTTGAACAAGCTTACGAATAAAAGATCAATGTGAAGGGACTCTCGCCATGAAGAGTTCCTTCTTTTTTATTCACTACAAAAAAGGGCCTCGACACACCAGCCTTTAATTTAAATATGTTGTTCCAAACAGCGGCAGTCACTTCAGCTCCCCTCTCCTTTTTCTGCCAAGCATTGAATTTCCCAGGCTGTTCGAATGCCAGAGTCTACTGCCCCTTCTATCCACGCATGAAACATCGACGTATGTTCGCCGGCAAAATGAATCCTTCCTTCTGGAGCTTGAATGATGGATGGATAGGTCGCGGCCTGACCCGGAATATACATGGCAAAACACCCGCCGGCAAATGGGTTGGCATCCCAGCTGTAGCCCGCGCCACCAATATATTCATCCCATATATGGTCTCCATGAAGAGAGGCCGCTACTTTTAAAGCTGCCCGTATTTGTTCTTCTTCAGAAAGAGCTTCCCAGTATCTGGCGTGGTCTCCCCACGTATAGGTGGCCTGGATCACGGCCGGGCTCTCCTGATTATCGAGATGGCTTGGGTAAAACATATATACAGGAGGAGTATCCAGCACCGAACTCCCTCCCATAATCCCATCATCGACCCAAAACGGCCGGGAGAATTCCAGCATCATTTTGAAAGCCGGCACGTAATGCAGCGTCTGAATCGCTTTTCTTTTCTCATACGACACAGACTCATAAGGCTCCATCTCCACAAATTGAAAGATCGAAAAAGGAATCGTGGTGATAACAACATCTCCTGAAAATTGCGAGAACTCTCCCGTTATCGGACTCCGCGTCTCCACCTCAACTCCATCCGGTCGCTGCACGATTCGTTCCACCCGCTGGTCTAAATAAATATCCTCTTCCAGCAGAGGGAGAAAAGATTTCGGGAGATGGTCGTTCCCGCCGGTGATCTCTACGAAGTCCCCTTCATAAATGAAAATTTGATTAATCAAATTGAAGAAAAAGTCTAGGAAGGAAAGGCCAGTCGTGCCGTCAAACCCGAACACCACCTGTACTTTGTGGAGAGCACCGGGTGAAAGGCTTGGCCCGATTGGATTTTCAGTCAAAAACCGATAGAGCGAATATTCATCAAAATCGCGAATCATCTGCTTTCGTTCCTCTTCCGAACTTTGGAGGTATCGTTCCAGAAAGGGGTTAACAACCGATTCGAGCAATTCCTTCGCCGTTTTACCTTCTTCATGGGGGGCCACCGGAAAAGGAAAGATATCTGGGTTTTCGTCATATTCTCCCCGGGTCGTCATTTGGTTGTAAATCTTCATAATATTATTATCCATGGCATTAATAAACGGCCGCGTTTCTACACCCATTTGCCGGATGAGCGTTAGTGTAAGTAAATGATTGGTCGGAATCCGCATAGCCCCCACATCCACGTATCTATCGCCCGTAAATGGTTCGCGCAAGGTATGCACCCTTCCTCCCACCCGGGTGTTTCCTTCAATGATCGTTACTTCATGACCGGCTTCTTTTAAAAGTTTTCCCGCCATAAGACCAGCCATTCCCGCACCTAAAATTAAAACCTCCTTCGGACTGTCGGTCTGCCCCAGGCCGTGCCGCAAAATCTCAAGCTTATCAACCGGTTCCAGCTCTTCTTCACACGCTGTTGCATTTCTTCTCATAAAAACCCCCCCGCCGTAAATGGACCTTATTTATATTTATTATTACGAAATGGTAAATATTTCTATGAAATAAAACGAAACATTTCAAAGCCTGTTTTCCTGCCTCTACCTGCAAAATGTGCTTACAATAATATTTATTTTAAAAATAGTCTTCTAAACAGGCTCCGACCCCAGAAGCTTCATGTTGCCGTATTTTATGTACGTCTTAAAAGCTGGGAAAATATATTGTTAAAGCCCTGGGAGCAAGCCAAACTAGAAGAGCAGGAAGAAGAGGTCCTTCTTTCTGCAGTTTTTGAAAGTGAAACTTCCATTAAAACGCTTTTAACAATACTACGCCGACAATGATCAAGCCAATAGATGAAACTTTCCGTTTATCCACTTTCTCGGAAAAAAACACAATTCCAATCACAGTGGTCGCAGCAACCATCGCTCCTGACCAAACCGCATAGGCGACACCGATTTCTAAAAACTGAACGGCCCGGGTCAGAAAATAAATGCAGAAACCAAACAAAAGAAACGCAGAAATGGAAGGGAGACGCTGCGTAAAACCATACGACAACTTGACCATAAGATTTCCAAACAACGCGAACACCAGGCTAATCACAAGAAACCAGGTACCCATTTATACAGCCTCCTTTTCACTAGTGTTCTGTTCCGGCTGCAGGTTAAGTCCAATCACGCCGACAATGATACAAAGTACACCTATTACCTTTAAGAACGTGAGTGTTTCATTAAAAAAGAAAAAACCCGACACCGTTACTAATGCTGTTCCGCCTCCAGCCCAGAGCGCGTTAATGATGCCAAGCTCATGCTGATGGGTTAAAATAATATATAGTGCTAATGTTAAGCCGTAGCTTCCAATTACGACCAAGGAGGGGCCCAGCCGGGTAAATCCTTCTGCTGGGATCATAAAAGTTGCCCCCAGTACCTCCAATACAATAGAACCTGCTAGCAATAGATACGTTTTCATCAACACCAACCACTCCTTTACCACCAATGAGGGGGAATCATTATGAAGTTGCATCTGCTTGAATCTTTACTGACAATTGTTCAATATAAAAGCATTTCAAAGGCGGCCGAAGCTTTATACATTTCTCAGCCGGCATTAAGCAAGCAGCTGAGACAGCTCGAAGAACAGCTTGGCTTTCCTTTATTTGTCCGCACATCAGCCGGCGTTCAATTAACCGCGAAAGGAGAAGCATTTTACCAAGACGCTGCCCCCTTAATAAAACAGCTCGAACACACGTGGGAGAACCATCAACAGCAAATCGGCATCCGCATTGGTTCCGACCCGATCCTTGCCTCATATTATTTTCCTGACTGCATGGATTACGCGCCGCATTTAAATATGCAAATTACCGACATTAAAGACGACTCGGTTGATCTGCTGCCGCTTTTAAAAAACCAAGACATCGATGCCGCGGTGATCCAGGACTATCCGGAGGAAACAAGTCTGCATTCATCGTTCTTGTTTGAGGATGTTTTTTATGCAGCGGTCTCTATCAATCATACGTTGGCCGATAAGCAGGAAGTATTTATTCAAGACTGCCTTGCTTATAAACAATTGCTTCCTCCCAAAGGAACGCCCTTATACCAACGAATCACCCAACTTTTATCTACTTATGACTTCTCTCCTCCAGTAAGAGAAATGCCTTATCATTCTTTAGTCGGCTCGGTGGCTAGAAATAATGGTATAACATACCTGCCGGAAATCATGGTTCATAAAATGGCCTATCGCGGCGTGATCTTTCTTCCGATAACAAACTCGCCTCTCATCCGCAGCATGTACTTATACACTACGTCAAAACCTTTATTGGACCAGCTGCTCGCCCAGCTTCCTGTTCACCGGGAACAGCTGATGTAATCTGTTTCAATGTCTATTGTAAAAGACAGAGGCCCGTTTGAGGCATAGCGAAAAAAGCCCAGGGTATAACTTGAGGTTATAGCCTTGCAAATAGTTAACACATGGAGGGTTATGATGGTTGGGAAGGTATCTAACACATAGTAATAAACTGAGTTCAATAGCAGAGGAGAAACCGCAATGCAGCGCCTGGCTGCATTTATGGGCGGCATAAAGGGGAACAAGGAGATGTAACTTGAATCAGGACGCTGACGATCAAGCATTAATATTCAGGGTCTTCCATTTAGGGGGGGATCGTTGCGCTTATTACGATCACAGCAACACAGAAGATACTTGCAAATAGGAATGGAGGTGAGATAGGCTTTTGTTAACCACCTAGTTTTCTTTATGAGTTTCTGTTCTAATCCCTTCATATTCCGTTAATTTGTTTAACCGCTTCAGATGACGACCTTTTTCAAATTCCGTTTGCAGCCAAATTGTAGCTATTTCTCGTGCTATACCAGGTCCAATAACACGTTCTCCCATAGCTAATACATTGCTGTCATTATGTAATCTCGTCATTTTGGCGCTAAAGATGTCATGTACAAGCGCACAGCGAATGCCTTGTACTTTATTGGCAGCGATCGACATTCCAATTCCTGTCCCGCAAATTAGAATACCGCGTTCTGCCTCAGCATCGCGGACTTTTTCAGCAACTGGAAACGCATAATCTGAAAAGTCCACCTTGTCACAAGCAGAACAGCCAACATCCACATAATCGATTCCCAAGTCCGTTAACACTTCAAGTACTTCTTGTTTTAGACGCCAACCTGCATGATCACACCCGATGGCTACTTTCATAAGCCAACCCTCCATTCTCCTTTATCGTCTAATCAATTTCGCTAGAGCTCGGGATAAAAAATGACTTTAACATATGAGCCCTCGCCTTGAATCAAATGAGCAAATGTCTGCGGCCCAACCTCCAGCGTCAGCCTGTGTGAAATCAACGGCTTTACTTGAAGTTGTCCGGTGCTCATATAATGAAGCGAGGCTGACCATTCGCTGCCTGGAAATGGCGCTGAGATGGCATTCCATGAACCGAGAACCGTTAATTCATTGCGAACAATTTTTTCAAAATAAAAACGTGTGATCTCAATATCAGCATAAGGTATGCCCATAAATACAACTTCTCCACCCTTTTTTGGGAGCGCAAACACTTGTGCTGAAGTAACCGGAGAACCAGCTGCCTCCACCGCCAGGTCAACTCCCGTACCATTCGAGTAATCGTCAAGCTGCTCATGTGCCGGGCTCTCCAAGGAATTGATGGTCACGTCTGCGCCTACTTCTTTTGCCACTTTGAGTTTGTTATCATCAATATCAATGGCATAGATCGTTTGTGCTCCGAAGATCCGTGCCCACTGTATAGCAAGCAGACCAATACTGCCACAGCCCATAACGGCGACCGCCGCCCCTGGCTTCATAGTGGTGCGGTAAAATCCGTGCGCTACCACTGAAGATGGTTCCGTCATGGCAGCCGTATCGTAATCGACATTGGCTGGAAGCGGTACGGCTTGTTCTTCCGAGATCTTTACATACTCAGCATATGCTCCAGGTTCCTTAGCCCCTAGTACTTGCAGCTCTTCACAGCGTGCCAATTCCCCTTTTCGGCAGCTAGCGCACTGACCACAATATGAAGCAGGACAACCTGCAATCCGGTCCCCAGCTTTTAATGTTTTTACTCCGGGCCCGACGTCTACAATTTCGCCTGCGAATTCGTGTCCGAATGTCATCCCTTTAACGTACGGACCGAGCTTTTTATATCTTGAGATATCCGAGCCACAGATGCCGACAGCTTTTACTTTTACGATGACGTCATTTTCTCGTTCAATTTGAGGCATAGTTGATAATTCATAGCGAATATCTTCTTTTCCATACAAGTTTAATGACTTCACTGCTCTCCCCTCCCTTTCCGTTAACTGACGGTTTCTTCTTCGCTTCGTTGCTCTTTCTTTCTGCCTTGAATAATTTTGTAGAGGGCAAACCCAACAATGATCGGGTTAAATATCATTTGGTATTCAACATAGAATTGGCTTATTACACGCAGTGGGCCTAACATAAAATCCAGAAGTAGCTCTACCATCTGTCACCCTCATTTCTAAATAAAGTAGCGGACGAATAAGTTGACGACTTACTCGTCCCCCTTTTTCACTTTTTCTCATTGGCCATTTCAGCTCATTCAGGAAGTGGTGTAAGCAAGACTTTAATCGCTTCTCCTTGCTTAATAGCTTGATAGGCTTCTTCCCATTGCGTAATATCATATTCATGGGTCACTAACGGTTTTGCTTGCACAACGCCTGTATTCATTAAATGAAGGGACGGCTCCCAATCTGCTGATTTTTGGCTGCGACTCCCGACAACACGAATCTCTTTTTGAATGATTTTTTCTAAGTCAAATTGAATCTCTGGCTGCGCAAAGATACCTACCTGGCTGTATTGTCCCTTTTTACGCAATAAAGCGAGTCCTTGGTTGGCAGCAGGCGGCGCACCGGAACATTCAAATACCACATCCGCCCCGTAGCCTTCTGTGAGGCTGTTGATTAGCTGATTAATATCTTCTTCCTGGGTATTCACGGCATAATCAATGTTTAACTCCTTAGCTTTATCAAGACGTACTTTATCAGCGGACAAGCCAGTGATTACTACCGTAGCCCCTTTACTTTTAGCTGTCTGGGCGGTCAGCAGTCCAATCGGCCCCGGTCCAATGACGACAACGACATCATTTTCATTAATCGTCGTTTTTTCAACAGCGTGATACGTGCAGGCTAACGGTTCAGTCATAGCGCCTGCTTGAAAATCTACCTTTTCTGGTAAATGGTGAACGCTTTCTTTCCTGGCAATTACATAGTTCGTAAAGCCTCCGTCCTGCTGTGTTCCTAATCCTTTTCGGTGATTGCATAAGTTATAGTCTCCGCTTTGACAATAGCGGCACGTTCCGCAAATGGAGTAGGTCGTTTCCGAAGTGACGCGATCTCCGGTTTTAAATTCGGTTACGTCTTCACCTACATCAACGACAACCCCGGCAAATTCATGGCCTAAAGTGACTGGTGTGGCCACTTTATAATGTCCTTCATACGTATGAATATCGGAACCACACACACCAGCACACTTCACTTCGATCTTCACTTGTCCTCGTCCAGCTTCAGGCTCTGGTTTATCTTGAATCTCTAGATGCCCAAAACCATGTTCTGTTTTCACTAGTGCTTTCAATTGGAAGGCCTCCTGTTCACTCACTATCCGTTTATATGATCTTCATTAATTAAACAACTCAAAGAATCGATAGATGACCCAGTTGACGAGATTACCACCCTGGTCAATGCTTGAGATTTGAGTAGCACCATCTGGCATATTAAAGTCTGCTTGTCCGGCCATTTCCGTAAACACTGGAGCAACGTCAGTCGCAATATATAGGGTGAGGGCGATCATAATGGCCCCGGTGACGACTGAATGAACGATATTACCTCTGGCTGCTCCTACAATAAAGGCTACGATGAATGGAATTGTCGCCAGGTCGCCGAATGGCAGCAAGGAGTTTCCTGGTAAAATGACTGCCAATGCGACCGTGATCGGTACAAGAATAAGTGCAGTCGATATAACAGAAGGATTACCAAGTAGTACAGCTGCGTCGAGCCCGATATAAATCTCCCTGTCACCGAATCGTTTATTCAGCCATGCTCGTGCCGATTCAGAAACAGGCGTTAACCCTTCCATCAAGATTTTCACCATACGCGGCATGAGCACCATGACCGCGGCCATCGCCATTCCAATCTCAATGACTTCACCAGTGCTGTAACCGGCCAGGATACCGATACCCGCACCTAAGGCTAACCCGATAAAGATGGATTCACCGAAGATTCCAAATCGTTTTTGAATCGAATCCGGGTCTGCGTTCCAGTCCTTTACAAAAGGTATTTTCTGTAGCAGTTTTACGATAAAAATTCCTGGAGCGTAAGAGATCGTACTTCCGGTCGCGACGGAGACGCCGGGCATCTCATAATAATCAGCAACCATCGGTGCGGTCCAGTCAGCCACCTTTAAACAAACGATTTGAAACAAGGCTGCTGCGATTAAACTTTGGATAATGCTTTCTGAGACTACATAGACCATCGCAGCAGTGAATGCATAATGCCAATAATTCCAAATATCTACATTCATCGTTTTTGTCGTTTTCGTAAGCAGCATGACGACGTTTACAAGTAATCCTAGTGGAATAATAAATACAGCGATAGTGGAAGCCCACGAAATCGATGCACTTGCAGGCCAGCCAATATCAATAACATTTAATGACACACCTAATTGTTCCACCATTCCCTGCGCTGCAGGGCCAAGGTTTTCGACAAGCAAATCAACCACTAAGAAGATTCCGACAAAGGCAACACCTATTGTTAAACCAGAACGAAATGCTTTACTAATTTTTTGGCGGAAAAATATTCCTAATATAAATATGACAACTGGGAGAATGACCGTGGCTCCTAAGTCTAGGAACCCCTGGGCCATATCAAAAAGAGTTTGCACTGCATCGTTCCTCCTTTCCTGCTTAAGAACGTTCTATGGTGATATAATCCAAGTATAATTATCGTTTTAGTTTACATTTTGCAAGTGCAGTTGTTATTTTTTCAACGCATCGACGATTTCTTGCTTCGTTCCTTCCATGTTGATCCCGGTAAGAAAGGATTGAGCATTGATAACTGGAAATGGATATTCTTTTTTCGTCATTGCTGTTGTAACTAATAAATCTGCAGTGTCTACATGGCCTTCGACTTCAGCAATCTTGATTTGGACAAGGTCCACATCCAGGTTATTATCCTTTGCTAATTCTTCAATTGCTCCATTTACCACCGTTGATGTTGCTACACCAGCACCGCACGCTACTAATACTTTTTTCTTTGCCATTATTATTCAGCTCCCTTTAATATCGTAAAATCAATTTTTTCTTCAATTAGGTTTTTTATTGCTTGTTTCTCGGTCTGATTGACTAACTGCTTTAAGGTGTCTTCATCTTGAAAAATTTGCATTAATTGTTGAAGCAGGGATAGTTGGGAATGGGGTTCATCCATTGCCAGCATAAATACCAGTTTCACAGCTGTTGTCTCGCTGTCGTCGCCCATGATGCCAAATTCAACCTTATCTTTGACTACCCCGATGCAAATGCCTTTATGATAGACATGCTCAGCGTCGGTATGGGGAAGAGCTACAGAGATACCAGAGGTAGGAAGTCCGGTAGGAAACTCTTTTTCTCTAGCAATTACTGCGTCAACATAGCTTTCTTTAACAAGGCCTTTGTTATGCAGGGTCTCTCCCATTTTGGCCAAAACTTCCTCATTGCTCGTTCCTTCTATATCTAATAGAATGACAGATTCATCAAAGTATACGTCACTCATCTACTCCACTCCAATATTTGCTGTTTAGGTACACTCCTCATAAACTCGAATATAAGGTAAGCTGATCGTGTATTTGCTCTTTTGAATCAGCTTGCAGCAGCTTAGTCATATCTTTTTTTGATTGGTTGAGCTTAATTAACTGCGTGAGCGCATGGAGGTGCTGCTGTTTGTCTACAGCGGCAATCACAATAATTACATGAATCGTATACTCCCCAGCGTAGGTTAGCCCCTTTTTTAGCTTTAATAAGCTCATTCCTACTTCATTAACACCATCTTCTGGCGCTGCGTGTGGAATAGCAACATGCGGACCAATGACAATATAGGGATCTTCACCTGTGCGCTCGATGACAGCATCTACATACGCAGGCTCAATTTTTCCGCTTTTCACTAACGGCTCAGCACCAATTTGAATTGCTTCTTCCCACGACTGGACCGAATCTCTTTGCGTGATATACTGCGGGGAGATCATTTCATTTAAAAGAATCACTTTCTCTGCTGAACTTTGTTTAACAGCTGAGTCTTCATCACGGTAAATATACGTCTGCAAGTCTTCCATTAAAGCCTGTTCATTGTTGATATCGGCGTGGTTTTTTATAATATCTAACAGGTGACCCACATCAATATCCTGCGGCAGATAACCTTGCAGCTCCATCATGACTTGCTTGTAGAGACGGTTTTTTTCCCGAGGTTCCAACAAAGCTTTGATAATAAATAACTTCTTTTCTGTTTTTAAATAGGTCGAGGAAAAAATAATATCGTATTCAAGGTCATAGGCTTGAAACTCTCGTACAGATAAAGAATCAAGGAACACAAATTCGGGAAATAATTCTGTCAATTCCTTATACATTAATCTCGAAACAGATACACCATGTGGACATACAACAATGGCCTTTACTTTTTGGTCGGTGCTTTCTCCCTGCCTCGTCATCCAGCCACCAATCAACATCGTAATGTACGTTGTTTCATTTTCCGGGATTGCTGTGCCAATCAGCCGTTTTAATGGGGTGGTAGACTGCTTCACTAAATGATGCAGAACCTTAAACTTTTGGCTAAGAGCTTCTTCCATATTGATGGATTCCGTCAGCTGATATTTGATGCGGTAATACGCAGGCTTCATATGCTGAAGCAATGTATTTAATAACAGTCCTCGGTCCTGAAAGTATACACAAGCGCTATTTTCAAACAAGCTGATCATTTCTTCGATAGCCGGCCGCAAATTTGGGAGATCATCATTTTCACTCAAGTAGTCCGCCCAGTAGACGTTTGCAGTTAATAGATGCAACGTGATAAACAGCCGTTCTTGCACAGGAATGAGAGCGCTTGAGTGAAACAGCTCTTCGGTGGCTTGATACTCTTTTGTATTCGACAATTCCTCATATTTTATAGAAAAAGAGTTGATCTCATAACCTCTTTCAATTCGCCGCAGGACGAGTAACAAAATGTAAGGCATGGTGGTGACTTTTTCATCCGTGTATTTTAAATTCAAACTATTCTCAACATTCTCGATCTTTTCGCGGAATTGCTCGATTTCCTCTGGCTCAATGCCGGCCAGTTTATTGATCGCATGTTGGCCACCATTTAATTGCAACATGTGAGCTGTAATGTTAATTAATAATTTTCGAATCTGAAATTCATTACCTTCTAAGAGGTAGCCAAACTTACGGCTATAACGAATAGATAATTTGTATTCGCTTACATACTCCTGTACCTGCTTTAAGTCACTTAGTATAGTATTTTTGCTGACATCAAGTTCAATGGTGAAATGGTTTAACGACAGCTCTTCAGCACTGTTCAACAGCATCGTAATAATAAGATAAACGCGATGCGTCTCCGACAAGACAGAGATTTCTGCTTGTGAACTTTCTTGTTCACTGCCCAGATTGGTGAAAATCTCCTGGTCAATGATAAAACGGCCTTGGCTCGTTCTCTCAATTGTTGGTAGATTGTTAGTCAGCAGCCATTCGTTGATCTTGTTGAAGCTGTACCCAAGTTGCCGGCGTGTTAAGTTAAACTTTTTTTCTAACGTAGAACTTGTCATACTTGGATTGCTCAATAATTCATCAACGATTTGCTTGCTTCGATTACTAAGCGACAACTGTATGTCCCTCCTTTCACATTCATTCTATCACTCGTACGAGCTCCTATGGATGCGCTTTCATCCCAAACTTGCGAACAGGTGATGTACAACATTTTGATTTACTATATCACAATTTGTTGAATGAAGCTGTGAAACCCGTGTAATATTGCCGATTTTCGTCGAAATCTGAAATTAACTGCGCTCGTAAAAAAGTAGCAATTTAAAGCTGCAGATAAAATAATCCCGACCTGCGCCTAGTTCGGGATTTCCATATTTGGCGAAAATTCTAATAGTCCTGGCTAGTTTCACAAAAAGCTAGTCTTTCCAAGGAATTTTGTATTCATGAATCCAGCGATTTCCTCGTTCAGCGAAAAGGGAGAAGATTACTTTCAGCATTTGGTCACGCGTCCAAGCACCGAGCGGCGACATTTCTTTTTTCCCGTCGCCCATTCGTCTGCCGTCTGCGACGATTTTTTCAACTCGGGGGCGGCGGTCTTCTTCATATTGGTTGAACAGCTGTGAAATGGTTTTATCAGCCTGGTTAAGAAGAGTTGCAAGATACATGGCATCTTCTAATGCGAGCGAAGCCCCCTGCCCGGAGTTCGGGCTCACCGCATGGGCCGCGTCGCCAATTAACACAACACGGTCTGTGTGCCAGGCCGGCAACGTTTCTATATCATGGACATTTCCCTGCATAAATGCAGGCGTTTTTTCAATGAGTTCTTCAATCGGCGCGTGCCAGCCTTTGCAAAGTTTGAGCAGTTCTTTTCTTATGTCTTCGGTCGAGCGGGCAGTCATTTCTTCTTTTGAGGCTTCGTTTTCCCGCGAGAGGTTTACCCACCACATAATCAGGTCATTTTTTTCATCAAACTTGCCATATCCGAAAAAGCCTTTTTGCCCAAATGTCATATGCAGTCTTCGATCATCTGGTTCGGTCGCAGCAAGTTCTGCTTCGCTGACCATTCCCGCAAGCCACTGCAGGCCGACATAAGAAGGTTCCGGGCTGTCAGGAAGTGCTGCTTTTCTTGTTTGCGAATGGATGCCGTCCGCCCCGATTACGATGTCTCCATCTTCACTGCTGCCATCTTCGAAATAAGCTGTTACTTTTTGGGTTGGACCGTTTTCTTTTATATTTTTTAACCGTTTGTTGTACCTGAGGGCTAACCCTCGCTGCTCTACTTCTTCTACTAATATCGTGTGAAGCGCTGAACGGGTAATATTTACAGCGGGCTGGCCGAATTTCACCCGCATTTCCTTGTTCATGCTTCCGATTATCTTTCCTTTTTGATTATGAAAAGTCATTTCTTCTGCGACAGACCCGCTGGCAATAACCTTTTCACTAAGCCCTAACGCATCTAAAACGTGCATGCCGTTCGGAGCCATCTGCAGGCCGCCGCCGATATCATCCCGTTTCGGATAAGCTTCCAAAATGGTAGACGTCCAACCAATTTTTTTAAGAAATAATGCCATTGCCGTTCCCGCAATTCCGCCTCCAACGATAAGAGCATGAGGATTCGCTGCCATATAAATCATTCCTTTCGCTTTATACCTAACATCGTTAGTTTAATCTAACAGTGTTAGGTTAAACTGAAAATGCTATACTGTCAATAGAGGGAGGGATTCCATGAGCCAACCCAATCAAGATGACCGCCAGCCGGTGACAAAATCCCAAATTACGCATACCGCTTTGGACTTGCTTGAAGAAGAAGGCATAAAAAAATTATCAATCCGCAAAATAGCAGACAGGCTTGATATTAAAGGGGCTTCTCTTTACTGGCATTTTAAAAATAAACGTCAATTGATGGAGTTTGTATCAGAAGAAATATGCAAAAAAGTAGCTTTGCCAGATCCAGCTTCCGACTGGGAGAAAGAATTAGTAAAACTCGCAACCAATTATCGGCACGTTTTATTACATACACGTGATTCCGCGGTAGTTCTGGTCGAAACACCGCCCACCACCCCGTACCGCTTAGAGCTGATTGAAAAAGTGAGTGAGTTGTTTAAACAATCAGGTATGGAAAAGGAAGATGTTTTTTCTGCGTCCTGGATGCTTGATAATTACATCACCTCGTTTGTGATTGAAGAGTATCGCTATGCGCAGCTGAGCGACGAGGAAGTGGAGCCTCATCCATCAGACGAGGTGGACTTGCCCTTTGATTTCTCGCTTCCGAATATGGATAATGAATTTCAATTTGGCTTAGAAGTGCTAATGGCAGGATTTAAGAGTAAAATAAGAAATGAAAACTAAGAAACTCCCCATTTGGTGCTTCATGCATCAATGGGGAGTTTTGTATTTGAATGAATTTCATAATTTAAAATAAGATGTTAATATCCGAATAATGAAGGTGGCCTTCACTTCAGACGGACGCTTTCCCGAGGGGTTGTCTTCAGCTAGCTTTTTCTCGGTCAAACCTCGCAAAAGTGGATCTTCAGACTGCGCTTTATCCTCTGGGAGTCGCCGTCTTACGTTTCAGCCATTTCTTATCATCCGTATATTAAATATAAATGAACAGACATTAGTCGTTTTGTTGTTCATAAAATGTCATTATGAAATTGATTCATTTATATGAAAATGGATACTTTTCGCTAACGGCCAATTAACGCGCTGGTGCCTGCCCTGGCAATCAGCAAACTGGCAGGAAGCACGAAAAGTAAAAGCAGCGCCAGCGCGAACAACGACCCTTCCCGGACTCCGAAGAAACTATTGATGATAAATTGCAAACATAGAAATTGAAGATAAAAGGACAGGCAAAATAAAAGAAACTGCAACACTCGCACTCGCATTGTCATCCTCTTCCTTTCTTACATAATGAGCTTATTTTATGGTAGCTTTAACAGCTGTTGAAAAGGTGGCGAAATTAAGCGAGGGGGGGTATATCTATGTAACTTCTGCTACTTTTAGGACAACTTCACCCCATCTTACGAGCTCCACTCCCGTTTACACATGTATAACATAGTGGCCCGGTCCTTTCTTCAGATTTTAAAGACCAGGGGCTATCTGGTTGCTTTGTTAATTAAATTATGTTCCCCCTGAAGATACCCGACTTTGTTTTACCTTTCAAGACCCACACTACCATACTTTTCCTGAACCCTTACCAGTTGAACAGATTCATTTACTTTCAACATCAGCAGCTTAGTTTTCTCTCCGTTATTAAGATGCCAAAAGATCCCGCCTCCTCGGGTCGAGGAAGAGCGGGACCTTTGCAGTTCTATTCCATTTAGCTCTGTTGCAGCATCTTATTTATCACTTTGGTCAAAGTAGCCTCGTTCATCCAGGCACAATTGTTAGTCCGCATCGGTTGATTTTCTTCGGCCAGGCACGCGCTTATGATTTCGCTTGCTGAAATGTTTGCCAGTCCTGCTTCGTCCGCTTGCATCGGGACTGGCAGCTGTTCGACAACGTGTTGAAACTGATCGGCCCCAGCCCGGGCAAGTTCTTTTTCACTGCGGCCGTCTTCTTTTACCCCTAACGCTTTGGCAATTTCAGCAAAGGTGTAGGCTTTATCCTCCGCTTGCTCTACATTCCAATGGTACGTGTGATACATCGCCAGCGCTACGGCTTTTCCGTGGTGTAAACCGGCGGTCGTGCTGAGGGCATGACCGATATTGTGAGCAATTCCAGTTGCTCCTCCCTCAATAGCAGCCCCACCAAGCATAGCAGCGATTAACAACTGCCCGCGCGCTTCTACATGGTTCGGCTCTTCAAGAACGAGAGGCAAATACATACGCACGAGCCGAATCGCTTGCAGGCTGTATGCTTCAATCAGCGGATTGCGGGCTTTACCAGTACAAGCCTCGATGGCATGAACCATGGCGTCAATCCCGGTTGCCGCGGTTAATGAAGCAGGCAAATCGACCGTCAAGGATGGGTCTAATACAGCGATGTCTGGAGCCATTCTTTTATCCCAGGCCCAAAGCTTGCGATTGTCCGCATCTGAATAGATAACGGTGCTGGTTACTTCAGCTCCTGTGCCTGCTGTTGTCGGAATCGCCGCACTTACAATGTCACGGTAAGGGAAAGGCTGCCTGCCTAATGCGTAGTCTGCCGCACTCTTGTTTCCATTCGCGACCAGAGCTGCTGTTTTGGCGACATCAATCGATGAGCCCCCGCCCACACCAATAACCGCTTCTGCCTTATGATCTCGAATGAGATAGGCTACTTCATCAATATTATTCGCGGTAGGATTGCTTTTGGTCTCTGCATAGACAGAAACGTGAATGCCGGCTGCTTTCATATGAGCTAGAAGCTTATCTAAAATGCCAAGTGTGTATAATGTATGATCGGTAACGACTACCGCTGTCTGGACCGATTTGATCGTTTGTAACGCAGCTGCCAGGTCATGTGAAGCCTCCTCGCCATAGATGATCTGGCAGGGTAGCTGATAGGTAAAGCCTTCCATGGCACCTTCTCCTTTTTACTACTGCTTAATCTCTGAACTACCGCCGGGCTCCGAGGCCTCGTTTCATTTCCATGCATACCTCGGTGAAGAAACTCCTGTTTAGCTCGCTGCGTTGTATCGCGTCTGGCAACGTTACAGCTTCTTCCTGGCAACCAGCTGGAGCAACCGGGCCGGTAGGTTGGTCGTATTAGTAATTGATGTTAATAAATTGATAGTCCACAAAGTCTTCAATGCCGTGATGACCGCCTTCTCTCCCCATCCCGCTCTGCTTCATTCCACCAAACGGAGCCTGAGCAAAACCTAGGGCTGGGGCGTTTACGCCAACCATTCCATATTGCAAGCTGTCACTTATCTTCATCGTGCGGCGCAAATCCTTCGTATAAAAATAGGCAGCTAAGCCGTATGGCGTGGCATTTGCCATCTGCAGCACCTCTTCATCATCGCGAAAAGAGAAGATTGGAGCGACTGGGCCGAACGTTTCTTCCTGGTAAAGCTCCATCTCTTTCGTAACGCCGGTTAACAGCGTCGGTTCGACAAAATGGCCGTTGCTGTGAGCTCCCGTGTTTAAGCGTTTGCCGCCGTAAACCAAGGTAGCTCCTTTATTTACAGCATCATCAATGTGCCTTTCCACTTTTTGCACAGCTTCTTCATGAATAAGCGGCCCGACGTGAACCTTGTCGTTATAGCCATCACCGACTGTTACTGTTTTCATCTGTTCAGCGAACTTCTCTACAAATTCGTCGTAAATCGTTTCATGAACAAAAATGCGATTAGCGCAAATACACGTCTGCCCGTTATTTTGAAATTTATTCATCATTAACCCATCTACGGCTGCATCAATGTCAGCGTCGTCAAACACAATATACGGCGCATGGCCGCCAAGCTCGAGTGATACTTTTTTCACTGTAGAAGCGGCTTCGCTCATTAATTTTTTGCCCACAGCGGTAGAGCCTGTAAAAGCGAGCTTACGCACATTTTCACTTCTCATAAGCGCCTGGCCGATTTTTTCTGCATCACCTGTGACCAGGTTAATAACACCGGCTGGAAGCTCGCACTCTTCAAAGAGCTGATAAAGGGCAATCGCTGATAACGGCGTTTCCGGAGCAGGCTTTAAAACAACGGTACACCCGGCTGCCAGCGCTGGTGCCAGCTTTCGTGTAATCATCGACGACGGGAAGTTCCACGGTGTGATCGCGCCCACGACGCCGACCGGTTGTTTTTTCACCAAAAAGGTTTGGTCAGCTGAGCCGGATGGAATGGTCTCTCCATACACACGTTTCGTTTCTTCTGCATACCACTCTAAGAAACTTGCTCCCCACAGCACTTCTCCTTTCGCTTCTTCAAGGGGCTTGCCTTGTTCGAGGGTCATTATCTCGGCCAGCCAATCGGCATGACGTACAACCTTCTGATACATCGCCTGTAAATACGCTGACCGTTCTGCGGCCGGTGTAGCTGCCCAGGTGCAGAAAGCCTCGTGAGCCGCTGTAATCGCAGCTTCTGTTTCTTTTGCACCGGCATAAGCAGCATGTCCGACTACTTCTTGAGTCGCAGGATTGATGACTGAACTGGTCTCTTCCGAAGCTGCTGGCTGCCACTGTCCGTTTATAAATAATTCATTTCGTACGTTTAGCTCCATAGTAGTACCTCCTCTGTTATCCGCCTACATAGGCGCTTGCAATTTCATAGCGCGTCAACGCTTCCTCATCTAATTCAATGCCAAGCCCTGGCTTGTCCGGTACGTGGAGATACCCTTCGCTGTCTGCCTTTAATGGATTCTGCTGCACAAAATCACGGCGCGCTTCCGTCCAAATCGGAGGATCATACGGAAGCTCAAGGTACGGGCAATTGCTGATGGCTGCTGCTACATGGAGATTAGCAAGCACGCCGATGCCGTTACTCCACGTATGCGGACTGAACCAGGCGCCGTCTTCCTGTACTTGTTCTGCAATTTTTTTCACTTTGGTAATCCCACCGGTCAGGGCCACGTCTGGTTGGTAAACATCAAGTGAGCGCTGCCTGTTCATTTCACGAAAATCATGCCAGCGTCGGTTCATCTCGCCCCCCGCGATCCGGATGGGCGCCATCTCCCGCAGCGAAGCCATCCCGCGAAAATCGTGAGCTGGCAGCGGTTCTTCCAGCCAGAATACGTTCAGCTGCTCCAGTTCTTTCGCCACTTGATAAGCCATTTTCACGTCCCACGTTTCAGCAGTGTCCCATGGCATTTTCCAGCCTTGATTGGCATCTACCATGATATCAAGTTTGTCTCCCACTTGCTTTCTAACAGCTTCCACCACTTTCAAATCGTCACGAACATCTTCGTGATGGAAACGTACTTTCATCGCTTTAAATCCTTCTTCCACAAAGGCTTGGGCCCGGTTTGCACGTTCTTCTGGCGTGACGATTTCGCCGTTCGATGCGTAAGCGAGAATTTTTGAACGTTTGCCGCCTAACAGCTCTGCCACCGGTCTACCAGCCGCCTTGCCCATCAAATCCCACAAGGCGATATCAAGCGGCCAGCAGCGGCCGTAATGAAAGTCTATATTATCTAAAATCTGGGACAACTCTTCAATTTGAAAGGGGCTTTTACCAATAAATAAGTGTTCATGGCCGCGAAAGCCAAACATTAAATCACCAGATCCGACCCCGGTAATGCCTTCATCGGTATGGACATATACGAGTGTCGTCGCAAACTTCGTGCGCGGAGCAGGGTCCCACGCGGCTTGAAAAGGGGGATCTAAGGGCATTGCATACTGTTTAATTTCAATATCTGTTATTTTCATATTTTGTCATCCTCTCAGCCATTCCTTATATACTTTTCTTCAGTATGAATGAAGTTTAAATCGTTTTTGAATACACATTATAATCAGAAATATATACTTTTCTTTCACCACTGTTCGTGAGGCGGCCATGTTTCCTGTCAGCGCTTGAACGGATCAATTGACCACCTAATGAAAAAGCCTCCTCCCCGTGAAGGAAGGAGGCCCTACCATTTATTCTTCGATCAAGCCATTTTCGACTAGGAAATTCGTAGCAACTGTTTCTTCTAATTCGTGCTCAAGGTCGACTTCTGCATTTAACTCAGCCATAACTTCCTCTGTTAATAATGGCGCTAGTTCAGCCAGCTCTTCTTCAATTTCTGGGTGTTGTTCTAGCACTTCATTACGGATAATAGGTGCTGCAAAGTAAGGAGGAAAGAAATTCAAATCATCTTCTAAAATCTCCAAGTCGAAGCTGGGAATCCGCCCATCTGTCGTGAAAGCTGCAATGACGTCTACTTCGCCTTCATTGATAGCATCATACATTAAGCCTTCATCCATTTGAGCACGATCTGCCCATTCATAGCCGTACCTTTCATTCATAGGTTCAATCCCGTCTTCCCGTTCGCCGAAATCCGGATTGTAGCCAATAATCAAGTCCTCACTATGTTCGACCAGGTCAGACTGGTTATCGATGCCATCTGTATCTTCTGAACGCATTCCGATCGCGTACCGATTTTCAAAATCAAACGGTTTGAGCCACGAAATATCGAATTCCTCATTGTAGCCTTCTTGGACGGCCTCGTAGATTCCCTCCGCTTCTTGCGGGTTTTCTGGGTCGATCTCTTCACCTAATACTGTCATATACGAAGTGCCGGTATACTCCACATACAAGTCAATGTCTTCATCCATCATCCCTTGTGTAAGTACATCCGTCGCCCCGACATCTGCTTCTGTTTCTATATTGATGTCTGTGTTTGCTTCTAACAACTCAGCGATCATATGTGTTAATATAATTTGTTCTGTAAACGTTTTGCCACTGACTACTACCGTCTCTTCTTCATTTCCACAAGCAGACACTAGTAATGCGGAACCTAGCACCATAGCTAAGATCTTTTTCATTTCATATCACCTTTTCTTTTTTAATGTTTGATTCCTTTTGGAGTCACCCAATTTTCGATTCGTTTTAATATAAAATCAGTTACAATCGCTAGTATTGCTGCTGGAATAGCGCCCAATAAGGTTAGTGCACTATTTTGGACAGCCATGCCGCGCATAATAACATCTCCCAGGCCGCCGGCACCGACAAATGTGGCCAAGGTGGCTATCCCGATGACAATAACAGTTGCCGTTCGTATGCCGGCCATGATGACTGGCATAGCTAGAGGAAGTTCAATTTTTCGGAGGATTTGAACTCGCGTCATCCCCATGCCTTTCCCTGCTTGCACTGCGGATTGGTCAACTTCCAATATGCCGGTATAGGTGTTTCGCATCACCGGCAGCAAGGCATAAATCGTTAAAGCAAATATTGCATTGGTCGAGCCGATCCCTAAAAGAGGGAGCATAAATCCTAACAACGCCAGGCTCGGAATCGTTTGCGCCACGGCCGTTACCCCGATGACAGGTTCAGCATAGCGCCTCATTCCGGTTAAAGAGACGCCAATGGGTACAGCGATTAGAACAGCGAGCCCCATAGAAACAAAGACGAGAAACATATGTTGCTGCAATGCGGCCCACACTTGATCGGAGCGCTGCTGGAACAATTCAAAAATGGTAGTGATTAATTCCATTATGTCTCACCCCCCTGCTGCTCCCACTCCGCAATACCACGGATCATGCTCGATTTTGTAATGAGTCCAACCAGCTCGTCATGCTGCACAACCGGCAGCGTATAGAGATCTTTTTCAGTGAATAATTCCGCCACCTCAGCAAGCAGCGTATCTCCCTCTACCCAATGAATGTTCGTTTCCATTATGTCAGCAACAGTTTTATCCTCATTGGGGTACGCTGTTTTCAATGTTTCTAAGCTGACCAAGCCGCGCAGCTCACCGTTACTTCCTTTCACATAGAGCTGATCGACGTGACTCTTTTTCATATAATTGAAGGCTTCTGCCAACCCTCGATCTGCCCGGACTGTCGCCACGTTTCTAATCATCAATGAGTACGCTGCCGGTTGTCCTAATTCCTGATTCAACCGCTTCGCTCCAATGAAATCCCGTACAAAGTCATCTTTTGGCTCTCTAAGCATCTGGTCCGGTGTAGCTACTTGAACAATTTCACCATCACGCATAATTGCAATCCGTTTGGAAATTTTAATCGCCTCATCCATATCATGCGTGACAAAAACAATCGTTTTTTTGATTTCTTCCTGCAGCTTCACCAGTTCATCTTGCAGCTGCTCGCGGCTGATCGGGTCCAACGCGCTGAACGGCTCGTCCATTAACACCACAGGCGGATCAGCTGCCAGCGCACGAATCACACCGATCCGCTGCTGCTGCCCACCTGACAATTCGCTCGGATAACGATCTTTAAATGTTTCTGGGTCCAGTCCAACCAACTTCATAAGTTCCTCGACCCGCTCCTTCATTCGTGCCTTTTCCCACCGTTTTAGCTTCGGGACAATCGTAATGTTCTCCTCAATTGTCATGTGCGGAAGCAAACCTATTTGTTGGATAACGTAGCCTGTATCCCTTCGCAGCTGGACTGGATTTTTCTTGCGAATGTCAACGCCGTCTATCGTAATCACGCCCTCCGACGGATCAATTAAACGGTTCAGCATCCGCATGGTTGTTGTCTTGCCACAGCCGGAAGGGCCAATAAGTGTAACAAGCTCGCCTGTTTCAATCGTTAGATTCATTGTTTTTAACGCTTCGAACTCTCCGAATGTTTTTCCAACATTTTTGTACTCAATCATCTTTTCACCCCGTCGTTTCCTCTTACTCTTCTGAAGCGAAAGCCCCCATACCCGTTAAAAATCACGAATTTTCAAAACCATAACCGCATAATTCAACATATCTCCTTTTCTCGCTCTTATACGCGAGCGTGTGAGCAGCTAACCACATGCACTTTTCATTCATCAGGAGCAGGTGCTTTCCCTCTCTTCACTAGGTTAACCCTAAGTCGACGCCACGTTTTTCACTGCTCACTAAAAGCTTCGATCCCCTTTTCTTCTACCAAATCAAGATTCATAGTATAATAAGCAGGAAGCACTTATTTATCGTGTCACGAAAGAGGACGGTCTTCCATGCACTTTTCACATAAATACATATACTTTTTTTCAAATTAAGAAGATTGTCGAAAGGAAGAGGCCAATGTTTTTCGAACAAATGAGTATTCACCAGCACTCTTATTGGAATCCGGTTCATTCGTTTGTTTTAAGTGAAGACACCTATCCGCATTGGAATGTATTTTGTATTGAGGATGGAATGATGGAATATCAAGTAGGGGAAGAAACGGGGCAGGCAGAGTTTCCAGATCTCGTCTTTTGTCCGCCAGATTTTCCGTTGCAGCGAAAAGCCGTTACGCCTGTTACTTTTCATTTTTTTCAATTTTCAGTCCCAGTGAAAGATAAAACACTGCCCATTGGTAAGATTCATTATCCGGATAAGGAGCGATTAGCTTCTGCGTATGAGCATTTCCGCGGCATGGCTTACGAAGAGCAGGCGGACAGCAACAAATGGAAAGCTTACTTCTTGCAGGACTTATTAAATGTGTATCGCTTTCGCAAACGCAGGCCGCATCGCTCCTATTTGACCGATCATGTTAAAGACCCTGTCATCCGAGAGATCGTCTACGATATGTACGATTATGTATTTGACAAATATTCAGTGAGCGACTTTGCCAAGTCAGCCGGCTTAAGCCCTGTACAGTTTACGCGCCGCTTCAAACAAGCAGTAGGGATTAACCCGGGAGAATACATCACCCTGCTTCGCCTCCGCAAAGCAAGGGATTTATTGCTGCAAACTGACTTGACCATAGAAGACATCGCCGTCCAATGCGGCTATAGCAATGGATTTTATTTCAGCCGCATCTTTTCAAAAAAAATGCATATGACTCCTTCATTTTTCCGGGAGATTCATTGGATTTGATGGTTACAAAGCAAAGCCTGATGGGGAGGACGCGTAGGGGGTGCCACTACCATGGGCCAAATGAAAGCGGCACCCGCATTGGGCTTCGCGATTGACCCGTTAGTGGTAACGGCGATGAAGGTATTTTTAAAGAAATGATTTCGTTACCTTTCCTGCTGTTCAACCAAAAGAAGCTGGTGCAGCACCTGGTGAAAATACGTAGTAGAATGAGGGACAAAATCATGTCTACTCACTTGTCTGCTTTGAGCGTTTCGTACACCACTTGCCTGCTCCACAAAGCCACCCACCTCAATAACATCGCGCTTGGCATGCCAAAGGGCGTATACATCGGCTAGGCGAGCCCGGAATATGCCAGCCATTTCCTCTCTTTACAGCTTAAAATCTGACCACTGGAAAGGCCCCTGATAGACGTACACATTAGTGAGTTCCCGGTCTATAAATGTATCCATGCTCCCCTCCTCCTTCGCCGAGAAAGGGAGCCCTCCGGCCATGAAGACCGCCGCCCGGACCGCACGCACCCGTACTTTCCGCTGTTCCTGCGGCCTCGCACAAGCTGCCGCTCTAGTTATTTTCCAAACCGGTAAGACGGGACTCCCGGGACGTCCAATTCAACGTGGAACAAGCCGCCTGCCAGCGGTTCATCGCGCAGCTCGGCCTCACTTAGGCCGGTGCTCGCCGTCGTAATGTATAAGTCTGTCATCTCAGGACCGCCAAAGGTGCAGGAAGTTACTTTTGATACGGGCAGGTTGATTTCCCGTCCTTTTTTCTGCTTGATCGGGTCCCAGCTGATCACTTTGCCGCCGCGGAAAAAGGCGATCCAGAGCATGCCTTCTGTATCCATCGTCATGCCGTCGGGCTTCCCATTTTCCGCAGAAACATCCAGGGCCACGCGTTGATTCGATATGGCTCCGCTCGTTTTATCATAATCAAATACGTAAACCGCCTGCGTCGGGGTATCAATGAAATACATCAACTCGCGTTCGGTGTCCCAGGCCATGCCATTTGATACGGTTAGATCAGATAACACATGGGTATATTCAAAACTCTCTTCCAGTCGAAACAGATCGGCTCTGCCGGGAGTTGAGCCGAAAGCCATCGTGCCTGCCCAGAGTCTCCCGCTCGGATCACACTTCGCATCATTAAAACGGATCGATGGCTTATTGCTCATCAGCGGCACGCGTACTGTTTGTTCTTTCGTTTCCATGTCAAAAGTGGAAATCCCATTTTCTGTCGCGAGGATTAATCCGCCTGCGCTCATTGGGATGGCTGCACTGACGTGTTCTTCAAATTCATACGTTTCCCATGCGCCGCTTGCTGGTTCATACGTGTGGACGGCACATCCTTCGATATCCACCCAGTACAATACGCCAACGCGCCCATCCCAAGCCGGCCCTTCACCTAGTTTTGCCTTTGCATCAAGCACCAATTCTGCCTGCATGGTTATAACTCCTTTCGACTTCACCGTCTCGTAATTTAAGCTGCATTCCTTTCATCACACCAGTTAACACTCACAGTTTTCTGCCTGTCTATTGTTTTATTTCGTGTCAATAAAGCTCTTTTCCTGTCTATTTCACCTCAAAAGCAAGCTAAACCTTCCACTACAGACTAGGTGAAACGTTCCATTTCCGCGGCCGTATAGTAAGTAGTAAACTTATAGCAAAGGTCGGTGGCAGCAATGAAATTGGATTACATGCACCTTTTCCTACTCTTATTTGTCCTCTCAGTTGCAGGCGGGTTTGCTTTTCAAAGCGTTTATGACTACGCGATGGCGGTTGGCAGCGGGTTAGCGATTGTTTTCTTATTTGCTGCTGCTTATTGCAAAGGTCGGAAAACAGGCTAATTTTCCCTCACCTTGCCTGTGTTAGAACCCCTCCGTGCCGTGCCCTTTTTTTCCCTTCCAATAGCGGCTTTCGTGCATCACCTTCTCCCGGAAGCCATAAGAAAATCCACGTCCGGTCCTTTTCGAATGAACACTGGAAAAAATTTCATAATCTCTTCTCATTTAAAAAAACAGCAACCTGAAGTCAGCTGCTGTTCGAACTTTTTACGAGCCTAGTTTGCGAGAGTAGTGATTTCTGCGGTAATAAATGGCGTTAATTTCTGCGCCGATAACGAGAATGATCCCGGTTAAGAAAAACCAGAGCATCAAAATAATAATTCCACCGAGACTTCCATACGTAGCAGAAAAATTATCAAAGTTACTGACATACAGGGAAAAGCCCCAAGAGATCAGCTGCCATAAGGCGGTTGCGGCAATCGCTCCAGGCCAGACGTAGCGATAAGAAATCTTAAGGTTCGGGGCCCATTTATATAAGGCAGCCAGCACAAGAATCATGACGACCACGCTAATAAACCAGCGCAGAAAATGGAGCACACTTTCCGCTTGTTCCGGCAAATGGAGGATAGGTTCAACAAACGCGTACAAGTTGTCTCCAAAAATGGGAAGGATTAACGCAATAATAATCGCTGCCATGATTGCAAGCGTCAGCCCGAACGACAAGGCCCGCCCTTTAATAAAAGAACGTGCTTCCGACACGTTGTACGCTTCGTTTGTTGCTTTTATGAAAGCATTCACGCCAAGCGAAGCGGACCAAAACGCAGCGATGATGCTAAAAGTAAGAAAGCCTCCGCTTGGCGTGGTGATCACACTAATTATGGTATCTGCAAATATAGCGGTCGTTTCTGGGGGCAGCACGCTGCTTGCGATATTTATCGCCCGCTCCGGGTCTATATTTAAATACGGAAGAATGGACAAAATCAGCATCAGCATCGGCACAATCGACAGCAGATAATAAAAGGCTTGCGCCGCGCCAAGAAGAGGAACGTTATCTTCTTTAAATTCACTAACGACTTCTTTCATAAATGAAATCAAGACGGGCCCCCTCCTCTTCTTCAATTTATCCGCATGCTCTCGATTATCGCCAAACATGTCTTTATCTAAGCTTTGGATAGCGCAAGCGCAGCAAGCGATAGACATTACTCAATATCACTTTACTGACAGCATACGCCGGGATAGCCAAGATTAATCCGATTACGCCGGCTAAATTCCCAGCCAGGATCAACAGCAAAATAATCGTGAGCGGATGTACCCGCAGCTTATGCCCCATCACATTCGGAGAGATCAAATTGCTCTCAATCTGCTGAATGATTACGATAGCCAAAATAACCCATAACGCAAGAAGCGGATCCTGAAAAAGGGCCACAATCACAGCCGGAATCGTGCCGATAAACGGTCCGATAAATGGAATCAAGTTCGTAAACATCGCGATTAACGCGAGCACCATTGGGTAATCAATGCCGATGATCAAGTAGGCGATTAATGAAAGAATCCCCACACAAACACTTACAATGGCCTGGCCTTGAATATAAGCGCTCAACGTTTCATCCATATCATGAAGAATCCGTCTTCCTTCATCTTTTTGATCACTAGGGAGGAAATACAAAATATTATCCGGTAGTTTATGGGCATCTTTTAACAAAAAGAACAGCACAAAGGGCAAAACGACAATAACCATAATGACGCTAAAGATAATACTGAAAAAGTTCATCACATTTGCCCCGATATTGGAAAGAAAACCGGACATTTGATCAGTAATCATAGAAGCATCAATATCCTGCAAGTTTGCCTCTTCTTCAATATACCTCACCCATTCGCTCTCAAGCACCTGATCAATCCACTCCTGGGTATCATTTACAAACTGAGGGATATTATCGATTAAATGATTAATCTGAGCCATAAAAATGGGCCCTGCAAACATCACGATAAGCGCAACGATCCCTGAAAACAGGCCAAATATAATCAAAATCGCCAGCGGAACGGGCATTTTGATTTTCATCCAGTTTACAAGCGGGCGCAATATGTAATAAAGCACGCCCCCAATAATTAAAACCGGGGCAAGCGCACTGATCGCTACTGAAATCGGATGAAATATAAAAGGTACCATCACCGCCAGATTAATGGCGAGAAGGATTAATACAACTGAAGCTAAAAATCGAAACCACGTGGACTGTATCACAATGACATCCTCTCTAACCCTTAATTCTATTTCTATTTCCTAATTCCTCTAATTTATAGCTCTAAAACGTCTCCTCAGCTGTTTCTACAGTACTTCTAAATGTATCATGATGTATACGCAATGTAAATTTTGGAAACAACAACTATCAACATAGTTTCATAGAAAATGTGGCTCACTATACATACAAAGGAAAAGGAGCACAAACATGTTAGAAACGATTAAAGAGATAGCAATTGTATTAGGCCGCATCATCACCATTCTACCACTCTTATTGCTGCTAACCATCTATATGGGAAAACGTGCGATTGGCGAACTCCCGATATTCGACTTTTTAATCATTGTCACGCTGGGGCCGTAGTTGGCGCAGATATCGCAGACCCCGACATTCACCACCTGCCCACCGCCACTGCCATTATTGCCATCGCACTCTTACAAAAGCTCGTCGCTAAATGGAAAATCTCCAACCGCAAGATGGGACGTCTGCTAACATTTGAACCAACTGTGGTCGTTCAAGACGGGAAATTTTTACGTAGAAACCTCAAGTCCATTCGCTATTCGATTGATAATATTTTGCAAATGCTAAGGGAACAGCAAGTCTTTGATATAAGCGATGTTGAAACGGCCATTGTCGAAGCCAATGGAGCGTTAAGCGTGTTAAAAAAAACCGGCAAACAACCTATAACGAGTGAAGAAATGAACCTGCCGCCAACCAAAAGCACGATGTCCTATCCACTTATTATCGAAGGAAAACTTTATACGGACGTCCTCAGCGATTTAAACTTAAACACGTCATGGCTGAATGAAGAACTGAAGCAGCACGGCATTACTACTACAGAAGAGGTGTTTTTTGCCTCTATTAATCACAACAACGACCTCCACCTTTCCCTCTTTGACGAAAACCTGTGCGCACCACGAATTCGGAACTAACGCTCTTTAATTTTGCGAGGAAGTATTCACCATTTTGGCCTGCTTTCGCCTGCCTCGACATGGTTATGCCAACTTGTTTGTATATTTCACTATTAAACGCTCACATTAGGACAGAAGAACGGTTGGAGGTGACTGCTGGATGTCTGAACAACGCAAAGCCCCTTTGGCTCCCCATGAATCGTTGGATCTCCACGAATTGCTTAACTTGAAAACTCTCAGTTTAGCTAAGTCTAAAATGATGCAAGGTCTCGTGTTCGATCAAGACTTGCGCGCATTAATGGAAGAAGATGTGCAGCAAACCATCCAAGATATCGATCAGTTGCAAGATCTGTATACAAGAGCGCCTATTCAAGAAAAGTGAGGTGAGCGCGTGATGGAAATGGACTATTTAGATCCCGAAAATGCCGTCAATATGCCGGAGCAGACGGATATAACACTTGGGGTGGAATTTTTGATCCGCACAAAAGAAAGTGTTCGAAATACTGCAATTGCGTTAACCGAATGCACCTCTCGTGATGCTCGCATCCTTTTGCGTAAGCAGCTGCAGCAAAGTCTCATGCTTCATGACAAAGTCACTCAACTGTTGATTGAAAAAAAATGGTTTCATCCCTATGACTTACCGGAACAATATAAACTCGACCAAAAAGCGGCAGATCAGACAAAAGACATTGCTCAAATGACGTTATTCCCAGAGGACACATCCCGCAAAGGTATGTTTGATAGAAGCCCAGATCAATGACATGGGAGGAGACCAACTGATGAAAGCCGTAACCTATCAAGGCGTGAAAAATGTCGTCGTAAAAGAAGTAGCCGACCCGAAAATTGAAAAACCTGACGATATGATTATCAAACTAACGACCACCGCCATTTGCGGTTCCGACTTACACCTTATTCACGGGATGGTTCCAAATTTTCCAGAAGACTATATTATCGGCCACGAACCGATGAGGATTGTCGAAGAAACCGGGCCAGACGTCAAACACTTTAAAAAAGGCGACCGCGTTATTATCCCTTTTAACGTAAGCTGCGGCGAGTGTTATTACTGCACTCATCATTTAGAAAGCCAATGCGATAATTCGAATCCAAACGGCCAAATGGGCGCGTACTTCGGCTATTCCAATACAGCCGGCGGCTATCCTGGCGGGCAGGCTGAATACATGCGTGTACCTTATGCCAATTTCAGTGCTTTCAAGGTTCCTGATGATTCTGAAGTGGAAGATGAAAGGTTGTGTCTGATCTCAGATGCGATGACCACCGCCTTTTGGAGCGTTGAAAACGGCGGCGTTAAAGAAGGAGATACCGTCGTCGTCCTCGGCTGTGGCCCCGTCGGCCTGTTAGCGCAAAAATTCAGCTGGCTGAAAGGCGCAAACCGCGTCATCGCCGTTGACTATGTAGACTACCGTCTGCAGCACGCTAAACGCACCAACAACGTGGAAATCATCAATTTCGAACAATATGAAAGCGTAGGCAACCACATTAATGAAATCACTAAAGGCGGAGCGGACGTTGTCATTGACTGCGTAGGGATGAGCGGGAAAATGACCCCGCTGGAAAGTATAGCCTCAGGGCTGAAATTGCACGGCGGCGCAATGGGCGGACTGGTAATAGCGGCCCAGGCAGTAAGAAAAGGCGGCACCATACAAGTGACCGGAGCTTATGGCAGCAGATACAATGCCTTCCCTTTAGGGGACATTTTTCAGCGCAACGTGAACATGCGGACAGGACAAGCCCCAGTCATCCACTCTATGCCGTACATGTATCAATTAATCGCTGAAGGAAAACTGGACCCTGGTGATGTTATAACTCACGTTTTACCTCTGGAAGAGGCCAAACGAGGTTACGATATTTTCGATACGAAAACAGATGATTGCATTAAAGTGGTGTTAAAACCTTAATCCAAGGGCAGATTTAGTTCTTTTTACAGCCAAAGTACTTGTGTGGAGGTGTTATCCAATGACGAATGAATTCGCCTTGCATGAAACGTTAGAAGTACAGGAAATTGCAGCCTTTAAAACCGTCAGCTTAACAAAAGCGAAAACGATGCAGCCGTTAGTATCTGATCCGGCGTTAAAGAAAATCCTTCAGCAAGATGAAGTGAATTCAACTCGGCATGTAGAAGAATTGCGAGACTTACTGTTGAATGCAAAGGGAGATAAACATGAATAAAATCGTAGAACAGTTGACCGGCATGAATAAATTAACCGACCAAGTGCTCGCAATGGACTTGTTGATTGCTTCTAAAAGCGGGGTTAGAAATTATGCGCTGGCCGTCACAGAAACGGTCTCTCCAGAAGTAAAAGCAGTCCTGACGCAACAATTAAATGACGCTCTTGAATTGCATGAACAAATAGCGACTTATTTAGAAGAACAAAAACTATACCATCCTTATGATGTAGACGCCCAGACCCATCTTACATTAGAGAACATCCAGACAGCAGTGGAGCTCCAATCCCCTAGTGATTCCTAAACGACTCACTTATCATGCCTCCTCCCCCTTATGTAACGTTCTACTTTTCTTTATCCTGCTAAAAAAATCGTCTTACTCGCTGTCACGGCAAAGTTGCAAGCCAATCGTCTTTTCTTGCTTCTTTCTCAACTCTACAATTCAGATCCTATAGAATTTTTGAGGAAAAAGGAGAAATAACGAGCATATATCATATGACATCCGCTTTCATAGAATATGTTTTCGTTTTCATGAAAACTGAAGCGTTTTGCGCGTTTGCTAAAAAAAGCGCATAATAAAGCCATACTCGTTAGGAAAGAAGGGAATCAATTGAAAAAATTCTTTGCCGCTGTGATGGAGACGATTAACGAGGCTATGGAACTTAAAAAGAATTATGAAAAAGACTTTTACGTTGACTAAATGATAGAATATATTGTTTAAATGAACTATACATTTTACTTCTAATTCAACCTACCTCTTAACCATATTTTCATACCTTTTAGATTTGACGAACATCTATCCCCAGCAAGCAGTCCAGACTGCCTGCCGGGGATTTTATTTTGTTTCATTACCCTTACATCAAGCCTATAAACACCAACTCCTTTCCTATATTATCCACCCTACTAATGTCCCGTTATTATACATACCGCAAAACAAAGGAGCTTCTCTTCTCCTCTCTTCATTTTAGAAATACGTGTTTAGAAAGTAAGTGAGTACGAAGACTTCATTGACCATTTCACCCAGATCGGATATACTTTAAATGAAAATGATTATCATTCCGAACTGAGTTGAGGTGTTTATGGATGGTCGATCTTCAAGCTGAGCAATTGAGTGTGTCGTACCAGACCCGGTCCATTATCGAGGACTTGTCGCTTTCCTTTCCGTCTGAACAAATCACAACAATTATCGGCCCAAATGGCTGTGGCAAGTCGACCTTGCTAAAAAGTTTAGCCCGGTTGCTCTCCCCTACTGCAGGGACAGTATATATTAAAGGTGAGGACCTTCAAGCCGTTAAAAGAAAAGCGCTTGCCCAAATGCTGGGCATGCTCTCCCAATCTCCCGAGCAGCCCGAAGGCCTTAGTGTATATCAGCTCGTCGCTTACGGGAGATACCCTCACCGCAAACGAATAGGCAAATTAACAGATAATGATCATGCTGTCATCTCTCAATCTCTTCAAGACACTGGTTTGATCGACTTTAAAGACCGGAATATTGAAGAGCTATCGGGCGGTCAACGACAACGGGCCTGGATCGCCATGGCACTTGCCCAAGAAACAGATATATTACTGTTGGATGAGCCTACCACGTACTTAGATATGACCCATCAATTAGAGATTTTGCTACTATTGCAGTCATTAAACCGGACAAAAAAACGGACCGTCATAATGGTGTTGCATGACCTTAATCATGCCTCAAGATTTTCCGACCAGCTGGTAGCGATGAAGAACGGAGAAGTTCTTTGTATGGGCACGCCTGAAGAAGTCGTCTGTCCTGTGGTGTTGCGCAGTGTTTTTGGTATTGAAGCTCAAATTGTCCAGGACCCAAGCAGCGGAGCACCGCTCTGTATGACCTATGATATTGCGAATCCTCAAAACATCCAACATTCTGAGCAGGCAGAACGGCAGGTGGCAGCAACATGACGATGACCGCCCTTGACGCTAGACAACTCTTAAACCTCGACTATTGTTTTAGTGATGAAAAGGTCAAGCAGACGGCTTACCGTTTACCTGTACGTGAATTATTCACAGCTGCCGGGGCGGCCTCATTTCTGGAGGCGTATACAGCCCAGATAGGAAAGACCTCAGAAGACCTAGATGCCGCAGCCATGTTTTGGGCCGTACGCAGCAGCAAGTGGTTCACATACCTTCATTGGTGTCAGACCAGTGGCCAACAAGTGGACCCAAATGAATGGATCGTTGTTTTGCTCCCCAATCAACATCCAAAAAAAGAACCGGTGTTAACTTATATTTATACCCCGCAACCCGCCCAGGCTGAAGTAGTGAGCTCCGTTGTAGACACTACCTTAGCTTCTTTATATGTAACGGTGATCTCTCCCCTCCTCCAGCAAATCGCTGCACAAGCACACGTAAAAAGTGAGCAGCTCTGGGGACAGCTTGATATTGGTATTTCGAATGGTTTTAAAACGTTTCGCGATGATGAAGCGCTCGAATCCAGGCTACAGCGGGAGTGGAAACATATAAAAGAGACGGCTCCTGCTTTCACGTTTTTAGAAGTTGAATCTCCGTTCCCTTTTGCCCTTCAGTCCATTCCGGCAAAAAAAGGAGAAGGGATGACAACGACGAAGCCTTCTTGTTGCTTGGCTTACAAAACCATTCATGACAGCCAATGCTACCGCTGTCCGAAACTGAGTAAGCAAGAACGGGAAAAAAAGCGCATCTCTCCTGCGTCCGTGCAATAAAGAAGCGATGGTTGCTTTTCAAACCATCGCTTCTTTAGTATTTATGATTTTATCGTGCGCTTTAAAAACCAGAAGAAAAAGGGCGCGCCGATTAAGGTAACGATAATCCCTGATGGTATTTCAGCAGGAGCAAGTATTAACCGGCCAATAGCATCAGCTGCCATCAGCAAGCTTCCGCCAAATAAAGCAGAAAGAAAGATTCCTTTTTGGTGATTAGGCCCAACAACAAAGCGGGCTAAATGAGGCGCAACCAAACCGACAAATCCGATCGTCCCCACAGCTGATACGGCAAAAGACGTTCCAAGAGTTGCCAATACAATCGCCATCCACCTCGTCTGGCTTAAATTAAGCCCGAGACTCGCAGCATTGGCATCCCCTAATGACAGCATATTTAATCGTTCTGCTAGTAAATAAGCGAGCGGTACCATCACGATCAATGGAACAACTAGATACGTGTAAACTTCACTAAACCCTGAGCCATATGTGCTCCCGGATAACCAGGTCAACGCGACCGCCGCATTTACGTTAAAGCGAGTAATTAACACTTGCGTAATCGCGCTTCCCAGTGCAGAAACCGCTATTCCCATCAACACTAAGACCGCCGGATGATAATCGAACCGTTTCCCAAACAGCATCACCACACCTATGGAAAGAAAAGCCCCAATAAAAGCCCCGAGCGGCAGCCAGGCGGCGCCCAATCCACTGACAAACAGCAAGATAATGGCCCCGGCACCGGCCCCGCCAGTAACACCTAATACCGAAGGATCTGCTAAGGGATTGCGGAGCACCCCTTGAAACAACAGGCCACTGACCGCAAGCAACGCCCCAGCCAAACAAGCGGCCAGCAAACGGCCGGCCCGCATTTCCAACAGCATAACATAACCGCTGTGTTCAGCTGGCTGCAAGATAGCGCGCACTGTATCTCTCCACTCAAACCCTTGACTGCCTACCATTAATCCGGCTATAAAGACGACCACTGTCATGACGCACACGCCAAGTAACAACACAATATAAGGAAAGCGCAGCTGAATCGTTTTGAAACCGAAGCCTGTCTTTGAGTGCAGCAAGCTGGAAAATGAATCTTGATAGCGATACAGCAGCCAAATAAGCCACGGCGCTCCTAATAAAGCGGTAATAGAGCCGACCGGCAGTTCCGTTAAGGACGGATCAAGCCACCTTCCAAGCACATCAGCTCCTACTAAAATGACTGCGCCCCAAATACTAGCTAAAGCAAATAAGAGAAAATGCCGTTTAAACCCGAGCATCCGAATAATGTGCGGCGTAATCAGGCCTACAAATCCTATCGGACCTGTCACACTGACTGTAGCTGCAGTTAACAACACCGCCAATACAAACAGCAACGTTTTCAAGCGATTCGTGTGCACGCCGAGAAGTTCAGAACGCGTAGAACCAATCAATAATAAATCGATTGAAACCACCCACATAAAAGCGATAAGCATCACTATAACAACGACCGGCAACAAAAAGAGAAAGCCGCTCCAGTCATCTTGGACCAGGCTCCCATTGCCCCATAAGAATAAACCTGCTGTTTCATATTCAAAGAAAATTTGCAAAGCCGATGTCAGTGAGGAAAAGGTCAGGGTTAACACCATTCCGGCCAGCGCCATGCGGACAGGATGGGCTGTGAGACCGCCGGCCAATATAAACACCAGCACAGCCGTAAGAATACCGCCAAGAAAAGCATACATAAAACCACTCAGCGCAAAACCGCCAAAGCCGGTAACCGTTCCAATAATGACAAAAAAATAAGCACCGGCGTTTACCCCTAACGTCCCCGGAGCGGCTAACGGATTCTGAGTTAACGTTTGAAACAAAATACCTGCCATAGCGAGAGCCATGCCCGCCCCAATTGCAACAGCAATTCTAGGCAAATACAGCGACCATACCATTTCATGATGAATCGTTGACCGCTCACCGCTAAGCACTTCATACATAAAGGAGAACGTAAGCTCAATATTATTTTGCGCTAAATGCAGCCAAGCCAATAACAAGAGGAAGGCCGCCCCTCCGACAAAAAGGAATGCGGCCCTGCCTTGATGCTGTTTGAAGCTCATGTGAAAAGCTCCTTTTATTCATTGATTAACGTTTCGGTTAATTGTTCAGCAAACACTTGAGCGGAGAGAGGACCACCAAACGTCCACGTATCACCCGGCAGGCCGTGTATGCGCTCATTCTCTACAAAATCCAACTGCTCCCACACGGCATTGCCGTCAAGCTGATCATTAAACACATCATCCTCTTCTTGAACGATGTAGACAAAGCGGGCATCCTGGTAAGGTTCCAACGCGTCTACGTTGGTTTCTGTATACCCATACGGCTCAAAGCTCTCCGCCTCAAAGCTGTTGTTGAGCTCAAGCTCTTCCATGATACGCACGGCAAGCGAATTGTCGGTAAACAATCGAATCGTCGCTGTATCGTTTGCGCTAAACGCCTGTGATAACACAATATCCTCCCCGTCTAAACCTGCTCCTTCCAGCTCAGCAGCATAGGTTTCATAAGATTCTTCCACATCTGCCAGAATCTCTTCTGCTTCATTTTCTTTGGCTAAGACCTGAGCCATTTCCAGAAACGTAGATTCCATTTCTTCGTACTGGTCCCCTTCTTCTTCCCCAGGATAAGGGTCAAACATTGCAGTCGGAGCGATATCATTCAATTGGTCTTCCAAGCCCTCATGCCGGTCTGCCGCCGTAATAATAAGATCAGGCTCCAAGCGCGCTATCTCTTCAATGCTTGGCTCCTGCCTCGTGCCAACATCGACGACATCGTCATCAAACTGCGGCTCGATATTCACCCATTCATGATAGCCGTCCATATCAGCTACCCCTACAGGTTGGGTATCAAGAGCGAGTAAATTCTCCGCATATACCCATTCCAAAGCTACAATGCGCTCCGGTGGCTCATCCAACTTCTCTTCTCCCAACGCATGTTCAATCGTAACTTCTCCACTCTCTTCACTTTCTTCACCCTCGGCTTCCATACCATTCTCTTCTGTTTCATCTTCCTCTTGGTTGTCAGCACAAGCTCCTAACAACACGAGCGCAGACACCAACAACCCCGTTGTAATTTTCATCTTTATGTATCCTCCTACTATTTAATTGATATAGATTATCATTATCAATATTATAATACTAACAATGAGAATGAATATCAATACCAAAACCACATTTATTCTCTGCACTGCCCCTCCAAAAAGAAGCTGTCTAAAAAGGTTCACTTAGGAAATCCAAATGCAATTGGAATATGCGACGCTTCAGCTAGAAAACGGGCAGAACCTCTACATAACTACTTATCGTTTAGCAATCAACTTCTACTCGTACTATATTATGGATAACATGGTTGCTGACGTTTACGTAAACGCTCGCTCCGGGGAAGTCGGTAATCCGCTTCGAGCAGTGCCTGCGGAAGGCAGTTAAGTATGAGTGGGGGTCAGTATTGATAATTGCTTATAATTGAAGTATAGTAGTGTTACATGAAGTAGAGGAGGGTTATTAAAAATGATGCATGCCGGAAGATTACGCCAACAACCTTTGAACACGAAGTAACTTCATATGTTCAAGGGCTCTGTTTTCATAAAACAGAGTAAACGGGAGTAGTCTGCACATTTTTAATAATCTTCAACGGGAAAGTATACACTTTTTTACGTGAAGAGAGGCAGATATACATCTGTCTTTTTTTCGTATGTCTTTTTGTTCATGCAAAGAGAGACGTCTAGTTGTTATAGTCTCGTTTACTCCTACCCACAGACAGCAGCCGGTCTGTGGGTATTTATGGTTACATCCCTTATTGATTAAGATGAAAACCGGCTTTTTCGCCTTAGAAGATCACCCTAAAATGATCAGTAGGAGGAACTAAACATGAATACACGTAAAGTAAAACAAGTAGCAACTAGTAACGGACTAGATATTCTAGAAGATACGATAACAATCAATGAGTCTGGTGTTGACTTTCTAGTCGCACATGCTAAAGACCGAAACGGTGAGAAATGGCTGCTGAGGATTTCACGCAGACCAGAATCGATGAGACATGCCCGGCCAGAGAAAAAAGCATTAGATATCATTAATAACTATGCTAGCTTCCAAGCTCCCGACTGGTCTATCTTCGCAGAAGACTTCATTGCCTATAAACAGCTAAGTGGAGTTCCTGCCGCTACCATTGATATGGAACAACAAGACTATGTATGGAGTTTTGATGAAAGCAATATACCGTCCGAATATTATCACTCCTTAGGTAAAGCTCTAGCAGACTTACACGCATTACCTCAGCAAGCATTCAAACATACCGGGGTTGAAATGCTTCGTGCCAGTGAGATAAGAACCTCTATGAAACAACGAATGGAACGGGTGCAAGAACAATACGAGGTTAATCAATCGTTATGGGAGCGCTGGCAGGCATGGCTGGCTGATGATTCTCTTTGGCCAGCTCATACCGGGGTGAAACACGGAGACCTCCATCCAGGTCATATCCTTATTGACCAGAACAATTATGTGACCGGCTTAATTGATTGGACAGAAGTAGGGATAGCTGATGTGTCGGTAGATTTCATGTCGCACTACCTACTCTTTGGTAAAGAAGGACTGAAAACGTTAATTGACGCGTATGACAACGCCGGGGGTAAAACGTGGGCCCGCATGGAAGAGCACATCGTTGAACTCCTCTCAACAAGCGGCATCACTGTTGCCGAATATGCGCAAGTCTCAGGCCTGAAAGAGATGCATGAGGCAGCCGCCCACATGCTTGCACATGAAAGTTAAGGAACGTAACGAGTCGTTAAGCTGCGCTTAACGACTCGTTTTGTGTATATGTAACCTTTTATGAAGCGTCTATCGTCTTCTTTCATCTCTTCCTGTCTTCAGTGTAAATCAGCATCGGGACCTTCCTGATTACATGCGGCCAGCACCGTCTCTACGAGAAGATCAGCTCCTGTTAAAAGCGCTTTTCGCTCAAAGGTCATATTCGCATCATGCAAGCCAGGTGCTAAATTAGCCCCCAGTCCGATCATAGCTGCTTTTAAATGCGGCCGTTTAATCGTATAAAAATGAAAATCATCACCGCCGCTAGTCACCAGCCTGGGTGCTACCGCCTCCGGCCCCATGACCCGCTCAATCGCAGCCCGTGTCTTCTGTTCAGCTTCCTCGCTAATTTGAGCGGCAGCAATCATTCCGGCCGGTTTTAGCTCGATCTCAATATCGTTTCGTGTTGCCGTATACGCAATCAATCGTTTCAGCTCTTTTTGCATATAATCCATCCACGCATTGTCCTGACTGCGCAGGTCGACGCTAAAGGTTGCGTTTCCTGGTATAATGTTCGGACTCTCTCCCCCGGCTTGGAAGCGGGTCAACTTCAAACTATGTGGAACTTGCGGATCCACATGAACCGCCGCCAGCTGCTGATTAATTTCAGCTCCTACTTCAATCGCGTTCGCACCCAAATGGGGTCTCCCTCCGTGAATATCCCGACCTTTGATCTCCCCTTCAAAAAACGCCGCCGAACCGTGGCTAATCGAGACCGAAGCCTTTCCATATGGCAATTCATTTTCCGGACGCATATGCAGGCCAAACAAATAATCGAGCTCGTCCACCACTCCTTTCTCCACTAGCGCAAGCGCCCCCGTCGCTTTTTCTTCAGCCGGCTGATAAATGAGCTTCACCGTTCCCACAAGGTCCGGTTCCAACTCTTTAAGAAGGTAGGCCGCAGCCGTTACCATCGTCATATGCCCGTCATGGCCGCAGGAATGATTAGCCTGATAAACACCGTCCACTTCCTGCATCAGAGCATCCATATCCGCTCGCAGCCCAACAATTGGCCTTCCACTCCCAATCGTAGCTGTAAGTCCCGGTATATCACCAAACGTCTCCACCTGTATCCCTGCCGCTTCCAGCTCATGCTGAATATAATTCGTCGTTTCCCACTCACTCCAGCTCGGCTCAGGATGCACATGTAAATGATGAAACCACGCGTAGATCTTATTTTCTATACTCGTAGCCCGCATACAAGCCCCCTCCCTTCTTCTACTTAACATCCCTAGTTTACCAGAATTTTCGAAATTAGGAGACGGGAAAAGTTGCTTTTGGCAAATGAAGGGCTTAGAAGGGCAAGAGCGTAGAACAAGGGATCATGTTGTGGTTTTATCAACTCTATAGAGAAGGGTTAATTAACAAAGGGACAATAATCCTTAGCACCCTTGTTAGTATCCATTTCAGGAAATTTAGTGTAGATGGTTTGCTCTGATAAATCTGTATGAACATCTGAAAAGGCAGGGCTGTTCTCTTTAATTGTAGATTGGTCATAGTTGATAACGTTCATTGTTAAAACAGTTGAATATTTCATAGCTTTATACATTAAATGCTTAATCCCATTACGAGCAGCATAATGGCCACCATAATTGGTCCAATGTATTTCATTTTCGCGAATAATCACAATTAATTCATCGAAAAAATCAGCCTGTTGGTAAATAGGAGTAGGCATAGCCATGCCACTAACAAGATATAGTCTATTATTTTTTCTCTCATCAATAAAATCTATGTCCGGGTCTAGCCTTGTCCCCTTCGTCATGGGGTAGCTTATACATGATAAATTACTTTCCATCTTAAACCCGCCTTGCGCTTTTCCTATTTCTATTCCTTTAGCCTGTACGGCTCTAACTCATACGTCTTCTTTCTTCTTCCACCACGGTAATGATTTTTTCCAATAGACTTCCGTTCCTTTCAAGTGTCTTCCTTTGCTCGTCGAATTCAACCGCTCACGCCCGTCTTGTTTAATGTCTCATAGAAAAGGGTAGAAATGACGGGGTTGTATAGGCTGGAAGGGAAAGCTGCCATAGGTGGTTTTCCTGCTGTGTTTTATGGAGGATCATGCTCGGTAGATGCTCTGGTTACAAGGTTAGGACCTCTTGTCTTCTTCTCAATCGACGGTCTTAATTGAGCCTATACGGTCTACCCTGTAAAATACATAGTAGAAAATGAGCGAGAGTATAGGTTGAGGAGGCAGCCCCTTGACATTCGATGCGTTTATTACAGGTTTAGCTTTTATTGCTATTCATTTATTGACGAACCATATTCTCCCTGCTTCGAGGGTGCAGCGGTTGCGTTGGCTTTCGTTTTCGGGCGGGGTAGCGGTGTCTTATGTGTTTGTTTATATACTTCCAGCTTTGCATGAAGAGCAGTCCGATTTTGGGGATCAGACTGAGGGCTTTGCGATGGAATCCGAACTTTATTTTTTCGGTCTGATCGGTTTATTATCTTTATTTGCGGTACAAAACACGGCCAATTACTTTTTAAGACAGCGGGATGATGAAGAGGGCGGCCCTTTTTTTTGGGTTCAGGTGTCTTTCTTTTCTGTCTATAATTTATTAATTGCCTATATTGTTATTTCTGCTGATGTGGAAGGAGTGCAGGCTCTCTTTTATGTGATTGCGATCGGGATGCATTTTGTGGCGGTGGCCCATGATTTATGGCGTGAAGATGCCCGCCGTTATAATAAATTAGGTCGTTACATTTTGGCCTGTGGCATTATTATTGGTTGGCTTTGTGGAATGTTTCTTACCCTTACTCCGTTTGCGTTATCCATCGTCTTTGCGTTTATTTCCGGCGCGATGATTTTAAACGTGGTGAAATTTGAACTTCCTTCCGAAGCGCAGGCTCATTTCCCGATTTTTTCACTGGCAGCGATCGGCTATGCGGTTATCGTGATGACACTTAAATTCTTCTTTGAGTGGTAAGGGCTGTCAGCAAAAGTCGAGACCACATGGGCAAGATCCCCGTTCGCACGATGTTCACATAAATGGGAAGGGACCGGAATAAAAACTGAGAATATAAATATATAGAGAGAAGCAAACAAACGACGGCTACTATCTTACGAGGTGGGGATAACCTTGAGTGACCGCACAAACAAAAGGTTCGAATCCAGTTACCAACAGTTTGAAAAAGAAAGAAATGAACATGACTTGCCAGGGAAAGGCAAGCCGCTTTCGGACAAATTTTTAAAAGAAGATGCTTTGTCAGGTATTGTGAAACAGGCGAATTACACACCTCCGTGGATTGAGGTGCAGCAAGAGATCGGCCGGGAGATGGCTAGGGTTGTGAAACGAATGGAGGCAGGCGCGGCGGTTGCTTCAGATATTGAAGTGATTAACGAGCACATTCGCACCTATAATCGTATGTGCCCGTCTCCATCTATGCAGCGAGGATTAGTTTCTCAAGATACGATTAAACAGAAGGTTGAGCATTGGCGGTAATGCTCAACCTCTTGTTTTCATGATGGCTGTTTTTGGGCTTGAAGCAGAATAGACTGGCCGCTGAAGCTTTCAACGCTGCCATCCAAGGCTTGGTCAATGGAGAATGCTTGCTGAAACCGTTCGTCTTGGCTCAACATATAGGAACTAAGTTTTTCTTGTTCAGCCGCAGGGACTTTCATGCGGTCACACCAGTCGTTAAATGTGAATCGTTTTGAAAAGGAGCGGACCTGTTCAACGTTAAAGGAGTGCGCTTCGATCAGCTGCATCCACTCTGTTTTTTTAAACGCACGGTTATGGCTGGGATCGCGCCATTTTTCGATTTTATTATAAAAGTGGTCCAAGTCTTCGTCTTCCGGTGCTACATTATCAAGCACGTACAGCCGCCCGCCCGGCTTGAGCACGCGCCATGCTTCTTTAATAAAAGCTTCCGTCGCTGCGAAATGATGAGCGGCTAAGCGCGTGATGACAAGGTCAAATTGCTCGAGTGCGAAAGGTAATGATTCGGCAGCGGCTTCGGTGAAAGTTACGTTGGTATGGCCTTTGCTCGCCACAAAAGCTTGCGCTGTTTCTAGCATTTCCGGGGTCATATCTGTGGCTGTTACACGCTTTACGTGAGGGGCAACCGTATGGACAACATGACCTGCGCCGGTCGCTACATCCAGTACCTCCTCCTTGCCTGCTGCTGGTTGGATCGCCTCAAGCAGCGCCTGCAAATCCTCTCCTTTGGCGTGGAGCTCACTTTTGACATAATCATCAGCAGCTGCACCAAATGCTTTTTTCACTTCTTCGTTACTCATCGAATTCCCCCTTCCTTTCTTGTTATTATACACCCTGCACGAGAAAAAAATGGAACTCTTTTTTTCGGAGAACAAGAGCCGTTGCCGAAAAAAAAAACAGCCGTGAGCAATGATCACAGCTGAGTGTTTATCCTTATGGCAGCGCAGACGGTCATGTCTTCCGCTACGTTCTAAAAACCTCTCGATTTTTTAAAATAAAGGACTAGATGTCCGTAACGAAATCCCGCTATCGCTGCTCTGCATTGTCCTTTACGGCATGGATACGTCCGGCGAGGTCATGGCCGGGTCCATCTGATTCATCTCACCCGTCCCGGCGGGGGCGTTTAGCATGGGATCGAGCGATTGGTTCATATCAAAGCCGCCGCTTCCGCTCCCCATGCCGGGATCCATGCCTTCATTCATACCGCCCATGAATTGCTGGAGAAGTGCATCGATCACTTCAGGGTCGCCGCCTTCCATCAGTTCTTCCTCAAGTGATCCGAACATATCACCATCTTCTACGGTTTCATTTAGGAGATCGTCTTCGGGAGCGGTCTCTTGCTGCTCCGTGGCTGATGCTCCGCCAGGCTCAGCTCCAGCTGGTTCGTCATGCCCTTCAGGCGCTGGTTCGCCGGCAGGAGCTCCGCTGTCCATTTCTTCTTCCAACTCGGCAACACGCTCAGGTACACCGAAGGTTCCCTGTTCATTTCCGTCGAAGCTCTCAGCGGACGCGCCATCACCGGAACCTTCCCAAATATCGACTTCTTGATTGTCGCCGCCATTAAAAAAAGCATCACGCGATTGGCGGTTGCTATCTCCAAACGAGCTTTCTCCAGATTCTTCATCCTGATTAAAAACGTTGGAACTGTTGTCGCCAAAAGATGTATTCTCGTCTTCAAATGAAGAGGATGGAGCGGTGCCAAAGGAATCGTCCCCATTATTCATGCTTTCATTCATCTCAAAGGCATCTGTTTGATTCGGTACGAGGAACAAGGCTAACGTTGCGGCCGCTACTCCTAATTTTTTCAATATCGTTCACTCCATATGTATCATTCTTTGTACTTACATGCTTTATTCATAGCCTAACATATACAGCTTGTTTGTGAATCCTTCGATGCTACTCTCTGGATAGAATAAATGCGCCGGTCGGGGGAGGCCGGTACTAATCATTTTCCGCAACATACAAATCATTCCACAGCAAATACAAATCACTCGCCCAAAGAGATCAGCTCCTGCTTCAAGCGCGTAAAGAAAACTTGACCAAGCCAAGTCTACGACGTAGGCTGAGCCTTCGTTGCACGTATACCGTTTCCTTCAACTATTTTTACATGCTTTCGGTGTAAAAAAGCGTCAGCGGTTTTTCCGCTGACGCCGTTGCTTCATATCCCCTTAGCTGTCACCATGTTCTTTAGCTAATTTAACGAGAATGTGGCCCATCGCATGTTTTTCATCCTCATCAGCGACTTTCCACATTTCTTGAAGCAGCTTTTCTTCAGTGTTGCGCGGTTCTTCATGTCGCTTTAAATATTCAGCTACTCGTTCGGCACCTTTAGCAATTTGATGTTCGTTTAAGCCTAGTGCTTCGCCTTTTTCTATTTTTGACTTCAGGTAATCCTGAAATTGATTATAGCTCTGTAAGATGTCTTCCTTTTTTTCTTCTGGAATCTCTTTGATTTGGTTTTCCGCCTCACGTTTTGGGTCTGTCACATTATCACTCCTATTTTAAGATTGTGATAATCTATTGCCACCCATCGTAAAACTGAAACATAAATGCGGATATTTCTAAAGAGGAAGGTAAATATGATTCCAAAGTCTGTACATACACATATATATGGAGAGCCTCAGATAAGCAGGAAGGCTCCCATTTTAAAACGTTCTCTCCGTTGTTACATTTCATCTTCAAAATAAGATAAAGCTTCTTCTGCTTCATCTGTTTTGTACGTGACGCCTTCATGGTCCAAAATAAGATAAACTGGGAGTTCTTTTTCAATATCTAACGCGTTTACATAATCCCCCATCCGATGTCCGTCTTGCTGATGGACGGTAGCATAGCTCTCGAGCGGGGTTTCTGCCAACACTTCATTGAAGTCCTCTTCCTCTACGGATTCTTCGAGCACTTGTCCTTCGTCATGGACGATAATGATGCGGTAAGCTTCCTCATCATCAGGAAGTTGAGCGCCGATTAGTTCGTCCTTACCGGCCCCGTCGTCTAAAATCAAATGATCCAATTCAATGGTTGTCTGTCCGGTATTGTAGGTGCTAAGATCGTAATCGATATACATGCGGTCATGTGGATCTAACTCGTCCCACTCGATCGCCTCTCCTTCACTATTTGCTACTACCAGTTCATCTGTCTTTTCCACCTGCACCAAATGAACCATCGAATCGGTTACATCCGCGCCCTGTTCTTTTAGATGCTGCGCTCTGGCATCGGTAATATCCAGAATAACCCGCCCGTCTTCAATTCCTTCAAAATAGGCCACAATATGGTCATCCGTAATGACCTCCTCCTCCAACTCCTGGCCGCTGCTTCCTTGTCCGCAGGCCACCAACACACTTAAGCTGACAATAGAAAGAAGTGCAACCATACTATGTTTCATAACGCCCTCCTTTTACTGTGCACCACGACCCCTCTATCACAATAATGAATCAACGTGATAGACACCGTTCGCACTCAAGCACACGCGCGCTCATGTTTGGCTCCTTCATATACTTTTAACATAAAATCTTTAGGACTGTTTCTGTTCTATTCATATAAAACGATCTCGAATGAGAACTATTTTTGTATACAAATTCCCCGCTAGAAGCAGAAGTAAACCGCTCTCAAATCAAAAAATATGTAATAATGAGCTTAGAGGAGACCTGAAATTAACAAAATTATACGTGAAAAAACGCCGCCGATATACTAAAAGGGGGCGAGCGAGTGCGCAAGCGGGAGGAGTCCCTGCGCAACGAGAAGGGGTGACCCCGCACTCGAGAGGAGTAACGCCACAAGGAAGAGACGTCACTCCACACTAACTCGGAGCGAGGCCACATTCGGTTCGCGCCGCTCACATTGAATCGTAGGAAGAGAAGAACGGAGGATACGAATGACGGAAGCTCCAACCATATCTAAACTGACACAAACAGATTGGCCACGTGTACGTGAGATCTATCAAGAAGGGATTGATACGGGGGAGGCAACATTTGCCCAGGACGTGCCGTCATGGGAGGAGTGGGATCGAAGTCATCTTGATGCCTGTCGCTTCGTCGCTCGCCACCGAGGTCGTATCAGCGGCTGGGTCGCTTTAAGCCCCGTCTCCACAAGAGAGGTTTACGCAGGTGTGGCTGAAGTGAGTATTTATGTAAGCGCAGAAAGCACAGGCCAAGGCATTGGAAGCATGCTGCTTGGGACTTTAATAGAAAGCAGTGAGGATCATGGCTTCTGGACCCTGCAAGCAGGCATCTTTCCAGAAAACAAAGCCAGTATCCAGCTTCATATAAACCACGGATTTAGAGAAGTCGGCAGACGCGAGCGTATTGGCAAGATGCACGGTAGATGGCGGGATGTCATCCTTTTCGAGCGCAGAAGCGACCGAGTCGGAATCTAACGAAAGCAAACCTCCAACTAGCTGCTGAAAGAAGCTAGCTGGAGAATTTATAGCTGTTTTGCCAACACAAGAGCACCATCTTCTTTATGCATCTTTTACACAATAATACATCTCCTGTGTTTCAACCTCGCCACAGAAACCAGGCACCGGTTCATCCGTATGATGATTGCTAAGTTCCCCGACCGTAAACTCTAACCTAATGTCCTCTGCGACCCGAAGTTCTTCAACATGGTCATTACCTCTCTCTACGTCCTCACTTTCAACTGTCTCGGCAGGCTGGTGCCAGGTGAAGTCTTCGCTGCTCTTTTGTTCGATAACATAAGCAGTGACCCCATTGTGATCTGCAATAATGAGTGTGTGTTGCCGCACACTAATACGGTCTACAATCTGCTCTTGGTCCAGCTCGTTTTCTGCTTTTAATTCGTTCACAGCTATTCTTTCAGAAGGATATGTAGCTTCTTCCTCGCCACATGCTGCCACCCATCCCATCACAACAACTAACACGATGTAAAAAAGCCCTGTCCTTTTCACAGTTAACACCTTCTAGTCATTTTTTCACTCATACTTTGCATGAGATCTCTTCACCATGCTAATAAACCCGCCAACCAAAAGACCTGCAAAGACAAGGCCCAACCATAAGGAAATGAAATAAGCCCCATCAATTGGTTCACCAATGAAAAAGCGAAAAATAAGATGGGCCCCAACAATTACCACCGGAAAGAAAACCGTAGTAAACAACATAATCTTTACCCACTGCGGCACCGTAATCCCCCGTTCTCCACTACTTATCCTTTGTCGTTACCACTATGTACGAAGAGCTGTCAGCCTGTGATTCACTCTTAGCAAAAAAAGTCTTACCCTTCCATTATTTTCAACTACGAATACCGAAATTTGAAGGGAATTTCGACCTATTTCTCACCTTCCCGACATCCTAAATTTGTAAACCGATCCCCCTGCCCTGCATAATCTTCCTTCATTTCGCGCAAAGTAACAACAACCGTGCAAAGGAGGAATCACCCATGACTAGTTTCGTCCTTAAACTCTTGATCATACCATGTGTCCTCGTCCTCTCTATGCTGCTCCTTCCAAACGTCGACTACCCATGGTTCTGGGAACCCCTCATACTCGGTGTCGCGCTGGCTGTCGTCGGTGTTATTATGGAATACTTCATTTTAAAAAAAGGCCGCTTCTGGCTCAGCATTGCCATTGACTTCGGCGCCAGTGTCCTTTTCATCTACTTGGTCTCCAATTTACTACCAGACGCCCGCGTTACTTTCTTTGGCGCCGTCCTAATAAGCATCATCTTAACCATCATAGAAATCTTCATCCACCGCCACCTGCTCACCAGCGGCAAAGCCCAAAACGCCCCAGCCTAACAACCAACACCTTTCCTTTTAAAAAATACCAAGTTATACACACAAGCATAAGCCCTCGTCTATCGGACCAGGGCTTGCTTTATGTTTAGGCAGCCTTCGCCCCGCGTCTAAGGGGAAGAATTTAGCAGCTGTTATTCATTAAAGATGTGCCTCTCCACGTACGGATGATAAAAGGCTTCCGCCACCGACAAAAGGATCGCCGCAATAATGGAAGCATAGCCAAGCGGCACAAGCGTATCCAATAAGGCATAGGGCACGAAGAAAATCCCGGCAATTAACCAAATAAAGCTGACAATGATACAAAATTCAGTTAACACCGTCATGGAATTTCCCCATTTCCTTAGCAGCCATAAATCTCCGATTGGATACGTGATCGCAGTCATAATGACGGCTAACGTAAACACTTGACCAAGCGTTAGACCAAAAAAGAGATCTAAAATTATAAATAGCAGGATAGTAAAAATAACGAGTTTTGTCACAATCGCTATGATATGCCTCATACCGGACTCCTTTATTTTTTAATTACGTGCTCGGACGCAGATTGTGCTGCATCATTTCCTGTACGTCTTCAAGCTCTGCTTGTTCTGCCTTGCGCACCCGGTACCAGTCATTCGTTTGCAACGTATCAAACAGCTTGCGCTGATTTTCAATCGTTGTATCAAGGCAGCTGCGATAGACGTCGCGCAATTCATCATGGCTGCACTCCAGCAGGGTGTTGCTCACACTACGGAGGCGCCCTTTTTCTAGTTCTAAACATAATTGTAGTCGTTCACGGTCCGTCAATGCGCGTTGGTCCATATTATTTGGCACACGACACCCTCCTTTTGGTTCATATCATCTGCTTTTCGTTTTAATGCAAGTCACCAGCCTGGTTAAAATATTGAGAAAGGTCTTTTACAAGATGTTGATGTTTTTCGGCCAGTTCTTCCAATGTAGCGCGGAGGTCAGGATCATCACAGCCGGACGCGCACCAGTTCATGGTTTTTGCACAAAGTGCTTCAGCCCGAATTTCATCCTCAATGAACGATAATTCTCTAGTTGTGAGCTCACTCACTCATCTCACCACCTTCACTGTACCTTTTGTTCGTAGTATGGTTCACAGCTTCACTTTTATCCATGTATGAGTTGAGCACACTGTGGCAAACTACGGGTACTTTCGAAAAGGAGTGAGCGGAATGCCTCATAAAGGAGTGAGCGGAATGCCTCATAAAGGAGACAACAAATACAATACAGAGAAAGAAAACCACGCACGTGTAGAAAAAAATGAAGATAAACGCCCCGGCTACGGAGATAAAAAACTCGAAGGACCGAATCGTCCCTCCGAATAACGAACGAGTAGAAAGTATGGTGACAAAGCAAGGAGCTGACCTATAATGGCCAGCTCCTTTTTACATGCATGTTTTTTTCTAGCTGCAAACGGTAATTGTCTCTGTAGATGAATCAATTTCATCATTCAAAATAAGGTGTTAAACTCCGAATAATGAGTGACCTTCACTTCAGACGACGCTTTCCCGAGGGCTTGTCTTCAGCTACCTTTTTCGATGGGTAAAACCCATCGAAAAAGTGGATCTTCAGCCTGCGTGTTATCCTCTGGGAGCCGTCGTCATACGTTTCAGTCACTTTTGGAATGCCATATAGTAAATAAAAAATAAATAGCTAACATTCGTTTTATTACTCATAAAACGTCATGATGAAATTGATTCAGATCGTTATTAAAAAAGGAGGTTTTATGTTTGGATTTTGCTGACCTAAGAAGCAAATGGGACCTCGTCACTGGTGAAGCGCAAAAAAAGTGGGGGAAATTAACAGATGATGATTTGCAGCAGATTGAAGGCGACCGTGAAAAGCTCATTGCCAAACTGGAAGAGCGATATCATCTGTCCCGTGCGGAAGCCGAAAAAGAAATAGATGCCTGGTTAATGGATACCAATCTATAATGTTGGGCGGCGCATGGGACACAGACGTTTCCGCAAAAGCGTGATATTCGTTAAAGAACACGTGGCGAAACCAAGCCTACGGCGTAGGCTGAGCCTTATTGCGCGTATACCCATTCTTACGGTGAAAAAAAGGAACTGCCAGCCGGCAGCTCCTTTTTATAGTCATTTATCCTTGCAAGTTTTCAATAAAGAGGCGCACAACATCCGCACCGCCAATCATCGTGCCGAGTGTGCTACCGAGATTAGCGAGCACAACGATGAGTAAGATGCGGGTGACTTTATTCTGCCAGAAACCTTTCGCGCTCGTTACATCGTCAGAAAGCGACTCAAAATCCTCCACGCTCGGCCTGCGGAAATACGCCTGCACCAGACCGGCAAACCAGCCCGCCGCAACGAGTGGATTGAGCGACGTAAGCGGAGCAGCAATAAAGGCCGTAAGCACCGCGAGCGGATGCCCTAACGCGATCGCTGTCCCGAGCGCCGAGAACGAACCATTCCAAAGCAGCCAACTCATCATTTGCTGCATACCCACGGACGGGTTGGACATGAACGTGTACGCAATAATAGCGAGGATAAAAATCGGAATCGCCCAGGCGATAATCTTCGGCGCCTTCGATTTTTTCACTTTTGTTAATTGTTCCAAGTCCTGTTCCTTGTGAATTTCCTCTTTAATCCCCGGTACGTGCGCTGCGCCCAGCACCGCTACCACTTTATCGCCAGGCGCATCTTTAATCTTTTGCGATAAGTATTGATCGCGCTCATCAATGAGCGGCTTTTTTAAACGCGGGAAATGCTGGGTAAACTCATCAAGCATCGAATTCAGCATATCCTGTTCTTTCATTTTTTCCAATTCTTCTTCCGTGATTTTCTCTTTGTTGAAAATACCCGCGACAATCGCCATCAACAGCTTCATCTTTCCCCAGAAACCGACCTGGTGCCAAATACGGGAAAACGTCACTTGAATGTTGCGGTCCGCTAACACAAGTTCCGCGTCAATTTCTTCTGCAGACTCAATCCCCTGCATCATTTCCTGACCCGCATTAATGCCAAACTGCTTGGCCGTCCGCTTTTGAAAAGAAGAAATAGCCAGGTTCATAAGCAGAAGCGTCGCCTTCCGCTCTTTAATCACCTTAAAGATGTCCATATCTTTCCATTTATCGTGGTTTACAATCGATTGATAACGCTGTTCATCAAGTTCCACACATACCGAATCCGGATTTTCCGCTTTAATGACTTCTTTCACTTCGTCCGCACTCTTTTTTGAAACATGCGCCGTCCCAATAAGGACGAGTTCTTTTCCATTTATAGTTAACCTAGTAATGTTCTGATTCTCTTCGCTCATCTGCGACCAACCTTTACGAAAACTATATAGTTAAGCCATCTTCTCCCAGCTTTTTGACGCCTATTTTAAACGTGATCTTTTATAGTATGACGAAGAGATCAGGATTTGTAAATATGAGAAGGTGTGACGGAAAACGATCATTTTTCGGGGCAACGATACAGCTAGTTATCAAAATACATAACATTCGTGCCCGTTTACATAACATTCCCCTTATTTTCAGGAACCGATCTATTGATTTAAGTACGCCGCAACATTCTTTTCCACGCAGACCGGGGCAGCTGCACCACCGCAATACCAAGCAGCACACAGGCCATGCCAGCCAGCAAATACATCGTGATTGCTTCTCCGAGGATTAACGCTCCCAAGCTTACGCCGAAAACGGGCACAAGCAAGGATGAAACCACGGTGGTAGACGTGCGTACGACTTGAAGCAAATAATACCAGATGGCAAAACAAAGACTGGAGGCGACAAAGCCGGTAAACACAACAGTTCCCGCGGCTTCTAGCGTCCACGTGGTATTAAGAGGGGCTTCGAATAAAAAGGCCGCTCCTCCTAAACCAACTGTGCCAATGCCCATCTGCATCGCCGAAACGAACATGCTGTTATACATATTCAGCTTCATCCTGTAAAAAATATTTGCCACCGCCCAAATGACCGCAGCCAGTGTAACGAGCGTAACACCGAGCAATGCAGCCATTTCAAACGAAGCAACCATATCAGGCACGATCATGAAGCCAAGACCCAGCAAGACGAAGGTCAAACCGCCGGCAAGCCGTTTGGTAAAAGGCTCATTTAAAAACAGGACAGCGAGGATAACCGTCCAGACCGGCATCGTATAGATCAGAATCGAGGTGATGCTGGAGTCAATAAATTGAATGCCCAGAGCCATCAGCCCAAACACGCTCAGCGTCTGAAGGATTCCCAGCACAAGTAAACGACCGAACGGAATACGCTCAGGTACCCAGCTTCCCTGCCACAACCTCACCATGAGAAACAGGCACACCGAACCTACTAAAAACCGAAAAAACGAAAAACTAAATGGGTCTAAATCTTCTATTCCTATTTTCATAACAGGATAGGAAAGCCCCCACGTAAACGTTAAAAATAACACCAAGATGGCAATCATCCAGGGAGAAGGCCGTCCCTTCATATAAATACGTCCTTTCTTCTTTTTCCTCCTAATGGCTCAGCTCTCTTCTTCAAGCGGAACGTAACCCGTTTTTTCTATAATCCGCTGTCCTTGCTCCGACTGAACCCAATCAATAAATGGCGCGACTTTATCCTTATTTTCTTCTGTAGTAATCGCATAAAATTGATCCGTTAGAGGATAATCCCCCGCCTGGATTGCTTCTTTTGTCGGAGCAACACCGTCAATAGCTAAGTGGCGCGCATCTTCATGTGCTACCATCTCGTCTGAAAAGTAACGGAATGTAAAGCCGAGCGCATGCCGGTGGTTCCGGTAATCTGCCGTTTCTTCAATTATACCGCCCATACCGCTCACGACTTCTTCCACAGGCGGCTCAGCCAGTTCCCGACCTTCCATAAGCCGCTGCAGGGCGCTTTGACTGCCGCTTCCTTCCGGGCGTTGAAAGGCTTGAATGCCTGCATCTCTTCCGCCTAATTCTTTCCAATTTTCTATGTTTCCGCTATAAATCGCTTGAATGTCTTCCAATCTAACAGCCTCGACCGGGTTTGACTCATTGACAAAGAAAACAAACCCTTCACGGCCGATCGGAGTCATCTCAAGGCGCGCACCCTTTTCTTCAGCTTGTCTTTTTTGTTTTTCTGAAGGTTCAGCCATAAAAACAAGATCCGCCTCCTGACGAAGTAAACGATTGAAGGCTTCATCCGTTTGGTTGACTTGCACTTCCCCTTCGCGGGATGGATATGTAGCTTCAGGGTAAATGTGCTCAACGAAAGCAGCATAAACAGGATACAAAGCGGTCGCGCCGTCCATTTTCCAGGCTGCTTCCTCCAGTTGAAGCTCTGGCTCTTCTTCGAGTCGAACGACCTTATTACCATCCGTGAACGGTCGGTAGTCCTGAATCTCTATGTCCTGCGAACTCGCAATCTCCAAGTTTTCCAGGTGAGCTTGATAGCCAAAATCTGCAGCCACCACTCCCACAAGCAGCCCAGCAAAAGCTAGACTTCCTCCTTTGAACCAGCGGCGCCTCCATAGAGAAAGAGCTGCTATGCTTATGACGATTAAACCGATTGTCCCACCAATAATGATCTGGTTTCCCCACAGAAGCGTCTGCGTAAACTGGTGATAAATGAACAAGGTTGCCCCCACGAAACCAAGAAACATAGCAATAATTAGCGATAAGAAAGAATAATGGATCCAGCGCATGCTCTTCCCCCTTTCGACCCGACTTTAATGAAATTGTATCATACATGCCATATTTTTCATGAAAGACAGGCTCCTGTCCCGGTTTGCAATGTGAAAATATAAGCTTTGTGGTATCTACGGCATCATCGCGGCCAGCGGTTCGCTCTTTTTAATGAAAAAATCAGCCGCACATCCTTTCGCGACTGATTTCTCCTAACATTCTTTAATTAATAGACCCTGGTTCAGCTATTCGCTCCAAAACGGCATCCAGCCGTGGCTTTTTTCTTAAATTACGGATCTGATGTCCGTTATGAAAACTCAATCAAGCTGCGGCACGTGTGCCACCCGGCTGAGCTGCGGTTTTTCACCACGGAGAACGCCGCGTTAGCTGTCAGCGGCCGGCCCTTCTTTCACACGCCAAGGTAGTGGTTCTGGCTTTCTTTATCCGCTTTAAAATCTTCAGCGGTGGTTTCATAGACCATGCGTCCGTTTACAAGAATGTAAACTTTTTGAGCGGCGCGCAAGGCGAGGTCCAGGTTTTGTTCGACTAGCAACAAAGAGATGTTGCGCTCGGCCATTTGCTGGCAGACTTCTACCACCCGCTCAATGACAAATGTCGAGATTCCTTCGGACGGTTCATCCATTAAAATAAGGCGTGGATTGCGGACGAGCGCGCGTCCGATCGCGAGCATTTGCTGTTCGCCTCCGCTTAATTTGGTGCCGCCCACCTTCCGTCTTGCTTCAATCTCTGGAAACAGTTCATACACCGAATCAGGCGTCCATTCAAACTCGCCGGAACTGGGGGTGTAGGCCATTTCTAAGTGCTCATCGACAGATAAAGAAGGAAACAGCTGCCACCCTTGTGGCACGTAGGCAATGCCTAAATTCGCGGTTTGAAACGTTTCGTTAGCGGTGGTACGTTGCCCGTCAAATTGAATGTCACCTTCCCGGCGGATTTTTTCCAGTCCGAGAATGGATTTTAACAAGGTGGACTTTCCCATACCGTTTCTACCGAGGATGGCGACTCGTTCCAATTCATTTACGTTAAAAGATACGTCTTGAAGAATGTGAGCTTTGCCATAATACGCATTCAAATTGTCAACCGACAGCAGTGGGTGTGTCATCGGCTACCTCCTCTCTCTTTCATTCTGCGTTTTGCAATTTATAAATCGTGCGCACGTCTTCATTCTGTTTGATTTCTGCGGGGGTTCCTTCGGCAATTGAAGCGCCTTGATGCAAGACAGTAACGTCATTGGTGAGGCTCAAGGCAAAATCCATATCGTGTTCGATCGCCAGAATGATTTTTTCCGAGGCCAGGCGAGCAATCAATTTTTTCATGAAGACGCGCTCTGTCGGTGACAGCCCTGCCATCGGCTCATCAAACAAGATGATTTTCGGATCAGGTGCCAAGGCCATGCCCAGTTCGAGCTGGCGCTGTTCACCGTGCGATAAATTGCTGACAAGCGTATCCAGCTTCTTTTCCAGCGCCACACTTTCTGCGACTGTCCGGATGCGGTTTAGCCGCTTCTTGTTTTTAAACCACGGTACGAAGAAGGAAAAGAGGTGCTTCACTTCCCATTCGCTGCCTTGCAGGGCCAAATACAAATTTTCTTCCACCGTTAATTCGTGAAACAAATTAGAGATTTGATACATCCGCGCCAGGCCAAGCTGACTGCGTTTTTGTACCGGTGCATTGGTTACGTCTTCCCCAAAAATATGGACTTCGCCTTCATCGAGAGAAATCTCTCCGGTGATCAAGTTAAACAACGTCGATTTCCCCGCGCCGTTTGGGCCAATTAACACCCGGCTTCGACCGGTATCCACTGTTAAAGAAACGTCATCAATGGCCTTTACGCCGCCGAAGGACTTGGATACATTTTTAACGACCAGGGCCGGGGTCTCGTTCGTTGTGGCGCCTGACGTATTTGCTTCTGTTTTTATAGAATTACTCATCGTTTCTTCCTCCCCGTATACCATTTCTGATAAAGCGCATCCATGAACTTGATTTTGTAAATCGAGCCCATAATGCCTTTAGGGGCGTACATCACGACAAACAAGAACATTAAAGCGATAATGATCATATAACGCGAGGTGAAAGCGCTTAAAAAGATTTCAAATGTCTGCACAATGCCCATGCCGATTATGGCTCCGACAATGCTGTAAATGCCACCGAAAATCACCGCAATTAACACCATCGCCGCTGAATCCAAGTCAATAGCGCTCGGGTGCATAACGCCGATATAGTAGACGAGAAAGATGCCAGAGAGACCGGCAATAAAGGCAGAAATCATAAAAGCGATCCACTTCATCCGCATGACCGGATAGCCGAGCATGATCATGCGCGATTCGCTTTCACGTATGCCTTTTAGTTTCATTCCAAATGAAGACCGCGTAAGCGCAAGCACCCCGAATGTCACTAACAAAACGGTAAGCAAGAGAATGTAGTAGAACCCGACTTCTTGGCCTGCGACCGTAAATTGCATCACCTCGGGCCTGGTAATGCCAATCAATCCATTCGAGCCGTTTGTCACGGATGCCCACTGCAAGGCGACCGCCCAGACAATTTGGCCGAGTATAAGGGTAAGCATCAAAAAATAGATGCCTTGTGATCTGTTTACGAAAATTCCGAAAATGGCTGCTGCCACTAGCACCATGCCAAGAGCCGCGATAGCCGAGTATGGGAAAAACAAGATCTCACGCGTTTCCAGAATGGCTATGGTATAGCCTGCCACTCCTAAAAATGCGGGCACAGCCAGCGAAATTAATCCAACCTGCCCAGCTAGAAAAGCAAAGCTTATCGCCATTAGAGAAAAGTACATCACTCTTGTTGTCATGGTGGTAAAGAAATCGCTCATCAAAAATGGAATGGCTGCTAAAAAGAGCAACACAATAAGATAGAACACCCATTTGACGGCTTGATTCATGCTAATCCCCTCCCGAACAGCCCTTTTGGCCTGAAGATAAGTACTAATGCGACAGGGGCAAACATGAGAAACAATTGAAATTCAGGGAAGTAGAGACTTCCGAAGCTATAAATAAAGCCCATAATAAGAGCGGCTATGACCGATCCGCCAAAGCTGCCCATGCCTCCTAAAATAATGATTAACAAGGCATAGGTAAGAATCCGCCAGTCATCACCTGGGGACATCATTAAATGCGAGCCGCCGATCACTCCGACAATCCCTGCCAAAAAGCCAGCCACCACAAACATGGCGGTGAAAACAAAGCGGATATTCGTGCCCAGCGCCGAGACCATTTCAAAATCATCAACGCCGGCTCGTATCACCATGCCGATCTTTGTTTTATTTAATAGCAGCCAAAGCAGGACGCCGATGACGACTGCAAAGATAAAAATGAAAACACTCAGTTTCGGAACGACAATTCCTCCCAGATGGACTGGGCCTTGCAGCATTTCTGGATAAGCAATCGAACGCGGGTTGCCTCCCCAGATGACAATCATAAGATCAGCTAATATAAAAGCGACGGATAACGTAACTAACGTTTCCCGCAAATTGTCGCCGCGCACTTTTCTTAATAAGAAAAATTCAAGCAAAAATGCTAAAACCCCTGTAACCAACCCTCCCACAAGGATTGCCAAAATCCAGCTGTCGGTATAGTTCATCGTGCTTAAACCAACATAACCGCCGAACAGATAAAAAGCACCGTGCGCCAGGTTAGCAACCCTTAATAATGCGAATGAGAGGTTTAAACCAACAGCTATAATAAACAGCAATGAAGCCATCGTCAGCCCGTTGACTATCGTAATTAGCATGTGATCCCCCCTATGAAGCAAGGAAGGTTCTGGAAAGAAGGAGCCTTTTGCGGCTCCTCCTCCACAGATAACCGGCTCCTCACCTTACGTTTCTGCAACCAGCTGGCTGTGCTGGCAACGTTACTCCCAAATTCCACCTTCTTCTAACTCGTTCATATACTCCTCGCCAAAATACTCTTCTAAGTCTTCAAAGTATTCTTCAGCGGTATCGGCCGGGAAGTCTCTTTCATTGCCAGGCTGAGCCATATATTCATCTTGATAATCTTCATAAGGACCGAACTGGCTGACCTCTTCATACGTTTCGACCACTTCGTTTTGCAATTCGCCATCCACCAAGTCTACTCGTTTAATATAGATGTCTTGAACCGCGTGGCCATACTCATCAAAGGTGAACGCCCCGCGCGGTGAGTCACCAACTTCCATGTCTCGAATCGCTTCACTTAAAGCGGCGGTGTCACTTGTATCTCCGTCAGTCTCTTCAAGGGCATCCAAGATTACGCGCATCGTGTCATACCCTTGCAAGGCAATGCCATCCGCTTCTTCTCCGTGCATCTCCGCGTAGTTTTCCCTGAATTCTACGTTCTCTTCATGGTCCAAGCTCTCGGAGTAATGCATGGAAGAATAAACGCCTTCAAAGTTATCCGACACCTCTTCTAAGATCGGAATATCAGCTACATTTGTCCCGCCCAGCATTTGTGGGTAGGACTCATCCATGCCGTACTGTTCCCATGCTTCGTAAAACGCGATTGCATCTGCTCCGCCGCTGTTTAACAGGACAGCATCATACTCGTCAGCCATGCCCTGGAGTTCGCCCATAATAGCGCTGAATTCTAACGTGTCGGTCGGATGCCAGATGGTGTGTACTTCTTCTCCGCCGTTTTCAAAGAATCCGCGTTTAAACCCGGCAGCCTGGTCCCATGGATAGGCATAGTCTTGGCCGACCATGACGATCCGCTCATGTCCCATTTCTTCAGCTACATATTTACCAAAATGGAAAATGGTCTGCGATCCCGTCCAGCCTGCGCGCAGTAAGTTGTCAGAAGCATCGCGCATCGTCATGTCTTCCGGCGCTGAATAACCAGGCATAATTAAGGTATCTTCATTATTTTGCGCCCAGCTTGCTGCTGCCTCACCTTCATCCCCGGTTGACGGACCGATGACGATGTCTACTTCATTCCTGTCCCGCAAGCTATCCAGCCGGGTCATCAACTGTTCGGCATCAGCCTGCGAGTCTTCTACTACCGTGGTAATTTCATTGCCATTGAAGGTGTGGTCGACTTCGCTTAACGCAAGCTCGACGCCTTTTTCCACTTTTTCACCGTACGCCGCAAAGCCACCTGTCATCGGCCCTACGACCCCGATTTGAATGGCTCCTGCTTCTTCTGCTTCATCGCCATCGTCAGCATCGTCTTCGGTGTCGGATTCGGCACTTCCTTCGTCTTCTGTAACCCCGTCATCCATCTCTTCTTCCAGTTCTGTTTCCATTTCTTCCGTACAGGCGCTTGTGACAGCGAGCAAACTCGCCCCTAAAACAGCAAACGATACATGTTTCCATTTTATATTCATGTTCTTCCCCCCAGTTTAATCTTGCAGGTATGACCAACCGGATAACTGGTGACGCTTATATAGAAAACAAATGCACTTGTTTCTTCCAAATAAACGGGCTGAGTCGTCTCATTCGCCGTTTGCTTTTACGTGGTAATCTTTTTGAATTGTTCGACCTGCCCTTTAATAGCTGTTTCGGTAGGCAGGCGCTCAATGCTAGAGGCCCCGAAGAAGCCGTCGATCCCGTCGGTGGTTTGCATGATATATTCGGCATCTTCTGGTTCAGCGACCGGACCACCGTGCGAAATCACCATAATATCGGGATTTATTTCTTTGCCGGCGTCATGAATGGCTTGAATTCGTTTCGCACAATCATCCAATGTAAGTGCCGTTTGGGCCCCAATCGTTCCTTTGGTCGTAAGTCCCATATGAGCGACCAAAATATCCGCCCCTGCTTCCGCCATCATCGCCGCTTCGTTTTCATCAAACACATACGGCGTCGTCAATAAGTCTAGTTCGTGAGCTTTTCGTATCATCTCGACTTCTTTGTCATAGCCCATGCCCGTTTCTTCTAAATTTTTGCGAAGGTCACCGCCAATCAAGCCGACAGTCGGGAAGTTCTGCACCCCGGCAAAACCCATCCGTTTTAAATCTTCTAAAAATACGTCCATCATACGAAAAGGATCCGTCCCGCACACACCGGCCAGGACAGGAGTATGCTTTACGACCGGCAGTACTTCATCTGCCATTTCCGTTACGATTTTATTGGCATCTCCGTACGGCATCAGTCCGGCTAATGACCCTCGGCCGGCCATCCGAAAACGCCCTGAATTATAAATAATAATTAAATCAATGCCACCGCCTTCTGCCGCTTTTGCCGAAAGACCAGTGCCTGCTCCTCCTCCCACAATGGAAGTTCCTTCACTTACTTGCTTTTTCAATTTAGCCAAAATATCCTTACGCGCTAGACTCATACGAGATCCTCCGTTCATTTCTAGTTATAAAATTCAGAATTCTTTAATTCTGTTCCATCAGCTGCACTAATTTCTGCGCCATCGCTAAGGCAAATTCTTCATCATTGATATGTTGATTGCGTTCAATCACCTCTACTGCCTCACTTGTTACATGCTGCTTGATCGAATCAAACAAAGCCCGGTCTTCTTCTGGGCCGTAAAACGGCTGTCCTTCTTGATCGATGCCTGAGACGCCGTGAAGAGGCAAAAACAGAGCAGCAGGCGCTTTCGCCTTGTTCACTTTTTCGGAGAGAATTTTTCCCAGCTGCTTGTTTTCTTCCGTATTCGTCCGCATGAGGGTAATATTTGCATTGTGCTTATATAAATGGCGTTCTTTTAATGGTTCTGGTACGGTGTCAATGCCGCCGAAATTCACCATATCCAACGCCCCGGTGGACACGACTTGGGGAATATTGGCCTGGGCTGCGGCCTCCAGTCGCTCTGGGCCGGCGCTGAACACGCCTCCTACCAACTCATCGCACCATTCGGTCGTGGTGACATCAAGCACTCCGGAAATGTAGCCTGCTTCAATCAAAGATTCCATCGCCTGGCCACCGATTCCCGTCGCATGAAAGACGAGTACATCATAGCCCTGGTCTTCGAGATATTCTCTCGCTTTTGTCACACAAGGTGTAGTCAGGCCGAACATGGTTGCGGCAATTAAAGGCTTTTCTTCCTTTATTTCGGGCACTTCCCCTTTCACCATACCAAGGATGGCAAACGCCGCATTGGCTAAAATTTGTGAAGAAAATGGATTGATGCCGGAAATATCAACGACAGAGTGCACCATCGTAATGTCTTTTACGCCTACAAACGGACGGGTGTCGCCTGAGGCAAGAGTAGAGACCATCACTTTCGGAACACCGACCGGAAGAGCCTGCATCGCCTGGGTCCCGATCGTGGTCCCAGCTGAACCGCCTAGACTTAGAACCCCCGATATGTCACCGCTTTCAAAAAACTTAAGAGCCAGTCGGGCTGCTCCGCTCATCATGACATCAATGGCCTTGCCTCGGTCATCCGCTTGAATAAGCTGTTCTAACGCTTCACCTCCCTCTTTTGCCACTTCAGCGCTGGTAATATCCGGGGAGATGGGCGGTTTACCTTTAATGCCGCAATCCATGACGATCGTTTCTGCCCCGCCTTCTTCAATTCGTTCTTTAATGAATTGAAATTCTTCTCCCTTCGTGTCCAACGTGCCGACTAGTAAAATCTTTTTCAAACCAAAGCCCCCTTTCAATTGGTCTCCCCCCATATAGATGCAAAAGTGATGCCAAGTTGTAAAAGCCCGTATTAATACAGGCTGACGATGTAGATACAAAAAAAAGTGAGAAACGCATTTCTCACTTCCGTTCTCTTTTTTCTCACTCGTTGAGAAATTGTTCTCAACTTCGCTTAATTTCTCACGATCACAGCTTACCGAGAGTAGCGGGTTGGTTGTTCGAGGTTGTATTTTTTCATCTTATTATAAAGCGTACGCCTCGTGATCCCCAGGGTTTGCGAAGCTTTGGTGCGGTTCCAGCCGAACTGCTCCAGATGGTCAAGGATGAGCTGCTTTTCCACTTCTCCCGATACCTTCTTTCTCATCGGGGCGGGAAAGGTAGGCTCCGCAGCTACTGCTTCCTCCGGTACTGCCAGCTCTTGCACTGGCTCGGGCAGGTCCTTTAACTGAATGATATTTTCCTCGCATAATATCGCTGCTCGTTCTAGCGTGTGCTCAAGCTCGCGCACATTTCCGGGCCAATCATAGTTCACTAGCGCATCTAAGCTCGCGGCCGACGGCTTTTTAATCATAAGATTAAACTTCTCATTGATTCTCCCCAAAAAATGATTAACAAGTGCGGGGATGTCCTCTTTTCGCTTACACAGTGGCGGCGTGTATATGGAAACTACGTTTAAACGATAATAAAGGTCTTCGCGGAACATGCCTTTCTGGACAGCTTCGCGCAGATTTGAATTCGTCGCACAGATAATACGCACATCCACCTTGATCGTTTCACTTCCCCCGACCCGCTCAAATTCTTGCTGCTGAATGACGCGCAAAAACTTAGCTTGAATGTCCGGCTCCAGCTCCCCCACTTCATCGAGAAACAAAGTCCCATTGTGAGCAAGCTCAAATTTGCCAAACCGCTGTCTTTCAGCGCCGGTGAATGCACCTTTTTCATGGCCGAACAACTCACTTTCAAGTATTTCTTTCGGCATCGCCGCACAATTTATTTTCACAAACGGGCCATTATACCGCGGGCTGTTATAGTGAATGGCGCGCACCACAAGTTCCTTGCCAGTGCCGCTTGGTCCGTGCACCAATACATTGATATTTTTATCAGCCACTTTGCGCACAACATCATATAATTCCTGCATGCTCCGGCTTTGGCCGACAATCTCATCAAACCCTTTTTTCTTGACGAGCTCGGCTTTTAAACTTTCATTTTCTTCTTCTAGCTTGGAGTAATTTTTAAATTCGTTCGTCACTTCTTTAATACTAGCTTCCGCCGGGATCCGTTCAAAGCTGGAGCCGCCAATATAACCGACAGCCTGCGTGTTTTCATAAATGTATCCTGCCTGTTCTGCCTCGTTAATCGGTCCGCCGTACACCATCGGAAAAACATTCGGATTGACGTCCTGCGCAGCTTGAAAAATGCGATTAATCAAGTCCAGGCTTTCGTTTATGCTCGTGCTCTGGGTAACACCGAGATCCCCTCCGACCGTCCAGCCTAAATTAACACAAATCACATCCACATTGACGGCAGCCATTTGCCTGGCCTGCTCTTCATCAAACGTAAACGCAATCGTAAATAACCCTCTCTGTACAGCCTTTTCCATTAAATCGACCTCAGCCTGATACCCTAACCCTTCTTCTTCTAACGCTTCACGAAAAATACCATCGACCACGCCCACACTAGGAAAATTGTTCACCCCTTGAAATCCATGGCGCACAATTGTGCTGAGCAAGGTTTCCTGACTTTTGGTCGGATCGGTTGCACACGCTCCGAAAATAACTGGGATGTCTTGAATTCGCGGCAGTATTTCCTTACTGCCAAACTGAAAGACGGTTTCATTCCCGTTAGCAAACGGCATCATGCAAGCGAGAGAAGACACACCAGACGCGCGAAACCGGCCGGCATTTAAGGCAAGAATAAAATCAGCCCCGCCTTCATGCGCTTGTTTAGCCGAAAGTCCCGACCCCACCGCTGCCCCAATGATCGGTTTATTATCATTAATGCTTTCGTTCAACTGTTTAATAATCTCCGCTTTCGTTAACATAAGCGCCTCCCCCCGTGGCAAATTATTTATGTATGCGTTTTCAAACGATCGTTTAAATAGTTCTATAAACAAGACTTACCTGCCATCGTCCTAATGCTTATCTACTTCTATCATACTATTTTCCTGACAAAATATTAACACGTTGTCCCTCGTTTTCCAGGTGAAAGCTTGTCTTCACCCAGCAAACCAACACCGTTTTCACCCACAAGGAAGCGTTTTTGCTTCATTTACAGATCTGTTAAACTAAAAACATCTGTTATATAAGGAGAGGTTTACACTGGCTCGCTTCAACCAACAATTATGTTATGTGAGTGTTGTAGTTTGTACAGTGCTCCCTTTTTTAGTTCCCGGCCGCTTGCACTCAAACGGGTGGTATCAGTATGAATATGGACTCCCTCTTTCCTTTATCCATATTTACCAGCAGGACCCCGATACGGCCTGGCTTGGTTCAAACTTATTTACAGGAAACGACGGCCTTTCTATAAACCCGTTAGGTTTTCTCCTCAATATATTTATAATTTATGGGCTGTTCCTCTTTTTACTAAAAAAAAGGAAAAGGGATAAGTACAAAGATATCGACCGACCGCGTTCTTCATGAGGTAGGAACGTGACGACGGCTAAGGGCCTTTACAGTGTGTCCTTGGAAAAGAATAGTCATAAGAGATGGAAACCATGATGATTATGCCTTTTAAGATAAGGGGGAAGAAATGGGTATGAAACTATACGTGGATGCCGATGCAAGTCCTGCCAAAGATACAATTATAACAATAGCTGCAGAAGCAGAACTCCCTGTGGTGCTTGTGAAAAGCTTCGCTCACTTTTCCCATGCTGATGAGCCAGAGGGCGTGGAGACGGTTTACGTGGATAGTGGCAGCGAAGCAGCAGACTATAAAATTATGCAACTGGCGAAGAAAAACGACATCATCATCACCCAAGATTACGGTCTTGCCTCCCTGGGGCTCGCAAAAGGCTGCCAGGTCCTGCACCATAAAGGCTTCGCTTATACAAATGAAAACATCGATCGCCTTCTGGATACCCGTCACCTCAGCGCCATGGCTAGAAAAAGCGGACAGCGCACGAAAGGCCCGAAAGCCTACACCGAAGAGGAACGAGCCAAATTCGAACAGCTTTTACGACAGGTCATTCCTCAACAAACGCAGGAATGAGGCGCCGTTTGGCATTGAGCCGTGGCTGCTTCTCACAGCGGCCTTTTTAGAACAAGTCACAAGCCAACTTGCTGAGATATAGGTAGGAGGGGTGACGTGGAAGCAATACGGAGAGATTCAAAATATTAATACAACAAATAAATACCATCTAACTCCTGTCTCTTTTTAAGGAACATACAATTATATGTAAATAATGGAAATGAACACTTTCCTAAATGTTTATATTAGGTTGTTCCATACCACGAGACCCTCTACCGCCTATTGTTCCTACAACAGCTTTTGTAGAAAGCTCTTCGCCGAGAAATCGCAGAGCTCAGGACCGTTAGCCGTGAGTGTTGAGTTGTCTTCTCTACTACCACGCCGATAAACGTCAATCGCTCTACTGCCCATACGAAAAGCCAGTTGCTACCGGCTCCCTAACCGGTGCAACTGGCTTTTTCATATGAAAGACTTCGGCGGTTAACAACCCGAGCTCCCTGCACGCCTTTATTCCTCAAAATCAACGACGAGCTTCCCGATCATAGATCCGCTCTCCAATTGCTTATGGGCTTCACGCAGTTTTTCTGCATCAAGGCCGTAGAGCGTTGTCGTCAAGCTTGTTTCCAGCTTATGATGATCGATCAACTCGGCGGTCTGCTGTAGAATGTGGTGCTGATTGATCATATCAGATGTATGATACATCGAGCGGGTAAACATAAACTCCCACACAAAGGTGGCGCTTTTATGCTGTAAGTCTGATAACGGCAGGGGCCCTTCTGTTTCTACAATCGAGCAAATCTGCCCTTGCGGCGCAATGCATTCGACGAGGTTATGCCAATGCTCCTCCGTGTCGCTTAAACAAAAGATGTACGGCACCGCGTCATAGCCTTCTGCTTCGAGTTGGGGCTGAAGCGGCCTTTTATGATTAATCACGTGATCGGCGCCCCGCTGTCTGCACCATTCGCTAGTTTCATCCCGTGATGCGGTGGCGATGACTTTCATGCCGGCTCGCTTTGCCATCGGAATCGCCATCGAACCGACACCGCCTGCTCCGGAAATGATAAGTATAGCTTTTCCTTCCGCATTTGAAGAGGTTATCCCTAGCCGGTCGAACAATCCTTCTGCAGCGGTTAAAGTCGTAAGAGGGAGCGCTGCACTTTCTGTGTGTGTAAGTGTGCTCGGTTTTTTGGCTGCAATCCGTTCATCGACGAGCTGATATTCACTGTTCGAACCAGGACGGGTCACATCGCCGGCATAATATACTTCATCTCCCGGCTGAAACATTTCGACTTTTTCACCGGTCGCTTCTACCACTCCTGATGCATCCCAGCCGAGCACAGCGAGTTCCCCATCATCTTTTTTTCCGGATCGCACTTTTGTATCAACTGGATTCACAGAAGCTGCTTTCACGTTCACTAACAGGTCGTGGCCCGTTGCTTCAGGTACTTCCAACTCTGTGTTTTCCAAACTGTCTTGCTGCTCAATCGCTAACCCTTTTCGTACGCCAACTGCCTTCATCATTTCAATTCCTCCTCTGCCTCATCAAAAACCTTCGTCATTTAGGTACCTTTCCCTTCTATGACCTCTATAAAACATACAGCAGCTCCCTTAAACTTTCGGGGGAAGGCCGTTCAGCACCCGGCTTAAGCGACCATTGCAAGAAAGAGAACGCCTATACTCCGTTTGTTTACAAAGCCTTCATAAAAGCATCCGCAGGGGTTCATATCATCACAAAAAGACTGTATGATAAAGAGGGAAGCATTCACGCTCCATTCACCTATACAACCGGGTTCAATGACATATGACCTGCGCGCAGCCCGTAGTCCATGCAGAATATAAGTTCATACCTTCACATAATGAATAGAAAGGATAACCGTATGAATAATCGAACGTACACGATACCACCTTTACATAAAGAAATGGGCGAACACGTCCAAGCCTACATAAACACATTAACGAAACCACCTGGAAGTCTCGGCAGACTGGAGCCACTGGCGGTTTCTTTGGCTGAAATGAAGAATGATCCATTTCCAACCGTTTCTCCCCCCGGGGTTCTTGTCTTCGCGGCAGATCATGGCATAACAGCTGAAGGCGTCTCAGCTTTTCCGCAGGCAGTGACAGAGCAAATGGTGCGTAACTTTTTAAGCGGGGGCGCTGCCATCAATGTCTTTAGTAAAAACATAGGCGCCCTGCTAGAGATCATTGATGTAGGAGTGGCCGCCGATATTGACCATCACGATTTGATTCAAAACAAAGTACGGCCTGGCACAGCTAATTTTTTGCGAGAAGATGCGATGAGCACTCAGGAAGCCGAAGAAGCTATTCATGCCGGCTACGTGCAGGGAGAAAAAATCATCAACAAAGGCGCACAATGCCTCATCGTTGGTGACATGGGCATTGGCAACACGACGACAAGCAGTACAATACTTGCGCTGCTCGCCAATACAGATGCCAAAACAGTGGCAGGAAGTGGCACAGGTATTTCAGAGATTCAGTTACAGCATAAAGTAAAGATCATTCAGCAAGCTATTCAAGCGCGCAATCCTGACCGAAATGACCCGCTGGATATATTGGCTAAAGTAGGCGGATTAGAACTAGCAGGCATGGCCGGAGCTATGCTTGTGGCCGCAGAGAAAAAGACCCCCATTCTCGTCGATGGGTTCATCTGTACAGTAGCTGCCTTGCTAGCAAAATCTATGGCAAGTCATGTTAGCGATTATATGATTCTTGCTCACCAATCAGTAGAACCAGGTCATGATATTGCTAGTTCCATGTTAGATAAACAACCGCTGCTGGACTTAGAGCTTCGACTGGGAGAAGGGACAGGCGCAGCACTTGCTTTTCCACTGCTCCAGTCAGCAGCCTCCATGGTAAACGAGATGGCGACATTTACATCAGCAGGTATCTCCGGAAAAAGCAACAGCTGAAGACGGCGCAGTACGGTCTTGCCGCTGACGCAGAAGCGGTACCCGCAGACAGCGTACACTTTCCGCTTCTTCTTCTTTAAACCAACGATAAAATGCAAAGGAAATCTATCATGCTAGGAACGTTTCTTTTATTTAATGAACCACTTCTTGCTGGCGCGATCATCATTGCAGCTGCCATCTTATTAGATTTAGTCATCGGCGACCCGCGCTGGCTCCCCCACCCTGTTGTGCTTATAGGCAAGTTTATTTCCTATATCGAACAGCGAGGAAATCACGGCAGCCATAGGCGGCGAAATGGCATCATTCTTGCCGTGTCCGTTAGTATACTCGTGTTGTTTATCACCTGTACTCTCGTAGTTACAGCCTACTACATTCACCCGCTTGCAGGGGCTGCTGTTGAAATTCACCTTATTTCAACCACAATTGCGATAAAAGGCCTGCGCGCAGCTGCTCTAAACGTTTATGTTCCGCTTGTTCAAGGAGATGTCGTCGAAGCGAGACAACAGGTAAGCATGATCATTGGGCGTGATACAGACCATTTACCTGAAGACGAAATTGCGCGCGGTGCGGTGGAAACGGTGGCTGAAAATACAGTTGATGGGATAACAGCTCCCTTATTCTGGGCTTTGGTCGGCGGAGCGCCTCTGGCGATGGTGTACCGGGCTGTTAATACGTTAGATTCAATGGTTGGCTACAAGAATGAAACGTATGGGCAGTATGGATGGGCTTCAGCTAAAACAGACGATGTGATCAATTGGCTACCCGCCCGCTTAACCGCGTTCACCATGTGGCTGGCTTCTTTTTTTATCAAAGGCTCGAATAGAAACCAAGCTTGGAAAATCACAGTACGTGATGCCCAGAAGCACCCGAGCCCTAACAGCGGCTGGCCTGAGGCGATGACGGCAGGTTTACTCGGCATACAGCTTGGAGGCGTTAATTATTATGATGGAGAAAAATCTGTACGGGCTGTGCTGGGGGACCCCTGCAAGAAGACAGTGCCTGCCGATATCAAGCGAGCTATTTTCTATATGCATGGGGGCTGGATCGTATTTCTGCTGATAGGAAGTGCTCTCCTGCTTATGTTTAACTAAATCAATCAAGCGAGGTGAAAGAATGAAGTGGCCAGATCACGGCGGGCAGCCTGAACAGTTGAAGCAGCTTTTTAACATAGACGATGATGAGATGAAAACAATCGACCTTAGTGCAAACCTAAACCCTCTCGGCCCACCAGCTTGGTTGAAGGAAAAACTCAGTGACCTCTATGAGACAATTTCACGTTACCCGGACCCGACCTATTCCAGCAGCAAAGCCTCATTAGCGGCTTTTGAAGGGATCCCTGAAGACAACCTGCTGCTCACAAACGGTGGTGCCGAAGCTATTTTTTTAGCAGCGAAATATTTTGAACATGGGCAGGCGTTAATCGTCCACCCTACATTCTTAGAATATGAGCGAGCGTGCAACCACTATCATGTAAAGACCGAAGATGTTTATTACGATCAAGAAACAGGCTTCCAACTGCCGCTCCGTTTAATCGAAGAAAAACTCAACCACACCGATGTGTTATTTCTCTGCCGGCCGAACAACCCGAGCGGCACCGTGGTAAAAGAAGATGATATACGCTCTCTCTTAGAAGCCGGCAAACAAACGGAGACGTTTATCGTCGTGGATGAGGCCTTCGTAGATTTTCTTCCTTCTACTTACCCTTCTCTTTCAACCTTGCTGCCTGCGTATCCAAATTTGATTGTGCTGCGGTCGCTAACCAAGATGTACACCATTCCCGGGCTCAGGGTCGGCTATATGATGGCGGATAAGGATATCATTGCGTCTTTACAAGCAGAGCAGCTGCCTTGGAGCATTAACGCGCTCGCTCATGAACTTGTGCCCTCTTTAGTTGAAGATACAGACTTCGTACGCCATACCACCTCATGGTTAAACGAGCAATGGCAGAACATATCACAGACGCTGGCCAGCTTAGATTTTTACGTTTCACCATCAGAAGTAAACTTTTACCTGTTGCAGGACCAGCGTCAGCCCACGCGCACGGAGGAATTGTTCCAATTTTTGTTGCAGCACGGAATTGTAACCAGGCATACCCACAATTTTAAAGGACTAAATGGAAAGTTCCTTCGGGTTGCTATAAAAGCTCAACCAGAAAATGAGCACTTACTTGCCATCCTGCGAAAATGGAGAAATGAGTCATGATCGTATTCATTTCTGGCGGCGCGCGCTCAGGTAAAAGTGATGTGGCCGAACGTACGGCCCTTTCTTTATTTCACGACTGTAAAGATGCAAAGGAAAATAGCTCGCTCTATTACATAGCAACGGCGAAAAAAACCGACCTTGAAATGGAGAAACGCATCCAACTTCATCAGCAGGGGAGAGGCAACGAGTGGAAGACGATTGAAGAGCCTTATGAACTTTCCTCCTTTTTAACCAGCTGCAAAAAGAATGATGTCATTTTAATCGATTGTTTAACCATTTGGTTAAGCCAGGTTCTATTTGAAAAAGAGCTGAGCACGGATTCCATAAAAAGGGCTGTGGCTGACTGGCTAAAACTCGCGGCCAGGCAGCAATTTCATGTAATCATTGTTTCCAACGATGTAAATGAAGAGCTCCTTCCAAAGGACGAAGGGGTGCTGACCTACATTTACACGCTCCAGCAGCTGCACCAACAGATCGCAGACCAAGCAGAGCAGGTTATTCAAGTGGTTGCCGGCCTTCCTGAATACTGGAAAGGGGGAGAACGATGAAACAAGCGACCTTTGGCTTCTTGTTAGCTCTGCAATTTCTGACCCGGCTGCCTGTGCCGGTTTCCTGCCCGTGGAATCAACGCACGAGCAGATGGGCTCTGCGCAGCTACCCGCTCGTCGGCCTCGTCCTGGGCTCCATTTTAGCTCTGCTCCTGTTGCTCTTAGGCCCGTATCTCCCCCTTGAATTCCTGACCTTGCTTATTATTACGGGCTGGGTATGGCTGACAGGTGGGTTGCATTTGGACGGCTGGATGGACGTGGCCGATGCCGTCGGTTCCAACGCGCCGCTGGAAAAGAAATGGGACATTATGAAAGACCCGCACGTCGGGAGCTTTGGCAATATTGCTCTCGTATTCTTGCTGGCTTGGAAAGCGTTGCTCGTTTACATGCTCCTGGACATAGAAGTTCTTATTTATGCCTTGTTGTTTATTTTAGCTTTTTCCCGGCTGGGAGCCGCCGTATTGCTAATTACGCTCTCTACTGCCAAACAACAGGGCTTTGCCTGGGAATGGAAAAAAAACGTAACCAGGCTTGATATGGTCTACGCGCTCGTTCCGGTCCTCGTACTGCTTTTCTTTTTCCCTGCTTATTTATATATCCTTCCTGCTTATTTTCTATTTATTGCCGTAATGGGCATATGGATTAAGCGGACCTTTACAGGAACGAATGGCGACTTATTAGGCACTGCAATTGAAGGAGGAGAACTATGGGGACTGCTTATCACGTGGATTTATTTCTCGTTCGTCATGGGGTAACGGCGTGGAATAAAGAGAAAAAGTACTTAGGACATACCGACCTCGGCGTGATGAAACATGAGCTTGAGACGGTAAAAGAACTGAAACAGCACCTTCAGCAGCTAGATTTTGATTCGGTATATACAAGCGATCTGCGGCGCTGCCGCGAGACGTTATCATATTTGGACCTGCGAACGCCGGAAACAGTCGACGAGCGCTTACGGGAAATGAACTTCGGGGATTGGGAAGGCAAAACGTATGAAGAGTTACAGCACATCCAACAGTACCGGAACTGGGTGGATGATTGGGAAAGCGGTGCGACACCAAACGGAGAATCAGGCGCCGAGTTTAAAGCAAGAATCGAATCATTCCGCGACGACCTTTGTCACCACCTTGAGGGACAGGATCACGAGAAACAGAACATTCTTATTATGACCCATGGAGGCGTCATTCGTTACCTTGCCTCCACGTTTGTTGCTGCGCGCACGTTTTGGGAGCTTGGGGTCAAACACGGACAAGGAATGCGGCTATCTTTAACGGTGGAGAAAGGGGAATGGAGATGCAGCTCATTATCGGCGGTGCCTTTTCCGGAAAACGAAACATCGTCCAGGGCATGACGCAGGCCTCCAGTTGGATCTCTGCTTATAATGGTGAAGCGTTATCAACCTGGCAGGACAACTGGCGCCCGCATACTACGCTCGTATTAGAAGGCTGGGAAACGTGGCTTAAAGACGAGCTGAGCGAGCAGCAAACCGAAGACTTGCGCGCCCGCTATCAATCTTTTTTTCTGCAGTTAAAAGCAGCAGAGCAAAAACGAAGCGAGGAGATTATTCTTATTATGCTAGAAGTAGGAAGAGGGCTTGTCCCCCTGAACAAAAAGGAGAGGCAGTTACGAGATTATTTGGGCTGGGCCGCCCAGGATGCGGCAGCCCTAGCCGACGAGGTTCATTATGTATGGAATGGCCTTGCCCGGAAACTAAAATAAGATAGTATCATAGCTTCTATCTAAAGAAAACTTAGCAAAGTCAAGCCACGGCATAGGCTGAGTCTTAATTGCACGTATTCCGTTTCCTTTAAATATATACATTCATACGGTGTAAAAAACAACTGCCGCCTCTTGTTTCCACAAAAGGCGGCAGTGTTATTATGTGAGGTAATGATCACTGTAGAAAAAGTGAGCACAGATTTTGGTTCCGGAGATGCTTCTCTTTTTAAAAGCTGTCATCTCTTGCCAACGTCCGCTCTAATGCTTGAACCATTGCTTCATATACTCCCTCGCCAATCGCTTTTCCGATCCGGGTGCCAGAACCTGCATAGGGGGTTTGTGTACCTGTCTGGGTGGCCGCGAGGAGTACACTGTCGGTGGACGTACCAGTCGCTAAACTGCCTGACTCTTCATCGCAGATGTCGAGGTCCTGCAGCGCTTTAGCCTTGGCTTCGGTCACCGACATGACTCCGTTAATAAACGCCCCATCAGTTAAATGAGCATCCATAAACACCATAATATTGATAGTGCCTACTTCTTGGCTTTCTACCGTTTTCTTTTCGGCCGTAATATCAACCGCATTGCCGACACCAGCTGTAATACAAACCAAAAGCGGGACCCCGTGAATGTGCCGTTCGACCCACGCGCTGTCTTTAATGTAAACAGCGGTCATCATGCCGGCTGCCTGTTCACTCGGAATGCTCAAGTCCTCCATCCAGGTGCGTACATCGTGAAGCGGATCTGAGCTGTCGTACTGTTTATCAACATGGAAGTTACAAAAATGCTTGAGCCAGTCAATGCCGGAGCCGGCAACGCCATTGCTTACAGCCCGGAGTGGTTGGTCGAACGCAATATGAACATGGTTCTCTCTTTGTTGAACCGTATACAGCGATTGAAAATCTCTTTTACCCGTTGTCCTACTTTCTTTAGGCGTCATCAACAGCTGTGGACGTGCGACCACAGGGTGTGGCTGCGTCCGCACGTCCACTTCGTATACGCGCTGCAGCTGCTTTTCTTTGCGCAAGGTATTCACATCCCCTACATCGGCAAATGTACCTTGATGAAGCAAAGCCACCCGGTCGGCATAAAGAGAGGCTATATTTAAATCATGCAAAATGGCAAATACGGTAACGTCCCGTGTAGCTTGCCATGTTTTCAACAAGTCCAACAATTCAAACGAATGTTTAATATCTAAATGGTTGGTCGGCTCATCCAATAACAATATTTCCGGTTCTTGCGCTAACGCTTTGGCCAGCAGGACACGTTGTTTTTCGCCGCCGCTTATTAAGCGGAAGCGCGTGTTACGGAATTGCTTCGTGTCTGTCACCTCAAGAACATGCTCAATCACGCGGCGGTCTTCTTTGGATAGCGTTTTTAACAACCCTTTTTGATGCGGGTAACGCCCGAGCCGCACAATCTCTTCGACCGTATAATCAAAGGAGACCTGCACTTCTTGGGAAAGGACGGCCACTTTTTGGGCCTTCTCAATTTTTGACATCTTCTCTACCGGCTTGCCGTCAATATAAATGGTGCCGCTGTCAGGCTCCAACCGGCCCGTAAGCAATTGAAAGAGCGTGGTTTTCCCACTGCCGTTAGGCCCTATGAGCGCAAAGAATTCACCTCGTTGAATGCTGAAGTCTAAGCCTTGAATAACCGGGTTGCCGGCATACCCCCCAACTAGACCCTTTACTTCAATCATGCCGGGTTCCTCCTTCCCAGTCGTTCTCGGACGAGCAAGAACGCAAATATCGGTGCCCCTATTAATGCCGTAATCACGCCAATCGGCAATTCCTGTGGCGCAATAATATTGCGGGCAACCAGATCGGCTAAGACGAGAAACGCTCCGCCCGTAAGCAGAGAAAGCGGCAAAACATGACGGTGGTCTGGACCGGTCACAAGCCGGACAAGATGAGGTATAACAAGCCCGACAAAACCGATGGAGCCTGACACAGCCACTGCTGCCCCGGTAAGCAAGGACGCTCCCGCCAGAATGCTAATTTTCCCTCGTTTCACATGTACGCCGATGTGGTCGGCTGCGTCCTCGCCGAGAGCAAGCGCGTTTAACTCCCGGTAATGCAGGAGCAGAAGAAAGACTCCGACAGCCATAAATGGCAGCATCAGTTGAACATAGCTCCAACCTCGCATACCGACACTACCATATAACCAATAAATAATCTGCGTCATCGAATCCTGGTCGCTTAAAGCGATAATCAAGGAAATAATCGAGCCAATAAACGCACTGACGATAATCCCCGCCAGAATAATCGTTTCAATAGCAAGCCCCCGGCTGCTTAAATGGACAAGCCCAAACACGATCAATAAAGTAATCATACCACTGATAATCGCAACGACTGGGAGGGTGAAATCACCCAGTCCCACAATCGAAACATTGAAAAATAACACAAAAACGGCACCGAGCGAGGCACCTGAAGAGACGCCGATCGTATACGGATCTGCCAGCGGGTTGCGCAATAAACCTTGAAAGGCAGCGCCTGCTAAGGCCAAGGAAGCGCCTACACACAGGGCCAACAGCACCCTGGGGAGACGAATGTTCCAGATGATCATTTTTTCATTTTCCGGCACATCTTCCATCCAGCCGAGATTAAAGGCTTCTTCCATGATGATATGTACAAGCGTCGGCACAGGAATCGTAACACTGCTTGTTAATAAGCCAAGAAGGATTGTGCCAAGCACAACCCCTCCACTTGCGGCGTACAACCAAACGACCTTACTCCGCAAAAATGTCTGGATAAACGAGCTCGGCAAGTGTTTCAACCCCTTCAATCAAACGAGGACCAGGCCGCACCACCGTATCTTCTTCGACTTCATAAATCCGTTCTTCTGCTACTGCGGGCACTTCTTCCCACCCTTCGCGCGAAGCAATATCACCATACACATCATCTGAGTGATACGTCGTTAAAATCACATCCGGGTCAAATTGAACCGCTTCTTCTTCAGTAATCGAGATCCAGCCTTCTTCTTCAGCAGCAGCATTCTCTGCTTCAATGAGCTCTAGCATTTCATGCATGAATGTATTCTGACCAGTGGTAAAGATATCAGGTTCAGGCGAAACTTCCACCCAGACCGTCTTCTCTTCTTCAACCGCTTCAGCTTCTTCTGCAATCTCATCATAGCGCGTCTGCATATCCTCAATGATGTCAGCTGCTTCATCATTGACACCTACAGCTTCGCCCATCAGGCTGATCTTGTCATACACGCCATCAAACGACTCCGTACTTCCGACGACAAATACATCAATGCCTGCTTCCTCAAACTGCTCTAGAGTAGCACCATGATTCTCATAGTGATAATCGGTGACAAAGACAAGGTCCGGCAACAATGAAAGAATGAGCTCGTCATTCATATCCTGTCCGCCGACCGTTTCAATGTCCTCGGTTTCTTCAGGATAATTACAAAAGTCGGACACACCAATCAAGCGGTCGCCAACTCCTAATTCAAACAACGTTTCTGTGAAACTCGCTTGGATGGAAATAATTTCTTCCGGCTCTTCTTCAATCGTCACTTCATTGCCTGCGTCATCTGTCAGCGTGACAGGGAATGCCTCACCGTTGTCCTCTTCAGCTTCGTCTTCTTGCTGTTCTTCGGTCCCAGCTTCTTCCTCTTCCTCTTCTTCTGCCTCCGGCTCTTCTTCCGCCACGTCTTCTTCAGCGAGGTCCTCTTCCTCTTCTGCAGCTTCTTCGTCTTGAGCACAGCCCGCTAAAATCATGGCGGCGATTAGTCCAGTCATCCAAAAATACCGATATTTTCTTTCTGTACGCTTCATCTTGCTTCCTCCCCTGTTCATTTCCTTTGCGAACAAAAAAAGCCCTATCCCCACAGGAAAAGCGCTTAATAGAGACTTCAATGCAAACATGCCTAAAAACAGTCAAAGGCACACGTCACCAGCCACCCATTAAACAACCTTTTCCTCGAAGATGTTTAATAAACGAACAGGCAGGTCTCCTGACTCACGCTTTTACAGTTCACTGCCCTTCCCATGCCGGCCTGGCACAGTGGAGTTTCCAGCTCACCTGAACGCTTACAGTGGCGGGACCGTGTTGGACTTGCACCAACTTCCCTTTTCACCTTAACGAATCAGCACCTCTTTTTGCCTGTTCGTTAAGTGACCTGTTCGTACCGCTATTTTGTTCTTCGCTTCATTATAGAAAAGTTCTCCCAGTCTGTAAATCTATTTGTCTTCGCCTACCTTCTCTGTGCCCATCATCTGGTAGATTTTTTGAAGGTCACAATGAGTGCGAACAACAGCCGCCAGCTCATCGAACGCTTCCTCACGCTGTGCGGCAAATGATTGGCGCCCTCTGATAGGAGCTAACCCTTTTTTCGCGCGGAGCACGTTCAAAAATGATTCTCGAAAGCAGTCATTGTGAAACAAGCCGTGAAAATACGTTCCAAATACGTCAGTTTCTGTATCCGCAGCCCCTTCACTACGGTCGCTGAGACGAATTAACGGGCGGGCTCCTTCCTCAAGCTGTGAGTCACCCATATGAATCTCGTAGCCCGAAACCGGGATGTCTTCGTCCTGAAAATTGATGGTTCCCTCCGACCGTACCGTCGTCTTTTCTTTTCTCATCGAGGTTTCAAGCGGCAAAAGCCCTAACCCTTCCGCATACTGCAGATCGGATTCGACGCTAAACGGATCTCTAAGCGTGCGTCCCAACATTTGATAGCCGCCACAAATACCTACCACCGTCGTCCTCTTAGCTTGCGCCAGTTCGGCAATTCGCTCAGCCAGTCCGTTCTCCTGTAAAAAGGTAAGATCCAGCAATGTGCTTTTGCTCCCGGGGAGAATGAGGAGGTCGGGTTCGCCAAGCTCTGCTACTTGACTGACAAAGCGGACATGGCAATCGGGTTCGTCAAAAAAAGGATCCGCATCAGTGAAGTTGGAAATACGCGGCAGTCGGATGACCGCAATATCGATCGCTTTTGTTGGGTCAGCTTGAGCAGTATAACGGTCCAACACCACCGAATCTTCCGCTTCGATGCGCAAGTTATCAATATGCGGGATTACGCCGAGGACCGGGATGCCCGTGTATTCTTCGAACCATTTAAGACCCGGTTCAAGCAGGGACACATCCCCGCGGAATTTATTAATCATAACCCCCGCCACCCGCTCACGCTCATGCGGCTTTAACAGCTGAAGGGTACCGACGAGGCTTGCAAACACTCCGCCTTTTTCAATATCGCCGACTAAAATAACGGGAGCATCCGCAATTTCTGCGACCCGCATATTGACGAGCTCACGGTCGTTTAAATTGATTTCTGCCGGACTGCCCGCCCCTTCAATCACAATATGGTCATAAGCCGCGGACAACCGCTCATACGCCTCTCCGATCAGCTGTTTGCCTGTTTCAAAAAAATGCTCGCGGTAGCCGCCAGCAGCCATCGTTTCATATGGCTTCCCATGAACCACCACCTGGGAGGACTGTTCTCCGGTCGGTTTCAGCAGAATCGGGTTCATGTCTGTTGTCGCTTCGGTACCTGCGGCCTCAGCCTGCACGCCCTGCGCCCGCCCGATTTCTTTCCCATCTGCTGTAATATACGAATTCAGCGCCATATTCTGCGATTTAAACGGAGCCACCTCATAGCCGTCCTGGGCAAAGATACGACAAAACGCCGTCACGAGCGCGCTCTTGCCCGCGTCTGAGTGGGTGCCTTGAATCATGAGAGAACGAGCTTTAGCCATCCATTTTCTCCTCCTTGCAGCAGGTAATCCAGTTTTCTACTAGTTCCGGACAGGAAGCAAAATGAAGATGCGTATAACCCGCCACAAGATTTGCGTGTACATACCCTTCCTGCTGCTCACCGCGCATGCCTTTTGTTTTAAAGGCCGGGCTGAACGACTCGTTTGCTTGAAAGGAGGAATAATGGAATTCATGCCCTTTTGCTTCAAGTCCTTCTGCTAATAAAAAGTTTTCCCCTTGGACTTCGCGGTAGCCGATCGCTTGAAGCCTCTCATGCATCTGCACCGACCCAGGAATGAGGCCAACCATTTGGTAAACCTCGTTGTCTACCGTTGCGAGCTGCTCGCACAAATACATAAAACCGCCGCATTCTGCCACAGTCGGCATGCCTTTTTCTATCGCGCTCCGTACCGACTGAAGCGCTGTTGTGTTTGAGGCAAGCTGGTCGGCAAACACTTCCGGGAAGCCTCCGCCAAAATACAAGCCGTCCGTTCCCTCAGGTACTGGCTCGTCTTGAAGCGGGGAAAAGTAGACAATGTTTGCTCCGTACGCTTCAAGCAGTTCTAAATTCTCTTCATAGTAAAACGTAAAAGCAGCATCACGGGCGACAGCAATTTGTACGTCCCGATGCGGCTTTGCCTTAAAGACGGATGGTTTCGCCGCCGCGAGCGCTTTCGTTTCTGCCAGATCGTATAGCTTCTTCAGGTCTACGGAAGCTGTAACCTTTTCACCCAAGTCTTCAAAAAAATCATCGAGATTGCCTCGCTCAATGGAAGGCACCAAACCGAGGTGCCGTTCCGGCATCGTAAGCGCCCCGTCTTTTTGAAGATAACCAACTACAGGAATCTCGCACTCTAACTCAACCGCTTCCTGAATCAATTCAAAGTGGCGCTTGCTGCCGACTTGATTGGCGATTACTCCTTGAATGTTAACGTCGGCGGAGAGGGACTGGAAGCCTTTCACTATCGCCGCCGCACTGCGCGCCACTCCGCCACAATCGACCACAAGAATAACCGGACTTTTCGTCAGCACACTGATCTCTGCTGTGCTCCCTTTGTTGGACGTTGGGTCTTTTCCATCATAAAAACCCATAACCCCTTCAACAATGGAAATATCCACCTCTTTACTGCCGCGTCGAAGTACTTCCTGCATCACCTCAGGCGTCATCATCCAGCTGTCCAAGTTCCGTGAGCGCCGCTTTGTCACAGCGGTGTGGTAGGTGGGGTCTATGTAATCGGGCCCGCATTTAAACCCTTGCACCTCATAGCCTTGTTGTTTAAACGCCTTCATTAAGCCGACCGCTACCGTCGTTTTTCCTGAGCCGCTTCCTGTTCCTGCAATCACCAGTCTGCGCTCTCCCATTTTTATTCTCCCTTCGTTAATGGCCTTACGCTGTTACCCGTTCATCTTTTCTTAAAATTCAATCCCTTTGACTGCAGGAACACCTTCGTCGTAATAATGTTTCTCCACGTCAATGACTGACACGAGGTCCGCAAGCGTAGTAATTTCTTCTTTTGCATCACGCCCGGTTATGACCAAATGTACATGCTCCGGCTTATCTTTAATCATCTGAACCACTTCTTCCAATGGCAGCACATCATCAATTGGAAACTTCTCAATCGCGAGCGCATTATTCAGCTCGTCCAAAACGACGACATCATATTCCCCGCTGAGTACAGCTTCTTTCGCCTTGGGCCACGCTGTACGTAGCGCTTCCCGGTGCTCCTCGGGCGTTTTCGTCCACGTAAAGCCGATGCCCAGCTGTTCAACCTCCACCCCAAGCTTCTCGAAGGCTAGTTGTTCGCCGTACGAGCGCTGGGCTGATTTGATAAATTGATAGATTTTAGTCTTCATCCCCCGGCCGGTTGCTCTGAGCGCCAGCCCCATCGCTGCCGTTGTTTTGCCTTTTCCATTTCCGGTATAGACGAGAGTTAAGCCACGCTGACCTTTTTCCATACCTCATACCTCCCCAAACGTTTAATAAGTAACCTCTACCTTGATCATTGTAACGCAAGACTGCTAGTTCTGCTGTAGTCAATTCAGCTAAAATTTCGAAGAGGTAGTATTTTTAATGGAGAGTGGCTCGTTCTGACTTCGCTTCAGGCGGGCGCTTTCACCTCAGGCACAAGGGTGGCCTCGGCTTAGTCTTGAGCGTTTCATCCGCTCAGAGAAGCCAGATCGACTTTGAAAAACGGCAATGTTACGTATTTGCTCGCAAATGCAGCCTATCTGCAACCATCTAACGTAGAACTGCTACCTTTTAAAAGAACGGACGAGCACATTCGTCCACTATATTATTCCTTCAGGAAGGTATATCCAGGTCGTTCAATACCAATACTGTGGCAAAATGCACAAAATGGGAGGACGCTTGGGCGATGGATAAAGGCCAATCTTCATCCGGGCATAGGCACCTGGACAAAATTTTCGAACAATTCAAAAGTGTACTGGCGAACCCGGAAGCAAAGAAGCAGGGCACATCGCCTCATTGGAAAGACTCGGTACACTTGCCGGCTCATGACCCCGAGATTCCAAGCCCTGCTCATACCAAAGCTACTTTTATGGCATTCGTTGATGCTATCATTCCATCGACGTTGGGCGCTTTGGACTTGCGCTTGGATGAATATATGATTTGGAGCTTAAATCATTATATAGCCATGCAAGGGGAATGGGGCGTAAAAACGATTCCCTTATCTACCCCTGTGGCTCAGTTACTAGATATCGGAGCTTCCCACCAAATCGTTTCCGGTTCGATGCGTCTTCCTGACTTTTCAGTTAATCCGGACGGAGGCCCATTTGCCTCACTTTCTTCTAACGACCGCCTGGAAGCCGTCCGTTTACTTGAAAATACTCAAGTCGACCTGCACCTGTTACCGCTGCCCTTTCAAAATAATGCCGATCTTGTCAAAAACATCGTCACGGTCCTTCACCAAATGGTCATGTTCGGTTATTATTCCGAATGGTTTTCCTACGGGGCAACCAGGCTGGCTTACCCGGAAGACCGGCGCCAGGAAAGACAGCCGTTTATTTGGGACAGTCTCGGTTATCCTGGCCCCTCCTATGGCCACCGCTCTTTGCGAGGATTTTTAGTTAAAGAATTCGCAGATGGGGAGGGGAGAGAATGAGTTTCGATGCGGATGTCATCATCATCGGGGCCGGAGGAGGCGGTGCTGTAGCTGCCAAAGAACTTGGCGAATTAGGCATCAAAGTGATTGTCCTCGAAGCTGGTCCTTGGTATGGGAATAAGAAGTGGAGCGAGCCGAACCGGGAAAAAGGAAGCGTCAGCAGCAACAGCGCTGAAGATCTTGATATCGCCCTCTTCCGAAATCAGTTTACCAAGCATGAAAACACGATGAACGAGTATGAATTCGGCCGTATAAGGTGGGGCCCCGCAGACCGCCGCCGTCCGTCCTGGCATAGGAATGTCCCTAAAAATGGTCTGGTTTGGCAGGCTGCAGGGGTGGGCGGCACGACCCAGCACTACTGGGCCAATTCGCCGCGTGGGTACGCGAGCGCGATTGACGGCGTCTGGCCGCTCTCTTACCGGGAATTAATCCCTTACTATGAAAAAGCTGAAGCCACCCTGCCCGTTCGGCCAGCCCCCACTACGCCCAAAGAAGAATTATTTTATTACGGAGCCGATAAGGCAGGCTGGTCCATGATCAACACGCTAAATCCGACGTCCCCCGGATACCGGCCCCAGCCTAATGCAATACTCCATCCAAATGACCAATTGATGGATACGTCGCTTAGTACTGAAGAGTTATCCAAAATGGAAGGCTGCACCCTTTGCGGTCACTGCGTCAACGGCTGCCCGCACGGCCCTTCCGTTGATAAAACAGCTAAACGCGGAACCAATGTAAGTTATGTTCCACTGGCGCTGAAAACAAACAACGTCGACATCAGGCCGAACAGTTATACGATTAAAATTTTAACGGAAGAGGACGATAAAGAAGGCATTCGCGCCACAGGTGTTCAATACAAAGACACATGGACTGGGGAAATCGGCGAATTATACGCAAAAGTCGTGGTGATGGCCGCAGGCTGTATTGAAACACCACGATTATGGCTGAACTCCGGCCTTCCCCAAAATGACTGGGTAGGCAGAGGACTGACCAACCATTATTGGGACTGGATCACAGGGGTCTTTGATGAGAAGGAGTTAATGAACATTCTCGGCGAACCTCATGTGAACCCATTTACCGGCCCTACCTCAGGAGGACGGCTGGATTATCCCGGCCTCGGCTGTATTCAGCCGTCCGGCGTGAGCCCCGGCCTGTTTGCTTCTTTGACATTTGGCTTTACGGACAGCGGTTATCACTATGCACAGACCGATTCACCCAACCCTTATTGGGATAAAAAAGGAAGAGTCACCGGAGATGAATTACGCGAGCTCATGAATCAGTATAGAAACACATTAAGCATCATGATCTTAACCGATGACCAGCCGCATAAGAAGAACGGCATCAGTTTGGATACTAATTTAAAAGATGAGCACGGGCCTGTCCCCGTGGTTAGGTACACAGCAAGCCAAGAGGATAAAAAAAAGAGAGAACAGCTTGTCAAAATTTCCGCCGATATTCTGCGCCATGCCGGTGCAAAGCAGATCATCCGCACCGACTGGCCCGCTCATTTATTTGCCCATATTGAATCGACGATGCGCATGGGCTTTGTCGTAGACACAAATTGTGAAGCCTACCAGGTGAAACGTCTGTTTATCGCTGACAACAGCGCCCATTATAACGGCATTGGCGGGCCGAACCCGACCTTAACCACCCAAGCGCTTACCACGCGGACTGCTGAAAAAATCGCACTGAAATATTTCAGTTGAGCCTGGGGAGAGTTATGTATTTTGTGGTGAATATTACGTATTTGTTCGCGAATGTTATGTAAATCATGTGGAATGTTATGTATTCGCTAATGAAGGCACCGAATTTTCCGCCCTGCGCAGAAGACCGGTGCCTTACGCGTGTGCAGCCCTCTTCACAAATGCCGCGTTCAGGTTTTCTTTTTCAAAGTTACTATTAACTGTTTAGATTCATCCAATCTTCCAAGGTTAAATAAGCGACCGCTTCAAAGCCTTGACCTTCCCCGTACGGTTCCACGACCACGGTGCCCATGTCTGGAATTTCCCCAAAGCCGACATCCGGCGGAAAGCTGTGCGCAATAATGACTTGATTTTCCCCGGCTGGCGGTTGGACTTCAAACAGGGGCATCAGGTCATTGATAAGCTGCGCCTGTTCTTCCTCGGTGGCCGCGGCAAATAAATCATAGACTTCCACCCATTCCTCTTCGACTTCCACGTTTTCTTCACCGAAAGCCAACTCAGCTGTCTCAATCGCTCTGCAAAATGGGCTGGCCGTCACCGGATGTGCAACCGGAACCCCTAAGCTGCGAAGAGCGGCTCCATACGTTTCTGCTTGTCTTCTCCCTTCATCGGAAAGATTTCGCTGGGTAGCACAGTCATCAAAATCCAATTCCGGTTGATCTGCTCCCACCGTAGCTTCTGCATGGCGGGCATAGAGGATATACCCCCCTTCACGCAGTCCATTTAGGAGCGAGCGGTTACGGGAGGTTTGCGCTAATTTCTTTCTCTTCGTTTCCACCGCGATTTTAGACATTCGTTTATAACGGGCAGCCAAAGCTTGATTGATAAATTGATGGTCGCCAAAATAGTAATATAAAGCTGGATTGTTTATCGAGGCTGCCTTTAGCTGTTCAAACCGCTCTGCCTGGGCAGCATGATACAAAGCGAGTTGTTCAGGAGTGAGCCACATACCCAGATATTGTTGTTTTCGCAACGTCATTTCCCCTTCAACATCATCCATTCTAGATTTTTCACCTTGGGTATTGTATGTCATTCGCCCTGAACTGTGCATGACGAGAGCCTATGTGAAAAAATTCACGAAAGGGGTGTTGCTTCATTGGGAAGGCTCTTTTCCTTCGCTGCAGACAGACGCTTTCACGGCAGGCGCAAGGGGGAAGCGGCTTGGCCTTCACTTCGTTTGACCCCGTCGTGCCTACGTTGCGGCGGAGAGCGTTGCATTCGATCGGGGAGCCCACTCACCAGGCCCGCTTGTTGCGTTGCAAGAGCGCATCATGACTAACTGCGGTTCTTCACCTTTCGAGCGTATGATTTATAAGCGCCTCAAGGGGTAACTTGGACGTTTTAGCGAAAAAGTGGACGTTTTGACCCTCAATTTGGACAGTTCGACAAGATTCTTGGACGTTTCGACAAGATTCTCGTACGTTTACGGTTAAAATTGGACGTTTTCAACAGGAACGCCTTGAAGGAAATTTGAAAGATAACCAGCAGCGGGGATATGCAAGCTGCTACTCCTTGATCACTCGGACCACCTTCCACGGCCTGCTTCCCGCGCTTCTGCTTCAATCTCGAAAAATTCCTCTTTATAACGCACGTCCGGCTCAAAGACTACCACTTCGGCCAACCCTTCTTCTAATAGCCGCTCTTGATACATCTCCCCCTCTTCTAAGTACACGTAGTAGAGCAAGCGGTCGTATTGGTCGCGCTCCGAAACGTCGCGTTCTAAAAACACCGTTTCTCCCAGCAAGAGCTCTTCCGCAAATTCATCGGCTTTTTCGCCATATGGTTCAGGCTCGCAGCCGGCAGGGCTGTGCTCGTGACAAATTTCCGGGGCGTCCACTAAAATCGGGCGCACCCGTTCTTCTCCCTCGCCTTTAATAACCACATCAAAGGTGTCGCCGTCCACAATGTAGGACACTTCTCCTTGCACGACATCTTTCTCTTCCAGATTTGGCGGCGGGTCCCGTTCGTCGATGACAGAGCCGCAGCCGGCCACTATGTTTACCAACGCTAACAGCATAATGACTCGATACATTCGCCTCTCCTTTCAACCCTTACATCCATGCTTACCGGACAAATACTGATCATTCTCAAGCAAATACTAATCATTCTCTGTAAAATACTAATCATTATACAAAAAGAAGCCTCGTTTAGCGAAAAAAAGCCTTGGAGAGGCCGGCTCTCTCAAGGCTTACATAGGGGGAAGTGTACGCTTACTTAACAGAGGCTGAGGCCTCGCTTTCTGAAGAATCCATGGCTGCATAAATGATTTGGAGGGCGGTTAACCCGTCCTCGCCTACGACGGGTGGTTCCGTTCCTTGTACGACAGCTTCGATAAACGCATCAATCACGCCGCTGTTCGTTTGGTTATCATTCGTCTGAATGGCTTCTAATTCATACTTAACCGTCTCACCGTCGTGTTTAATGATTTCTAGCTGACAATCATGGCTGTCGTATAACTTCATCATTCCTTTTTCGCAATAGAGGACAGTGCTATTATCTTCCTGGCCGTAGTACGTCCAGCTGAAGGCGCCGGTTCCCAAGGCTCCGCTTTCCATTTTTATAATACAGACCATATTATCGCAAACTTCAATCGGTTCACCTTGTTCGTCCGTCTTATCTAAGGCCCCTTCGTAGGAAGAAATAAACGCAACTTCATCTTGAAGCAAATAACGAATCAAATCGACTTTATGAATGCCTAAATCACCCGCTACTCCCAGGGCAGAGCGATCTTTCTTAAAGAACCAGGGGGATTTGCTTTTACTGGCGCTCCAATGTTCCGGCCCTTGGTGCCCGAAAGTGGTACGAAATGTTAAGACCCTGCCCATTTCACCCGTTTCCAGAATTTCTTTGGCCTTCTGGTGCGTGCGGAGCAAGCGCTGGTTATGATCAAGCATCAAAATTTTACCCGACCGCTTTTGTGCTTCAATGACGATTTCCGCTTGTTCTACCGTTGAGGCTATTGGTTTTTCACAAAGGACGTGCTTGCCGTGCTCTAACGCTTTCGATGTAATAATGTGGTGCAGTTCATTCGTGGAACAATCACTTACTGCGTCAATGGCCGGGTCTTCCAGCATTTCCTCCAGGGAAGCGACTGCGCGCCCCCCAAACCCCTGCGCTAAACGATGCGCTCTTTCAATGTCGGTCGGGTCGTAAAAGGCAACAATTTCAGCGTCCTTATTATTCACATATTCCGGCGCATGCCTGTGCCTAGTAATGGACCCGCAGCCTACAATTCCTACTTTAACTGTCATTCACGTTCCTCCTATCCCTTCAGCGCTGCTACGTTCTCTTTTGCAGCAGCACAGCGACAATAATAATGACACCTTTCACCACACCTTGCAGATATGGAGAAATACCCATCAAGTTCATTATGTTATTTAGAACACCCAAAATAAGAATGCCAAAAAATGTTCCGATTATTTTCCCTTTGCCTCCATTCATTCTCGTGCCGCCGATAATAACAGCCGCAATGGCGTCCAATTCATAGAGATGACCCGTATTGGATGTAGAAACAGAGCCAAGCCGTGAAGATTCTATGATACTTGCAACCCCTACTAAAAAGGTACACAGCATATAAGCCATTATTTTCACTCTGTCGACTGGAATCCCTGAGAGGAGGGCTCCCTTTTCATTACTGCCAATCGCGTACACATGGCGCCCGAATTTTGTTTTATTCATAAGTAAATGCAGGAGCACGGTCAGGAGTAGAAAAATAATGATCGGATAAGGCACATTGAACAAGGTACTGTTTGATATCAACCGAAATGCATCTACGTCACCAGAAATGCTGCCGCCGTCCGCAATATATAAACCGAGTGACCTGGCAGCCGCCATTACCCCTAACGTCACAATAAAGGCGGCGATTTTTCCTTTGCTGATCATCACGCCATTTAAAAAACCGATAAACAGTCCGAAAAACAAAGCTGCCGCAATGGCTGCGAGCACACTTCCTGTATCATTTAAAACGATCATCGTAATGGCACCTATGAACGCCAATACCGAACCGACTGATAAATCAATCCCGCCGGAAATCATGACCACCGTCATACCTAGAGAAATGATGCCAATAACAGCTACCTGCCTGAAAATATTCGACATATTGGCATAGGTTAAAAAGCCATCATGCATGATCGTGGCAAACAGAAGCAAAACCACAAAGGCAATAACCACGCTGTATTCAGACCAAAGCCATGATAAACGACTACTTACATATCCTTTATTTACTGGATTAACCGCCGGATTAGCCATACGCATATTCCTCTCTTTTTGACCCTGTTGCATGAAGTAAAATTGTTTCTTCAGTGATCTCTTCCCGTCCTAGTTCCGCGGCGATTTCTCCCTGGTACATGACGAGAAGGCGGTCGCATATTTTTTGTAGTTCGGGAACTTCCGTTGATAACACGATAATCGCTTTCCCCTGTTCCGCTAATTCTTGAATCAGGTGGTAAATTTCACTTTTGGCGCCAACGTCAATTCCTTGCGTCGGATTATCCAAAATGATGATATCGGTGTTTACTTCAAGCCATTTGGCCAAGACGACCTTCTGCTGGTTGCCTCCGCTTAAATTAGTAATCGGATAATTGGGGTCTGAGACCTTGATGTTTAACTTTTCTCTGTAGGCTTGAAACTTACTTTTTTCTTTTCTACTTTGAATAAAACCAAAGGTGAGAAAGTGATCGAGCCCGGCGACACTCATGTTATGCATGACGCTCATATCTTTGATAATGGCATTTTCTTTTCGATTCTTAGGAACCAAGCCGATTTTTGCGCGAATGGCGTCTCCAGGGTTTTTTATTTTTACCGGCTTGCCATTTACCATGATACGGGCCCTGGAAGGCTGTTTCCTAAACCCAAAAATCGTTTCAAACAATTCAGACCTGCCGTCTCCGGAAAGCCCGGTGAACCCCAATACTTCTCCGGCCCGCGCGTCAAAGCTGATGTTTCGAAAATACGTGCCGTCGCTGAAGTTTTCGACTCTTAATTTGGAGCTGCCGATCGGCCGCTTAGTATAATGCTCTTCTTTGGCAAGCTCTTTACCGACCATGAGCTTCGTGATTTGTTCTTCGTCTGTGTCACGGATAGAACCGGAACCGACAAATTCTCCATTCCGTAACACCGAATAACGGTCACAGACATGCAATACTTCTTTTAATTTGTGAGAAATATAAATAATGCTTACCCCGGATGCTTTTAAAGACTTCATCAGTTTCATCAGATTGCTGATTTCGTTATCTGTTAACGAAGTAGTAGGTTCATCCATAATGATAATCTTCGAGTCTTCTAACAGCGCTTTGGCGATTTCTACAATTTGTTTATAAGATGTATCCAAATCGCGGACATACGTTTTCGGGTCTAAGGCCACGTCCATTTTATCCAGTATGTTTTGCGTCTCTTTGATCATTTTTCTAGTATTTAACAATCCTTTAGTTGTGGCTTCCTTGCCCAGGTATAAATTTTCATAGATCGTTAAGTCGGAAATGACATTCAGCTCCTGGTGAATGAAACTGATCCCCGCTTCTTTTGAATCCCCCGGTTTTAAGAAAGCCTGCTTTTCCCCCTGCAGCGCAGTAGTGCCGGCATCAGCGCGAAGAACGCCGCCTAATATATTCATCAATGTCGATTTGCCTGCGCCATTCTCCCCGAGAAGAGCATGAATCTCTCCTTTATTTACTTTTAAATCAACGCCTTTAAGAACCTCGACTTTACTAAAAGCCTTATAGATTCCCTCCATTTCCAGTAAATAATCGCTCACTTATCCTCACCTCCATACTTAGCAATGAAACCGGGTAAAAGTTCCCCGGCTTCATTGACCAATTTGTTAGTCTGGAACGGTTTAGTACACCGCATCCTCGTCGTAAAATTCATCGACATTTTCAACCGTAATTCTTGTCGCTTCCAGAACAATGTCCTGTTCTTCCGGCGGATTACCTTCTAATACATCCACCGCTACCTGGATCCCGTCTTTAACCATCAACGGAGAATAATAGAAGGTAGCCTCAACCACTGTTTCGTCTTCTTGGATAAGTCCGTAGACGCCTTTATGGCCTCCAGCCCCGGTCACAAATTGAATATCATCTCTGCCTGCTTCTTCAATCGCCTGCAGGACACCTAATGCCATTTCATCATCGTGCGTGTAAACAGCGTCAATTTCCGAGTGGGCGGTTAACACATCTTCCATGACAGATAAGGACTGCTCAGTTTGAAATTCGCCGGACTGCTGGGTAATAACTTCGATATCGGAACCTTCAATCGACTCTTCAAAGCCCTGCGTTCTTAAATCAGTCACTGAAGACGGCGTGCCAATAATTTCAACCACTTGGCCTTCTCCGTCCAGCTCTTCAACAAAGTACTCCCCTGCTTCTTGGCCAATTCCTAAATTGTCCCCTTTTACGAGATGGGTATAATTGTCACTCTCTAATTCTCTATCTACCACGACAAGAGGAATATCTGCAGCTTCAATATTTTCCGCAACCGGCGTCATTGCATCAGACTCCGTCGGCAGCATGACGATAATATCAACATTTTGAGAAATCAAATCGTCGATGTCATTCGCCTGCTGGTTCGGGTCAGAAGCGGTAACCATAATATGGTCATACCCTTGTTCTTCGATTTCATGCTGCGCATTCGTAATAATAGCTCCTAAGAACCCATGGTCAGCTTCTGGAAAAGACATGCCGATTACCGGGCCGTCTCCATCACCGTCGCCGCTGCCATCTCCCCCTTCTGCCGCGCTTTCCTCATCCCCGCCACATGCTGCCAGAAGCATAAGTAACGTGATGCCCCCCGTGATATGCAACTTTAAACTCTTCATTTCAACCCCTCCTATATTTGGTGAAAAATGATGCTTATAAAAATTCCGCAATCGCGACTTGCACTATTTAATTGCGGAAGTTAAGCCGATTGTAAAATTGATAATTTTCTAAATAAAATTTTTTCTATTTTTGATAAATATTTACTTTTATAGCGCTGTTATAGCAAGCCATTTAAACTAAGAACCATGGCCGCTTTGCGCTATCATGTATGTTTGAGTTATATTGTTGCTTCACATAACGGAAAATCTCATGTTGGTGGTCACTAAAATAGGTAAGGAGAGACGGCGAAGCTTCCACATTATTCGCCGCCACGCTTATATAACGTTTTGAATCCGTTTACAATTTTGCTCTTGGGAAGCACAACACAGTCCGCGCGCTTACCCCAGCGTTGATTCTCTTATAATGAGTTCGTTATCAAGCAGCGTGCTGCTGACCGGTTCGTCGGGAGTGTTGATTTTTTGGAACAGCATTTTAGCTGCCTGCGAACCGATTTCATACATAGGCTGTGCAATCGTTGTAAGGGCAGGGTTCGTCATGCTGGCAAACGGAATGTTATCAAAGCCTACGACTGCTATATCTTCAGGAGCCTGCAGGCCTTCTTCATTCATACGTTTCAAGGCGCCAATCGCTAAAATATCAGATACGGCAAAAATGGCTGTTGGTTTATCATCTGCTCTAAGCAGCTTCCTCATTGAATTCTGGCCCGCTTCAAAGTTCAGTTCTGAATTTTTAAGGATCCATTCGTCTTTAATCGGCAGCCCGTATTCCTCTAACGCTTTCAAGTACCCTTTTTTTCGGTTTCTTGCATACTGAAACGTTTCATCGGAATTGATAATCGCAATCTTTTCATGGCCCATCGTGATTAAATGCTTAACTGCTTTATAAGAAGCCTGGGTGTCATCAATGGAGATATATGGAATATTCAAATCTTCATTGTATTCACAGCATTGAATCACTGGGTAGCGATTAGCCAGGTCCTGCAGCATCTCGACCTCCACAGCCGGGTCCATAAATATAACGCCATCGGTGAGCTTCTGTCTCACGTAGTCTAAAAACACTTTTTCTCGTTCAGGTTCTGAATCGGTCGTACATAGAAAGACATTATAGTTTTCTTTTCTAACAATGTCTTCAATACCTTGCACAATCTGCGCATAAAAAGGATTGGAGATCGTCGGCACAAGGACCATGATTAAGCGGCTTTCAGAGTTGCGGAGATTTCTCCCCAACATGTTCGGCTCATAGTTTAACCGGCTTATGACTTTCTCTACTTTTTCCTGCGTCTTTTTCGCGACAGTTCCTTGATTGTTGATAACTCTTGATACAGTGGCTACGGAAACGCCTGCTTCCTCGGCAACCTTATGGATGTTTAACATGAACCGTTCTCCTACTTTCATCGATAGTTTCTCTCTTATTGTAATAAATTTAGCCGCTTTCTGCTTAACCTCAATTATAAAATGTGATGAAAATAGTTCTTGGTTAACACGGATACATATTTAGGAGTTTGAGGAATTAAATTTAATGTAATCCGTTACAAAAAATATAGTTTACGTTCTCATTTTTGTCAATAAATATTTGAAAATTTGTTTATTTTAAGTTTTAAATTGACGTTGTAAACCCTTTCAATCTATACTTAATTTATGTAAACCGTTACATCAATTATTCTTAAAGGGGGATTTTTCTTTGAAATTAGGGGTTTTTACCGTCTTATATTCACACCTTTCGTTGGAACAGTTAGCTAAAAAGTTGAAAACGTATGGCCTGGAGGCTGTTGAACTAGGTACTGGAGGCTATCCCGGCCATTCACATTGTGATCCTGATCTGTTATTAGAAGATACTGATCAATTCGCTTTGTTTAAAAAGACACTTGAAGAAAACGATTTAACAATCAGCGCCTTAAGCTGCCATGGCAATCCACTGCACCCGCAGAAATCGATAGCAGAAAAAGACCATGAACTTTTTCTGAAAACGGTAAAGCTGGCTGAAAAGCTGGAAGTTCCTGTCGTTAATACATTTTCAGGGTGCCCGGGCGATCACGAAAACGCGAAGTATCCAAATTGGCCGGTTGCCCCGTGGCCAAACGATTATCAAGAAATCTTAGACTGGCAGTGGAAAGAAAAAGTAATTCCTTATTGGAAAGAGGCAGAGGCGTACGCATCCGCGCACGGGGTCAAAATCGGGCTGGAACTCCACGGGGGCTTTTCCGTGCACTCACCTGCTACGCTGCTTCGGCTTCGAGAAGCTACGGGAGACGCACTCGGAGCAAATTTAGACCCCAGCCATATGTGGTGGCAGGGCATTGATCCGGTTCAAGCCATACGAATACTAGGGGAAGCAAACGCGCTGCATCACTTCCATGCCAAAGACGCGACGATTGACCCTGTCAACATCCATAAACACGGAATTACCGATATGCAGACCTATGACAAGATGCTCGACCGCGCCTGGCAGTTCCGGACAGTAGGCTACGGACATGATAGTAAAGTATGGGCCGATATCATCAGCACGCTCCGGCTGGTAGGATATGACGATGCCATCAGCATTGAACATGAAGACGGATTGATGTCAGTGGATGAAGGTTTTTCTAAAGCAGTGAACCATTTACAGCCGCTGCTGATGCGTGAGCCAATGGGAGACATGTGGTGGGTGTAATTTCCATCTTCTTCGGAGCGGGAATGGTGGGATAGGTATATAACCTTAAAACGGGGGCTGAAAAAACTACGGAAAGTACAACCCAGCTCTAAAACATGGAGCGGGTGCGTAGTCTCGCTTTCAGGATGCGTAGTGACGAGGAGTGAAGGTGGCATCGCGGCTCATTAGTGTGACGTCACGCGACTCAGGTGTGGCGTCTCTCTAACCGAGTGCGGCGTCTCTCTACTCAGGTGTGGCGTCTCTCTACTCCAGTGTGGCGTCTCTCTAACCGAGTGTGGCATCACTCTACTCCAGTGTGGCGTCACTCTACACGAGTGTGGCGTCACTCTACACGAGTGTGGCGTCACTCTACACGAGTGCGGCGTCACGCGTTTTCCCTCCTCTATTTGCGGTATGTCAGCGGCGCGAACGGAATCATCCAGTTTTCCTATGATGAGTAGAAAGGGGCTTCCCTTTTGAGACAGGCCGTTGCCCAAAACACGGCTAGGCTGCTGGCACGGACATTTAAGCGGAGGCGGAACCTCTCTGACCGAAGAATCCCACCTACATACGGCTTATTTCTGCAAGCGCCGGACGGTCAACCTTTATTCGTTCTCCTCTCGCTTCTGTTGAAATTCGTTCTGAAAAACGGCTTTGACGTTGGTAAGCGAGCGTTCTTCGATAAAATAAGCGATCGCTGCTTCCGCTAAAGCGTACGTCCCGGCATAAGCTACCGCCCCGGAGACGGCGTGCCCGGCAACCGGGAACAGCCGGGCCAGCTGGCGGGCGAGCTGCCTGAAGGCAAAACCGGCGGCGACGTTCACGCCGAGCGCGCCGAGAAAGTCTTTCATATCTTTTTTGGTTAACGACCTGCCGCTAATGAGTGCGATGGTGCTGATCATCGTCATTTGCATGCCGGTAATGACGGGAAGGTCCGCGAGCGGAATTGGCTGGGCCCCCACTGCTCCGGTGAGTCCAGCCATCCGCTTCCCGATCCGGCGTGCCAACTTTTTTTGAATCGCCTGCACTTTCGAGAGCTTCGCCAGCACCATTTGCGCTTCATTGGGGAGCTGTTCAATCAAAAAGTCCAGCAGCTTGTCGACGTTCCAGCGCAGGTCATATACTACTTCACCTGCTTCGATTTCAAAGTACGCCGCGACCGGGATCACTGTTACCGGGCTTCCGGCCGATGCTGCCAATTTGTCCGCGAGAATGGCTTGAGCGTGCTCGATATTTTTTTGTTTTTCACCGTGGTCAAAAGGTGGGCGGTCAGCTGATTTGGGACTCAGCTCATCTACTTGCGTCACCACTCCGATCAACGGCGCCTCGTATTGATGCTTTTCCTGGATGAATGCTTTAAGTTCCGCTAGCTGCTTCGTGTCTTCATCTATGCGGCCGCTGACTTCCTTGGCTTTGCTGATAAAAAGAATCGCGTCCGGGCACTTGTCCTGAATGGCCGCCTGCACTTCAGCAAGGGAGGTCTCTTCTCCATGCGCTTCTTCAGGCCGTTCCGCTTCTCCCAGGCCGCGCGTATCCAAAATCTCGAGCGCGCCTGAGGCCGAAGAATAGGTGTACCACGAGCCGGTGCCTGTCTGCGCTTTGACATCACCAACTTCCGCCCTCACCTCGCCGAAAATCGCATTAATTAAACTGGACTTCCCGGCCCCGCGCCTGCCGACAATTGCAATCCGGGCCGGACGCGCGTCAAATACGAAAGCACGCAGCTCTTCCAATTCCGCACGGATCCCCTCTTTCGCTTTTGCCGGCAGTCGCGCTTTATCCAAGCCTTCATGCACATACTCCATATATTCTTTCACTTGCGTGTATTTTTCTTCTTTATGTGAGCCCACTACACTGCCCCCTTTTTTCAGTTTCTTATTCCTTGCTTTACCCGTAGTAGGACTAAGCCACGCCTTTCTATGATTTTTATTCATAAAAATACCAGAACCCCCGTTTTTGCGTATCTAAATCGGAAAATAGAAAAACCAGCCGCTAGCGACGAAGGGCGGCTGGTTTTTCTTCGTTTCTCGCGGTGGTTAATGGACACCTATTCCGCTTAATGGACCAAATCACGGCTTTTTGGCTGCCTAACGGCCATGTCTTCCTCTCATGTGGCAAAACGCCTTTTGGGTGGCTTTTTTTGTAAATAACGTACTTGATATAATTTGCTGAAATCAGCAAATAACGGAGCAATTGTCCGTAAGCCAGTACAGCGGCCTGCCTATGTTCATGCCCTGCCCAGCTCGCACTGCACCGCATCCTCTAAGTCATGCCCGCCGCACACAAGCCGGCGATCAGCACCGCTTCCGCTCAGCCGCCAATCTGCACGTCACTTGCCGTTTCTAGCTCCCACTCGTGAATTTCCCAGTCGCGGGCGCCCGTTTCAACGAACGGATCCTGCTTCAAATAAGAAATCGCTTCATCCTCATCACTAGCCCGGTAAATCACCAGTCCACCGCTTCCATCGCTGAACTTTCCATTCATAAGCACTTTCTTCTCTTCTTTCATTTTCTCTAGAAATTCTAAGTGCGCCGGTCGGTGTTCAGCGCTCTTCTCTTTATCTTTCATCGGTAAAAAAACAGCAAAATACTTCATCTTCCATTCCTCCTATATGTAGGTATCATTTTTTCCCAAACAAGCCAAGCGCGCCAATTCGTTCGACCGCTTCGGCCAAACGCGATTCGTCTTCCAGGAGGGCGACGCGCACGTAGCCTTCGCCGCTCTCCCCAAAGCCACGCCCCGGGGCCACGACCACTTGCGCGTGCTCCAATACGTAATCAGCGAACCCTTCACTTGTGAAGCCTTCTGCCACCGGGAGCCAGGCGAAAAACGATCCCGCCGGGGCTTCTGCGTCCCAACCGATCGCGCACACCGCTTCCATCAGCACGTCACGCCGCCGCTCATAAAGCGCCGCCAGCTCGCGCACGCTGTCCTGGGGTCCGGTCAACGCTTCGGCCGCCGCTTCTTGGACAGCGCCGAACAAGCTGCAATACATATGGTCTTGAACTAAGTTGATCGCTTCGATCACCGATTCATTGCCAGCCATAAACGCCACACGCCAGCCCGCCATGTTATACGTTTTCGAAAGCGTCATCGCCTCCACACCGACTTCCTTCGCGCCCGGCGTCTGCAGGAAACTCGGCGGCTTATAACCGTCAAACCCGATTGCCCCGTAGGCAAAATCGTGCACAACACAGATTTCCTGCTTCGTTGCCACATCTACAGTCTCTTTGAAAAAAGACTCAGTAGCCGCGGCACCGGTCGGGTTATTCGGATAATTGATGAAGAGAAGTTTTGCTGCTTCCAGTGCGCTCTCAGGGATCGCGTCGTAAACCGGCAGGAAGTTATTCTCCGCAGTCAGCGGCATCTTCTCCATCTTCGCACCGCTTAGCGCAATGCCGGACCAGTAGTCCGGGTAGCCTGGGTCAGGAACGAGCGCGGTATCACCAGGGTTGAGCAGACATTGGCTGATTTCAACCAGCCCCGTCTTCGCCCCGAACAATACAGCCACTTCACGTTCTGGATCAAGTGACACCCCATATTCACGCTCATAATAAGAAGCGGCCGCTTCCTTTAACTTCGGCAGGCCGCGAAAAGGCGAATACTTGTGGTATTTTGGCTTTTCCGCCCCCGTTTGCAGCGCTTCGACAATATGGTCGGGCGTCGGCTGGTCCGGGTTGCCCTGCCCGAGATTAATCACGTCTCCTTTTTCGTTCTGCACCTTTTTGGCTTTTTCCACGAGCGCCGCGAAAAATTGGTCCGGCAGGCGCTCTAACCGATCTGCGTAAGAAAACTGCATCGTTGTGGGCCTCCTTAAGTGTCGTGATGGTTGCTTCGACAAGGTTCTTCTCTTCTTTTCTTTTCCATACAAGGGGCTTGAATTCCTGCTTCATATGGGCTGTTTTTTCGTTGTGGTCCGGGTTGACTTCCAGGATGCGGCCGGTTTCTGCTTTATACTTTACGCCATATAAAAACCTCCGCCAGCTTTCCTATGAAGCAGCGGAGGTTCCTTTCGTCTGTTTGATTGGCGAGAGAACGGCAAGGACAAGTGCACAAATTAGAATCAGGCCGGAGCCGAAGGTAAACGGCACACCCCACTGTTCCGCCACAAATCCTGCCACCGATGAGCCGGCAACCACGCCGAGCGAGAAAAAGGCGTAAAAAATACCGTACGCCTTGCCGCGGTCCAGTGCCGTTGAAGCATTGGCGACCATCTGGTTCATCGACGGGAAAATCAGCGCAAAGCCGGTTCCGTAAATCACCATGGCGGTAACGAGGAGCGCTATGTGTTCGACAAAGCTGACTAGGCCGAGGGAAGCCGCGATTAAGATAAGCCCAGCGACCACAAGTTTCAGCGGAGCCACCCGTTCATATACTCGGTTAAGTGGCGTCACGAAAATAACGAGAGCGGTAATACCGTACAAGCTCAGCAGCATGCCGGTCATGGCCGAGGTAAAATCAATTTCTCCGATTTTCAACGGCAGCGCAAACGCGAGCGTCCCGTTGCTGATCATAAGCGCAAACGCAGCCAGCGAAGCCTGCAGGAGAGTGAGATTTTTAATAAGCGGGACAAAATCGCCCAGCTGCACCTGCCCGCGTGCGCCTGGCGTGCTTTGCCCGGGGATATAACGGTACGCAACCAGGACAGTTACTAAAAACAATCCAGCCACAAAAAGAAAAACAGCGCTGTACTCGCCCTGAGCGGCGAGCGCACCTCCAATCGCCGGCCCCGTAATAGCCGCGATTCCGATCGAAGCGCCTGCGAACGCCATCGTCCTGCCGCCTTGCTGCGTGCTGGAGCGGTCGCCGATCAGCGCAAAAGCACCGGGTATCAACACCCCCCCGGCTAAGCCGTGGATAAGCCGGATGACAAAAAGCTGTTCCCCGCTTTGCGCCAGCGGATAAAAAAGCAGAATCACCCCAACGCTGACCATACCAATTACAAGCACAGGGCGGCGCCCGATCCGGTCAATCCAATGCCCGCCGATCACATTGCCCGCCATATTCGCAAGCGAATACACGGCCACAATCGCGCCGGCAAGCGTTTCAGTCGCGCCCAGACTCAGCGCGTAGGGCGTAATGATCGGCAGCTGGATAAACGTATCTATAAACACAACGATAATAACGATATACAACATCCGCGACATAACAGCTTCTCCTTCACTTTTACCTCTTAGCTCCCATTATAATATGAGCCTGTCTTCATTTTCGACAAAAAGGAACGGAATCACACAGAATGTTCATTTTGAAAGGGGAAGCCCGTTTGTTTTGGAAAGGAATTAGGAAGCGCCGGCTTGTGCGGCGCTTTTTCTTTTTCGGGCTGGACCGTGGTATGTCAACACCAAACTGGACACATTTATAAAGTTGCTTTTTTAAATTCCATGGGAGACTGATAACCTAATGAGCTGTGTAAACGAATGTGATTAAACCAATGAACATAATCAAACAATTGGAGGTCAAGTTCTTGTTGGTTAGGGAACGTTTGATTATGTACGAATTCTGTTTTAATGGTTTTAAATGTAGCTTCAGCTACAGCATTGTCATAGGGAGTTCCTTTATGACTTAAAGAACGTTCTATACCGAAGGTGTGTAATGTGTCTTCAATTTGTTTAT
>NZ_KB898632.1 GCF_000377705.1 Salsuginibacillus kocurii DSM 18087 | reverse complement strand
AATTGAAGGAGTTCTTCTTGTTCGGTCGTACGGTTTTCCCGCTCACTAAAAGACTCACCTTGTTTGGATTGACGTACCCACTTATCTAATACAGAAGGCGACATTCCGTATTCCTTCAAAATCTCTTGACGGGGTTTTCCCGAAGCTCTCAATTGAACGATTTGTTCTTTAAAAGATTGAGAGAAGTGCTGTCTTTTTTGTCTGGACATGATATCCACTCCTTTATTACCTTACTTTAATCTTAGAGCAACTTATAATATCTGTCCAAATAAGTGTAACCGGTCCACTTCCGCTTGCACAGTGACGAGGACGGAGTGCGGCGTGAAGCGATAGTAGTGCCGTGTGCCGACATCTTAGTGCAGCGTGACGGTTTTCGAGTGCGGTTTCATGAGCATTACCTGCCGTGTCACCGCCAATGTGTGCGGCGTCGCAAACGAAAGCATCTAGTTTTCATATTTTCATAGGATGACTAAAGGGGCTGCCCTTTTGTTTGGGACAGCCCCTTTTGCGGGGTGAGGGTGAAATTGAGAGGTGTTACTTAGAACGCTTACGAGCAAGTAAGCAGACTGCTCTATTGGCACCAATACCCGTGGCGATAGATGTTAAACATAATATTTTTCTGAAAGCTGAACCGGCCATGTTTCTTGCTCGTATGCCATTGTCCAAAATTGGTGTTCCAATTGGCAGCTTTTGAGAAAATGATCACGCATGCGTTCGCGTTCGCTTTCTCCTGCAAGTTCTGCAGAACGGTCAATCTTTTCTTTGAAGTTGTTTACGATGTCTTTAACTTCCTCGGTTGCATAAAATCGGATCCATTCATTAAAAGGGTGGTTCTCATCTGGCTTTACTTCTTCCATTAAGCGCAACCCAATTTCATAATACGTCCATGGGCAGGGTGCAAGTGCGGTTAGTGTCTCTCCTAAGCTGCCATTATGCGCGGCTTCTAACATATGGCGCGTATAATGATGAGCGGTTGGCGCCAGGGGAGAAGCTTGCAGGTCTTTATAGGTGACGCCGGCTACTTCGCAGAAATTATTGTGAGGGTGGACTTCATCATTTAACACAAATGCAATTTGTTCCTGGAAAAAAGCCATGTCTTCGCGCTGGTCACATTTTGAAATAGCTAGTCCGTAAATGCGGCAGAAGGTACTCAAGTATTCATAGTCTTGCTTCACATAATGAATGAGAGACTCCTTTGGCACCGTGCCTTCAGCTATGCCCTGGACAAACGGGTGGGCGAATATGGCTTCAAAGATCGGGTCGCTTTCCTTCCGCAGTTGTTCGCTAAACGTCAAAAACATCGCCTCCTCAATGTGTTTACGACCAGAAAGAGAGGACACCTACATAGAAGAATGAAAAAAGCCTGCAGCTTAAAGAGGAAGCTGCAGGCTTTAGCTTATCAATCAAGGAAACAGTTTTACTATGGATGTTTCCAAGCTAGATGCTGTTAGTGTGCCTGTGTCCACTTTCCTCCGCTGGTATGAACCAGATCAGGTTCTAAGGGTCCAAGGTAACTTGTCTCAGCCAATATGGCTCCCCTAGTGGTCGTTTATAAGAATTTACAATTTAAGTATATCGAATGCCATCCCAGTTAGCAAGCAAAAATAAAACTATTCAAAAAATTATAGCTGAAATAGCAAGTTTACTTAGTATCATCGGATGGGAAATGAATCAGTAACCAATCAAGGCATGTTCATTATAAAGGAGGTTGTACGAGATGAGTTTATCACATCAGGAGTTTTATAATGATGAAGAAGTCATTGCCAAAGTGCAAAACTTACTAGACAACGGAGTCAATGAGAAAGATGTGTACATTTTAACGCATGACAGCGACCGCACGGACCGTTTGGCTAAACAGGCGGAGTCCAATGTTGTCTCTGCAGAAGATGAAAATGTCTCTACGGCTATGAAGAATGTGTTCCGTAAACGTGGTGATGAATTACGAGCACAATTTGAAAGCTTAGGGTATGGCGAAGAAAAAGCCGAACAGCTAGAAGGTAAATTAGATGAAGGGAAAGTTATCGTAGTGCTTACAGATGAGCATGCTTCGATCGAATAGATTACTAGTCTCGTTAGAAAAAGATAAAACGGGATGTGAGTGAGCTCGAACGATGTTTATTGAGGGGTGAAAGAAGGTATTTTATTTATATCCCTGGTTCACTTCCTATAAGGAGGGGAGCGTTTATGAGTGAGAATGTAAGTTTACCTTATCAAGAGTTTTATCATGATGACGATGTGATTGCAAAAGTAAAAGAGCTTAAAGAACATGGGGTAAATGAAGAAGATATTTTTATATTATCGCATGACCCTGAACGCACTGAAGCGCTTGCCGTCAACGCTCAAGCCAACCACATGTTTGAAGGGCAGCAGCCATTTTGGACAACCTTTAAAAATATTTTTCGCAACCGACGAGATGAATTGCAAGGCAAGCTCGAAACGTTAGGTTTTGATGGCGGTGAAGCAGACCAACTTGAAGAAAAGCTGAATGAAGGCAATGTCCTGATTGTAATTAGTGACAAAGAAGCGAATGTATCAATGTCTGGAAATATTACGTAAGCTGGCCTAGTCCGGCTTACGTTTTCTGTATTGTATACGGGCTGAACTGCTCCCAACTTGTCTAGCCCTACTCTACCATCTACTTATATTATCCCCTTTATAACGAATGAGGTAGTCACTATGATCGTAGCTGAATGTGATATTCATAGGAGGTCATTTTTCCAGATAAGATGGGAGAAGAGACGATTATAAGGAGGGCGATTATGAAACGGTATGTGCTGACTGGCATCGTTCTAGCTGTGGCGGGCAGCTTAGTGGTGACGCAGGCAAAGGCTGAAGGTGGACCGACACTTGTGTATGTGAACGACCAAGAGCCGGTGATGACAAATGAGCCCCAGATTGAGGATGGACGGACACTGGTGGAATATCGGGCTGTTATGGAAGCTCTTGACGTGGAAGTGAGATGGGACCAAGAAACACAGACGATTGAAACGACCTCGCCTGAAGGGGATCAAATTGAATTAACGATTGGGGAGACAGAAGCTACGGTTAATGGTAAAACGCATGAGCTTGATATAGCGCCACGGGTGGAAAATGAACGGGCCATCATTCCGCTCCGCTTCATTAGCGAAGCAAGCGGCTATCAGGTGGACTGGGGCCAAGAGGTGAACATGATTCACGTCAATGACGGCACAGCCTCTTCTCATGACTTTGCGCTTCCCCCGCTAGGTGAAGAAACGTTACAGGATGCGGAAGCTGGGCAAGTGGGACCGTTTCCGTATGACCTTGAAGAATGGAGCGTAGCCGAGGTAATTAATGAGTACGGTCTTCCGGACGGGAGATCAGATGGAACGCCGGATAGTGGAGATGTACCTTATCTAACCTATGGCGATTATGCGGTCACCTTTTTAGGGGCAGATAACGGTGAAAGTGCTCAGGAAGAGTGGTATGAACGAGACATTGTCTCTCAAGGAGAAGTGACGGAGATTCAAGCCCTTTTGGATGGCAATACAGTGCAGGATGTCGTGGATGCGTTCGGAGAGCCTGATTATACAGAAGAAGGCATGTATACGACACTTGCCTATGACACAGGAGACTATCGGTTGGCGGTGCGGACAGAAGCAGATCGTTCTACGGCTGCTGCTTATTACTATAATGTCTTACCTCGCTAGATAGATGATTGTTATAAAAAATGAGGCCGGGACAAACGTTTAGAAGGCGGTTTAATAGTCGAACCATAAAGTTGGTTTACTAAGTAGGGAGGCAAAATGCTACGACCCTGTGGTAACAGCACGAGCTGAAAATCACCTAAAACGAACGAGAGTGAGTTGAAGGAATTTGAAACCGTGGCTGCAGAAAGAAAAACTTTATGACTGGGCATAGTACACACCCCGTCCTATGATTTTAAAAATGGTAATCATAGGACGGGGTTTACTTATTTTAAAAGGTTATGTCCCAGCCTCTATCCTTTGGTTTCTCACTAGCATTGCAAATGTACCCCCAAGACAAAGTACTGGGGACCATGCGCGGTTGCTTAGCGGCTTGGTGGACTTATCCACCTCTTCGTACAGCTTACAGTATAGCAACCTAAACAAGTTAATTCCCCCACTGCACACGGATGGTAAGGGTACAGCAATGTAATGAATGGGGAGCATCCGCCACTAGTTTGAACGTGACAGAACTAGGGTTGTAGGTAGTTTCCACATCGGTTGGTATGCCAATGGATTCAATGATTTCGTTTACTTCCTCTTTATCATCAGCCTGGGCGGCAGTCATCAAATCGTCCATCAATTCTGGAGATGCTTCTAAGCTTTGGATCAACTGACTTGCTTCGTTAAGTAGCTGCTGTGATGCGGAAAGGGATTGTTCAAAATAGGTAATATCCACGGGTCCATAAGGATTGCGCTGACGTACAACCGGAGCTTTAGGAACGTGTTGGTACCGCAACGATTTCACCCTCCTTGTTCAGCTTTTATCCTATACTATGCCCTTTCACCTAAAACGGTGACATAGCACCTATTTGCCTCGGTTCATTTCTAGTCTCTGGGTACGCTAAAGCGATTTCTAGGTCAGCTTTCCTTTCAATATGTTATTGTTTAATGGAAGAAAAGCTCTACAACAGTAAGGAAAAGAGGTCCTCGTTTTGTCTGCACGTCATTTTCCTGTTATCGAAAAAGATAAGCTTGTTCTTACCATGTTGTTTATGAATTTCGTCATTATGGTCATGAACACCTCCATGTTTACGGTTGCTATTCCTGAGATTGCATTGGATTTCAATTTGTCGCCTGCACTGGCTGCCTGGATGGTAACTAGTTATTCGGTTTTCTTTGCGCTTGGCACCTTGCTGTACGGAAGATTGACAGCTTTTATAACCATGCCCGTACTACTTAGTGTGGGGCTTAGTCTTTTGGGGATGGGTTCATTACTCGGTTTTCTTGCAGATAATTATTTGCTTCTCGTCTTAGCACGGGTCGTTCAAGCAGCAGGGACTTCTGTTTGTGCCGCGCTTGGGGTCGTAATGATATCCAGGTATTTTCCACCAGCCTCAAAAAGCAAGGCCCTGGCCATGATTGCAGCAGCTTCGGCGCTAGGTTTTGGCCTTGGGCCGCTCGCAGGCGGATTGTTAAGTGAATACTTAGGCTGGCGCTATTTGTTTGCCATTAGCCTTTTAGGGGTAGCTACCATCCCCATCTATGTGAAATGGGTACCGCGCGCAAAAACGGGTACGAAGAGTTTTGATGTGATTGGCTTTTTGTTATTTAGCACATCGATTTTATCTGTTTTAATCGCGGTTTCGACAGGGATTCTTTCATTTTTAATTGGCTTGGTATGTCTTCCTGTTTTTCTTTATTATATTCAACGAGTGCAAGAGCCGTTTCTTGCTCCCGCTTTACTTAAAGATTCTTTTTATCAAAAAGCACTCTTTTTAGTGTTTGCGGTCTTTTTTATCCATTTTACGATTTTATTTGTAACTCCTTTGCTTTTATCAGAACTATATGGGCTGGGCGTGGCTGCCATTGGCTGGTTGATTTTTATAGGTGCTTTAGCGTCGACTGTGGTGATGCGTGTGCTGGGCCGATATGTTGAACAGGTAGGGATTATTCGGATTGCTGGTATCAGTATTTCGTGCATGATTTTGGCCAGTTTCTTCTATGCCGGATTTGCTGATCGCAGCATTTATTGGATTTCGTTGTTTTTCTTTTTATCTAGCGTAGGTTTTTCCACAATATCAATGAGCATGTCAAACTTAATGACTAGGTACCTGCCGGCTGATGGCTTTACAGCTGGTTATGGTGCACTGCAGCTGATTCAATTTTTTGGTGGAGCGCTAGGGGTAGCTTTGGCTGGGGCTATTCTTGAAGTGAGCAGCCAGGGAGCGTTTCATCCTCTCTGGCTGGCAGAGGCCGGAGCTTACAGTAATGCTTATAGTGTAGGTTTCTGCCTTTCATTGCTTGCTTGTTTCATATATCTATTCTTTTTCCGCCAAGCCAAACAACATGTGTCAGACTAGTAGCTGCTAGCTTCTTTCCTAAAATGAGGAACCCCCCACCTGCAGGTAAAACATGGTGGGGGGTTATAATTATGAATGGTTTTTTTCTTCGGGTTCTGGCGCAGGAACCTTCTCGTTGTTGGGCTTGCCGGTTGCTTTTATAACAATAAAGGAAATACCAGCGCTAAACAGAAAAGCAAGAGCCATCGCAGCTAAGGTCTCAAGCAAGTTGAAATTGTTTAGTAAAGAGAAAACGAGGCCAAATAGAGCCCAGGTCGTTGCCAGCATAAGCACGTGTTTTCGATTGGACATTCATGCAACATCCTTTTTACGTATAGTAAGTATATTTCTCTTAAACCGTACGAGATGGAAGCGAAGAAGTCAACCTCATGATGCGGCCGAGGAGTAAACGTTGAAGCAAAGATGAGTGCAGTGAACTTATTGAGTAAATATTCCTTTTTTTGGTGATGATTGAAATGTACACATTATCACTAGGAGGGGTAGAATGGGGAACAACGATGAACATAATGAATCAACGGGCACAAACGCAACGGGCGCGGGTGATTCACTGGACGGACGTATGAGCACGCAAGAAAACGAAGAAACATTAACCAATCGTCAAGGTCACCCGGTAACTGATAACCAAAATGTGCGCACGGTTGGAAATCGCGGGGCTACAACGCTTGAGAATTATGATTTTCTCGAAAAGATCAGCCACTTTGATCGCGAACGAATTCCGGAACGGGTCGTTCACGCGCGTGGAGCAGGGGCACACGGTTATTTCGAGTCGTATGGTACGTATGGAGACGAGCCGATTTCAAAATACACCCGTGCAAAAGTATTTCAAGAAAAAGGGAAACAGACACCGGTTTTTGTCCGATTTTCCTCGGTTATTCATGGCAATCATTCGCCGGAGACGCTTAGGGACCCGCGGGGCTTTGCGATTAAGTTTTACACAGAAGACGGGAATTGGGACCTGGTCGGCAACAACTTGAAAATTTTTTTTATTCGTGATCCATTAAAGTTCCCGGATCTCATTCATGCGTTTAAGCCTGACCCGGTAACAAACGTCCAAGACAGTGAGCGTATTTTTGACTTCGTATCTCAATCACCGGAAGCGACTCATATGGTGACCTTTTTGTTTTCTCCGTGGGGAATTCCAGCTAATTATCGGATGATGCAGGGTTCGGGAGTAAACACGTATAAGTGGGTGAATGCCGACGGAGAGTCGTTTTTGGTGAAGTATCACTGGGAGCCACTGCAGGGCATACGCAATTTAACCCAGGCGGAAGCGGATGAAATACAAGCGAAAAACTTTAATCACGCGACGCAGGATTTATATGAAGCGATTGAGCGGGAAGAGTATCCAGAATGGGAACTGTACGTGCAAATTTTAAGCGATGATCCTCATCCGGCGCTGGATTACGACCCGTTAGATCCAACTAAACTGTGGTATAAAGAAGATGTTCCGTGGCAGCCAGTCGGCAAAATGGTACTTAACAAAAACCCTGACAATTATTTTGCCGAAGTTGAACAAGCGGCCTTTGGAACCGGGGTGCTTGTAGATGGGCTGGATTTTTCCGATGATAAACTGCTTCAAGGTCGTACTTTTTCTTATTCTGACACGCAGCGCTACCGCGTCGGCTCCAATTACTTACAGCTGCCAATCAACGCGCCAAAAAAGCGGATGGCGACCAATCAGGAAGGCGGACAGATGCAATATCAGGTGGACCGAGGGGTAAGGCAAAACCCTCACATTAACTATGAACCTTCGCTGAGGGGCGGCTTACATGAAGCAGAGCAAGAAGGAAAAGAACATACCCCTTATGCGGAGGGTGAAATTAAACGAGAAGCAATCGAGCGGCAAAACAACTTTAAACAAGCAGGCGAAACATATCGTCGCTTTACTGAATTTGAACAAAACGAGCTCATTGCCAATCTGGTCGACAATTTAAAATCATGCCGTCAAGACATTCAAAACCAAATGATTGAAAACTTCACTGCGGCTGACCCAGATTACGGGCGCCGGGTCGAAGAAGGGCTTAAAAAAGCTAATACTGAAGGTGCTGGTAAGGAAGCAGAAAAAGAACAAGCGGTACAAAAAGCGACAGAAGAAAGTCACCCGTCTGATCCGTATTAATTCGGTGCAAGAAGCGGCCGACGCAAACAGCTGAGAAAGTGGGAGTGGATGAGCCACTCCTTTTTTGTTTGTCTGTTGCTCGTAAATGCTATCGTAGCTAGAAAGCTTTGCGGCGGTAGAGATGAAGGTCTTTGCTGTTTGTCAATATCGAACAGAACAATCCATAAACGAAAAGACTCTACCTTACTCTAACCCTTTAAATTTCACACACCGTATTAAAGTTAATTTTCCAATTGATGTTAAATATATGCCTCAAATAGGGAAAGACAATATTAAAACAATCGAAAGGAGAAGCGACAAATGGATGTCACATTTGAATATATTAAAACAAATGGCGTAACGCTTCATACAGCATTAGCTGGATCGCAAGACGGCGAACTAGTTGTCTTATTGCATGGATTTCCCGAGTTTTGGTACGGGTGGAAACACCAAATCGAGGCGTTAGCTGCTGAAGGGTATTGGGTAGTAGCTCCAGACCAACGGGGCTACCATTTAAGTTCGAAACCAGAGGGTGTGGCAGCTTATGAGATGAACGAGCTGCGCGATGATATTTTAGGACTCATTACGCAACTCGGCCGCAAGCAAGCGGTGATCATCGGTCATGATTGGGGCGGAGCTATCGGTTGGCATCTCGCCGCCACTAGACCCGAAGTGGTGAGATATTTTATTCCGATTAATATCCCCCATCCTGGTGTGATGCCAAAAGTGATGGGCACTCACCCCGTTCAAATTCTACAAAGCTCGTACATGCTATTCTTTCAATTGCCTACGTTTCCAGAAAGAACGATGCAAGCGAAACAATTTGATAGTTTAAAACAGGCTCTTTTAAAAACAAGTAAAAATGAGACATTTTCCGAGACAGACTTACAATGGTATGAAAAAGCTTGGTCCCAGCCTGGTGCGTTAACAGGCATGCTTAATTGGTACAGAGCTATGAATGCTGAGACAATCACTGAACTTATGCGTAGAAACGTTCACGTTCCCGTGCACATGCTATGGGGAATAGGTGACCAATTTTTATCTACTGCGTTGGCCAAAGAAAGCATGACACGCTGCACAAATGGAGAGTTAACATTTATCGGGGAAGCTACTCACTGGGTCCAGCACGAACAACCAGAGGTGATAAATCATTTAATTAAAAAATCTTTGCAAGCAGCAAATCAAACGAACGTCTAAGCTGCTGCCTGTAATCATTCTCGTGTAAGGTGAGTTTCAATGTTGATATACTAGGTTCTGTTTCACTCATTCCTAGAAAAGAACATGATTTCTTAATCAATAACTGAAGGCTAGATTAAGGAGATAAAAACAAGGGTTCGATGGACTTCCACTTATATGGGGGTCCATTTTTGTTTATTGCAGTAAAAGATATGACATTCTAGCGTGAATAAAGAGTACTGCAACTTCAACACGTGGGGGTTCCCTAGAATGAATGCTGTGCCCGCAGCGAAGCCAACAACGAGGAGAGCAGACGATGTGAAGAGAAAGCCGATGTCGCACACGTGCCTGTGGTGAAGTGGTGAGAGCGCCCGCCTGGAGAGAAGGATTGAATCCATACATAACGAGCGCAAAACATGTGGGCAGTTTTGTGCGGCTAGGGTGGGCTGTATCCGCACTCATAACTTGGGAAAAGTGGAGGGTTGGCGGTAGGAAATGAAAAATTTAATTATTGTGCTAATCGTTTATTTGCAAATTCAGAAATTATTTTTGGTTTTGGAATCAAAAATAAAATCTTTTATTCAAAAACAAAATCCAATATGGTACGATTATTTTATAAATAATCAAAAGTGTTTACAACATACATGGAGGTATTAAATGGTTACTAATCTATGGGATAACAGCACGGCAACAACAAAGTCTACCGGTATTGAGCAGCTTGTTTATCGTTCAAATCTGTTAGGGTCAGACCGCTCAGTCGCTAACTTTGGCGGAGGCAACACATCTGTGAAAACCACGGAAACCGACTTTAGAGGACGCGAAGTTGAAGTGATGTGGGTGAAGGGCAGCGGCTCAGACCTTGCCACGATGGGAGCACAGCATTTTACCAGCCTCAAACTTGATGACATCTACCCGCTTATGGAGCGCGAAGATATGAGCGATGAAGAAATGGTAGAATACTTGGGGCATTGCATGATGGACAGCAAACAGCCGCGCTCTTCGATTGAAACGTTGCTGCATGCGTTTTTACCTTTTGCACACGTTGACCATACGCATCCTGATTCTATTATCAGCATCTGTTGTGCAGATAATGGCTATGAAATTGCTAAAGAGATATTTGGCGACCGTTTTGTCTGGGTTCCATACGTACGCCCCGGTTTCAAGCTTTCCAAGATGATTGCTGAAGGGGTAAAAGACAACCCGAACGCTGAACTTGTTTTAATGGAAAAACACGGTCTGGTGACGTGGGGGGAGACGTCTCATGAAACGTATGAGCGTACCATCTCGGTGATTCAGGAAGCTTCGAATTACATTGAAAGTAAACAAACTGACCAGCCGTTTGGCGGCTCAAAATATGAAGCGCTTTCACCTGAGAAAAGACGTGAAGTACTTGGACAAATTTTGCCGCTCTTGCGTGGTGAAGTGAGTGACGAGAAAAAAATGATTCTGACGGTAAATGATGACGATCATGTTCTAAACTTTGTCAACAGTCAGGATGCCCGCGAACTGTCACAAGTAGGGGCGGCCTGCCCGGATCATTTGGTGCACACGAAACGCACGCCTTTATTTATTGACTGGGATCCGCAAACTGAAGACGTAGAAGCTTTGAAACAAAAAATCAGCGAGGAAGTCCCTGCTTACAAAGAAGAATACAAACAATATTTTGAACGAAACAACAATGAAGACGATGAAATGTTTGAGCCTGCTCCGCGCGTGATTTTAATTCCCGGGCTTGGCATGGTAAATACCGGAAAAAATATTAAAATGGCCAACGTAAGCGGCGACCTTTATTACCGGGCGATTGCGGTTATGAAAGGGAGTACTGCGCTAGGAAACTTTGTATCTCTCAATGAAAATGAATCATACAACATTGAATATTGGCCGCTCGAACTCTATAAACTTTCCCTGGCTCCGCCTGAAGCTGAACTTTCCCGTGAAGTAGCGTTGGTAACCGGCGGCGCCGGCGGCATTGGCGGTGAAGCCGGCAGAGATATGCTTGAAAAAGGAGCTCATGTCGTCCTCGCAGATTTAAACGTGGAAGGCGCTGAAGCCAAGGCAGCATCATTAAATGAAGAATTCGGGGCAGGCCGGGCGACAGCTGTCGGCATGAATGTAACCTCTGAAGAGCAGGTGAAAGAGGCTTATGTAGACGCTGCCCTGCGCTATGGTGGTGTTGATATTATTGTAAACAACGCTGGTCTTGCCACTTCAAGTCCGCTTGAAGAAACCACCTTAAAAGAATGGCAGACGAATATGGACGTGCTTGGAACCGGTTACTTTCTCGTGGCCAGAGAAGCTTTCAAACAGATGAAAGAGCAAAATCTGGGCGGCAGCATGATTTTCGTCGGCTCGAAAAATTCAGTCTATGCTGGGAAAAATGCTTCAGCTTATAGTTCAGCAAAAGCGCTGGAAACCCATTTAGCGCGCTGTGTTGCAGCTGAAGGCGGCGAATACGGCATACGTGTTAATGCCGTACTTCCAGATGCGGTCCTGCAAGGTTCGCAGATTTGGAATTCCGAGTGGCGCAATGAACGCGCGGCAGCGTACGGTATCGACCCGGATGAGCTCGAAGAACATTACCGCCAGCGCACCACCTTAAAAGTGAATGTCTTGCCAAAAGACATAGCCGAAGCGATCTCCTTTTTCGCCTCAGAGCGTTCAGCCAAAACCACAGGCTGCATGCTGACAGTAGATGGCGGAGTACCAGCGGCGTTTACACGATAACGAAGGAGGCCATCGAGATGACGACAAAATACAAAGGAGAAACGCAGTGGATTATTCCTGATGGTTATATCCCCCCGAAAAGCCGGGGGAAGCTGACCAGTCATGAAGCCATCTGTGCTTTAAACCTAACCGATAAGAAAGCAACATTAACGATTACGGCATATTTTGAAGACCGTGACCCTCTAACGAATATTCAAGTTGATGTAGGAGGGAAACGCACCAATCACATCCAAACAAATACGCTCAAAAATGAAAACGGCAGCATTCCTGCCGGGGTCCCATATGCTCTGGAAGTGGAAAGCGACGTGCCGATATTTGTTCAATACAGCAGACTTGACGCCACCCAGCCGGAGCTCGCTCTCATGAGCACGATGGCCGTGTCTCCTGCGGCTAAATAGATGAAAGGAGAGACATATATGACTGATAAACATTACGCCTTATTTGAAGAACAGCAAAAAGACAGAGGGATTGACCTGGAAGCTGTAAAACAACAGCTTAAAGCATTAACTATTGAAACACCATCCTGGGGATTTGGCGACTCAGGGACCCGCTTTAAAGTGTTTGAGCAGGAAGGCGTGCCGAGAGATCCATTTGAAAAAATTGAAGATGCTGCCAAAGTCCATGAAATGACAGGCATCAGCGGTTCGGTCGCCATTCACATTCCTTGGGATAAAGTCGACGATTACGGCCAATTAAAACAACATGCCGCAGACCACGGCGTCCGGATTGGCGCGGTTAACCCGAATCTCTTTCAAGATGATGATTATAAGTTTGGCAGCGTAACAAACGTCGATCCGGCCGTACGCAAAAAAGCGACCGAGCATTTGCTGGAGTGCGTCGATATTGCCAGGGAAGTGGATTCAAAGGTTCTTAGCCTATGGTTTGCCGATGGAACCAACTACCCGGGGCAGGCGGACTTTAGAAAGCGCAAGCAATGGATGCGGGAATGCTTGGCCGAAATGTACAACGCATTAGATGAGGATATGCGGATGCTGATTGAGTACAAGTTTTTTGAGCCAGCTTTTTATCACACCGACCTGGCCGACTGGGGCATGGCTTACAATTTAGCTAACAAACTCGGGCCAAAAGCTGAAGTCTTAGTAGATACCGGGCATCATCCGCAAGCGGCAAACATTGAACATATCGTCGCTTATTTATTAGATGAACGGCGCCTGGGCGGCTTCCATTTTAATAGCCGCAAATACGCAGACGATGATTTGATTGTGGCCGCTCACAACCCGTATGAAATCTATTTAATTTTGCAGCAAATTGTGGCAGCCAAATACGACTCAGATTCCGGCGTCGCGCTGAATGCAGAAAACATCTCTTATATGTTGGACCAATGCCACAATATTGAACCGAAAATACCAGCAATGATCCGTTCGATTACAAATGTACAAAGCTTGTACGCAAAGTCGTTGTTGGTAAATCATGAAGTGTTGCAGAAAGCGCAAGAAGAAAACGACGTGCTGGCCGCAGAAGAAGCGATTCGCGAAGGTTACGAATTTGATGTTACGCCTCTTCTCCACGTGGTCCGGGAAGAAATGGGCGTGCCGGTACAGCCTCTAAAGGCCTATAAAGAAAGCGGTTACGGAGAAGAGATCCTAAAACGCGGAAAAGGCGGTGCCAGCTGGTGAGTGTCTTAGCGTTTGATATTGGGGCAGGCAGCGGACGTGCTGTAATAGGCGATACCTCTGATAATAAAATGGCTATAAAAGAAGTCCATCGTTTTTCCAATGATCCGGTCCAAGCAAACGGTCATTTGCATTGGGATATTCTGCGGCTTTTCTTTGAAATCAAAGAAGGGATCCGCAAAGCTCATCACGGCGGTCATCAGATTGAAGCGGTCTCCATTGATACGTGGGCGGTGGATTTCGGGTTGTTAAGTAAAAATGGTGAACTCTTGGGCAACCCATATCATTACAGAGACCATCACACGGACGGAGTTATGGAACACGTGCATGAGAGCATCATCAGCCGCGAAGATATTTTCTACCGTACCGGCATTCAGTTTCTGCCATTTAACACGATCTATCAGCTGCGGGCGTTAAAAGAAGCCGATTCGATTTTGCTGCAAGAAGCAGACACCCTGCTTTTAATCCCCGATCTCATCCGGTATTTTTTAACCGGGAACAAAGTAAGTGAATTCACGAATGCCACCACCACCCAACTCTTTAATCCGAAAACAATGACTTGGGATGAGGAATTATTGAATAAAATTGGCGTCTCCATAGACCTGTTCCCTGAAGTCGTGCAGCCAGGCACAAAGGTAGGAACGCTGACGGATGAAATATGTGAAGAGCTCGATGTGCCGCCGCTGCCAGTAATGACAACAGGTGAACATGATACGGCTTCTGCCGTGGCCGGCGTGCCGGCGCTTGACCCTCAGTTTGCTTATTTAAGCTGCGGCACCTGGTCGTTAATTGGTACTGAAACGAAAGAAGCGGTCATTAATGAAGCAACGCTTGCGCAAAACTTTACCAACGAAGGCGGCGTGGAAAACACCTTTCGTTTGTTAAAAAACATTATGGGCCTCTGGATTTTGGAAGAGTGCCGAAGTGAGTGGAAAACGGAAGAAGACGTTAGCCACAACATATTACTGGCTGAAGCTGCACAGGCAGAAGCTTTTCGGTCGCTAATCGACCCAGACGATCGGGTATTTTTGAATCCAGTTTCGATGCTGGAGCAAATTAAAGAATTTTGTCAAGAGACGGGGCAGCCTGTACCCCGAACCAAAGGAGAATTTGTGCGCTGTATTTTGGAAAGCTTAGCGCTTAAATACCGCTTCGTCTTCGAGCGGACGGAAGAATTAGCGCAGCACGAAATGCACGGCCTTCATATGGTCGGAGGCGGCATCAAAAATGAAATGCTGTGCCAATTTACCGCAAATGCTTTAGGAAAGCCGGTATGGGCAGGCCCGACTGAAGGAAGCGCACTTGGCAATTTGTCAGTTTCCTTGATGGGGATGGGGAAAATTGAAAGTCTATCGGAAGCGAGGCTGCGCATTTTAAAATCGACCGACATGAAGTATTATTTTCCGGAAGATGAAAAGAGCTGGCAAAAAGCATATGAATGGTTTTGCTACGATGCACCATTTGCCTTATTAAGCACCACCCCAAAATAGTTTCCCCCTTACACTTTTATATAAAGGAGCCGCGATCGCTAAGGTCGCGGCTCGATTTATGCTGAGTATACATCGAGGAGACATTTGTATTCCAATGTAGTTCTAGAGTAATTTGTAAAATTAAGGGTAATGTAAACACCCTATCAATAATAGATTTTTTATCCTATAATGGCAAAAAAATAATGCAAAGGGGATGCACAATGAAGGACTTAACAATGTATATAACTTGCATTTTCTTATTATTAGGGTGTTCTCCAGCTTCACCAGAAAGTGAGCCTGATGTATCAGGTGAAGTTTTGGAAATTGATGTTGAAGAATCTAAGTTCTTGGTTGAAGGGCATGGCCCATTAGTCGGGCAGGGAGAGGAGACTTTTCAAGTATGGTTCTCAGTTGGAAATTATAGTGAGCAAAATCCTAAGTATAATCTTATGTATGATGAAGATGGAAATGAGATTAATATTGAAAAACTGAGAGAGGGTTATAACGTAAATGTTTGGGCACAAAATGGAATTACATTAGATTCAGCCCCGCCACAATCGATCGTGGAACATTTGAGAGTTCTTAATAAAAACTAGAGCTGCTAAAGAACTTTAAGGTTTAATTAAAGAGAAGGCTGTATCCGAAGAGAATAAGCACAAACAGTGTTGCGTTTAGTTAGTCAATAAATGTCGGCAAAAAAGTCATGAATGAGGCTGATTTTTTCTCGGGATTTGTCGACTTGGACAGCTGCTTGGGTTCGTGGGGGGTTCTGCTTGGCGGCTGAAAAAAAGCTTGGTAATGTAAGCAGCCATAAGCTCAGGTTCCAACGAACCCATCGCTTCTCTCAGGATCCGGGCGGTGGGGCCCCGTCCCCATCCACCGGATCCCGGATTTACGCTGTAGCGGTGCATTCCCCGGCGCACATTTGATAGAACTAACCGAACGGCAAGATCAGAATAGGTAACTACATTTTACAACCGTTTTATAATCAATAAATAAAACCACCAGCTGTGCTGTTTGAGCGGCATGGCTGGTGGTTTTTTACACCGTAAGAATGTATAAATCGTTGCAGGAAACGGTATATGCGCAACTAAGGCCAAGCCTACGCCGTAGGCTTGGCCTTACCAAGTTTACTGTATGGATCGCTCATGAAAGGTCCTATAAAAAACGTCACTATTATCCATATTTATTTTTATTCAGATGCAAGTTTGAAATTGTTCACCTGTTTTTTAAATAGTGCAGCTGCTTCTGGGTCAAGCTTATGATCGGTGATGATGGTATCAATACGATTTAAAGGCAGTAAATGAACGAGGGATTTTCGCTGAAATTTACTGTTATCGGCCAGGAGTATCAATCGATCGGAGATTTGGCTCATGCGCTTTTTAGTATTCGTTTGCATTTCGTGGCTCTCACTTAAGCCCCAGCTTGTATCTACTGCGCTGCAGGAAAGAAAAAACTTATTGATATGATAGTCATCAATGATCTTATCGGAAGAAAAACCGACGAGAGACATCGACTCTCTGCGCAAATAGCCGCCCGTTAAAATCACTTGAATGTGTGGTGATTTATTGGCCAGCTCAGCAGTGACAGAAATTGAATTTGTAATGACTGTAAGAGTTTCATGAGTTAAAGCTTTAGCTAAATGGGTACAGGTGGTGCTTGCGTCAAGCGCAATGATGTCACCTTCTTCAATCATGGCCGCCGCTTCTTGAGCAATCATTTCTTTCTCTTTAAAGTTCTTTTCTTCCCGTTCCATCATCGGTAATTCAAAACCTTCTTGTTGCGGTTTCATAGCCCCGCCATGAACGCGTATTAACAAGTTGTTTTGTTCCAATGTTTCAAGGTCTCGTCGAATTGTTTCATCTGTTACGTTAAACTGTTTGCTTAATTCAGTGACTTTTACTTTATGTTGTTGATCCAAATATTCCAAAATAGATCGCTGTCGATCATTTCGAATATGAATTGTCGGGCTGTTACCATTACGAAGCATGGGCATCCTCCTGTAGTACAGTTCTTTATAGCTTTATCCTACCGTATTTTTTCATAAACAACAATTAGATTAGTGAAATTGTTGAGATAAATATATTTGAAACAAAGAAAAACATTTTGTTTATTTTTGAATAATTGATTGAAATCAACATATAAATCCAATATAATGTACCTAACACACGATACTTCATGGTCATTTGAAAGCGGATACAACATGCGTTCAATGAATCTATGAAGCTCTTGTACTATTAATTTTTTCAGGGGGTTGTCAGATGAAACGTAAACATTCACTGATTTCGACAACAGTTGGATTGTTGTTTGTCGCCGGGTTAACAGCTTGTGGCGCTGAACAAGATGCAGGGGGAGATCCAGAAGATGTAGACACCGGGGGAGAGACAGAGGAAGCCGAAGGAGAAACAGAAGAGGTAGGAGATGCTGACGCCGACATCCGAATCGGAATGAGTGTGTTGGATTTAGGAAATCCATTTTTTGTTTCCCTAACGGAAGATGTGGAAGCCATTGCTGAAGAAGATGGGTATGAAGTGATTATTAATGACCCGCAGGATGATGTGAATCAACAAATTGACGCGATTCAAAATTTTGTTTCCCAAGGCGTTGACGCAATTATTGTAACTGCTACTGACCAAAACGCCATTGATGATGCAGTGACCGAAGCGACAGAAGCAGACATACCAGTAATTGCCCATACCACCATGCTTGAGAACGCAGATGCATGGGTTGGAGCAGATGAATATGACATGGGCACAGCTCTCGGTGAACAGGCTGGAGACTGGATTAATGAAGTACATGATGGAGCTGGCGAAGTCGGCATTATTAATTTTGATCAAATTGAACAAGTAATTGACCGTAAAGAAGGTATCATTGATGGGATAAAAGAGCAAGCAGATGGTGCTGAAGTAGTAGGGGACCAGCAGGCCGGTGACCCGAACGCAGCTTATGAAGTATCTGAAGGCTTTATCCAGGCTAATCCTGATCTTGTCGGGATTTTCAGCTTTAATGATGCGGGTGCACTTGGAGCGGCAAACGCTGCCGAAGCTGCGGGCTTAGATGATGAGGAGTTCGCCGTGGGTGGAATTGATGCAGTTCCTGAAGCAATTGAAGCGATTCGCGATGGCGGCCATCTCAAATTTACTGTCGATCAGCAGCCTGACTTAACAGCTGAAACATTGATGGATGTTACAAATGCCATCTTAAATGATGAAGATTACGAAGAAGAAAATGAAATCGAAGTGCAGCCCGTTAGTGAAGATAACATTGACGATTTCTAAGTAGAGGGCTTTTTTAAGCCCTCTTTATAGGAGGTGGAACAAGGTGAATCCAATTATTGAAGTTGAAAATGTCTCCAAAATCTATCCAGGTACGAGAGCGCTTGATCAAGTAAATGTAGAGATCTACCCCGGCGAAGTTCATACTATTGCCGGTGAAAACGGAGCAGGGAAATCAACTCTTATGAAAACATTGTCGGGAGCGATCGAACCGAGTGAAGGTCATGTCAAAATTAATGGCGAATTCTTAACCGAGTTTTCCCCTAAAGTATCAGCGGAGAAAAAAATCAGCATTATTTATCAAGAATTTAATCTCGTTCCTTATTTAACTGTCTATGAAAATATCATGCTGGGCAAGGAAATTAAAAAAGGCCCGTTTGTGGATATAAAGCAAAACAAAAAAGCAGCTCAGAGTATTCTTGACCGGATGAAAGTGAACATAAAACCCGAAGATCTCGTAAAAGATTTATCCGTGGCTCAACAGCAGCTCGTGGAAATTGCAAAGGCGTTGTCGCAAGAAACCGATGTGTTGATTATGGATGAACCGACAGCCGCTTTAACAGAAGAAGAAGTGAAAATTTTATTTGAATTGATTGAATCTCTCAAGCAAGAAAATACCGCTATTATTTATATATCTCATAAATTTGAAGAGATTTTTGCGATTTCAGATTATGTAACCGTTTTAAGAGATGGGCAGTACATTGCGACTGAGCCCATTCACGAGTTAGACCATGATAAGTTAATCAAATTGATGGTTGGCCGTGAATTAAAGCTTACGGAAAGAACGTCAAAATACACGGATGAAGTCGTACTATCTCTTAAAAATGTTACGAGCTACGGAAAAGTGAAGAATGTATCACTGGACCTGAGAAAAGGAGAAATTGTCGGTTTGGCGGGACTATTGGGCTCGGGACGCACTGAGCTTGCCAAAACATTGTACGGTGTTTATCCAATCGATGAAGGCGAAGTGGAAATAGTAGGTGAAACCTTCACCGAGATTACTTCGCCGAACAAAGCGATTCAGATCGGCCTCGGACTTGTACCGGAGGATCGTAAATATGAAGGGCTCGTGTTATCACAATCTTGTGAAAACAATATTGTGTTAGCGTCATTGGACAAAATCTGCAAGAATTCTGTCGTGCAGGCTTCCAAAGAAAAAGACGTAGCCAATTATTATAAAGAACAACTGCAAATCAAGTACAACGCCGGGCAAAATGCGCAGGAGCTGAGTGGGGGGAATCAACAGAAATTAGTCATTGCTAAGACGCTTGCTACCGATGCGGACATCTTAGTGATTGACGAACCAACCCGCGGGGTCGACATAGGTGCGAAACAAGAAATCTATAAATTAATGGACGAACTTTTAGAGCGAGGGAAATCGATCTTGATGATTTCTTCGGAGATGACCGAGATTATGAATCTATCTGACCGTATTGCTGTCATGAATGAAGGAGAGCTGGCCGGCATCCTTGAGCGGGATGAAGCCAGTCAGGAGAAAATTCTTCATTATGCAACGTTAAACAAATCCAATGTAGGAGGCGTATCATGAGCAAGAACACTTCTTCACTAACACAAAAACTTCCTTTTAAGATAAACCAAGAAATCATCTTGCTTCTCGTACTGATCGCCCTTATCGCCTTCTTTGCTTTAATGTCTGACAACTTTTTAACGGGTTCCAATTTTATTAATATTATCCGTCAGGCTGCTATGCTAGGGATTATAGCGGCAGGCATGACAATGGTGTTGTTAATCGGCGGCATTGATTTGTCGGTAGCTTCCAACGTGGCATTAACCAGTGTTATAGCCGCCCTTTCCATGGCTGCCGGGATTGATCCGATTTTAGCAGTGCTGATTGGTGTCGCTGTTGGTACCACAGTTGGGATGGTAAATGGTTTAATCGTTACTAAAATCGGAATTCCAGCGTTAATCACAACGCTTGGCATGATGACGATCGTGCGCGGAGCTGCTTTCGTTTCCACAGATGGCTATCCGGTCTTCGACTTTCCGGATACGATGAGATGGATTGGTACCGGCCATGTGCTGCAAATTCCAGTACCAGCCATCATCATGGCGATCGTCTTTATTGTCGTATGGTTTATTCTCTATCGGACCAAGCTAGGACGCCATATTTACGCCTTAGGCGGCAACCAAGAAGCGGCCCATTTGTCCGGGATCAACATTTTTAAAGTGAAGATGTTTGTATATATGACCTCTGGTTTCTGTAGTGGTATTGCTGGAATAATTTTGTTGGGACGCTTAAACTCCGGCCAGCCCAACGCGCTGCAGGCGTTTGAACTAGAAGTTGTAACCGCAGTTGTATTAGGCGGTGTCAGCATCTTTGGTGGCCAGGGTAAACTGCTTGGTGTCTTTCTAGGAGTCCTTATTTTAGGGGTGCTTGCCAACGGTCTTGTCATTCTAAATGTCGGCGAGTTCTATCAAATGGTGATTACAGGTCTCGTACTTTTAATTGCTGTCGGGATGGACCGGATTTACAATAAGAAGAAAGATTAATGGGTCCAATTCAATTCATTTAAGAAGTAAGGGAAATGCAAGGGCTGGATCAGCTCTTGCTTTTGTTTAAAGAGAGAAAGGATGAAATTTCTGCCATAGAACAATGTTCTGTGGTATTTTTTTATTTCGTGCTTGGAAAATTATTAGCTTAGAGTTTAGAAACGTCCAAATATATGGCGAAACGTAACAGAAATTTGTCGAAGTGTAACAAAGTTTTGTCGAAACGTCCAAATTGAAGCTCATTTCGTCCATTTTTTCGAAAAAACGTCCAAATTGCCTCCCATGCCCCCTCCTTAGAACTATAAATTCGACATCGAAGGTTTGTGCTCCGTGTTCGCTCAACACCATCATATCGACATTAATGTTTTGCGACCAGCGCGTTAAACTCCTCTGCAAAGACGTGCGTATCATTTTGAAGGGCAAGGCGTTCGATTTTACTTACATTATCATCATAAGCCGCGCCGCTGATGACCATTGTTTGTTTATGAAAGCAGGCTAAGCGGAGGATTCCATCATCGTTTTACTTCACGGAGGTAATGCCAGCATGTTACGCTCCTAGCGACAAGCCGTTTTGCACAATATGAAACTTGGTTAAGGGAGCAAGGTATGAATAGGAAGTTTAATAGTGTTGTTATTGTTATATTGCTGTTGTTGTTAGGTACTGCATTTATTGGAACGGATGACCTGGCTGGATTTTTGTTTACGGCTGTTGTCCTACTGGCTGCCGCTGTTACGGTGATCTTGCTGCGCCAATTTGTTGTCAAACAGAAAGTGAAGCGTGCTGATATTACAACGATTGATCAGATGAGTCATGATCAATTTGTGCAGCACTTAGAATTGGTTTATATAAAAGAAGGATACCGCGTGACCCGGCCCAAAGAAAAAGAGGATTTCGGGGCTGATTTAATTTTGTATGAACGCGGCCATAAAATCGTCGTGTTAGCTGAAAAAGCCGAAGAAGAAGTGGACTTGCGTCCGCTGCAGGAAGTGTATGCAGCCAAGGCGTATTACGAAGCAGAAGAAGCCTGCGTCATCACAAATCAAGGCTTCACAACAGCTGCAAATAAATTAAGTCAAGCGACCGAGGTTGAATTGGTCGACCGCGAGCAATTGATCGAATGGTTAGCAGAAGTTCATTTAGCCTAAGGAGCTGTTCCAACATTGGAGCAGCTTCTATTTATGTAGAACAGCCTGTTTTCCGGTGGCTAAACTTTGCTTCTTTTTTCTTATCTTGGTCTGGTAAACTGTAGATAGATGGAAATAACGGGGTGAAACAGATGAAGCGCGAGGATGAGCTGTTTTTAACGAAGCGGATTGCGGAGTTATTAAACCGTGAAACTCATATGGAGTCCATGCTACAAAAAGTATTGGAAGCGATGCTAGAATTAACGGATTTACAAACAGGCTGGATGTTTCTTCTCGGTGAAAACAAAGCCTATACATTAGCGGCTCATGCTCGTTTGCCTGAAGCGCTGGCCTATGATCATTGCTATCATATGTGCGAAGGAGGATGTCGCTGTCTTGACTTGTGCGGGGAAGGGCGCTTAAAGAAAGCCATAAATATCATTGAGTGCCAGCGGATTGATGAAGCGATTCAACAGGGACGCGGGGATACAGAAGGAATCATTTATCATGCCTCCGTGCCTTTAAAAACAGGGGATCATTTATTTGGGCTGTTAAATGTGGCCTCGCCGCATAAACGCAAATTTTCCAAAGATGAGCTTCACTTGTTAGAAGCGATGGCACTGCAGATCGGCACTGCTTATGAACGGATCCGTTTGGCTGAGCGCGAGAGAGCGATGGAGATTATGGAAGAGCGGAACCGGCTCGCACGTGATTTGCATGATTCGGTCAATCAACACTTATTTTCCATTATGTACACGGCAAATGGAACAAAAGGTCTGACAGCCGAAGATAAGGTAAAGGCGCAGTTAGACCGTATCCACGAACTCTCCCGAGAGGCGCTTACGGAAATGAAAGCGCTAATCTGGCAGTTGCGTACGGAACATATAAGCGAAGGCCTGGAAGCACGGTTCAACTGGTATGCCCATAAACTGGAGCTTAGAGTGAGCTGTGCTATTACGAAAGAGCCACTTGGTGAATCAGTAGAAGCTGTGCTATGGAAAATTGCCCAGGAAGCGATGAATAATATAAAAAAACATGCCAGCTCCACTCAGACTACGATCATCGTTGAGAAAAAAGAGAAGAACATCATCTTAGAGGTTATTGATAATGGCACAGGCTTCTCCGTCGAAGAAGTTGACCAAACCGGGTTTGGTCTTACCAGTATGAAAGAAAGAGCCCGCCTGCTTGATGGAAGCTTTGCTATCGTAAGCGCACCTGGTGTTGGTACCCAAGTGAAAGTGACTGTTCCAGTGAAAGGAGAAGAATAAGGTTGGATGTGATTACCCTCATGGTTGTAGATGACCATCATATCGTTCGAAAAGGGTTGGTCTTTTATTTTGAACATGAAGAGCAGTATGATGTCAAAGCTGAAGCTAGTAATGGAAAAGAAGCGTTAACATTATTAGAATCGTATCAAGTGGACGTAATCTTGCTTGATTTATCAATGCCTGAGTTGGACGGGGTGGAAACGACCAAACACATTAAAGCGCGTAATGCGGACCAGAAGATTCTCGTGCTCACCAGCTTTGAAGACCAGGACCATGTTATTGCTGCAATTCAAGCTGGAGCTGATGGCTATTGTTTAAAAGATACGGAGCCGGATGATTTACTGGAGGCGATTCGGCAAGTAGCGCACGGACATAAAAACATTGATCCAAAAGTGGCTCCGCACTTACTTCAGCACGTTCATCAGGAAAAGAGCGAGGAGACGCTCAGGCTGCAGTCGCTGACGAAGCGAGAACGCGAGGTGTTGCGCGAAATTACAAAAGGAAACAATAATGGGGAAATTGCGCTTGCTCTCCACATTACTGAAAAGACCGTGAAAACCCATATTACCAACCTCTTCTCCAAGCTTGATGTATGCGACCGCACCCAGGCAGCCCTTCTAGCTGTAAAGCATAAACTTTAGCCAGGCTCAGTTCTTTCATTCGATAATCCCAGTTGTTCTCATGAGAGAGCAACTTTTTTTAATGGATGAGGAAACAGTAAGCTAAGACTGAGGTCTTACGTTTTTTCTGCATAATTGTGTAGAGATAGTTCGTCTTCTTGCTGGAGGCGTAGCAGGCCGCTTCTTCCTATACTAACCGTAAGAAACATCAAAGCATAAGTGAAACAAACGGTAGAATGAAAGGAGCGGTTTCCTATGTACATTCATTTCTTCCTATTTACAATTCTAGTTACGAAGCGTGAATACGAGGCTGAAGATATCGTGAAAGCGTATCAAAACCAGCAAGCAGAACATGCATATGAACAGGCAAAAGAATCAATTTGGAAAGCGTATCCACCTTTTTAAATTTAAGATATGCTTAAAGAAAGGTCCAGAGTGGAAGGGGGTTTGCAAGGTGAATCGGTATTTTTATTGGTTTGTGTTCTCTAGAAGTACGCTTGTTTTAGGAAATATTATGTATGTGATGGTGTTTACGTTTGTTATTTTCGAACAGTCCGGATCTGCTGTTTATGCAGCCTTATTTCCTTTCATACGTACGATGGGTAACGTGATGGCCAGCTTTTTTTCACCATATCTTGTGGCGGTGACGAGCTTGCGCAAGGTAATGTGCACAGTTCCTTTGGTCAAAGCGGGGCTGTTAACCTTCTTTTTATTTACGTTTGAAATGAGTGGCACGTGGATTGGTGTGCTATTGCTGTTTACAGCTGGGGCGTCGTTACTTGAAGGGGTTATACAACCTTTGTATCAAGCGACCACCCCCATGTTAGTGAAGGAAAAAGAACTTGTTCAGGCTAACAGTGTGATGTCGTTTAGCTTCCAAACCTTACAAGTTGCAGGTTATACAGTAACAGGGGTTCTTGTGGCAGCTATGGGTTCATTCTTTACTTTTATCATTTGTTTAGGACTGCTCTGGTTGGGATGGCTGAGCTTGCTGATGGTTTTACCGGGGCTTTTTGATATAAGTAATACGCTGAACGAACAGGCCAAAGAAAAATGGGGCTCCGTCAAAGCGGGCTGGAGCTTGGTGTGGAAAAACAAAACGGTACGCTGGGTAACATTTATGGATGTCACTGAAAGCGCGGCTGGTGCCGTATGGGTAGGAGCTGTCACCCTCATATTTGTAACGGAAGCGCTTAACGTTTCCACGGATTGGTGGGGGTATATTAATTCAAGTTATTATAGTGGTGCTATTCTGGGCGGGCTGCTGGCATTTTTCTTGGCACGTGTGATTCGAGAACATTTATTTGTTTCGATGGCTGTCGGTTCTTTTCTGTACGGTTTGGTCGTTGTGGTGTATGGTTTTACTACGGAGCCATTATTCGCCCTTGCCCTCGTCTTATTGATCGGGCCCCTCTATCAAATACGAGACATAGCTCAGCGCACGTTGTTGCAAAAAAGCGTGAAGGTCGAAGATATATCGCAGGTGTACGCCGCACACTCTGTGCTATTATCGGCAGCTGTCGGCTTCTCTGTTCTAGTCGTAGGAGCCATTGCTGAAATTCTCGGGATTCGTGTTGTTTACGTAGCCAGCGGCGTGATTGTAACAGCGATGTCAGCTTTAGCATTAACTGTGCTTCGGTTCAACTTGCGGAAAGAAACGAATGATGTACGAATGAGAGATGACGTGATGCAAGAACGAGAAAGGAGCCATTTATGAGAATAGTGAAAGTGGTAGGATATGATGAAAACTGGCCGATCCAATTTGAGCAAGAGAAAAAGCAGCTGCAGGCGGTGCTCGGGGCAAATGTCATAGAAGTTTATCATATTGGCAGTACAGCCGTACCAGGTATGAAGGCTAAACCTATTATCGATATGATGGGCGTGGTGTTTGATATACAACAAATCGATTTACATACTGAAAAAATGAACAGGTTAGGTTATGAAGCCTTCGGGGAGCACGGAATTACGGGCAGGCGCTATTTCCAAAAAGGAGGAGAAGCCCGCAGCCACCATGCTCACATTTACGAAAGCGGCCACCCTGCGATTAAACGCCATCTTCACTTTATCAATTATTTAAAGGAACATCCTGAGGCGAGAGAAGAATATGAACGACTTAAACTGCAATTGGCTGAAAAGTATTCGACCGAGCCTCGGGCTTATAACGAGGGGAAAGCAAGGTGGATCCAAGGGATTGACCGTATCGGTGAAGACTGATTTTAGGGTACACGCCTAACCTATCTGCGGGTTTAGGAAGAAGAGCTGTTATCTGAGTTATTACTGCTTCTTGCTGCTTTCATAAAATAAGCCACAGGTAAAAGCAGTCCCAGGCCTGATTGAATGATAGAGAAAAAGCGGGCGCTCCCAACAGGCACTAAGTCGCCGTATCCGATTGAAAGCATAGTTACACCGCTAAAATAAAGAAAATTTAAAAAGGTTTCGTCCGCTTCTTCACCTAGCGGGTCGTTGATACGCAGGACCGTTTCGTAATACGAGATAAAATAATAAAGAAACGTAAAGGCTATTGTTAGCATGGTAATGATGATAAACAGTTTAAAAAAAAGCGCAAAGCTGAATTGGCTTTCTTTGTATGATTTATTAGTAAAAAAATAAATGATATTTGCGATAATAAATAATAGAGTAATGCCTACTAAAATGGCTGGTATCATCGTATTCCTCCTTGTCTTTATCAGTGTTTCCCATCTCTGTTTAGCTGAAACCTGTTTCATTTCTTCACGAGGCAGAAGAGGAGATCATCACCACCCTGTCGAAAGGCGGGTAGTGGTAAAAGCGAAAAACGTCTATAAATAAACAAAGCTATGTGAACGAATGCATTTCCCACATCAGCTGACTTTTATCAGGATCCTAAAAAGAATGGTCTTTTGCGGCTAGTTAAAACCCCCTACCCTGATTACTCCTCAATAGCCTGGGCGTAGAGTAGATAGAGAAGAAACAGGGAAAGAGGGGGGTACGAGTTATGAGTGGAAAGACGGGGGATGACTATATGCAGGCAACCGATGTGTTGATTGTAGGCGCCGGTCCGACCGGCCTGACTCTAGCAAATGAACTGAAGCGGCAAGGTATAGATGCGCTTGTGATTGAAAAAAAGCCTAGCCTTTCGTCAACGAGCAAAGCCCTCGGCATGATGGCTCGTTCCCTCGAGCTTTTTCAAAAGCTGGGCATTTCTGCTGAATTAATAACTACAGGTCTTAAGGCCAAAGGAGCTCATGCTTATAGTGAAGGGAAAAAACTTGCTCATATAACGTTTGGGGACGAACTAGAGACACCTTTTCCATATGTGTTAATGATCCCACAGCAAGATACAGAGCGTGTCTTATATCATCACTTTCAGCAACAAGCTGGCAAAGTTTGTTGGGAACATACATTACTTGCCCTTCAACAGCATGAGGGTCACGTCGATGCTGTTATCCAAAATGCAGAGGGACAAGAAGAAACATGGCAGGTTAAGTGGCTGATCGCTTGCGACGGTGCCCACAGCACGGTGAGAAAGCAGATGGACATATCGTTTGCTGGGACAGCTTTTAAGCAGACCTTTGCGTTGGCAGATGTGAAGCTGCAAGGAGAGGTCCCTCAAGATGAAATTATGGCGCATGTGAATCGAGGAAACGTTATCGCTTTTTTCCCGATGCCTACTAAAGAGCATCGCATTATGATGTCCCGGGAAGGTTTGAAGGAAGAGGGAGATGTAAGTGAAACAGAGCTTCAGCAAATGATAGAGGAGATAGGTATTCAAGCAAGACTGGCGGCAGCTCCGAGCTGGACGTCTCGTTTTCATGTGCATCAGCGGAAAGTAGACAAAAGTGTCCACCAGCGCGTGATATTAGCTGGAGATGCGGCCCATATCCATTCTCCACTCGGAGCCCAGGGGATGAACACAGGCATTCAAGATGCGTTTAACCTGGGCTGGAAGCTTAGCCTTGTGGTAAAGGGGGATGCAGAGACTGGATTACTCGATAGCTACGAAGCGGAGCGTCAGCCCATTTGGGAAGAGCTGTTGTCACTGACTGAGCGTGCAACGCAAATGGTGTTAACACGGCGCTCGGCTCTTGTTGGCTTACGTCGCGTGGCAGGGCCGATCCTCGCTAAAAATTCTCGGGTGCGCACGCGGGCGCTACGTACACTAGCGCAAATTGGGATTCATTATCCGAACAGTCCGATACATACACAGCAAACTAAACATAGCAACTCTCCAGCTTCCGGCGCACGCGCACCTGACGCCAAATTATACACTCACACGGGCGAGAAGATCCCCTTGTTTGAGCAACTGCGAGACCCCCGCCATACGTTAATCGTGTATACGAAGGATGAGGAAAGGATCGGGAAGGTCACAGAACGGCTTCGGGACTACCAGGATACCTTTTACCTTTTGCCTGTTCTGGCAGCCAATAAAGTTGGTGAAACGAATGCAGCTCTGTATGATATAGAAGAGGATTTTGCCCGTTCCTATCAAGTGAAGGGGGAAGCGCTGTTTGTAGTGAGGCCGGATGGCTATTTATCAGTACGGGAAGATTCACTTCACCCTGTTTACTTGCTTGACTATTTCCGAGGAATATACAATACGTGAGTTTGTGAACGAAAAGTGGTAACTAGGGTTAAAGACTAGCGAAGAGAGGAATGTGCCGATGGAAAAACGCTTGCAGCACCTATTTCATTTTTTAAAAGTGATTGATCGTTTCAAAACGGTGGAACGACAAACCATCAATTCTATAGATGGCCGGCACGAAAACGATGCTGAACATACATGGCATATGTGCATGTATGCGTTTATTTTGCGTGATGAAGTAGAAGAAGAACTAGATATGGAGCGCGTATTTTATTTAATTTTAACGCATGATCTTGTGGAAATTCTCGCCGGCGACACACTTGCTTATAACGAAGAAGCAAAGAAAGGACAAAAAGAACGGGAGGAAAAAGCGGCGAAAGAGTTATTTGCCAACTTGCCAGCAGACTTAGAAGCCGAGTTTCATGCATGCTTCGAAGAATTTGAAAAGAACGAAACTCCCGAAGCGCAATTTGTAAAAGCCCTCGACCGGATGCAGGCGTATGCCCAAAATGTATTCAGCGGCGGCTGGGTCTGGAAGCATCATCAGGTGGCCAAAGAAGACATTCGCGCGCGCAGTGCAGCGTGGAATGAAAACAACCAAGCTTTTCAAACTATATTTCAGATGTTATGGAACGAGGCCGAAGAAAAGAGTTTGTTTTATAACGATGAGAAAAAAAGTACGTAAGAAGGGATGATCACCGCGTCGTCATGTCGCTTTCGTTCATCGGTGCTAAAGTGCCAGGAATAGTTGGTACTGACCCAGGCTGCATCTCAAAAACATGCCCAAACTATTTTGATGTAATTAAACAAGCAGGTATGCAAGTTCAATTCACGTAAAGGCCTATCTAAGAGAAGCCAGTTCACCTAAGAAGAGTGGACTGGCTTTTTTGATATGAAGACTCCTGTCATCAAAAAATGAATAAAGCTAGAGATTGACTTAAGTTTTGACTAAAAAAAGGCCATACTACATAAAAGAAATGAAGAACGTTCTAGCAAAAGGACTACGACGAAACATTACTTCAGTAGATAGAAACGAGTGTTTGGTGAATGTTGCAAAAATGGCTTCCAGGACTTCAACCTATAGTACGTCAAAACAAGCACGGCATGAAACAAGACATTAACGCAGGTTTGATCGTAGCCATTATGCTCGTCCCCCAGGGCATGGCTTATGCTCAGCTTGCAGGAATGCCTGCCGTGACTGGGCTTTATGCAGCCACATTTCCTTTACTGGTTTACGCTATATTTGGAACATCACGGCAATTGTCAGTCGGTCCTGTAGCTATGATTGCTTTACTTACCTTTAGCGGTGTCTCCCCGCTGGCAGAAACGGGGTCAGCAACATATATCCAACTAGTATGGCTGCTTGCATTAATGATCGCTGTGCTGCAAGTGTTAATGGGCATATTAAAAATGGGGATCATCACTCGCTTTATATCGGATGCGGTTATCAGTGGTTTCACCTCTGCGGCTGCGGTGTTGATCGCTCTAAGTCAATCCAAACATCTCTTAGGCATTTCCGTGGAAACGGGCGATACAATTTATAAACTAGCAAACGGTGTGATAGAAAATGTCGAGGAGACGCATATTCCGACCCTCATCCTTGGTCTTTCGTTGATTGTCGTGCTGTTTTTAAGTAAAAAAATCCCAAAGCTTCCGGGCCAGCTAGCTGTTGTCGTTATCGGGATCATCGTTGTGGCGACAATGGATTTGGAGGGAGAGGGAGTAGCGATTGTAGGTGCCGTGCCAGAAGGCCTTCCACCATTGAGCATGCCGCCCGTGGAAGCGGAACTCCTTTGGCAGTTGCTGCCGACAGCTCTTACCATTGCAGTGATCGGCTATGCTGAATCATTTGCGATGGGAAAAATCCTTGCGATGCGTGGAGATTATCGAATTGCACCGAACCATGAATTAAAAGGGCTGGGGCTTGCGAATGGGGCTGCAGCTTTTACGTCAGGCATGCCGGTTACAGGCGCTTTTTCACGTTCAGCCGTCAATTATGAGGCTGGGGCGAAGACGAACCTTGCCTCGATTGTGACCGCACTATTGATTATGTTAACGCTGCTATTTTTTATGCCGTTATTTTACCACTTGCCGCAAGCAGCTTTAGCTGCAATTATTATCGCAGCCGTCTTTAAGTTAATTGATATTAAAAAAGTGTTGCATTTATGGAACGTGAAACGAAGCGATGCGGCTACATTGCTGTTAACTTTTGTGGCTACACTTAGCTTTGGGATTAAACTTGGATTAGTGGCAGGAATTATATTTTCGCTGGCCCTTTATATTTGGCAAAGTGCTTATCCTCATATAACGGAACTTCACTATATTAAAACAGACAATAAGAAAAACAACCATACTGGGCTTGGTGAAGGGGTTGAAGATTCCCACGTATTAATTTATCGAATTGAAGCTTCTTTATATTTTGCGAATTTAACCAGTATAGAAGAACAAATCAATAAAACGTTACAAAAAGAGCCTAATACAAAATGGCTTGTGTTCGATTTTAGCAGTGTGAACGGGATGGACGGGGTCGCAGCTGATACGCTGATGGAATGGATGGAAGAGTGGAATGACCAAGGGTTGCGAGCGATAATCGTGAGTGCAAAAAAACCTGTACGTGAGGTAATGAACCGAGCTGGATTTTATGACACCTTCAGAGCTGAAGTGACGTGGCATGATGTAGAAGAAGCGGTGGAGTGGATTGAAGCTCAACCTGTTAAAGTGATTGAGCCTGATAATGATAAGTAAAAAGGGCGGAGAAAAGGGAATGAGCGTACCTATGAAAAGAGAGAAGTTTCCCGCTAAAGTTCGTTCTTATTAAAAAAACGTCCAACTTTAACGGGAAACCGTCCGAGAAATTTGTCGAAGTGTCCAAGAATCTTGTCGAAACGTCCAAATTACCGCGACTTTAGACACCATTCCTAGCGGTCGCTCACACGTAAACGATTAGTCACAAGCCCTATGCCAGGGCCAAAGAATCATATGTTCCCCGGCCTCCTGCTTGACCTCCTGCAACCACGGAGCTTCTGCTTGAGCTCGCGCTTGTAGAACCGGAGCCGTCGTGCCCGCTTTGGTGAAGCTTTGGTTCACGAGCCACCACTTTGTCGATAGACCTGCTCGTTTTAAGTCTGCAGCTAACCGTTTGCTTTCAAATACAGGTGTTGGTTCCGGCAGGGTGACTAGCAGCACCGACGTTTCCTTTGAATTACGCAGCCGTGGTAGCAGCTGATTCACCGCCTCCGGCACGTTTCCTGTCGCCCGGGCGCTTTCCACATGATACGCTTTTGCAGCATCAAGCAGCAGCAGCGTATGGCCGGTTGGGGCGGTATCGATGATGACGAATTCGTCCTCCGCTTTCTGAACCACCTCACTAAAGGCGTGGAAGACAGCAATTTCTTCAGTGCATGGTGAAGCCAAATCTTCTTTTATATAAGCTAATCCATTTTCATCTAACGTCTCACTAACTTGTGCCAACACTTTTTCTTTATAATTTTCGGTTTCCACTTTCGGATCAATTGCTTCAACCGTCAATTGCTCGAGGCCGCTAGAGGTTGTTTCTTTAATATGAGCAGCTGGGTCCGTCGTGGTCAAATGCACCTTGTGGCCTCGTTCTGCAATTTTTTTAGCTATTTGTTCAGCCGCGGTAGTTTTGCCGACGCCTCCTTTCCCCATGGTTAGCACAACTTGCTGTTTAGTTGCGATAACCTCCTCTACATAAGCGTCAATGGCCTGGTGCAAAACCGCCTCAACAGGGGCGTCCTGTTCGTGGCCAAAGAGCTTAGCAGGTTCAAAAAACGTGAGCAGTGCTTGCGCTGAATCAATGTTTTGATATTTTAGATCAATTGCGCTGGCAGGGAGAGAGCGAAGTTTGGTTGGCATCTTCTGCAACGATTCCTGCTGAGTATCGTAAAAGTCTTGAGCCACTTGATCCAGCTCATTCTGCTGAGCGGGCTGGTAGATTCCATTAACGATCAATTGCTGATTGTTTATACCTAACCCATTTAGTTCTTCAGCTGAGCGGGCCGCTTCTTGTAAGGTCGATTCTTCAGGGCGAGCAACAAGATAGATCGTCGTCTCTTCAGGATTGGATAAGCGCACAACTGCTTGTTCATATAGCTCAGCTTTTCCTTTTAGCCCTGATAATGGCCCGAGACAAGAGGTGCCAGTTGTATTTTCTTCCAAAAACTCAGACCAGGCGGCGGGAAGCTGCAACAAACGCAGGGTATGACCGGTAGGAGCGGTATCAAAAATGACATAATCATACGGGCTGCGAGCAGATGGGCTTGCGATCCATTCTGCAAATTGGTCAAACGCCGCTACTTCTACCGTACAAGCTCCTGACAACTGTTCTTCCATCTGCTCAACAGCAGACGTTGGCAGCACACCGCGGTAAGGTCCGATTATTTTTTCTCTGTAAGACTCTGCAGCTTCTTCTGGATTCAAATTGATGGCCCAGAGGGTATCAAATCCAGGTACAGCCTGGAGAGAAGGACTAAGTGCCACCTTGAAAATGTCTTGTAAATTCGACGCGGGGTCGGTACTAATCAGTAACACCTTATAGCCTTCTTCGGCCAACACAGCAGCTGTGGCACTGGCTGTCGAGGTTTTGCCTACGCCTCCTTTGCCAGTGAAAAAGAGATGTTTCGTTAATGGTTCGTTCTGAAGCGGATGAAACGGTTCATGCATGTGGTATTCCCTCATTTCTTTCTTACCGAACCAGCCTAATTAATTGAAATATCAATAGAGCTCGTCGGCTTTGCTTTTAAATCAGCCTCTGCTAACCCTGTCCATTCAGCTAATTGGGCCCGGCTTGGGTATTGATTTTGCAGGACAATTTTGTCATTAACTACTGTGATAGGAAGAACCTCAGCGCCTTTCGTGTTTAAGGCCTGTTGAACCGCTTCATTCTCTACGAATGCTGCTGGGTCATTACCTAAATTATAACGTGTAACGGCAAATCCTTTCGTCTCTAAAAGATGCATATCCGCAGCGATGCGGGTGAGTTCTGGGTCTACATCCGGGCCACACACGCCGGTGGGGCAGCACATAGCGGGATCAAATACTTGAATGGTGATCGACATCATACGTCCTCCTTGTTTATGGTGCATGTATGCACGAAAAATGTAATTGACATATAATCATATAATTATATAATAGGTTATAGCTTTCTAATTTGCAAGTCGTCAACAAACAAGTGGGGAAAGGAACGATTTCATTGACTGTTGATGTGTTGCTCGCTGTTATCATCTTTTTATTAACGTTAACATTTGTGATTTGGCAGCCGAAAGGATTATCGATTGGCTGGTCAGCATCGGTCGGGGCGGTCCTTGCATTGCTTGCCGGTGTCGTAAGTATTGCTGATGTGTTTGAAGTAACGGGCATTGTCTGGAATGCCACCTTAACGTTTGTAGCTATTATTATTATTTCGCTTATTCTTGATGAGATTGGTTTTTTTGAATGGTCCGCTCTTCATATGGCTCGGATTGCCAAAGGTAGCGGCATTCGCATGTTTGTTTACATTTCCTTGCTCGGTTCCGTTGTGGCTGCCTTTTTTGCCAATGATGGGGCAGCGCTGATTCTTACACCGATTGTGCTGGCGATGGTTCGTGCTCTCAATTTTAAAGAGGCGATGATTCTGCCCTTTATTATGGCAAGCGGCTTTATTGCTGACAGTACCAGTTTGCCATTAATTGTGAGCAATCTGGTGAATATCGTTTCGGCTGACTTTTTTGGCATTGGGTTTATTGAATATGCCTCACGCATGATTGTGCCGAACTTCTTTTCGATTGCTGCAAGTATTCTTGTGTTGTTTGTTGTCTTCCGTAAGGACATTCCACGGACATATGATTTTAGTAATTTGAAACGACCGGTCGATGCCATTCAAGATACGCGCATGTTTCGACTTTCTTGGATTGTGCTGGCCGTTTTGCTTATTGGCTATCTTGTCGTGGAGTTCATTCATTTGCCGGTGTCGATGGTGGCGGGTGCAGTAGCGATCTTATTTCTGCTAATGGCGCGCCGCAGTCCTGCGGTCAATACGCGTGCTGTTATGAAAGGAGCTCCGTGGGCGATTGTCGTGTTTTCGATCGGAATGTATGTGGTCGTATACGGCCTGCAAAACGTCGGCTTAACCGATTTGCTCGCGCAAGGCATTGTCGCAGCAGCTGATGAAGGGTTTTTCGCTGGAACGATGTTTATGGGCTTTCTAGCTGCGATTTTGTCATCTCTTATGAATAACATGCCGACGGTGATGATTAATGCCCTGGCCATTGACTCCGCGAACCTGGATGGGTTGATGAAAGAACTAATGATTTATGCTAACGTAATCGGCTCAGACTTAGGGCCGAAAATCACCCCAATTGGGTCGTTGGCTACGTTGCTCTGGCTTCATGTTCTGTCTTTAAAAGGGGTAAAAATTACATGGGGCTATTATTTTAAAGTGGGTATCCTTCTCACGATCCCAACGCTTTTTATCACCCTTTGTGGCCTTTATATCTGGCTTCTTTTGATTTCTTAATGTTTACTATATAGAAGGAGTGAATCTTCAATGGCAACTAAACCAATCATTTATTTTCTCTGCACCGGCAATTCCTGCCGAAGTCAAATGGCGGAAGGGTTTGGGCACTACTATCTGAGCGACGAATATGACGTATATTCAGCCGGGATTGAAGCGCATGGGGTTAATCCAAACGCTGTAAAAGCCATGGCCGAAGTCGACATTGATATCTCTAGCCAAACATCAGACACGATTGACAATGAGTTGTTAAACAACGCTGACCTGGTGGTAACCTTGTGCGGCCATGCCAATGATGTCTGTCCAATGACACCTGCTCATGTCCGGCGTGAACATTGGGGCTTTGATGATCCTGCTAAAGCAGAAGGGACAGAAGCGGAACAATGGGCATTTTTCCAGCGGGTGCGTGACGAAATCGGCGAGCGGATCCGCCGCTTTGCTGAAACAGGTGAATAGTTGAACACTCTCTAAACGGCGATAACTCAGCAATCGCCGTTTGCTTAAATTTTAGCTGAAGTGGAAGATAGGATGAGAAATTGATAAACTGAAGAGAAAGGAAAGCGAAAAGTGCGCAGCTTTACAGGAGGGAACGTTATGCAATCAACTGATCCGTCGATTAAAATTGATGAAACCGCTACGTTGCTAAAGCTTCTAGGTGATAAAACCCGCTTGCGGATGATGGCGCTCTTATACGAAAGTGACTGCTGTGTGTGTGAACTGGTTGAAGTCTTCAGCATGAGTCAGCCCTCCATCAGTCAGCATCTTCGTAAACTTCGCGACAAAGATATTGTAAAAGAAGAACAACGCGGGCGCTGGGTGTTTTATAAGTTGAACCGGGAGCACTCCTTGTATCCCATTATTGAAGGCGTCATCGAGCAGCTGCCTTCGGAGAAACAAACGTGGAAGCAACTAGAAAACAAAGGCCTGCGGGTTGACTGGTGTTAACGTGAATAGAAGTCTCTATATAATGAATGGGGAGCTGGTCAAGGACCGGCTCTTTATTTTTTACTATAAAAGAACGTTGGTTTACGGAGACAAAACCAAGCTAATGAATAAGTTTAAATAAACCGATCAGGATAAACAGGACTCCCGGCAGGACTTGACCTAACTGGAGAAGATAAGGGTTATGCCTTAATTTTTCTCCCAGTAAGATGCCTGAGACAAGGGCCGCAAACAAACAACAACCTACCCAAAATGTAAACGCGTAGGAACGATCCATCATCCCAGCCTGCAAGCCGAAAGCTAACACATCAATATTAACTAGAATAGCAATACTTATTATCAAGTTTCGTTGATACAAAGGAACCTCTCCCACCCACTGATAGACACCAATTGCGATAAACAATAGTCCGTCCAATAGTTCAATAAATCCAATCGGGAAAACCACGCTGAATAGGCTGCCAAAAAACATGGCTAGTCCCATGATGAGGACTGCAAGGCAGGAGATAGCGGTGATGTCGAGCACGTGAATGGGGATACGTTTCGAAGCAAAGATAAACCCGGTAACCGCACCGTCTAGACTTAAGACGATTGAAAGAAAAATCATGGCGAGCGTTTCGGCCATACCGTGTGTCCTCCCTTCAAGTAAAAGGTATGAAGGAGGATGGACAAATATCTCCTGCTTACAACTCGTCATAAAGGTTACCGCCTGCAGCAATAGCGGATGAACCATAAACTTGCCGGCCTATTGAAAACTAGTGGGAAAGATAAAAGGAAAAACGTATCTTACATAGAATGGAGATTCTCTGAACTTTTAAGTCTACATTCAGAGGAGCTTACGTGTAGGAACTTCAGAAGGAAAAAGAAGAGCCATTCAAAGTCCAGCTAGAGGGAGAGGTAGGCTCAGTGGTAGGAAATGAGAGATAGTTTTCCGGGGAAGAAGTAACACGTAAACATAAGCTGGAGGAAGATTCATGGATTCAGATGCTAAAAAAGGAATGATTCAACTCGTGGAATACGACGAACAGTTGGCAGACAAGCTGATCGACTTTCACTTAACCGATGAACAATTACAGTTCACCAGCCATCCCTGGGAACATATTCAAGCTTCCCCGATGCTAGCAACTAACCATATCCTCATTGTATCAGGCGAGCTTCCTGTCGGGTACTTTGCGTTACAAGCAGGGGATAAGCTGGGTGAATACTCCAAAAATCGTAACGCCCGCCTCTTATCGGCGTTTTCTATTGACTCAAGATATGTGGGCCAAGTTTTTGCTAAAAAAGGTCTGGAATTACTAGCTCCCTTTATTCATACTACCTTACCGCAAATTAATGAAGTTGTGCTTGGCGTGAATAAACGAAACCAAGCAGCCATTCAATTGAATCAATTTCATAATGACGTTTTACGAGCAATAAAACGAATACTATCTATTTATCTTTTATTTACTATACGGCATTTCAAAAGTGACTGAAACGTAAGACAGTGACTCCCAGAGGATAAAGCGCAGTCTGAAGATCCACTTTTTCGAGGGTTTTACCTTCGAGAAAGTTAGCTGAAGACAAGCCCTCGGGAAAGCGTCCGTCTGAAGTGAAGGTCACATTCATTATTTGGATGTGAAGACCTTATTTTGAATTTTGAAATTGATTCAATTATATAAAAAGTCGGTTTTGTCGATCGACATGAAATCTATAAAGGTCCAAAAGAGGACCAACACATTTTGCACCTTCGCGTATAAATAGTCATGTTGCGAGTAGCCGCATCTACTTCTTCTCTGGAAATTCTATCCCCTTCTTCCCCGTAAAATCAGACTTATGGAAAAAGAAATGAAAACGGTAAGGCTAACTTCTTAAACGGGTTAGCCTTTTTTCTGGATACATAGTTGGAATCCTTAAGCTTTTCTATCAGCGTGAAGATTTTCCAGTTAATTTGCGAAGACGTTCGGGTAACAGCCAACTACAACGCTACTTACCACAAAGGAGGCTTTGCTTAATGGCACAACAAGCTGTGCAAAAATCAAATGATGGCTCGAGTCTGGTTGAAATATTAGACCGCGTGTTGGATAAAGGAATCGTTATTGATGTGACCGCAACGATTTCTCTTGTCGGAATTGAAGTCATAAAAATTGAAGCTCGTGTCGTTATCGCCAGTGTTGAAACGTGGCTCAGGTATGCAGATGCGACAGGCTTATTAGAAGCGGAACGCCGTAAAAACATTAAAGAAGCTGAATCAGACGACGGATTAGGACAGCTCGGTGAACAGCTCGGCCAAGTGACAGATTCAGTTACAAATTCCGTTTCAAAAGCAACCAACGAAGTGGCCGACTCAGCCGGGCAAGTGACGAGCCAAGTTGGTGAAGTCGCAGACCAGGCAACGGAAACGGCAGGCAAAGCGACAGAGCAAGTGACTGACACCGTTGACCAGGCCGCTGACACTGCATCTCAAACGGCAGAAAAAGCAGCAGACACCGCAGGTAAGGCGACAGAACAAGTTACCGACCAAGCTACAAAAGCAGCCGGGCAGGCGACAGAACAAGCGGCTGACACCGCTGGCCAAGCTACAGAGCAAGCAACAGACACAGCGGAACAAGTTACAGAACAGGCCGCTGACACGGCAGGTCAAGCAGCAGACCAAGCGACAGAAACAGCTGAAGAAGGAACGGACCAAGCGACTGAAACAACTGAAGACGTAACCGAAGCTGAAGAAGAAGGCGGCAGCAACAATCGCCAATCCAAGCAAAAGTCGAATGCTTCTACTAACTCAAACAAGAAATCCAACTCATCTTCAAAATCTAATTCCAACTCTAATTCGAAGTCGAACAATTAAGAGAGAGGAGGTCAAGCCGTGAAAATGCAAACGATCATGAAAAATGTTCATGACTTCTTTCTTCATCACGTCGCTCCACCGTATCGCACGATTGGTATTCAAAAACGAGAAGATGGCGAGAAAGGTTGGATTGTCCAGCTTGAAGTGATTGAAGAAAAGGAACGGATGAAAGCAGTAGCAAAAGATGAAATGGTAGGAACGTATGAAGTGATTGTAGACGGTGACGGTGATGTTGAAGAGTTTGAAAGACTCTACCATCGCTACCGCACGCAATTATTTGAACGAGAAGATGAAGAAACGTATTAAATAAGATTGATTATTGAAGAAAGAGGGAAGACACTATGAATAGAGGTTATCCTTATATTTTTGGCATGGTACCTTCAGCAGAAGAACATGATTACAAAACGGTGCAAATGGAAGGCACACCTGTCCAACTGCGCAAGATTCCTAAAGAAGAAGTGAGTTTAATAGTCGGGGATGTGCCGGCGATGGCGCTGGCACCTACCGAAGAAAATGCGAGAGCGCATAAAGAAGCGCTTGAAATGGTGATGGAAGAAGAAACAGTCGCGCCGATGAATTTTGGCACAGTACTTGCGGATGACCAAGAAGCAGAACGCTTGCTAGAAGCGGTTTATGAGACTGTACGCGATACGTTTCCTAAAATTGAAAATAAAATTGAAGTCGCTGTGCAGATTTCTTTAACCGACGACGCATTTAAACAATTATTTGCTGGAAAGTCGCGGAAAGGACGCAGACATTACAAAGCGCAGCTAGAGCTCGGAGAAAAGGTGAAAGCGATGGTAGACCGCTACCGACAAGAACAGCAGCCTGCCATAGCCCGGAAATTGGCGCCACTCAGTGAAAGTTCGATGATGAAAGAGCCAGTCACAGAAAAAATGATCTTTCATGGTGTATTTTTAGTAGACAAAGAGAATGAAGCGGCATTTGATGAAGCGGTTAATGAGCTTTATGAAAGCTGGCAAGGCGCAGCTACGTTTAATTACAGCGGACCATGGCCTGCATATCACTTTATCGAAATGAGGTTTGCCGCCAAAGGCTAGAGGTGATTAATGTGTTTAAGCTGTTTACATGGCCTGCTCATTCCTTGAAGTTTGTCGGTGAGAAAATAAAAGAAGAAGTCGACAAAGAAATGTATGACCTTGATACGATCAAACAGCGGATGATCACAATTCGATTGGAATATGAAGAAGGAACGCTCAGCCAGGAAGACTTCACGGAAGAACAAGCTCGCCTGGCTGAGCGTTACCGGGTTGCAAAAGAAGAGGAACTCGGGCAATTACGAGAAGCTATTCAGCAAGATCAGACAGAAAGAAGTCGGACTAGAACGCGCAGAAAGGGTAGGGGAGCTAGAAGATGAAGGAGTTAGTGTATGTGTATGGGTTCGTTTCGGTAGAAAGTATCGCGAATGAAGATTGTTCTATCTTTGATCTTTACGAAGAACAACCTATCCAATTTTTCAGTGGAGAAAACGTCGCCGCAGCGTTTTCGTATGTGCGGACAGAAGACTTTGCGCAAGAGAATTTTGAAGAAAACGTTCAGGACATGAAGTGGCTCGAACAAAAAGCCAAACGACATCATTCCATATTAAATCAGTTGCATGAAACGTATCATGTCATCCCTCTTAATTTTGGGACGATATACCAGGGGACAGCTAAACTAAATGACGTTCTGCATGAAAACAATGAAACGTTCCAATCTCAGCTCGAAGCCATGAAAGATAAGGAAGAATGGAGCCTGAAAGTATATGCGGAAACGCAGCAGTTAAAAGCAGAAGCAACATTCAGCACCGAAGCGATCGAAGCAAAGAAACAAGAAATCGAAAAGCTTTCAAAAGGAAGACAATATATTGAACGAAAACGATTGGACCGAACGATCGAAGCTGAAGCAGAACGCTATATTAATCAATTTTGCCAACAAGTTCATGATGTGGCTAAAAAATTCAGCGAAGCTCATGAAGAAAAAGAACAATGGAGTAAGCAAATGACAGGGATGAATACAGACATGAAATGGAATGCCGTCTATTTGGTCCATAAAAAGAATCGCGACGACATGCTTGCCGAGTTACAAACCATGCAAAGCGAGCTCCCAACTACGATGACCGTTCAGCTGACAGGGCCGTGGCCGGGCTATCATTTTGCTTCTAAAGTAAAACGTGGTGAAGTCTATGGAACATAACCACGAGGTACTAGATAATCAGGAAGTGACATTGGTGGACGTCTTAGACACGGTATTGGACAAAGGTGTGGTGTTGCAGGGGAATTTGCTGCTTACTGTAGCTGATATTGACCTTGTTTATATTGATCTTAAAGTGTTAATTTCCAGTGTTGAATCGTTGCTGGAAGCTGGTGAAAAGTATGACCGAAAGGAGGCAGTTGAATGAGCAGTCACGATGCATCTTCACTGGTGAAATCTCTTGAGACGGGAAAAATGCCTGAAGGAAATATAAAGTTCAATGAAAAGGAAAATAGTGAAGACGGTCTCGCCCAGCTGGTCATTACTGTCATTGAACTGCTGCGGGAGCTGGTAGAAAGGCAGGCGATGCGCCGGGTTGACAGCGGCAGGCTGACAGAAGAAGAAATTGAAAGACTCGGGGAAGCGTTAATGCATCTGGAAGAACAAATGGAAATGTTAAAAGACTTTTTTGGCTTAACAGACGAAGATTTAAACATTGACCTGGGGCCATTGGGCAACCTGCGCTAAAGTCGAAAAAGGAGATGAATAGAATGAACCAAAACCCAATTGAACCAGCCGGAAGCACCCTGGTGGAAGTACTGGAGACGGTGTTGGACAAAGGCGTGGTGATCGCGGGTGACATTCGCGTCGATGTGGCCGGAGTGGAACTGTTGACGATTAAAATCCGGCTGATGGTCGCTTCTGTTGACAAAGCAAAAGAACTTGGCATGGATTGGTGGGAAAACGACCCCTTCTACAGCTCCAAAGCGATTGAACAACAGGAGGACCAACAACCGTACGATAAAAAACAATTGGAAGACCGGCTCCAGCAGCTAGAAAGCGCGCTGGAAGAAGAGCGAAAACAAAACAACCGGAACGATTAAATAAACTTACACGATATCTAACGGCTGTTTTGAGGAAGGTGGTGGAAAGGCTTCATCAAGACGTTTGATGTCTTCAGCGTCCAGTTGAAGTGAAGCTGTTTTCGCGTTTTGCAGGACATGGTCTGCTTGGCTCGCTTTAGGAATGGCAAGGATCTGCCGTTTACGAAGCACCCATGCGAGCAGAACTTGGTACGAGCTGACTTGGTAAGTGTCAGCAATGGCTTGAACTTCCGCTGAGTTTACCAACTTTTTTCGCAGCCTCCCCGCTTGTGCTAACGGGCAATACGCCATAATCGGCATGTCTTGGGTTTGCTGCCAAGGCAATAAATCATATTCAATGCCGCGGGAGCCCAAGTGATAGAGGACCTGGTTGGTCATGCATTCATCAGCTTTGTCTGCTTCTTGAAGTTCTTTCATGTCAGAAAGGTCCAAGTTCGAAACGCCCCATCTGGCAATTTTTCCTTCTTGTTTTAGCTGTTCCATTCCTTCAACCGTCTCTTCCAAAGGCACGCCCCCGCGCCAGTGCAATAAGTACATATCAAGCTGCTCGATGCCCAGACGCTGAAGGCTATTTTCACAGGCACGTTTTATGTTGGTGAGACCTGCGTTGTGCGGAAAGACTTTCGAAACTAGAAAAGCGTTCTCGCGCCTGCCTTTAATCGCTTCGCCGACAACCTGTTCTGCCGCGCCGTTCCCATACATTTCAGCTGTATCAACGACACGCATACCTACTTCCAAACCGAGTTGCAGGGCTTGGACTTCTTGTTCAAATTGTGCCGGGTTCTCTCCCATATGCCAGGTGCCCTGACCGATGGCAGGTAAAATCGTACCATCCGGCAGCGTAACCGTGCGCTGTTCCATTTGCGCGCGAATGCTTTCCAATTCAGCTTCGTTTGACCATTTCATAAAGACTCCCTCCTTCTAGTAAAAATTCTACTATAGAATCTCGAAACTATAAAAAAATAAAGATTAGTATAGAAATGCATAAATAAATTTCACACACTGTATTTCAAAAAATAATAAAAATTCTTAGCTAAGTGAATCCATTTCAGCATGATGTTTTATGAGCAATAAAACGAATACTATCTATTTTTGGAATTTCAAAAATAACTGAAACGTAAGACGGCGACCCCCAGAGGATAAAGCGCCCGTCTGAAGTGAAGATCACATTCATGATTCGAATGTTCACCTCTTATTTTGAATGACGAAGTTGATTCATATAATAAGATGATTTTTTGAAATGAAAAGGATACTATAAGGAATAAACGAAGAGCTTATACGTAGAAAGGTGTATAGATAAACTCTCTATAAATGAAATAGTAGGAGAAAACTAAGTTAGCAAACGTAGTCTTTGAGTTCATTGCTTGTAAGCAACACGAGGCTAGAAGAGACGCTTCTAATCTTTAGACCTATGACATACACATCACGAAACCAACCGATTATGTGGAACACATTCTGCTATACTGTAATCATAGTTATATAGTAATCTCAATTTCCAAGAGGGGGTGCTTACGTTGCCTAATGAACGAAATAAGGAAATACAAACGATTCGGATGATGGTGTATTTTATTGATGCGACCTCGGACATTATTCAGCAAGAAGGTATAGACAAGATTACAATCCGAAAAATTGCCGACCTTGCTGGTTATAACAGCGCTACAATTTACAACTACTTTGATGAGTTGTCACACTTGATTTTCTTTGGCTCTATGCGTTATATAAAAAAATATATTAATGCTTTGCCAGGATATCTTGCCGCTTGTAACACCCCCTTGGAAAAGTATTTAAAGATGTGGGAATGTTTTTGTACCTATTCATTTGAAGAACCAGAGATTTATCATGCTGTTTTTTCATCAAATTTAGGCTGTCCTCCTGAGCAGCTGTTGAGTGATTATTATGGCATGTTTCCAACTGATTTAATTGAGGCCCCTGAAGACCTTCATACGATGTTGCAAGAATCCAACCTCGCTAAACGGGGAAGAATTGCTCTGAACGAATGCGTAGACGAGGGTTATTTGCAAGCGGATGATGCCGAACGGTTAAGTGAAATGCAATTTTTAATGTGGCAAGGCATGCATACGATGTTTTTAAATAAAAGAAGTGACTATTCAGTAGCCGAAGTGGTAGATGTTACGATGGACCACATTCGCTTTTCTTTAGAAAGCTCCACCTTTAAGTAACAAGATTGCGACATAATTGGGATGAAGATGGCCGCTGTTCCGCCCTTTGGTGGAATAAAACGGCCATCTTTTTTTATCATTCATACGGAACAAACGTACAAGTTGTATCATTTCGACGTTAAAAACGAAATCATCACTTACACAATTAGAAATCGCACATATAATATAATCAAACAAAATAAGATAATCATGATTATAGAAATAAAGGGGGGAGTTGATGCACTTAGAAATTGGCAAGTTTGAAGTGAAAGATGTTCAGTTCGGGAGCAAAACTACATTTGCTGAGGGACTGTTAACCATTCATAAAGAAGAAGCGTTGCAAGTCATATATGAAGATGAGCGAATTACAACAGCTGATCTTGTTCTGGCCAAACCGACAGAACCGGTGCGTATCACGCCGGTAAAAGACGCCGTTGAACCGAGGTGTAAAGTTACAGGTGAAAGTGTCTACCCAGGGGTGACAACTAAGGTGCTGCCAGTTGGGTCAGGAAGAACTCATGCTCTAAAGGGTGTAAGCGTGCTTGCTGTCGGGAAGCATTGGGGCGGATTTCAAGACGGCTTAATTGATATGAGCGGACCTGGCGCAAAGCAAACGCCATTTTCGCAACTACTAAATATTTGTTTAGTAGCTGATACGAACGAAACGTTTGAAAAGCAGGAACAGCAAAAGAAAAACACAGCGTTGAGGCTGGCAGCTCTTAGATTAGCAGAATATCTAGCTGAGCCCGTCAGAAAGAAAGTACCAGAAGAGGTAGAAAGGTATTCATTCCCACCACTTGCGAAACGAACTCAAGAGCTCCTGACCCTACCTGCTGTGGTATATGTTCTTCAGCTGCAGTCCCAAATGTTAGAACATGGATACAACGCCACGGTTTATGGCCATGATGCCGGCCGTATGCTTCCTACGTTGATTACTCCCAATGAGGTATTAGACGGGGCTGTGGTCTCTGGCAGTTTCATGCCGGCTTCCTCAAAAATATCAACGTATCAGCATGTAAATAATGCCACGCTTAAACGCTTAATGAAAGAACATGGAACGACGATCAATTTTGTCGGGGTTATCCTTTCAAATTTAAATGTGCAACTAGAAGAAAAAGAACGGGCTGCGTTGATGGTAGCGCAGTTGGCTTCATCACTAGGAGCAGAAGGAGCCATCGTTGCAGAGGAAGGCTATGGTAACCCGGATACTGATTTTATTTTAACGTATGAACAATTAGAGCAGACCGGCGTGAAAGTCGTCGGGATCACGAACGAATGTACCGGCCGTGACGGTCGTTCCCAGCCGCTTGTGGATCTATCAGCTAAAGCAGACGCTATCATTTCTACGGGAAATGTGTCAGAACACTTAAAGCTACCGCCTATGGAGCGAGTGATCGGTGAGCTTGAAGCTGTGGCTAGGGACGGAAATGCTGGTGGCTGGAACGAGTCAATAAAAGAAGATGGCTCCGTTGAAATTGAAAATAACGCGATATTTTGTGCTGACTCTAGCACGGGCGATCATTATAAAACAGTGAAGGACTATTAAGAAGGAGGTGAAGTGGTGAAAAAAGCTGTCCATTATCTGAATCAATTTTTCGGACAAATCGGCGGCGAAAATCAAGCAGATATTGCACCCCAGCTGCATGAAGGGCATGTCGGTCCGGGTATGTTGCTTCACCAGAAGCTTGCACCTGTGGCAGAAGTAACGCACACAGTCATTTGCGGCGATAACTTCATCGGCTCAAAGACGGACGAAGCGATTGAGCAGGTGCTGACCGAGTTAGAAACGATCGAGTTTGATATTTTTATTGCTGGTCCTGCATTTTTGGCGGGTCGTTATGGCCTGGCGTGCGGGGCACTGGGTAAAGCTGTGCAAGAGCGCTTTCGCGTTCCAGTTATTGCGTCGATGAATGAGGAAAATCCAGCTGTAGAGATGTATGCACACGAACTTTATATCTTCTCGGGTGGGGCAAATGCTGCAGCCATGCGAAAAGATGTGAAGAAGGTAGCTGATTTTTCCAAACGGATGCTACAAGCAGATAAATTGAGACCAGCCGCAGAAGAAGGATATTTTTCACGAGGCAAACGACTGGAAGCTTTTGATGGCAGCAACCGTACGGGGGCAGAGCGCGCGGTCGAGATGCTGTTAAAAAAACTGAATGATGAACCGTTCCACACTGAAATGCCAATGCCGGTTCCAGCTAAAGTGGCCATTGCCCCGGCAGTTGAAAAGATGGAAGAGGCAACCATTGCGTTGGTCAGCTCAGGAGGGATTGTGCCAAAAGGCAATCCAGACCACATTCAATCCGCTTCAGCAACCAAGTGGGGGAAATATGAGGTGGACGCATTATATGAGCTAGAAGCTGGCAGCTGGGAAACCATTCACGGCGGCTTTGATCCCTCTGCTGCAAATCAAGACCCGAATGTGATTGTGCCTCTCGATGCGATGCGGGAGTTGGAGCAAGAAGCCAAGCTCGGCAGCATTCATCCGTATATTTATTCAACTGTGGGCACAGGCACCACTCAAGCCGAAGCGGCCCGGATGGGAACAGAAATAGCTAAAGATCTTCAACGTGCCAATGTCTCTGCTGTTATTCTCACTTCCACCTGAGGAACGTGTACTCGTTGCGGGGCAACGATAGCAAAGGAGCTCGAAAAAACTGGCTTGCCTGTCGTTCAGCTTGCTAATCTCGTCTCAATTGCGAAAACGGTCGGAGCCAATCGGATTGTACCGGCAGTAGCCATTCCTTATCCGCTGGGTGATATGAACAAATCGGCAGAAGAACAGAAATCATTACGAAAGCAGCGGGTAGAAGTGGCAATGCAAGCGTTACTCACGACTATAGAAGAGGCGACCATTTTTGAAGTGAAAAAATAAAAGTTTGTTGTTAACTAGGTAGTGGAGAGTAGGAATAACCAAATTGTGCGTAAGGAGGGGGTTAGATGACAGGTACTTGTGTGTACGACGTAATTATTGCAGGGGCCGGTCCTGCAGGGATGACAGCGGCGGTTTATACGGCAAGAGCAAACATGTCAACCTTGCTCGTAGAAAACTCACAGCCCGGTGGTCAAATGACAAAAACAGAAGCCATTGAAAATTATCCAGGCTATCGTCACATTCTAGGTCCTGATTTATCGAGAGAAATGTTAGAACATTCCGTTAAATTTGGGACTGAAGTTTTAAACGGCAATGTTGAAGAGATTAAGGATGACTTCCCTTACAAGACGGTGCTAGTAGACGGGTACCCTTATCAAGCAAAATCAGTCATTATCGGGACCGGGGCGAAACACCGCAGTTTAAATATCCCGGGTGAAAAAGAATTGTCGGGTTTCGGCGTCTCGTACTGTGCAGTATGTGACGGAGCCTTTTTCGAAGATCTGGAAGTCGTTGTAGTCGGAGGCGGTGATGCAGCGGTGGAAGAAGCAGTGTTTCTTACTCGGTTTGCTTCTAAAGTGACAGTTATTCACCGCCGCGATGAGCTTCGGGCCCAACGGATTCTACAAAATCGCGCCTTTGCGCATGAAAAGATTGAGTTCATCTGGAATCACACGGTTGAAGAGATTCTCGGAGACGGGATGGTATCAGGCGTACGAATAAAACATACCATCACGGGCGAAGAAAGTGATTATCCGTGCGTTGGCGTGTTTATTTATATCGGGATGGACCCGCTGACAAGTTGCGTGAACAGATTAGGAATTACGAACGAAAACGGCTACGTGTTAGTCGATGAAAATATGAAAACAAGTATAGACGGCATTTTTTCCGCAGGCGATGTGAATGAAAAAATGCTGCGCCAAATCGTTACGGCCACTGGAGACGGCAGCATCGCAGCCATGTCCGCTCAGCACTATGTAGACTATCTTGAGGAAAAACTGCAGACAGAACAGGAGGTGAAAGAACATGACAACGCCAGTTATTAAAGGAGTTTCCTATTGTCTTGCCCATACACCAGGACTTGTACGCTACGGCTCAAAACCGCATCGAGAAATTCAAACAGACCCGCTCGTACTAGATAAAATCTTGAACGGTTTACGAAGTTTTGATGAAGCGGTTGCTTACTTGCCCAATCAAGTCTTTATTGGAAATCTTCGCCCCCATTTGTTGAATCAATATGAACGGCCATGGACCACTGTTCCACATGCAGATGCTGAACGCTTCAGCCCCTGGGGTGAGATTCTCCCTGAGGAAGAATTTTACGGTTGGCTAAAACTAGCCGACGTATTTAACCTCGTCAGCTTTGAAGCTCAATTTCTAGCAGAACAAGTAAAACCAAAACTGGCCCTGCATCCTTTAATGATGGCAAATGACATGGAGAAGATCGGGAGTGGCGTTAGTTTGGTTGAAATTGAAGAGAAGGTAGCGACAGGTTATGCGTTGCCGTTATACGTGAATAAAAGCCAGCTCATTGGTGCTTTTGAAGCAGGTCACGAGGAAGATGAGTCACTGAGTGCGCACACTTTATTAGAGAACTTGAGCAATAAAGCAACCGGGATTGTCGCTATGCGCCATGCCCTGCGTTCTTTCGACGTCCAGGCTGAAAACATTCAGTATGTTCTAGGCTGTGATGAAGAAGCAGTCGGGGATCGGTATCAGCGCGGTGGGGGAAACATGGCCAAGTCAATCGCTGAGCATGCTGGCTGCATGAACGCTTCCGGAGCAGATGTGAAATCCTTCTGCTGCGCGCCGACCCATGCTGTCAATATCGCTGGCAGCCTCGTCCAAGCAGGACTCTACAAAGATATCGTCGTGATCGGCGGCGGCAGTACCGCAAAATTAGGTATGAAATTTGCCGGCAATCTCTCGAAAAACATGCCGATTATAGAAGATCAAATGGGTGCGATTGCCATTTTGATAGGAGCTGACGATGGCAAAAGCCCAGCACTTCGATTGGACGCCGTGGGCAAACATGATATAGCTGCTGGATCCTCTGCTCAAGCCATATACGAAGCGCTTGTAATCAACCCTCTTGAACGATTGGGAAAAAAGATGACAGACATTGATAAATATGCGGTGGAATTGCACAATCCGGATGCCACGGAACCGAATGGGAACGGAAATGTACCACGAGGCAATTACCGTACGTTAGCAGCAATGGCGGTGAAACGAAACGAAATTGAACGAAGTGAAATGAAACGGTTTGAAGAAGAACGGGGCTTGCCTGGTTTTTCCCCAACCCAAGGGCACATTGCGTCTGCGATCCCTTTTCTCGGTCATGCCAGAGATATGATCATGAAGCAAGAAATCGAAAATGCTATGTTTATCGGAAAAGGAAGTTTGTTTTTAGGTAAAATGACAACGCTTTCTGATGGCATGTCTTTTCTCATCGAAAAAAACAAAGGAGTGAATCCTGATGATTGAAGTAAACAAGAAAAATTTTACTGAAGAAGTGCTGCAAGCTGACAAACCTGTCATTGTCGATTTTTGGGGACCAAGCTGCCAGCCTTGCCTCACGCTCATGCCAGAAGTAGAACAATTAAGTCACACGTACCACGAGCAGGTTAAGCTTGTTAAATTGAACAGTGCGGAAAACCGCAAGCTTTGCATTCAATACCGTGTAATGGGGCTTCCTGCTTTTCTGCTGTTCAAAGACGGAGAAGTCGTGAAACGAATTTCTGGTGATAGCCTAACAAAAGATGATATCGAAGCATTAATCAACGAAAGTCTTGGCGTTTCCCATTATTAATAGGAAAGGATGAGTACAATGAAATTAGCAGGAAAAAAAGTGTTTGTGTTAGGGGAAAGAGACGGTGTGCCGGCACCGGCCATTGAAGCATGCATGAAACAAACAGAAGCCGACATCATTTACAAAGATACGCAGTGCTTTGTTTGAACGGCCGCCGGTGCAATGGACCAGGTGGTTCAAGAAGAGGTAAAGAAAGCAGCGGAAGTCTATGGGAAAGAAAATCTATTGGTCGTGTTAGGCTCGCCTGATGAAGACAGCGCCGAGATTTTTGCCGAAACCGTTACTGCCGGGGACCCGACCTATGCCGGACCATTAGCAGGAATAGCGCTTGATATCCCCGTCTATCATATTCTTGAAGACGAAATGAAAGCAGCCATACCACTAGACGTATATGACGACCAAATTGGACTTATGGAATTATCTCTTGACAAAGAAGAAATCTGTGAAGTTATGAAAAACGTAAGAGAAGGGACATCTAGTTTCTAATGAATTCAAACAAATTGTCCCTCTGAGGGGGAGTAGAGTGGTGCTGCTCGGATTGCATCGCATTGAGCGGAAGTAACTGCTTGCTTTCCCCCTTCTGTTCTTGTACTTCACCACTCAAGTATAATAACAACTACTTATATAGCTTACACATATGTCTGTTGGAAACAATTGACTATTTAAGAAAAATAGTCTACTATAAAAGAACCATATGTGAACGGAGGTGGAGCGAGATGACAGTAGAATGGTTTAGCCCTGCCCAAAAGCAGTACCTAGACTTTCTCTATTTTTGTCGAGCTGTTTTTTATGATGTATTACAAAATTGGATACGTATGCCCTTTTTTAAATATGCATCACCTAGCAGCCGCTGAAAATTCTCGCTCCGTATAGCTTTTAGGATAGTGACATATAAAAGCGTAAGGCTCATGAGATTTTCTCATGAGCTTTTTTTTCTTTAGAAAAGCATCACACATGGAGGTATATAATGAAGAAACTCGTTCAACAAACACCCTCTCCCCGTACGGTCGATACCTTAACAAAAGACTTTCACGAAGTAGGAATAGAAGCTGGAATGACAGTAATTATGCATTCTTCCCTCTCCTCTATAGGCTGGGTGAATGGAGGGAGTATCGCAGTTATTCAAGCGCTCCAAACAGCACTCACGGAAAAAGGGACACTTGTAATGCCGGCGCATAGTGCGGATTGGAGTGATCCAGCTGAATGGGGAGATCCTGCCATTCCACGTAAATGGTGGGACACAGTGCGAGAAACGATGCCGGTATTTGACCCTGCGGTTACACCTACGCGTGGAATGGGCAAAATTGCGGAAGCATTTCGTACGTATCCAGGGGTCGTTCGTAGTGATCACCCTGTTGTTTCGTTTGCTGCCTGGGGTCGAGACAAAGAAGCGGTGATTGAAACGCATTCACTAGATTTTGGCTTAGGGAAGGAATCCCCTCTGCAATATTTGTACGAGATGAACGCGTCCGTGCTGCTACTCGGTGTAGGATATGACAGCAATACAAGTTTTCATTTAGGGGAGTACTACGCGCCAAATCCTACCTTTATGAAACAAGGGGCGCCGATCGAACAACATGGAAAAAGAGTTTGGGAAACGTATCAAGATATAGAAACCAAAGAAGAACAGTTTGCCGAGTTAGGGGCGGATTTTGAAAAAGAGCATGAAGTCCCGACAGGTTATATTGGCTCAGCTAAGTCAAAGCTCTTTTCAGTGCGAGAAGCAGCTGATTATTCTTCCGAATGGATAAAAAAAGATAGAATGAAGAAATAAGCTTTTTCCTGTACCGGCAACATGTTAAAATTTTCATATGATTTATATATAGGGGGATTATGATGAAAGTAAAGGGGATACTGCTTATGATTCCAGCTCTCCTGATTGCTTGTAACGGAGAAGAAGAGCAACAGGAAACGACAGAATCTCCCGAGACGGAAGCAGCAGCTGAAAATGCAAACGAAGAAGAAGCAGATAATTACTTGGAATATAAGATGCTTGAAGGGGAAAAAGACCGCTATTTAAATATGGGTACTGATCATGCAGCAGTTTATGATGTAAATTTTTCTGAAGCAGATTTTGAATCCAAACAGCTTGTTGTCGAAGCATATGAAGACGGCGAACGGGTTGATGAATTTGAAGATCACCTCCTAGCCATGGAAGAACAGCAATTTGAACAGGATGAGTTTGAAGAATTACTTCTTGCTTTTAGTGAAAAAACGCCTGGAAATGAAGAGATAAATACTCATTATTCTGTGGACATTGGCAGTTATTACGCAGAGGAAGATTCAGATGACGACAGTTTTACAGGTTCTTCCACATTTGTTGAAATCCCATTTCAAATGGACACAGGTATAGCTAGTTTCACACCGCAGCTACCAGTAGAAGCAGATGAACCAGCCTGGATATACGTGTTCCACTCTGGGTCTAGTATGACTTCAGATGTGTATGAGGAAGAAGAAATTGAAAGGATAATAGAAGGTGAAGATCATGTTATCCTAATTGGTGTCAACTGGAGTACTGAATCCATAAGTGAATAGTCGCCGCGAAGTGAAGCGTTGTACGCCGACGCTTCATTTATTTTGGAGAATCTTTATTACGTCAAATATAAATTTGACGTAATAATCTAGGCACAAGAATCAATCCAAGGTAAAATAAGAAGGTAAGGGTGTGATTGTTAATGCCAGATGAATATCAAAATCATAAACATTACCAAAACCTTGAAAAAGTGCTTGAATATTTGCCGTGGTATATCGAAGAGTACATTGATGATAAGCGCCGACGTTTATCGGCGGCGACGCTGATGAATTACGCAAACGACTATAAAATTTTTCTGGAATGGACATTAAATGAAGGTCTTCACGAAGGAACTCCCGCTGATGTGCCGCTGTCGTTTTTAGAGTCACTGACGGTTCGCCAAGTGGAACGGTTTCTCAGTTACTTGAAATTTGAAATCGGAAATAAAGAAGTGACAATTAACCGCAAGCTTTCTGCTTTAAAGTCTCTGTTTTATTATTTGCAAAACATTGCCGAACACCGCGACTTAACTCCGTACATACGACGCAATGTCATGGCAAAAGTGGAACTGAATGATCTGCGTGAAAGCATGGAAACAACTGCGGCCAAAATGGAAGGAAAAATATTGTTCGGGGATGATTACGAGGCGTTTCGCACGTTTGTTGCCGAAGGATACGGCGCGCGAATTCGAGCCAATTCCAAAGCCTACCGATTTTATCAACTGAACCGGGAGCGCGATGCAGCTCTAGTAGCGCTCGTATTAGGTTCAGGGCTCAGGCTTTCTGAAGTCGTCAATTTGAATATAGAAGATGTAGATTTTGAACGTTATTATGTTCGCGTCATGCGAAAAGGGAATAAAGAGCAATATGTGTATTGTTCCAAGCAGGCAATGACGTTTTTAAAAACGTATGTTGATATTCGTAAAGAAAAATACGAAGTCTCCGCTCGGCAAAATGCATTGTTCGTATCAGCAAAAATGGGACCGAACCAAACGATGCGCCGTTTAACGGCTAGAGCCGTTGAAAAGATGATAGAAAAATACGCGGCCGCTTTCGGTAAGCCGAACTTATCGATTCACAAACTGCGTCATTCGTTTGCTACGAAGTATCACGGCGCCATTAATGACGTGCCGAAATTACGACAGCAGCTCGGGCACTCTTCCATTCAAACGACGATGATCTATACGCATATTCAAAATGATGAATTAAAACAAGCTGTTGACCGGATGGATATGCCGATAGATGCTGGTGAAGAAGGGAGATAAGCGGATATAAACTACTTCCTGTTGACGAGTTTCTTCCATTATATATGCGTATGGTTTTATGGTTATTTCTATATGATGTATAAAGGCACCATCATCTAGTAGAGAAGTCCACCTATATGAATAATCGTGATATGATATTTTCGGAATAGATGTTGTTTTATTTTGTTCGTTTTCTTTGCCCGCTTCATGATCATATATATAGCCCTAGGGCAAACGAAGGAAATATAGAAAAGACCATTCTAGCAGGGGTAATGATTTCCTAGATTTGCACGTTTAAGCCAAATAAATTATTAAAAATGATATAATGATAGAACAATAGTTCGGCAAACTCAAGGGTGAAGGTTGGCATCATCCCCAGAACGAAAGGGGGTGATAGCCTATGACAGTATTTCAGGCGTTAATCTTGATGATAAGTTTCGCTAGTTTGGTGGTAGCCATACTGTCATTTAACCATAAAAAATAATCACCCTTGAGTTTTGGACGGCTCAGCCGGGTGATTATTTTCATCGAGGATGCCGCCTCCCCCTTAGAGGGAACCGGCTATTGTGGGACCATGGGTGTTACCAGCACCTATGGTCTTTTTAGTGTATTTGCCTTTGCTGTAATTATACCTTATTTTTACGTGAATTCCAAGCTGATTATGATGATGCTCTGGCTGGCTCAATCAAAACGTGAGTGGCGTGTTCCTTTCAACGAAGTGGCAGCTAGGCAGATGCTACATTTCCTCTCTGTCATGCCAATAGACGAATCGCCTCCTGCCCATGCCTGCTTATTTGCAGTATACCCTCTTTTGACGAATCAAAACAGGCTTTGTGTTATCCTTCAATGTCACGGCGCCGGTAAGCCATACCACCTACTATGACTAGTAATAAGGCAAGCCCGCTCAGCAGGGCCACAGACCAAACGTTGAATTCATCTATTGGTAATTCGGGGATATTGCCAAATGGTGATACAAATTCCATCCATTCAGGAAATTGAAACATGCCACCCATATAAACAACGACAAATGAATAGAGTAAATAAAACCAAATGACACTTGCTGCTTTTGGCATAAAACCAAGCAATAAAGCAGTGACCCCTACCATGACCCACATGGCCGGTAAATAAACCAAGCCTGCTTCCATAAAAGTGAAGAATTCAATTTCATTATCGATGGTGGCGACTGCTGTGCCGCCAAGACCAAGCGTAGCGAGAGTGAGCATAATGGTACCAGTTAGCAAAGCCATCAAGACATAGGTCCCGTATAGTTTGGGTTGGGAAACAGGATGCGCGAGCAACTGTTCTAATCGATTCCTTTTTTCCTCTCCTTTTAAGCGCAGAATGGAAATAAGGGCTGGTATCGTAGAAGCAATTGCGATGACCGACATCAACATAGCCAAAAACTGCTCAGTTAACGATAGACCAGCTTCGGCAGAAATAAATTCTTGCATCATTTCCACATCTTCAATAAACACTTCCGTTTCTCCTAACACAGAGCCATAGGTCGCTCCTAATATGAGCATACCGATTCCCCAAAAAATCAAGCTTGTGCGTTGCAGTCTAAAGACTAATCCCGGCACACTTTGCAGCAAGAAGGAGGCACGAGAACGGCCGGCTCGAGTCGGTAGAAGTCCTGCTTCCACATCACGTTTTACGTTAAGTTGAAATGCAAGGGCGGTAAAAATAAACGCAGCAACTAGCGGCAGTAAAAGTGGCCACCAGATATCATTTACATACACTTCTGTTGCTTGAATCCAGCCAAATGGTGAGAACATTGAAAGTGTCTCGTTACTTACATCACCGATGGCACGAATAAGATACGCTCCGATTAGCATAGCTATCGCAAGTCCGATTGCCCCGCGCGAACTTTCAGTCAGTTGAGCTAAACATGTTGTGAGTGCAGCAAAAAAGATACCGACCGCTCCTAATCCAGCTCCGTACATTAATGAACCTTCGAGATCCATGCTTTCAATCGAAAGAGAGGCCAGGCCAAAACCAGTTGCAAGGGCAAGCAGAATATTTAACCCTACAACGACGATAAGCGTAGCGCTTAAGTTGGCCAAGCTGCCTGTCGGTAAAGAATGAACTAGCTCAAGGCGCCCATCCTCTTCTTGAGCCCGGGTATGGCGTACAACAAGTAAAATACTCATAATTCCGACTACTAAAGCTGTCATACCAAGCATTTGATGGGCCATCATTGCCCCGAACGTATAATTATCCAACCCGTGCCCGGGGCCTATCATCGCTGTGGTAGCTGGATTAATCATAGTTTGAGCAATCGACTGCCGTTCTTGTTCATTTTGATATAAATCCGTAAAAGACCAAGCAGTTGCCAGACTTGTTATGAGCAAAGCAATCAGCCAAATCGGGAGGCGTAGACGGTCGCGCTTTATTATAAAGCGCGTTAGAATGCCGGTTTGATGAAACCGTTGCTGGGCCATTAACTTTCACCTCCTGCCTCCACGGACTCTCCTTCGTAATGACGCATAAACAAGTCCTCTAACGTAGGTGGAGCGCTTTCTAATTTGACCACCCCGTATTTAGAGATGTGTGGCATGACTTTTTCTACATGTTCGGAGTCTACTTGAAAGGTGTACGATCTATCTTTTTCTACTACATCATGAACCCCAGGCAGGGAAGGCAGGCCCTCTATCGGCTGTTTTGTCTCTATCACAAACTGCGTTCGCGTTAAATGACGCAAATCTGCTAGCGTTCCACTTTCAATAATCGCACCTTCGCGAATGATTCCAACCCGGTCACACAACCGTTCAACTTCCGATAAAATGTGGCTGGAAAGAAGGACACTTTTCCCTTCACTGCGTGCTTCCATGACACACTCTTGAAAAATTCGCTCCATCAACGGATCTAATCCTGATGTCGGCTCATCTAAAATATACAAATCTGCATCTGCGGCAAATGCAGCCACAAGAGCTACCTTCTGCCGGTTTCCTTTCGAATAGGTACGGCATTTTTTTGCAGGATCTAATTTAAAACGCTCAATTAGTTCATCACGACGCTCACGGGCTATGCCGCCTCTTAATTTACCGAACAAGTCAATTACTTCCCCACCGGTTAAATTTGGCCAAAGGTTCACATCACCGGGAACGTATGCTAGCCGTTTATGAATCTCAACAGCATCTTTCCAGGTATCTCTCCCAAAGATCGAAGCGCTTCCTGAACTAGCTTTCATCAAACCGAGCAAAATGCGGATGGTAGTGGATTTACCCGCACCGTTGGGACCAATAAAGCCAAACACTTCACCTTGATTCACCTCAATATTAACGCCATTAAGCGCGTTAAAATCTCCAAAAGCTTTTGTTAACTGGTTCGTCTCTAAAACAGGCATGCTACTTCGCCTCCCTCGAATAAAAGCTTGTTTTTAAAATGTGAAGATATTCTTCAAACTCATCCCATAGCGGCGTCATGTCAACCTCGGTTAAGCGTTGATTTTTAAAGCGTTTTTTCAACGTTTCCTCATATCCTTCAATCGACCATTGAATGAGATGAAATGCTTTTTCTACATCAACATCATCTCGGAATAAAGAATAATCAATATTGTCATAAAGTTTAGCATGGGCAAGTGAACGCAAGTGTGCGTAGCGTTCTTTTAAGTATTCCGGCCACTGACTTTCATCCGCAAGAAATAAAGTTCCAATAAAGGTGAATACGTATGGATTTTCATCAAACACTTCCATTTTTAATTTGGATGTATAATGAAGGCGTTTAATAAAATCAGATTCTGTGGTGTCGATTCGTTCTAAATAGTTATTAGAAATTAAGTCGAGGCTGTATTCAATCAAATACAAATACAAATCATATTTACTTTTAAAGTAATAAAACAGCATGCCTTTACCGATTCCAGCTTCTTTAACAATTTTGTTCGTAGAAGCCTTCTCATAGCCTTCCTCCGCAAACACTTTAAGAGCAGCATTGCGAATCTTTTGTTGTTTTTCAACCTCTAAACTCGAGAATTTCTCTGACATAGCCGTTCGCTCCTGTACAAGTATTAGACCAACCTGGTCGATTCAAACATATCACCGTAGATCAGTCTGGTCAATAAGATTTTTCCAATTAGATCGAGAGCTCCCAGATAATAAAAAACCCCTTTGCATGCGGGCTCGCATTCAAAGGGGTTTCCTGATGATTGGCCTTTTACTATTCTTTCGTTTCTTCAGCTGTGAACGTAAAGTGACTAACTGCTTCTTGTAAATCTTCAGACTGATTAGCTAAGACACGAGAAGAAGAAGCGACTTCTTCCATGGATGCACTTTGTTCTTCAGCCGCTGCCGCCACGTTTTGAGTATGACCAACCGCTTTTTCACTCTGGTCACCGACGTGTTCAACAGCTGTGTTTAATTGAGTCGTGCTTGCTTGCATTTGCTCTGTTGCATCCTCAACCTCGTTCATCTGTGTTGCTATGTCTTCGACAGAAGTCGTAATACGGTTAAAAGCGTCTCCAGCTTGCTGGACAAGGACCGTTCCATCCTGGATGGTAGTTTGTCCTGCTTCCATTGTGGTGACAGCTTCACCACTTTCTTCTTGGATGGAAAATACGATATTTTTAATCTCTTGAGCGGATTGATTGGATTCTTCAGCAAGTTTTCGAACTTCTTCAGCTACCACAGCAAAGCCTTTTCCATTTTCTCCAGCCCGTGCTGCTTCAATAGCTGCGTTTAAGGCAAGTAAATTCGTTTGTTCGGACACATTAGTAATGAGCGTAACGATATTACCAATTTGCCGGGTTTTTTCATCTAACCGTTTTATGACATCATGGAGTTCTTTTGTTTGGTTTTCAATGTAGCTCATTTGTTCAACAGCTGTTTGGATGTTTTTGTTCCCATCCTCAGCCACATGGTAGGCGTGTTTACTCGTATGCGTCATTTGTTCTGTTCTTTCTGAAACTTGATGGACCACGTTTGCTAGTTCGCTTACAATAGCAGAAGCAGAATCGACTTCATTTTTTTGGGTTTCTGCTCCTTCTGCCACCTCTTGAATGGAAGTTGAAATTTGTTCAGTTGACGCACTGGTTTCATCTGAACTGGCAGCCAGTTCCTCTGAGGCAGCAGCCACTTGTTCTGACGTTTCAGTAACTGTTTTTATTAACGCTTGTAACTGTTCTTTCATGTTGTTATAATGCTGTATCACTTGGCCGATTTCATCCGAGCTTCCTGCATGTAAGGTCGGAGTGAAATTTCCTTTCCCAGCTTCCTGCATCGCAGCAGTTAAGGAGTTCAACCGCTTTTTCATCCGTGAAGAAAATATAACACTGCTCCCAACGCCTATTCCTCCCATGAGGAGTAGAACTACAGCAAAGCTGATCACAGTAGACGAAACAATATCGTTAATAAATTCCTCTGAGGCCCCGACGTACCACATACCTATCGGTTCCCCGTCTGCATTTTCAATGGGCTGATACATCGTTTGATAAGAGTTGCCGACAACTTCGGCTTCACCAGCATATGTATTGCCATTTTCTAAAACGGTGTCAATAACGTTTGCAGAAGCTTGCGTCCCCACTGCACGTTCACCGTCTTCTGCAATTACATTCGTAGCCACCCGTGTATCTTCTAAAAAGAGCGTAACGGTGCCCTCTGTCATTTCACCAATTTGATCAATTAGTTCATTATCACCGCTGATTTGTTCCCCGCCTTTGTATAACTCCCCATCGTCAACCGACCACTCCCCAGGATAACGTTCATCTATATACGCATATCCCAAGTTTAAATCGGACTCTGCTTTATGAAGAGCAGATTCTTGAATACCGGATGTGATTTGCTGTTGCACAATGAAAAAGGCTACCAGTGCAAAGCTTACTAAAATTCCAATCATGAGTAGGTTCAATTTTCTACCAATTGACACGTTTTTCATCTTCCTTCCCCGTTATAAAAGATCCTTCCTTCTTTATATCGGTCATAAAATTTTATTATAAAACTTTTCTACTTAATTTCTTCATAAATGTACATCATTCGACGCTTTTTGCCGGTGTAGGGAAGCGGTAATACTTAAGCGAAGACAAATCCGTCTCGGAGATTTAGTAAAAGGAGGGTAAGAAAAAGGTAAGGGTAATTTGTGAAGAAAAGACAAGTATGTCATGATACAAAAAAAGAAAAGTGTGCCGCAAAAAGTAAGGTTAAACTAAAGGACGTGAAACGGGATGCAAAAACAAATGCTTATGCTTATTTATTATGGAGTTATGGTGATTATCGGCATTTTTTTAACGGTGCAACAATGGAATCAAGACGCCGGCGGATGGGCTATAGCTATCGGTGTAGCTACACTTGTGCCCTTTACTTTATTTATCGGGGAATTACGCGCGTATACGCAGCATAAAAATGAAAGATAAAGGTAGGAAAATACAAAGAATGTGGGGGTTTATCAAGAAATATAAAATTCAGTAGAGAACCAAGAGTGTACGGGGTGGGAAGTGCTATAATTGGGCATGCCCATGAATATACATGAACTGTCGGCGGTGTGCCGCGAAGAGAACATGAACGAATGGGTGTATTGGGAAAGGAGTGCGTACAATGGATCCGCTCACGCTAATTATTTTAATTATAATGGTTATCTTTTTCTTTCCTCTCATTATGAGAGGAGTAGGGTGTTTGCTGCGTCTCTTTGCGCTAGTGGTGCTCGTAGCAGGAGCGATTATGTTACTAGGCGTCTTATTGTAGAAAACATGCAGCAGACGAGTAGATATAAAAAGTGGAAGCTGCCTGAGTCGCAGCTTCCTTTTTTATTTGTTGTTCAAGAAAAGAATAAGCTGTGTGGCCCCGGCTAATAATGGCAACTCAAGCAATGGCCCAATGATTAAAGTAAGAGCTATTAGGGGCTCATGCGGAAAAGCCGTTAATGCAAGGGCCAGGGCCACCGGTGAATTCCGTGCCAGCGTAACAAACTGTAAACTTGTTTGGTCCTGTTTAGAAAAACGCAGTATTCTGGCCGTAAATCGACTGAACAGAAAGTTAAAAGCAAAAAATAAAAGCAGCGGCACTAGTAATACGAGCAATAAATCTAAATGAGAAAGCAGAATATGTCCTTCAGCCATAAACATAGCTACAATTGTCAAACTCAAAAATACAATGGGTATAACTTGCACGATAGATAAGAAGTGCGAATGGTAGAAACGAGTGCCATTACCGAGGCGGTGGGTCAGCCACGCCAATAGCGCAGGCAATAAAAAGACAAGCCCAATGCTTTCCATAAAAACATGGGGAGAAATCATGTCTTGTGTGCCAGTAAATAAATAGAGATAGAATGGCAACAGAAGAACTTGCAAGACCAAATTAATCGGTAAAAGCATGGTTGAAGCGGCCATGTTCCCTTTTGCAAGCTTTGTAAATATTAAATACCAATCTGTACAAGGTGTGACAACAAGCATAATAAACCCGATCCAGAGGGCCGGATGCTCAGCAAGAAACAAATGAGCAAGCAGCCAAGCTAGAAATGGGGTCCAAATAAAATTAATAAATAGGGATGCATTTGTAAATTGCGCATGTGCGAGTGCTTTTTTAACTTCATGTAAAGGCAGCTGTAAAAAGACTGCACACAGCATGATGATCAAAAAGGGAACAATTAAAAACTCCGCATTGCCGCGCCACGCGTCAATTTGTCCCAAACCTAAACCGATTCCTATTGATAATATAATTATAAACGTATAATACTTCTCCCACGCTTTCATCCATGAAAACCCCTAAGTCATCCTTTATCACGTTGAGTACGTTCACTGTTTTGTTCATTCCAGTGTATCATATCACCTCTAGTTTGCTTCCGATCCAACCTACCGCTCCGCTAAATCGATGCGTGTGCGTCATGCTCGCATTCACTCTATATTACACAATGATTCACATAACAGTCATCTTTCTATGTCGAACGAGGAAAATAGTAAAACAAGCATAAAAACGAACGGTCCGTTTTTTTCCGTTAAAATCCTTCGAATTAACGAGAGCTGATTAAATTGCTTCCTTCACTTTGTTCGGTTTTTGTATTTTTTCTTCCTTTCTGGCAGCTGCTTTTGCCTAGTTGATCATTAGGGCCATTCACCATATAATAAAGGTAGTGACCGATTAGTCATTTAATGACTTGTCGGTCAGAAGCTATGCAGAGTAAAAGAGAAGGAAGGAGATTGGCGTTTATGGCGTTTAGGCTGGGCAGACGGGTCTTAACGAGCAAAGAGTATGAAAGCTATAGCATATGTAAGCTTCATGCAGTCATCACCTTGACTTCTTGGTCAAAAATTCCGGTAGCATGTGAGCATAGTACAATAACCCGTTAACCGAATATGTTGGGCCAGCAGCCAAAACGCAGTACCGTCTTAAACTCGAGCACAGTACTTAACAATTAGACTGAGGCTGCTCAATCTATTCAAAGGAGCATAAAGATATGGAACTAAAACGAACGGTTGATTTTAAGAAGCTAAAGTCAATCAAAGCTGAGCTGACCCGTTTTTTAATGACGTATAAATTTGCATTAGACGAAGTGAACACAAAAATAGATATATTGAAACAAGAATTTGAGTATGTTCATGATTACAGTCCGATTGAACACGTGAAATCGAGGGTAAAGTCCCCGGAAAGCATTATCCGAAAAATCTATAAAAAGGGCTATACTCCTACGCTTCCCGCCATTAAAGAAAACATTGTAGATATTGCCGGGATACGAATTACATGTTCTTTTCTATCAGACATCTATAAACTCAGTGAAATGTTAGAAAGTCAAAAAGATATAAAGGTATTAGACATAAAAGATTACATTAAACACCCTAAAGCAAATGGCTATCAAAGCTTACATCTTATTGTGGAAGTGCCGGTTTTTATGTCTGACCGAGAAGAACACATTTGCGTGGAAGTCCAGATTCGAACAATCGCGATGGATTTTTGGGCCAGTCTTGAACATAAAATTTATTATAAATTCAATAAGGAAGTACCAGAGCGAGTACTTGCCGATTTGAAAGAAGCTGCTGAAACAGCGACACAGTTAGATAAAAAGATGGAGCGTCTCCACAAAGAAATGAATGAACTGAAAACAGATGTTCACGGGGACGATGAGTGGTATGAACTACTTATAAACAATGAAAGGTTCATGCTTCCGCAAGGTTTTATAGAGCCGTCGCTCGACGAAGACAAACGAACGAATGAATAAAGGAGAGAATGATTGATGTTCCCGCCGAAAGGTGCCTCGGATTATGTAAAAATGGAATGTAAGAAGCTGCAAAAAAATGTAGCACCTATCTTAAAAAAAGGAATGATCTTAAGCGGGATTGCCATTCCGCTCGTTGGTATATCTTTGTTTAACTTGTCCATCCTTCTTTTCTCAGAGGGCTTGCAGTCAGACTACTTGTTAGCTGCCGGCCTGCTTGCCCTTGTTGGTGCGTTTGGCATGGCGTTATACAAAGAATCGAACCGCCAAAGCCGCATCATGCATGAAAAAAACCTCGAGTATATGCAAACACGCATTGAAGAGAGCACAGAAATAGACCAATTCGAAAAGGACCGATTTCAGCGCCAGCTAAATCAAGAGCCTGCGCACGCGTACCAAATCTTTCATACCTTTTTAGAAAAAGAAGAAAAGAAGCAAAACCAGGATAGTGTGGGAGGACAAGCATGAATGACAAAGAAACTGTGATTTTAGAAGAAGCGATAAAATTATTTTCGGTTAAAGGCTTTGCCGGTACTTCGATCCAAGAAATCTCAAAAGAAAGCGGAATTGCTAAAGGAACAGTGTATTTACACTTTCAGTCAAAAGAGCAATTAATCATTGCTGCTTATGATTATTATTTTGATCAAATGTTTGCGCAAATAGAAAAGGTAAAAGAAAAGAAGCTTGAAGCACGAGAACAATTTATTGAACAGATTACTGTATTTTTTGAGAGTGTGATTGCCCATCAAGAATTCATCGTTTTGCAGGCTAATGATTACGGAGCTTCGCTTAACGAATCGTTAAAAAAGCTGGCCTTGCAAAAACAGCGGGAAATTAGCGAAATATTTATTGAAGGAATTGTAAATATATACGGTCCAGACATAATGTCTTACCGTTATGACTTGGCGACCATGCTTGAAGGGATGCTGCGTTCTTATATGCGACTTGTTTTTTTGGGTGAACAAAGGTTGGACCTTAGACATGTGGTAAGTTATTTAGTGAATCGTATCGATGACTTGGTTAAAGGGTTGAAAGAGAGTACTGAAGCACCCATATTAACGGAACTTCAAATGAAACACGTCCGCCAAAAAGTAGATACGTATAAAGAAAACCCCAGTGAAATCATTGCCCGCAACTTGGAAAAAATTAAAAACATTGTCCAGCAATCCACGCATCCAAACGAATCCTATCTTATTTCCCTTCAGGTGATAGAAGAAGAACTGGCAAGCAAATACCCTCGTGCTCCAGTCATTGAAGGGATGCTTTCTAATTTCAAAACACTGAAACAAGCAAAGGGATATGTGCAGGAAATAAAAACAGTAGTAAAGTCAGATTTTACATAAAAGGTGATCTGTTGCCTTTCGTAAAACCATGACAGAACGAACCTTTCCCAAACTGGATGTTTTATCGATCATTCTCTCGACGCTCGGGTTTGGAGGTTTGTTATACGGTTTCAGTATGGCCGGAGGAACAGGGTGGGGGAGTACTCAAGTGCTCATTTCGCTAGCGGTTGGATTTGTGATTCTTATTTGGTTTATCAGTAGGCAAATGAAGCTGAAAGAGCCGATGCTTGAATTTAAAGTGTTTAGATACCCGGTTTTTTCCTTAACGACAGCCCTTGGGATGATCGTATTTCTTGCTATGATCGGGTCAGCTGTAATCCTGCCGTTGTTCATGCAGGATATGCTCGGCTTCACAGCATTCGAATCAGGATTGATGCTTTTGCCGGGTGCTGTGCTAATGGGCCTGATGAGCCCGATCACGGGTAAACTATTCGATAAATTCGGAGCGAGGTGGCTCGCGATTATCGGTTTGGCAATCTTAGTCGTCACGACTTTTATGTTTACGAATTTAACGACCGAGACGACATTCATATACTTAATGACTGTCAATGCGATTCGAATGTTTGGCATAGCTATGGTCATGATGCCCCTCACGACAGCCGGGCTCAATCAGCTGCCACGAGAGTTAATACCGCACGGGACAGCGATGAATAATACGATGCGGCAAGTAGCGGGGGCAGTTGGAACCGCCCTTTTAGTCACTGTGATGACGACAAGTATGCTGCCTGCTCAAGGCATGGAAGGGATGGTGCGCGGCGTGAACGTCTCCTTCATCGTTGCTGGAATCTTTGCCGTCTTTGGACTGGTCTTAGCTTTCTTTATCAAAAGCCCAGCCCAGCAAGTTGTGGAGCCGAAATAGTAGATGAAGAGACCTCAGGGTTTCATCAGGTACTCTGTGCAGGGTTACTGTCTCCTACGTTCGTGAAGGTGCTCTTAACGTTTCTATGTAACAATGAAAACCAACGGATCGCTGAAAACTATGCATGGCCAAGTCTCCGATATAAGGATATAGGCTGAGCCTTAGTTGCACGTATATCATTTCTTTCACTATTTCATTCTTACGCTACTAAAAAGGCACCTCCGTATGGGAGGCGCCTTTTTAGTAGTGAATATTAAGCCATTTTCTCCGACTGAAGGTCTGCGATATGCGCAATGCGGTCCTCTACACGTAACCAATCCCTTAGTTTCGTACCTCGTTTAGTTTCTTCATTATGAATCATCGCTGCTTCTTCATCGGTTAGAAGCTTTTTTCCAAACTCAGTCAACGTTAAATAGTTGTTTCGTGCCACTTTTAGGTGGTTTCCGGTTAGGTGAACCGTGTGCAATCTGAGAGGCAGCTCTACTTCATCGATTTCTTTAATCCGATGGAGTGTGATTTGCTCATTCGTCACGTATAAAAGGAGAAAGAGTGATTCAGCTTTGATTAGCTTGGCTACTTGATTGTCCTGGTCTTCTATCCACGTATTAAAATAGGGAAGGAGTCTCTGTTCAAGCATTTGATACTCATCTGTGAACGTTTCTTTATCGCGCCAATCCATTGTCTCCATTTCCTCTTTCCGTTTAGATACGCCGCATTTATTGCATTGATATATAATAGGAAGAACAAATGGCACCCAAGCTATAAAAATGCCTAACGGAACGAAAACGATCAGAATTAACGCACATACGACGCGTAATGCGATTGAACTGCGCTGATCTATGTTATCACTCATACACTCCGGACAAATACTCACCTTTAATCTTTCCTTCCTGTTAGAAGCTAAACCTTCTATATGTAGCACGCTCAAGTGAAGCACCTCCTTTCATTGTATCCCAGTCTATGCATGTATGAAATGACCTTTTTCATAATTAATTTGGATAGGCAGGAGAATTCTATCGCATCACGAAATACATGTGTATAGAGAGGAGCGAAAGTGATGTATTTAACCGACGGACGCGTCACCATTCGCCCGATAACGACAGACGATTTGCCTCATCTCTGGGCAATGACGTGTAAAGAAGAATGGCCGGAATGGAAAAATTGGGACGCCCCTTATTTTCCACATAAGCAACTAAGTTATGAAGAGTACATAGCATTAAAGGAGCAAAAAAATAGATCAAGAGAATCAAGGCGTTATTGAAGTGGGTGGAAAGATCATAGGACAGATTACCTATTATTGGGAATATGAACCGACCCGCTGGTTAGAAATGGGCATAACCATCTTTGATCCTGCCTATTGGAGCGGGGGTTATGGGACAAGAGCGATGCGCATGTGGATCTCGCACTTGTTTAAAACGAAAACGATTGAACGGGTAGGATACACCACTTGGTCAGGCAACCACCGCATGGTACGTGTCGGTGAAAAGCTTGGTATGACAATGGAAGCAAGACTACGAAAAACCCGCTATTATAACGGCATCTATTATGATTCGATCCGTATGGGCATCATTCGCGAGGAGTGGGAAGAGAACGCCATGTTTCACCGACCACAAACTACCTGATCACTATTCTGGAGGGATTCGTCATGGAAAACGAAAAATTTGAAGCGTTTGCTGAAAAAGTCATAGAAGAACACGAGATTCCAGGCGTAGCTGTTGGGCTGATGCAAGGACAGGGTCAAGCCTATAAAAAAGGGTTTGGCTTTAGAGATAAAGAAAAAGGCTTGCCAGTTACTTCCTCCACCGTTTTCGGCCTGGCGTCAATAACGAAATCATTTACATGTATGGCCATTCTGCAATTGCAAGAGCAGGGGAAATTACGCGTCACCGACCCGGTTACTACATATTTACCGGAATTTAAAACAATGTCTTCAAACATGGAAAAGGTAACAATACATCATTTCATGACGCATACGTCCGGGCTGCAGCCGCTTGATTCTCATTTGGCGGCTAACAAGCGTAGCTTTGAAAAAGACCCGTCCATCCATGATTATCCTGGGGTGAAAATGAAATTTGTAAACCGGGATCCAATTGATACGTACGAGCAGTTAATGGACTACATTGCTTCTTTAGATGTAGAGCTTTTGGGCGAACCAGGTGAAGCTTTCAGTTATTCGAACGATGCCTATGGTTTGTTGGGAGCGATTATTACCCGGGTCAGCGGTCAAGCATACGAATCATATGTCGACGAAAAAATATTACAACCGATCGGCATGAAACATAGCTCTTTCTTTCCCGATCCTTCGTTTGAATTAACGACGCTGTACGCCAAGCGGGAAAACGAAGAAGGGAGTGAAGTGTATCCGGCGCCTGTCTGGTGGGATGCTCCGGCGATGCGGGGCACAGGTGCGATGAAGTCTTCCATTGATGATATGCTTACTTATGCTCAAGTCTTTTTAAATCATGGCGAGCAGAACGGCACGCGTATTTTAAGCGCAGAAAACATCGAAGAAATGATGACGCCACACGTGGAAATGGAACCCGGCCGCTATTATGGCTACGGTTTTATGATCCGTCCCGATTATTATGGCTGTAAACTTGTCGAGCACGGCGGCAGCAAAAAAGCGATTTCCTCACTACTTGCGCTGGTGCCGGAACGCCAGCTTGCAGGGATTACGTTAACTAATTTAGCAGGGGTTCCGGCGAGTGAAATATTACACGCGGCGTTGAACGTGCAGGAAGGTCGGCAGCCAGAAGCTTCCCATGTAGTCTATCCAGAAACATCGACGCTCTCTGTAGAGAAATTAAAAGAATATGAAGGGTATTATCGATCCTTGGAAGGTATGCATGTTGAAGCAAGAGTAGAGAATGAGATAATGAAGATCCAATACCAGAATGAGACCTTTGAGGCAACCCCGGCAGGCGAAGACGGTTTCTTAATTTCAGTGCGCGGTGAAAACGAATATATCCGTTTTGTCCGTAATAAGAATGGAGAGGTAATTCAAGTTGCTTTTCATTACCGTCAGTTCCCAAAAGTGGGGGAGGCAAAAAACAAAGGAGCGTAACGCTGTTTATGAAAAGTTGGCTTGAAGCGTTAAACCGCTCAACAACAGAATCATCGTCTTTTTTAATCAAAAAAGAGCAGCTCGCACTGCTCTTTTATATATTTACCATTTTACGACTGAAGCTCCGATGATAACTAATAAAATGAACAACACTACCACAAGAGCAAATCCAGCTCCATGTCCGTGATGGTGATGATGGCCATGACCTCCGAAAAAAGACATTTTGTTGCCTCCTTTATAACCTTAAGAAATGATGGGACAGTATACAGTATGTAAAAGGGGCAAATGCGTTTGGTTACATATCAGGGGAGCACGAAAACTAAGAAATTCACCTATACTAAGATCTATTTTATAGAAAAGGTTTACGTGCGCTCGTAGTATGGTTTATAAAGCACCCCTTTAGTTTGTTTTTTTGGAAGTAAAACAAATGTAGGAGCTACGCTATGAAATCTCAAAGTATGAACAAACACTATAGAACACTTATTCAACAAAGAGAGAAGCTTTTTCCCACACTCCAATCATTAGAAAAGGTGCAATTATGGGAAAAACCTAAAGCAAATAAATGGTCGATTGGAGAAACAATGTATCATTTATATTTAATGATAAAAACAGCGCGAATAGCAGCAAGCATTACCATTCCGTCTACAACGTTAGTTGCAAGAAGGAGGAGACATAAACCATTTGCTGCGGATATCCATGATATTTACACGGAATACAAAGAAAAACATGGAAAAGGGATGAAAGCGCCATTTATTTTAAATCCACCGAAAAAAATTCACAACACTATGGACTTTACCGAATTGACTCAACTTCTAAACAACGAGACTTCCAACGTAGTAAAAATGGTAGAGAACATTGATGAAGACATCGCTGGCCATATTATTTTTTTGGATCCTGTAGCAAAGTATCCTAACCTGATTCAAGCGATGCAACTGTTAGCCATACATGAAGCACATCATTTTAGGATCATTCAAAGGGACCTTGAACCTTTAACTGAAAAAACTGACACTGAATGAATGCCATTCAATGAGGGTTTCTTGTTATAAAATATAACTGTTTAAACTGTTTAAATTGACAATTTGAATTACAATAAATACTTAACCACGAAACATCGAAAAACAAACAAGAAGTTAAATGCATGAGAAAAAGACAAAATTATGAGAAGTGAATTTAGAGGAAAATTGAAGTTGGTTGATAAAACAAAAACATATCTTTTTTGATAGATGATTTTAAGGTATAAGCAGAGCACTTGCAAAGTATTAGGTTTGCGCTTAAGACATAAAAATTTTTCTGAGGTAGTATTAAAATACTAGGTTTGAAATCATCAACAGTTATTGTTTAAATTATTCACGCTTCATGAGAGAATTTGTGAAACAATACATTTGTTCCCTTAGTTTATTGTCTAGTAAAAAGAGGTGCGATTTTGAAGAAACGTATATTATTAATATCACTCCTAATTGTTGCCGTAGGGTATAGCACATTTACTTATTTAGATAACTCGGAAGAGACGTATACTCATAATATTAAAAAACATAATTATGAAACGATTTATCAGCTTGTGTCAGGGGAAATTCAACCCTCGATCAAAGAAACTTTGGAACAAATAATAAATAATGAAGAAGTTACAGTGGGGGAACAACGATTACTTAGTGAGCGTTTCCGTCATCTTAGATTGTTGGTTAATAGCTTTGACCAAAGCTCCCATGTTAAAGAGCCAGAAGTCACTTCGTTATTTCAAAAACCAATAAATGATTCTACGTCACCAACGGAAGTTTGGGCCACAACGCATATTCATATTGATTCTACAATGAATGAGAAAGATATTAACGAATTGGATATTACACAGAATGAAGATTTGTACAACATATACCATAATACGTTGGCTATGTTTACAACGTATGAGTCTCTAGTGGAAGATTATGAAAACAGTCGAGAAGGCAGTATTGAAATAAAGGACGCTGTAAATATCAATTACATATTAAATACCACCAAAAATGAGTTACAAGAAGAAATCCATGAAATTAGAAATACTCCTATAAACATTGATACAGACTAAAGATACTATTACAGCATTTTTCAAACTCAAGATCTTGAAAGTGCATTAAAATGAAAAAAAAGAAAGGGGGCTTTCTATTAATAGTAAAAATTCAAAAGTAGTTGTAAGGGGGTTTTTTAAATGATGTTATAACTTCGCAAAATTTCAGTTTTGCGAACAATTATGCAAAGATAAATCAAGCAGCCCGGGTTCGACTCCTTTTAATCCCACCATTTAATTATTTTAAATATGGATTATATTTCTGTTTTTCTATAGCGAAAATCGTTTTTCTCGAATCACTTACCGAGGCTGCTAGCTTATCTTGTGACATATCGTTTGATCTGTTGTCTGCAAGTGCTTAGCACGGCAAATTAAATGTTATTTGAATCAATGTCATCATTCAACATAAGATGTTCAAGTCCGAATAATGAATGTGACCTTCACTTCAGCCGGGCGCTTTCCCGAGGGCTTGTCTTCAGCTAACTTTTTCGATGGGAACCATGCGAAAAAGTGGATCTTCAGACTGCGCTTTATCCTCTGGGAGTCGCCGACTTACGTGTCAGTCACTTTTTAAATTCCATATATTTTACCCTTTTATTAACATAATCGCTTGTTAAACGAACGCTTACCGTTTGTGAAGAAGAATTGTTTTTAACCATTTTTCATTACTTCCCATTCTTCCCTTAGTATTCCCATTTTTATTGCATTATAATATTCATCATCCCCCCATCCTTATTAGATTAGTTGAAAATAAGGCTCAAATAATCGCCGTGTCCTCTTATAAGTTCAACATCATTCGCAGTTGAAATCCAAAAAAAATGAAAAGTTAACCCTTCTTCCTCTCCACCACCTGTTGGTTCGTAGTGCCATTCCTCTGCAACATTTGAGACAGTTATTTTATAAAAGAATCTGTTATGTATTGTCCCGTCATCGTTCTTCCATAAATCTTCAACAAGTAGTTTCTCAACATGAAAGTTTCTTAACCCTGTTTCCTCTTCAATTTCTCTTATTACTGCATAGTATGTGTCTTCTTCAGGTTGCACAGTCCCCTTTGGGAGTTGAATCCCTGCTTCAGCAATAGGATGCTGAAATACTAATACCTGTGTTTTGCCTTCTTTTATTCTTGTTACATAACCATAGGCTTTTTTAATTGGTGTCATTTGTCACCTCTCCTTCCAATAAAAAACGCCTCAACCTTGTTACATAAATCTCCCCGTCTCTTTAAGTACCTTACTTCACAAAGTCTGAACATTTCCTCTTCCATTTTAACATAAATATCCAAATCTTTTTCTTGTACATTGGTATTACGTGTAAAGTCATAGCTAGTTCATAGAAAGGAAATATTTATGTCCACCTATATAAATAGGAGTGAGAATTACTTTGTGATTTCATGTCGATTTAGTGATAAAACACTGATATAAAAACAAAAAACACATGTGATTTCTGCTTTGAAATCGCATGTGTTTATACTTGCGTATGATTTGCCCTTCTAAAGTAAACTCGTTACTTTTAGAGGGAGCTCCTATAAATTTTGGTCATGTTGTTTACGCCTTAAACTCTGATGGACGCGTTTTAGGTGCTCAAAGTCGATATGTTTTAATACTTCACTTCGCCCTTCTGCTCCTAACATCAGTCTGGCCACTAACCCTTCTTTTCCTTTTTGGCTTTCCGCTACATTCACAAGAAATCTTTTCATGGGTTTAGGTATAGCTTGATGTCCTAATGGGGTTGCCACTACATGTCCCCTCCTCCTCTTAAGGAAAGGATATGAGGACGACCTCTAATGATATGATTAAGCAATGTAAGTCCCATCTGAAATCTTTTAGAAAACAGCCTTCCCTTCCCCCACCTGTGGTCTCACTAGAAATCGAGCTATCAAATGAGTTGTCTCATATATAACTAGGAGGGTTTCTATCTGAATGTCCCAGGCTCTTTTGTCTCAAAATATGTAAAGTTATAATTCATTTTCAATATCTGAAATTAGGTCCTCGATTATAATATGAATCATATCATCTTGATCATATATGTCATCATTAGCTCGAAATTCAATGATTACGTCATAAACATCGTCATTTTCTAATGTTCCCTCAGCTGTAACTAAATTTCCCTCGTTATTTTCTACACTATGGAGCTCGAAACTTTCGGTTTCTTCTATCAATTCAGTATTAACTCCTTCAATGTCGGAGGCTAAATCTTCACTAATAGAAATTCTGAGTAAGTTGTTTTCATCTTGTGTTTCTTGGTAAAAAAAAGTGTTTCCTTGTTCATCTAAAGTGCGCGCGTTTCTGTCTTGGTTTTCGTTAAAGACAGACGTGTTTATTATAGGTGTTGGGTGTTCATAATTCTCACTAAAATCCTCTTCATATTCAGCACCAGTTTCTTCATTACAACCAATAAGGACTAGTGCTGTTATGAACATTATTTTTGTTAATAAAAACTTTTTAATCATATCTCTCGCCCCATATAAATTTTAAAATAAGTCTTCAAATATATCGTTGGTAAGTATATTGTGTTTTAGGCTGTGGTTTTTATTGTGATTTAGCATTTTACACCTCTCAAGTAAACCGGTTACTATGGGATCGATCAAGCTATTTCTACTCTATGCCCTCTTCTACTTGCAACTGATAGGATTGGTCCTCATATCTAAACTCAGCAGCCACTTCTAGAAGACCTTCATCGTACTTATTAATATTATCATTAAGTAATACTTCTTCGGTATAAGCTTCATCTTTAGTCATGGAAATTTCAGTCTTCACATCTCCTACTAAACTCGAAATAACATCATCACTTACGTGCAGAGAGGATACAAAAGGGCTTGACGAAGAAATAATTTCTACTTCTTTTTCTTCTCCGATATATGTAAGTGCCTGATAATAAATATCGTTATCTTCTAATAAAGTCAATTCAAAGTTATCTTCTGTTTCAACTGCTACAACTTCATAAGGATAATCCGCTGACGTTTCAATGTGGTTATCATTAGAACCACATCCAACTATAAAAAGTACCGTTAATGGAAGTATCCATTTCATAAATTATACGTACTCCTTTGGATTTTTCATAATGAAATAAAGTGAAGAGCTGTAACCAGCTGATCACGCATGTTCCACCTTCTGGTTACTGCCCAGTGCACATTAGCGTCCTTTCAGGGGGGGAAATGAATTCCTTCACCTTGTATCAATATCTTCCTTTGAAAATCTCCATAGTTCACCATGAAAGTTAAAATGATAAGAATCCTTTTCCTCCCTAATAACTAATGGAACTTCCATTGTCGTTTGTTCATTGGGCTCAAGCTCTCCCTCTCTAATTTCTACTACGTTAGGGGTAATATCTTCTTCCTCATCAATTACATATGGATCACTTATCTTATAATTCGATTCGGGGTGATCTAAAGATATATCGTCATAAAAATCGATGTCGATCCACATGTTCTCAGATCCCGTATTTTCAACATCTACCACAATATTAACCATACGGTACCCTTCTTGAACATCAAAACTTCCTTGGTCCTCCGTTATATCGGTTATACTTTGGACTTCAACTTCATAACTATGACCCTCATGCTCAATCGTTAATTCCTCATTTATACTTGCTTCATCTGTAGTACAAGCGACTAAAAACAATATTAAAAATAGAAAAATTACATTTTTAATAGAAAATCACTCCAAATAACATATATTTTTTATTTATTATCTTTTTTGTTGGTTATTTACTACTAATAGATTAGTTGCTATCAGTTATTACCAATAGACAGCCTTCTCACCGGTTGTCATGTAAATAATGATGGTATTTACATTGGTAGATATGTTGCTCGTTTATGCTGATAAACGGTCTTTGAACTGACAGGACATACATCTGTTTGCATGTCTCGTGGTTCAAGGCCTTTTTTGTGGTGGGATGGCCTATCTTAAAGTGATACATATGAATTAAGGTTCATCGGAACTTTTATTGAATGTTTTCCTAGGAGTAATCGATGGGGGAAACTTAATTTATTCGGTATAATCTATATTCCGTAAATTGAAACTGTCTGTCTTTGTTTCTCCATCTTCAGTACGAAATTCCATGTTAATGGAAGAACGATTTAAATGACTTTCAATATCTGATGTGGTCATGGTCCTTGTACTACTTAAAGTTATAGGAGGTTCTGGCGTTTCAGAAATGGTTTCCATCACTATAGGATCATGATTTGGTCTTGATTCAGAGATCTGCGCATCAATGTCATACCACTCATAATCAATGACATACTCCCCTATTTTTACGTCTGGTTCTTGGTTTTCATAAACAACATTAATCGCCCACAGCCCGTTGCCTTGCTCCACGCCTTCTTCGGTTTTCCACAATTCATAATTAAGGTCGAAATGCTCACCTTCTATTTCTCCAGAGAACGTTTCTTCCACTTCTATCACACGTTGTGTTTCGTAATACCACCAACCAGCAACTAAAAATAAAATAAAAATTATTGGAAGCCCAATTTTCCAAAGCATTCAAAACCAGCCTTTGACAATTTATTACTTTTAATATAAATTTCTAGTATATTCTAACAAAGGAAAGTATTAGATTTGAACAAATTTAGCACATCTATGACTTTAGTACTGGTTGCCTTTTTATGTGGGACTGGAATAATCGCAAAGGGAGTATTGTAGCAAATGTCTGCATTAATAAATGATTTAATGATTTATTTTGATGGGCTTCTGTATCTTTTTATACTGTTGTCACCATTATTTATTTTAATAGGAATAGGAATATATATTTTTTTCAAGGCTGGTATGAATGGCAAAAAAGCATTCCTTTGGGCTTCTGTTTATACATTATTAATGATGTCTATAGTAGGTATTGGCCTTCTAACCTTAACTCCATCTATTGGTTGGTCATCTGTTCAACTCATACCCTTTTATAGTATGTATAACGAACTTAACGATCCGATCACCTACATTATCCCAATTAGGAACTTGGGATTAAATATTTTATTGTTTGTTCCGTTTGGTTTCTTTTTAGCTGCTAGGTATTATCTAAAATCGAACCAAGCAATCATAAGGCGTACAACAATAGGTGGAGCAATAACATCCACTACTGTAGAAATATTACAATTTGTTTTGCCCATTAACAGAGTTTCCAACATTGATGACGTTATTCTAAATACGTTAGGTACTTTTCTAGGTGCGACAGTTTGTTATATTTTTATTAAATTAATTTATAGATTCATTAAACCTGAGACAAGCGAAAATATTGCCGCTTAACTATTCAATTTTTATAATTAGCGCGAGCCTATCAATTTTGCTATTCAAAGCTTGAGGGATCTCGCCAATATATTGAAAAATCCCTACGCTGAAAAGATATTGGAAATTAGACTCCCGGAATTCCTGACGATAAGGAAGTTCCGGGAGTCGTTTATGTATTAAGGTTGTCTTGCGATTCCTTAAATCATACGAAAGGTTAATATGTTCCCAACTTAACGGTCCTCTCGGCTAACTAAGCGATACCCTATAATGAGATAGATTTATACAAACTTATTGATGGTACCCACGGATATTTTTTAATAAGATTAAATTTTATGTTCTATAACTTCATGAGCTCCATTATGTGGCTACATAATAAGGGAAGACAGAAACACTGGTGATTTTGTGGAATTTGTTCGTAACTACCTTAATCTTCTAATCTGAACCCTATTGTTAATTAAGAAATAAAGATTGAGTATGTAATGAATTTAAATTCTGCATTTTTCTAAAGTAGCCTCTTCATTGGAGTTTTTTATAACAATATCAAAATTCTTATGATTAGGGTGCATAAATAAATCATATTGAATTCTACGTTGTTCATGAGATTGTTTTATGTAATTAAAATCTGTCCCTCGTTCAGAAACATCACGACCTCCTCTTCTTATTAACTCAGTTTCTCCATCAGTATATAAATAAACAGTTAAATCAAACAAATTTGGCTTTAAAAATGCAACACTCATGCCCTCAACAATATTAATTTTATTTCGTGAAGAAATTAAAGCGCTCTTCAAGTAATGTGTACCGATTGTATAAAAGTCTAAAGAATCTCTAATCATCAATATATCTCTTTCCAAAGCTAACAAATTATGAGCCGCAGGGTGACAAGCTGTCATTTTATAAGAATGATTTTCATTATTATATTCATAATCAATAGTAGTGTACGTCCTGACTTCAGTTATAATATATGGGTCGGTATTTAAATAATTCACATCATCATTCAAGAACTTTACAAGGTTATTTGAAAAAGTTGTCTTACCAGAAGCACCGTGTCCAGATATACCAATGATCATTTTTTCATCTTGCTTATTTATTAAGTTGGCTAACTTATGTAAAAGTTGTTCCATAATGGCCTCCCTTATTTTACTTCACTAAACTTCCCTGTCACCGTCAAGGTAGAGTGGTTGATTCAATGGAAAAAGAGGTTAGCTTCGTCCTGCTCCATTGTCAGATTCATCAAATCATTAACAACCTAAATAGATCCGCTAACGTTAATTTTGGCTGTTACGGGCGCCCTGTAACCGCGGCGGCTGCACTAATTCGAAAAACCTTTAATTTTATATATAAGGCACTCCGTTTTATTAACCATTCTCACAGTTGAATTGCACAAACGTCTCTTTACTCATTATTCATAAACTGGGAAAATAAGCGTAACATTAAATGGATATTAATTTTAGGGGGACGTATGAAAAAAATTGTCATTTTTATAATAGTGATCGTTCTTATAATAGGGTCTTTCCTTTTCTTGAGACCTTATTTACCTGGTGAACAGGTAAAGCACGATGTGATGATGCAGTATTTGTCCAGTACATATAAAATGAATGAAAGCTTAAATCGTGCGTTTGATGCTTACGAAGATAATGATGAAGATAATTTTGCCGTACATCTGAACAGGGCTTCTTCGCACTTAAGTACTTCTAATGAGTTAACATCAGACGGAATTAATGTAAGCGAACATTTAAACGGTTCCTATACAATTCAAAGATTTACTTTTTTAGGATATGGTATGCTCCGTGACAATTCGGCAAGAGCTATTAGAGGTGAAATTACGGAGGAGGATATAGAAGATATCATACAATTTTCAGAGCAAGTGGAACGTTTTTTTGACCGGATCGGTACACCTAGCTCTATTGGGCAAGAAAATCACACTCCAAATCAAATGGTTGAACTAATAGAAGAAGCGTTGAGAGCAGAATTTGACAACTTATCTCCCCATAACCCTGATAAGTAATTCTGTTCCTAACTAAAGTCCCTTCTCACATTTTGGGAGGACCAGCCATGGTTGCAGCCCACCTTAAAGAAAAAAGCCAGTCACTGAAGTGCTGGCTTTAATACATTACTCTCCTAATTATTCCACACTCTTATTCAGTGCTTCTTCGACATTCCGCAAGTGCGCGAGCATCGCGTTTCTTGCGCGTTCTGCGTCTGCTGCTTTAATCGCTTCATAGAGCTCCAGGTGTTCCTGATATAAACGGTCCAGTGTCTGCTTTTCGGAAAACAGCCAGACGCGCCTGCTTTCAAACATCGTTTTCCGGAGCGTTTCTGAAAGCTGATTCATCATGTCGACCATAATTTGATTGCTCGATGCCTGGGCGATGGCTAAATGAAAGGCCACATCTGCCGACTCGCCGACATTATTTTCAGCGGATGCGGTTTTCATTTCTTCTAAAGCGGCATTCAAAGCTTCCAGGTCTTCATTCGTCCGTTTTTCTGCGGCCATTTCTGCCGCGCCTACTTCTATGATCTTGCGGACTTCAAAGAGTTCGAGCATCTCTTTCTTTGAAATGATCCGTTCCGCTTTCATGGGATCCAACACATCGGAGAAGTCATAATTGTTCACGAACGTGCCTTCGCCCTGCTTGATGGAGACGATGCCGACAGCGCGCATGGCACTAAGCGCTTCCCGTACGGCTGAACGGCTCACTTGAAATTGTTCAGCCAGCTTCGCAACGGAATCAAGCTTTTCACCCGGCTGCACGTCGCCCTGCTTGATCATGTCTTCGATTTGTTCGCGCACGATTTCGGCGATTTTTTTGGACTCGATTTGTTTAAAACTCATTCAAGGGACTCCTTCTCTTCCAGTTCGGTTTCATTATAACACAGCATGAAAGCGGATTCTTCAGCATAAATTAACGATCGTCAATTAAAATATAGCAAGCCCGGACCGGCCCGTGGACGCCCACCACCAGGTTTAATTCAATGTCGGCGCTGTTGCTTGGTCCTGAGATGAAATTGATGCAGCTTGGAACTCTCTCCCCTGCTTCCGCGTCTTCATGAATCTTTCGGGTCACCTGGCTCATGCGCGGCACAATCGTGCTTAATGGAATCAAAGCGATATAGTAGGTAGGCAGAAGGCTGACAGACTGGCCCTTCCCTCCCCCATTCATTAAGACAACAGTTCCTGATTCCGCCAAGGTGTAATCCGCAAACGTGATGCCGACATCGGCCTGTTCGGAAATGCGGATATCTTTTTCCTCCGGGGCATCCCCCCACACTGACACATCAGGCCGGGCAGCGAATGAGGATAAACCGAAGCTGGAAAAGCGCGGGTCGTCCCAGATGGAGGCTTTTTCTGCCCCATACTCTTTAATCGCTTCATCCAACACCTTGGGCAGATCTTCTACGCTTGTTTCCTTCACATCGGTATGGATTTCCACGCACTGTTTTTTAAGCACCTCAACGAGCTGGTCGGTGGAGTAGTCAGCCATAACTTCCCATTGTGGCTGTTTTTGATAATCCGGGCGCTCCACTCCTGTGGTGCGGCGCTCGCGTCCCAGTTTTTCGGCGATATTATTTAAAAAGGAGTCTTTATTCTGCACCGTTCCTTGCGCCATTAGGAGTCCTCCTTCTTTCTATTTTTAAACCAGTCGCGGAAGCGTTCTTTCTCCGGCGCTGGAAAGCTTCGCACATCGGTCCAGCCGCCGAGCGGGCCGGGGCCTTTGTTGATTGTTCCCTCTTTTGAAAATGGCGAGAACATGAGCGGCGCTGTTTTCGTAGCCATGTTGAATAAGCCCGGGGAACTGGCTGCTATGCCGAACCCTTTCATCGCGTACGTTTCGCCAAGTGAGGTCTTCTTCTCTTCTTCGGCAATGATTTTGCGGTGTTCGATTAAATGCTCATGAAGCGGAATCTTCACCGGGCAGGCATCCGTACAGGCAGCGCACAAACTGGAAGCGTACGGCAGCTCTTTATGGTCTTCATAGCCTTCAAGAAGCGGCGAGAGCACAGCTCCGATCGGACCTGGATAAATCGAACCGTAGGAATGGCCGCCTACGTGACGGTAGACCGGGCAGACGTTGATGCAGGCGGCACAGCGAATGCAGTGTAGAGCTGACTGAAACGCGGTGCCCAAAATGTTGGAGCGGCCGTTGTCGACAATGACGAGATGGAATTCTTCCGGACCGTCCAAGTCGCCTTCTTCGCGCGGTCCGGTCAGGCCGGTAATATAGCTGGTTAGCTTTTGTCCGACCGCGCTGCGGCAGAGCATATTGACCATGACATCAAGCTCTTCCCACGTCGGCACAATCCGTTCCATGCCCATCACAGAGATTTGCGTTTTCGGAATTGTGGTGGCCAGGCGGGCATTTCCTTCATTCGTAACAAGCGAAATGGAACCTGATTCAGCTACGGCAAAATTGACGCCGGTAATGCCGATATCGGCTTCGAGAAATTCCTCACGCAGCTGTTCGCGCGCAAATTGGGTGAGCTCGCTTGGATCCGCGCTCTTGTCATAGCCTTTCAGCCGTTCAAAGGTTTCACGGATCTGTTCCTTGTTTTTATGAAGCGCCGGGGCAACGATGTGTGACGGCGGATCGTGGTCATCAATCTGTAAGATGTATTCGCCCAAATCCGATTCTATAACTTCACAGCCCTGCTTTTCCAAAGCTTCGTTCATGCTGATCTCTTCTGTCACCATCGACTTTGATTTAATAATTTTTTTCGCTTCTTTTTTGGCGGCAATCTCCTCTACGTAAGCATTGGCTTCTTCCGGGGTCTCGGCAAAATACACATGGCCACCGTTTTTAACGACATTTTCACTGAGCTGTTCTAAATAATAATCCAGGTTCTCCAGGGTATGGGCCCGTATCTCTTCAGAAAGTGTGCGCCAGTCTTCCCAGTTGCCGAGCTCTTCTTCGGCTTTCGCTTTATTCGTGTGGAGCCGGCCCTGGGCACCACGGACGGTCTCTCGCATATGCGTATCTGAAAGTCCTTTTTCCACGCGCTTATCAAACGATCGGTCGCCAATTTTCATGGGCATGGGAGCGTTTCCTCCTTTACGTTTTTTTTGAGTTTAGTACTTGCGCAATATGCATGACTTCCACAGGTCGGTCTTTTCTATCGATCCGCCCGCCGATATTCATCAGGCAGCCGCTGTCTGCACCAATTAAAACTTCTGCTTCCGTCTCTTCTACATGTTCGACTTTTTCGTCTACCATTTGCTCGGAGATCGGTGTCATTTTCACGGCAAAAGTACCACCGAACCCGCAGCAGTCCTGTTTGTTCGGCAATTCTTTTAGTTCAAGGCCTTCGACATTTTCAAGGAGCTTATAAGGCGCTTCTTTTTCACCAAGCAGGCGTGTCATATGGCAGGACGTATGATAGGTTGCCTTCTTCGGCAGAAAGGCGCCTGTATCTTTAACCCCCAAAACGCGGTATAAAAATTGGGTCAGTTCGTACGTCTTGTCGGCAAGCGCTTCTGCTCGTTCTTTCCACTCTGGTTCTTCTTTAAATAGATGCGGGTATTCTTTCAACATGGCAGCGCAGGAACCAGAAGGTGCTACAACATATTCCGCGTGGTCAAATGTTTGGATCATATGCTTTGCTGCTTTTTTCGTATCGGTGTGGTATCCGCTGTTATAAGCGGGCTGCCCGCAGCAGGTCTGTTTTTCCGGGAAATCAATTTCGCATCCGTAACGTTCGAGTATTTCGACAACATCTTTTCCGACGTCCGGGTAAAAAACGTCACCCAGACACGTTATAAATAAAGATACTTTCATTCGTTTTTCGCCTCCTTAGGCAATACGGTCCCATTGCTGGAGTTGATGTTCTTTTCGCTGCTGCAGCTGCCCTTGATAAATCGCGTATAAATACAGGCCTGCGATTAAGGCGATCATGATGGTGCCGATGTTCATGCCGAAGCCGTGTACGAACACGTAACCGACGCCACCGGCAAAGAAAATATAATAACAGGTCGGGATAAGCAGTTTTCTAATCAGTTCGCCTTCTCTTCCAATCAAGCCCGCCGCGGCAGATGCGGCTACTACATTATGAACGCAAATCATGTTTCCTGCCGCGCCGCCAACGGCCTGCAGTGCGACGATGATCGATGGATTAATGCCGACATTCTGGGCCGTTCCAAATTGGAACAAAGAGAACATCATGTTGCTAATTGTATTGCTTCCAGCCACAAATGCGCCCAACGCCCCAATGGCGGGTGCTACAGCCGGCCAATTTTCTCCGGCAATACCAGAGACACTTTCTGCTAATACAAGCGGCATGCTTTCGTAACCTGCACTGTTTACATCTGAATTGATAAATACTTGCACCATAGGCACAGAAAACAAGAGTGCCGGCGAAGCTGCCAGAATGGTGTTTCCTGACTCTTTCCACGCGTTTCCATAGGCTGAAGCCTGCATTTTATATAGGAGATAAGCAAGGACGGACACCATCAATAGAATGAAACCAGGCAAGAACAGCGGCGTGCTTTCAATCGACACCGAGCTGCCAAAGACGTTTTCCACCTGGATGACAAAAGACTCCAGCCACGCCCCAAATGGAAGGGTTTCTAATCTCGTTAGTACGAGTAGGATGGCTACAATCACGTAAGGCATCCACGCTTTAACCGGCGACATCGGATTCAAGTTTTCAGAAGGTTCAAGATTAAGCTTTCCTGTCCAGGCCGGGTCCCAGCTCGAAGCAGGCGCGAAATCCCACGTATTTTTCGGAAGCAAAAATCCTTTCTTAGCAGCGGGAACCACGATCGCAAGCCCAATCAAGCCGCCGAACATCGCCGGAAATTCAGGGCCAAGCAAGTTTGCCACCAATGCGAATGGAATCGTGAACGCAAGTCCGGCAAACAACGCGAACTTCCAAACGGCCAATCCTTCTTTAATGGAACGATTCGGCCCGAAGAAAAAGGTTAACATCGTCACCATAAACAGCGGGATCAACAAGCCTACTATCCCGTGTATGATCGCTACTTCTCCTCCGATCATGCGGACATATTGGTCAAGGTTCATGCCAAGCGAAGCAGCCGTCTGCTCGACCGCCTCAGAACCAGACAAGCCGGACTGTACTCCAATTAAGATCGGTGTCCCGACCGCTCCGTAAGAAACCGGGGCGGATTGAATAATAAGTGCCACCATGACCGCTCCCATCGCGGGAAAGCCTACGGCAACGAGCAGTGGCGCAATAATAGCAGCAGGCGTTCCCCAGCCGGAAGCGCCTTCAATAAAGGAACCGAACAACCAGCAAATAATAATGGCCTGGATGCGGCGGTCTGGTGAAATATCCATGAATCCCTGGCGTATCGTATGTATTGCACCGCTTTCTTTTAATGTATTCAGCATAAGAATAGCACCAAATACGATGAACAGAACTTCTAGCGCAGTTGTAATCCCTTCCATACTGGCGCCGGCAATTTGATTCAACGGCACGCCCCAGGCAAAGTAAGCAATGCCCACGGTTACTAAAAAAGCAATCGGCATCGCTTTTTTCGCCGGCCAGCGTAATAGTACGAGAAAAAACAATACAGTAATAATTGGAATAATCGCTAATAAAGACAAGAAACCAAGACTCATTCATTTCACTCCCTTTACTTTAACACACATAGTGTCATAAGGTCATCAGATGACTAATATGTAAGTGGTTTCATAATAGCAATGTTTGTGAGCGGTTTCAATGGAGTTGTGAAAAATTTTTAAATATTTTTGTCAGAAAGAGAAGATATTTTTCGCATGCCTGTACAATCGCCGCCGTTTACGAACTGATGTTCGAAATGGTAAAATAGGTACTAAAGGTAAATACTTCCCTATTCAAACACGATCATGATAAAAACATACGTTTAAAAGAGGTGTTCTCATGTCCAATGAAAAAGAACAACACCGCAGCCGTTTATATGACCGGCTCCCCCGTCATCCTTTTTATGTGGAAGAATTTATCGACGACTTGGAAGTGGAGCGGTCGCCCACTACGTTATTAAACTACATCTATGATATTGAAGTGTTTTTCGACTGGTGCCTGCGTGAGGGGCTAGTCGAAGGGCCCGGCTATAAAGACATCCCTCTTTCCTTTCTGGCCGACTTGCGCTTAAATGAGGTCAACAGCTACATAAAGTACCTGCAGATTGAGCGCAAACTCATGCCGCGTTCGCGGGCGCGCAAAGTGTCTTCGTTGAAATCCTTCTTTTACTATTTAACGCACCGCTCTGAAGATGAGAACGGGGAATGCTATTTTTACCGCAATGTAATGAACAAAATCCCTTTGCCGCGTGTAAAGGAGTCTGCGGCCAAACGAGCAGATAATATATCCAAAAAAATATTGCACGGCAATGATGACAGAGAACTCCTGGAATTTATCGAAAATGAATATGTGGCCACGCTGCCGACGACAGGTCATTACAATCAATACAAGAAGCACCGGGAACGGGACCTGGCGATATTCGCTTTATTTCTTGCCAGCGGGATTCGCGTCGGCGAGCTGGTGAGCTTAAATATAGAGAATCTAGACCTCCACGATCAATTGTTATCCGTTTCGCGGAAAGGCGACCAACAGGATTTGATTCCGTTTCGGCCGATGGCTCTGCCTTATCTAAACGCCTATCTGGAGAAGCGGCCGATGTATAAGCCGGATGATAAAGAACAAGCTTTTTTTCTCACCCTCTATGGCGGCAGCGGACGCCGGATGACGAGCCGTTCCGTGCAAAATGTGGTCAAAAAATACACTTCCGCCTTTAATAAACAGCTCTCTCCTCATAAGCTGCGGCATACGGTCGCTACGAAAATGGTGGAGCAGGGCCTCTCCCCTATCGACATCATGCAGCAGCTCGGCCATTCTTCCGTACAAACCACAAGCCTCTACACCAACCCGGGCTTAGATGCCCGCAAAAAAAAGATGAGCGAGATGGATTCGTAAATTCATCCCGCTCATCTTTTTTCTGCCCTAAAGGATGCCGTGGACATACTTTCATTACCTCCTGAAACATCACTTCTGCCCGCCTATTTATCCTTTTTTTTCTAGTTTTAAAATTGTTTTTTATGGAAATACATATGTTTTATAAGTAATTATTAAGACCTGGTATTATTTTTTAATTGACCAGTTCAATAAGAGGTTATATGATTAATAAGCAAAGATTTTTATTCCCCTTACCTAGAACGTGTTTCTTGAGTTTTATGAAGAGAGGTGTGTTCACATGAGTGAACTCCATCATTTCGGGTGGTACGCTGCCCGTATTAAAAAGCAATTGCCGAAAGATGTCTTTAAACCTGTGCCGGCCCGTCTGTTTGGCGGATTAGCCTATGTAATTATAGTAGCCGCTGCTTTCGTTTTGATTACGTTTTTCCAACTTCACTTCCTAATCAATATTGGTTTGTCCGTTGTGATTGGTGCCAGTTTTGCCAGCTTAGGTTTTCTGGGCCATGAAATTTTACACGGAACGGTTGTCCGAAAACCGTGGCTTCGTGATATTTTAGGAGCTATTGCCTTTTGGCCGCTAAGTACCGGGCCAAAACTTTGGCGGAAATGGCACAACATTACGCACCACGTTCATACGCAGCATGAAGACAATGATCCGGATGCATGGCCGACGCTTGAAAAAATCTCTAAAATGAAAGGCATTCGCGCCGTCTATCGGCTACCGCTGCCTGTTCGGGCCTTTTTCAGCTTTCTTTCTTTATCGGTTCAATTTACCGCTCATTCTTTAAAAATGTTCGTAATGTACCTTAAGGAATTCAAACCGCGTAAACAGCCCGCAGTTTTCTTCCAGGCCGCAGCTCCCTGGATCTCCTGGATTGGGTTATTGTTTATCATCGGGTTTCAAAATTGGTTTTTTGTGTATTTATTACCACTTTTTATTGCCAACTTTATTGTAATGGCCTACATTTCGACGAACCACCGGCTTAACCCTCTCGTCGAAGTGAACGACCCGCTTGCAAACAGCCTGTCGGTAACTGTTCCCAAATGGGTGGATGTGATTCATTTTAATTTTTCCTACCACACCGAGCACCACTTGTTTCCAGGGATGAGCTCTAAATACTATCCCCTGGTGAAACAGCATATTAAAGAAAACTGGCCGGAAAGGTATCATGAAATGCCAATGGGCCAGGCGCTAAAAGCACTCTGGAAGACCCCGCGTCCTTATTTTCAAGGGAATCAACTCGTTGACCCCCGGCGGGTGGAAACGTATGGCTCTTTAGGTAACGGACTTGACCCAGACAACATTCAATCAACGTCCTATAAAGACTAGCCAGTTACTGATATCTAAATGACAGCCCTGTACCTCGCCTTATTACTTAAAGAAAGGCGGGGTTTTTTCATTCGTACGACTTCCTCTGCTTGAAATGAGGGTTTTGCTAGTACTTCTCGCTTCTTGGAGAGCCCTTTTATGACTTATCACAGCACTTTAGTGACAAAGAGCTCTTTGTTACGTATTTACTTCTCTTTTCCATAATTTCACACAAATTCTGTCGGAATTTATCTTTCTAGCAAACATACACTTTTACGTGGAGGAAGGCCTACGCCTACTTCCCTCTTCGGAAAAAATAAAAAAGGCGGGTGAAAAAGATCATGACCTATAAAAGCAGAGCAACACACGAAGGGGATGTAGCCATTGAAGCTACTCAATTGGTGAAAGCATTCGGAATTACACGGGCGGTGGATGGTGTAAATCTTTCTATCCCAAAAGGCTCCGTCTATGGTTTCCTAGGTCCAAATGGCGCTGGGAAAACGACTACCATTCGAATGCTATCAACTTTGCTCGCTCCAGATGAAGGCAACGCAACCATCCTCGGCTATGATTTGAAAAAAGAGGCTGCTGAAATTCGAGCGCGAGTCAGTTTAACAGGCCAATTTGCTTCCGTTGATGAGAACTTAACCGGCTTGGAAAACCTGATCATGGTGGCCCGTCTTTCCGGTTATGCACGGAAACAAGCAAAAGACAGAGCATATGAACTGCTGAGCGCCTTTGATTTAGAAGAAGCCGCTAGACGGCAAGTCAAGAAATACTCCGGTGGCATGAGACGGCGGTTGGATATTGCCGCAAGTATTGTCGTCCTGCCGGAACTGCTATTTTTAGATGAGCCAACCACTGGACTTGACCCCCGCAGCCGCAACCACGTGTGGGAAATCGTACGGGCTTTGGTTACAGCTGGCACCACCGTTTTATTAACGACGCAGTACTTAGATGAAGCCGACCAATTAGCCGACCGGATTGCAGTGATTGATAAAGGAAAAGTGATTGCGGAAGGAACTAGTGCTGAGCTTAAAGCATCGGTCGGATCAGGCACATTGCACGTGCGCCTCCAAGACCCGGATACCCGCCCTGAAGCAGAACAGATTTTGACGAACACCCTTGGTACAGCCGTTCAGCTTTCTAGTGACCCAACCGCCCTCTCTGCTCATGTGTCGGTTACGTCTCGTGCTTCGAAAGCGTTAGATGAACTAGCGAAAGCGAATATTTCTATCACTGATTTTTCCCTGGGCCAACCCAGCCTCGATGAAGTTTTCCTGACTTTAACTGGTCAACCACCTGAAGAGGAGCATACGAGTGAGGAGAATATATCATGAAACATTCGCAAACAGAGCCTCATTATCAAGCTGCTACGAATGATAAGTTAGACGAAGCATTAGCATCACATCCCCGCCCAGCAAGGCCGAATGCACTATCTGCTTCACTTACTTTTGCTTGGCGCGCTTTGCTAAAAATAAAACATATACCGGAACAGTTATTTGATGTAACTGTGTTCCCGGTCATCTTTTTGCTGATGTTCACGTATTTATTTGGGGGAGCGATTGCAGGGTCAACCGGTGATTATTTGCATTTTCTTCTTCCCGGCATATTAGTAATGACGGTGACAATGATTACGATGTATACCGGAATTGATTTGAATAATGATATTACCAAAGGCGTGTTTGATCGGTTTCGAACCTTGCCGATTTGGCTGCCTGCTGCACTGGTTGGCGCCTTGCTGGTTGACGTAGTCCGCTACTCCATTGCTTCTACGATCATCATTGGACTAGGATTTCTGTTAGGATTCAGGCCTGATGGCGATGTCGGTGGAATGTTGGGAGCAGTGGCCGTTCTGCTTTTCTTTTCGTTTAGTTTATCCTGGGTATGGACGACGCTTGGCTTGATTATGCGTTCAGAAAAATCATTAATGATGGTTAGCATGATGATTATGTTTCCATTCACGTTTGTTAGTAATGTGTTTGTGGACCCGGCTACCCTTCCTTCCTGGTTGGAAAGCTTTGTCGATGTTAACCCGATCTCCTTAGTAGTGGAAGCAGTCCGTGGTCTTATGCATGGCACAGCTACAAGTGAGCAAATTGGATGGGCATTGCTATCGTCATTCATAATTATGGTGATTTTTGCTCCCCTCACCATGTATTTATATCGTAATAAAAAGTAAATGCTTCGTACGACACTTTGTAAATAACAGCGTCTCCGCCTCTTGCAAGGGAGGCGGAGTTACTCATTTTCAAGAATCAGTTCTTCGGTGTGGTCCTCCCATTCAATCATCACTTCAATTTCCTCGTCTACTGATCTTATGTTACATTTATCACAATTTTCTTCATGTGTGTCTACATTGCCGTCCTGGTCAACCGGCGCATTTTCGACTTCTACTGAATTGATCTCATAGTTTACTGAAGTGGGAGGAATCTCTCCCCCCTGATAGCTCAACTGATATTCATGCGCTTCCTGAGTCTCCCCTTCGACATGGGCCGTATACTCTACGTCCCAGTCTTCACCTTCCCCTTCATATATATAAGAATCCTGGTTCTCGCAGGCAGTAAGTGCGATCAGGAGTGTGCCCAAACATACTAGCCATTTTCTTTTCATTTCGTTCTTCTCCTTGTTGGAATAATAAAATCATAGACGTACTTACACTAACGAACACTCCCGCATTGGTAGGGTTAAGGGCCTTACAGATAAGGCTTTTTTATAGTAAGAACATAAGGTTACAACACTACAAGTCTTTCTCTGCCGTAGTTTACCGCAAAATATGACAGAACCGGTATAGGTCTATTCTACCTTAATCTTCCATTTAAGCAAAGGTGGAAGATAGCTTTATAGAAATAAGAAAAACGCACTCATTTCTACGAAAATCCCTCTGCTTTTTTTCCAGCTTATAACACACAAAAAAAGACTGACTTCAATAGTCAGCCTCTCTCAATCGCACCATATTATTAATGATCATTTATCCAAGAAAACTCGCCTAGCGGCCAGTAGCGGAAACTAACTTCTCCTACAATATCTTCTTCCGGCACAAAGCCAAAGTTACGGCTGTCTTGACTATTACCCCGGTTATCTCCTAATACAAAATAATAATTGTCTGGTACCGTTTCTTCTCCACCTGGGATCTCATCAAGGGTAAAATCCGATGTATACGGGAAATTGTTTTGCTCTGCGTGTTCTTCAAGTTCAAGAAAGTCTTCCTCCACTGCTTCACCATTTACATACAATGTATCCTCGTCATAAACAATCTCATCGCCTGGCAAGCCAATAATTCGTTTAACAAAATCACTATTATCTGGAGCGTGCATCACAATAACATCAAAGCGGTCTGGTTCACCGATCTGATAGCCGATTTTATTAATGATTAAACGGTCTCCATCTTCTACATTCGGCATCATTGATTCTCCGTGCACTTCGTAATTACCAAATAAAAAGACGCGCACCAATACAACAATAACTGCTACAATGACTAAAACTTTTAACCAATCCCAAATCTCACGAATAGCTCCGTACATTTCTAATCCTTCTTTCACATTTCCTGTCTCATCTTTATTTTACAACTATACTAATAAAATTGGCAAAAGAAAAGCGAATTACGGTATCTTTACATGAAGTTAGGAAAATAAGAGAATTCCTTGAACGAGAAAACAAGAAACAATTGAATTAATCTTAAACTTTTGATACGTTTCCATGAGTTTGTGTTTCACAAAGATTTAACTCAAGATTCATTCTACATAACACGCTGGACGGGTGAAGGACAGGGAGTAGTGATGCTAGATGAGAGCTTACATCTTTTTAGTTATTGTGATGATTCTTTTTTCAGGCAACATTTTGGTAGGACGCGCGATAAACGACCTTCCCCCGGTCACGATCGCGTTTATTCGCTGCTTTCTTGCATTTCTTATCTTGCTACCGCTCGGCTGGGGTCAAATTAAACGCCACCAGGAAATCTTTCGAACGGAGTGGAAAGGAATTGTTGCAATGGGAGTTACCGGTGTAGCGTTATTTAACATTTTGGTTTACGCTGCCCTGCAATTTACAACTTCCACGAATGTCGCGATTATTGAAACGGCCATGCCCGTTTTTACAATTACGCTTGGCCTCTTCTTTCTGCGCGAGTATTTAAATAAATACCAATGGATTGGCATTGCCTTGTCCTTAGCGGGGGCGCTTTGGGTCATTACCCAGGGCTCCTTGACTGTCCTGCTCTCCTTATCCTTTAATATCGGCGACCTGCTTATGGTTGGTGGTGTTATCGTTTGGGCTCTGTATTCCGTATTTGTAAAACAACACAATCATAAATATCCTCCCTACGGCGGCCTCACGCTTATGCTCGGGCTTGCATGCATGATTCAATTTCCGTTTGCTGTATGGGAATGGCTCATGCTAAAGCCGAACATATGGGAGCTTCCACAAGTAGCAGGTTTGCTTTATTTAGGAATTTTCCCGTCTGTTATTGCCCTACTTCTCTTTAATCAAGCTGTAGCAGACATCGGTCCATCCCGGGCCTCGATCTTCTTCAATTTGCTACCGGTCTTTACAATGATTGGTGCCGTCACCCTATTAAACGAACAAGTCACCTTTGAACAAATCGCCGGCGCGGTATTAGTCATTGGCGGAGTCTTATTAACCACGAGGAAAACGAAAACGGAAAAACACCCCGCCCCTGCCACCTCCACTCAGGACTAAATTCACTCCTCTCACACGGAGAGGGGTGAATTTTTTATCTTTCCAGCCATTATTCCCTAAAAAACAAACTGAAATATGCTGTTCTCAGCTTGATAAGCAGCTTAACCCCTTTTCATTTCTCAGCTACACTCAATCTATCAAAGCATAAAGGAGTGTAGTTCATGAATGAAAATTGGTATATCTTCGACCATTACAAAGTAGAGAACGAATCGTTTATCAAAATGGACAGTCCATATGGAGACCTGCTGCCTCATGCGGACAGCGACAAGGAGGTGGATACTTATGCGTAGCTTTCAATCATTTACGCTCGCTGACTTTTCCACTTGGCTGTTCGCTTTGACCCCGGCCCGGACCATCACACACTTGCAAATCCACCATACATGGCGCCCCACTCACGCCGACTACGCTGGCGAACGCACCATCCGCGGCATGTGGGAATATCACGTGCAGACAAACGGCTGGCAAGACATCGGCCAACACCTTTCTATTGCACCGGACGGAATGATTTGGGACGGCAGGGACTTTGAACTCGATCCTGCCTGCATCCAAGGTCACAACAGCGGTGGAATTTGCATCGAAATGATCGGTGATTTTGATGAAGGCCAAGACGTGCTTGAAGGCAACCAACTTACTTCCGTGATCACCACCTGCGCTCTTTTACTCGAACAGTTTACCTTAAATCTGAGCGATATCGTCTTTCACAACGACCATTCTGAAAAAAGCTGCCCCGGGACCAGCATTTCGAAGGACTGGTTTATACGACAAGTGGAAGGAGCCATGGACGCTGGGAAGGCGGACGCTTTTACGAAGGAAGCCGGCTTTCACGATGTCCCCTCTTCTTCCCTTGCTGCCAGAAGTATTGATTTGCTGCACGGTAAAGGCATTCTAGCCGGCGACCCCGATGGCAGCTTCCGCCCCAAAGATTCCGTCACCCGCGAGGAGTTAGCGATGATCCTTCATCGCTTGATTGACTAGTTTTATATATTTTTCTTTATTACGGTGCGTGAAATTTTTTAACGCATGCTATAGCAGGCATGCGTTCCTTTATTCTTGCCAAAACCCCTCTCTTTCAGCGGTTTTAGACTTATTACCGCATCAGATATCTGATAGTCGTGTATAAACACTTATCGAAAAAATGGGAAATCAATATCCGTTGCCGATCAAAACTGCCTCAGCTCCTTCGATCGTTATGTAAGTCTTCACTATAGTGATAACAGAGCACCTTTTCAGGCTGACATTACATCAGACGAGTAGCCCACCGGCTTGCTCTTCACTTCACCATGTCGTCTTGCCGCTGTAACACTTCAAACTGTTTTTTTATGTCCCCCTCTTCCCTATTATTACGTCCTCTTCTTGTTCTATCCTCCTTCTTATTTCTCCATGACTCACTTTTACCCTTGAAGTTTTTTACAAATGTGCATATACTGTGTATGTACACTATACACAGTTGAGCCTTCGAAAGGAGCCGCCATGTGGCTACATATTTCCGAACAGCAACCGGATCCGCTCTATGAGCAGGTGAAACGGCAATTGCGGGAACAAATTATATACAATACCCTTCCCCCTGATTCGGCTCTTCCTTCCATTCGGAAACTGGCCAAAGATTTAAATATAAGTGTGATTACGGTGAAACGGGCTTATCAAGATTTGGAACAAGAAGAATGGATCTATACGCAAGCTGGTCGAGGTACCTTTGTCAGAGGGGTACCCGTTGGAAGAGATGCAAAATTGGCAGAATGGGAAGAACGCTTGGAAAACTTGATAAACGACGGGTTACACCAGGGGATAGCGAGCGAGGAAATCATAAATACAGTTCATGCCCTTATCCAAAGAAGGAGGTCCCATCATGATCGAGACAGCGATTAGTGGAACAAATTTACAGGTGAAACGAAAACACTTTAAACTTGCCATCGAGGAAATTACGATTCCTCGCGGCTTATTCACGCTCGTTTTGGGCAGAAACGGTTCCGGAAAAACGACCTTGTTTGAAGGTCTTACCGGGATGACGATGGTGGCGAATGGTACTTGGACAATTGAAGACTTTTCCATGCCAGCCGAACAAAAAGAAGCAAATCAATTCATTACATACATTAATCATGATTTGCCTGTGCCTTATGACTTTACCTTAAGTGAAGCTCTTCATTTCCAAGCCGCTTTTTATAAGCGTTGGAATGAGGATTTTGTCGCGTCATTATTACGTACCTTTGAACTCGACCCACATCAAAAAGTCGGCCAGTTCTCTAAAGGACAACGGCAAGCAGCCGCTTTTATTTTGGGAATGGGGCATGAGCCACGCATTGTCCTGCTTGATGAAGCGACAGATGGAATAGATGCCATTTATCGCGAACAAATGCTGGCGGTGCTGCAGCACTATCTAGAAGATGAAACGAAGACGATTATAGCGGCTACTCACCATATTGCCGAAATGGAACGTGTGTGTGATTACTTTTTGTATATTGAAGAAGGCTCCTTGCTTTTTGCTGATGAAAAAGAGACTTTTTTGGAACACTATGTCTATTTTTGGGCGCCGCCACAAAGCAGCTTGCCGGCAGCCGCGATCTTGCAAAAAGAAGAAAAGCCGCATGCTCTCCAAGGTGTGGCCGTAAAAGCTGAATTGCCTGATGATGATCTAATTAAAACTGAGCCTGTCAGCCTGCAAACCTTTTTTACCGCTCAGTCCAACCGGGGGAACGAATCATGACTACGATGATGAAACGCTACCTTTATCTACTTCGTGATATTTGGATCATTATTCTGATTGGAGCCATCCTGTACGTCGCTCTTATGAGCTGGTTTTTGACGCAAGAAGCTACAGAGGCTTTTTGGGGCGTATCCGGCCTGTTTATTTTAATTTTTGGCTATGCCCTGACCGGTCATGCGCTCCGGCGCGAAGATGAAAGTGGCATGAGTAAACGTAACAGCCTGCTTCCTATTACGGCAACAGAAGTTATAAACGCTAAACTGGCGGTCGGATTTATGTTGCTGTTTTCATTATGTAGTTTTGTTCTGCTTACTTTTTTCGTCGTACAGCTTGTGGTTGCTGATCTGCCTATGGCATGGGAAGACTCGTTGTCTATGCTGCATTGGTCATTTTTAGTTACAGGAACCTATATTTTTATCGCCATTACGCTTGGCTCCCAAAGTGGGATACTAGCAGCAAGCGGAACGATTAATTTATTTGTTGTGATAGGCTTTGTTTTAGCTGTATTTTCCCCTCAATTCATTGGCTCCTTTCCTAATGAATGGTGGTACATCTCTAACTGGGGCAGCTTGTTGTTTTTCGGGCTGATTTGGGCCGGTAGTTATATTCTTGCCCTTCAGCAGGCAAAGAAACGGCAGCCCGGAAAAAAAGGAAAGCAGCTTATGACTGGGTTTTGGGCTTTAACCACCGTGGCGCTCGCAGCCTGGTTTTCAGTTCAATACGCGCATGCCACCAGTATATATGGCAATGCTACTACTGATTTTCAAAATGCCATATTAGTAGATAAAACGATATCCATAGATGAAGAAGAAGGCGAAGCTCATTATGCAGCAGAAATTAAATGGGAAGGTGATTTGAAACGCTTGGTTGCGACAGAACAAGTAGAACTAGCAGGAAGCTGGATAGGCAGGCCCGACCTTCCTACCACTAACAGAACCGATGCGTCAGCTGATATCCCTCTACAAGACATAGAAAAAGTCGATGAAGGTCGTTATCAGTTAGAGTTAAAAGAAACCATAGAAGATTCACAGATGCTCGAGGTGCGTCTCCAGCAGGCAGATGACTATGAAGATGATTTTTATATCAATGCGCACGTGCACAGCGGCGTAGGCATGATGGGCGGCAGCATTTACGAGCCGTAACATGTGGCTCACACAACGTAAAACAGGAGGTCAGTCACCTTGAATAAACCGTTCTTACTAGCATTGCAACTTGGACTTGTCATTTTTGCGTTTATTGTCCCCTTTGCCTTGAATTTCATATTTAGACAGGGAGGCGTAGTTACCCAAGCTCTTGAAGGACCTTCTCCATCGCAACTTCTTATTCTTACAAGCTTCTTGTTTGGACCGTTGCTCTGTTTTCAACTGACATTTTCTCTCGAAGCTAAAAAGCCACAGTCTCTGTTCTCCTCCAGACTGTGGCGCCGTATGCCCTTTCTTACCTTTATGGGTGGCGTGGCTTGCATCATACTTTTTATCGCTGCAGCTGAGTTTCTTCCAACTTCTGTAGTGTATGAATCAAACAGCTACATTTTTATTAGTTACATATTTTTATTATTTGTGTTTTTCTTATTTGTGTTTAGTCTGGCCACACGATTTGCTCCAGCTCATTTTACCCTATTGCAACACACACACTTATCGCTCATCCTGACTATCATTTGTTTGCTAGTGCCTATTCTGTTTATGAGTGATCTATAAGCTGTTCTTTACCTTTTGCGTGTGGGTTAGTGGCCAGGATCAACATGGTGGCAACCAAGACCCACACCCAAGGAAGGTAAGGCTGGTAGCTGCCAAATTGGACCACTGCGCCCGCGCCCGCGCCGGCCGCAGTAAGAGCATCAATGTGGCCGGCCTCCACCGCTAAAAACGTAATGATCCTCCCTGACACCAGCTCTAGCGCCACCCATAATACGCTTATCATCATAAATATACCGATAAACCGTCTCATCTCAGGAACACTCCTTCGGTGATTCGTCCATGCTATGATTCACACTTCTACCTCGTTTATATCTTCCCAGCCGTAGCCTATTTCATCGAAGGTTTTTCCGGCGATCTTAATTGTATCGGAGTCGATGATGTCTCCTCCTAATTTTTCGTAAAAGGTGCGGGACGGGTTTTCTTCGAGCACCCAAACGAGTAAGGATTCGTAGCCTTCTTCTTTCAAACGTTCAATGAATGGCGCGAGCAGCTTTCTGCCGATTCCCTGGCCCTGCACTTCTTTTAACAGGTAAATCGCAAATATTTCGCCGCGGCCAGGGCTGTATTCACCGCTTCGTTCTTGTCCGCCGCTGACAAAGCCGACGACTTCATCTTCGTCATTTTCAGCGACAAAAATAGCCGTCTGCTTGGAGGCGATGATCTCTTCCCAGCTAGCGGTGCGCTGTTCAACATTTAAATCATTCAAAAAAGCTTGCGGAACGACGCCTTCATAAGTGGTTCGCCAACTGTTAACATGAACATAAGCAATAGCAGGTGCATCTTCTCTTCTAGCTTCTCTAATCTTCATCAGCCTCTCCCCCTCATTCTATTTTCAGTCAGTGTACCATATTTTACAAGCTAAGCGGTGAGAACTGCTCTGAAAATTGTGATATCACATCCTTCATTTCATCCTGCTCTTCCTTACGCCTTGTAGCTGTCAGCTTTTCTCCACTTATCCGAACAGCTCGTATATTCCTAAGACTATGAGCCCGATTCCAGGCAGGTAGGCTGCGTGTTTCATTTTTGGGTGGGCTGTTAACCAAAGCCCAGCCAAACCGCCCCCTGCCACAAAGCCAGCGCTCGCCAGCCCGACAATCACTGCCGTTAATGCAATGGGAAGGGGTAACACTCCCCCAACGGCTGCACCCATAACAGCCGCATCCAGTGAGAGTATGACACTTATGAATAAAATAGTCTGCCAGCTTTTAAGCGGTTGTAAATCGCTATTTTTCTCGTGGTTGGACTTTTTCACCCCCGCACAACTATAAATCCCGATGCCTATAAATACGAGACTATGTAACCACGCTATTCCTCCATCAGCTAAGCCCAGGCTACGGAATACCCACTCTCCAAACAGCCCCATGAGATAAAAGGAAGCCCCAGAGACGACGCCTACACTAGCCCAAACTCTCCAGCCTACCTCGTGCCGCCTGGCTCCATATGCACTGCCAACGGCAAAGTTATCAACCGATACCGCCGCAGCTAAAAAAAGTAATTGAAATAGCGACATTTCTTCATATCCTTTGTTGTTTGTCCCTCTCCAGCAAGAGAAAACGATACTAATATATACGCTTTCTCTACTTCCATTCATGCGTTTTGTTTTCATTAAGCCAAGCTATATTTTCTAGGTTCTGTAAAAGGACAGTTTTGTTTTTTAAAAGTTACGTGAAGTGGAAGAGACGAGACGCTTACGGGATAAGCGGTTCAGAGAAAACGGCGACTGCCAAATAATGAGGACCTCTTGATAGGCCTTAGCAAGTGCCCGGCCTAAAGCGAACCTCAATCACGTTTAACAGAGTTAGTTACTAAACCCTCACGGACCTCCCAAATAAACCGTGGCCCCGGCCACATATAAAAGCAGGACAATAACTCCTACCCATTTTCTCTTTTTTTCTGAAAAGCTCATCACAAACCGCGCCAATATCAGGCCGGCTGCAAGCACAATCAAAAGGTCGACAAGTACTAAAAAGTTCATACTTCTCACCTGCTTTCTTAACGTCATATTACCCGAAAATTGCCAAATTAAAAAGCCAGGATGGAGGACATGCTGCAGTGAGAAAGGGGATAGTAAGAGCAGAAAGAAGGTGGTAGCAGTGATTCCGGTATACAGTTCCTCCCACTTGCTCGATAAACTAGCTTCAAATGACCTGCAACTCGTGCTAATTACGTCTCAACCCTGCTCGGTCTGTGAAGGTGAAATGGCAGCTGGCTGAATGGGCAAACAACTGGCCGCAGCTTCCCATTTACAGTGCCGACAGAGAGCAAGTTGCTTCCTTTGCTGGCCAGCACTTACTATTTGCTGCGCCTACCCTGCTTTTATTTATGGAGGGAAAAGAAGTGTGGCGCGGTTCCCGCTTTATCGACTGGGACGAACTGAACAGGGTCGTCCATCTATTTAAAACATATTAAACTATTACCTCTCAACCGGAGCGCTTTTGATTGCGCGTTCTTTTTTATATCCAGCTGGTAAAAGGTATAGGTTTAAGCTGCTGTCAGCGTGAAAGGTACTTTGAGAGCGAGTGCCTGCTCACGCTACACTAAAGATGCTTCAGCAAAAGGAAGCAGAAAGGAGGCGATTACATGGCGATTACTAGCATGCCTGTAGGCGGACGGCTCAGCTTACGTTTGCAAAGCGAAGATGAATTTGGCGAGGAAGTACTCGTTACCCGCTCCTACCAAAATGTAAGACCTGATGCTGACATCGAATCGGTTTATGCATTTGCCGAAGCGGTCAGTTCGATCTCAGAAGGCGAGCTCGAACGAGTAGAATTCTCCACCACCGAGCAACTGTACACTTAAGACCGTAGCCAACCACTAAAGGAGGTGAACTGATGAGCGAACAAACCTTACAGCTTCAATTTGAAGCAGAAGAAGGGAATGTAACCTTAAACATTACCAACCCGGCCCTTCCAGTTAACCCAGAAACCGTCCAGGCAGCCATGGAGCAAATGATCGAACACGACCAGATCGACCGCAGTGCCGGCCCACTTGTCTCCATTATCGATGCCCGCATTGTCGAACGCAGTATCGAACCACTAAACTTGTTAGAGGAGGAAGAGGAAGCATAAACAGCTGAAACGAGAGCGTCCTTCTCTCGTTTCTTTCATGCCAACTGCCTTCTTTACGTAAGAAAGCAAGAATACGGTACGTGAAAATTTTCGGTTCTGACCGCAACCTGAAAGGACGGTGACGCCATGGATTGGGCGGGCATGATAGCTGAAGTAAGCTTTCCGATTTTAGTGACGTTTTATTTGCTCACCCGGATCGAGACACGCCTCAGTGAATTGACACGGGCCATCGACGTGCTGAAAGAGTCGCTTCCTTCAGCAAACCAACCACCCTCACAGCTCAAACCGTAACTGAGAAAGCCGCTTCTCCCCGTTTTGGGAGGAAGCGGCTTTTGGAGATTGGAGAGCTGTGAGCACTTTCTCTTTCCTTGGTCGCTCCATTCTGAACGTCTTGCTTTTACGTATTATACGTGCTTCGTTAATTCCAAAATGTCATCAAGTGGCGTAAAGAGCAGGTCCTCGTTTGGAGCAAGACCGATGCCATATCCTTTGACGCCAACATTTTTCGCCATCTCCATATCAGTTATGGAGTCCCCAATCATAAACGAACCACTTAAATCAATCTCTGGGTACTTTTCAAGGGCATAATCAACCATCGTTGTAGCTGGTTTCAATCGGTTTGTTTTTTCCCAGCGGGCATCGGGACAGAAGAAAATGTCGGTAATTTCGATTCCTTCTTGTTGCAGCTCTTCAAGCATTTGGTCGCTGATATCGTAATACTGCGATGCGCGGATGAACCCTTCCCCGATTAAGTATTGATTGGTAATGATGATAATCATATAGCCCTGGTCTTGCACGTGCTTCAACGTCTCTTTTACTCCTGGCTGGAATTCTGGTGCGGTGATCTCTCGCCACTCTTCATCCGGATAATCTTTAATGATCGTTCCATCTCGGTCAAAAAAAGCTGTCTTCATTGGGTTTTTTACCTCCATGTGTAACGGTCGCCGTTGAATTTTTTAAGCATTGTGCGTAAAATTCAGGATTTTCCCTGCCCAAGAAAAGCTCCCCTGGATAAAACCAGCCCCGCTCATCTGCCGGCTCGATATGTAAAATTCTATACCCATTTCACAAATTCCTTGTCTCAATTTTTCATGAATTTCTGTGCTGCTATACCCGTATAAGTCTCGCGTCTTCTGCTCAAAAAGCGCTACTTCAAAACCAACCTTGTCTTTTTAACAGAGACAAATCAAAAAGCCTAGCGGCAATGCGTGCCGCTAGGCAATTTTTAAATACCGTACTTATTTTTGAACGTTAGCCGCTTGTGGGCCACGCTGACCTTGTTCGATATCAAATTTAACGGCTTGG
>NZ_KB898631.1 GCF_000377705.1 Salsuginibacillus kocurii DSM 18087 | reverse complement strand
AAGACCCCTCAAAGATGATGAGGTTGATAGGTCTGAGGTGGACGCGTGGCGACACGTGCAGCTGACAGATACTAATCGGTCGAGGGCTTATCCTAATGGTTTAAGTCAACGCACCGGTATTTCATCAACGACGCTATCCAGTTTTGAGTGAATAACACTCTATATTGGTCTGGTGGTGATGGCGAAGAGGTCACACCCGTTCCCATGCCGAACACGGCCGTTAAGTTCTTCAGCGCCGATGGTAATCGGGGGGCAACCCCCCGTGAGAGTAGGACACTGCCAGGCCTACATATTTATATTCCACAGTAGCTCAGTGGTAGAGCAATCGGCTGTTAACCGATCGGTCGCAGGTTCGAATCCTGCCTGTGGAGCCATTTGCTTCCTTAGCTCAGTTGGTAGAGCGCATCCATGGTAAGGATGAGGTCACCGGTTCAAGCCCGGTAGGAAGCTCCAGTACAGACATAACAGTGGTTACAGCGTTCTTACTTTTGGTAAAAAGAATGTTGTGATGGTACTTATATATCATTCCAATTGAAGCTATCTTCTTTCGTAAAAAGAAAGGAGGTAGCTTTTTTATGTTATTAAAATTTGCTATTCAGGATTTCCTATCAGATCGAAAGTTCCGAAACCTATCACAAACGACTATCAATAGTTACGAATATACCCTTCAAATTTTTCACCAATATGCCGTGCACCAATGTGAAATAACAGATGTAACAGATATCAGAACTGATGTGATCAAGGCGTTTTTGGTGAATGAGCAAGAAGTGCAGAAGAATAAGCCTGCTTCCATTAACACTAAACTTAAAAACCTTAATGCCTTTTTTAATTACATGATCGAAATTGAAGTTATTGAAAGCAATCCAGCTAAGAAGTTGAAGAAGCAGAAAGAAGATATTCATATTGATGTATTTACAGATCACCACATCCGTAAAATGCTGGACTACTATAAGCGCCAAAAACGGAAAGAGTATTCCTTTTATGCGTATCGCAACTATACCATAATCGTATTCCTTTTAGGTACAGGTGTTCGTTTAGGAGAAATGTGTAACCTGCGTTGGTCAGATGTAGATTTTGAGCGTAAGCAAATATCGATTTTTGGTAAAAAGCGCATGGTGAATACGTTGCCAATTACTGATAAGTTAACAAAAGATTTAGCTGAGTACCGCATGTTCTGCGAGAGCCATTTTGGAGCGTTATCAGATTATGTATTTGTTAATCAAAAAAACGAGCGATTAACTGAAAATGCAGTACAAAACGTTTTTAAGTACCTATCAAAAATGATGAATTTTCGAGATGTGCGCTTGTCAGCTCATACGTTTAGGCATACGTTTGCTCATCGTTATTTAATGAATGGCGGAGATGTATTTAGCCTTCAAAAGCTTCTACGACACGAAAAACTAGACATGGTGGAGAAGTATCTAGCGCTTTGGGGGGAAGATTTGCAGGAGCAGAATGAAAAGTATAATCCAATGAATCATCTTGATATCTAAATAGGGAGGCTAACAAATGCTACAAGCAAAATCCAAACTATTAAACAAGCTGCACCAATCGGCACTCTTAGAAAACAAACAATATGATTTAGACACCACAACCAATTGGGCTGAATTTTATCAACATATGGATTTACAATCAGAGATTATGAAAATTGACATTGAAGTAAGTGATCTATTTTTTGAAGAAAATGAAGACACTTTGATGAGTAATTATCAATTAAATATTCAGGGGGAATCAAATAAGAATAAGCCAAAAAATCAGGAATATGAAGCATTTTTTAAATTAACAGCATCATATCCATAAAAATGATTTTTGAATATATTAATATCACAAAAATAATTACAATGAATTTTTGGTAACCTTATTGAATATAGAGCTACCAAAAAGCTTACAAAAAAATTTGAGATAACTGTTTACAAATCTGACCTGTCAGATTATAATGTTAAATATCATACCAGTCAGATTTGGAGTGTTAAATATGCATCCGTTAGAATATTGTGCAAGGGTATTTGATTATCAATATAAGGAGATAGCAAAAGAGTTGGGAGTCAGTAAACAAACTATAACTGATTACATTAAAGGAAAAACAAGGTATATACCTAAAAAGCATCTTCCTAAACTCTCAGTACTATTTAATGGTATAGATCCTGAATTCTTTAATAAAGAGGCACTTAATGAGATTGAACAATTAGATGTTCAAATTGCGCATATTGAAAAACGTTCATCAGATGAGTATGAGGAAGTAGAAGTTGATGGGGAAATTTTTAATAATGATCCTTTATCTACGGAGAGAAGTCGCTTATATCGTTTAAAAGATAAAAAAGCTTTAATAAATAGTATATTTAAACAGATAAATGAAGAAGATGATACTTCTAAAAAATCCAAGATAATGAAACAAACATTGAATATCTTTGAGAAAAAAGGCACTAATGAAGTTGCCGCATTACATATGTTCACTTATTTACTTTCTACGAATTGGGGAAAACCAGTAGGAATGAATGAACAAGATGAACAGTTTATGAAAGATTTAAAAAGTATTTTAAAAAAGTATCTTGTTTAGATGAATAGAAGCAATTTAAGGGGGTGATTATGTTTAGGTTTTAAAAGGGAAGGACAAGTTTATTAGTAAATAGGAGGTGAATGGTGAAATTGCTTGTATAGGGAAGTTTTTAGCCTCTGATATGTAAAATTATAAATTATGGAGGGCTTTTGGGCTCAAAAAAAGGAGAAGATATATGAATGAAGTTAATGATTGACCAAAAAGAATATAGTGAAAAGCCTAATGATGCAGGGAGATTAACATATTCAATAATGGAGCACCCAGTAGACCTTTATAATATAAAGCAACTAGCAGATGAGATTGAGAAGGGAAAGACTTTTGTTCCTTCGTTTTTGAAAGGTGGTAGTAAGAGACAAAAAAAGCATTGGCAACATCAACAAATAGTGGCTTTAGATTTTGATAATACCGATGAAGAAGGAAATAGACAAGTAACATTTACAATAAGCCAAGCGTTAGAGGACGATTTTATAAAAAATAATGCAGCGTTCTTGTATAAAACTTTTTCTTATAAAGACCACTGGGAAAAGTTTAGGGTGGTATTTTGTTTAGATAAACCAATACATAAATATGAGAAAGCAGAAAGTGTCACCAAAGAATTATTGAAGAAATACTGGCAAGCTGACCCTGCATGTAAAGATGGAAGTAGGCTATTTTACGGTGGCAAAGAAGTTATAGAAATAAATTATGATAACAAATTAGAAGGTGAGAGTTTTAGCAGGACAAAGAGTACTAAGTCTATATGTCCTGCTAAAACATCAAAATTCAATCATAACATAAAACATAACCTTGATGATAGTAATGTATCACATATTAAAAGCAAGAATATAGAAGAATTACATATGAAAATGCAACCTGATCCTATTCAGTTACATAATAAGTATCAAGTATATGAGTATTTAAAAAAACAAGATTTACATAGCTACTTAGGGATATATAAGAGAAATTTCCATGATATATTCCATGAGGAAAACAGTCCGTCAGCAAGTATATATATAAGTCAAAATGGAACAGGGCATTACCTTTATAAATGCCACTCAGTCAGCAGCTCATTTGTTGGAACTATTATAGAAATAACCGAAAGGTTACTTGATGTAAGAGCTACCGAAGCAGTAAAGTTTTTAATGAAACTGTATAAAATTGAAATTATAGAGACTTCAACGCAAAAAAGATTAAAAGAAGAAATTGACCACTATAAGTACATATTGCAGTCCGATGATTTAAAAGCAATGTACCCCTATTTTTATAAACTTTTTAAGGGGTCTGGTTTATTGGATAACCTATACATATTACTTGATTTAATAAAAGAGAATTTACCCGCTCAAGATGATGACCCAAGATTGTTATTTTTTCACTCCTTAAATACAATAGCTAGTAAATTTAATAAAAGTAAAAGCGTCACGGGAGTAAGAATGAACATCTTTACTTTTTTTAGACTCATTTATAAATTGGATGAAGAAGAAGTTCCTCAAGATTTACTAGAAATACAACAAAAAGTTAAAGAAAATAATCAATACCAGTACCTAAATAACACATATGAAATTAAATTGTATTCGTATAACTTTTTTTCCGAATTAAATAAACAGTGTCAAGAATGGATCGAAAAAGGGTTAACAACTAAAGCAATGAATTATGAGGGCATCTATCGAAATTTTGGTAGAGACGAGGCAAATAGAGTTTTTCCGCAGGATAAGGGTAAAGAAATAAAACCTTTAAATGAAAAAGTAACTTCTTTGATAGAAAAATCTGCTTTAGATATTATTGAATATAAAGGCTGGGCAACTGAAAAAGAAATTTTAGAAAATGTACTTACATACTTTAAAGGACAAAAACAATTTAAAAGTAATCAGTTTAAGCGTTGTCTCGGAGAGATGTTAGAAAAGTACGATCTTAAATTGATTAGATTAAATAAGAAGAAAAAGAAAGAGTTAGAGATAACAGAAAACGATATTCCTACTAAGAGTTATCCAAAAGTACTAACTACAATACATTGAATATTATGAATTATACATTTTTTGTTTAAGAATTTTCATGTAAAAGAAAGGATTGATGTAAAATGAAAAAGAAATCTATCAGAAATGGTTATAAAACAATATACCTTCCCACACACCCAAAAGCAAATCAAGGGTACATTTATGAACATATATATATTATGGAGCAAATGAAAGGGCGTTATATAAAAGAAGATGAACATGTCCACCATTTAGATACAAATAATTTAAATAATCATCATGAAAATTTAATATTAATAGAAAAAGGGCAGCATACCAAATTGCATAATTATTATCGAAGACATAATCTATATGAGGCACTTAAAGCCACTGGTAAAGATAAATATAAAGTGAAAGAATGTTTTTATTGTAATAATTATTTATTTGCAAATGAGAAATTTTGTAATAATGGTTGCCAGCAGAAATATCGAGCAGAGAAGAAAAATAATAGACCTAGCAAAGAAAGATTAGAAAAATTATTAGAGAAGTATAATAAAGTTGAAATAGGTAACTTGTATGGTGTGCACAGAACGACTATTAATAATTGGCTTAGTGATGACACAACTCCTTAATCTAGTTTATTATTCAGAAACCTATCTTTATATAAAGGTGGGTTTCTTTAGTAGAAGAGCTTTTGGATTTCTTTTGTATATTTGGTGGAGTATTCTTGTTGGATAACGAAAGTGAACAGAGATGAGAGATGTTGTATTTTCATTGTTCATTAATTTAATAGAGAGTAGACTACGAATGATGAGTTTCTTACAAATTTTTAAATTAAATTAGAGGGTAAAATGATTGTAAGAATGATAAAATCAATGTTAAAAGTTCTATTTTTATCCAAAAGATTATTTAAAGGAGTTAAGAATGATTTCTAGTTTAGATCCAAATTTGAGCAAAAAGTTTCGTGATAAAGTACATGATCACGGTGAATTTGTACGACTGTATTTTCATGAGCTGAACGGTAAAGACATATGGAGCAAAATATGTTCTTGTATGGATTGGTTAGATGTTTCTATACATGGTTTGGAGTTACCATCCCACCATGAAAGTATGAATATTACTTCTCTTAGATTTACTCATTTTATAGTTACTATTGATATGATTTATGAATCGATTACAAACTTATGGACTTCATTTGAAGAAGTTACTGACTTTAAATACCCGTATAAGTATGACAGTAGTATATTTAATGCAAATGAGTATGGGGAAAATTTGTACGACGATGATTACTTTAAGTTAATTAGAGCATGGTTTGGTATTCATGCTGTTAACGGTAACAAAGTAAACATACAAGGCTATCCAAACAACCTTCGCTTTTTTACTAGTTGGTCAACTTCTTTTGACAGAAATGAATTTTCTTTACAGCTTTACTCAAATAATAAAAGTGCTGAAAAACAATATGGAGGCACTAAGAAAATAGATGTCAGGGAAATAATAAAATTTATTGAACTTAGATACTACACGCTCCATGACTTGATTAATATCGTGGATGAATTATATATTCAGGAAAAACAAAGTTTACAACAAACACCAATAAGGTTGGACAAGAGTCAAACACATTTGGAACAAATTCAATATTTATATAGTAAAGCACAGGAAAGAAAATTGACTAGCGAATATTTTCAACATCATATAGAACTATATATATCTTTTTTAAAATGTGATTTGGATAATTTCTCATTTAAAGATAAAGAATTAGTCTTAAGGTATTTATATGAATTAAAGGAGATTATACCGGCTTACAAAAAAATTGTGGAAGAGGTTAATGTAGCAGACCCTCCTCATATATTTAGCTTAATGGATTTAAGGTCGCAAGTTTATTCTGCTAACCGTTATGAGTTTTCAAAGATTTTAGATTATGTAGAAACCTCATCGCTAGGTCTTGGGAATTACCAAACGTATATATTTTCACTGAAGATATTAATAAAAAAAGGATTACTTCCTTATTACAGTGCATCTTTGTCAGGAGAAGCCTTAGTATTATTAATCTACTCATTAGATCACAAGTGGGCAAAAGAACAATCGACGAACATACTACACAATAGTTTAACTAAGAAAGGTACCACAATAGATGACCTTCGAAACTTGCTAGATTAAAGAATACTTTATTGCAAGCCTAAAATAATTATTTAGTAATCCAACACAGCCACTGGTTATGAAGGGTTTTGTTTCAACTTGGTGGCATCTCTATCCCACCTTACATGAGGGAACTTTGTAAGGTGTATATAGGGGTGAAATGATAGAAAGTAGGAAGGTGGATGCTGTTGGGTTGTTGGCAGAAAGGGTAAACCAAAACAGCAATTGCTCAAAAACGAGGGGCTTAAAGGTAGCTAATTTCATTCATTGATTGAGGTAATGATTTTAATTGGGTAAGCTGAAAGTTCTAATGTTTGGAAGAATGGTGTGTTAAACATACAGTTAGTATGCATAAAGTCACTAAGTAAAAGAAACATTTCACATAGTAAAGAAGAGGAGATTTCTAGGGGGTTGGGCATGGGAACCTTCACAATTTATTATATTATAACCTTCGAGCATAAAAATGTTAAATCACTAAATATTCTCACTGGAGGAGTATAATGGGGGTAGAAAATTATTTAAAAAGCAGGAGCAAATTAAATAAACAACTCCAATTAGTAGCTGAACTTCCTCATGCATTCAAGTTTAATGCCTATGATAAGATACAGGGTTATTACAAAAGGGAAGCAGAGATAAATAAATTTTTAAATAAATTTCACCAGGACGTTATAGAATTTGAGGAGCTACTATCTAATTACTTATATCCACCAATACCTAATATGACAAACGGGCAAGTTAACGTATTAAAAAGATATCTGACTAATGCCACTACAGACGAGGAAGCAATTGATATTTTAGATCACTTTATAAGTATCAGATTTAATGATGAGAAAATGGATCAGCTTGTAACAAAATGGAGTACTTATAAATGGTTAGATAAAAATAGAAAAGACATTTTAGCTGAGGTTATTGACGGTCATAAGAAAGAACTGTTTTACCTATCAACTCTCTCTGTATTTCCTCAAATCGAAGGGATATTAGCTGAATTTTTTCCTGAGGAAAGAAATACTAACGGAAAATTCACCGGGAAAAACCAAACGAATTCTTTACAAAGAATACTAAATCCAGATTTAAATTATGATTCTCAATGGGATAAATTTTATCGTCAACAATTAACCCAAGACTTCAAACATATGGAGCCAATCGAAGTGTTGAGTAGACATGCTATGGCACATGGGGCTGATAAGCGTTATGGATCAAGAGCTAATTCAACTAAAAGTATAATTATATTAGATTATCTATTAACCCGAATGAATTGGTATGTAAACGTTAATTCATGATATTAATATGGGAATACGAAACCTGCAACTTTCTTTAGTTGCTTAGACTGAAATCTAAATGATGGGTAATAAAATAGATATAAACTTATCTATTTCGAGCGGAATTTTATATTATATATATAAGGGGGTAATTAACATTAATTAGCAATAAACCTAAGAAAATTATCTTATAACACTGTAACGCCCTCTATCTATACTCAGTGAAAATAGGGTGATTCACTTCGGTATAGTTCTCGAAAAGTGCTGTATAGACACGATTACCTCACCCTTATATTAGTTTCATAAATATCAAATTAAATACTTGCACTTGTATTAACCTTTCTTCATTAACTTTTACGAGTGTGGTTTTCGAGCATCTTCACTTTGTTTAAATTTTTAAAGAGACTCCACTAAATTTTCAAATTAACACTAAATAAACACTAAACTGGACAAATTTCCAGAATCAATTGATTTATATTCTCGACTGCTTTAAAAATATCAGAGATTAACAGGGGTAATCTTCGGCGTGGTTTTTAAGGAGTTTTACTTCATAATTACACTCCCTCCTCGAACTTTTTTACGGCGGAGAAAATTGCCGATACCTTTATGGCTGTGTTTCGGATCTCGTCTACTTTCATTTTATAACCAATGCTTATTGCTCAGTAGGTCAAAATACACAGCAGCATATATAGTCTAAATGACTAAATTTATGTTATGATATACCAGTAAATACTAATTTCAAAGAGGTGATTTAGTGCGAAAAGTGTTATTGTTATTGATAGCTGCAACTTTAGCATTGGTCTTTTTTGCACCCCAAGCTTTAGCGTCAACTGATCGGGTACAAGTATTTGTTGAAGGTGAGGAATTAAGTTTTGATATTGACCCTGTAATAAAAGATGGGGTTACACTAGTTGAGTTCAGAGGGATATTTGAAAAATTGGATATGTCAGTAGGGTGGAATAATGAAACTAGAACAGTCACAGGAGAAAGTGATGATACTGAAATTGAATTGACTTTAGGAAATGATTTTGCAACTGTTAATGGTTCTACAGAGACTTTGGGTGTCCCTGCACAAACTATGGATGGAAGGACTTTAGTCCCATTACGTTTTATTAGTGAATCATCAGGAGCAGATGTATTTTGGGATAATGAAAATCGTACAATTACTATAGAAAAACCAAGTAGCTATAACTCGAATAAAACTGGGGATGTAAGTGGCACGATTACTTGGCAATATAATGATTATGTTGGAACTAGAGGTGATGTAAATGCGGATGTTTATTTAATTCCTTCAAATTTTGATTATGAAGGAGTTAATGAGACTGAGCTGTCACTATTTGCAATGGGCATACAAAGCGCCGAAGTCGATGGTCTTCATTTAACTACTGTTAACGGTAATGGTGAATATCAATTAAACAATATACCTATTGGAGAGTATGTACTTGTTGTTTCTTCTGAGAACACAACTAGAGATCTAACTCAGCCAGTTTCCGATTATGTGGAGAATACTGTTAATTCATTATTAGGAAATGAAGTGTATTCTGAATTTGAATTGTTTAATTTAAAGAGAGATAAACATACTATTGAAATTATTGAAGTTCAAGAAGATAGAACAATAGACTATAGCCATGACTTTGGTTACACATTTATTTAATAAGTTATGAGAGCGCCTCAAAGGTGCTCTTTTTTATGGAAGCAGCTTGTGTGCACTGAATAAAAAAGACGAAATTAATTCTAAGTGATTATCAGGTATGGTTAAATAAAACATGTCTATTGACCAATTCTCAATTTAAAAATTAATACACCCGAAGTTAAAAATAATTCTTGTGACATTAAATAATTTCACCTTATAGGTGGATTGGTGAACACATCTTTTAATTGTATATATTGGTTGATAGTGAAGTTTACAATGATTCTATAGATAGGGTTACCTAGTGTGGTTATTTGGTGGAATTAGTCGCATAAGAGAAAATATGTACAAAACTTCTGATTCTTTTTTAGTTGGCAAAATCCTACGGTACTGTTATAGAAGTATTCCCCTCCATTTTCCATTTTTCATTTTTAAATTTCCCTTTATATTGAAAACCACTTGATTGTCGGCTGAAAATGGTTTACTATGTACTTACAATAGAACGAAAGAAGATAGTTATAGTCTATAAATAGTTGATATATAGCATTCCTTAGCTCAGTTGGTAGAGCGCATCCATGGTAAGGATGAGGTCACCGGTTCAAGCCCGGTAGGAAGCTCCATCTGAACTATACATATGACAAGGGTTCTGGCAATTGCCAGAACCCTTTTTTAATTAGTAACAAGCTCAACTGGTGACTAATCGGTTATTCTTTAATGTAGACATCCTTTATCAGAACAAAGTGTCTTCAAGTTTTTCAGCGGCTTCTTTGATTCACAAAAAAGTCTAGCCCACTTGCTCGATCCTCTTCCCTAAAATGTGCTTTCTAGTGGACCTTAATTAGGTTAGCCATTCTACTGACAGCCTCATATTATTATGTGAGTCTGCAACATACCATCTTTTAAACGATTGTTTAATTGAATAATATATTATATCTCTTTCTGTAATGAGAAAAAGCTTATTTTAAAGGTGAATCTACAAGGAGGACGAGGACCCAAGTTGATGTTTGAGGGTTTCCAGTCGTTCTAAGGCCAACTCTTCCTCCATGACAGAAGAAGTGATGGTTTGGTAAAAAGGGTCACTTTTCCCATGTTTGCGTAATGCATGAAAGACCGTAGGTTTTTTAACTTTGAGTACAGACGTAATTTCAATCATTGGTATAGTACATTCTTTTGGCTTTAAGCGTATCAATCCTCTATAAAGCTTAACAAATTCATGCAAGGAACGTTCCTCATCAGGCGTTTTATCAAGCATTTTTTCAAAAGTCTGGATGTATGAGAGCAATTCTTGGTTTTCATTTGACACGTTCTCACCTCTATTCACTTTTCGCCCCCGACTATTTTACCATATATGGTTCTTTGGTTGGTTAAAATACGACAATTTTCGATGATTTTTTCTGTTAAAGGAGAGGAAGGATAGGACAAGAGAAACTGACGAAAATTAAAGGTTATTATCAAGAAATAGCTCAAATAGGTAGCTATCTTCTCATGTATTTTGATGAGTAATTTTCCATATGCCATAACAAAATTTGTAGAACAAAAAAATCAAGGACCAGGGGCCCCACTTGCTTTTCAGGCATTTGGGACTCTTTGTCCCACGCTGCCTGCTTCCTCTAGTAAGGGATTGAAACAACTGTGACTAACAAGAACAATAGCTAGTACGGCAGCGCAATGAACGTTCCTTAACTCTTTACTCAGGCATGCAATCTATTAACAGCGCCCTTTATTAAAACGATTGTTCAGAAAAAGTGGTATGGATTTTCTACTTGTGGAAAGGTTCTTTTGAAAACTTCTACATCAAAGGTGTCGTACCAACGATTTGGCAATTCCACTTCTTTAATTAATGAAATGAATGTATCCACAAGATTTCCATCAAACTGGGTCCACGCACAACGCTCTAATTCTGCGAATGCTTCTTCATGCGACTTTTTAACAGCATTATAGTTTCTGAGATCATAGGTCATTGTATCAAAGGCATCACAGATTCGAATAATGCGGCCTTGTATGGATATTTGTTCTCCGATTAATCGGCGCGGGTAGCCTCTGCCGTCCCAATCTTCATGGTGGTCTCTAATAAACTCAGCAGCTCGTGTTTTCCCTAATTCTTTTCGAACGATGACATTGCCAATATGGCTGTGGCTTTCCACAATGGTTTTTTCTAAAAGAGTCAAACGAGCAGGTTTAAGTAAGATTTCTTTGGCAATTCCGATTTTACCTATGTCATGGAGCAGGGCAGCCACTCTCAAGTCTTCATCATAATGTTCTATTTTTTTGCCGAGAAGGGTGGCTAAATACATCACTCTTACTGAATGATGTTTAAAAATCTGCAGCACCTCATGGTCTTGGGTAATATAATCGAATAAAGCTTCCGGGCTACGTTTCATAAGGATGAGCCCCCTCTTTTCTGACTATACTTTTATGTTCCAGTTACCTTAAATTATACCTTTTTACTCATAGTAATAATAGGTCTTTTCACCCTGAGTTGGTAAGTTTTATAATGTGTGGCTCATGTAAAGAAAGCCAATTTCTTTTTACTGAACCGCTTTCCACTACGGTTGTTATATATTGGGGAAAATAAACAAAAAAGGATCACCTTTTCATTTTAGAAAGGAAGAAAAATTGTTTAAGGTCGGGCAATTGAAATTCATATTAATGTAATGAAAGAATTTTATAATGAACTTTACCAACGTATTGCTTCTAAACCTTCTAGAATAACAAACGAGTATCGTGAAGACTTAAGTCATTTCCTATTTTCCTTACCCATTCGTGTAATAAGTAAACCTTATCGTCTCGCCAAAGATATGAATCAAAGTCATAAAGTGATTCGTCAATATAAGAATAAGAAAAATGAATAGTAATTATCTCTATACTCTATAGAAGCATAAAGGAAAAACACCTCCAAATTCGCTCAGCCATGCCGCAATTTGTGGAGGTGTTTTTTAGTGGTTTTTTATGCCTTTAGCCCTTCCTTTATAGCTGCATAGCCGGTCCGAAAAACTCGTAGTGAATATGTTCTGCTGGTACATTTGCCGCTTCGAGCCCTTCTTTAATTGTGCGCATAAAAGAAACTGGTCCGCAGAAGTAATACTCAGCTTCTGTAAATGGGATAAGAGAAACTAATAGATCCGGGTTAAGATAGCCTTCTTTGTCAAAACGTTGATCGGTTCGGTCTTGATCGGTTGGCGTGGTATAACAGAAATACGATTGCACCTGGCTGTTCGTAGCGGATAATTGTTGGACTTCTGTTTGCATGGCATGGTACTTCCCATTATGGGTGGCATGGATAAATAACACTTCTCGTTCTGGCTGTTGTTCGACGATGGTGTTTAGCATGCTCATCAAGGGGGTGATGCCGACGCCGCCGCTAATAAGCACAACAGGTTTAGAATTGTCTTTGGTTAAAATGAAATCTCCGGCTGGGGCGCTCAATGGCAGAATGTCGCCTGGTTGTACCTTTTGATGTAAGTGGTTCGAAATTTTGCCGTCAGGCTTGTCGTTCTCTTGTTCTCGTTTAACACTGATGCGGTAATAGTCTTTTCCAGGTGCGTCAGAGAGACTGTATTGGCGGATGTGACTGTATTTTTCACCTTCAATGTTAATGGTTATGCTTACGTATTGGCCGGGAGAGAAGGAGGCGATTGGCAGGCCGTCTTCTGCCTTTAAATAAAAGGAAGTAATGAGCTCACTTTCTTTTACTTTGTCAGCTACTATAAAGTTGCGAAAGCCGCTCCATCCGCCTGGTTGTTCTTCGGCATTTTTATACATTTCCTGCTCTACGTCGATAAAAGCAGTGGCAATTACGCCATATGCTTTTTCCCAAGCTGTTAAAATCTCTTCGGTTGCTTGGTCTTCTAGCACTTCTTTCATGGCTTCTAACAAGTATTTCCCGACGATGGGATAATGCTCCGGCAGGACGCCTAAGCTTCGGTGTTTATGGCCGATTTGTTTAACGACCGGCAGAATGTTTTCTAATTGGTCAATGTGAACTGCGGCTGCATAAACAGAGTTAGCAAGTGCCGCTTGCTGTCTGCCTTTTTTTTGATTGACTTGGTTAAAGATGTTTAAGAGTTCTGGATGGTTTTCAAAAAGCTTTTCATAGAATCGTGTCGTAATCGTTTCACCGTGTTCTTCTAGAACGGGGACGGTTGACTTAATTACGCGGATCGTTTTTTCATCTAACATATACTACCACTCTCCCCAGTAGTCCCTGACTCTGCTAACCATCTATAAATGATCGCTTTCTTTTTGCTTGGTTATGGTTAACAGAGTAAAGGTAATTCATTTCCTCTCTAGTTATAGTGTTAAGGAAAAGGACCTAAAAAGCAATATTTTATATACATCTTTTAATAAATTGCCATATTTATACGTAGAAGTTTTGACATAGAAGCTGAAAAGAAAAGAAATGTTGTGATACGATAAAACAAAGGAAATGAGGGGAAATTATGCGCTTAACAACATATACAGATTATTCATTGCGTGTATTGATTTATCTTACAGTTCATGATCATAAATCGCTTGCAAAAATACAAGATATTGCTGATGCGTATCAAATCTCTAAAAATCATCTCATGAAAGTCGTTTATGAAATGGGGAAGCGAGGCTATTTGGAAAATATACGCGGGCGAAATGGAGGCCTTAAACTTGCAGTTGATCCGGAAACAGTAAATATCGGTACCGTCGTTCGGGAGATGGAGGAAGATTTTCATCTTGTGGAATGTTTTGATTGCCAGAATAATGGCTGTATCATCACTCCTGCCTGCCGCTTGAAGGGCGTATTAAAAGAGGCTTTGGATGCTTACTTAAATGTATTAGATCAGTATACATTGTCAGAACTGGTGACCAATCGAAATGAACTAAGAACTTTGTTGCAACAGAATGTTTAGGCTAAAAGGTGTGAGGTCATGCAGGAATGGATAGGAAAATGTAAAGCCTGCAGTAAAAACATCTATTGTCTGGATGGTTTTTTAAATGGAGTTTCTAAGTCAGGTTCGGTTGATTGTTTCTCCTGCGCAAAGAAAAGCAGCAAAAGGAAAAGCTAGAAGCGCTCTGCCCAAATAAGTGATAAGAAGTACCCACAGCAGCACGTAACCGCTGCTGTGTTTTTTTGGTGATCCCCCATCGCTGTAAATTCAGTAAGAATGCAGGCATATTTTCTTTATTAATTAAAAGCTCATTTTTCCATCTTTAAATTAAGAGAGAAAGGGTAAAAAGGATGCGACGACATTTCCCACAAATGATAAGATGGAACAGAAGAAAGAGTTAAGTAAGCTTAGATACGTGAGGCTGGGTGACTTCGATGGACATTCTAACGGTTGGGGTTAGTGTATTATTTGCATTGAATATTGTGTTTGCAATCATTATTATTTTCTTAGAGCGGAGAGATCCAGCAGCTACGTGGGCCTGGCTTTTAATTTTATTTTTTGTCCCGTTTGTAGGGTTCGTTGTATATATGGTTTTTGGGCAAAATTTAAGCAGGAAGCGGTTGTTTGATTGGGATGGAATTAAAAAAGTCGGCATAGAAGACATGATTTCTAACCAAGTGCGGGCGATTCGCAATCATAAATTTTTATTTCAGGATGAAAATGTAGAAGAAAATCGTGATTTGATTTACATGCACCTGGTGAATAATGACGCGGTCTTTACCCAGGACAACGAATTGGAGATTTTAACCGACGGAGATGAAAAGTTTGAACGTCTTTTTGAAGATATTGAACAAGCGACGGACCATGTTCATGTGCAGTATTACATTTTCCGAAAAGACGGACTTGGCCAGCGGTTTATTGAGCTCTTGAGGCGCAAAGCGGAAGAAGGAGTAACTGTTCGTTTTCTCTATGATGATCTCGGGTCGCGCAGTTTAGCGCGCCGACATTTCCGGGAGCTTACGGATGCTGGTGGCGAGATCGGCATCTTTTTTCCCTCCCGTATTCCTTATGTAAATCTTCGGCTCAATTACCGCAACCATCGGAAAATGGTAGTCATTGACGGAAATATTGCGTATACGGGCGGTTTTAATATTGGCGATGAGTATCTGGGGTTATCGCGAAAGTTTGGGCCGTGGCGGGATACCCATTTACGGATTGTTGGCTCATCGGTGGACGTCCTGCAGACGAGGTTCTTCTTGGATTGGAATCAGGCTTCAAAAGAACGCCGGGTAGGTTTTGAGCCTCGTTATTTTCCGGAGAAAACGCTAGAAGGTACTACGCCTGTTCAAATTGTTTCAAGCGGGCCTGATTCAGAATGGGAGCAGATTAAAAATGGTTACCTCAAACTGATTACTTCAGCCCGAGAGTCAGTGTACATTCAGACGCCTTATTTTATTCCAGATGCGAGTTTATTAGATGCTCTTCGCGTGGCAGCCCTGTCTGGAAAAGATGTGCGCATCATGATTCCGAACAAGCCGGACCACATTTTCGTGTATTGGGCCACCTATTGGTATATGGGAGAACTGCTCAAAGCAGGAGCCCGCTTTTATATTTATGATCATGGATTTATACATTCAAAAACGATGGTGGTTGACCATAAAGTCAGTTCGGTAGGGACAGCCAATATTGATGTGCGCAGCTTCCGCTTGAATTTTGAGGTGAATGCTTTTATTTATCACCGTGAGACCTCAAATGAACTAGCGCGGATCTTTGAAAAGGATATGGAAGCTTCCTGGGAGATGACGATGGAACGTTACAAGGCGCGTTCGCGCTGGATACGTTTTAAAGAATCGATTTCTCGTTTGCTTTCCCCTATTTTATAAAGCTGCTGAAAAAGTCAATGCACCGCTATTTACTTTCATTATCATGTAATTCTCCTTATAGTGAGAAAAAATTGATGAGACCGGAGCAAGTGAAACTTCAGTGGAAAAGGGAGTCAGGGCAAGATCTCGCGCAGGGACCATCAACCTCTCTATACAGGTTATTGTATTAAGGTAAACGATAAGCAGTTTTTCAGAAGCACCCTATTTTATAGGTTGGAGGCCGCTATTTATAGTGGCCTCCTATTTTTTCTGCGCGGTGTTTGGCCTGACCGCCTGCTTGTAGGGAAGCCGCGTTGATTAGTGCGGCTGGCCCATATTTGCTCGTGATTTGATCGCGCACAGTATTTAAAGCATGACGGTCGGGGATGGTGAAGAGCAGATTAAGTTGTTGAGTACGGCTTGACGAGAGATGGCCGAGACTGACGCCGAGACTTCGGACCGGTCCGCCCTGCCAGTGAGTTTGAAAAAGAGAAGCTGCTTTATTGTAGATGCTCTGCCCATCATCGGTGGCAAACGGGAGGGTGAATTGGCGCTGAAAGCCTTCTAGTTCAGCTTCTGAACCTCCTTGGCTGCTGACTGATATCAGATCTCCGCTATAACCGTTCGCGCGAACTCTGCGGGCTACTTCCTCACTTAGTTCGCGCAGAACGATACGAATTTCTTCCCAGCGTTTATAGTCACGAGGCAGGGTCATATGGTGACCGATGGCTTGACGGCGAATGTGGGTATCTGGAGTCACTGGTGCATCATCAATGCCATGAGCGTGGCGCCAAAGCACTTCGCCATTAATCCCCCACTGGTACCGAAGCTCCTCTACGGGAGTGCGGGCCAATTGACCGATTGTGCGAATACCTATGTTGCGCAAGTTTCTGGCCATGCGGCGGCCGACTCCAAACAAATCCTCAATCGCCCGCGGCCACAGCTTTTCCTTGAGGTTTTCTTCTGTAAGCTGGAAGACGCCATCTGGATGTTTTTTAGCAAAATGATCACAGGACATTTTCGCAAGCACTTTGGAGCTTCCACAACCTATCCGCGCAGCGACCCCAACGGTCCGTTCCACCGTTTGTTGAATGTCATGCATCAGCGCAAAAGGCGTTGGACTCCCGCTGATATCAACGAAAATTTCGTCGACGCTGTACGGCTCGACGCGGGCTGCAAAGCCTTCAAGTACCTCCGCAATACGAATAGAAGCGTGCAGGTAGTACTCCATCCGTGGCCGCACCACTACGAGATCTGAGCATTTTTGTTCGGCTTGCCATAGTGGTTCAGCCGTTTCCACTCCCCACGTTTTGGCGAGCGGGCAGGCGGCCAAAATGACGCCGCTGCGAATATTTGGGTCTCCTGCTACAACAATAGGCTTTGAGGCAAGAGAGGGGTTTCTAACCTTTTCCAGATTAGCATAAAAGGATTGCATGTCGACCAGAAGAATCGTAGGGTGATGTGTCATCGGCCTCCCTCCGTTTTATCAAGTCTAGATTTATTATAACCGAACAAATGTTCTTGTAAACAAAAAATAAGCAAACGCCAGAAAGAAACTTTTTCCGGAAAATAGACAGAAGATTGGGGCTGTTTTCTTAAAGGAGCCATGATATAATACAAAGGTGTTTAGAGGGGCGAAATAAAAGAGAAGGGAGGCGGTCGATTGCCTTCAATGAACAAGCAGAACCGAACGATCGTTCATCGTCTCCCTTTTTATTACGGATGGGTGATTGTGGGGATGGCTGCCTGGGCTGTGTTTTTATCTGGGCCAGGGCAGACTTATTCCGTTTCAATCTTTATAGATGCTTACGTCGAAGAGTTTGGCTGGAGCCGCTCGCTCGTCTCAGGTCTTTACTCGGGAGCGACGTTTGCTTCAGGGCTGCTTATGATTTATATGGGACGGATGGTTGATCGCTTTGGGCAGCGTTGGATGTCCGTGGCTGCTGGGACAATGCTGGGCATTGCTTGCCTGATCAACAGCTGGATTATGGGACCGATTATGCTGTTGCTCGGATTTTTTATGATTCGCCTATTTGGGCAAGGGGTGATGGAGCTTGTACCGAACACGCTCGTGCCGCAATGGTTTGAGAAAAAGCGGGGGCGCGCCTTTGCTTATATGGAAGTCGGCGGCTTTGTCAGTTCTGCGGCACTTCCTCCGTTAAATGTATGGTTGATTGCGCAATTCGGCTGGGACGGTGCCTGGCAGTTTTGGGCGCTTATTTTATTAGTGACCTACGTTCCATTTGCGTTGCTTCTCATTCGCAATCGTCCGGAAGACTACGGACTTGAACCGGATACAGGCCAAACCTTACATAGAAAGAACGAAGAAACAGCAGTAGCGAAAGAGCCGGATACGACCGCTGAAGCATCGGCCAAGAACGACTGGACGCTTCAGCAGGCTATGCGTTCCTGCACATTTTGGGGCGTGTTATTTTGTATCGGCGTTCCTGCTCTCGTAAATACAGGACTTACTTTTCATATGGTGTCGATCCTTGGTGAGCAAGGATTAAGCCGAGGCGAGTCGGCTTTTATTTTAAGCATGATGGCGATGATTTCCTTTCCGGTTTCCTTTATGGCTGGTTTTATGATTGAACGGCTGTCGGTGCACCGTTTGTTTGCTTTTGTCTTTGTGCTAGAAGCGGTTGCCCTTCTCAGTCTGTTGTTTACCACATCGTTTGCGGGCGCAGCTGCATTTGGCATTCTTCGCGGAGTAGCTGGAGGATTTGGAACGATTTGCATCGCCATGATTATCCCTACGTTTTTCGGGCGGACGCATTTAGGTTCTTTAAAAGGGGCAGGAATGACGACTACGGTAATTGCCTCTTCCTTAGGGCCACTTCCGTTCGGACTGGCGTTTGACTGGTTCGGCGGCTACAGCGAGATATTAATTGTTACACTTGTCCTCCCGCTATTGGCGATGATTGTAGCTTGGAAGAATCCGGCCCCACACTCGGCAGAGCCAGCTTAGTCAAAGAACAAGCCGGCTTTTATTTAAAAAAGGGAAGGTGTTAAGGATGAGAACAGATTTGTTAGTCGTGCTGAATAAAGACGAGGATACGGTTTCTTTTATTCGCCCGGATACGCAGGAGACGGTAAAGAAGGTTGAGACGGATTTTAATCCGCATGAAGTGGTGATTACGCATGATGGAAAGAAGACGTATGTCACCTGTTCGCTCGGGAATAAGGTGAATGTTATTGATAACGAGAAGTTTGAGATTGTGCAGACGCTGGAGCATGAGGATTTTGATTTTCCGCATGGGGTGGATTTGACGAAAGATGGGAAGAAGCTTTATTTGGCGTCAACGTTCAGTGAGAAAGTGTTCATTATTGATACAGAGACCGATAAGATTGAGAAGGTTTTTCCGACGTATCAGGATAAGTCGCATATGATTTCCTTTCACCCGGATGGGAGCAAGGTCTACATACCGAACATTGGTAGTCATAATGTGACAGTTGTGGACACGGCGAGCGAAGAAGTGCTCAATCATATTCCAGTGGGCCGCGGGCCTGAAGGGGTGGCAGTGCATCCGTACGGTCATCATCTTTATGTGGCTAACCAAGAGGATGGCACTCTTTATGTGATTGATACCGAGACGTATGAGACGCTGTATAAGCGGCGTTTAGGCTCAGTGCCGGTGCGGCTTGTATTCAGCCCGGATGGAAAGTACGCGTTAATTCCGAACCGCGAGTCCGGTGAGCTGTCTATCATTGAAACCGAGCAGTATTTGAAAGGTGAAGTGCGGCCATGGGAAGTGAAGCGGCTGCGTGTTGGCGTTTGGCCGGGCGGAGTCGTGTTTGACCCGGACGGCGCATATGCGTACGTGGCAAACAACAAAACCAATGATATTTCTGTAATTAATATGACGACGTTAAAAGAAGAAGCAGAGCGGATTGATACCGGCGTGCACCCGGACGGGATTGCGTATTTGCGCCGCAGTGAATAGAAGGATCGAGGACGAGCTTGCTAAAAGGGCAAGCTCGTTTTTTCTTTTTGAGATGGAAAGAAGAGGGGAAGAGGGAGGGAAACATGCGTGATGCTACAATCAATGGGCCGGCCCTCAAAAATACGGGCCTGTTGCTTTCAAGTTTTATTATGTATGGTTGAGGCGAAATACTGCGCCCTCGGAGGAAGTGACTACGCACTCACAGGCCTCGTCTGTACACTCAGACTGCGTCATTTAGCAGTCAGAACGTGTCCCTGCGCCACCAAATCATACCTGCCTCCCGCCCTGAAGCACAAATTACTCGGACCCTGTTTTGGTTGTTTAAAGAAAATAGGCTACCGGTTCAGGCAGCCTGCACGTTTATAAATAGTTGATTCACGTGAAACATGGTAGCTTTTATATTACGATGTCGATTTTGCCGGACTGGCAGCGGCTGCTGTTTCAGCATGAGTTTGCTCGCTTTCCGGCTGGTCTCGAAGTTTGCGAAAGGCTAGGGTAAACATTGTGACAGCTGCGAGGGCAACTAAGGTTAAAATAAAGAAAAGGTTGCTAAAAATTGCGTGCTCTCCATTAGCTGCCAGTGGGTTCACTGCCAAGGTGACTGTCTGTAAGTCGAGTACTGCTCCGAAAATCGCACTGCTGAAGGCGCCGGCCATAAAATTAAACAAGTTAAAGAGGCCGATGCCGATTCCTGTTTGTTTTTCAGGTAGCAGGGTGGTTAGTAAATTAGCTGTAGACGTCTGAATGAGTGGAAAGCCCAGATAAGCGATCAGAATGCCAACGGCCAACAGCCACGGCGTGTAACCGGCAAAGATCGAAATACAGAAGAGGCCGATAGCTACAAGCGTGAAAGCAAGGCGCACAACGAATTCACTTCCTTTGCGGTCGACAAGTGAACCGCCATACCGTCCGAGCAGGCCGGCGGCCATCGCGCCTGGAAAGAGCACAAGGCCGATGCCAAGCGTGTCGAGCTGATAAAGGTCGCGCATCATAATCGGAATGATAAAGATCAGGCCGAACATCGCACTCGTGCCAAAAAAGCTGGTCAGGATGGTGGCGAAATACAATCGGTTTTTCAACATTTCCGGCCGGATAAATGGATCAGCTGCTTTGCGGATCCGAAGCAATAGTACTGGAAAAACAACAACCGCAATGAAAGCAAAGGCTAGCTGTCCTGTGGTAACAAAAGTGAGGAGAGAGCCGACAGCGAGTGCCATTAAGCCAGCTCCGATGAAGTCTACGGTCCCTTTTCGCACTTCTTCTGTTGGCAGCCACTTGCGAAAGAATGGAATGGCTAACACTGAAGCGGCAGGGAAGAGAAAGAGATAGCGCCATTCCAGCCAGCCGCCGATTATGCCGCCGGCAATTGGGCCGACACCAGAAGCAAAGGCTACAGTGGAAGAAATGATGCCGAGCACTTTTCCCCGTTCATTCGGGAAAAAGCGGGCCGGAATGATAAAACCAAGGGCCGGGATGGTTGCGCCACCAATAGCCTGCAAAATGCGAGCGGCCAGGAGAGTAGCATAATTGGGTGCAAAAAAGCCCAATAGAGACCCAGCAGCAAATAGAATAATGCCAAAGGTTAAAATGTTTTTAAGTGGATAAATGTCAGCCAGTTTGCCGTAGACAACGGAAGCAATGGCATAGACCATCACATAGCCGGTCATAACCCAGCTGACTTGACTGGGCATAAGCCCAAACGTCTCAGAAATGTCGGGAATGGCCACATTAAACATCGTTCCGTTCATTACGGCAAAGATAAGTATGATGGCTAAGAGACGAACCAGCTGTTTTTTGTTTTTTTCGCTGAAAGCTTCTTCTGGATGTTCAGCTATATGCTGGGTGGACATACGAATTCCTTCTTTCTATCGTTTTGTTAAACAAACCTAGTAATGAAGAGACGAAGTTCCTGCTTAGGCTTCTGATGTATCAACAGAACATCTAACAAAACGTTTTCACAAAAAATGGGAAACCGAGCTAACAGATAGACTATGAATAAAGGGGTCATTTCATAAGACAGGCTTAGCTGTTTGCGTCAGGCTTTAAGCCGCGGGCAAACGTGCTAATGCTTTCAGATAAAAAAGACTCTGTAGAGACAGAGGAGACCATTTGCATGTCGGACGGGAGCGAAGCATCCGTAATAAAATAGCCTGCGTTCATCCATAAGAGCGACATGGCTTGCGCTTCATGGTCGACCGGACGCAAAAGTCCCTTGTTCTCCATTTCCGCAAAATAATTCATAATAAATTCTTTTAACTGGCGGGGGTTTTTGGAAGCTGTTTCATGAACTTCTGGCATCGTATACCGTTCATTAAAACCGATCCAAATCAAGTTTTGGTTCCGTTTCATCATGTTTTGATATGTTTTACTAATTATATAGAGGTCATCTTCAAGGTTATAGGTGAGCTGGGTAGCAAATAGTTGTTCCATGCATGGAATATAAGAATAGCTTTCCATGGCAGCCTGGAGAATGTTGCCCTTGGAGCCAAAGTGCCGAAAGATGGTCATTTCGCTGACTCCGGATGCGTCGGCGATTTCTTTTGTAGTCACACCGCGGTATCCTTTTTGGCCCATTAAAAGGACTGCCTGCTTCAGGATGTGTTCACGGGTAGAGACTTGAGTGCTCACGATAGGTCCTCCAATAAACTAAACGTTTGTTAGTACTCACTAACATTAATCATACTTCCTATTATTTCGAGAGTCAAAAGATTAAGTTTTTTGAAAGTTTGATAGGTTACTAACTTAAAGTAGGGGGAGAGAGGGGGATATATACATTTTAAAGAAAATACGAAATCCTCCTCCCGACCCACAACTCTCTCCCATTGTCATAAGCATGAAAAAAGCTGGCCGAACTGGGCCAGCTTATCCATCCTTACTATATTACTAAACTCCGAAGCCAAACCAACGAACGGGATCCTTGCATTGCTTGCGGCTGCACTCGGATTTTATTTAAACTGTCCGGCGAGCTCCTCAAGGTCAGCAGTGCTGCGAATATCGCTTTCTAACAGGGGCAGGTGCACAAGACCTTGTTGATTAAACGTTTGTTTAATTTCCGCCAAGTAGGCATTTTCCTGTTCTTTTCGTTTTTTAAAAAAAGGACTCTCAGCGGCAGCTTCAGGTAAACATTTATTAATAACAAGTGTTTGAACGCTGATGCCTGTATGCTTAAGCAGTTCTAATGCGCGCTTTGTCTCTACAATCGGCAGCCTTTCTGGAATAAGTGTATACACGTAGCCGGTGCGTTTTGGGTTCAGCAGGACCTCCCGCGCCCGAGAGAAGCGGTCTTTACGCTCCATCAACGTGCGGTAGATAGGGTCCTCAGTTGGGGTGCCATCTTCTAACCAGCCGGCATAGGTTTCATTTACAGACTGCCTTCGTTGAAGCATTCCCTCCACCCAGGCTTCCATCATCTCCGGTAAAGCAAGCAGCCTCACTGTATGGCCAGTAGGAGCGGTGTCAAATACAATTAGCTCGAAGGTGTCGAGTTCCTCAAGAACAAGTTGGACGAGTCTATCAAATAAGGCGGCTTCCTCAGCTCCCGGGGAAACGCTTGCCATATCAATCTGTCGGTGCACTTCTTCTAAAAGATTCGATTTTACTAACCCGTCGAGATTGGATTTCACCCGTTCAATGTAGGCCCGCGATTCTTGTTCCGGATCGATTTCAATGGCATAAAGGTTATCGGCTAAAGCTTCAATGTTTCCATTCAGCCGTTGATTAAAAATATCGCCTAAATTGTGAGCTGGATCGGTTGAAACAAGAAGTGTCTTCTTCCCTGATCTGGCGGCTTTCCAAGCAAAGGCAGAAGACGTGGTGGATTTTCCAACGCCTCCTTTGCCCCCAAAAAATACAATCTCATGTTTGAATAATTTCTGCATGGGAAGCTAGCTCCTTTCTCTGGATCGCTGGCATAGCTATTACACATGCAGCAAGAGTAGATCAACTAACAGCAGCGAATGCCGTCCAATGGGGATTTTTCCATTCCCATGCGCATGTGCCAGTCATGGAATTTTTCAATCATTTCTGGGTAAAGTTCAAGTGTATAGTAGGAAACCGGATTTGGGACGCCTAGCATTTCAGAAAAACAAAGCAACATAAACAGATCATCTTCATCGCGTATAATCCGTTTGATTTCGGCTTGATGAGGCAAGCTGAGCACCTCATCATAAAAGCCGATTAATTTTTTAAACGAGAGAGGTTCCATACTGTTTCTAATCTCCTTTAATCCTCATCAGGGCCTAAGCCTTGATTTGGAGGCTCTTTACGGAAAACATTAACCGCTTCAAGTAAAATCCAGATGGCAAATACCATGATAATAGAGCCGAGAACGAATAGTAAATAGTCTGGGCTTTGGTCCGCACCTAACCCGAGCCATTCAAAGATGATTTGTGAAATCATGGCGAACAGCGTCATAAAGAGAAGGAAGAGCATCGGAATGAGTGTAAACAAATAGTTCCTTCCTTGACGACGCAGCCAGATGGTAATGAGTAACAGCGTAATACCGGCAAGCAGTTGATTAGAAGTACCAAACAATGGCCAGAGTAAATAACCGCCGGCTCCCATGCCTCTTTCATCGCCGGGCATGAGTACAAGAATGGTACTAGCACCCACAGCAATACCAGTCGCTACATGCTTTTTCGTTAAGGCATAAGCTTTATATTCTTGCCCGATTTCTGAGATGATGTAACGCATCAAACGTACGGATGTATCGAGAGTGGTGGCAGCAAAGCTAACTACAATAACAGCTACAATCGTTTCGGCTACACCAGCCGGAAGAAAGACACCAGTGGCCAGTTGACCAGCGCCAGTAATAAAGTGGCCAAGACCATCAGCATTGGCTACAGTAAAGCTTTCATACGCCCCAATAAATGCATCCTGGGTTGAGAAAAAGGTAACGACAGCAATAATGGAAATTAACGCAAGCATTCCCTCGCCCACGGCACCAAAATAACCAACAAAGCGTGCGTCTGGCTCGCGGTCAAGCTGCTTGGAGGATGTCCCTGATGCCACCAGACCGTGGAAGCCAGAAATCGCACCACAGGCAATCGTGATAAATAAGAGCGGGAACCAAGAGGCGTCACTTACTTCCCGTGTAGCCGGCGCCGCCACTTCCGGATTGGTCAAGAATAAGCCTAAATATAGAATGACAAGACCGACGACAAGTTGGTGAGAATTAATATAATCACGAGGTTGGAGCAATTTCCAGACTGGTAGTGTAGAAGCAATATAGACATAAATCATCAAAATGGCGATCCAGACAAGGAATGACATGGCTGTGGCATCGAGCCCAAAGGCTACGGTTGCTTCCTCACCGCCAAAATAGCTGACCAGATCAATCTGCAAGACAGGAATGTTAGCGGCTAGTACAGCTGTTACATACATCACGGCAAGGGCCGCCAGTGAGGGAAGCAGCATACTTTTGCTTCTGCGGTGAACAGTGTATCCAATCCAGATAGCTAATGGAATTTGAATAAAAACTGCTAAAACACTTGCTGGGAAGGAGATAAATAAATTCGAGATTACCCAGGCAAATACAGCGTTTACCATGAGCACAAGAATAAGAATAATAAATAAAAAGAGCAATTTGGCTCGGCGGCCTATAATGCGGTTAGCGATTGTTCCGACGGATTGCCCTTTATTACGGGCTGAAAGAACAAGCGCCCCGAAGTCATGCACCCCGGCTGCAAAAACAGTACCGAGTACGACCCATAAAAAGGCCGGCAGCCAGCCCCAATAGACAGCGATTGCAGGACCTAAAATCGGAGCAGCCCCTGCCACCGACGTAAAATGGTGGCCCCAGAGAACGTATTTATTCGTTGGGACAAAATCGACACCATCACGGTATCTATGGGCTGGTGTTTGAAAATTAGGGTCAAGCCGGTAAATTCGTACAGCTATAAACTTAGAATAATACCGGTAGCCCAATGCGAAAATGATAATACCGATAACAGCTAAAACTATACCATACATCTTTATTCCCCCTTTAATTGTATTGTGGTATCTATGTTAACGCTTACAAACAAGTGCAAAAAAATGACAAGTGTCTATAAGCGTTGACAATAATTATATAACAATAGAAATAATATTTCGACAATAATGCTTGTGATCTTTTAACGTAACCCAATAATAGGTAGACACTGCTTTTATAAAAGTAAGTAAAAGCCAGTCCGGCCTGTTAAACATTGAAAAAAGACGACCTGGCTCAGGCCGTCTTCTATCTTATGCATGATAGATAACAACTTATTCGTCTTCGTCCTCAACGTCTTCATCTTCAACGTCAGCATCGTCATCCTCATCATCAGCGTTATCGTCGCCATTATCTCCGTCTACACTGACTTCGATTTCGGTATCATCACCGATTGATTCGCCCTCTTCATCTGTAGTGCCTTGGAAGTGAAAGGTGATGTCTTCAATTTCATCTGGCGTCTCTTCGAAGTAATAAACGACATAGCCATCTTCTTCACCTTCACCAGTGAATTCGCCACCCACAGCATCAGAAGCTAATACATCAGCATCGATTTCCTCATCATTGCCATCGAGTGTGATATAAGAATTATCTCCATAGAAGACCGCATATTCATCTTCAGTGTTTTCAACAGCCACATGGGCCACTACAGCACCTTCATGGTCGTCTTGGTCTGCTTCGTGAATTTCAACACTGTCAATAGCAACGCTTACTGTGCCCGTTTCAGCTGTTGCATCAAGGTCTTCAAGCGTTTCAACTTCTTCACTTAGCCCTTGGATGTCATGACCTTCATCTTCCTCATCGACATCTTCAGCGTCTTCTTCATCAACGTCTTGATCCTCTTCTAAATCTTCCTCGTCCTCATCTTCTTCCTCTTCGTCTTCCTCTTCATCATCGCCCTCGTCTTCTACTTCGGCTTCATCTGTGTCGTCAATTTCACCGTTAGCATCGTCTTCTGCTTCTTCTCCATTACATGCAGAAACAACAAGAAGGGCAGAAAGTCCAAATGTCATCAAATATTTTTTCATATCGTATAGGCCTCCTATTATGTTTTCTCGTGATCATCTTACAGATTTTATATATATTGAAGCTATTGTTAAATAATTTTTATACGATTTTACAAATTTCGCTACGATTATTTTAGATTTTCATAGATTTAGCCATACTAAATTTTAGCAAAGCGAAATAAATATCCGTAACGATGATCGTTAACTTAATTCCCCTCTTTATTTTCCTTAAAACGACAAAATCCGTTCTGGTCTTCATATAAGCCGGGCAGAGGGGTTCCTTCTCGGTGCAAGGCGTTTGCCGCTTTTCCTTACCCTTTTCTCGAAAACAAGTTGAACATAAAAAAGCACCGCATAAGAGCGGTGCTGCCTCATTAAAGGACCAAGTTATACTTTGTTTAATGGGCCTTTACCTTCAAGTGTGACCCGGTTTTCTTTTTCACTTTCGATGTTTGACACAACAGCTTGTCCAGTATAAGTGCCATTTTCAGTTTCAAACTGTAAATTTCGGTGAATGTTGTCACTAACAGATTCAAAGATGATGCCATGATTATCTACACCATGTAAGACAGCGCTCCAAGGTTCTTCATTGGTGTGAAGTTCACCCTCAGTAAAATCAATTCGTTCTTGGTCTGCTGTTTCTAATCGATCAATTTTCATTCAAACCATGCCTCCTTATCGTCCGTCTGGTAATCATTCATTCCTTTTCGATAAAGAGAGCAAACATGCTTTTTTTCTAGGGCTGTGAAAAAAGTGGAAAGGGGATGGGGGATTTATAGTTCGTTGGAAAGAAGCGCTGTTCTTTGAGGGTGTGACTCTTGGCTGTTCCTATAAACATCTACGTATTGTTCGTTCTTTTTGCACATAAAATGTGATAGGATTATATAGTGAATTTCTGTGTCCATAATGGGACCAATTTTTACATTACGGATGATAGAATGGGGCGTATGTTGCGTGTTCATAGATGTTGATGGAGTAAATGTGCATTATCACGTTTCCGGTGAAGGGAAAGATGTGTTTCTCCTCCATGGATGGGGAGCCAATATTCAAACATTCCGGCCGGTGCATGAGTACTTAGAAAAGCATTTTCGAGTGTGGTCTATTGATTTTCCTGGCTTTGGAGAAAGTGAAGAACCGCCCGAGCCATGGGGTGTGGAAGATTATAAAAATATGCTCGTTCGCTTTTTTGAAAAAGTGGAAGTGTCAGAACCTATTTTAGTTGGACACTCCTTTGGCGGCCGGGTCTCAATACGTTATGCAGCAAATCATAAGGCTCATAAGGTAATATTGGTCGATAGTGCCGGAGTGAAGCCGAAACGAAAACTCAAGTATTACCTTAAAGTTTATACGTTTAAAGCGAGCAAGAAATTGTTGAATCTGCCGATAGTAAATCGCTATAAAGACCAGATTCTGTCCCGGGTAAAGAAAAAGCTCGGTTCCTCGGATTACCAGAATACATCCGGGGTTATGCAACAGACGATGGTAAAGGTAGTCAATGAAGATTTGCAGCATTTGATGCCAAAGATTAAAGTCCCGACTTTACTGGTTTGGGGAGAAAATGATGAAGCTACCCCAGTATCTGATGGTAAGATAATGGAAGAGAAAATTCCAGACAGTGGTTTAGTGGTATTAGAACGAGCGGGGCATTATGCTTACCTCGATCAATTAAACCGCTTCTTAGTTATTATTGATTCATTTTTGGATAAAGATAAGGAGGCTAACGGCCGTGTTGATTAGCATCTTCCTCATCCTCTTTATAGCGGCTTGGGGAATATACACAGCTAGACGATTGAAACGAAGCGTTCATATGTTACAGCAAAATGCATATCGCAATGAACGATTAATTCGCTGGATGAAGAATAATGGGAAGCGTGCCTTTCCGGTCCAAGATTCTATTCCGTTGCTTTCTATTATTGTTTTTCTACTTTTAGGTGAAAGCATCGCTTTGTTGGCTGGTGTGGTTATTTATGCTCTCCTGTTATTCACTTGGCCAAAGGAACAAACAAAAAAACAGCTTGTTTTTACTCCACGAGTGAAACGCTTGTTTACTACAATTGGGGTTTTATATACCGTTATTCTGGTGCTTAGCTTGGTGACAGGCCTGCATGAAGAGCGTTCGTTCTTATTTACATTTGTGCCGCTGATTCTAGCTTCTATTGTTTGCTATGTCATGACGATCCTTGCGAACATGGTAAACTGGCCGATAGAAATGCAGATTAATCAGCATTACTTTAACGATGCAGAAAAGCGGATCACCTCCATGCCTAACCTTGAAGTAATTGGCGTTACAGGAAGCTATGGTAAAACAAGTACAAAACATATACTTGAAACGGTCCTTTCGGCCGACTTTAATGTACTCATGACCCCGGAAAGTTATAATACGAAGATGGGTGTCACAAAAACCATTCGTACAAAATTAAAGCCGTACCATGAATTGTTTATTGCCGAGATGGGAGCGAAGCAGGAAAAAGATATCGAAGAAATTTGTGAGCTTGTCCATCATAAATATGGCATGGTTACTGCGATTGGCGAACAGCACTTGGAAACATTTAAAACACTGGACACGATTAAAAAGACAAAGTTTGAGATGGTCGAAACGCTTCCGCCAGAAGGTACTGCCTTTTTGAATAAAGATGATGAGAACATTATGAGTTATGAGCAAAAGAACAAATGCCGAACAATCTATTATGGAATTGACGCAGAGGATCTTCACTATCAAGCCGGGGATATTTCGTTTTCAGCAAAAGGGTCATCGTTTAAGGTTTATAAGTATGACGGCTCAAGCATCGATATCCAGACCAAATTATTAGGCCGGCACAACATCTATAATATCCTGGCAGCCATTGCGATGGCTTCTGAAAAAGGAATGGAGTTGGAGACGATTGCTCGTGCGGTCCGTCACGTCCAGCCGGTAGAGCACCGTCTCGAGTTAAAGAAACCACAGGGCAACATTACGATTGTTGACGACAGTTTTAATTCGAATCCAACCGGCGCAAGTATGGCGCTTGAAGTACTCGGCAGCATGCCAGAGCAAAAGATTCTTGTTACTCCAGGGATGATTGAGCTCGGTGAGAAAGAATATGAGTTAAATAAAGAATTAGCTAAACAAGCTGCCGATGAATGTGACTACATTATTCTTGTTGGGAAACAGCAGACTAAGCCTTTGCAAGATGGCCTTGAAGAAAAAGATTTCCCTGCAGAACGACTGTATGTAGCTAGTGATTTGCAGGACGCATTAAGCCGCATGCGGGAATGGGCTCAAGTTCCATCTGTGGTGCTGCTTGAAAATGATTTGCCTGATACTTTTAATGAGTGATGTTTCGAGGAGGACACAACAATGAAAACTAGAGTCGGCGTGTTTTTTGGAGGGGCTTCGGTCGAACACGAAGTCTCGGTGATATCTGCTGTCCAGGCCATACATGCCATGGATGAAACGAAGTATGAAGTGGTACCCATTTATATGGGGAAAGATCGCAATTGGTATACAGGTGAAGACCTTTTGGAAATTGAGAATTACAAAGAACTGGATAATTTACTTAATGAAGCCCAAAAAGTAAATGTGAAACGAGGAGAAGATGAAACAGTAGTCCTTGAAAAAGACCCGGTTCCTAAGTTCGGTAAACGAATCGTAGCAGAAATAGATGTAGCTTTTCCGATTGTCCATGGTACCTTTGGCGAAGACGGTGTGCTCCAAGGTTTCTTTGAGCTTTTAGGTCTGCCGTATGTCGGCTGTGATGTGCTATCTTCGGCAACTGGAATGGATAAAGTCACCATGAAACAAGTGCTGCGCGACCAAGATCTGCCCGTTCTTGGTGAAGTGTGGCTGTATGCTTCGCACTGGGACCGGGAAGCAAGCGCTTGGCTTGATCAAATTGAACAGAAGTTTGGTTATCCGGTGATTGTAAAACCAGCGAACCTAGGATCAAGTGTAGGGATCGGAACAGCAAGTAACCGAGAAGAATTGGAAGCGGCTGTAGAAGAAGCCTTCCAGTTTGCTCTTAAAATTTTGATTGAACCGATGCTTAAAGAGATGAAAGAAGTGAATTGCTCTGTCGTGGGCGATTATGAACGTGCTGAAGCATCAGTCATTGAAGAAGTCTTGAAAACTGAAGAAATTTTGAGTTATCAAGATAAGTATCAAGGCGGAGGTTCTAAAGATGGCGGTGGGGATCCGGTTAAAGGCGGAGGCGGAATGGAAAATACTGACCGCGTCATCCCGGCTGAGCTTTCAGAAGAACGTACAGAAGAAGTACAAAAGCTTGCGGTCCAAACATTCCAAGCACTTGGCTGCAGCGGTGTCTCCCGCATTGATTTTATGATTGAAGAGACGACAGGTAAAGTCTACGTTAATGAGATTAACACCATCCCAGGTTCACTTTCCTTTTATTTGTGGGACCCGGCCGGAAAAGAATACAAGAGTCTGTTGGACCAATTGGTACAAGGGGCTTTAAAGCGCAAGCGTGAACGAGAAAAATTAACGTTCTCCATCGACTCCAACTTATTTTCCCTCCAAAGTGCCCAAGGAACAAAGGGCGGCAGCAAAAACGGAGCTAAATCTTAACATGCAAGCTAGCACACTGGTTGTTTCTTTTTAAAGAGACAGCCAGTGTGTTTTTACACCGTAAGATTGTATGAATAATTGAAGGAAACGGTATACGTGCAACTAAGGATCGGCCTACGCGCAGGCTTGGCTTTGCCAAGTTTTCTTTAGATTTGGTATGGCGAGGAAGAGGTGGGCAAGTTTAAATGTTTGGAGATGGGGCGAGGCTAAGTAGGAAATCGTCAGGCTTTTCTAACCTACGTTGATCGCCTTGTGATTTTTATGAGCTAAAAGCTGAACAATTAACTTGGCATAAGGAGAGAATGAAAGGCAAAAATGACAAGATGCGTCATTTTTAAGAAGGGTAAAAAAAGGAGGAAAAACGACTGAAAAAAATGAAAACAAAAAATATGAAAAATATCCTTGCGTTTAGAAAATGTGATGTATATAATGTAATTTGTCAGCAAAACGGCTGAGCCAAAATGGCCCGTTGGTCAAGGGGTTAAGACACCGCCCTTTCACGGCGGTAACGCGGGTTCGAATCCCGCACGGGTCACCATTTTGGAGGGGTAGCGAAGTTGGCCAAACGCGGCGGACTGTAAATCCGCTCCTTCGGGTTCGGCGGTTCGAATCCGTCCCCCTCCACCATTTATATATTTGTTGGGAGCCATTAGCTCAGTTGGTAGAGCATCTGACTTTTAATCAGAGGGTCGGAGGTTCGAATCCTCCATGGCTCACCAGTTTGCGGGAGTAGTTCAGTGGTAGAACACCACCTTGCCAAGGTGGGGGTCGCGGGTTCGAATCCCGTCTCCCGCTCCATGAATAAAACCCACTCACATAAGGAGACAGCCTGCTAGGCGGTCTCCTTTTTAATATGGAAAGAAAGGTTGGCTAGTGACAGAGTTCCGTGCTCTCTCTTGAAACAGTTGAACGTAAAGGACTTACCCGCACATAACGGAAGAGGTGTCCGATAGATAGTTTAGCGTATGCTCATTTGAGACCTAATGCCTTTACACAAAGCTCTTATGCCTGCTCCATTTTCTGACTACTTTAGTTGACGTAAGATCAAGAGCATGGTAGTATTATCTGTGTTGCAAGCGTTTTGAATGGTAGTGCTTTACGCAACTACGAATGAATGACACGTTCTGAACTTACATACAAAATGAACAGCTGATATGACAAGAAATGCGGGTGTAGTTTAGTGGTAAAACCTTGGCCTTCCAAGCCAATGACGGGGGTTCGATTCCCCTCACCCGCTCCAAAACCAAAATAATAACCTTTATAATAACAGGCTCCCTGCTAGAATGGGAGCTTTTTTTCAGCGCTTTTTTACTGGTTTCAGTTTAACCTTCTGTTCGGAAATGTGCCGGCCAGCCCGTTAGCAAAGCGGTGGGAGGGAACAAAAGGAAAAAATACTCTTTTAGGAAAATGATAAGGTGTTGAGCAAGCCAGTTTCTATCGGTAATAACACAAAAAAAATAGAACCTTGTAAAAGGTCCTTATCCTCTTAAACAGCTAGCCCCAAAAATGGTATAATGTGTATTCTGAGCCAGTTCGTTATAAGTAGATGAAGCTAGATAAAGAGTTGATTGTTATGGAAGCGATTGTTCAGCACGATGAATTTGCTCGTATTGGTTTAAAAGGTGGTCGAGTGTGCGGCTTAATTCGACCATTTCATCTGACAAGAGAGATTTACTCTCAGCGAGCTCATTCAATTTCCTTCTAGCTATTTCAATTTCTTGCTGAAGTGCTTCTTCATTCATATAAACACTCCTTAAACCTTGAAAACTACAATACTTATTCCCGATTGTAGCACGGAGAAACCTTTTTTCATAAAAAATTATTTAAAAATGAAACCAACTTTTTTTAGCGCCGTATTACATAACGAGCGGTTTTATAAGACCGGGGGTAAAGCGAATGGATGAAATTATAAAATCCAAAATCAAAGAAGTTAAAGAGGGAAATCAAGCAGCATTTGCAGAAATTGTTGAAGCTTATAAAAACCAGGTGTATCAAATCGCTTACCGTATGACCGGCAACGTTCATGAAGCTCAAGATATTGCCCAGGAAGCATTTGTGCGAGCGTATACCAATATTGACCGGTATGATACGAATCGAAAGTTTTCGACCTGGATTTATCGTATTGCCACTAACCTTTCGATAGATAGATTGAGAAAAAAGAAACCGGACCTCTACTTGGACGCAGAGGTTAAAGGTGCAGAAGGGCTTACAGGTTATTCCCAGTTAGCTGCAACCGAAGAGTGGCCAGAAGACCAAGTCATCCGGTTGGAGTGGCAGGAATGGATCCAGGAAGAAATATCCTATTTGCCGCCAAAATACAGGGCTGCTATCATCTTAAAGTACATGGAAGATAAGTCTCTTCGTGAAATCAGCGAAATTCTTGATCTGCCAGAAGGTACAGTAAAAACCCACATTCACCGAGGAAGGGAAGCTCTTCGAAAACGTTTAGGTGGAACATGAGGGGGGAGAATGAAATGGCGACAAAAGATTCGAACACCTGTAAGGTTGGTATGCAAAAGTATTGGAATGAGGAATTAAACGCAGAGGAGCGTGCCTCATTTTATCAACATTTAGAAAACTGCCCAGATTGTCAGGCTTATTACGATGAAACCAAAAAAACCGTGGCCTTTTTACAAAGTGCTTCGCATATGGAAGCACCCCCTAACTTTACAGAAGATGTGATGAAACAACTCCCAAGTACACCTCCCGTTTCCCCGCCTCGTTATAAGCGGTGGATAAAACGGCATCCGCTCGCAGCGGCTGCGGCTGTATTTATTTTGTTAATGTCATCGACCGTGTGGGGATCCTGGTCAGCAGTTGGCTCTCAGGAAGTAGAAGTAAGCGGTGCTGGTAACTTTCATATTGATCGAGAGAATGGCGTAGTCACTGTCCCAGAAGGAGAAGTTATAACGAGTGACCTGACTGTTAGAAATGGTGATTTAGAAGTCTATGGCGAAGTGCAGGGAGATGCAACTGTTATTCGCGGTGAGCAATATTTGGCTTCCGCCGGCCATGTGTCAGGTGAAATTGAAGAAGTGAACGAAGTGGTCCAATGGGTGTGGTACCAAGTGAGGGATTTAACGGTTCAACTGTGGCCTTCTAGTGATGAAAATGAGTAAGCCCATTTCAAAATACGTAAATGCTTGTGTTTTGCCAAGGTATATATTGGACAAGACACAGGCATTTTTATAAAGAAGAGAAGTGCAGAACGTCATTTGAAAAGACAAATTGCAATTGGAGCGGCCGCTTGGTCGAGAGATACCTTCTTTCGCTCTGGTAGAAAGAAGATTTGCCTAGCTAAAATATGATATAATTACGTGTGGGATTTGTGAAAAACGAAGCAAAGGTAGACAAACTGGAGGAATACGATGTTTCCAGGTGAAGATGTTCAATTTTTTCGATTGCTGGGGCAAGTGATTGATATCTTGCTCGTTGCCTTTGTGATCTATAAGCTGATTACCGTTATTCGTGGTACTCGAGCGGTCCAATTAGTTAAAGGGATCACAGTTATACTTGCCATCTGGTTTTTTAGCAGCTTCTTTGGACTGAGGACCCTTCAATATATTATGACTCAGGCCGTTACATATGGTCTTTTGGCTATTATTATCATTTTTCAACCTGAACTGAGACGTGCACTTGAGCAGTTAGGGCGTGGACGAATCTTCACCCGCTCTAGCACCCCGGAAAATGATGACGCGGTGAAATCAATTGACGCTATTATGAAATCAGTGAAATATATGGCTAAACGGCGCATCGGCGCATTAATCTCAATTGAAAATGAAACAGGGATGAATGATTATATTGAGACTGGCATACCGATGAAAGCTGCGATTACACAAGAATTATTAATAAACGTATTTATACCGAATGCACCTCTCCATGATGGAGCAGTGATTATGCGGGACCAGGAAATCGCCGCTGCCGCTTGTTATTTGCCGCTTTCGGAGAATCCTTTTATTTCGAAGGAACTCGGAACGCGCCACCGGGCTGCCCTCGGTATAAGTGAAGTGACCGATTGTTTAACAATTGTTGTTTCTGAGGAAACTGGTGGAATATCAGTAACAAAAAACGGCGACCTCCATCGCGACTTGGATGAAGAAAGACTGCGCAAGATGCTTGAGAATCAACTGTTAACTGAAGAAAAAACCTCCACCACATCGCTGTGGAATTGGGGAGGTCGAAAAAATGGATAAACTGTTTAACAATCATTGGTTTCTCAAATTTGTCTCCTTGTTGATTGCCTTCATGTTATTTATGATGGTGAACATGGACGATATCAACAACCAACCTGGTGTGCTTCCAACAGTTAATGAAGGAACGTATACGCTAGAAGATGTAGAATTGACCGCAGATTACGATGAGGAAAATTACGAAATTGTGGAGATGAGTGAGTCGGTCGATGTGAATTTGAGCGGCCCGCAAAGTGCACTCAGACTCTTCCAGATTGCCCGTCCCTCTTATGACGTCTATGTTGATTTAGAAGGAAGAGGGGCAGGTGTACATCACGTGAATATCCAGCATCGCGGTTTCCCGGCTGAACTTGGCGTTGCAATTGTGCCGGAATTTGTCCGAGTTGAACTAGAAGAGAAACAAACGAGTTCCTTCCCAGTTAATGTAGAAGTGGAGAATGAAGACGAACTTGAAAATGGTTATAACCTCGGAGATGTCACGGCAGTGCCGGAAGAAGTAGAAGTAACAGCTGGTGAATCAATCTTAGAGACGGTGGAAGATGTACATGCCTTTGTAGATGTCTCTGAGGCGGATGAATCATTTGACGAACAAGCCGAGGTTGTGGTTTACGGTGAGTATGGAAATGAATTGGATGTTGATGTAACACCGGAAGAAGTACACGTGGAGGTGGAGGTTGATAGTCCTTCAGTAACGGTTCCCGTAAATTTAACACGAGAAGGGGAGCTTGAGGACGGGTTAAGCATTGAATCCCTTAATTATGACCCGACAGAGGTTACGTTGTATGGTCCTGATGATGTATTAGATGAAATTTCTATGGTTGATGGAGTTGTGTTGGATTTAGAAGAAATTAATGGAGACGAGACCGTTGAATTAGATATACAAGCCCCGCCGCAAGTAGACAGGGTAGAACCAGAGACAGTGGAAGTAGATATTGAGGTAGTTGAAGCTGAAGAACGAACATTTTCTGGGTTGCCGATTGATATGGGAGCATTGGCAGATGAGACGTTTTCTGTCTTGTCTCCCACTGACCGGGCAGTTGACGTAACGGTTACCGGGGCAGCCGATGTGCTGCAGGGTATGGACAGAAATGATGTAAATGTATATATTGAACCGGAAGAGAGTCTTGAAAATGGCGAGCTGGAATTGCCGCTGAGGCTGGATACTTTGCCTAACGTAGAATACGAGCTTGATCCTGATACGATTGAAGTCCAAGTAGCAAGTGAAGAAACAAATGACGAGGATTAACGTAATCTACATTATAAAGACAACATGAATTGTAGTGGATGCATGATTAGAAGGAGAGATCAGACTCATGGGTAAACATTTTGGCACAGATGGTGTACGTGGTGTAGCAAACCAGGAATTAACCCCGGAATTAGCATTTCAGCTAGGCCGTGCCGGCGGCTATGTAATAACAAACAACCGCGAAAAACCAAAAGTAGTCATCGGAAGAGATACGAGAATTTCCGGTGAAATGTTAGAAGGAGCCCTAGTAGCGGGACTGCTTTCGATTGGCGTAGAAGTAATGAGGCTCGGCGTGATTTCAACTCCGGGAGTAGCCTATCTGACCAAAGCTGTTAGTGCTGATGCTGGTATTATGATTTCAGCTTCTCACAACCCAGTTGAGGACAATGGCATTAAGTTCTTCGGCGCTGACGGGTTTAAATTAAGCGATGAACAAGAAGAAAAAATAGAAGAGCTTTTAACAAATGATGAAGAAATGCCTCGCCCTGTTGGTGCAGAACTAGGCTTTGTGAATGATTATTTTGAAGGCGGACAGAAATACATGCATTTCCTTAAGCAAACGGTAGAGGAAGACTTTTCGGGCCTTCATGTTGCGCTTGATTGTGCACACGGTTCGGCTTCATCGCTGGCACCACATCTGTTCGCTGACCTTGAAGCGAATATCTCTACTATCGGTAACAACCCAGATGGTATTAACATTAACGAGGGTGTCGGCTCTACTCATCCTGATGCTTTACAGCAGGTTGTAAAAGAAAAAGGAGCCGATGTTGGCTTGGCCTTTGACGGGGATGCTGACCGCTTAATTGCGGTAGATGAAAAAGGGCGAATTGTTGACGGGGACCGGATTATGTTCATCTGTGCAAAGTACTTGAAAGAAGAAGGCATGTTGGAAGATAACACCCTTGTCACAACAGTAATGAGCAACCTTGGCCTTTATAAATCGCTGGAAGCCAATAACATCAAGACGAAACAAACGACAGTAGGCGACCGCTACGTCATGGAAGAAATGCGTCGCGGCGGTTATACTCTAGGCGGGGAACAATCAGGTCATATTATTTTCTTAGACCATGTCACGACCGGCGACGGCATGATGACCGCGCTACAGCTCGTCAATATCATGAAGGCAAAAGAAAAGCCGCTCTCAGAACTAGCCGACGAGATGGAGAAGTTCCCGCAGAAGCTTGAAAACGTGCGGGTGGTGAATCGGGAAGAAATTCATACAAACGAAGCTATACAAGAAGCGATCCAGCAAATTGAAGAAGAAATGGGTGGCGATGGCCGCATCCTGGTGCGACCATCAGGAACGGAACCATTAATTCGAGTCATGGCAGAAGCACCAACGGAAGCATTGTGTGACCAATATGTAACCCAGGTTGCTGCTGTGGTTCATGAACATATGGGGCAGACGAAAGAATAAACGGGAAAAAGGATGCGCGGGCTGCACACACATTTTGCGGTACCCGCGCATAGTTATGTTATAAGGAGGATTTTGTAAGACTATTTCACTAAACTAGCGAGATCGAGGCTCATCGTGAAAAGCAAGCAACTAGACTGATGATTGACCGATTTGAATTTCTGTAGTACGATTCGTCTGTATTCGTTTAAAAAAGGGGGATTAGTGGAACAGAAGAACAGAATTAAATATTAAAGCGCCAGGACTGTACACCGTCGCGTGCTACAGTTGACGAGGAGGAGGTTCATCGAACGATCGGCGGATGCCTCCCGGTTGCGATGCCACAACCGTAAGCTGCAAGGTAAAACAAAGGGGTGACTCTTTGCACAAACCTTGAGGTGTTGGCAATCAAAGGGAGAAGTGTGTCTTCTAAGAGCGGAAGCATTGGCACCTATTCACCCTTCTATGCTATTAAAAATATAAAAGAGACGAGCGGGGCAGACTAAAAAAGCCCTGTGCTTTTTTCCTGCCCCAAGTCGGGGAGGTTTTACCACATGTGCGGAATTGTAGGTTATATCGGAGAACAGCAAGTACCAGAATTACTTCTTAGAGGCCTTGAGAAACTTGAATACAGAGGCTATGATTCAGCAGGAATTGCCGTAGTCGGCGAAACAGAAGCTGAACTATTTAAAGAAAAAGGACGAATTGCAACACTTCGCAAGTCTATTAACGGAAAAGCAGAAGGAACAGCAGGGATCGGACATACCCGCTGGGCAACTCACGGACCGCCAAGTAAGGAGAATGCCCACCCGCATCAAAGTACAAGCGGACGCCTTACCCTTGTGCATAACGGGGTTATTGAAAACTTTGAACAGTTGAAAGAAGAATACTTGGGCGAGGTAGAGCTTGCTAGTGATACGGACACTGAAGTAATTGTGCAGCTAGTTGAAGTCTTTATGAATCAAGGTGATTCAGTAAAAAAAGCATTTCGCAAAACGCTTCGCCTGCTTAAAGGTTCTTTTGCTATCGCCCTAATCGACAATGAGGATAAAGATACGATTTACGTAGCAAAAAATAAGAGCCCGCTTCTAGCAGGGTACGGAGAAGATGGAAACGTGGTAGCGTCTGATTCAATGGCGATGCTTCACGTGACAAAAGAATTCGTCGAACTGATGGATGGAGAAGTTGTGACGGTAACGCGCGACAACATCGAGATTACTACACTTGACGGCGAAGAGGTCACACGAGATTCCTTCACAGCAGAATTGGATGAAAGCGACACAGAAAAAGGTACGTATGCGCATTACATGCTAAAAGAAATCGATGAGCAGCCATTTGTGATCCGCAACATCATTCAGAAGTATCAGGATGAAAACCATGACATCAAACTTGACCCAGAAGTGCGTGAAGCATTAAACGAAGCAGACCGTCTGTATATTATTGCAGCGGGCACGAGCTATCACGCAGGTCTAGTCGGAAAAGAAGTCATGGAAAAAGTCGCCGGCAAGCCGGTAGAAGTGCACATTGCCAGTGAATTCTTGTATAACGCCCCAATCGTTTCCGAGAACCCGCTATTTATCTTCATTTCTCAAAGCGGGGAAACAGCAGACAGCCGCGGCGTACTTGTTAACGTTAAGGAACAATGCCATAAAGCACTGACAATCACCAACGTACCAGGCTCAACCTTATCCCGGGAAGCAGACTTCACCCTGCACACGTACGCAGGTCCTGAGATAGCCGTAGCTTCCACGAAGGCATACACGGCCCAGATGGCTGTTCTTTCTATCCTTGCCATGGACGCGGCTCGTTCCCAAGGCTATGAAGATAGCTTTAACGCCATTCAGGAGCTAAGTATTGTAGCGACAGCGATGGAAACGCTCTGTGACCAAAAAGACGAAATGGAAATGATCGCCCGCGATTACTTGACTGATGTACGCAACTGCTTCTTTATCGGCCGTGCCCTTGATTACCACGTCGTCCTTGAAGGCGCGCTGAAACTAAAAGAAATCTCGTATATCCAGGCAGAAGGATTCGCCGGCGGTGAGTTAAAACACGGCACAATTGCATTGATCGAAGACAAAACACCTGTAATTGCCGTAACAACACAGGAGCACGTGAACTTAAACATTCGCGGCAACGTACAAGAAGTCGATGCCCGCGGAGCTAACTCCTGCATCATCAGTATGGAAAACACGGCAAAGAACGGCGACCAAATCGTGCTGCCAAAAGTACACGATTACCTCACGCCGCTTGCTTCCGTCATTCCATTGCAGCTCATTTCTTACTTTGCGGCCCTGCACCGCGGCTGCGACGTCGACAAACCTCGTAACCTAGCGAAAAGCGTTACGGTAGAATAAGAGAATAGGTAGTTTATAGAAGCATTTTGTTTCCCTGCAACTCTCAGTTTCCAAAGTTGGATGAAGCATAGTGGAAAGCGCGGCCCCTGAAGAAGCCATCAGCGGGTCGCGTTTTTTGTTTTTTCCTTTTTCTTTCCCTTTTCTCCTGTTTTCCATCTCCCATATCCCTTCATTCCCACTTTCATGCGTGTTTCAGCGTTTTTATCTCATCTATTCAAGCGTTCTCAAGCTCTTTACAAGCCTGGGTTTCTTCGGTGTTGGCAGGGTGAAAATCGGGGATTTTAGAACGTGATAGTTTTAGGTAGACAAGAATTCAAGAATAGGCATTTAAAAAAATTGTCTAGTTCTGTGTTGATAGTAGTCCATCGATCAAAGGAAAAAGGAAGGCAGTATAGATTCCACTGCCTTCCTTTTTCCTTTGGTGACTATTTGTTGTTTTCCTTAGAAAATGCCGTTTCACTTTAATAATTTGCTAATTAATTCGTTTACTGAAAATAAATCGACTCAGGCGGACTGCTTTACACTAAGTACGGTGATTGTAAGCAGGATGATTCCCATTCCGAAAAGTTGAATGGCGGTCAAATGATCTCCGAGAAGCAAAAAGCCAAATAATGAAGCTGTCACCGGCTCTACCATAGCTACCATCGAAGCAGTGGTCGGGGAAGTCCGCCGAATGCCAATCACATAAAAGATAAATGAAAGTCCAGCCCCCACCAGCCCTAAGAGAAGAAACCATCCGATGTCGCTTGAGGTCAACACATTAGCTGCTTCATTATTGTCCGCAAAAAGAAGAAGGATGAGACAAAATGCGAAAAATGCAATGGTTAGGGTGGTCTGCGGATTTCCAATGGAAGAGGCATTTTTGAACCCGAATATAAACAATGCATAGGAAAGGCCAGCAGCAAGACCCGTTGCCACGCCCAGAAAACTCACTGAAAACGAATCGGCACTGTAAGCACCTGTAAGCAGGATAATCCCAAGAAGCACACCGAAAATGCAGCCCCATTTAAACCAAGTCGAACGCTCTATTCGTAATAAAAAGGAGATTAAAAGGACGAAGACAGGTGCGGTGTACATTAACGTAGCAGCAACAGCAATGGTTGATGCTTGGATACTAAGAAAATAAAAAGTGAAATTTCCAGCAACACCGACACCTGCCAATAGAGCCCATATAAATAAACGAGGAGAGTACATCCAATTTTGTTTATTAAAGCGCAAGAGAAACCACGCTAAAAAACATATAAAAGCAACAGCCCCCCGGTAAAAGGAAATCACTATAGGGTCCCAGCCCTTGTTCATTAAAATATCGCCAATTCCCCCGCTAATGCCCCAGCATATAGCGGCTAGCATAACTAATCCTACACCTGTGAACTTCATCGTGTGCCTCCTGAATATAAGTAATGGTACGTATTTTTGATTGCGCTAAAAAAAAATCTAGCATGAACGTATTAACGTAAATGTAAGGGGGAGAAAATTCTCGTAAACTCCTAATCAAACATAGGTTTCTTAAAAGATATTAATGGTAATACCTTTAAGTTTCAATGCCTAAACCTCACTCAGCCTGGAATCGGGGGCTTATGCTTGAGAGGAATAACTAACAAAACAAAATTATGTACTGCACAGCAAAATGATTTTTTTGTTCTAACTCTGTAGAATAATACTGAACGTAACGAGAACATTTGTTGAAGATTGAATAAAGGAGCAAACTTTTTTAAAAAATTGTACAATACTTCACAATGGAAGAATCCGTTTTGAGCAATCTTTATTTTAAAGCTACAGTGATTTTGTTCTCATGGAATTCTCATTTTCCATTTTGAACTCTGTTTTTTCAAAATACAAGCAGCTACCGTTCTTTGGGCATCATCGACAGCCAAAAAAACGACTCCAGGCATTTTTGCCAGAGGTCGCTTTTTCTGTTGGTTTAGGACTTTTATTTTAAGTGAGCTAAATAAAAACCCCTAGGGCTACTGCAGTTATCATGGCTAGAAGCAGCATTATTTTTTCATAAGATGAGACTTGCTGATGATCTTCTATATTCATCTTCATCACTAACAATAGAGCGATAGAGATGGTTAAGGTTAACGTCACAGTCGCCCAAAAGCGGTCAAAGCCGAGCCAAAAGATACATATTCCTCCCGCAGCAAGATATAGTAAAGCTGGTAATCTTGCATAAAAGAGACCGAACGTATCCGCAAACCATACTACGCTGGTCCGTTTGGTTGGCACGGCCTGTTTATCCGCTTCGAGATCTGGAACATGATGAACCATGACCCAGGCAAGACAAAAGAAGGTGTTAATGACTGCGTTTTGAGCTGCCCATAACGGAATTTCTCCTAATATAAGCCACGGTCCAGCAACTCCGAGAAAAAGAATGGAAGGAAATAAACTACACCATTCTCCTAGAAAAGGCCGGTAGCTTAAGCGCAAAGGAGGCAGGGAATAAGACGCAGCCGCCCAGACTCCAACAACTAATAGAAAACCCAATGTATAATATGATAAAAGAGCTAACAAGCAGGCTATGATAAGAAGTACAATGGCCAGCCATTTTCCGATAAACCAAAGCACAGGTAAAGTGATCATTCCTTTTTGAATAACACGGCTTCCACCCGACAAGATAGCTGGACTATGCTCATCTGTACCAGAACGATAATCCATGTAGTCATTAAAAGCATGGGTCAATACCCCATGAATCGTAAAAGCAGCGACCAGTAAAACAATAAACATCATAAGTACATATTCTGTGGAAAATGAAGAATATAAATAGAATGGAAGCATGGAAGATACTATTGTTGCCACACTAGAGGAAATAACTGCAACTGAACGGAGCAGCGCCCACCCTCCGCGAATAATAGAGCGAAACGGAAGAACCAATAGCAACAATTCCTTTCCTGAATAAGACCCAAATGTATCACGTAATCCTCCATGCCCCAACTCTCCGTATTTTAACCTGCTGATTTCCAAAAGAATGCGATAAAAAATGTGCATTTGAATAACGAAATGAAAGATACATAACACGCATTGCAATTGGTTTTTTAGAGATTATTTAATGTTATATTTTGAGATTACATGGTGTGGGTGGCTCAATGATAATTAAGGGGGAACAATTGCTGAGAGCTGAAATATATATCTAGCCAAAACGACAATTTCATTCATCTAATATTTATACAATTGTTTCGTTTATCACTTATGAATCCGTGCGGCGCTCCTAACAACAAATGCATGTTTGATTTTCAAACTGAAAAGGAAGATTACCTTAATATAAAAGAATGAACTTATTAATTATATATCGCCAAAATATCCTAAAGCTTCAGAAATATCATCTGCTGTTTCTTTTAGACGCTCCATGTAAAATGAAGTATCCTTTCCCTGCAAGCGGGTCGTTTGAGTAACTAGTGACAAGGAAGAAACAACAAGAGAAGAATAGTCTCTAATAGGCACAGCAATACTAGTATAATCTTTGAAATATTCACCCTCGCACCATGCGTATCCCTCTTTTGCAATACGAGTAAGCCTTGAACGAAGCTGGGGGGGGTCTGTTGTTGTACATTCTGTGTAACGTTTCAAAGGTCCTGACAATACACGTTCTTGATGTGCTTTGTCCTGATAAGCTAGTAGAATTAATCCTTCACTTGTACAATGAACTGGTCCTTTTCTTCCTTCCTCGGTTATCAAGTGATCTGGGTCTTTACGGTGTACACGTTGAAAAAAAACAACATCCCTCTCCTCAAGTAAACATATATGACAGGTTTCGTTTATCTCACGTACAAGCTGTTCCAGGAAAGGGAATGCTTCCTGGTAAGTTTGTTTGTGCACAGAGACAATGCCTCCTAACGTCAGTAACGTTAATCCAAGACGGTATTTACCTGTACGTGGGTTTTGAGATAAGAACCCTTCTGATTTTAAGGAGGTAATTAAGCGGTGAGCAGTGCTTTTCGGTATGCGGGTAATGGTGGTGATTTCGGTAAAACTTAGCTCTTTTCTTTCGCTGACTTTAAAGATATTTAATATTTTCATTGCGTTCGTAACTGAAGAAAGCTGATACTTTTGTGATGTCATACCGTTCCCCCTTTACTTAATAGCTGCCTTTGCCTTCGTTTAACGATAGAAGATAAGGTGTTTCCAGCTTTCAGTGTTTTTTCAATAAGAAAGTTTTTCTGAGGTTTCATTCTTCGTAAAGGACCAATAATACTGATGGCAGCGATTACATAATTGTCTTTGTTGTAGACAGGAGAAGTTACAGAAAACATATCTTTTTGAAATTCTTGACTATTTGCGGTGAAACCATCTTTTTTAATTTGAGCAAACTTTGATTTTAACTGATTTGTGTCTGTGATGGTGTAGTCCGTGTATGGTGTAAGAGGTTGGGAAAGTACACGCTCAACTTGACGGTTTGATTGAAAAGCCAGAATGGTCTGCCCGGCACCAGTACAATAGATGGGCGCTCTCTTGCCTAAATAAGAATCCGGGGAAGTTGGATGAGGGGTTTCGATTTTTTGTAAATAAATCACTTCATCAAAATCGATGATACCGAGGTGGGTGCTTTCCCCTGTATCATCAGTTAATTTTTGCAAAATGGGAGATGCTTCCCGAATGATATGTATTTGTTCGGTGACTGTGTTTGTTAATTGTAAAATCGATAAACCCAATGTATATTTATTTGTCTCTTTATTTTTTACTACAAATCCCTCTTCCGCTAAAGAAATAAGTAAGCGGTGAGTGGTACTGATTCCTAAATTTAATTGTTCTGCTAGTTCACTAACGCCGAATTCCAAATTACGGTCTGAAAAGCTTTTTAATATACGAATCGCATTTTCCAGGCTAGTATAACGTCGGGTATTCATAGAATTCCCTCCCTATATATTATTTTTCATCTTACATCCCACATACAAGAAAAGCAAGATGTGGAGAAACGATAATCTAATTTAAAATGAAAAATAATTAAATGGAAAGTTGACGGGGAGATGGTACGTCAGCTGCCAACACAGCAAGCTGCTTATGTAAACGGTGTCATTAAGAAACAAGTTCAAGATGTGTAAGAAGAGGAATGCTGGTTTATGTGGTGGTTCCCATTATAGGGATTTGAAAATAAGCTACACTGACTACCAGAATTGGTGCTGGGTGAGTATGCTCGAAAGGTGCACAATGGGCTGTTACAAAATGTGTCTATAATATATCTACTAAGAAATCTAACTATCAGTAGGAAAAAGCGCTGAGTGAAAAATGATGAAAACATATGTTAGCTGGAGAAATACGTGAAGATATCAGTCATTTAGAGGAGGAATTACTGTTGGCTAATTATAAAATAGGAGTAGTGGGGGCAGGCAATATGGGCGCCGGTATTGCTCAAAAATTGGCTCAAGAAGAATTAGACGTAATTTTAGTAGATATGAATGACGAGAAAGTCCAAAAAGGATTAGAGACTATAAGTTCTACTCTTACAGAAGGGGTGGAACGCGGTATATTTACTGAAGAACAAAAAACAGAAACGTTGAATAGAATTTATGCTACTTCTAAATTCGATGATTTAACAAGCGTAGATTTAGTTATAGAAGCAGTCTTTGAAGATTTGAAAGTAAAAGGAAGTCTCTTTCAAAAGCTTGATGATCTTTGTGAAAGTAAGACAATTTTTGCTACAAATACCTCCAGCTTGTTCGTCAAAGATATTGCCCAATTTACCCAGCGGCCTGATCGCTTTATAGGTATGCATTATTTCTATCATCCTGCCAAAAATAGACTTGTAGAAGTGATTCCACACGAAAACACAAGTAAAGAAACGATTGAAAAGACGATGTTAATAGGGAAACTTCACAATAAAACGTGCATTCTGGTAAAAGATTCCCCCGGTTTTGCTGTGAACAGATATTTTGTTCCTTTTTTAAATGAGTCTGTGCATTTGTTAGAAGAAGGAGTCGCAAATATTCCTACAATAGACGCAGCAGCGAAAGAAGCCTTTGAAATTGGGATGGGACCATTTGAATTAATGAATGTAACCGGCCTGCCTATTGCTGAGCACTCTTCTTCCTATTTGTCGAAAGAAATTAGTGAGTTTTATGCACCAGCAGCTTTACTCAAAGAAAAAGTAAATAATAATGATAATTGGCCTCTCGAGGGAGAAATAGTAGAACAACATTTCCCTTTCATTAAAAAAAGGTTGTTTGCTACGGTGTTTGGAATCGCCGCTTCACAAGTAGATGAAGGGGTCGCAAGTATTGAGGACACAGATATCGGTGCAAAAGTCGGTCTGAAATGGAAGCTTGGCCCGTTTGAGTTAATGAATAAATATGGATTAGAAGAAGCTTATGAGGCAGTAGAAGAGTTGAATGAGAGTCGAGTCGGCTTCCATGACTCTAGTTTGTTAAAAGAACAGGCTCAAAAAAACCAACCTTTTTCTTTTCAATTTATTCAAACAGAAATAAAAAATGGTATTGCTTATCTGACGATCAATCGACCGGAAGCAATGAATGCTCTCAATCCAGTCGTAGTGGAGCAGTTAGAACAAGCATTTGATCAAGCAGAAAGCAGCGACAAAGTAAAAGGTATTGCTATCCAGGGAGCGGGAAAAAGCTTTGTTGCTGGAGCTGACATTAACTTCTTTATAGACTGCATTGAGAATAATCAAATAGAAAAAAATGTAGCTTTTACTAGAAAAGGACATTATTTATTTCGAAAACTGGAGACCTCAAATAAAGTGACTGTTGCTGTTCTAGATGGACTTTCCCTTGGAGGGGGAAGCGAACTGGCACTTGCATGTCAGCATATTGTCGCAACAAACCAGGGTTCGTTAGCTTTTCCCGAAAGCGGTTTAGGTATTTATCCTGGACTTGGTGGTATGCTTCGCATGAATCATCAAATAGGGGAAGAATTAACCAAATACTTTGTTATGACTGGAAAAACGATCCGAGCGAATACTGCGCTTGAATTACAGCTTGTTTCGGATGTAGTGGAAATGGAAGATATCGAAGCGACAATTGAGACTATTGTGGAAAAAGGAACAGAAGATAAATACAAAGAAAGAGAAATTCCAGCCTCACTTGATTCCTTAATCGAAGCATTTTCTGAAGAGAATGTACAAAAAATGTTAAACGGGGAAAAACCGAAAAACGTCGATCCTGAATTGGCAGAAAAGCTAGTGAAAATACTGTCCTATAAAGGGCCAATTGCATTAAAAACCATTAATGATCTAATAAATAAACAAGTGTCTGATTCAATTGAAGAAGGAATTGAACTTGAACTAGATTATCTAATGAGTATTTTTAAAACTCAAGACGCGTTGAACGGCTTGGTCGCTTCAACTACTGGAAGCAGACCTGAATTTGTAGGGGAGGGCAAAAAAGTATGAGCTTGTTAAATAATGCATACATCCCCTATGGTGGTTATTATTCAACCCCATTTTGCAAGTGGCAGGGAAGTTTACAACACGTAAACTCTATCGAACTGGGCGCCAAAAGCAGCAAACAATGGTTTGATTCGACAGGGATTGACCCAAATAAAGCGTTGGATTATATGTATCTGGGGATAACCGTAGGTCAGAAAAGCGTCTTCTACGGCGCATCATGGGCATCGAGCATGATGGGGGCATCAGATGTTCCTGGACAGACAGTTATGCACGCTTGTGCTACATCCACCACTTCCTTATATAACGCTGCAGTCTCAGTAGAAGTCGGCGCTATGGAAAGTGCATACTGTTTGTTAACAGATAGATGCTCCAATGGACCTCATACCGTTTGGCCTGACCCCAAAGGTCCAGGAGGGCAGGTCATATCAGAGAATTGGAACTTAGACAATATGGCAGCAGATCCATCTACCGGAAAGAGTATGCTCATGACGGCTGAAAAGGTAGCAGCAGAAAATGGATTTACAAAAGAAGAAGCTGACGAACTAACGTGGCGCAGGTACGAACAATATAAGGATGCAATAAAAAATGACTTTGCATTTCAAAAAAGATACATGATACCTGTTGAAGTCTCAGAGGGTAAGCGAAAAACGAAAGTAGTAGCTGCGGATGAAGGCGTGACAGAGACGTCAATGGAGGCGCTGCAAGGTTTATCTACTACAATAGAGAATGGGATTGTCTCCCTTGGTGGACAAACTCACCCTGCTGATGGTAATGCTGGTATTATGGTAACTTCAAAAGAATATGCCAAACGATTAAGTACAGAACCAATCTCTATAAAAATCATTTCTTATGGGTATGCTAGAGCTGAAAAAGCAACGATGCCGGCAGCACCAGTACCTGCAGTTAAGATGGCATTGAATAAAGCTGAAGTAGAAATCAAGGATATTACAACAGTTAAAAGCCATAACCCTTTTATTGTAAATGATTTATATTTAGGAAAAGCCCTAAATATAGATCCATTTCACTTTAATAATTATGGAAGCTCCTTAGTATTTGGACATCCACAAGCACCAACTGTAGGACGCCTTTTAATAGAAGCCATTGAAGAAACAGTTGATAAAGGTGGAGGATACGCATTAGTAACTGGCTGTGCTGCTGGAGATAATGGAGCAGCTATTGTTTTAAAAATAGGTTAATATATTAAAAGTGGGAAAACTGTTGAGGAAACTCAGCAGTTTTTTAATTTTTATAAATGTTAATAAAATTCCGATCAACAGTTCTACATAAAAGAAAACTAAATCGTTGTACAAAAGATAAAAAAATATACTTATAGTAAGCGGTTTCAAAAATATATACAAGGCTCATGAAGTTAGCACTAAACAAAAAGGAAGGTGTGAAAATGGAAACTGTGCAAGATAAGGAGTCAGTACATGACTTACTGGAATTAACAGTGAAGGAGTATGGTGACAGGGAAGCTATGTATGATCAAATCAGTCGGCTTTCTTACGAAGAACTTTTAGAACAAAGTAATAAAGTTGCGCAGGGGATGAAGGATTTAGGGGTTACTAAAGGAGATAAAGTGGGGGTTTGTTTACCTAATTGGAATGAAACGGTCATCGTGTTTTTTGCGAGTGCTATGCTTGGTGCTGTAGTAGTACCATTTAATACAATGTATCGTTCCCACGAGATCGAATTTATTTTAAAAGATGCTGAACCAAAAGCATTATATGTATCCGAACAAATTTTAGAAAATGGAAATGTAGAAACGATTGCAGAATTAGTTCCATCTATTGTATCAGTACGTTTTGAAAATGAGCTGATGATATCTTTTCGAGAGTTGCTGCAATCAAACGATGGAAAAGAAGTGAAAAAAGAGGTTGTTGATGCATCAAAAGATTTGTTGTGCATTTTATATACGTCAGGAACAACCGGCAGGCCAAAAGGTGTCATGATTACTCATCAAAGTGTTTCGAAGTGCGCATTAGCGGTAGTTGAAGAGATGCAGTGTACCGACAAAGACGTGTTTTTAGTCCCTGCTCCTTTATTTCATATCTTTGGAATTGCTTGCAATTTAATAGCAGCTGTTGGTGCCGGAGCACGGATGGTGCTTATGGAAAAATTTAAGCCTAGACAGGCGCTTGAGCTTATTGAACAGGAGCAAGTTACTGTTCAGCAAGGTGTCCCTACCATGTTTTTGAAAGAAATAGAAGTAGATGGATTTGAGCAGTATAATTTGTCTTCACTGCGCACGGGGATGGTTGGGGCAGCTCCTATCTCCCCTGAACAAATGAAAAAAATTCGTAAAAAAATGAACTTTCACTTATGTCAATCTTTCGGCTCTAGTGAAACAAGTGGTGGAGTAACGATTAATAAAATAAATGATGATGAAACTGAAATATTAGAAACGGTAGGAAAACCATTTCAAGGTATTCAATTAAAAATTGTAGATGAACAAAGAGAAAAGCTTCCGGTTGGTTACACCGGTGAAATTGCTGTAAATAGCTTTGGCAATATGAAAGGTTACTATAAAATGCCTGTAAAAACGGCAGAGATCCTCGACAACGAAGGTTGGTATTATACGGGCGACTTAGGTGCTATAGATGAGCGTGGCAATTTACGATTAGTAGGTCGAGTAAAAGAAATGATTGTACGTGGGGGATTTAATATATACCCACAAGAAATAGAAGCACTACTTCATAAGCATGACAGCATTTCGACTGCAGCAGTTATTGGGCTTCCTGATGAGACATTAGGAGAAGTCGTATGTGCGGTCATTCAGCTGCGCTTAGGAGAAAAGATGACAGAAGCGGAAGTGAAGGACTACGTCTCCGCTCACTTGGCGGTTTATAAAACTCCAGCATCTATTATCTTTACTGATCATCTACCAATGACGGCTAGTGGAAAAATCCAAAAAGGAAAACTACGTGAGCAAATCAGTGGCCAATATTGAAAGCGCTTAACAAACATTATTAAGGGGGATGAACTGTGGAGAAAGATAATAGTAAAGGGAAAGTACAACCCCATTGGAAGCTTGGAAACTATCAACTTCGTTTACCTTTTATCCATCATAGACTAGAAATACCAGAGCTAATTCAAGGGGTAGTTATATTTGCCATTGGTTTAAGCATGGTGGAGATCATGACGGGGCCGCTCGGAATTTCGTATGCAGCGGCGATTACGATTGTGATATTTGGTCAATTTTTTATGCTCATTCCACCTATGCTTGGCGTACCATTTGTACCAGGTTTTATCACTCCATTGATTCCTGTTTTGATCGTTTTCCTTGGTGACTATCAACCAGGTACAGAAGCCTTGCAAGCATTAATAGCACTGCAGCTATTGGTAGCATTTATTTTCTTAATATTTGGACTTACTGGACTAGGGAGAGTATTTGTTACTAAACTGCCAATTTCCTTAAAAGCTGGTATATTAATTGGTGCAGGGATCACGGCTATAATGACAGAGATTGAATCAGGGGGAAGGCTTTATGAAACTCCCATTTCTCTAATAGCCGGCGGTATTTTATGTTTGTATATTATGTTTTCACGATCTTTCCGAGGTCTTCAAGCAAAAAGTAAAGGTATACGCTTTATAGCAAGCTATGGCATCATGCCATCGATTATTATTGCAATAATCATTGGTTGGGCTATAGCAGAATATCCTTCTCCAGATATAGAATGGGGAATAACCGTGCCTTCCCTAAACGAAATGTGGAATGTGACTCCGTTTGTTGTTGGTTTTCCAACGTGGGAAATATTTTTGGCAGCTATACCGACGGCCATTTTAGCTTACATCATTTCGTATGGAGACATTATCGTAGGTGAAAAGCTAATTGAAAGGTCCAGTAAATTTAGACCAGATGAAAAAATTGAATATGATTCTAATCAATTGCACATGCTTACTTTTTTTAGAAATTTCTGTCATGCATTATTCTTCCCCCACCCTGGATTAGCAGGACCTATATTTACAGCGGGAACAGCCTCCGTTGCAGAAAGGTATACTTTTGGAAGAAGTGCAATGCAATCGATTTTTTCAGGTACAAATTCATTAATCATTTCACTGTCATTAGTTATTTTCATTCTACCTTTGGTCACCTTATTTCAACCATTTTTACCTATAGCACTTTCTATTACCCTTATCTTGACTGGATATTTATGTATTACGGTAGGTATTCAACAGTTGAAAAACGAAACAGAAATCGGAGTTGCTGGAGTCATGGGTATTGTGCTTGCGGTCCATGGAGCAGCATATGGTCTTGTAGTAGGGTTGGTACTTTATCTTCTATTGCAAAAAGAAAATTTGTTTTCTAAAGACAAATCTGAAGAGGCAAATCAAGAAGAGGAGAAAGAAGCTGTTTAATAATGAATACCACTATCAGCTTACTGTTTCCTAAATCGTTTTGCTAGCTTCCAAGTTGAAGTCAGTTGGCAAAGCGGTGAAAGATAAAAGATCCTGGGGATATGAAAGTAAGCTGAAGTGAACCGCATTTTAAGAAGCGACTCCAAACGATTCTAGACAGGAGTCGCTTTATCTGTGTTTTTTAACGTTTTGTTTAATTGCATGACTCTGATTTTATAATTATCAGTCTAAGTGTTATTACATTTTTAATTGGCATATCATCAATCTACTTTAAATATCATTTTCCAAATACTTATTTCACCATGTTCTTTTCCGACCATAGCTACGGTTTTTTCTTTCCTCTTCAGAATCTGAGCAGACAGGTGAAGAACTAAATAGCGTAGTAGTAACAGGCGAGGTAGGGGATGACTACAGAACGTCAATCTTGTATTTAAGACCAAAAGAGGAAGTGGATCATGAGGAAATGGTGAGCACGGTGCAAGAGGAGATTGTACCTTACGTCACCGGTGAAAGTTAGAGAGAGGCATTCGTAGAAGGAAGGAAAGCTGTTGAGTTCCGTGCTTATTTGTTTTCATTTTTACTTTTCATCTCGTCGGGTAGTTTGGTGTATGAGATTAGAAGAATGCAGGGAGAGTAAGAAATAAAGAAAAGTAATACAGCATAGAGGCTCAGTCGATATTGGGCACCTATCCAAATGTTAAAAGAAGTGATTCTTTGCCATATGCTCATTTTTTATGTTTGGAACAATTTCCTTGAGTAATCTTATTTTATCCTAATATTGTATATAAGTTTGAGTAAACAGTATTAGCTATTCTTTTAGGAATTGTTGCAATAATTTGCGCAGGCAGATTCGTAGAAGGCGTTTATGACTTGAAGCGGAAAATTAAACAGAGTGCAATATTACATAGGTTGATTGACACCGGGATAACAAATACCGCGCTCTAATGTAGAGCACGGTATTTGTTAGGTGATCTAGTTACTATTCGTCGATTGGCAGCGGTGCTTCAGGTGATACTAGGTTTTGTTCACGAAGCTCGTGCCAGAATGCAGCTGGAATATCAGCATTTATGGCATTTATATTCTCCGGGATTCGTTCCGGACGTGTGGTGCCTGGTATTACCGCTGCGACGGCTGGATGAGCAGCAGAGAACTGAAGGGCAGCAGAGATAAGGTCCACTTGATGACGCTCTGCTATCTGATTCATGCGCTCTACTTGAGACGTCACCTCTGAAGATGCTTCTTGATATTTATAATGAGAGCCGCCTGCTATGATACCCGATCCATAAGGTGCACCGACGACAATGCTGATTCCTTGTTCTTCAGCTGTCGGCATCAGACGCTGCAGGGCATGTTCGTGGTCGAGCAGCGTATAGCGGGTCGCCTGCAGGTTAATGCCAGGGTTTGCTTCTTCTAGATCAAGCGCTATTTCAATTGGTTCGGTCGTGTTTACCCCGAGGCCCCAATCGTTAATAACGCCTTCTTTTTTAAGACGGGCTAGTTCGCGGAAAGCACCAGTTCTCGCTTCTTCAAATTTCGCAAGCCATTCATCACCTTGAAAATCTGGAGAGATATCATGAACATAAACGAAATCTAAGCGGTCTGTTTGCAGCCGTTCCAGGCTTTGCTCAATGGAACGGAGCGTACCGTCTGCCGTGTAATCATCTGTCACCTTATTTTTACGGCCAAACTCGAACAGTCCCTCTTTCTCTTCCGTTTCATCCTCAACGACACGCCCGACTTTCGTACTTAAGACATAATCGTCACGATTGTGTTGCGATAACACTTCTCCGAGTCGAAGTTCAGCTAAACCTGCGCCGTAGAACGGAGCGGTGTCAAAATAGCGTATACCATGTTCCCAGGCAGCTTCAACGGTAGCCTTCGCTTCCTTTTCCGGAATATCTCGAAACATATTACCTAACGGCGCTGTGCCGAAACCAAGTTTACTCTCTTGTTTCAAATTTATCATGTGGATCCATCCTCCTTCGAAATGAACTCATATCTGCTGCATGAATAGATGTAATAACTTCCAAGCCTTGAAATAAATGTAGCAAGTATTTTAAGGACTCATCCTTCTTTATTAACCGTTTTTAATGGAAAATAAACCTCTGGGCCTTGGCGTGGTCATGCTTTGTAAAACAACAAAGGAAGTAGCATGGCAGTTGTGGGTAAAGAACCGCAGCTTTAAGAAAACTAAGGACTAGAAGTGATTATTCTTTCTCTTGTTTGCTTGACGATAGGTGGGAATGGAGACAGGTTGATAGCGCAAATATTGCATGACAACTGCTGCAGGAAGAATATAGCCAATCATAGCTTCTAGCACGGCAAACACTTTGGCTAACCCAAAGGGGCTAATATCTCCATACCCGACTGAAAATAAAGTGACTGCGCTAAAGTAAAAAGGCTTCACTAAGTAATTTAGTGGAGGGTGCTCAAAGTATTCACTTGTGTGGCCATAATGGTCAATGAGCTTACCAAGGTTGGTTACATCTAACACGATATAAATGATACCAAACAATATAGCAATCGTTCCATATAAAAGCACTAATATGAATAAGAAATAAATCATTCGTTGTTTATCAATGAGTGAAAATCGAAACATGTTCTTCTCCTAACCGAAAAGGTTTATGTACAACCTTATGAGATAATAGGTGAGAAAATGCTTGGGCTCAAGGGAAGCAGAAGGATATGACCTTAAAGTTTCCTCAAGAGGTCAGGTTTTGTCGTGGTGCTTAGGAACATCTAATCTCAGGAAATCCATACAGTTAAGATAAGAAAAGCGGACAGTTTTTTAAAACATTCAAATATTTATTTGACTATTATAATGTAAATGGCATATTATAATAATCAAACGAACATTTGAATGATTGGAGGAGGTTTATTACATGGCTGCTCAAGATCAATGTGATGTTTTCTGTTATGACGAAGAGAAGGTAAATCGATTAAAACAGTCGATGCCTGCTGATGATATACAAGGAATGGCGCATATGTTCAAAGCGCTTGCCGACGCTACAAGAATGAAAATCGCGTATGCATTGAGCCAAGAGGAGGAGTTGTGCGTATGTGATGTGGCCCATATTATCGGAGCTACTACCGCTACAGCTTCTCACCACCTGCGTTTGTTAAGAAATATGGGGTTGGCCAAGTATCGCAAAGAAGGGAAGTTAGTTTTTTATTCCTTAGATGATGAACACATCAAACAGCTCATTGTTATGGCCTATGAGCATACTAAAGAAAAAAGTGGAACGTGATAAAAATGGATGAGAAGAAAACGTACTACGTGCAAGGGTTCACCTGAGCGGATTGTGCTGCTCAGTTTGAGCAGAAGGTACAGGAACTGCCAAGTGTTCAAAATGCGAAGGTTAATTTTTCGGCAGCGAAATTAACTATAGAAGGAGACCCTTCGATAGATGAACTAGAGAGAGCGGGGGCTTTTGAAAATTTACAGGTGCGAGAGGAAAATGAAGCCATGACTCGGGTGCCGCTCTGGAGAAATCAAAGAGCTATCCGAACGTTACTTTCAGGCTTTTTGCTCGTTTTCGGTTTGATTCTTTATGTTGTATACGGTGGGGAAAGTGCGCTGCCTGTTGTCGCTTTTGCTGCTTCTATTGTGATTGGCGGCTTTACGTTATTTATTCAAGGATTGAAAAATCTTATTCGATTACGTTTTGATATGAAGACGTTAATGACAGTAGCAGTACTGGGAGCAGCAGGCATTGGAGAATGGGCAGAAGGGGCAGCTGTCGTTTTCTTTTTTGCGATTAGTGAATGGCTGGAGAACTATTCGATGGATAAAGCACGTCAGTCCATCCGCTCATTGATGGGAATTGCCCCTAGAGAAGCTATCGTTAGAAGAAATGATAAGCAAATGCTACTTTCAGTTGAAGACATTCAAATTGACGACATTATGTTAGTTAAGCCAGGCCAAAAAATTGCTATGGACGGTTATGTTATTAAAGGTCACTCCTCAGTTAACCAAGCGGCGATTACAGGGGAATCGATCCCGGTAACAAAGGTGGAGAATGATGAGATATTTGCCGGGACGTTAAATGAAGAAGGGCTGCTTGAAGTTAAAGTCACCAAAAAACAAGAAGATACGACGATTGCTAAAATTATTCATATGGTTGAAGAGGCCCAAGCCGAACGTGCCCCATCTCAAGCCTTCGTGGATCGTTTTTCGACGTATTACACCCCAGCTGTCATGGCTATTGCTTTGATTATGGTGACCGTTCCTCCTTTATTAATTGGAGGGGCGTGGGAAGAGTGGATCTACCGGGGGTTAGCACTTCTTGTTGTAGCTTGCCCATGTGCCTTGGTGATTTCTACTCCAGTTTCGATTGTGACAGCCATTGGCAAAGCAGCAAGAAATGGAGTGTTGATAAAAGGTGGTATTTATCTAGAAGAAGCTGGGTCGTTAGCGGCGATTGCTTTTGATAAAACAGGGACGCTGACAAGAGGCTTGCCTGAAGTAACAGATCGAATCACGTTAGCAGAAAATGACGAGGAAAATAGGATGGAATGGTTTACCATTGCTGCAGCCATAGAGCAAGGATCCCAGCACCCATTGGCGGCTGCAATTGTTCGTAAAGCAGAACAAGAAAACCTCGACCTGGCCGGTTATGAATTGGAAGAGTTTCAATCTATGACGGGGAAAGGAATTCAAGCGACGATTAACCAGTGCAGGTATTATGTAGGCAGCCCGGATTTTATGAAAGAACACGTGCCTGAAACGTTAAGTGAGGACCGTCTCACGTTGATTCGATCCTTACAGCAAGAAGGTAAAACGGTGATGCTCGTAGCGACAAACTCTATATTGCTCGGTTTGATTGCCGTTCGCGACGAGATCCGTAAAACGAGCCAAGATATTATTGAGAACCTGCATGATTTGGGAGTTACGAAGACAGTAATGTTAACAGGCGACAACACGTTAACAGCAACCGCGATTGGGAAGCAATTAGGGATCACAGAGGTAAAAGCTGATTTACTTCCTCAAGATAAATTAAACGTGATCAAACAACTAACAAAAGAAGAACAAAAGGTAGCGATGGTTGGAGATGGCATAAATGATGCTCCGGCTCTTGCAGCTTCTACCGTGGGAATAGCGATGGGAGGTGCTGGCACGGATACAGCCCTTGAAACGGCAGATGTTACCTTAATGGCTGATGACATTAGTAAGCTGCCTTTTACGATCCGGTTAAGCAGGAAAGCATTAAATGTGATCAAACAAAATATCGCATTTTCACTTGGCATTAAACTCATTGCGATATTCTTCATCATTTTAGGCTGGCTGCCATTATGGTTGGCGATATTAGCAGATGTCGGGGCCACGTTGCTCGTTACATTAAATGGGATGCGCCTGGCCAGAGTGAAAAAAGAGGGGAGATGATGACCCCCTCTTTTTGCTTTTTACAGCACTTTTTGATTAAAGATCGCTGGCCGTATCTTAGGGATTAAACGTTAATATTCTATTCCCGGCGCTTGACATACCTCAGGGGGTATAGTAAGTTTATAATCGCAGTAACAAAAAAATTTAACCTGTAATATACCCCTAGGGGTAAAAGGGGGATCATTATGAAAATTGCTACAAATTACACAATTGATGCTGAAGGGCTAGTTTGCCCGATGCCGATTGTGAAAACCAAGAAGATGATCGATGAGTTGTCGCCTGGAGAAGTACTCGAAATTCGGGCAACAGACCGCGGTTCGCTTGCTGATATGAAAGGTTGGGCCCAGACTACCGGCCACCAGTATTTAGGAACACAAGAGGAAGGTGAGGTGTTGATACACTACCTTCGCAAGTCAAACCCAGAGGAGGTTTCAGAAGTGGAAGCTTTTGAACAGGAGAGTTCAAATGAAGAACTAGAAGAATTTATAAACCACGAAAACGTAACGGTACTAGACGTAAGAGAGCCTGCCGAATATGCCTTTGGCCATGTGCCAGGTGCTCACTCTATTCCACTTGGGGAATTAAATGAGCGAATGGATGAATTAGATAAAGAACAAGAGATTTATGTCGTCTGTCGCACAGGCAATCGAAGCAATTTGGCAGCACATCAGTTAAAAGAAGCGGGATTCACTAAACTAGCGAACGTTGTACCTGGCATGAGCGAATGGGATGGACCAACGGAAACAAAGTAACCAACTAGAACAATTAAAGGAGGAAGAACAAGATGATTCAAGCTATGCAGGCAAAGGAAATTGCCCAAAAAGTTATGAACCAAGAGGAGCTATTTATCTTGGATGTTCGTAATACAGAGGATTATAACGACTGGAAGATTGAAGGGCGCTCAGTAGAAAGTATGAACAAGCCTTATTTTGAAATGTTAGACGGAGTAGAGGATGTAATTACACACTTGCCGGCAAATAGAGAACTCGTAGTCGTTTGTGCAAAAGAAGGCTCAGCAAAGTTTGTAGCCGAACAACTTGCTGAAAAGATGCAGCGCGAGATTTTTTACCTTGAAGGTGGCATGAAATCGTGGAGTGAACACCTCGAACCGGTGAAAATCGGAGACCTTGATGGGGGTGGGGAAGTCTACCAATTTGTTCGTCTTGGCAAAGGCTGCTTGTCTTATATTATAAGATCAGGGACAGAAGGAGCACTCATCGACCCTCTTCGCTTAACTGACCAATACGAGGCATTTGCCGAAGAAATTGGCGTTAACGTTTTACACTTAATTGATACGCATTTGCACGCTGATCATATTTCCGGCGGACGTAAACTTGCTGAAAAATACGGCGGTACGTATTATTTGCCACCAAAAGACGCTGAAGACGTGCAGTTTTCTTATACACCATTAGAAGATGGCAGGGTGGTGACATTCGGTGAAGACCAAGTGAACATTCGGGTCTTTTACAGCCCCGGGCATACCATCGGGAGTACTTCGCTCATTGTCAATGAAGAGTATTTATTTACTGGTGACATTTTGTTCCTCGATTCGATTGGACGCCCGGACCTAGCTGGCTTGGCTGAAGATTGGGTAGGTGACTTGCGGACTACCTTATATAGTCGCTACAAAGAATTGGACCAAAACTTGAAAGTACTGCCGGCCCACTTCTCAAAACTGCACGAACTTGATGAAACGGGACGGGTCGTTGCCCAGCTTGGCGATTTATATGAAGAGAATCACGGCTTGAACATTGAAGATGAACATGAATTCCGGCGCGTGGTAACTGAAAACTTGCCGCCGCAGCCAAACGCCTATCAGGAAATTCGCGAAACGAATATGGGGAAACGGACGCCAGATGGTGAAGAACAAACTGAAATGGAAATAGGCCCAAACCGTTGTTCCATATCTTAAACAACCTTGCTTGTACGATAATAACCGACTATAAAGGAGCGTTTTAAACATGGAAAGCCAAAAAGTACTAGATGCAAAAGGGCTCGCCTGTCCAATGCCCGTAGTTAAAACTAAAAAGGAAATGGATACCCTCTCAACAGGAGACATTTTAGAGATTCATGCTACAGACAGCGGCGCTGAATCAGACATGGCTGCGTGGGCGAAAACATCAGGCCATGAGCTCCTTCACCAAGAAAAAGAGGGCGACATTCTAAAGTTTTGGATTAAAAAGAAGTAAACATGGAAGTGAAGCTTGTAAAATACCAGGGGTACCCGCCGTGGTACTCCTATTTTTAGCCCTCACGTAAAAGAAACGAGAGGTTAGTTAAGAGGCAATTATGATTTCTAGGGATGGACATGATTGTGAAATACCGTGGGCGGTATTAAAAATATAGTGGTAGCCATTATTGGAACCATATGAAAAGAGGGAGAACAATGGGGACGTATGAAGAACCTTTAAAGCAACGTCTCAAACGGGCAGAGGGCCAGCTGCGGGGCGTACTGAAAATGATGGAAGAGGAAAAAGAGTGCAAAGAGGTAATAATGCAGCTCTCAGCAGCACGCTCAGCATTAGACCGGGCCACAGCAATGCTAGTAGCAACAAACCTTGAACAGTGTGTGCGAGAACAAGTCCAAGGGGAGGAAGATACTAAAGAAACGATAGAAGAAGCGATTCAAATGCTTGTTAAAAGTAGATAAATTCGTAAAGGAGAGGGAAGCAATGGATAAAAACGAACGTCTAACCATGATTGTGTTTGACGGTGATTTAGATAAAGCTATGGCCAGTTTTATAATTGCAACGGGAGCAGCAGCAATGGGAAAACAAGTGACAATGTTTTTCACATTTTGGGGGTTGAATGTTCTGCGGAAGGAAGAAGTGATTCATGCAAAAAAATCATTTATGGAAAAGATGTTTGCACGAATGATGCCGCGTGGCCCTAAAAAACTGGGGCTTTCAAATATGAATATGGCGGGCATGGGACCAAAGGTAATGAAAAGAATGATGAAAGAAAAAAATGTCTCCTCACTTGAGGAACTGATTGAAATGGCTCAGGACCTGGATGTAAAAATGGTGGCCTGTACGATGTCTATGGACGTAATGGGCTTACAGCAAGAGGAGTTAATTGATGGTTTAGAGTATGCAGGGGTCGCTTCGTATTTAGCCGAAGCAGATGAAGCGAACACGAATTTGTTTATTTAAAACGTAACCCATACGCCCAAGAGCATATGAAGTTTGTAAGCTACAGAAAGGGTGTACAAGTGTAACTGAAAAATAATAATTTTATATTTGTTTAATTTGATATACCGTACAGGGGTACTCTATAATGGAATGGAGAATATTGAAGGCCATTCTTAAGAGGGAGGAGAGAACAGATGGCAAAAGAAACAATTCAAGTTAAAGGAATGTCGTGCAGCCATTGTGTTTCGGCAGTTGAAGGAAGTGTAGGTAAACTTCAAGGTATTGACCAAGTTAAGGTTAATCTAGATCAAGGCATGGTCGACGTTGAGTATGAGGATAAGCAAGTGACACGAGACAAAATTATAGAAACGATAGAGGAACAAGGATATGATGTAGTTTTTTAAAACTCTATGTTTTTATAAGTCATGAGCCCGTTCTATATGAGATAGAGCGGGTTTTTTTGTGTGATCTCAGTGATTATCGATTAAGGGAGGTTTGATGTGCTTAATGTTTTTTACACTTTCTTCATTCTTTCTTCGAATTTGCGGATTAGAATGGGAGGTGAAAGAAATCACAACAAAAATATTGGCAAGGTACCGAATAAGGTCATTGCCATGTTTGAAAGGAGATATTGCTGTGAAAAAGTACACACGATTGGCTGCTTTAAGTGTTATAAGCACATTTTTGATTTTGGCTGCTTGTAATGATGACTCTGATATGCCAATGGATGAAGAGGATATGAATGAAGAAGAGATGGACCACAGTGAGATGGAACATGGAGAAATGAATGATGACGAGCATATGGGTGATGAAGAAATGGATCATTCTGAGCACGGAGACCATGAGGACCATGGGGAACACGAAGGCCATGGAGCTTCAGAGGAAGATAGAGAGGCTTTTGAAGAAGAAGCTGCTGAACTTCCAGATTCTTATAATGAAGGGGCAAGGGAAGGTTTGCTCACCACCAATACAAAAAACATTACTCGATTAGATGAAGAAGATCCCCAGACGTTTTCCCTTATGGCATCACAAACCATCTGGCCGGCAACACATGAAGACAATCAACCCGGTACTGTTATCCTGGCGGAAGCAGATGAATGGCAGCATGCCTTAGCAGCTCTTACCCTCGTTCATCACCCTAATGATGGGCCGCTTTTATTAATGGAAGATGGCTTATCTGAAGAGTTGGCTGCCGAGATTGACCGTTTGGCACCGACCGGAAATGAATATGGGATAGAGATTATGGTAGCAGGAGAATTGAGTGAAGAAGACCAAGACCAGCTTGGCAATTACACAATTGAGGAAATTCCGGAAACGGACCCCGCCGCTTTTGCCAGAGATGTAGAAGAGTTATATGCTGAAACCACAGGAAATTTGCCTGACAATGTGATCATCGGTTCTATGGAAGATGAATATCAAGCATACTCTATGCCGGCAGGAAGCTGGATCTCTCACATGGACGAGTCTCTTCTTTACGTCGATGATTCGATTCCAAATGCTACTGCTGAAAGCTTAGAAGCACGCGAGGGTGATGCGAATATTTATTTGCTAAATGGAGAAGATGCCATCTCTGATGAAATATTAACCGACTTAGAAGAGTTTGGTTCAGTTGAAGAAATTACTGGAGAAAATCCTGTAGAGCAGTCAATTGCTTTTGCAAAATTCCAGGATGAACATTTTGGCTGGGGGATTGATCAACCAGGTCACGGCTTAGTGTTTGCTGCGCCGGACCAGCCGGAACTGGCGCTTGCTGGAGCTCCGTTGGCACACCTTGGCAAGCATGCGCCACTGATTTGGCTAGAAGATGAAGTAGGAGAGCAGCACGCCGAGTATTTAGCTGAATTGAAGCCCGCTTTTGAAGAAGCGCCGATGGAAGGCCCGTATAATCATGGCTACATTTTAGGCACTGAAACTATCATTTCATACGAGTCTCAAGGTGTTCTCGATGACTTATTAGAGATTGATGCCATTGAAGGAGATGCTCACGCCGATCATTAGGAAAGGGAAAATACCAAAGCCTCAGCCGCCATGGGTGGCTGAGGTTATCCTTTTATAGTGAGTGGTTAACGGACACTCATTCCGTTATTTGCTCAAAATCCAGGGGGAGTCAAAGTTTAACGGACATGTGTTCCGCTAAGCCCCTCCTAAATGGGGAAAATACATGCTTTTTGCTGAAATAACGGTACAGATGTCCTTTACTGGGTCATCACCATACATGTGGTTTTCACCGTAGCATTAATGCCTACGAATTCTCCCAGCATTCCGCTTCTTGCGTGCTCATTCCTCGAGCTTCTTTAGCCGATGTGGCATCCGAAGTATTTATACCAGCTCCTTTCTCACTCAACAACGTCCAACAAAGGAAGGTACAAATGGAAGCTGGCTCCGGTTTCTGGGAGGTTTCTGGCTTCTACCCGCCCACCGTGCGCTTCAATAAATTCTTTTGTAATTGCAAGGCCGAGACCGCTGCCTCCGTCCTTTGTCGATCTGGCTTCATCGGTTCGGTAAAAACGTTCCCATACTTTTTCGGCTTCTTCTGGTGTTAATCCAGGGCCTTCATCTTGAATGCAGATTTCAACCTCAGCTTCTGTTTTAGCAACGGTTACCTGAACAGTATTAGTGGTGTGTTTAACTGCATTGGTGAGTACATTTAACAGGGCCTGGTGCAAGCGGGCGTGATCGGCGTTAATAAATAGTTTCACTGCCGGTTCTTCAAAATTGAAAAAGACGTCATGCTGGCGGGCATATGGTTTTATTGTGTCGATGGCTTCTTTTACGATGCTTGCGACCTCTACCCGTTCAAAGGCAAACGTGAAATGGCCTTCATCTAGTTTGGTCAATTGGAATAAGTCATCGACGAGACGTTCCATTCTAGTGGCTTCACTGTTAATCACTTTTGCATGCGCTGCCGCATCGTCGGGAGATTGAGAGATGAGAGAAGAATAAGCTTTGACATAAGTAAGCGGGGTTCGCAGATCATGCGAAACATTGGCTAAAAACGACCTTCTGGAATCCCGGTAAGAGCGCAATTGCTCTACCATTAAACCGATGCTTCGGCTCAGTTCGCCTACCTCATCACGGGAAGCTGCCCTTAATTTCACATCGAAATCTCCATCTGCTACGCGTTCGGTCGTATGTTTTAAGCGCAGCAAGGGCCGGCCTATATAATGTTTCATAAACCAGGCAAATACTCCTGCTAACAGAGTGCTCCCTCCAAACATGCTGAGCATAATCCACAATAAATGTTGCCTCGTTTCGTCAAATTCCGGCGTCGCTTCATCGACAAATAGATAGCCTACAATTTCGTTTTCAATAATAAGAGGCTCATACGCATATACATGGGGAATGCCGTGGTGAGTCGTCCGGCTTAGCGCGCTAGCCCCGTCTTCGGAATTCGTTTGACTATCAATCCATTGCCTGTATTCTGCCACTTCTTTTTCAGTGACTTCATCTGTCGCTTCCCATCCTGCTAAATTTTCATCGAAAAATACAAATTGAGCGTCATTTTCATGTTCTTCCATCACGATGACATGCTGGAGAGTTTCTTCATAGAAGTATTGCTCTATGATCTCTCGATGAGCAGTGAGCCTTTGTTCTACCCCTTCCTGGAGTTGATTTTTATAGAAAGACTGTGACACTTCATAAAATAAAAGGCACATAGTGACAATTAAAAGCAGCATGGCACTAAAGACAATGAAAGCCATTTTAACCGAGAGTTTCATTCATCGTCTTCCTTTACGCGATAGCCCACGCCCCACACCGTTTCAATGTAATTCTCTTCAAGCTCGGCCTGACGGAACTTCTCCCTGATGTTTTTAATATGAGCATCCACGCTTCGGTCGGTGCGTTCTTCACCTGGCGACCAGATCTGATCAAGCAGCTGGTCTCTTGTAAAGACGCCTCCTTGCTGCGAAATCATTGTATCAAGAAGAAGGTATTCTTTATTCGTTAATTTTAAAATATGGGGGCCGGCTTTAACTTGGCGTCGTTCCCGATCAATTTCTAATTCGCCAATGCGTGTGTTTGTACTTTTTTTAATCTTGCCTTTCCGGCGCAGTACTGCTTCCGTTCGAGCTAATAATTCACTTGGCTCGAAAGGTTTAGTAATATAATCATCGGCACCTGACTGCAGTCCCTGGACAATTTGTTCAGTTTCACCTAATGCAGATACTAAAATAACCGCTTCGTCGTAGTTGTTTGCCCGTAATGTTTTTAACACATTCAGACCGTTGATCTTTGGCATCATAATATCTAAGAGAATAAGATCAATTTCAGTTTCTTCTATTATATTAAAAGCTGCTGTTCCATTGGTTGCATCGTAAAGCTGGTGGGAAGTAGATTTAAAAATAACGTGCAGCAAATCAATCATTTGTTTTTCATCATCTACTATTAATAATCGGGCCAATGTCACGTCCTCCTTTAATCAGAAAATGGATGAAGACAGTGATGTACAAAGGCGAACCGCAATCTTGGTCGCGGTTCGCCTTAACGCTAATATCATGTGAAGTGAATAGCAGAACAGTCACGAAGTGGCCGGTTCCCCTTCATCGATCCATGTTTCCCAAGACTCACCGTTGTCAAAAGAAATATAAAAAGAATCTTCTGCGCCGCCTGCTGCTATCATGCCATCATGCACATCAAATGTAATAATAGGTTCATCCGGAAGGCTCATGTCCAGCGGTTCAAAAGTATCGCCTAAGTCATCAGTAAATAACCAGCCAACATTTTCCCCGACTCCGTAAACGAGATGGCCGCCTTCATAAGGGGCAGCGCTTAGTATGCCGATATCTTGCTGCATTAGCTTCCAAGATTCCCCGCCGTCAGTGGATTGATACACTCCATTTTGCGAGGAAGCAGCAAGAGTATTTTCATCATCATGGTCTACAAGCAGTTCAAACAAATCTTCCCCATTGAATTCATCTTCATTCATGACTTCCCATTCGTAGCCGGCATCTTCTGAGCGGTGAAGGTCACCATTATAAGCGTCAAATCCATAAATTATAGAAGAATCAGCAGGTTGAGTCACGATATTATGAAAGTCTACCTCAGGATAAAGAATGTCAACATCCCAAGTATCTCCTTCCTCCTCACTTCTCATGACTCCTAAAGGGTTCTCCAAATCGGAATTGCCGGCGGGATGTCCACTGCTAATAAAGGTGCCATCCTCTAGAATGGTAAAACCCATATAATCATGTCTATCCTCATCTGAACCTCTCCATTTCAATTCTTCATCAGCAAGGTTAACATGTAGAAGGCCGAAATGAGTGCCGATATAAGGGTCGCCGTCTCCTGAATCGTGAAAGGCAATGTCATGCATGTGATGGACTTCATCAACCTCTTCTTCAGCTGAAGGCTCTCCACAGCCGGTGATAAAGCCCAGTAATGTAATGTATGTCAATGAAATGCTCCAGCGTGGCATTAAACTTCCCTCCTATTTTTTATCATGCATATCCATTTTACCTAAAATTTTTGAAGAAAAAATGAAGGAACTCTCTCTTTTTTATCAATTATATGGAGAACGATTTAGTAAAGGATCCGATGCTGCACTTGTGCCAGTGGAGAAAGCGCAGTATACATCCACAATGTCGTTCACCAGAGCCATTCAAAAAAGCTCAATTCAAAAACAAAGGACCGTGCCAATCAAAGGCACGGTCTCGAAGTGAAGCATTTTATTGTGTAATGACAACTGTACGAGTATCTGACTGCCATTCTACGGTAGCTCCAAGGGTTTCGCCGATAAAGCGAAGTGGAACCATTGTGCGCTCGTTAACTACTTGAGCAGGCTCGTCCAACGTGACCGAAGAACCGTTTGCCTGGGCAGTGTTTTCGCCAATCGTCAAGGATACCGTTGTATCTCCGCTTGTTCCGGTGATGCTTTTATCTGCTCCATTCCAATCAACAGTGGCGCCTAATTCTTCGAAGATAGCGCGCATTGGAATAACAGTGCGTCCATCGTTAATGATAGCATCTTGGTCGAGCTGAAGAGCTTCGCCATTTACGACTACTTCTACCGGCTCGCCTCCGCTTTCACCAAGAACACTTGATTCTTCTTGTTCTTCAATGACGCGTTTCGCACCAATATAACGTGGCTGCCAGTACGTGTTGCTCATGCTTGCAATAGAGACGCCTTGTGAAGAAGAAGAGTGGATGAATTGATTGCCACCAATGTAAATGCCATTGTGTGAGACGCCACTTCCACTCGTATTAAAGAATACGAGATCTCCTGGTTGTAAATCGGAACGTGAAACGGAAGTTCCTACTTGATATTGTTCAGCTGCCGTGCGTGGCAAATCAATGCCGGCAGCAGAAAATGCGTGTCGTGTGAATCCAGAACAGTCAAATCCGCTAGGTGAAGTGCCGCCCCACTGATAAGGGGTTCCTAATTGTTGCTCACCTGCTTGAATAACTTGATCACTAGTATTTGCTGCTTCAGCTTCAGTATCAAAGGCTGCTAGACTTAATATTAAAACGGACGCGATTGCTAGTCCAAATTTTTTCATAATCTATGTTTCCTCCCAAAATTTTTGTAAATTCATGGTGTTGAATGATTTCCCCAATTCCAAAGACAAGTTTAGCAGGAAAGTTAATGAAATATATCACAGGAATATTACAATATCTTTTTAAATTCGATCATTTTTGTAACATTACGGTTTAAAATGTATAAAAGTGGGGTAATAACTATTTGTTTGGTGTTTAATTTCAAAATGTTTAAATAAATCTGGGAAACTGTTGAATATTTCTAGCTGGCTTGCAGTCTGATGGAATTGACGTAGAGTAAGGAGTTTGGGTAAGATATTTAGTAATCCTGCGAAAGAGCAGGGATGAGTAGAGTTTGAGATTAGTTGAGGAGAGTGAAGAGAATGAAGGAAGTGACAGAAAAACAGGGATATTTTGGAGAGTTTGGTGGGAGTTTTGTACCGCCTCAGCTGCAAGAGGTTCTGGACCGGCTTGCAACTCAATTCGAAAAATATAAAGATGATCCGGATTTTAACCGTGAATACAAGGAATGTTTGCAAGAGTTTGTTGGACGTGAAAATCCGCTCACTTTTGCGAAGCATTTAACCGAGGCTTACGGTGGAGCGAAAATCTATCTGAAGCGTGAAGACCTAAACCATACAGGTGCTCATAAAATTAATAATGTGATCGGTCAGGCGCTGCTAGCAAAAAAGATGGGAGCACACCGAATTATTGCGGAAACCGGTGCAGGTCAGCATGGAGTGGCAACAGCTACTGCTTGTGCAATGTTTGGGATGGAATGCATTATTTACATGGGCAAGCTTGATATGGAACGGCAGGCGCTTAACGTGTTTCGGATGGAGCTTTTGGGCGCAAAAGTTGTATCGGTAGACCAAGGGCAGGGCCGCTTAAAAGATGCCGTCGATGTTGCTCTTCAGGATTTAGTCGATAATTATGAGACCACCTTTTATCTGCTAGGCTCTGCCGTAGGGCCGCATCCGTTCCCGACGATGGTGAAACATTTCCAGGCGGTCAGCAGTGAAGAATCGAAGCGGCAAATGGTTGAAAAAGAAGGAAAGCTCCCAGACGCTGTCATTGCGGTGACAGGGGGAGGGAGCAACGCCATAGGAGCTTTTGCTCATTATCTTGGAGAATCGTCAGTCCGATTAATCGGTGTCGAGCCTGAAGAGGCAGCGACACTGTCAAAAGGAACACCGGCAGAGATTCACGGCTTCAGGTGTCTCGTACTCCAAGATGAAGATGGCAATCCTGCGCCGACCTATTCGATGGCAGCAGGCCTGGATTATCCAGGTATCGGGCCTGAACACAGTCATTTGAAAACGAGCGGCCGCGCTGAATACCACACTGTTACCAAAGACGAAGTGATGGAGGCTTTTCAACTTTTATCTAGAAAAGAAGGCATCATTCCGGCTTTGGAGAGTGCGCATGCCGTAGCTATGGCGAAGAAAGTCGCACCGGAGTATAATAATGAGGCAGCTCTGATTGTAAACATTTCAGGCCGCGGAGATAAAGACGTCCAGCAAGTATTTGAAATGTTTACTAGTGAAACGTAATAAAAAGAAGTGCCGACAGAGGGGGGGGAACTCTGCGGCACTTCTTTTTTATGGAGGCACCTTAACGGGAAAATGCCTAATTTATTAAAAAGGGGGAAGAGAAGCTTATTCAACAAATTGTAGAAAGTCATCTTTCATTGAAGCAATTTCAGCTCGGGTGATGGATTCAGCAGGAGCAAAGGTGCCATCAGGATAACCTGAAATGATGCCTGCTTGAATAAGACGTTCTACATCTTCATATGCCCAGGCCGATATTTCATCAGCGTCTGTGAAAGAGTCAAGGGATTGATTTTCATCCAATGCACCTTCATCAAACTCTGATATGTCAAGTGAGCGGGATAACATGGCAGCAGCTTGCTCACGAGTAATATTTTCCTCGGCCTTGAAGGTCCCATCATCATAGCCTGCAATCACCCCTGCTTCTAACGCAGGTACGAGGTATTCGCTAAACCATTCATCATTTTCAACATCTGAAAAGGAGTTGTCATATTCTTTTTCTCCCAAGTCCAAACTACGTGCGAGCATAGCCGTGAACTCAGAGCGTGGAGTGGCATCACTTGGGCCAAAGGTGCCGTCCTCATAACCTTCAATTACTCCTGCTTCCGCCAGACGGTAAATGGCAGAGCTCGCCCAGAACGCGTCTTCCACATCAGAGAAGGTGATTTCATCTGGTTCTGAATCACTTCGGTCCTCATTCATGAAAGCCCAATAAGCTGGCTTCACGTTAAAATCCGGGTCAAAGACGAAGGGTGCATCCTTTCCATCTTCATTTTCTGTACGATCATCCAGCCACGTATGATCATCAGCGATACCCCAGAAGGTAACACTGCTTATGTCATTATCTCTATCTTCATATAATTCAAACAATTCATCGTAGCGCTCGGCCTGTTCTTCAAGCACACTACTTGGAATTTCTTCGAAAGATTCCCACTGACCGCTTGGTGGGTATCCGTATACACTAACATCTAGTTCGGTGATTTGTTGGTCTAGACCAAGATCAGCAAACATGTCGAACGTTTCAATGGTTTCCTCAATAGTAGGCCAATCAAGCTGAATGTGGGCCTGGTGGCCAATGCCATCTATTGGTACACCATCTTCCAATAATTCTTCAACAAGCTCATATAAGTATGTTCTTTTTGGTGTGATTTCGGTGTTATAGTCATTGATATACAGCATAGCATCTTCGCCGGCTGCATTTCTCGCGGTTTCAAAAGCGGTGCGAATATACTCATCGCCAGTAATCTGATACCATGGGGATTCACGTAATCCTCGGTCGTTTTCTGCTTCATCTGCGATCACTTCATTAACTACGTCCCACGCATCGACATCATCTTTATAACGCTCAATTATGGTTTCAATGTGGGTTTCTAAGCGCTCTAACAACAGCTCTTTATTTTCTTCTTGTTGCTCTGCGTCCGTTTCATCTACCATTGGGTCCCCATCTTCATCTTCAAAAAACCAGTCCGGCACTTGACTGTGCCAAATCAGCGTATGGAAACGCAGCTCCATATCATGTTCATTTGCAAATTCGACAATTTTATCAGCATCTTCAAAGTCGAATTCACCTTCTTCTGGTTGAAGAGATTCAGGCTTCATCACATTTTCAGCAACAATACTGTTGTAATGGCGCTTTAACATTTCCCCGTGAATACCCTCAAGCTGGTAAGGTTCCACAGCAGCTCCGATTGGAAAAGAATCAGCATATCTGTCTTTTAGAGGATCGACAGCAAGACCATGTTCTGGTTCTCCTCCCTCTTCTCCTAAAGCGGTGCTTGCGGGGAGAAGTAAAGTCAAAGCTAAACCAGAAATAACTGACTTCGTAAGAAACTTCACGAAAGCAACTCTCCTTTTTTTAATTGTAATAGAGGTAGATAGAAGCAAGTACACCTCCTCGATCAAATGTAAGTGCTTACATTCCCAATTATAGAATACTAGTGTTAATTAATCCAGTGAACAAACAAAGTATTTTTTAAATAAGCCAAAAGGACTAAATATCAATGAGAAGTACGATGTTATTTCAATAATTAAGTTGGATAAAAGGTTAATCATTAAACAAACATCAAGGGAGATCTCTAGCTCGACTTGCTGAAAGTGACTGGAAAGAAAAAGGGGAGGGTATGTGAGGTCGGATTTATGTTGAAAAAGAGAATAAAAAGAAAGCACGCTATATACAAATGAAATCAGCCGTTTTGCCAACGACTGACTTCAGCATGGTACTGTTACGAGACATTACTATTTTTTGTTTTCATTTTTCGGATAAGGCGAGAGCTCATCAGACGTTTCTGTTTGAAGTTCAGTATTGTGCTTGCGCACTCTATCTTCTTCGGAGTGGTCTTCGACTTCTTGTGCTTCAAGATACATGTGGTAAAAATATTCAAAGATCGTGATAATAACTGTGGCAATTAGAGTCATCGTAAATATATTTTGTACGTTCGTAAACATGTAACTTAAAAGGGAAAGACCAATAAAAGCAATGCCAAAATCTGCTGCAGTAGCGATGCCATTGCCCGCACGAGGCAAAATGAGCATGTCACCAATAAGGTAAGCGCCAATTCCAAGGATGAGGGTGAAAAGTACAATATTTTGCATGCTCACACCATACCCTAACCCTAATACCAACAGAAAAACGCCAAAGATTGCCACCAGTTTTATAAGTAATGAAAGGAAATGATTCATGCAGAAAACTCCTTTGTTTTCAAGTGTAGAAAAGGCTCTGCTTTTGCTCGAGCGTACGCAAAGCCTCGTCTCTCATTAGCATGTTCTTGTAGCAGCAAAAAAAACATGTAAAAGATACCAATGTTTGATTTCGTCACAAATAGTACAGATGTTTCGCGTGTGAGATCGGCTCGGGCTGAAAGGATATGGTTTGTACTCAGCAAGGGCTTCATTACATGCCAGCTCCTCCGCCAAAGCCTCTACGGGAATTTTCACGCTGCCTGGCCACTTCTGTTTCTAATTCCTTATTTTCATTGGTTTGTTTATAAGCTGGTTTATGCTTCCGCTTATTGTTTACGAGGTGCATCAGCCAGAGAAAAATGACTAAACCAGCTCCCCAGAGTATATTGGTTAGCAAAAGCCTCACCCTTTGTAGAAATGTCTTGATTACGCATTACGCTTAGATGGTTCTGCATTTTATCCTTTAATGACAACGTTTAGTTTTAAAGTTTGCATTCCCGGGAATTTTACTCATGGAAGGAGGTCATACCGTTGCGATTTAAGCTAGGAATGGTAGTAATGGTAGTTGGTCTCGCGTTTGCGGGGGTTAGCGGATATCAGTGGATCGAAGCCGGAAGTTCAGGCGCTTCTAAAGACCCCGATGCCGCTCAATCTGTAAGCGATAACTGGGAGAACACTGAAACAGAAGAAGCCTTAAATGTTGAAGAATTAAATGCTAAAGGCACAGCAGAAATGGAAAATGAAGGAGAAGATCCTTATGATATGGAGCATGAATATGAAAAGGGAGAAGAAATGGCAGAAATGTCGATCCCTGCTCTAGAGAGAGTTTATCCGATCTACTGGGGTACAGACGATGAAGCACTTGACCAAGGCGTCGGCTTGCATGAAGGTGATCATACGACTACACCGGACGGCCTAGTGCATACTGTTCTTTCAGGCCACCGTGATACGGTATTTAGCGAAATGGGTGAGCTAGAAGAAGGAGACCGGATTTACCTTGAATATGAAGAGAAAACGTACGAATATCAAATTCGCGAAACATGGATTACTGATGCTGATGATCGCTCCGTCATCACAAAAAAAGATGACCCTACCCTTACGCTAACAACATGCTATCCATTCACTTATGTCGGCCCAGCACCAGAACGCTATATCATTGAAGCTGAATTAACTGATGTTCAATAAAAGAGAGGCCCTGCTTATCTGCGGATGAAGCAGGGATTTTTAATGGAGTGGATGAGCCAGCATGGACGAAGAACGGAGGCGCTTTACGGCGAGCTATTGGAGCACCAAGGTTGTTTAGCGGCTTCATAACAAGCATAGCCATGCATCGCTACGGCCATGTATTCCGTTACTTTGCAGAATTCCGGCTTTTTTAAAAAATTACATACCTACGATCAGTTATTTAAGTTGTAAGCCCGGAAATGAGGGGGGCACCGGGTTAGCGGAACAGATGTCCGTAAAGTACCAAAAGAGGGCGATTTGGGGGGGACGACCTTAGTGCCCGTTAGCGCACACTTTACCTTAGACAACCCTTAGAAAAAACCAGCCGGATGACCGAAATCATCACAGCTGGTCTGAAAGTTGAATCTTAATCGTTTAAATCATTGTTAGTTTCGATTTTTTCTTGGATTTGTCGTTGTCTTTCTTCTTCTTTCTTTCTTCGTGTTTCTTTATAATCCTGCCGTATTGATTTTAATAAGGAAAGACAGGCGATAAACAAGACGAGCGAGAATGGCAGAGCCCCTATTAGTGAAACTGTCTGCAATCCTTCCAAACCAGCACTGATGATCAACACAACAGCCAGGCCTGCAATAAGCGTTCCCCAAATGACTTTTAAAAGGGCAGCCGGGTTGGTATCACCTTTTGAAGTCATCATACCAAGCACATAGGTGGCTGAGTCAGCGGAAGTGACCAAGAATGTAAAGAGCAGGCCGATCACTAGCACAGATAAGATTGCACCTAATGGTAAGTTTTCCAGCATGACAAAGATTGCGACCGTCTCATCTACTGCTACTGCTTCGGCGATACTTGTATCTTGGAATAAGTCTAAGTTTACAGCAGTTCCGCCAAAAATACCGATCCAGATAAGGCCGAGAAGAGGCGGGGCAACCATAACACCAAGTACGAATTCGCGTACGGTACGCCCTCGGGATATACGGGCTACGAACATGCCGACAAATGGTGACCAGGCAATCGTCCAGGCCCAGAAGTAGACAGGCCAGTCTTGTACCCATGTGCCGCCGGTGTAATGATCAAGACGCAGGCTAGCCTGGAAAAAGTTTTGTAGGTAGTCGCCGATGCCCATTGTAATCGTGTTTAAAATGAATCCAGTAGGACCAATAATTAATACAACGATCATCAGCAGGAGCGCCAAGCCCAAGTTAACATTACTAAGGTATTTTATTCCGCGGTCCAGCCCAGAAAGAGTAGAGACTAAAAAGAAGACAAACATAGCGGCTACAATTAAGAGCTGCGTACTTGTACCCGTTGGAACATTAAATACACTTGATAGACCGCCATTAATTTGTAAAACACTTAAGCCGAGTGTCGTAGCGACACCCATCACAGTAGCGAGTACAGCGATGATATCCACTATATTGCGCAATGGCTTTTTGCCCGTGTCCCCGATCACTGAATTCATCGTATCACTAATCAGGCTGCGTTCTTGCTGTCTGTAAATAAAGTAAGAAATGGCAAGCCCCACAAAGGTAAATGAAGCCCACTGGTGAATACCGTTATTAAAAAACGCACTCCACATCGCTTCTCTGGCCGCTTCAGGGGTGCCAGCTTCCACATTTCCGTTAAAAGGAGGCGGAGTTTCCAAATGAGTCATCGGCTCTGCCACGCCCCAGAAAACAATACTTACACCAAAGCCACAGCTAAACAGCATAGCAATCCATGTGAACAGCGAATACTTCGGCTTGGCGTCGTCGCCACCGAGGCGAATATGGCCGTATCTGCTAAACGCTAAGTAGAAATTGAAAATAATTAAAAACAGCACAAACAATAAATAAAACCAGCCAAATGTACCAGCAATGGCATCATAAATATATTCCGCCTGAACTTCGAGCAGACCAGGGGCTAACGCTCCCCAAAGAGCGAACAAAAAGATAAGGGAGAAAGAAACCCAAAATATACTGTTCATAAATCTGTATTTTTTCTTTTTGTTAGTCAAGGTGATGTCCCCTTTTACGAAGATTAAGTTGCAAAGTTTAAAACGAGTGTATTGGTCTGTTTGATTTTACCTATGGATCATCACTTGCTTATCATCTCCACTTCCTTTGTCTCTTGCTTACTTCGTTATACCCGCTCTGCAAAATTTTAATATCAAAATTATAGATTTTAACAAGGAAAATGAAAGGAAAATTCAAGATATCCATAGCCCCTTTTTTAAAAGAGGGTAAGAAGTAGGAGGTGTAGTGATTATCCAGCAAGTAGAATCATTCAGGAATGTTTAGCTGTTTATCAATACGAATGGGCTCCCCTTCATACGTTAATTGTTTATGCTGCGGGCTGAATAAGGTTATTTCTACATCATGCTCTCCTTCGTGAAACTTCCCTAAATAATAGGTGTCTCCATATATGCGGCCTTCTTGTTCACCATTGACATAAACATGGGCGTGGCCTTTCCATACATCTTCTGAAGAAGCGGCTGACTCTTCCCGTGTGAACGTGAAGTTTTCCGTATCAATTTCGATCACCCATTCATCTTCTGTCTCTTGTTCGATAGTACCGGAAAGAGAAGGGACTGAAGAGGAGGCAGTTACTTCTTTCGTGTCCTCGTGTTCATGCTCGGACCCCACTGTCATGACGAAATGACTGTTCAGCGTGTAAAGGTATAATAAACCACCGACAAACGTAAAAAGTACAATAAAGCTGACTAAGCGATACACCAGCTGTCACCTCTTTCCGTTTAGCTTTGGAACCGTTCTTCTTAACAGTAAGCCAACTACAAGCAAGATAGCGCCGCTTGCTAAAAAACCTAAATCATATAACAATGGATGATCAGCATCAGGGCGGACGCGGTGTACTTGCAAAATATGATGATTAATAATGCCTTCAATCAAGTTAAAACTTCCGCCACCGATCAAAATGCCACTTACAACATAGCGAATGCCTTTAGATAAATCGGTCGGCTTCCCTCCAAGCCATAAAATTATAGCCCCGGAAATTAAGGTAATGGTTACGGCAAAATGAAAAATGCCATCACTCAAAATTTCAATGCTTCTGTCTGAGTGCATGACTACGCTGTGCCATTGCAAGAGCTGGTGAAAGACAATCCCATCCAAAGCTCCTAAAAAGCCAAAGCCTAGCAAAAAGCTCCCTATGTTTAGATACTTTCTTTTAAGTTCATTTGACATCTAGCACCCTCCCAACGTGGTAATTTGCTAACTTCATAAGTTTTGCCAAGTTAAGTGATAGATATAATGGATTTCCTCGTTTTGTTGACGGCTAATCTGATAAGTAAGAAATAAATCGTTCATGGATTGTAGGAGAAGGGGTTATTTATGTACCAAACGAGGAAAACTAGAAAGAGAAAATCATAGATAAAGAAGGTTGTTTCCGCAAACATTGTTGTTTTGTTTAAAGCTCTGAGATAGTGAGTGCAGTGATTCAACGAGAAAAGCATCAATTTGCTAGTAAACAGACAGGAAGAATAAGTGAGGTGCAAAGTACGTGTTGTATAGAGTGGCTAGCTTTTTAATTGGTGTGTTATTTGTAGATTACTTGTTTCATACGGATCAAGCTCAGGCGCTTGGTTTTGAAGCGGAAACAATGGGAGAGCGGCTCGGAGCTTTAGCGTTTGTTGGGGGTATTACGTTAGTCTTTTTTTATATTTGTTACCGCTTCTTTGCCCGCTCGTTTTTTAATGGATCGATTTTTGCAGCCGGTTTTTTTGCAAGTTTTGATGTCGTTGTTGTTCACTGGATTTTTCAGCTGCACCGAATTACCGATGGCCCAGAAGCCATTTATATTGAAGTCTTTCTTGTGATTTTAGGGTTGATTATGATGGTGTTTTCCGTCTTTTACGAACGGAGAGAGAAAGACGTAGCTGCTAGCTTACAAACTTAAGAACATAAGTAATAAAGTCCTGGGTGGACGTTGACGCCTGGCATTTTGTTAATTTGTCGTCTTAGAGAAGTCTCAGCTTTTCTAAGACTTTTTATGTAGCTTCATTTCAGACAGCGGCTTGATTAATGTGCTTTTCTCACCATTCATACTATATATAGATTGTTGCGTAAGGGGCTCCATTAAAAAATTGAATGTTGAGGAGGTAGATGATGAACGCTTGGTTGCATGCAGGTTCAGTAGAAAAGTTAAAAGAAGAGAAGGCAACGGTAATAAAAAGCGGGATCGCAGTATTTTGTCAGGAGGATCAAGTGTATGCGGTAGATAACCGCTGTCCGCACATGGGTTTTCCACTCCATATGGGTAGTCTGTGTGAAGGAATTTTGACGTGTCACTGGCATCATGCACGTTTTGATGTTTCAAGTGGAGGGACACTTGATCCGTGGGCAGATGATGTAAGGACATATGAAGTGAAAATCGAAGCAGGAGAGGTGTGGATCAATCCTGCTTCTAGGCCATCCGATCAGAGAGAGGAACACATGAGCGACCTTCAAAAAGGGCTGGCACAAAATTTGGAGCTAGTAATTGCAAAAGCGGTAGTCGGTTTGATTAAAGCTAAAGTGCCGAATGCTGACATTGTCCGGGCTGGCATCATGTTTGGAACCAGTCATAGAAGCAGGGGATGGGGGCCGGGCCTGACAATATTAGCGGCGATGGCAAACATTTTGCCGAAACTAGATGAAGAAGGGCAGATTCAAGCTCTGTATCAAGGACTTTCTCACGTAGCACATGATTGTGCAGGAGAACCGCCTCAGCACCTGATTGGGCCGTTGACTGGATTTGAAGGAAAGGTGGAACGATTGCGCTCTTGGTACCGCCAATGCATTGAAGTTCGTGATCGACAAGGAGCAGAAAGAGTCCTTCAGACAGCTATAGAAAAAGAACTACGTGGAAATGTCCTCTCGGATATGATGATCACTGCAGCAACAGACCACTTTTATATCGATGAAGGACATACACTTGATTTTCATAATAAAGCCTTTGAAGTTTTAGATCATATAGGCGAGGAAGGGACCATCCAAGTTCTCTCTTCTTTACCTCCACTCTTTACCACTGCTGCAAGAAGTGAAGAACAACAGCACTGGCAAGCTCCAATAAATCTCGTGAAACCTCTTCATGAAGCGTTTGAAAAATTAAAAGTCATGCCAGAAAAGGGCTCAAGTCCATTTGATGAAGCAGAATTTCTTGACATTTTACTGAGTGAGCGGCCGTTAACAATGATTGATCACTTAACACAGCTGCTTATGAGCGGGGCTGACCCAGTTCGAGTGGGGCAAGTGCTTGCTTTGGCTGGAGCTGAACGTATTGTAAGATTCAATTCGCAAAATGAATTCAGTGACTGGATTACTGTACTTCATACCTTTAGTCATGCGCATGCCGTTCATGAAAGGTTACGTCATTCTAGTGAGAAAGCAGTCTACCGGGCTCTCTATCATGGGGCAGTAAGTATTTATTTGAATCATTTTTTAAACGTACCTGCTGTGCGGAGGCCGTCTCCTACCGATACGCCAAGCGAAACGATGAAAGCCTCGGGGCTGCTAGAACTCTTAAATAAACAACAACAGGTGAATCAAGCAGGTAAATGGGTCGTTCAATACATCGAGCAAAATGGAGATGAAGCTGAACTGTTCAACACACTGGGGCATGCTTTGTTGAGAGAAGACGCTAATTTTCACACCTATCAAATGTATGAAGCCGCTAGCACGGAGTACGACCGCTGGGCAGATGAAGACAGTCCCTTTGCTAAAAAAGCCAAAGAAACACTCTTAATCGCGCTGGCCAGGTACCTTGCTGCTCATGCACCAACCGCCCGAAAAATGCCACATACCGGTAAAATTGCTCACAGGCTGTATAGAGGCGAGAAATTGTTTGAAGGGTAGGGGGAACAAGAGAAGAAGCTATTTCATAGAAAATCACGAAAAAACTCCTGGTCTGCCACTGGACCAGGGGTTATTAGGTTTCGGAGGTTGCGAAGATCCAGGGGAGAAAAGCGATTCGTTATTATATTTTTAACATTGAAAATTGGGGAATGTTACAGGACAATAAAACTAGAAAACATTTGTAAGAAAGAGGTAGGGTTTATTTCGTGAGGAAAAGTGACAAGACTAGTTGAAAACCTTCACAGACCGCGCCCATTCTATCCCTGTGCAGAATGGGCGTTTTTGTTATTAAGGAGAAGCTGTTCTACCTCTGCCTTTGCAAAAAGGAAAACGCAATGAAGCCGAGCAGGAGTTTTTTCTGGCGTTCGGCAAGGTGGAGGTTTAAATCGACAATTGAATTGTCGATATCGCGAAACAAATGAGTGTAATTGTGTGGAAAGTAGCCATTGTAAAAATGGGCCCAGGTCACCCCGTTGTCATCAATTAGGCGAAAGTCTCCCATGAAGCCTTTGGTTTGAATGGCTAAGACAAGATCGCCATCGGGCTTTGTCAATTCACCTCGAATATTTACGAGGTTTTGAAAGTCGAATTGGGTATAGTCGCCGATGTGTTCTTTAGCGGCATTGGTGATTTGAACGTTTGATTTCGCTTTAAGAAAGCCGCGAATATGTAAGTGCATGACTATCTCATCTTTGCTGTTGTACACACCGTACGTGATCGGAAGATAAATGGCGCTTTCCTTTAATAAGATTCCAAATGGATAACAATACCATGGGATATGGAGCGGTTTGATAACGCCTGCATAAGCACCGTTTTTTTGAAATAACAAGAGGCGAGGAAAGAGGCCGACATCTTTTTTTATTACAATATGGTTGGCTTCAAACAAAGAAGCGTCACTTTCTGGCAGGTTATGGCCTTGCACTTGTTTAAGCTTGTGGTTGCTGATACTAGCAGTACCTAAACATAAAAGTAGCCCTATTCCCATATAAACAAAAGCAAACCAATCATCGGCGCTATTAAATGGGGTGAAGCTGAAGATAATTAAACTTATCAGTAGAAGAATCCCAGTAAGGATAAGTGAAACGTTTCGGCGTCGTTGGTACATAGATTGAAGCATGAGTGAGGTCCTTTCTTTGTGAAGAGTTCTATGTAATTTACGAGATCTCACCTTAAATGTTTCATTTTAATAAAACAATTGCAAAAATAATGACGAAGTGCGCAGGCGCCTTCGTCATTTTTATTATCACGTTACGAGGGAAGGTACGGTTTTTAGTTAAGAAAACCTGGCATGAATATTGTTTTTCTTGTAGGTGCCATGAGTGAACTCGGAAATCTCTAATGATAAACCGAGATAGCGCTGTTCATAAATTGCTTGGCAAGTCTTTGTCATGGCAGCGAAGAGGGCTTTACCTGCATCATTTTTCTCTGCATCACTGCGCCCTCCGCCGATTTTCAAGGCGGCGTGGATAAAAGCATCCTCTTCTTGGCCGTCTGCTATTATATAATTTTCGGCTGGATAAGCGCGCACCCGAATGCCTCCAAGCGGAAAAATGTCTGTTCGTTTTGCTAGTTCAGCATGCATGGCTTTAAGCAAATCATTAATGTTTAGATCTTGTTCAAGGTTTTTAGTATATTCGATGATTAAATGTGGCACCATCTTTCCCCCTTTCTAGTTAACGCTTATTATTTCTTCTCTTGATTCGATAATGGTATTTTTTAAGCTGCCCAGGCCTTCAATCTCCGTTTCTACTACATCGCCAGCTTCAACTTTGGCAAGTCCTTTTGGTGTCCCGGTTAGAATAACGTCTCCTGGGCTCAGGGTCATGAACTGACTTAAATATGAGACGAGAAAGGGTACACTAAACACCATGTCCCGGGTAGAACCTTCCTGGGTGAGTTTTCCGTTTACTTTTGTGGTGAGTGTAAGGTTCATTGGATCTGGGATTTCTTTTTTAGGGGTGAGCCAAGGACCAAGGGGCGTGCAGGTGTCCCGGTTTTTTACGCGCATGTTGGGACGGTAATAGTTTTCCAGAAAGTCTCGAATAGCGTAGTCATTGGCGATTGTGTAGCCAGTAATGTAATCATACGCTTCTTCTTCAGAGATATGTTTGCCGGCTTTCCCGATCACGACGGCTAGTTCGCATTCATAATGCATATGCGTAGCATTAACAGGTCGTTTTGTTCTGCCTTCATGCCCAATAATGGTATTTTTCCCTTTTAAAAAGACAAGAGGCTCTTTAGGCGGTTCAAAAGCTAACTCGCTGGCATGGTCGGCGTAATTAAGCCCAAGAGCGAAGGTTGTTTCCGGCTGAACCGGCGGCAGCCAGTTCACCTCGGACTCTGCGACAATTCGCCCGTCTTCTAACATTAATCCATCTTCGTGAGCTGTTACTTCATGTATGCTTCCGTGTACGGCAACGCGTCCTTTTTTCATATCCTTCATCCTTTCCCCTTAATTCTCTGCTTGGCTAAAAGTGGTTTGCAGTTCTCCAAGTGTATCGGCTTTAATCGTCACATGATCACCGGCTTTAGCTAAAGGAGCATCATGCGCGGAGCCGACCAGCAGCATGTCGCCTTTCGTGAAGGTAATAAACTGGCTGATTTCAGAGATTAGTTGAGGGAGCGGCCGGTACAGGCGCTCTAAAGAAAAGCTATGAGCAAGCTCCCCATTTATATAGGTTTCAAGTGTCGTAGTGGCTAGGTTATCCTCAAGCAGAGCATCTATTGTAAGCCAAGGACCCATCGGGCAAAATTGATCTCGTGCACGTTCTTTAATAGCTGGGCGATAGACACTTTCGTGTGGAAGTTGGAGATCATTGACGAGCGTGAGCCCTTTAATTGCTGATTTACTTTGCTGGTAGGAAGCAGAAGAGACGGTATCGGAAAAGACCACTCCGATTGTCGCCCCTGTTTGAACACACTCTTCATCGGGTGGCAGAGCTACAGTCGTTTGGTGGGGGGCCCACGTATTTTTCGGTTTTATATACAATACGGGTGCCGTGGGTGGTTGATTATAAGGTTTTTCATTGAAAGTGCTTTCATTTTTGTCTAGGAACAAACGGTCATTTAATGCAACGCCATATACATCACCACTTACTAGAATGTCAAACTCATTCGCACTGGCCCCGGGGTTTTCTGTCTGAGGGTCAAACTCTTCAGGGAGAGATTTTCCTTTTAAATAGGCTAACGCTTTCATAAAAGTCCTCCTTAACGATTTTTAATATATAAAATCATATATTATTTCCGGCGTAAAAATTCCTTTTACGCTTTCGCCCTGGGCATCAGGACGTAAGCACTTATTTTACGAAAGCGTTTAAGGTCAGTTAGTTATCCCGCTGTTGGTAAGAGCGCAGGGTGCCTAACTTATGTTCCCTGGCAAAGCGTTCAATTTGTTCAAAAGAACTGTTGGAGCGAAGCATCTCAATAAGAGTAGTATGCTCTGCTACAGATTGTGGAGCACGCATGGGAAAGAAAGAAAAGCCGCTGTCTCGAACGGTATCAAGACGTTCCCAAGCGAATTCAATATTTTTGCGCAGGGAGGTATTCGGGCAAGCTTGATAGATGGCGTAATGAAAAGATTTGTTCAAATGGCCCAGCTCTTGAAGATTGTAAGATTCCAAGGCTCTTTTCATGTTATTGTTCGTCTCTTCCAGAAGAAGTAGATCCTCTTCGGTAAGGTAAGAAGCTGCTAATGCAGTGGCATACCCTTCATTCAAGGCCAGGACTTCCAATGTTTCTTGATAAATAGTTTCATCAATCGTCCGTACCACGGCTCCAACATTAGGGATATGTTCGACCCACTGGTCTGCTTCGAGCTGGCGAATGGCTTCTCTTACGGGAATATGACTGGAACCCATTTCTTTGGCAATCTGATCAAGGATAATACGTTGTCCTGGCACGTAACGCCCTTCAACAATTCGCTGACTGATTAAATGATAAGCTTGTTTAGTTTTGTTTATTTTTTGATTATCCGTTTTCATAGAATAATCATATATGATTTTATTTATGATTTCAATATAAGATCTTATCTGCCAGTAAGACGGGGAGCTATTTTTAACTATGTTGTAAATGGTTAGGGGGTTATTTCCTTTAACATATAATTTTCACGCATGAGGTCAATGAAACGTTCGGCGGTACGAGATAAATACCGGTCTTTATTCCAGACAATGGCAGGTTGGGCGGAAATAAAAGAATCTGACATGTGATAGATTTTCAGTCCGTTGTAGGGAAAAGCGTGCAGCGTGGATTCTGGAACAATTGCTATTCCGCTGCCGGTATGAGCCAATGATAGCAACATGGATGCATCCGGGCATTCACACACTACCTTGGCTTCAAAGCCATGATTTCGGCATTCATTTAAAATGACTTCATATTGCCCTTTTCCACTTAAACGGTGGAGCAAAAGAAGGGGAAGATGTTCTAAAGCTTTAATCGAAATCGTATGGGTTGACGCTTGAAAAGGGTCATATTCATCAGAGGTCACGACAACATAAGGTTCAGTCGGCAAAGAAAGTACCGAAAAAGAATGATTATTAAGCGGGAGTCTAAGGATGGCTAGTTCAATCTCGCCCGACTCTACCAAGTTGCTAAGAGCGTAGGTATCTCCTTCTCGTAATTTATAATGAATGCCGGGGTGCTGTTCGCGTAATTTTTTCATTTGTTTAGGCAAATACGCAAAGCAAGACTTGTTGGCACCGATCTTCAATTCCCCTTTTATTCCTTCGTGAACTTCTTTAATTTCAATTGAAATATCCTCCAAATCTTCAAGCATACGTTTACTCTTTTTATAAAGGACACGGCCGGCCTCTGTTAATTCAAGTGACCGTCTATAACGATTGACTAGCTTTACGCCCAATTCTTCTTCCAGGAGTTTTAACTGCTGGCTTAAAGGGGGTTGTGCCATATGAAGCCGCTGGGCCGCTTTTGTAATTTGCCCTTCTTCTGCAATGGCAACAAAGTAGCGAAGTTTTTTTGAATCCATATAGGACCCTCCTATACTTTTTTCATATGTTAAACGAATTTTATTAATATTTTCCATATGTTTAAATCAATGGTACATTGAAAGCGTTAACAATTCAATAATTTCAAAATTTTAAATAAAAAGTGAGGAGGAGAGAAAGTGAGTATGAAATTAGATCAATTGGAAAAAAGCGGACGTGAAGCAATAGAATCAGTAACTACTATTCAGCAATACATTAATGGCACATTTACTGTTCCAGCTTCTGGAAAGTTTTTTACCAACATCAGCCCATTTACTAATGAAAAGATAAATGAAGTAGCTGCAGGCGGAAAAGAAGATATCGACCAAGCGGTAATGGCCGCACGCTCAGCCTTCAAAGGTGAATGGGGCACAATGAAAATCGAAGAACGAATGAAATATATTTATAAAATTGCTGACGTTATTGATGAGCACATAGACGAAATTGCACCATTAGAATCTTTCGACACCGGTCTTCCTTTAGCTCAAACAAAAAAAATGGTAGCAAGAGCGGCCCAGAACTTCCGTTTCTATGCAGAAATGGTGAAAAGCCGACTCGTAGGGGAAGCATACCAGGTTGATGACCAGTTCATTAACTATACGATTTATAAACCGGTAGGAATTGCAGGTTTAATTACTCCTTGGAATGCACCGTTTATGTTAGAGACATGGAAAATTGCCCCGGCTCTTGCCACAGGAAACACCGTTATTCTTAAACCAGCTGAATGGTCTCCTTTAACTGCAAATCGCCTGGCGGAAATTATTGACAAAGTCGGCCTGCCTGATGGCGTCTTCAACATTGTTCACGGCTACGGCGAAGAGGCTGGAGCAGCTCTTGTCGCCCATGAGGATGTAGAGCTCATTTCCTTTACGGGCGAAACAACTACAGGCGTAGAAATCATGAAGAATGGAGCTGACTCATTAAAGCAGTTCTCCATGGAACTTGGTGGGAAGTCTCCAATTATCGTATTTGACGATGCCGATTTTGAACGGGCGCTGGATGCTTGTGTTTGGGGTATTTTCTCTTTCAATGGCGAAAGGTGCACTGCCAATTCACGCCTGTATGTGCATGAATCGATTCAAGAAGAATTTATCAACCGGTTAAAAGAGCGGGTATCCAATATTCGTGTTGGCGATCCAATGGATGAAACGACACAAATTGGGCCGCTCATCCATAAAAACCATTATGAAAATGTCCGCTCTTATCTTGAGCTTGCCAAAGATGAAGGGGCAGAGCTGTACAGCGGACAAATTCCAGCAGATGTAGAGAGCGGAAACTTTGTCGCTCCAACGTTGATTCTCAACGCAGAGCAAGAGATGCGTGTCGTTCAAGAAGAAATATTCGGGCCAGTCCTTGCAGTGATGACGTTTAAAGAGGAAGAGGAAGTGATTCAAAAAGCCAACGGCGTACGATACGGCCTGGCAGGATATGTTTGGACGGATAATATCAAGCGTGGACACCGCGTTGCACAAAAGATCGATTCAGGTATGCTCTGGGTAAATTCCCAAAATGTGCGAGATCTGCGCATTCCATTTGGAGGTGCAAAGCACAGCGGTATCGGCCGTGAAGGTGGTCATTATGCCTTTGAATTTTATACAGAGGCACAAGTGGTTCATGTCGCGTTGGAGGATCATTATATCCCTCAATTTGGAAAATAAAAGTAGGAGGTAGAAAGTCAAATGCCAGCAAAAACAGGAGCAGAGTATAAACGCCGACTAAAAGAAGCGGGTAACAATGTGTATATTCACGGAGAACGAGTAGATGACCCAACTGAACACCCTGCGTTTAAAAATGTCATTGATTCGATGGCTGCGTTATACGACAGACAATTTGATAAGCCATCAAAAATGCTTTATCAATCGCCGACAACCAACGAACAAGTGGGAATGACGTTCAAGCAGCCTAAAACACTTGAAGATCTTGTGGCCCGCCGTGAAGCCATTCAGGAATGGGCTCGCATCTCTGGCGGAATGATGGGGCGCTCCCCGGATTATTTGAATGCTGAAGTTATGGCCATGGGCGTGGCAAACGATCTTTTTGCAGAAGATGATCCAATGTTTGCGGAGAATGCAAGAAATTATTACGAGTACGCTCGAGAAAATGATATCAGCTTGACGCATACGCTCATTCATCCACAAGTGAACCGGGCGAAAGCTCAAAGTGAACAAAAAGATGCCAACGTAGCGCTGCACTTAAAAGAAAAGCAGAAAGACGGTATTATCGTGGATGGTGTGCGCCTGCTGGCAACTCAAGGCGGAATTACGGATGAAATCCTTGTCTTCCCATCGACAGTTAAACCAGCTGGAGAGTCTGATGATCCGTATTCCTTAGCTTTTGTAGTACCAAATAATACACCAGGGTTGAAATTCCTCAGCCGTGAATCGTTCGATCAGAATAAATCGACCTGGGATCATCCCCTAAGCAGCCGTTTTGAAGAAGGCGACGCGATTGTTCATTTTGACAACGTGTTTGTCCCTTGGGAGAAAGTATTCGTTTGTGGAAACTCCTCTATCTGTAACCGCACCTTTTTAGAGACAAATGCGGTTAAGCATATGTCGCACCAGGTGATCGCGAAAAACGTGGTTAAGACTGAGTTTATTCTTGGAACGGTCCTTAAATTGATGGATTCCATAGGAATAGACAAATTCCAGCACGTTCAGGACAAAGGAACAGAGATTATGCTCAACCTAGAAACGATGAAATCTCATCTTTTCCGTGCTGAACAAAACGCCAAGCTTGATAAGTGGGGGACCATTACACCTGACTTTGAAGCGTTGAATGCTGCGAGGAACTGGTACCCTCGAATTTATCCACGCATGACTGAAATCATTCGTATTCTTGGTGCGTCAGGTTTGATGGGTATTCCAACAGAAGCTGATTTTGACCATGAGGAGATTGGGCCGATCTTAAATCGCGGCCTGCAGGCGAAAAACTTGGAAGGCTATGAGCGTGTCCATTTATTCCGCTTGGCCTGGGATATGACCATGAGCGCCTTCGGCAATCGTCAAACCCATTATGAATATTACTTCTTTGGCGACCCAATCAAGATGGGGATGAGTTACTTCGACTCATTTGAGAAAGATCAATATAAACAATACGTCGACGACTTCTTAGCAGAAACGAAAAAGAACAAAAACTTTGCGGGGGTTTAATTATAAAGGGGGGGAATACATGAATTTCGATATTATTCGCGCAGGACGTGTTGTGCTTCACGTAAAAGACTTGGACCGTTCCTTATCATTCTATGAAGCTCTCGGGTTTATTGAAACCGAAAGAAGTGAGAGAAACATCTATTTACGTGGTTTAGAAGAACACAATCATCATAGCATTTGTTTGCGGGAACAGGACAATCCTGCAGTGGAAGTGATCAGTTATAAAGTTCAAAAAGATGAACAGCTTGATAACCTCGCTAAATTCTTTCAAACAAAAGATTGTGACATTCTGTGGAAAGAAGCAGGGGAAGAGTATGCGCTGGGGCGAACGCTCAGAGTGTCTGATCCATCCGGACTTACAGTCGAATTTTACGCTGAGATGGAAGTCGTTGAGCGCATGCTCCAACGTTACGAGCTTTATAAAGGAGCAAAAGTGCAGCGAATCGATCATTTCAACTGCATGGTGCCAGATGTCGAGAAGGCGCATGAGTTTTATATTCAAGAGCTTGGCTTTGCTTGTTCAGAATACACGGCCAACGAGGAAGAACGTATCTGGGCTTCCTGGCTTCACCGTAAACCGAGTGTTCATGATGTTGCCTTTATGAACGGTCAAGGACCGCGCTTACATCATATTGGATTTTGGCTGAAAGATCCGATGAGTTTAATTGATGCTTGCGACACACTGGCAGCACTGGAATACGGACCGAATATTGAACGTGGGCCGGGACGCCATGGATTATCAAATGCTTTTTTCCTATATTTGCGTGATCCAGATGGCCACCGAATTGAACTGTACAACGGTGATTACCTGACGAGTGATCCAGATTTTGAACCAATTCGCTGGGATTTAAATGACCCGAAACGCCAAACATTTTGGGGCCATGCTGCTCCAGACAGCTGGTTTGAAGAAGCGTCTTCCTTTTTAAATTTAGACCAGACAGCTGCCGTCTCTCAGCAGGAGCCGGTGCTTAAAAAGAGCAAGCCAACTTTTGTTATCTAAGAAATAACAAATACAGCTTAAGAGTTTTCTAAGCTCACAAGTTAGCAAATATAACACAACAGCCAGGAGGGTTTTCTATGGATGATCGGTTGTTTAAGACAGCAATGGGAAAGTTTGCAACAGGGGTAACAGTCGTTACTACAGAAGTTGAAGGCGAAGTGCACGGCATGACGGCAAATGCCTTTATGTCCGTCTCTCTGGACCCAAAACTTATTTTAATTTCAGTCGCAAATCATGCCCGCATGAAAAAGCAGATTGAAACAGCAGGTACATTTGCGGTCAATCTGTTATCTCAAGAACAGAAAGATCTGTCGATGGTATTTGCAGGTCAGGTTAAAGAGGGCCGGGATGTTGAATTTAAGCGATTTGAAGGCCAGCCTATATTAGATCATTCACTTGCTTCAATCGTATGCCAAGTTCACAACACGCACGTTGAAGGCGACCATACGTTATTTATCGGTGAAGTGATTAATTTAGAGGTTCAAGACGGGGAGCCCCTCAATTATTTTGAAGGCAAGTACCGACAGTTCCAAGAAGCCTAAAAACCATTGCAAAGGAGGTAGAAGCGATGAAAGTGATTAAGCTCACGTATCCGGTGCCAGAAGAAGTTATACGCGCAAGCAAGCCCGCCGTGTTTGCCCTCGGATTTTTTGATGGATTGCATAAAGGGCATCAAGTGCTCATTCAAAAAGCAAAAAATATGGCGATTCAACGTGGCGAGCAGTTGGCAGTCATGACATTTGACGTGCATCCGAGCACTGTGATTCCAAACAAGGAACCGCGCCATCGCTTACTATCTCCCCTTCAGCATAAAAAAAGAAAGTTGGAGGACATGGGTGTAGACTATCTTTACTTAATCCAATTCGACATGCAAGTGGCTAAGGTGCCTCACCAAACCTTTGTGAAGGAGTTCTTGTTAAATCTAAAATGCACCCATACGGTGGCAGGTTTTGACTACACTTATGGGTTCAAAGGGGAAGGAACGATTCAAAAGCTCTCAACAGATGCAAAGGGGAAGTTGTCTGTTACGGTAGTGCCTAAATATAAACTAAATGATGAGAAGGTTAGTTCAACCAAAATCCGCAATTTATTAACTGAAGGCTATCTTGACCATGTGGCTGAACTTTTAGGAGAAACGTATCGAACAGAAGGTTTCTTGCTAAACGAAGGAGAATCATGGAAGTACCAGTTGTACGATCAATATGTGCTGCCGGCTGATGGGAAATATTCGGTATTACTTTGGGATGGAAATGAAGACTTGCCTGCTTTAGCAGAAGTGAAATATTCAGGTTCAGAGCATCCAGAAGTCCATATTTATGGTGAGGCAGAAGATTTGAATCAATTAAGGGTTACTGTTAAGTGGGCTAGCCCGGCTAAAAGCCATCTATCAGCCGAAGCACAGCACAAAGCGGTCCAGCTATCAAGCTAGATCGACCAATAACTGAAGGAGTGAAAGCAAATGGCAGATAAATACGCAGAGATTAAGCAAAAATTGCGGGGTTCGATCGCTCCGGTCGTTACTCCATTTACGACGGGTCATGAATTAGATCTTAAAAAAATGTCAGAATTAATTGAATTTCAATTGGAAAGCGGAAGTCACGGGATTTCAGTAACCGGAACGTCCGGGGAACCGAGTTCAATGACTACTGCTGAGCGTGAAAAAGTAATGGAGAATGCCGCACGAACGATAAATGGCCGTGTGCCATTCGCGCCTGGCACAGGCTCTACCAACCACGATGAAACAATGTACCTGACGAAACGAGCTCAAGAAATGGGTGCGGATGCTGCAATGGTTATCGTCCCTTATTACAACAAGCCAAATCAAGGCGCGTTGTATAAACACTTTAAGACGGTAGCAGATTCTGTGGATATTCCGATTATTATTTATAACATTCCAGGCCGCACTGCCCAGAACCTTCATGTTGATACGATGGCAGAGTTGGTAAAGGACTGCCCGAACATTATTGGGGCTAAAGAGTCTAACAAAGACTTCGAGCATGTAAATCGAGTCATGCTTAAGTGTGGTCGTGACTTCTTGCTTTTCTCTGGCATTGAGTTGCTTTGTTACCCAATGCTTGCAATCGGTGGAGCCGGGTCGATCAGCGCAACTGCCAACGTGGCGCCAAAGAAAGTAGCGGAACTTCATGATGCCTGGTTTGAAGGGGATGTTAAGCGAGCGCAGGAGCTTCATTATGAACTAATGCCATTAAATGATGTCTTATTTATGGATACAAACCCAGCGCCTGTAAAAGCCGCTCTTGGCATGATGGGTAAAATTAATCCAGATCTTCGGATGCCGATGGATCTTCCGCATGCAGATTTGCAAGAAACGATTCGCGAAACACTTGAAAATTATGGCTTAATAGCGCAACACGCTTAGTGTTGTGCTCCTTTTAGGTGATGAAGGGTGTGGCTGTCGATGCAGGGAAGTAGACGTCTGCTTCTGGGCAGTGGAGTCTTTAATGAGGCTTCTGCCTAGCAGGAGGACGTTGGATGATCTTTTGAATTCATGGGAATCGCGAATTTTGAAACCGTTAACATAAGGAGGCGGCAGAATGAAAAAGCTTTTCTGGCCAAGTGTTGCGATGGTGCTTTTGCTTTCAGCCTGCGGAGAGGAAACAAGCGGGGAGGCAGATGAGATAGAAGAGACAAGTAGTGAAGAAACCGGGGGAGAGGCAGAAGTTAGTTTAACCTTTTCTCATTTTTTTCCTTCAAACCATATTAAAGAAACTGATGTGGTCGACTACTTTATTACGGAACTGCAAGACAGAACAGATGGGCAGGTTGAATTTGAATCATACCCTGGCGGACAGCTTGCAGAGCCGGATGGGCAATATGAAGCAGCGGCCACAAACGTAGCTGATGCTGGATTTAGCGTGCACAGTTATACACCAAGCCAATTTCCACTTACCTCAGTGATGGAGCTTCCATTTGTCGGTACTTCGGGGGAAGAAGCTTCCCAAACGTTATGGGATTTGTATGACGAGTTCCCAGAAATTCAAGAGGAATACGAGGATACGTACCCTCTTTGGTTATCAACCTCCGAACCTGGCCAAATTTTCACGGTGGACCAACCAGTTGAGAGTCCCGAGGACCTTGAAGGCTTACAAATTCGATCTCCTTCCCCAGAAGTGAATGCCTGGTTGGAAGAAATGGGAGCAACGCCTGTATCCATGTCTATGGATGAAACGTATGAAGCGTTGGAGCGGGGAGTTGTGGATGGAACTGTCGGACCGCCTCACACCTTGTTGGATTACAGCCTGCAGGAAGTAATTGACTATGTGACCGTTGGCGATTTCTACATGACGACATTCTTTGCAGTGATGAATCAAGGTAGTTACGAGATGCTGGATGAAGAAGCTCAACAAGCTCTTGATGAGTTAGCAGGAGCAGAAATGAGCCAACACTCCGGCCAAATTATTGACGAGCGCGAACAAGAAGCAATGGAAGCAGTGGAAGAAGCAGGCGCTGAAGTGCATGAAGTCAGTGATGATGAAGCAGGAGACTGGGAAGAAGGTCTTCAGCCCGTCATTGATGATTGGATTGAGCGTATGGAAGAGGACGGCCTGCCTGGTCAGGAAGTATATGACCGAGCTGTTGAATTAGGAGCGGACTGACCGTAAAGGGTGAATAAAATGAAACGCTTTGAACAATTCGTCTTTCAAATGAACCGCGGTTTAATGGCAGTATCGAATACCGCGTTGTTTTTTGTCATGCTTGTCACTACGTTCGATGTTATCGGCCGGGCCTTTTTGGGCCGGCCGATTGCTGGTGCATTTGAACTTACGGAACTAGGGTCGGCCCTCATAGTGTTTTTTGCACTGGCTATGACTCAATATTATCGTGAACATATTTCGATCGGTTTTATAGTTGATAAATTTCCTGCTTTGCCTCGAAAGATTGTCGAGGCTTTGGTAGATCTTGTGGTTGCTGTCGTCGTTCTATTTATGAGCATACAGCTGTTTCAACACGGCCTGCGCCTTATGGAACGAGGAGTTACCACTAGTGACCTGGGACTGAGTGTCTATCCTGTCATATTTATTGTAGCGATCATCTCCTTTGTTTTTTCCTTAACAGCGTTTATGCAAATGGTTGTACGCCTAATGGGGGAAAAGGAGGTGGATGTGCATGAGTCCTGAAGTGACAGGGGTGGTAGGAGTTATTGCCCTCCTAGTTTTATTTTTGTTTAAAGTTCCAGTCAGCATTTCCTTAATTATTGTGGGGACCGTAGGATTTGGTACGATCCGGGGATTTGACACAGCTTTTGTGCAATTAGGGAGTATCCCTTTTAGTACAGCTAGCTCGTATTCGCTCAGCGTAATTCCCCTTTTTATTCTAATGGGGATGTTCTTATCTTACAGCGGGTTTGGGAGAGATCTCTTCCGCTCGATTGATAAATGGATTGGTCACATACGTGGAGGAATGGCGATTACTACCATCGGAACGAGTGCTATTTTTTCGTCTATTTCAGGTTCGGTGAACGCCACCACAGCAACGATGGCCAAAATCACTTTGCCGGAAATGCGTCATTACAATTACAGTCCTATGCTGTCAACTGCTTGTGTGGCTGCTGGCGGGACACTAGGGATTTTAATTCCTCCGAGCGTCATATTAATCCTTTACGGTGTACTTACGATGGAGCCAATTGGTGAATTGTTAATAGCCGGGCTTGTACCTGGCTTGTTACAAATTGTGCTGTTTATCGTAGTCATCTGGTTATGGGTGAGAAAATTTCCGGCTGATGGGCCGCCTTCAGAAAAATCTCACTGGGGAGAGCGGATCAGCTCTTTAAAAAATGTCTGGCCGTTTGTGCTGTTGTTTATTTTAAGTGTGGGTGGTATTTATTTAGGAATATTTACGCCAACCGAGGCAGGAGCGATCGGTGCTTTTGGTTCTTTTCTTTTTGCAGTCCTTACAAGGCGGTTGGGCTGGAAAGAATGCATGAACGCTTTAAGCGACTCCGTACGTTTATCAGCAATGATTTTTTTCATTTTGATTGGAGCGGAGTTGTTCAGCCAGTTCCTTTCTCTCAGTCGTCTGCCGCAGGAGATTACTCTGTTTGTAGAAGGCCTGAATTGGTCGCCTCTTATGATCATGTTGGCGATTTTGCTTGTTTATTTCATTCTTGGTTTGTTTTTGGAAGGGATAGCAGTGCTTGTTCTTACGCTGCCTGTCGTTTATCCACTTGTGGAACAGTTGGGATTTGACGGCATTTGGTTTGGAGTGATTATGGTGATGGTTATGAATATTGGCCTCATCACACCACCTCTAGGCATCAGCGTATATATTATCAGCGGAGTAACAAAGGAAATCAGTATTGAGAAAATCTTTAAAGGGGTTGTCCCGATGCTTGCTGCCATGATCTTCTCCGTAATCTTTTTTACTTTCTTCCCTGATTTAATTACCTTTTTGCCGGAGATGATGAATGGACAAAGCGAACCTTGATGAAAGACGGTCCCATCGTTTACCAAAACGAATGGGACCGTCTTTTTACACCATAAGAATGTATAAGATATCTGAAGGAAACGGTATAAGTGCAACTAAGGATCAGCCTACGCCGCAGGCTTGTCTTTGCCAAGTTTTCTTTATTGCTTTTGCAGTGAAGAGAAGGAACGAAACGCTTCCCACATTTCGTTAGAGGCATCAATTTGCTGGCTGACATGGCCGAATTCAGGGAGTTGAAGTTTGGGGCCGCCCGGCCATGTATGTCCTCCACCTTTAATTGTATAAAAGCTGGCGATCACGTGGCCCTGTGCATTTGAATAAGTGAATTTGTCTACACGGGAGCGATCTTTCAGTGAACGTGTCGGCAGCCTTTCTTTATGAAGGTGCACCGATTCGCCATAAGGGGAGAGCCACTTCTCAATGGTTTGGTTTGCATCTAGCAAGTCTTTTATTATAAAAGACGAGCATCCTCGCAGCTCGGCGTCTGTAAAAGGAATAACCGGGTCTTCATCTCCCATAATAAAGATAAGGGGAGGGGGCGGAGAAGCCGTGGAAAACTCCAAAGACGGCGGCATTGTTCCTGAAACGGCACCTACGCCGGCAAAACGTCCAGGCTTTTCTGAGGCGAGCCGTAAGCTGAAGGCTCCTCCATTAGAAAAGCCGCTTAAATAGATTCGAGAGGCGTCTATCAAGTGTACTTTTTGCCACCAATCGAGAAGGTTTTCAATAAACAGCTTATCTTCAACATCTGTCTGGTAAGCGGGATTGCTTTTTCGTCCATCATTCCATTGCTTACTCTGCAAGTCGGTTGAATGAACTTGCTTTGCTTCTGGATAAAGGACCATAAATTGTTTTTCTTCTGCAAGTTTATGAAACTGGGTCAACCTACTATGGTAAAAAGCGTCGCTGCCTGCCCCATGAAAACTGATAAGTAACGGGACAGGTTTATCTTTTGGCAGGGAAGTTGGCACATAATACAAATATTTTCTGTTCTCACTGCCTGCTTCAATTAGTTCTTCTGAAAGTTTTCCTTTCGTAAACAAATGACCACTCCTATATGGTTGCAAGGTACTGTTTACATGCCGTGAACGGCTTTGCCAAGTAAACCTTCGGTGGCTTCGAGCCAAGCTTCATTAATGCTAGGGTGCGGGTAATATGGATAGATCATATCCTCGATCCGTCCGCCCATTTCCAGGGCTTGAATGGCTGTGCTGATTAATTCAACAGAACCGGTCCCAATCGCGTGGTAACCCAGCAGAACGTCGGTTTCTTTTTCGCTGATTACCTTTACCATTCCGTCTTTGTCAGCGGTTATTCCAGCATATCCGTTAGACGCAAGCGGGAATTGGTTCGTGGAGACCTCATATCCTTCATGTAAGGCTTCTTCTTCGGTTAAGCCTACACTGGCAAGAGGTTTCACCGTGTGAGCGATGACAGGACAAATGTCAGGATCCCATTCACTATTTTCACCTGCGGCGTGTTCGCCAGCTACTTTTCCTTGTTTAATGGCTTCTACGGCTAGGCCTCCGGAGGCCGTCACATCGCCAACAGCATAGATACGGGGGTTGTTAGTTTGTGTTGTTGTTGTAATCGGTATAAAGCCGGCAGAGGTTGTTTCAATACTTGCAGCTTCAAGGCGCAGGGACTTTGTATTTGGTTGGGGCTGAGCCATAGCATAAAAGTGTGACGCTTCCAAAGTTGTTTCCCCCTTAGGAGAGACGAGGCTGATTTCTACCATGTCATCTTTGGGGAGGGCGTGAAGTAATTTAGTCTTTTTATACACGTTGATCTGCTGTTTTTTAAGTAATCTCATAAGTTCTCGGTTCAGTGTTTGGTCAAAAGGGAAGCTCTCTTTCTCCTCATCAAGAATGAGCGTAACCTTTGTTCCAAACTTTGAAAAAGAAGCAGCGATTTCCAAGGTGATATAATCTGAGCCATATAATACGAGGTGCTCTGGCAGCTCTTCCAACTCGTAAGGGTCGGCTCCGGTTAACACTCTGGCTTCTCCTGACGGGAGATTCGTATCTGGTTGATACACAGCACCTGTTGCTATAATCGCTTTTTCAAATTTATATTTCTCGAACCGCTCTTGTTCTTCAACACCTATCTCTGAATCAGAGATAAAAGAAGCGCTCCCTTGTACCCGTTCGATTTTATGTTTTTTTAGTAAAGCTTCTACTCCTTGAGTAAGGGCATGGATGAGCTCACTTTTTTGGTGTTGGAGCTTTGACAGGTCCAGGGACAAAGAAGAGCTGCCGGTGATGCCAAACGTTTCAAATTTGTGAGCTGACTGGAGAGTGGCTCCGGCGTTTGCAAATAACTTAGAAGGTATGCAGCTTTCGTTTAAGCACGTTCCTCCGATCCGTTTTCGTTCAATGAGAGCGACCTCTTTCCCGAGCTGCGCAGCCCGGATGGCGGCATGGTAGCCGCCGGGCCCTCCACCGATCACTAAGATGTCTTTTTCATGTGCAAAGTCTCCAACCACCATCTACATCAGCTCCACTAAAAGTAAATTAGGATCTTCGATTAATTGAACAAAATAATTAACTGCAGTACTAGCCTCTGATCCGCTTGTTTGGCGCTGGTCAAATGTTAAGGTGATATCCATCAAACGGCGAATTTTAATTTCTCCTTGATGGACAGCTGGTTTTTCTTTAATGGGATGAAAAGATATAACCTTTCCCTTTGCATAGCCTAATAGGGCAGGGGAGGCTGGAGAATGCTCAGGATCTACGTTGTTAATAGCAAAAGTGATGTGCTTGCTTTCCTCAACTTCTTCTGTTTTTGCTTGATTTGATGCAGCCTCGAGCTTGCGATTGATCATAGAGATACTCATATTCTGGACTTCTTTAAGTACAGGAAGCTTGATGTTATCCCCGACTTCTGTCATTAACCCGACCGTAACAGGCTGACAGGAGGCATTTTCTTCCCCACTGCTATGCTGTTTGCTTTGTAGAGCCGGATAGCGGTTGCTTGTAATTTGCAAGGCTTTGATAAAAAAAGATTGCACGGATAGTTCGAGGCCATGTTCCTCGTGGAGCTTTTCTTTTAAGGCTAATAAAGGAGTAACATCCGCTTCGGTAAAATAACTAAAGTGAGAAAGAAGTGAAAAGGAGCCGCCGGCTGACTGAGGTTCAACCGCAGTCGTTCCAGCTGGTTCGGCAGGTGAACGTTCTGCTGCGCTGGTTGCAGGCTCTGAAACTTGGTTTGCTGGTGTTTGCGTGGAAGTGCTCGGCTGGTTAAGTTGCTGGTCGATATAGTCATAGACATCCTGGTCTACGACCCGGCCAGCCGGACCACTCCCTTCAATTTCTTCAATGTCTACCTGGTGGTCTCTCGCAATTTTTCGCGTAAAAGGCGCAGCAAGCACTCGATTTTTGCGAGGAGGAGTGACCATTTGCGTCATGGCAGGAGGAGAGTCAGCTTCTATTGTAGCTGCTGAAGCAGCCACACCTGCTTGTTCTTTCTCTTTGTGCGTTCTTCCCTGTTCCGAACCGTTGTCAATGGAGAGGATCGTTTCGCCTACTTCCACCACGTCTCCAATTTCTGCGTTGATTTCTTTAATAATTCCTGCACTTGGCGCTGGCAATTCTGCATTCATTTTATCAGTCTGAACTTCCACTAAGGGTTCGTCGTTTTTAATAGTATCACCCGGTTTGACAAAGAAATGAAGAATTTCCGCTTCATGCATTCCTTCGCCAATATCGTGAAGTTTTACTTCAATCATGTGAATTGAGCCTCCTTTCTCTCATTAAAATGTAATGCTTCGTTGAATGGCGTGTTTAATTTTTTCCGGGCTGGGCAGGTATTCCTGCTCTAATGAATAAACCGGCACCGGTGTATCAAAACCGGAGACCCGCTCAACTGGAGAACGAAGATACAAGAAAGAAGTATCGTTAATCACTGAAAGAACTTCACTGCTGACCCCGCCTGTGCCCGGAGCCTCATGAACGATAAGAGCTCTGCTTGTTTTTTGCACAGATTGAGAAATGATCTCTTTGTCCAGTGGATATAACGTGCGCAGGTCGATCACTTCGCAGGAAATGTTTTGTTCGTTTTCAATTTGTTCGACAGCTTTCATTGTTTCAATGGTCATGGCCCCCCAGGTGAAAATGGAGATGTCTTCTCCTTCCTTTAGGACGGCGGCCTTGCCTAATTTAATGGTGTACTTTTCTTCCGGGACTTCCATCCGGGATGAACGGTAACAGCGCATCGGCTCTAAAAATAAAACAGGGTCAGGGTCTTCCATGCTTGAGATTAAAAGCCCTTTAGCATCATAAGCGGTGGACGGCACAACCACTTTAATTCCAGGCATTTGCGTGAAAAGCCCTTCGACACTATCTGAGTGAATTTCTGGTGCGCGAACACCTGCCCCATAAGGAGCGCGAATGACAATCGGCGAAGTGTAGCGTCCCATTGTACGCTGACGAATTCGAGTTGCATGGGTCATAATTTGATTAAAAGCAGGATAAATAAACCCTAAGAATTGCATTTCTGCTACGGGGCGGAACCCATTTGCTGCTAAGCCGATTGAAGTCCCCATAATTCCCGATTCGGCAAGAGGGGTATCAATTATCCGCTCTGCTCCAAATTCCTCGTAAAGGCCTTCCGTTGCTCTAAAAACACCGCCATTAACCCCTACGTCTTCCCCTAAGATGAGCGTACGCTCATCTTCGGCAAGCATGGTACGCATTGCATCATTTATGCTTTGGACCATCGTCATCGTTTTTGTTTGTACTGAGGTTGTCATTACGCGTTCCTCCCTTTCGTCGCTAAATGCTCATTGATTTGCTCTTGGAGAGGCCAAGTCGGAATATCATACACATGGTCGAACATCTGACTGAGTTCAGCTTCTGGGTAATTTTCCATTTCGATAAGCGCGGTATCGATTTCTTCTTGAATTTCTTCTTCAATTGCTGCATGCCAAGCTTCATCCCACTTGCCTTCGTTCTTTAAATAACGCTCGAGACGAAGAAGAGGATCGGCTGTCTTTCTCCTCGTTTCGCTTTCAGCTTGATCACGGTATTTAGAGGGGTCATCTGCCGTAGTATGAGCACCATACCGCCAGGTGACAGCTTCAAGTAATGTTGGACCTTCCCCATTCCTAGCCCGCTTAACAGCTTCTTTTACTGCCAAATAAACGGCGACAATATCATTTCCATCAATGCGAGCGGATTCGATGTCATAGCCCAGTCCTTTTTGAGCAATCGTTTTTGAATTCATTTGTTTTTCCATTGGTACACTGATGGCATATCCGTTGTTCTGGTTGAAGAAGATGGTCGGGGTTTGAAACACGCTGGCGAAATTAAGTCCTTCATGAAAATCGCCTTCTGAAGTAGCACCATCCCCAAAATACACGAGCGATACACGGTCACTTCCTTTTTTCTTTTCCGCCCAAGCTACTCCTGTTGCGTGTGGCAATTGGGAGGCAATTGGAACAGCAGGAGGGAAGATATTAAGACCTTCTGGAGGGACCCCTCCTTCTAAGCGGCCGCGCCAGTTTAATAGCAAATTTCGCATCGTCTGCCCAAATGTAAGAGTGGCTGCGTGATCACGATACGTAGGCAGCATCCAATCCCCTTTTTCTAGGGCGAGGGCACTGCCAACTTGGGCAGCTTCCTGACCTTCATATTGCACGTATGTGCCAATGCGTCCTTGGCGTTGTAAATTTACACACTTTTTATCTAATAAACGAGCGCGCAGCATGTAATAATAAAAGGATTTAATTTGATCGATGGTGATAGTTTGCATAGTATCTTCTTCTTTTACGTGACCTTCTTCATTTAGTACTTGCTGCAGCGGAAATTCTGTTAACATTTCGTCACCTCTTCTTGTGTAGAAACTTTTTTCTTTGCCATTTAGTAAGAACTCGTCAGTTCAGCTTGAGATTTCTGAAAGCTGGTAACCAAAGGCTATATCTTCGACGCCGTATTGATTTACTTTTTCTGTGACTGTAACCGGTGAAAAAGATTCATAGAATGAACGGGCCGGGTTTTCCCGGGCCAACCAGACGACCATTGAGGCAAAGCCTTGGTTTTTCAACTGGTCTGCCATAGAAATGAACAGCTTTTTCCCCAGTCCCTTGTGTTGAACTTGAGGGGCGAGGTAAATGGCATACAATTCGCTGTCGTAGCTTAGGATAAAAGGATCACGTACGGGGCCGGCACTAATCAGCCCCGCAATCCTTCCTTTCTCTGTGGTTAAAAGTTCAGTAATTGTACGTGGATCCTTTACTATTTCTTGCCATTGAGCAGTGCGTTCTTCTACATCGAGGTTCTCTAAGACGTGAGAGGGGAAAATATTGTGGTAAGTTCTCTGCCAGCCTTCAATGTGAAACTGGGCAATCGTAGAAGCATCTGCGTCGGTAGCATATCGGCGGTTCATGGTAGTTTCCCCCTTGCATGTATAGATTTATAAAGCTTTAGATGGAGAGTGACCTTCACCAGGGTCATCGTCATCTACTTGAACTGTCGCATCTGGTTCATCGTCCAGCGGCGTAAGTGTCAAGCCGGTATAGGCGTAAAATAGGGTGATAAGCGGCGTAACTAAACACAAGAAAGCAAATAATATATAACCCATACCCACATCAAATGTTGTCATTACAAAGGCACCAATAATGCCCCATGGGATGAGTGGGTGTAAGATCGAACCTGCATCCTCTAGTGTTCGCGATAAGTTTTTAGGGTGCAGGTTGGCTTTTCGGTACGAATCTTCCAGCATTTGACCAGGCAAAATAATAGAAAGATACTGTTCGCCAATGACAAAGTTAACCCCGAAACAAGAAACGACGGTAGAACTGATTACATTCCCTTTTTTACGAAGTAAGCCTTTGATACTGTCAATGAGGGTATGGGCAATTCCCACTCCTTGGAAGACACCGCCAAAGCCGAGGGCAACTATAATAAGGGAGACACCAAAGAGCATGCTTTCTAGGCCACCAAGTGATAGAAGACTATCTATACTCTCTACACCTGTTTGCGCCTCATACCCAAAATGAGCAGCTGTCATAATATCGCCTAAGTTCACGCCGGGGTTTGTATAGAAAGTAGTTAACACAGCTACAATTAACCCCATTGTTAATGAGGGAAGCGGCTTAACCCGTTTCACTGCAAGACCAATGATGACAAGAGGTGATAAGAGTGTAATTGGACTAATCATAAATTCTGCTTGTAGCGTGCTTATCATTTCCTCGACCTGTGCTGTATCAGCGCCTCCCTGATTAATAAACAGCCCTATTCCACTAAAAATGAGAAGCGCTATAATCAAAGCAGGAATGGTGGTCCATAACATATGGCGGATATGTTCAAACACATCTACCTTAGCGGTCGCAGCCGTTAAGTTCGTGGTATCAGATAAAGGTGACAATTTATCACCAAATATAGCGCCACTAACAATGGCTCCTGCCGTCATTTCTGGCGAGATTCCCATGCCAAGGGCGACGCCCATGAGCGAGACCCCAATTGTCCCCATTGCACTCAAGGAGCTTCCTGTCATGATAGCCACTACTGCTGTAATAAGAACTGCAGAAGCCAAGAAGAACGTAGGTGAAAGCACGTGTAGTCCGTATAAGGTAATGGTAGGAACTGTACTGTTTAAGACCCAAACGCCGATCAGTACCCCGATAAGACTTAAAATTAAAATAGCTGGAATTCCGTATGAGATTCCTTTAATCATCGATTCTTCAAGCTCTTTCCAAGTATATTTAAGCTTTAAGCCGTAAAATGAGACAATGATGGCAGCAAGTACAATTGGGATATGAGGAGCAACACCGAAGTAGAGAATACTAATCCCTAAAATAGCGATAATCAGGACTAAAACAATCAAGGAACCAGATAACGTGGCTCGGTTATTTTCCATTTAAACCCTTCCTTCTGAAATAATTTTTGAGAGGGTGGCCTTGGGTGTAAGTGCTTACATTTTTCTTCAAAATCATATACCAGAAAATATATGATTTTTTGGTTAAAAAGGAGTTATTATGTCGTAACTTGCTCATGCAGTACTTGTTCTAAAGCTGTGATAAATTGTTCGTTTTCTTCTGGCTTTCCGATTGTTACACGTAGCATAGTTGGATATCCCATCATGTGGCCTGGACGTACAATAATTCCTTTTACAAGTAAGTGCTGGTAAATTGCTTCTGCTTCAGTTGCAAGATCAACCATAATAAAGTTTGTATGGGTAGGGAAATAGGTGAGCCCTAATCTTGTGAATTGGGATTCTAAATAAAGACGGCCGCTTTCATTTTTTTCAAGAGTGAGATCCATAAACTCCTTATCATCTAAAGCTGCCAGAGCTCCGGCGTGAGCCAGCCGATTTACATTAAAGGGTTCTTTTCCTTTGAGAAGCTCTTGAATGATAGAAGGGTGAGCAATACCGTAGCCAACCCGGGCTGAGGCTAATCCATATACTTTGGAAAATGTTCTTAGGATCATCAGGTTAGGGAAGTCTTCTAAATAGTCAAGTGATTGTAAGTAATCATCGGTATGCACATATTCATAGTAAGCTTCATCTAGTACGACTAAGACATCAGGAGGAATACTTTGAATCAGTTGAAGTAGTTCGTTTTTCCCAAGGATTGTGCCCGTTGGATTGTTTGGATTGCACATAAAAATGATTTTTGTATTTGGAGTTACCGCCTCACTTATGGCCTCTGCATCATGGGTTCCATCACGCATGGGTACTTCCACAGGAGTTCCGCCTTCTATGAGTACATTTGTTTTATAACGTGGGAAAGTGACACTGGCCATTACCGCCTCTTCACCAGGATTTAAATATGTTCTTGTAATCATTCGAATAATCTCATCTGAGCCGTTGCCAATAATGAAATTGTGTGCAGAAGTGTTTAAATGCTTGCTTAATTTTTCGGTTAAAACGGGAGAGGTGATCTCTGGATAGTAATGTACGTTTTTCATTTCCTTCATCATTGCTTTTTCAGCCAAGGGCGAGAAACCATAGGGGTTTTCATTCGACGCCATTTTAATGACTTTGTCTAACCCAAGTTCGCGCTTTAATTCTTCGACGGGTTTGCCGGGGGAGTACATTGCAATGGAGTTCATTTGTTTTCTTGTTTGAACCATTGAACCGGGCCCTCCTTTGTTTTAATAGTTTAAAAATTCGTTAAATACATATTCTGCATGTAATGTTATACATCGGATGTTCATCCGGCAAGCACCTCATTTAAAGCTTAAATGTTTTAAAAGAGTAAAGGATGTTGAATGTGAGAATGGTATGTTATTAAACCTTTTAAGTGAAGCCTTGTTAAATAAGGGCGTGGTGAGGAAGGGGGATTGAATTCCAATAATAATTCTACAAATTATTTAAGAGTTATATATGAAAAACATTTCTAGTGTAGAGGAAATTAGTATTGTAAATAGAGTAGCGAAGTTCTGCCGGGAGTGATTGACTGGACAGAAGCCAGCGTCACCGATCTGGCCCGTGGTTTCGTTCCGCAATACTTAACCTTTGGCAAAGAAGATCTGGAAAAATTGATCATGTACTACGGAGAAACAGAGGGATATGTTTGGGCGAATATGGTGGCCCACGTCATCGAATTGGCAGAGACGTATCCGCTTGATATTGCTGAATTTGCCTTAAAATCCGGCTTAGACGAATATGAAGAAATGGCTAAATCGACACTTGGCGTTCAATAAGCGTATAGGTAATTGATGTGAAGCTTCCTCATACACAAGAGGAGGCTTCTATTTTTATTGGCAAGAAACTATATAATACTTTTCCTGAAAAATTACTTTGACACAAATAGTATTATTTCATACATTATATAAAGAGGTGAGTGACTATGAGTGGAACGATATCGAAAGATCTGATCCGCGGTAATACCGTGACTATTATTCTGAACGTTCTCAGGCACGGGGATAGCTATGGTTATGAGATTTATAAAACGATCATTGAATTAAGTAATCACCAGTATGAGCTTAAAGAGGCGACATTATATACAGCCTTCAGGCGACTGGAGAAAGAGGGGTATATTGCTTCTTATTGGGGAGACGAAACGCAAGGAGGCAGGCGGAAATATTACCGAATCACTGCTGAAGGGCGTGAGCTGTATGAACAAAACAAGAGAGAATGGTTATTTGCGAAAAATGTTTTAGATCATTTGATACAGGGGGAGATTGAAGATGACTAGCAATTATATTGATAGAAAAGTAGAGCAATATATTGAGAAGCTGTTTGCAGATGTCGGCAAAAGCCAGCAGTTAATTGAATTGAAAGAAGAGCTTACAACAAATATGAAAGAGAAGGTGAGAGATTATACGTCGCGTGGGATGAATGAAGAGGAGGCATTTAAAGAAGCTGTGGTGTCGATGGGAGACTTGAGCGGGCTGGTGGAGGATATGCGTCAAGCTGGACAGGAAAGTGCAAAGCAGTCTGTTTATTCGTCCATGTCGAATCGAATCTCAACAGGGGGAATTATAATAGGTGTTATGCTCATTTTATTTGGAGTACTAAATACGCTCATGCTGTATTTCATGGGGTTGCCGCCGCAAAGTGTGGTCAGTACTTCCATTTTTGTTGTTCCTGGGGGTGTGCTGATTGTCTATGCGATTGCCACAAGAGAGACTAAGAAAAAATACGGAATGGGAAAAGCACGCGCCACACTATTTGCTGTCTCTATTGGTTTAATTTTATTTGGTTTTTTCGCAGGGGCTACGTCCGGTTTTGCCACAAATGAGGCATATGTTGCCGTCGCATCTTCTATGGTTTTTTTACTGATGGGTATTGGCTTGCTGCTGTGGAGCCTTTTCACGGGCGTTGATCGCAGAAAAAAAGTATAAGCGCAAAGGCTCTTTGCTTGCACCGTAAGAATGTCAATCAAAGGAAACGGTATAGGTGCAACTAAGGCTCAGCCTGCGCCGTAGGTTTGGCTTTGCCAAGTTTACTTTAAAGGCATGGGGATAGGGGCTCCCCATGCTCAAATTAAGTTGAAACGGAGGTTTAACTACATAAAGTAGGGGTTGTTGCACGGCTCTATTGATAGAAATATCATACGTATATGGGTGGTTAAATAGCAGTATGTCCGCCGTCGATCGGATAGACAGCGCCGTTTATAATCGGAGCTTCTCCGCTTAAAAGAAAGACGACCAGATTAGCTACTTCTGCCGGGGTACCGTAACGACCTGCTGGGATGCCGGCTTTTACTTGCGTATGGGCTTCCTCGGAGCCTTGGGTAAAGCGCTCCATCATATCAGTGGCTGTCGGGCCTGGAGCAATAGCGTTGATTTGGATGTTTTGGCCGGCGTATTCGGCTGCCGCTGTTTTGGTCAGTCCGACGACTGCATGCTTGGTTCCTGAATAGGCGCTTACACCGGGCGAACCAACAAGACCAGCATTCGAAGCAGTGTTAACAACTGCTCCTCCGCCATTTTCGAGCATTGCTTGAATGACGTACTTTAAGCCGTAGAAGCTTCCTTTTAAATTGATATCCACCACTTTTTCAAAGACATCTTCAGGGTAATCACCCAGGGGTACCACTTGTCCTTCGATGCCTGCGTTATTAAAAAACATATCAATTTTTCCAAAGGTTTCTTTGGTTTTTTGTACATAGTGCTTAATGTCTTCGAGTTTGCTTACGTCTGTTTTTACAAAAAGGGCACGCCCACCGGCTTTTTCAATGAGGTTAACAGTTTCCTGTCCACCCTCTTCTGAAATGTCTGCAATTGTTACAGCGGCGCCTTTTTTAGCTAGAGTAAGCGCTACTTGCCGGCCAATGCCGCTGCCTCCCCCGGTAATAATTCCAACGTTTTCATTTAATGTCGTCATAGAACTTCCAACCCTTTCCTTACTACTTTTTTAGGTGTGAAACTTTAGAATTAGTTCATTTTCTCAGATCTTTAGCTTAAATTCTCGAAAAAAGTCTTATGATGGCCATATTTGTTTAGAAAGACCTATTAGTTTGGATGCATATACCATGTTACAATATGTCAAAAAGCTTAGGGAAAGTTACAACCCAGGTAGCGGATAGGAGTTTGTACATGACTATAGTTGATGCCTTAATTGCGGCAGTACCGTATATTAAAAAGATTATGCGTGAAGAGGTTATGATCACTATATTTGATGATCAACAATATGTATTTTACAGTCCAAGCAAAGAATTGGACTTTAAGCATAAAAAAGGAGATCCACTGCCTCCCAAATACCAAAACTTTCAGATGGTCGACCCGGAGGAAACTGTTATTGTAAAAGTGCCAGAAGAAGAATTTGGGGTTCCGTTTGAATCGATATCGCTGCCAGTAAAAGATGAAAAGGGAACCTTAGTTGCTGGAATGAATGTAGCTGTCAGCCGCAGAAATCAGGAGAGGCTTGAAAAAATGACAGAAGCGATGCAATACATTTCCAATGAACTAACTGACAAAATTCAGCATATTGCAGCTCATTCCGAAGAATTATCTGCAGCGAGCGAGCAAATTTCGGCCAATGCTGAAACTGCTGTAGAGGATTCGGCAAAAGTTACAGATGTAACGAGTGTGATCAGAGGAATTTCTGAACAAACTAACCTTTTGGGATTGAATGCAGCAATCGAAGCGGCCCGGGTTGGTGCCCAAGGAGCAGGGTTTGGCGTGGTTGCAGATGAAGTACGCAAACTTTCTCACGATACAAAGGAAGCTACAGTCAATATAGAAAGCTCCCTTACCAACATTAAGGAATCTATTGAAAGAATGCAGGGGGATTTCAGCGATATTAACTCCTCCTCGCAGCAAGAAGTAAAGCTTGTAACTGAGTTTATGGAAGATATAGAAAAGCTTAACGCTACCACCGAAGAAATGAAACAGTTTATTGAGCAATTAGTGAGCTATGAGTAAGGTCTAACGCAGAAGACTTCCACCTTTAACTTAGGAGTTTGAACGTGGTAGTGAAAAAGAATACCAATACCGGCTAAATAAAAATGGAGCTGACCCAGATAAGGGCTAGCTCCATACTTTTTGAAGCCCAAGCGGAAGAAAAACTGTTCGCTACATGAAAGGGCACGTTAACTGATCCTGCGCCCTGCTGCGTTTGACGGTTAAGCTAGCCAAACAACGCATGTCGCCATGGCAGTTTAGCAGTGTTTTTGAACTCTTCAGCGGTTTCATCAAACTGAACCTCAGGATTTTTCTCAGCTACGAGCTGCAGAAATTCTGAGGTTTCTTTACGACCAAATTGTGTGGCCTCGACCTTCGCGAGCTCATCGTTGTGTATATTTTTAAAATGAAAGCTGTAAGTAACTCTTCTACTATTATTTTTTCCTTGTCTTTTAACACGCCTCTTTGTTTCCACAGAAGCTATCTCCTCATAGTTAATTTCCTGTCCGGTAAATGTTTTTTGATGAAAAAAGGACTCTTCAAAACAGTGAAGTTTCGAGCGGAAATTCGCAAGCAAGGTAAATAGGATCATTAAACCGATTAAAGCAATAACCCAAAATGGGAGGCCAGTCTGAGCCATGAAGACAAGAACAACAACTCCGATGGCTGGAGCCAGTACTTTTGTGAGCAGAGGCTTGGTAAACCTTCGTTCTTCTTGCACGTTACCACCCTTTCTTTCTAATTTTACTTTCATAGATTTATAGAACATTAGAATCAATTTCATCATGACGTTTTATGAGCAATATAACGATTACGATCTATTTGTTTTTTTATTTTGTATACGGAATTTCAAAAGTGACTGAAACGTAAGACGGCGACTCCCAGAGGAGAAAGCGCAGTCTGAAGATCCACTTTTTCGAGTTTTACCGAGAAAAAGTTAGCTGAAGACAAGCCCTCGGGAAAGCGTCCGTCTGAAGTGAAGGTCACCTTCATTATTCGGATGTTCATATCTTATTTTAAATGATGAAATTGATTCATTATTTAAGAAAATAGAGTCACGGATAAACTAGCTGCGACTTGTCTGAGGAGTACCTTTCCCCTCATCGTATAGAAGGTTAGTCTTTCAATCAATATCGAATTGCCAGAAGAGTCGACAGGCTAACAAGGCCAGCCCTTTGCAATTGCCCCGGCTTATGTGTACCTAGCTTCGGAAGACTCACGTTTTGTGACCGGTCAAATTGTGCATGTGAATGGCGGCCAAGTAACTTCTTCTTGATCTTGCTGAGGAAATGACGCTTGGACAAAGCATGGGGGGGTTCTCAACTACCTGCTTACAACAAGTAAAAAGTATATTTTAGCTAAATTCTAAATTTTCCCTTTTATTTTCAAAAAGTCTCATGTACACTGAAGTCAAACTTAATAGAAGTAACTAGGGGAGTCCAACGAGTTGGGCTGAGAAAGAAACGCTGTGAAGTTTCTTGACCCTTCGGACCTGATCTGGTTCATACCAGCGTAGGGAAGTTAAAAGCGTTTGATTTGTAACGATAACTCCAATCCAAAGCCGGGTCCAAATTGTAATGGCCCGGCTTTTTAATGTTCGTTCAAATCATTCGTTAATACTGGTTCCAGATCTCGTCCTTTAAACAAACACTGTTGTGAAGGAGAGATTTTTTTATGTCCGAATTATCGTTAGATGAGAAGAACATTTCGATCATGTCCAATTTCACAGGGAGTAAGAAAGTTTACGTGGAAGGCTCTAGGAAAGACATTCAAGTTCCAATGCGAGAGATTGCACTCCACGCAACGTCGGGGGAGCTTGGAGAAGAAGAGAACCCGCCAGTTCGCGTTTATGATACGAGCGGGCCGTATACTGACCCAGATTATGAGATCGATATTACCAAAGGGTTAGAAGCCTTACGAAGTAATTGGATCCAAGACCGGGAAAATGTAGAAGTGTATGAAGGACGTGCCATCAAGCCTCAGGATAATGGATTTAAGGATGAAAATGATCCACGTGCGAATCGACATGTTTTTTCTAACTTGAAGCGTAAACCGCTCCGGGCAAAACCAGGGGAGAATGTAACTCAGCTCCATTATGCAAAGCAGGGAATCATTACACCCGAAATGGAATTTATTGCGTTACGAGAAAACATGGAACCGGAATATGTAAGGGATGAAGTAGCCAAAGGAAGAGCCATCATTCCTTCAAACATCAATCATCCGGAGAGTGAACCGATGATTATTGGCCGCAACTTTCACGTGAAGATAAATGGAAATATCGGCAACTCTGCTGTGACTTCTTCCATTGAAGAAGAGGTCGAAAAGATGACCTGGGCAACACGCTGGGGTGCTGATACGATTATGGATTTATCCACGGGTAAAGATATTCATACGACACGTGAGTGGTTAATTCGAAATTCTCCCGTTCCAATTGGCACTGTTCCCATTTATCAAGCACTTGAAAAAGTGAACGGAGTTGCAGAAGAATTGAGCTGGGACGTTTTCCGCGATACGTTGATTGAACAGGCGGAGCAGGGGGTTGATTATTTTACCATTCACGCAGGTGTTCTCTTGCGCTATGTCCCATTAACGGCAAACCGTTTAACTGGGATTGTCTCCCGGGGAGGTTCGATTATGGCACAGTGGTGTTTGTATCATCATGAAGAGAACTTTTTATATACACACTTCGAAGAGATATGCGAAATCATGAAAACATATGACATTGCGTTTTCGTTGGGAGACGGCCTTCGTCCCGGTTCCATCGCTGATGCAAACGATGAAGCACAGTTTGCGGAGCTAGATACGATGGGAGAACTCACTAAAATAGCTTGGCAGCACGACGTTCAAGTGATGGTTGAGGGGCCGGGGCATGTGCCGATGCATTTAATCAAAGAAAATATGGATAAACAATTGGAAGTGTGTGCGGAAGCTCCATTCTATACGTTAGGACCACTAACGACTGATATTGCGCCGGGATACGATCACATTACTTCCGCGATCGGCGCCGCAATGATCGGCTGGTACGGCACGGCCATGCTTTGTTATGTGACGCCTAAAGAGCATTTAGGTTTACCTAATCGAGATGATGTACGTGAAGGAGTAATTACGTATAAAATAGCAGCTCATGCAGCTGATTTGGCCAAGGGCCACCCTGGCGCCCATAAACGAGATGATGCCTTATCAAAAGCGCGTTTTGAATTTAGGTGGAAAGATCAATTCAATCTTTCGTTAGACCCGGATCGTGCGTTGGCTTACCATGATGAGACACTTCCTGCAGAAGGAGCTAAAACGTCTCACTTTTGTTCGATGTGCGGCCCTAAATTCTGCAGCATGCGCATTTCACACGATATCCGGAAGTATGCAGAAGAACATAATCTAGAGACGCAAGAAGCAATCGAAGCAGGTATGAAAGAAAAAGCCCAAGAGTTTAAGCACTCTGGCAGCAAGTTGTATCAATAAGGCCGAATAAGACTGGTCGATGCGCGGTGCTTACTTTTGACCTAAAGACGCTCCATTCCTGGGCAGCATAAAAGCTATCCAGGATGGAGCGTTTTTTTACTCCATAAGAATGTATAAATAGTTGCAGGAATCGGTATACGTGCAACTAAGACTCAGCCTACGCCGTAAGCTTGGCTTTGCCAAGTGCTCTTTATGGAATTAACGTCTTCATATGGTGAAATTTGTCCCTTCCTTCCTATATAATAGGCAATACGACATACAGGCATGGTGTGGGATCATGGCCTGACTTCTGGAGAGACAGTGATGAGTTTATTTATTGCAAAGAAAAGACCGCTGCGCTTAAATACGTGGATTACGTTATTGGTTTGCGCCGTTTTATTGGTGGCGCTTTCAGTTACAAGCCTTTTAATTGCTTATAATACCGCTGAAAATACGAGGGAATCACTGCGGGAAAAGACGATGGATATTGCTTCTACCGTAAGCCATTCCCCCGTCGTTATTGAGGGATTATTAGCTGAAGAAGAAGCTCAAGTGCAGGAGTATACAGTAGAAGTTCAGAATGAGACCGATGTCGAATACATCGTCGTCATGGATATGAACCATGTCCGCCTTTCTCATCCGCATGAAGCACGAATTGGGGAGCTTTTTGTCGGAGATGATGAAGCTCTGGCTTTTCGCGGGAATCGGTATACCTCAGTAGCTGAAGGAACGTTAGGAGAATCGATGCGTGCTTTTGTGCCGGTCTGGAACGATGAGGAACAGATTGGCGTTGTGTCGGTTGGTATTTTAACGGAGCGGATTAATGAATCAATGCTCGATAGTCAACAAATGATTTTAGTAGGCAGCAGTCTCGGGCTCTTTGTTGGGTTTTTAGGTGCTGTGCTGCTTGCTCGCAAGGTGAAACGGACTATGCATGGGCTTGAACCGAACGAAATTTCACAGTTGCTGCAGGAACGAGAAGCCATGCTAAGTTCTGTGCGGGAAGGGATTTTAGCGATTGATGAGCAAGGGAAAATCGTAGTGGCTAATGAAGCAGCCCGAACATTATTTGCAAAAGCGGGTTTATTTTCCTCAGTCATCGGTGAAGACGTGGAGGATATCTTGCCGGAATTTCGTTTGCAGCAGGTGCTGTATTCACGAAAAGTGGAACATGATCAGTTCCAAGCCGTGAATGGGCTGGAGATGGTGGTAAACCGCGTGCCAGTTTATGTAGATAACCGAGTAGTTGGTGCGATTGCTACCTTTCGTGAAAAGACTGAATTGACGTCAGTAGCTGAACAGTTAACCGGAGCCAAAACATACGCGGAGACACTGCGCGCGCAAACACATGAATTTATGAATAAACTTCACGTCATGACAGCGATGGTTCATACGAATGCTTATGAAGAACTGGATGATTACATTAAACAAATTTCGTATAATTATCAGACCGAAGTAGGCTGGGTCTCACAGCACATTAATGATCCAGTGCTGGCAGGCTTTTTGATGAACAAATTGTCTTACCTTGAAGAGAAACATATCGAAGTGGTGCTCGCAAGCGGAAAGCCATGGCCAACAATTAATCATACAGAAACCTTGGATGCTGTTATTACCATTCTTGGAAACCTGCTTGATAATGCGGCTGAAGCAGTGAATGATGAAACTCAGCCCCTCATTCATGTCATGGTGGACGATGAGGTAGACGAGCTATATGTTTCGATCCATGATAACGGAGCAGGCATGGACGAAGAGACCAGGCAATTGCTTTTTAAAAAAGGCCAGTCGACAAAGGATTGGGATCGCGGTTACGGTTTATATCTAACAAAGCAAGCGCTTGAACAGATCGGCGGCGCGCTTAACCTAACAACTGAAAAAGGGGGAGGGACAACCTTTCATGTGCGCTTTCCAAATGAAAGGAGACAGTCATGATACCAGTATTAATTGTAGAAGATGACCCGATGGTAGCCAAATTTAATCGTATGTATGTCGAGAAAATGGAAGGGTTTGAAGTAACGGCAACAGCAAGCACGATATCGGAAGCATGGGAAGTAGTAGAAAATGAAGAGGTTGCTTTAGTGTTGCTAGACATTTATATGGTCGAGGAGAACGGCCTCCAGCTCTTAAAAGAGATCCGGCAGAAGCAGGTACAAGTAGATGTCATTGTCGTTTCTTCCGCCAATGACAAGGAATCGATTCAGCTCGCGCTTCATTATGGTGTCGTCGACTACTTAATGAAACCATTTGACTTTGAGCGTTTACAGGAAGCTTTTTTGCAATATAAAGAAAAACAGACCTTACTAGAAGGCCCCTCCGCCATTCATCAAGAAGAGCTTGATCGCTTTCTGCAAAAAAAGAAAACAAACAGAGAAGCCACCCCTCCGCTGCCGAAAGGGTTAACAAAGGAGACCTTTCAACGCGTCATAGCACAGATTCTAAATTGGGAAAGTGGCTGGTTTTCAACCGCAGACTTGGAAAATGTAACAGGTATTTCGCGGGTTTCCTTGCGCAAATACTTGCAGTACTTACAAGAGAACGATTTTCTTCATAAAGAAGTGAATTATCAAAACACCGGCAGGCCGCTGCAGACCTATCAATTAAAAGCCGAACAGCGAGAGGTTTTAGCTGAATGGCTTTAACGTTTATCGAGGGGCCTTAGGACTGGCAGCAGATGGAATGCCAAGCCGCTTAATGGCAGCTGTAAAAAAGCGGAGCGCAGTGGTTTCGGCTGGAAAAAGGAGAGATTGCAGCCCTCGAGCAGGGTAGTTTTCTGAGGAGGATGGTGGTACGGCCACAGAAAGGGAGAGGGATGAAGCGAGGAAGGGGCTGTCTCAAAAGGGAAGCCCCGTTTCTAGTCCAGATTCCGTTTGCGCCGCTGTGATAACGAAAATATAGGAGGGGAAACGCATGACACCACACTCGAAGCACGTGGTTTCGCATCCAATCCATTTTTAAATGTTTTACAAAGGTTTTTGAGACAGCTCCTCCCCCCTTTTGTGCCTGGTTTCAAATGTGAAAAAACTCCTTATGTAGACAGAAAACTTGACGAGGAAAAACATCCACGCTACGCTATTTAGGTACTCTTCAGAATTTTTGACATTTTTCTACTTTCTTTAGTTACAAAACGATTTTAATACTTACAAAAGGTACACATTCTTTCGCTTGGCGATTACATTGGTTTATATACAGAAAACGCTTACATCCAAGAAGGAGGTCGAAATATATGAAATCGTCGATTACAGCGACTTGGAGGAGCTTGTGGGCTTCTCACCAACAAACGAAGAGACTGCTAAGCTTTTCCCAAATTAGAAAAGCAGGGAAGGTTGCTGGTTCTACGGACCGCAAAGACACATCCGCCCAGTCAGATGGAGGCGGTCCTTCAGGAAACGGCTCTAACCCTTCATATACACGAGCTCAGCTTGTCGGACTCATCTTAGGTCCACTTTTGTTTATCGCGACACTTATGTTTTTTTCACCGGAAGGGTTAGCGCAGGAAGGGCAGGCTGTGCTTGCGGTTACCCTGTGGATTGCTACTTGGTGGATCACCGAAGCGATTCCGATCCCGGCCACTTCGCTATTGCCGATTATTTTGCTGCCGATTACGGGAGCATTGGACGGAGATACGGTTGTTTCGGCTTATGGGGATAACATTGTCTTCTTGTTCCTAGGTGGTTTCTTTATTGCCACTGCGATGGAGAAGTGGAATTTGCATAAGCGGATGGCACTTGCGATTATCGCTTTAATTGGGACAAGCACGAAACGCATTATTTTAGGTTTCATGATTGCTACTGGTTTTTTATCGATGTGGGTGTCAAATACGGCTGCTGTTATGATGATGGTGCCGATGGGTCTTGCGATTGTGTATCAAGTGACTGAAGCATTGAAAGGTGAAGACCAAGAGTCAGAGTTGAAGAAGTTCGAAAAGGCTATTATTTTTGGTATTGGTTATTCGGGTACAGTAGGTGGACTTGGGACATTAATTGGAACGCCGCCGAACAGTATTTTGGCCGGGCAAGTGGACCAAATGTTTGATATTCAGATTTCCTTTGCCGGCTGGATGGCGTTTGCGGTGCCAATCGTAATCATCTTATTGTTTAGTGCCTGGTTCTATTTAACGCGGATCATTTACAACATCAATATTAAACATCTTCCTGGCGGCCGTGGCATGATTGAAGAAGAGCGCAATAAGCTGGGCGCTACGACTTTTGAAGAAAAAGCAGTATTCAGCGTGTTTATTTTCGCGGCTTTCATGTGGGTAACGAGAACGTTCATTTGGGAAGATATCGTAGAAGTTCCGGGAATCAGTGATGGAATGATCGCGATCACTGCGACGCTTCTCTTGTTCATGATTCCAGCTAAGCGTGGAAATGAGACGAAGCTTCTGAGTTGGAATGATTCCAAAGAAATCCCGTGGGGTATTCTTCTGCTGTTTGGTGGTGGTCTTGCTATCGCGGCCGGCTTTAGCGATTCAGGCCTTTCAAACTGGATGGCAGAACAGCTAACGGTTCTTGATGGCATGAATATTATCTTTATTATTCTTGTCTCCACCGCGCTTGTCTTGTTCTTAACAGAGATTACTTCAAACACAGCAACTGGAACGATGATCGTGCCAGTGGTTGCTTCCTTGGCGTTTGCGCTTAATGTGCACCCGTACGCCCTGATGGTGCCATGTGCCATGGCGGCAAACTGTGCCTTCATGCTTCCGGTTGGGACGCCGCCAAACGCGATTATATTTGGTACCGGCAAGCTTAAAATTATTGAAATGGTAAAGAACGGATTCTGGTTGAATATTTTAGCTGTATTGCTTATTACGATATTCGTCTATCTCTATTTACCGCTCATTTGGGATCTTGACCTGCTAAATATTCCATCAGACTTTCAATAAGCGAATGAAGGATGTTTTATGAAAAGAAAGAGAGACGTTTTCAAAGAGAAAGCGTCTCTTCTTTCCTACTTAAATCTAGTAAAATAATTGTATCAATAGAAACAGCCGACACGAGTGAACATCAAATTGGTACGTGGAGCCACTCCTTTTCTTAACCATAAAGGCAATTGACTGAATTTTCTCGTTAAAAGATTAAAGAAGGGGTAATGCCGAATGAGAATTGTTGATGTGAAAGAACAAGCTGTACCAATTAAATCGGATATTAGCAATGCGTTTATTGATTTTAGCAAGATGACAGCAAGTGTAGTGGCAGTAGTAACTGATGTGACGAAAAACGGGAAGCCTGTGATTGGATATGGCTTTAATTCGAATGGCCGCTATGCGCCGTCCGGTCTGCTGCGCGAGCGGTTCATTCCGCGCTTGTTGGAGGCTTCTCCTGAAGACACGGTCGCAGACGATGGCACAAATCTTGATCCCCATAAGATTTGGAATATTCTTATGACAGGTGAAAAGCCGGGTGGTCACGGCGAGCGTTCAGTTGCTGTTGGGACCCTTGACATGGCGATTTGGGATGCGGTCGCAAAAATTGAAGAAAAGCCGCTTTATCAATTGCTTGCTGAGCGGTACCGTGATGGGGAAGTGGATGAGAAAGTATTTGTTTATGCTGCTGGCGGGTATTACAAGCCGGGCAAGGATTTGAGCGCGCTGCAGGATGAAATGAAACATTACCTCGACCTGGGGTATTCAGTTGTGAAAATGAAGATTGGCGGGGTTCCGCTTGAAGAGGATCTGAAACGGATTGAAGCGGTATTGGATGTGGTTCCGAGTGGGCGCTCGCTCGCTGTCGACGTAAATGGTCGCTTTGATCTGGATACAGCGATTAAGTACGCAAAAGCGCTCGAGCCGTATGATTTGTTTTGGTATGAAGAAGTGGGCGACCCGCTTGATTACGAGCTGCAGGCGGTGCTTGGCCGTTATTATGAGCCGCCGATGGCAACCGGCGAGAACCTTTTTTCCATGCAGGATGCACGCAATTTAATCCGTTACGGTGGTATGAGGCCGGACCGGGATTATTTGCAGTTTGACTGCGCGCTCAGTTATGGGCTCGTTGAATATATGCGCATTCTTGATATGTTAAAAACACACGGCTGGTCCCCACGCCGCTGCATTCCACACGGCGGCCATCAGATGTCGCTTAATATTGCAGCAGGGCTCGGCCTGGGTGGAAATGAATCGTATCCGGGCGTTTTTGAACCATTTGGCGGCTTTGCTGATGGTCATCCGGTGGAAAATGGATATGTTACGTTGCCTGATGTACCGGGCATTGGCTTTGAAGCAAAATCGAATTTGTATGAGCTGTTAAAGCAAATCGGGGGAGAATAAGCAGGTTAGTTACTCATATTCGAGTTAAGAAAGCGGTCGCTCTAGGTAAGGAGCGGCTTTTTTATATAGAGGGTGATTTTTCAGAGGGATCGACAAAAGATCCGAAAACAGGGAAGTGTAAAAGCATGATTTTCTTTGCTTGAGTTCGGGGAAATATATACAGAGAAGAATGATTTTGAAAAAAGCACAAGGGTGATGAGATGAGTACAGTAGAAAATGAGATTATTCAATATTTTCAAAAGCTCGACCGCAGTTTTTATATGGAAACAGATAAAGGTATGGCCCATATGGACCAGCCGGTATCCATTGGGCATGGACAGACGATTTCCCAGCCTTCACTTGTACTGAAAATGACGCTGCTGCTTGATGTATATCCAGAAGCCAAGGTGCTAGAAGTAGGGACTGGTTCTGGTTTCCAAACCGATGTGCTTGCTTCGTTTTCCAAAGAAGTGTACACCGTGGAACGCATTGAAGCATTGCACGAACGAGCGAAAGAAAAATTGGCAGCAGCCGGATATCACAATGTGAAATGCAAATTAGGAGATGGCAGCTGCGGCTGGAAGGAGTACGCCCCTTATGATCGCATTATAGTTACAGCTGCGGCCTCTAAAATCCCGCCTCATCTAATTGATCAGCTCGCTTTTGGCGGTAAAATGCTGATCCCTGTCGGCACACCGGTCAGCCAAGAGCTTACCTTGGTAGAAAAAGACGAAGGCGGCGAAGTAAAAACGACATTTCTAGACCATGTCGTTTTCGTTAAATTGCAAGGAGATTATGACGAGGCAGAGGGGTGAGCCTCACCCCTTTCCTTTCGACCCTGCCCGGGTAAAATCGAATAATCGCTCTAAATAATAAGCGGTGTACACCCCCAATATGGCCATGATTGTCCATATCCAGGCATGCAGGCTGAACGAAGCAATACCGCTAAAGTAAGCTCCAACGTTGGCTCCGAATGCAATCGTAGCTCCGTAGCCCATCAGCAGCCCTCCTCCTAAAGCCATTACTCCAATATACAAAGGAATTTTGGCAAAGCGAATCAATCCTCCGAGTGTTAACGTTATAAATGTCCCTATGATGACGCCAAAGTTGAGCACGCTCGTTGAATTCATCCATACAGGCAGATGAAGGGCTTCAAGGTCTTCGACAGCCCCCCAATACCCCCATCCGCTCGCGTCCATACCCAAAAACTCCACAATTTTCGCTCCCCAGACACTGAAAGCCGAGGTGAGCACCCAGGGTTCTCCGCGAATAAGCAACACGAGGGCATTTAGTAGAGCGAGCACTGTAGCTCCCGCCCAGAGGGGCCAGCTTCCAAAAATGATTTGTTTCCAGCCTGTAGCTGAAGGCAAAGCAGGCAGAAGAGGAGGGTGAGTCCTTTTTTTATAAATATAAGAACCGATCGCAAGAGTAATAAATATAGCAAGTTGCACGCCCCAGGCGCCAGGGTAGCCGAGAGCGGTGTCGGTTGCCAGTGAAAATTCAGAAGCTGCTGGCAAGCTCTCGTTCCAAAAGCCAAAATGAGCTGCACCTGCCGTTGCGCCACTTGTGAAGCCAAATAGTGTTAATATCATTGCTGTTCTTCCGCCTTCTGCTTTGTATAAAGAGGAAGGAGCCAATCCACTCCCCATTTCCATCCCAAAGCCGAACAAAAAGGAGCCGACGAAAAGCCCGGTACTAAGAGGAGAAAGAGCAGGAGATGGATGAGCATCAAAAAAGCCTAGTTCAAATATGAATATAGGAGCAAACAGGGTTGCGGCTGTAGCCAACATGAGCATATGAGCTCTGAGCATTTGGGTGTTTCCTGTTTCAATTAGTTGGCGGTACACAGAAGCAAAGCCAAAGCGGGCGTGAAATAAAGTGAACCCAATTAAAATACCAGTGATAAATAAAGCAATATATTGAATACCAGAATAATAATAAGTAAGAGAGCCAAGTAGGAGAGCAACGAGTAAGCAGAAAATAGTTAATAGAGATTGGGGGGAGTTTCTTCTAGTGTCTTCTGCTTGTTCTTGATCGTCTGTACTCATGGGAACACCTCATTTTCAGCGGTTTTTTCTCATGCTTCCCTTTCTTGAACGATTTATAACCCCCTGGAAATTGGAAACTAGCACTTGACATTTTCCCCCAACTACGGTTAACTAAGTGGTGGGAGAAGTCTCACCAACTTTTGTATGTTAGTCATGCGAATAGGTGTATGGGCTGCTCTTGTTTTTTCAAAGTTATTTTTATATTTTTTTACACCGTAAGAAGTTTAGATAGTTAAAGGAAACGGTCTAAGTGCAACGAAGGCTCAGACTATGCCGTAGGTTTGGCTTTACCAAGTTTTCTTTAAAAGTTTGGTTTAATATTTTCAAGGCCAGGGTAAAGTGCCTACTGAACGCAAGCATTAAAGCTTGGTTTCTTTATTTTATTGATGTTTCTATTCGGTAGGTCCAAGTGCATACAAAGTAGAACCGGCGGAAATAAGTAGACAATAGTGCTAACTTATGAGCTGGGAAGGGTACCTTACCCCTCCCAGCTCTTTTTTACGGTTTCGCAACGGCACTCTGTCCCTAAGGCCGGCAGTTTTCATTCACCAATGATGGAGGTGATGATTGTGCCTGACGCATTCAACGTGACGGGTTACAGGCGTAACTTATTGCGTGATTTCCTCTATTAGCGCTTTATTTATCTACTTGAGACAAGGCGTTTACAAGATTTTTACCAGGCTCGTTTAAACATGAGTCGAACTCGTAAGTTAAAAAATTTTAGAAAGAGGAGATGTTATCATGAATATTGCACAAGATTTGTATCCATCCAGAGTGGGGAAAGAAACAGCAGAAATTATGGAGCGCGTGGATCCAACCGCTCATGGAAAAGCAGAAGATGGTCCACTTTCACAAGACACACTAGATTCTTACGACCAAAATGGCTATCTTTTATTTCAAGATTTGTTTTCATCAGAAGAAGTAAAACACATGCAAGAGGAACTCAAAAACATAATGAAACGGAATGAAGGCCGGGATGCCGCAGATGTTATCAAAGAACCCGGCAGCAATGAAATCCGTTCTGTGTTTGAGATCCACAAAGAGGATAACTTTTTCAAAGGTTTGTCAGAAGATAAGCGTCTCGTAAATATTGCAGAACAGCTGCTAGGCAGCCAAGTATATATTATGCAGTCCCGCGTCAACTTCAAGCCTGGTTTTAAAGGGAAAGAATTCTACTGGCATTCTGACTTTGAAACTTGGCACGTAGAAGACGGCATGCCAAACATGCGCGCGGTAAGCTGCTCGATTGTATTGACAGATAATCATGAATTTAATGGACCGCTTATGTTGGTTCCTGGTTCTAACAAATGGTATGTCTCTTGCCCTGGCCTTACTGGAGAAGATAACTTCAAGAACTCCCTCAAGCAGCAAGAAGTAGGTGTGCCGGACCACGAAAGTTTAGAATGGCTCGTCGATAAAGCAGATGGCCAAATTGACCGTGCGACTGGTCCAGCAGGTTCTGTCCTCTTCTTTGACTGCAATACGATGCACGGTTCAGCTGGTAACATTTCTCCTTATCCTCGGAGCAACGTATTCTTCGTATATAACTCTATTGAAAACCAGCTTGTAGAACCATTTGGCGGCCAAAAGCCTCGCCCTGAGTTCTTGGCGAACCGTGAGAACATTCAGCCAATCAACCCAATTAAGAATGCATTTAAGTAAAGGTTCACCTATCATGCAGAGGTGTTAAGCTTGATTGCTAGAAAGCAAGACAAGTGCTAGATACAAGTAATAGGTGTAATAAAGAAGTGAGGGAGGAAAAAGCTGCGGCTTTTTCCTCTTTTTCGTGTACTTTCGCTGGTTGCGTCAATTGGAGATCTTTATGGAGGGGGGAGTGGTGTAATCGAAAGCAGTATTTGGACGATTCGACAGGGAATTTGGCCAGTTGCTGGTCAAACTTGGACGTTTGTCTTCGACTAACTTCGCGGCCCGCCTCTGCAGGGTTAAAAAAATGATTCGTCCTTTCTGACCTGAAGAATGATTAGTATTTAGCGGAGAATGATCGGTATTTTCTTAGGAATGATTAGTATTTGGCCGAGAATGATGAGTAAATTGCGACAAATGATTAGTAAAGGTTCACTTTCGAAAAATAAGTGCATCTGGACGCCGCTTTGCGCATTTCTTTGTCTAGCTGCGGCGCTTAGATGCTCGAGGTTTTTTCTAGTCCTGACTCCGCCCAGCAGGCTGTGCTGCGCAGTTCTAGAAAAACTTGTCGCATCTGAGCAAAGCGCCTCCGCTTTTCTTTGTCCAGCTTCAAGCGGCAGGGGCTCGTGGTCAAAAGTCGCGCCCTTTCAAAGCCAAAAAGCGGCTTTGGCAGCGCTCGCCTTTTGCATGACGCCCCTGGACGCCGCTTTGCGCTTTTCTGTCATAAATGTTGGTGTTTTGATGTAAAATGTACGGGTAATACCATAGGTACATCGTTAACGATGTAGAAGTGTTTGAGAAGTATTGGATGGAACCTCTGGTTTTCATGTATACTTAAAGATAGACTAGGAACTTTAGTCTCAATTGGCTGGAGGGGATTGAACATGAGTGACAATGTTCAGGAACTAGATGTTAAAGAAAAGCAGAAACAGATTGCAAGTTTCACTGGGAAGGAATTGCGTGACCATTTTGGTAGGGGTCCTGAATCGGTTTTCGTTTCGCTGAATGAGAGCTGTATCATTATGCATATGCGGAATTTTCTTTCGCCGATTGAACAAGTGTTGATTGAACAAGAAGGCGTAGAATGGGTTGAATCTTTGCGTGAAATCATGATGGAGCGCGTTCTTCCTAAAATCGAGCAATACTTAGAAAGTATGATGGATATCGAGAACTTTGAGTTCTTTTATGATTGGAATATTGAGCAGAAGTCGGGTATGATTATCGGCATTAATTGGGAGGCCACTGTACAAAATACGCGTACTGAATTTTTCACAGAAGCGATGAAACGGGAAATCGCCAATGTCAGTGAACAAGCTGAAAAACAGCCGGAACACGGTTTTATTGAACAAGTCAATCCACGGATGATTATTGCCGGGAGAGAAGGCGTCTTGATTGAAATTGAAAAAGAATTGCTCTCCTTTGGGCATAAACAAACCTTGCAGATTGCTAAACGGCGTTTAGAGCGAAGGTTATTATTTGAAGGTCGGTTTGACCGAATTCTAGGGGTCGAGATTTTAGATATTTTTGTGCATTGGGATTTCAGAAGGGACCGGAGTTTGCTTGTGTTTGTTACTGAACCGACAAAATAAGCAGTTAACTCGTAGATTTTAATAAAGAATGTACCAATACGAAGGGGGTGCTGTCATGACACACATCGAATGTAGTCAGATGCCTGCGCGGCCACGTTACACGAAGCTGGAAACAGCTACCTTTGGTCTCGGTTGATTCTGGGGGCCGGATGCCCAGTTTGGGCAGCTTCAAGGAGTCTTAAGTACGAGGGTGGGTTACAGCGGCGGTTCGACTACGAATCCAACCTACCGTGCAATTGGAGACCATACAGAAACCTTGCAGGTTGATTTTGACCCGACCCAGGTCTCGTATGACGAACTGTTAGAGCTCTTTTGGGAAAGCCACGACCCTACCCAAAAGAGCTTATTTCGAGATCGGCAGTACATGTCGCTGCTTATCTTGCATTCAGAAGAGCAGAAGACGACAGCTTCTCGCTCAAAAGAGGCATGGGAGCAGAAGTTAAGAAAACCGATAAAAACGGAATTCCAATCGAATTCTTTGTTCTATCTGGCTGAAGATTATCATCAAAAGTATTTTCTGAAACGGTATAATCAGGTGATAAATTCACTGCAAAAGCTGTATCCAGCCCATGATTTACTACTAAATGCCACGATTACAGCAAGGCTTAATGGATTTGTCAGAGGCAGAGGCGGGATCAGGGAATTGAAAGAAGAAATGAGAAGCTGGGGTTGGCAGAATCACGAAGTAGAGAGGGCATATGAAGTTTTGGATTCACTTAAATGGTAAGGTCCGTGCTTGGCGTTGATCCTTTTAATAAGAGACCAGGACTAGAATGAAAAGTTTGGCGTGGTGGGGCCGGGAGGGATTTCGCCTATGTAACCACGATACGGGGGCTAGGCGAGCTGTCCAAGTTGGACAGCTGCGCTATAGAGGAAGGACTTGATTAACTAAACGCATAGCTTGAGGTTTTAACTTGGCGTGAAGCCAAGTTTTTTGTGTGTGAATATTATTCGGTTACCTGGCGAAATCCAATGCTTTTTAAAGCTTGTTCCAAGTTTGTCTTGAATTGTACATCTTGAGATGAAAGTTCATTGTGCATTTGTTTCATGGCCATCTCAGGACGAAGACCAGTAATGATTGGCGAAGCTCCCATGATTTGCAAGGCATTGACTAAGTTCGCTAAGTATAACGCAAAAGTGTCGTCGAATTTAGCTACCCCAGACAGATCAATTATAAAATACTCGATTTCTTTGTTATAAGTACTATGGAGAACCTGTTCAATTAAATGCTCCCCGCGCTGTTCATCTACAATTCCAATTAGAGGAAGAACATACACTCCCTCCGTAATAGGAACAATAGGAACAGAAAGGGCTTCTACACGTTCGTTTGCTTGATCGAGGCTTACAATATAACCCAATAGATCAGCAATGCTTTCAAGTAACGACACGTCATCCTCGCTAAATGTCCTTTCTTCTCGGTCCATAACACATAATGTACCGAAATCTTCTCCATTTGTGTCTTTAATTTTCACGCCGAGAAAGCCGTGTGAGCCGATTTTAGAGGTCACCATCATATCCTTCGTACGCCGGTCCTGTTGTAAATCCTCAATGGTTAGCGGTTCTTCATTGTCTCCTAATATAAATTGACAATAAGTATCATCAAATTCTACCGAATAACCGGGAGAGAGGTATTTTTCATGGTCGTTGAACACATCAAAAATGGACATGTGGTTCATTTCTTTTTTTGCAATATAGACGGTATTTACTTCTATTGACCGACTAATCATTTGTAACACTCTCGTGGAAGCTTGTTCCAACGATTCATAACGCTTGGGTGACATTTTACCTACATCCTTTTCGCTCCTTATCTACTTATTCACCATATCATGAATAAGTTTCGGCAAAAAGTCATTTGGAGGACTCGTTTTTTAAAAGGGTTAAGGGAATATTTCCCTTTTTTCCAGCTGAGTAGGGAACAGGGGCTCGTCACCTTGTGAAGTCACTTTTTCCCCCGGTTTTTTTAACGAGATGAGTATTCTTAATTTCCATTCCTTTATCTACTGCTTTGCACATGTCATAAAAGGTAAGAGCTGCAGCGGTGACGGCAGTTAAAGCTTCCATTTCCACTCCTGTACTCCCGTCGCAAGTGGCTGATGCTTCTATTTGCAGAAGGTAGCCGTCTTCTTCTGTTTGATATTCAAAGGAGAAATCGACGCCAGTCAGGGGAATCGGATGGCACATCGGGATTAAATCAGGCGTTTTTTTAGCGCCCATCACACCTGCAATCTGAGCAGCCTGCAGAGGATCTCCTTTTTTAAGGCTGTTGTTTTGAATAGCTTGATAGAGCTCTTCAGACAAGGTAATCGTACTTCTAGCTATCGCAGTTCGAGAGGTTGGTGTTTTTGCTGAGATGTCGACCATTTTTGGGCGTCCTTCTTCGTTGTAATGTGTAAATTCGCTCATACTAAACCCTCCGTAAGTTTATCAATTCTTATCCCAATCGGCGGGACGGTTAATATTGTGAAAGTCCTTCCATGTTTCATCAAAAGGAAGATAGTCTGTAGCAGCTTCATTAAAGAGCGGGCGCATGCCACCTATTTTATTATGCACGAGTTCTTCGATGATGGGAAAACAACTTTTATGGTAACAGCTGTGCAGTGGTTGAATTTGGTCGTCGGCCACCGGCACAATTACTTGAGAAGAGCTGTGTGCTGCTGCTGCTTTTAGCTTCGCGACAAATGCAGGAGAAATATAGGGAAGATCTGATGCTAAGAGAAACAGCCATTCCCACTCCCCATTGATTTGAAGCAGGGCTTGATAAAGTGCAGGGAGCGGCCCCAGGTACTCATCGTCTTCAGTAAGAATAAATTCATCCGGGAACTCAAAGAAAGGTGCTAGTTTATCGTTCGTTGAGAGATACACGGACTGGATATCATTTTCTGTAAGAGCTCGTATGCTTTTTTGGTATAAAGGTTCTGCTTGATAGGTTTCAAACATTTTATCTTTGCCATAACGCGAGGATTTGCCTCCGGCTAGGACAATTCCAATGGCTTTCATTTGCTGCCCCCTTTGTTAATTGTAAGTTAGCAAAAGAACGAGAACGGTTAAAGAGGAAATATAACTGTTATGTTCTACTGCGCCTGGAAAAACGGTGTGGTTGAGGAAATGGAGACGTAACGGCTGCTACATTAGCTTTGCTTAGGTTTTAAATTAGCAGTACTCTATAAGTCTACCTTTTTTGGTATTTCATATAGTGTGTTAAAATATGAGTCAACCTATTGATATGCCCTATGTCAAAGATTAGTTTACTAGAGAAGATAGATGGCACGAAGAAAAGCTTGAATAGCTTATTAGTCAGGCTCTGTGAAAGAGTCAAGTTGAGATTCCTGCTATGGGCCCCATGCCCCGCGGGGGAGTGGCGCTTTGCTTTAGGCTGACGCCCTGCGTGGTCTCGCCAGTATTGCTTTCCCATTGGAGTCACGTCCGTGCCCGGAATATCAACGCTCAATGTCCTTTAACAGAGCCATTATTTAAAAGCAGGGGGAGTGACCGATGCCTAAGCAGAACGTTGTTGATCAGTTCTCCCGTCCGCTTCAGGATCTACGAATATCTATCATGGACCGCTGTAATTTTCGATGTTCGTACTGCATGCCGGCAGAGATTTTCGGTGATGACTATGCCTTTATGCATGAAGAAGAACTGTTATCTTTTGATGAAATTGTTACATTAGCAGAGCAATTTGCCAAGCTCGGAGTGAAAAAGATCCGGATTACGGGTGGAGAACCACTGCTTCGCAAAAATGTCCCAACGTTAATTGAGCGTTTAGTTCATGTAGAGGGGATTGAAGATATCGCTTTAACGAGCAATGGCGTCTTTCTTGTAAAGCAAGCCCAAGCGTTAAAGGAGGCTGGCTTAGCGCGGGTGAATATCAGCCTCGATGCCCTTACTGAGTCAGTGTTTCAAACGATGAATGGACGAAATGTCAAGCCGGAGATAGTGTTAAAAGGAATTGATGCTGCGCTTGAAGCAGGCCTTGAAGTAAAGGTGAATATGGTTGTGAAACGTGGCGTGAATGACCAGGAAGTACAGCCAATGGCTTTGTATTGCAAACAAAAAGGGATTAACTTGCGCTTCATTGAGTTTATGGATGTTGGCCAAACAAATGGATGGGATTTTTCTCAAGTCGTATCGAAAAAAGAGTTGCTAGATGAGGTAGCACAAATTGGAGAGGTAGAAGCGCTTGAGCCGAATTACTTTGGGGAAGTTGCTTCACGTTACCGTTACGTAGAATCCGGCGAAGAAGTTGGTTTTATTTCTTCAGTCACTGAGACGTTCTGCGGAAGCTGTACGCGGGCCCGTATTTCAGCAGATGGGAAGTTATTTACGTGTTTGTTTGCTGAAGAAGGCTATGATTTGCGGGAGCTGCTTCGTTCTGGAGCAACTACAGACATGGTGGCAGACTACTTAGTCGGTACCTGGGAAAAGCGAACAGACAGGTATTCTGAAGAACGTACCGAAGAGAGTGTTCGCAACAAACGTAAAATTGAAATGTCCTATATCGGTGGATAAGTTGGCTTAAACGGCTGTGTGATGGAAAGTAGCTCACCAAATGAAGATCTGTAGTGGGATGAATAGATAGGATATTTTCATCATTTACAAGAGGGTGAAAAGAAAGGTTGAGGAGCTGTCCGCTGTTAGGAGAGCTCCTTCACCTGTACGAGCAGGCAAAACGAGGAGGAAGTCGATGGTAGAGAAAAGAAACCCGCTGCCTGTGGAAGAAGCGGTAGCTAAAGTGATGAAACATGCGACAGAAGGACCGATCGAATACGTGCCGATTGAAGAAGCGCACGGGCGAATCTTGGCTGAAGATCTCGTTGCCGACCACGATGTACCAGCCTTTGACCGTTCCCCTTATGACGGTTTTGCTGTTCGCGCGAGTGATACAGTAAAAGCAAGCGCAGAAGCACCAGTCATTTTAGAAGTGATTGCAGAAATTGGGGCCGGTTCGGTCTATGACGGGGAAGTAGCTCCAGGACAGGCTGTGCGGATTATGACCGGAGCTCAGATTCCAGCTGACTGCGATGCGGTCGTGATGCTAGAACTTGCCCAGGAAGTAGAAACTGCGACAGGAAACGCAGGCATCCAGATTAAACGAGCTTTTCAAAAGCATGACAACATTTCGTTTCAAGGAGAAGATACGAAAAAAGGAACCGTGCTCGTTGAGAAAGGAAGCTTGATTCAGCCCGGGATCACCGCTCTGCTGGCGACCTTTGGCTACGCTCAGGTCCCGGTTGCCAAAAAGCCTGTGGTTGGCGTGATTGCCACCGGAAGTGAACTGTTGAATGTTGAGGAAGAAATGGAACCCGGCAAAATACGCAACAGCAATGCTTACATGATTCTTGCGCAAATTGAGCGGGCCGGAGCTGAAGCGAGGTATTTCGGGAAATTCCCTGACGATTATGAAGCTTGTCTAAAAGCGACAAAAGATGCGCTCGCCCAAGTTGATCTGTTACTTACGACCGGCGGCGTGTCGGTCGGCGATTATGATTATGTGCCGGCCATTTTGGAGGAACTTGGCGCCGCAGTTCTTTTTAATAAAGTGGCGATGCGCCCGGGAAGTGTAACAACTGTCGCTGAACATAACGGCAAAATGATTTACGGCTTATCGGGCAATCCTTCCGCTTGTTATTTAGGGTTTGAACTGTTTGTCCGTCCAATGGTCAGGACAGCAATGAAGCAGGACAAACCACATTTAAAACGAGGCAAAGCTTGGTTGGGTCAAGATTTCCCAAAACCCAACCCGTTTACGCGCTTTGTCCGGGCAGAGCTTCAAGACACAAGCGGTCGTTTAGAAGCTGTTCCGGCCGGGCTTGATAAATCAGGGTCAGTTACGTCGATTGCCTTTGCTGACATTTTGATTGTCTTGCCTGGAGGCACGCGCGGATATGAAAAAGGGATGGAGGTAGACATTCTCTACCTGGAGAGCAGCAAGGGAAGTGAATGGCCGTGGAGCAACATTGTCCCGTCTTACAAATAGTCGGTTATTCGAACAGCGGCAAAACTACACTCGTTGAAAAAGTAACGTACCGGCTTTCGCAAGCGGGGAGGCAGGTCGCTGCGATTAAGCATCACGGTCACGGCGGCGCTTTGAAAAAGCAGAGAGATTCCGTGGACAGCGAACGCCACCTTGGAGCCGGTGCCCAAGTAGCTACTGTCGAAGGCGGTGGCAGCCTACAGCTGCAAGCTTCCGGTATAGAGCCTTCTTTTGAGCAATTGCTCAGTCTGCAGCAATGGTTTGGTCCAGACCTGATCGTTGTGGAAGGCTACAAAAGAGAAGCATATCCGAAAGTAGTGCTTGTGCGCTCACGAGAAGATAACGAACTACTTGCCACGTGTGAAAATGTGCTCTGTGTCATTGAGTGGGAGGAAAATGTGACCACACCTGAGGATTACCCCCGTTTTTCGCTCGAAGACGACGAAGAGTACTTGCCATATATTTTAGAAAAAATGAGGGAGTTGTATGGACGAGAGACGGTTTGAAATTACGGATCAACCGATTTCAGTCGAAGAAGTCACCCGCAAAGTTACGCGCAGAGAGTGCGGAGCCATTGCGACATTTATCGGCACCGTCCGCGAATTGACCGAAGGAAAGCGGACGTTAAAGCTTGAATACGAGGCGTATAAACCGATGGCTGTAAAAATGTTTGCAGAAATTGAGCGCGAAGTGAAGGAAAAGTGGCCAGATGCCGCCTTGGCAATTACACATCGCATTGGGGTTTTGGAAATATCTGATGCGGCGGTAGTCATTGCGGTATCAACACCACACCGTAAAGCAGCCTATGAGGCGAATGAATACGTGATGGAGCGGATCAAGCAAATTGTGCCGATTTGGAAAAAAGAATACTGGGACGACGGCACCGCCTGGATAGGCGATCAGCTCGAACAAGTGCCGTATCGCAAAGCCGTTAAGAAAGAGGGGGAAGCGGATGATTAAAGTGCTGCTTTTTGCTAAGCTGCAGGAAGAGGCCGGCGTGCATGAAATTGAGCTGGAAGGCTCCGGTCGTACCGTTCAATCCGTAAAAGAACAGCTCGTGCAAGAATACCGACTGCCGAGTCTAGAAACGAGCATGGCAGCTATTAACGAAGAATTTGTAAAAGAAGAAGATATAGTGAGCCCAGGCGACACCGTCGCCTTTATCCCGCCGATCAGCGGGGGATAACCACGAATTAGGGTGATTGCTTCCTTATGTTTAGCGAGTGGATGAAGCCGCTGAACCATGAAATCCTTGGAGCACTTTCTCTGACGGAAGGACGCTCGGCCAGGAAAAGATCTGATTAGAACTTGGAACCTTGTCCTCCCTTCAAATAATCAGTGCGCGCTTCGGCTTGAACGCGTACGCTCTAATCTTGCATAAAAAGCCAGCCGGAAATTTTCACCGGCTGGCTTCACTATTCCCTCTCCTCGCAACCTTACAACACCTTTTTCAGAAGGACCTCCATCTCCTGGTTGCGTTCTTCCTGTTCTTCTTCCGAAGCGAGGTCGTATTTTTTTAACAAATGGAACAGTTCGTTTAGCTGTTCTTGCGTCATCTGACGTTTTAGTTTGTCTTCACTGGCAAAGTAAAGGTCTTCCGGTAAGTGGTCTTCTTGTTCTTTTAGTTTTTTTTCTACATCTTCTACAGAATGATCAATTGGACAACTCATAAGTAGACACCTCTTGTTTTTAGTCTGAAATAAAATGTGCGGGTGGCGACGTTGTTATACGCTGAGGGTGAGAATACACATTAAATGAATTTCCTCGAATGAAGCCGACGGCCGTAATGTTTAAGTCTTCTGCCAGGCGGATAGCCAGGTCGGTCGGCGCTGATTTCGACAACACAATGCCAACGCCAATTTTGGCTGCTTTCGTTAACACTTCTGAGGAAATCCGGCCGCTGAATACGAGGACTTTGTCGCGTACAGAAATCCGATTTAATAAACAGTGGCCGTATAGTTTGTCGAGTGCATTGTGACGCCCGATATCTGCGCGGTTGACAATCGTTTCTTCCGGGGAGCAAATGGTTGCATTGTGCACACCGCCTGTATTTTTAAAGGCCGTGCTGGCTGCCTGCATCTCTTTCATTAAGCGGACACAGTCTTTGGCAGCGAGCGTAATCGTTGTCATCGACGTCTTCGCCGTACGCGCATCATTGTGAAAGTAAAACTGACGGCTTTTCCCGCAACATGAGCCGATAAACCGCTTCGAATATAAAGCCTGGTTGGTTACTTGCTCAGCATGGAGCGTGATGTAAGCAAAGCCCCGTTCTTCATTGAGTTCAAAGGATTTGATCTCGTTATAAAAACGAATAATTCCTTCTGATGCTAAAAAGCCAATGATTAATTCTTCAAGGTGTAAAGGCGTACACACCATCGTCGCAAATTCTTCGTCGTTTACGTAAATGGTAAGCGGAAATTCCGTTACAATTTCATCCTCAACGGTGGTTAAATTTTCACCGTCAAATCTTACAATCTCGCGTTTTATACTCATCTCATCGATTGGAATCACCTACCTTCATACACGTAACTTCCTAGTTGTGAGTTTACTATACATCTAACGAAAAGCAATCGACAAGTATAACCCCTGCGTTTCGATTCATCTGCTTCGGTAAGGGAGTGCTTGAATCTCTTTTTAAAATACGATATGATTCTAATGAATTCAAGAAATCGTAACATTTGAGATACGAGATAGAGACCCTGTTGTCGGTTCAAATGTTGATCAGTAATGTAAGCGATTCAATCGTTTGGTAGAGAAGTAGCGTTTCCTGTTTCTCGCTAAGCAATGCTGCCATCAAAATTCCCGGAGATGTAAGGGTTTTTTTGCGTGGACAGCCATCGCTTAAAACTCTCACCTTACCTTGACAATGGGCATGTCAATGGGAAAAGAATAGGTAAAAGGTTGGCGGACAAATGAATAAGTACGAAGCAGAGTTTAGTAACCTAGTACGGGCGTTTCGCAAACGCTATATGGGAAAAGGGCCAAGCAAGATTTACACGACCTTTTGCAAGAATTGGGCAATTTGTGAGATGGAGGGTAATCTTTCACCGGTCGAGCGTTTCATTGCGACAAATGATGATGGCAAACAGATGCTTAGAGGTGCCAGAACAGAAATGGTAAAAGAAATGTACCGCGATAATCATCCAGTAGAGATGGAAGAGCTGCTGGGCGCCAACTTTAAAGATTTGTTTGTTGATATTGATATTGAACGTGATTTTGGTATGTCGATCTTTGTGTTCGACGACGACTTAGAGAAAAAATTTAATGCAGAACGTACGTAAGGTTAGGTACTTGGCAGCGCTCCTGCTGAAGGCTTTGCCACCGTCGCTCTAGTAATCTAGGGCAGCGGTGGTTTTTATTTTGTCAAAATCAATAAAGAAATGGTTTAGAAGAGTACAGCGGACGGGGCAGTAGACATATAGATTTTATGAAGAGGTGAGTCATGTGGGAAATACAAAACATACAGGACCGGTGAAAGTAGATAAAAAGCCGCAGCCAAAACTGTGGGCCGGTCTTACGCCAATGGGGCTTGGCAAAGTAAAGCCTCACCATATTCGCGATACGATGAAAGTGGCCTGGGAAAATAAAGATAATGCAACCTATGCATTTCGAATTTTAACCCAGGGGGTGTGTGACGGCTGTGCACTTGGGGTGTCCGGCTTGTACGACCAAACCTTAAAAGGTCCTCATCTGTGCACGACGCGTTTGAATGTATTGCGCTTAAACACGATGCCGGCAATGGATCCGGCCTGGTTTGAAGATGTCGATAAACTGCGAGAACTAGACAGCACCGAGCTGCGCAAGCTCGGCCGCATTCCGTACCCCCTTTCCCGCAAAAAAGGAGAAAAGGCATTTACCCGCATCAGCTGGGACGAAGCACTCGACCGCATCGCTGCGAAAACAAAAGCGATTGACCCAAAGCAGATGGCCTTTTATCTAACGGCACGTGGGATTACGAATGAAGTCTACTACACAGCTGCCAAAGCGGCGCGTTTTATTGGCACCAACAATATTGATAATGCTTCTCGCATTTGCCATTCCCCGAGTAAGACGGCGCTTAAACGCTCGCTTGGGATAGGCGCCTCCAGTTGTAATTACAAAGACTGGATTGGCACGGATGTATTGGTGTTTTGGGGGAGTGTAGCTGCAAATAACCAGCCGGTTTCTACGAAGTATATGTATGCTGCCAAAAAGGCAGGAACGAAAATCATCATGATTAATCCATACCGGGAGCCGTCCATGGAAAAATACTGGATCCCATCGATTGCTGAGAGTGCGATGTTCGGAACCGAAATTGTCGATGACGTTTATCAAGTGAATATCGGCGGCGACATTGCTTTTATGAACGGGATTATGAAGTATTGGTTTGAAATGGAAGAGGAGGAACCGGGCTCGGCGGTAAATCATGAATTTATCAATGAGCATACGAACGGTTTCCATGAATTGAAAGAACATATGAAAAGCCAGGATTGGCATGAGCTTGAAGCATCTTCGGGCCTCTCCCAAGCAAGGATCGGTGAAATGGCCGAATTGTTGGCTAAGTCTAACTCAGGTATTTTCATCTGGAGCATGGGGCTTACCCAGCATCGCTTTGCTACCGATAATATTTCCCAGGTTGCAAACTTGGCGTTGCTCCAAGGTTTCCTCGGTCGTGAGCACTGCGGTGTTATGCCGATCCGTGGTCACAGCGGAGTTCAAGGATCTGGTGAAATGGGAGCTGATCCATTTGTGCTTCCTGGTGGCGACTTCACCCAGGAGAATGCCGACCGGATTGAGGATATTTGGAACTTTGAGGTGCCAAGGTGGCAAGGAGATACAGTCGGGCAAACGCTAGAAAACGCTATGCTTCCTGAGGATCATGAACGTAAGCTGAAGCTCTTTTACACGAGCGGAGGGAACTTCCTCGAGACCATGCCGGATCCAGATTACATTGAGCAAGTGCTTGAGAGTGTCGACCTCCGCGTCCATCAGGACATTATGTTTAACACGTCAACACTTGCTGATGCCAAAGAAGAAGTCATTATCCTGCCAGCGATGACCCGGTACGAACAGCCAGGTGGCGGCACATCGACGAGTACGGAACGCATGGTTTACTTCAGCCCGGAAATTAAAGGTCCACGCATTGAAGAAGCTCGCTCAGAGTGGGAGATTTATGTAGATTTAGCTTCGCGTATTCATCCTGAGCAAAAAGAGTTGATTCAGTTTAATACAGCTCAGGAAATTCGCGACGAGATTGCTGTGGCCAATACAAATTATGACGGCATTCAGCACTTAAAAGAAAAAGGAGATGTCTTCCAGTGGGGTGGGGCATGGCTTTGTGAAGATGGTGTCTGTCCAACTCCAGATGGAAAAGGGAACTTACTCAGCATTGATATTCCGGAAAACCGTCGCACCGAAGGCCAGTTCTTTGTGACGTCTCGTCGAGGCAAGCAGTTCAACTCAATGCTGTATAGCGATAAGGATCCGTTTAATAATGCGGATCGCTACGCCGTTGTAATGAGTGCAGAAGACGCTGAGAAACTAAACATTAAAGAACATGAAGCGATTGTCGCTTACAACCAGTTTGGAATCTACCAGGGAACCGCTCAGTTTGAAGATATTAGTTCTGGTAATATCGCCGTTTACTGGCCGGAAGGAAATGTTCTTCTTCCAAAAGGGGTATATGAAGAACATGCTCAGATTCCTGAATACAACACGGCAGTCATCGTCGAAAAGGCAGAAACCTTCCATGCCCAAAAGGACCAGAACTACGTGGAAAAACGAGTGGAAGACTTGGAGATGACGCCAGAATAAAAAGCTTCGTTAGTGAAAGGAAAGGGGAAAGGTGGAGCTTGTAAGCTGTAGCTTCACTCCTTTTCCCTTTTACGTATCACCTGTTCTTCAATGGCGATGTTAGGATAAAAATTTTTGTCGTTTCACTGCGAAAAAAGTGGAGATGTGTGGGTTGTTGGAAAAGAAAGGTGATTATGTATTCGCTTCAACGGGAATGGCTGTGTCCAAAGTTTGAATAGAAGGGATGTATGAGTATGGCTGAGAAGAAGACAAAAAACAGGTGGCTGATTGCGCTCGCTGCAGTCGGTATCCATATCTCCATCGGCTCTGTTTACGCCTGGAGTGTATTTACCAACCCGTTGCAATCAGAAATGGGTTGGAGCTTGAGTGGGGTATCACTTACTTTTAGTATTGCAATTTTATTTTTAGGTTTATCTGCAGCATTTATGGGGCATTTTGTCGAAAAGTATGGTCCTCGAGTCTCGGGATTAGTGGCAGCCAGCTTTTTTGGCGTCGGGGTTTTTGCGTCAGGATTTGCAGTAATGTTTGAATCTTTATGGTTAATTTATATCACTTACGGGGTATTGGGTGGTATAGGACTTGGGGTTGGTTATATTACCCCGGTTTCTTCTTTGGTTAAATGGTTTCCGGACCGCCGAGGGTTGGCGACAGGACTAGCAATCATGGGATTTGGCTTTGCCGCAACTATTGCAAGCCCGTTAAAAGAAGCCTTGATGAGCGGTGTCGGCATTGCTAATACGTTTTTTGTTTTAGGGGCCACTTATTTTGTCATCATGCTTGCTTCGTCTCTTTACTTAGAGCGTCCGCCGGAAGGTTACATGGCAGGGCATGAAGGTGGTACGAAAAAGAGTGCTGATTTAGCGCAGCTGACAGCGAATGAAGCTGTCAAAACGCGTCGTTTTTGGTATTTATGGATGATGTTATTTATTAATGTTACTGCTGGTATTGCCATTTTAGCCGTGGCTTCTCCAATGGGACAAGAAATTACCGGCATGTCGGCTGCAGCCGCAGCAACGATGGTTGGAATTATGGGCTTGTTTAACGGAGTTGGCAGGCTTGCGTGGGCCTCGCTTTCTGACTACATTGGACGAGCCAATACGTATACAGCCTTTTTCGTTATTCAAGTTGTGGCCTATTTTGCACTACCAAGTTTAACTCATTTGATTGTATTCCAAATTGTGTTGTTTATTATCATGACTTGTTATGGTGGCGGCTTCGCGTCGATTCCAGCTTATATTGGCGACCTTTTCGGTACAAAAGAGCTTGGCGCGATTCACGGTTACATTTTAACGGCTTGGGCAGCTGCCGGCCTTGTCGGTCCTAACGTTGCTTCTTACATTCGGGAAGTAACTGACAGTTATGTGCTCACTTTGTATATTTTTGGGGGGATGGTAGCGGTAGCGCTAGTCGTTTCCTTGTTAGTACGTATTGACATCACCCAACTTAAAAAGCAGAACGAAGCCGAACAAGCGGCTGGTTAATTCAACTTTACAAACCGTCGGGAGGGTCAATAGATCAGCCGACGGTTTCCTGCAACTTCATGTAAAAGCACACAAATTAACTCTTGTAGGTCTAGATGAAAAGAGAGGATGAGCAGTTTGACTAAAGACATATCTGTCCAACTGAACGGAAAACTTCAAACAGTTCAAGAAAACCAATCGATTCTAGAGGTGCTAAGAGGAACCGAAGAGGAAGTACCTAATGTTTGCTATCATCCAAGCTTGGGTGCGATCGAAACGTGCGACACCTGTATTGTAGAAGTGAACGGAGAAATGACACGTGCTTGTTCCACCACTATGAATTCAGGGGATAAAATCAAGACAGCGGCTCCTCATGTCCAGGAAGCTCAAGTTATTGCGATGGACCGGATTTTGTATAATCACGAGCTGTATTGTACGGTTTGTGATTATAACAACGGTACTTGTGAAATTCATAATGCGGTAAAAGACATGAAAATTAACCATCAAAGCATTCCGTTTGAAGCAAAGCCGAGCGAAGTAGACAACTCTGGGGCTTTTTACCGTTATGACCCGGACCAGTGTATTTTGTGCGGCCGCTGTGTCGAAGCATGCCAGGACGTGCAGGTAACCGAGACACTAACGATTGATTGGGAAAGAGAGCGTCCGCGTGTTATTTGGGACAACGATGTGCCGATCAATGAATCTTCCTGCGTCAATTGCGGCCACTGTTCTACTGTATGTCCATGCAACGCTATGATGGAGAAAGGCATGGTTGGAGAAGCAGGCTATATGACGGGCATTCAAGAAGATACACTACGCCCGATGATCGAAATCACAAAAAGTGTTGAAACGGGTTATGGATCGATTTTAGCCTTGTCGGATATGGAAGAAAAAATGCGGGATAACCGGATTGAAAAAACGAAAACGGTTTGTACGTATTGCGGAGTAGGCTGCAGCTTTGATATTTGGACGAAAGGCCGCGACATTTTAAAAGTTGAGCCGCAAGTGGAAGCACCGGCAAATGGCATCTCTACCTGCGTGAAAGGAAAATTCGGCTGGGACTTTGTGAACAGCGAAGAGCGGTTAAGAAAGCCACTCATCCGGGAAGGAGATAAATTCCGTGAAGCTGAATGGGATGAAGCCTTAGATCTCATTGCAGAAAAAATGACAGCAATCAAAGATGAACATAGTCAAGATGCGCTAGGGTTTATTAGTTCATCGAAATGTACGAATGAAGATTCATATTTAATGCAAAAGCTGGGACGGGCCGTTATGGGAACAAATAACATCGATAATTGTTCTCGTTACTGCCAAACGCCAGCTACCATGGGCTTGTTCCGCACAGTAGGTCACGGAGGAGATGCTGGTTCAATTAAAGACATTGAAATGTCGGAGCTTGTCATTGTAGTCGGGTCGAATACTTCGGAGTCTCACCCGGTCCTTGCAACACGGGTGAAGCGGGCCAATAAGCTCCATAACCAAAAGCTTATCGTCGCGGACATGAGAAAACATGAAATGGCAGAACGTTCTGACCTTTTCTTACATCCTAACTCCGGTACAGACTTGGTATGGATTTCAGCGGTTACCAAGTACATGATCGACCAAGGCTGGGCTGATCAGAACTTCATCAAAGAATGGGTGAACGGTGAAGCGGAATTTATTGAAAGCTTAGAGCCATATACTCTTGAATATGCAGAGGAAGTAACTGGGCTGAGTCAAGAACAGCTCATCCAGACTGCAGAAATGATCCGGGATGCAAAAACAACGTGCGTCCTTTGGGCGATGGGCGTTACCCAGCATATTGCAGGAAGCGATACGTCCACTGCAATCTCCAATTTGCTGCTCGCTACTGGCAATTATGGAAAACCCGGTACTGGCGCATATCCACTCCGCGGCCATAACAATGTTCAAGGGGCAAGCGACTTTGGCAGCATGCCGGACCGCTTCCCAGGTTATGAACTAGTAACTGACGATGAAGTGCGGGAAAAATATGAAAGAGTCTGGGGCGTTGATCTGCCGCGTGAGGTGGGGTTAAACAACCATGAAATGGTCGATGCCATCCATGAAGGTAAACTGAAAGGAATTTATTTAAAAGGAGAAGACATGGGAATTGTCGACTCCAACTTAAATTATGTGCAAACGGCTTTTGAGAAATTGGATTTCTTTGTTGTCCAAGACCCATTCTTATCGAAGACCGCAGAATTTGCTGATGTTGTGTTGCCTGCAAGTCCTAGTCTGGAAAAGGACGGAACATTCACCAACACGGAACGTCGCATTCAGCGCTTATACAAAACACTAGAACCATATGCGGATTCCAAACCAGATTGGCAAATTATTATGGAAGTGGCTAATCGCTTAGGAGCAAATTGGTCATATGATCACCCATCCGAAATTATGGATGAAGCTGCAAGCCTGGCGCCAATTTTTGCTGGCGTGAGCTACGACCGACTCGAAAACTATGAAAGTCTGCAATGGCCAGTTGATAAAGATGGGCGAGATTCACCGCTCCTATTTAAAGACGGGTTTCCTTTTCCAGATGGGAAAGCCAGATTTTATCCGGTTAGTTATACCGAGCCGATCACTTATGATGAAGAGTTTGACTTACACGTCAACAATGGCCGCCTGCTGGAGCATTTCCATGAAGGCAATATGACGTACCGAAATGAAGGCCTCAAAGAGAAAACTCCGTCCACATTCGTCGAAGTGTCGCCGCAGTTGGCTGAAGATCGCGGCTTAAGCGATGGAACACTCGTTAGATTAACTTCGCCGTATGGTTCGATTAAAATAAAATGTATTGTCACAGACCGTGTCACGGGCAACGAGCTCTATGTCCCAATGAACGACAGCGGAGATGCAGCTGTCAACTTTTTAACAAGCAGCTATGCCGACAAAGATACGGACACACCGGCTTATAAAGAATTGCGGGTAAAAATGGAGATCCTTGAGGAAAAAGGTGAATCGCCACTGCCGCGAATTAATCACCGCTACGGAAATCCACAGCCGCAAATTGGCGTTCAAGTAGAGAAGAAATGGCAGCGTTCTGACTACACATTCCCTGGTGAACTTGTGACAAAGGAAGGTGAGCCGCGTGGCTAAACCGATCACTCACATTGACAAAAAGGAACTTACTGAGGAAGAACAGCGCCAGCAGGAGTTAGAAGAGCTGCAAGAAACCTTACTTGAAAACAAAGAAGCCATCACGAAAACAGTAGAGCTCCTTGGAAATTTAGAGAAGCAAGGCATTCTTAATTTGCTAAATGGCTTGGTAAGTGAAGGCGACCAAGTATTAAGAGTTCTCGTGCAAAACCTTGATAAGCCAGAGAATACCCAGGCGATTCGTAATGGCCTGCTTATGATGAGCACGCTCGGCCTGGTCAACATGAAGGAATTGGAGCCGATCTTGCTTAAAGTAAATGCAGGGATTGAACGAGTAGGCGAGAATGCCGATACGGACGAATCAACGGGCTACCTCGACATGGTACGAGCATTAAAAGATCCAGAGGTAAACCGGGCCGTAACTCTCACCTTAAACTTTTTAAAAGGAATGGGAGAGGAAAAAACCGACCACCAACAAAACGTCGATCGCACACCGGATTCGAACGTGTAATAGTAATAAGAAAGGGGCTGTCCATGATTAATGGGCAGCCTTATTTGTGTAAAAGGAAATTTTTGAGATCCTGTGCTACGATGGAAGGGTATATCCGAAGCGTATAGGGTATAACTTTAAGGCAGGCTTTTTTTGTATTTGCAGGGAATACGACTCAATTTTTGAAAAAGGAAGTGAGAGGGATGAAGACCGTAACATTAAATAATGGAATAACGATGCCGCAGCTCGGCTTTGGTGTATGGCAGGTAGATGAAAGTGAAGCTGGGCCCGCAGTAGAGAAAGCGCTGGAAGTCGGATACCGCTCAATTGACACGGCTGCTATTTATAAGAATGAACGGGGCGTTGGCCAGGCTCTTAAAAATACACATATTCCACGTGAAGAGCTCTTTATCACGACCAAAGTGTGGAACGGGGACCAAGGCTTTGATGAGACATTACGAGCATTTGATGCCAGCCTAGAAAAGCTGGGGCTTGATTATCTTGATCTCTATCTCATTCATTGGCCCACACCGGAATACGATACGTATATCGAGACATACAAAGCTCTTGAAAAGCTTTATCATGATGGTAGAGTTCGGGCGATTGGCGTCTGTAACTTTGACAGTGTCCATGTGGAGCGCATTTTAGAAGAATGCGAAGTAACTCCGGCTTTGAATCAAGTCGAGTGTCATCCGTACCTTGCCCAGCACGAATTAAAGGAATTCTGTAAAACAAGCGATATATATGTGGAAGCATGGAGCCCCTTGATGCAGGGAGGAGACGTATTAGAACACCATGTTATTCAATCCTTGGCCCGAAAACATAGCAAAACACCAGCTCAAGTTATTCTGCGCTGGCACCTGCAGCGAGACACAATTGCCATACCAAAATCGGTCACTCCGGCACGGATTGAAGAAAATTTCAATGTCTTCGATTTTGAATTAACGACGCAAGATATGCAGAAAATTGACAGCATCGATCGAAATGAGCGACAAGGTCCACACCCAAGTGAAATGAACGCCCGCTAGGAAAGGGAGCTGTCTCCAGATGAGGCAGCTCTTTAGAAATGCAGAGCACTAATTCACATAATATTCTCAGGAAAATACGTAACATTCCACCCGATTTACGTAACATTTCTCTTTATGTTTTAGTAATAAAAGCTGTGATACGATGGGAAGGTGGATGGATATTACTAAGAAGAAGGTGGAGGGCGCTCATGACGCGAATGTATTTAAGTTTGTTTGCTGCAGCTTTGTTTTTGATTGGGGCGCTTATGGGCTGGGGCGAAGGCATGACGTCATTTGTTTTAGTCAACCTTGCGCTTTGTGCTTTAGCTGTTGCTGATGCAACCGTGCGCTACCGGCGTATGAAAAAAGATTCTGATTCATAACGAAGGAGAAGACCTAGCTAGTAGCTGAGGCAGAACCGGAAAAAGAGCCTCTTACGACAAGGCGTTACATAAGTAAAAAGCAGGTCCGCGTTCGAATATGCGCGACCTGCTTTTTTATTTGTAAACAAAGGTGTTATTGCTCCCAATCTAAAGGCTTTCGCTCTAACGGAACAAATGCAAATGAAGACAAGTGGGCGCTTGGGTCAGTGGTGAGAGAGCCAGTCTGCTTATAGCCTTCTGTTAGGTGGACCGCTGTTCTTCATATGAGGTGCGGTCTTGAATATTGCCGTCTTTATCTTGAATGACAAGATGTGTTTGTTTTTTCTTGGCGATCTCACGCGCGCGGTCAATCGCATCTTGCTTTTTATCAAACACTTGGTCAGGCTTTTTGGCATCATCTGCCTGCACAGCCCAACCGTTTTCATGAGGAAGGACATGTTCACCCATATCGAAAAGTTCCGGGTCACTTCCTTCGTTGTCATCATCATCGTCACGCTCTTTTAAAGCCTGGTCACTTTTTTGTTCCATTTGTTTGATTTCTTTGTCACTCGCGTTTTCATACCATTCCTTTGCTTTATCGGTGGCAATTGGGATGGCCCGGCTTTCATCATGACCGTCATCTAGCATTGCGTTACCAATTTCAATTGCCTTTTTTCGAACTGGGGTTTCTAGGTTTTTGAGTGAGCTCGGATAATCGTTCGTGTCCCAAGGCACAGGACCTCACCTCCTGTATGATATCTACTTTTTTAATTGCCGATCCTGCTTGTTTTCAAACAGGGAAAAAGGAACCATCATCGCGCTACTAATTTAACTTTTCAGTTCGGCTTGAATTTCTCGTAGGAAGGCCTGCACTTGTGGCAGTAGCTCAGCGCCTGCACGCCATGCGCACCAATTGTGGCGAACAGCTTGTTCATTTTCGCTAAGTAGCGGTTCTATTTGTATTCGTTCCTCGTTCACATCTTGCAGGGCTAAAAGAGGCAAAACACTGCTGCCAACTCCGCGTTTTACTAGCTGTTTGCACGTTTCTATCTGGTCGACTTGAAGGAGTGAGGAGGAAGTCGTTTTTTTATGCGCGGTGAGCCACTCATGTACTACTTTTTCAAACGTGTCATCGCTTTTAAAACGTATGAACAAAGAAGGGTCAGTATCTTTTTTCTGCACATAAAAGAGCGGGTCAGCGAAAAGATATTCATGGGCTAAATGCTGTGGTCGTTCGCCGCGAGTAAGTAAGAGGTGATAGGTGTTGTCTGTAGCCAACAAATGATCACTAAGCCCTGTATTAATATGCAAATCCACTGCTGGATAGCGTTCAATGAATCGTTCTAGGACCGAAGGAAGAAAGTATTGGCCAAGAACAGAAGAAACACCGAGAGAAAGCCGGCCCTGGACCTTTTCAGAAAGATGGTCTAATTCAGCGCGGAGCTGTTCTTCTTTTGCTAACATTTCGCGTGCATAGTCCGCTATTTTTTCGCCGGCTGGAGTAGGAAGCAATGATGTAGAAGTACGTATAAACATCGTCTCGCCCCAGTTTGTTTCGAGAGCCTTCAAACGCTGGCTAATAGCTGGCTGGGAAATGAGCAGTCGTCTGGCGGCAGCTCGAACTGTCTTTTCTTCATACAACGCTTGAATGAGTTCATAATCAGTATATTTCATGTGCATCCCTGCCTTAGTGATAACTTTTTCTTATCAATTTTAATTATTTAATAATATTATCATTATTACTGCTGCCCGTATAACATAGAAAGAGAAGAGGAGCGCTTTGAAACAGGAGAGAGAGGGAGAAGGATGATTGATTATTTCCATGAAGAAAAGAATCGCCACAGTTATGGGCAGCGCCGGGTCGATAAGAGCTGGAAGGATGCACTTCAGCCTTGGCTGCAGGAAAGAAGAGTGAAACACGCAGCTGATGTTGGCTGTGGTGGTGGCATTTATGCTAAGGCATTAGTGGACATGGGGGTTTCTTCTGTAACTGGCATCGATTTTTCCGAACCTACTATACAAGCATCGACGGAAACGTTTGGTGAAGATGCAGCGATCAGTATGGTCTGGGGCACAGCTGAGCACCTTCCTTTAGCTAAGGAAAGTGTTGACCTTGTTCTTGCTCGTGCGCTTATTCACCATCTAAACGACGTCTCTCTTTTTATTAGTGAGGCAAACCGAGTGTTAAAAAAGGACGGGCTTCTATTGATTCAGGACCGTACGCTGACAGACTGCCTGCTGCCGGGGAGTAGAGACCATGTGCGCGGCTATTTTTTCACAGCCTTCCCCGAGTTGGTTCCGCTTGAGCGTAAGCGTCGTCCTGCTGGAAAGGAAGTACTGGAAAAGTTGTCCGAGTCAGGATTTGGAGATATTGAAGAAAACCAATTGTGGGAGACACGCAAACGGTATCCAGGGAAAGAAGAATGGTTGCATGAGTTAAAGGAGCGAACGGGCCGATCGATCTTACAGCACCTTTCAGATGAAAAGCTTGAAGAACTGCTTAGCTATTTAAACCATTGCCTGCCCGCAGAAGAACCGATTGTGGAAAAAGACCGCTGGACGATTTGGAAAGCCGAAAAGAAAGGAGTTAGGTAATATGGGGGTTGGGTTTATAGGCGTAGATCACATTCAATTGGCCGCACCTAGAGGAGGAGAAGAGAAAGCCCGTAAGTTTTGGAGTGAAGTGTTGGGATGTCCTGAAATTGAAAAGCCTCCAGCTTTAAAAGGGCGGGGCGGCGCCTGGTTTCAAGTTGGTGCTGAGCAGGTACATGTTGGCATAGAAGAAGGATTTAAGGCGGCCAAAAAAGCCCATCCTGCGTTTCAAGTGCAGGAGATAGAAGAAGTGGTGCGGGCATTAGAACAGGCCAATATTCCGTGTGAACGAGATGATTCACTTCCTCGGGCTAAGCGGTTTTATACAGAGGATCCCTTCGGCAATCGACTTGAATTTTTGGAATGGAAATAGAAAGGATTGTTGTAGAAAAAATTAAGGAGTCATGGAGCTTTCCCCTTGAGTAGCCTTGTGCTATAGGTTGAGCAGAATGTTTTATAGTTTTCGTCTGCATGCGATAAGATAAGAGCATTGCTACCTAGCAGTAAGGTTTATAAACCGAGGAGGAGAACATAATGACAACAGACTACGCGAACATTTTAGATTCATATACGCTGGCTAACGGGGTAACGTTAAAGAATCGCGTTTTGCTTGCGCCGATGACGAACTTTGCTTCTGAAGAAAATGGAGAAGTTTCTGAAGAAGAATTGGCGTATTATAAAGTGCGCTCGAGTGGAGTGGGCGCAGTGATTACAGCTTGTGCTAATGTAACCGAAGACGGGAAAGGCTTCCCCAATGAGATTGGTGTTTATTCCGATCGATTGATTCCAGGATTGAAGCGCTTAGCGGCTACAATTCAAGCGCAAGGGGCAAAAGCGATCTTGCAAATTTTTCATGGTGGCCGCATGTGCCCTCCTGAATTAGTACCCGGACAAGAACCAATCAGTGCAAGCGCGGTGCCGGCTGAACGTGAAAACGCTGCGGTGCCAAGAGAAATGACTGAGGCCGATGTGGAACGTGTAATTGAAGCATTTGCTGAAGCTACAAGACGAGCGATTGAAGCAGGCTTTGATGGGGTAGAGATTCATGGAGCTAACACGTACTTAATTCAACAATTCTTCTCTCCTCATTCAAACAGGCGAGAAGATAAATGGGGAGGCACGCTTACGAAGCGACTTAGCTTTCCGTTAGCTGTGGTCGACCGGGTACGTGCAGCAGTGGAGAAATAAAGCGACTCTTCGTTCATCGTTGGATATCGCTTTTCTCCAGAAGAACGAGAAGAACCAGGCATAACCATGGAAGACACAGCCGCTTTAATCGATGAATTAGCCAGCAAAGACCTGGATTACTTACATGTTTCTGTGCAAGATTTCTGGAACGGCTCGATGCGTGATGACAACGACACGACGTCACGTGTTCAACTGGTGCAGGAGCAGGTGGGGGACCGGGTCCCAGTGATAGGGGTAGGGTCTATTCATACCCCGGCCGAAGCAGTCCAGGCGCTCGATCAAGTTCCACTTATTGCAATTGGCCGGGAGCTTATTGTAGAACCAGAGTGGGTGCAAAAAGTGGAAGACGGTAAGCTCGAGGAGATCCGCACTTCTCTTACGCCGGCAGAGCAAGAAAAGCTCGTAGTACCCGATCAGTTATGGCAGGCGATTATGAATACGCCGGGGTGGTTCCCAGTCGAAAGGTAAAGTAATGAAAGGAGTCCGGTCGATTGTAAAAGTGGCCGGACTTTTGCATTTTTTACAGACTGATATAATCAAACCTGAAGATGTTGACATCCTTACGTGGCTGCGTTTCACTAAGATAAGAAACGTGCTCGCTAAAATTTTTTACCTTGTTTCCCAGGAAGGATGAAAAATATGACGACGGAACCGTGGTGGAAAGAAAGTGTAGTTTATCAAATTTATCCACGCAGTTTTAATGATAGTAACGGTGACGGCATCGGAGATATCCCCGGCATCATCGAAAAATTAGACTACTTAAGCACATTAGGGGTCGATGTGATTTGGCTTTCGCCAATTTATGATTCACCGAACGATGATAACGGTTACGATATCCGCAATTATCAAGCTATCATGCATGAATTCGGCACGATGGCTGATTTTGACGAATTGCTTGAAAAAGCGCATGCGAAAGGCCTTAAAATTGTGATGGACCTAGTCGTCAATCATACCTCGGATGAACACGCTTGGTTTATGGAAGCAAAGCAGTCAAAAAATAGCCCAAAACGCGATTATTACATATGGAGAGAAGGCAGGAACGGGGCACAACCAAACAATTGGGCATCCAACTTTAGCGGCCCGGCCTGGGAATATGACGAACAAACAGACATGTATTATTTACATTTATTCAGCAAAAAACAACCTGACTTGAATTGGGAAAACCCGGAGCTGCGCCAGGATGTATACAAGATGATGAAGTGGTGGCTTGATAAAGGAGTCGCCGGCTTCCGAATGGACGTTATTAACTTGATTTCTAAAGATCAATCCTTTCCCGACGGTGAACTTGCGGAAGGGGAGGTTTATGCTTCACCTATGCCGATGACAGCTAATGGCCCCCGCATTCATGAGTTTTTGCGTGAAATGAATGAACAAGTTCTCTCCCAATATGATATCTTAACCGTCGGTGAAATGCCGGGAGTGGATGTAGAAGAAGTAAAACGCTACACCGCAGCCGAGCGAAACGAATTACATATGGTTTTTCATTTTGAACATATGGGACTTGGAGACGGGCCGGAAGGAAAGTGGTCTGCTCTTTCTTGGAAGCTGACGGAGCTAAAAAAGATTATGTCCAAATGGCAGTATGGATTGGAGCAAGAAGGATGGAACAGCTTGTACTGGAACAATCATGACCAACCTCGCGTCGTTTCCAGGTTCGGTGATGACAAAACCTACCGGGAGCGTTCGGCCAAAATGCTTGCAACTTGCCTGCACGGCATGAAAGGCACACCCTACATTTACCAAGGTGAAGAGATCGGGATGACAAATGTAGCTTTTTCCTCAATTGCGGAGTACGAAGATATCGAAAGCATTAACTGGTATAACGAAAAAAGGAAGCAAGGTGTGCCGGAAGAAGAACTGTTGCAATCAATTCATGCCCGCGGCCGCGACAATGCACGTACCCCGATGCAATGGGATGACACACTCCACGCTGGGTTTACCAAAGGAACGCCCTGGCTCGCCGTAAATCCAAACTATAAAGAAATCAATGTCAAACAGGCGCTCGAACAGCCGAATTCTATCTTCTATTATTATAAACAGTTAATCGCACTACGAAAAACAGAAGAAACGCTGGTGCATGGGGCGTATGGTTTACTGCTTCCTGAAGACGAAGCAGTCTATGCTTACACACGTAAATTTAATGAAGATGTACTGCTTGTGGTTTGTAATTTCACGGCCGAAGAGCAGCGGCGCAACTTTAACGCAGAACTAGGGGAGCGGCAAGCTCGGGTTATTGTGAGCAACTTGGAACAAGAGGAAGCTCAGCTGCTGGACGAAGTGGTGTTAGCGCCGTACGAGGCCTTTATTTACCGATTGCAATCATCATGATGGAAAAAGGGGGGCATGAGTCTAGAAGATCCCCTCAAAGCCTGAGATAGAAAGGAAATTAGAAACTAAAAAGGAGAGAAGAGGGAGGGGTAGAATTGCTGGACACCCATGCGAGAAAATATGTAGATCCCTATATAGACCGAAGTGCTTCGATGTGTCTAAAGCTCGGTTTAACACCTAATCAAGTGACCGTTCTCTCCTTTATCATCGGCGCAACCACAGGGCTCTGGATTGGCTTCGAACAAGCCTGGGTCGCTGTGGTGGTTCTTTGGATCTCCGGCTTTTTGGATGCGGTAGACGGTGCAATGGCCCGACGTACAGAAACCACGCCGTTTGGCACAGTGCTCGACGTTACATTTGACCGCTTGGTTGAGATAAGTGTCATCCTTGGCATCGCATATTTGCACCCAGACATGCTATGGGCGCTATTGCTTTTGAGCGTCTCCATCATTTTTTCCATGACGGTATTTTTGACCGTAGGTGCGGTATCCGAAAAAGCTGGCATCAAATCCTTCTATTATCAAGCTGGCGTAGCTGAACGGACAGAAGGCTTTTTATTTTTCACAGCTATGATACTCTTTCCGTCCTATGTGTTATACATGATTCTAGCTTTTTTCATTGTTGAAACCTTTACCGGCCTTCAACGCTTATTGGAAGCCAAGCGCATATTAAAAAAACAAGCTGGACGGTAAAGAAGATGTTGCTAGCGGATGGAAGAGCTCATACGTAAAGGTGAAGCAGGTACATTAAGGGGCTTATTGGTGGGAAAACAGCACGATGCTCAAGGGGTGGGTAGGGAAATAAGGGGAAGCATCTGGCTTGGGAAATATAGAGGTTTCAGTACTTAGCTCCACGCAGACGCATTCACCACAGGCACCAGGGTGACATCGGCTTGGTCCTTCGATTGACCGCAGCTACTGAAAAAGTCAATTCGCCGATAATTACATTTATCATTTTTCACTACAACTTATAGTGAAAAATAGTGGATGAGGCTGGAGCAAGTGAGAATGCTGTGGAAAAAGAAGTCAGGGCAAGACTCCGCAGAGCCACGCTGGAAGCGGCTTGCCGACTTCTCCACGGAAAGCGACCTTGTGCAGGCTCCTTAACCTCTTTATACAGGTTAAAGTATAAAGGTAAACCGATTCTTAAATGATAAGCAGTTTTTCAGCAGCTTTCGTTTGCCCTTCGCCGTGTCTTCTTTGCCGTAGCAACGCTTCAGTCTCCTCATCATAAGAAAATCCAGCTGTGATGATAACTACATCACGCTGGATTAACCATTTGAACCTGCAATCGATTAGATAAATCGAGCATAAGTGTGCACTCAAAACCCTGGTTTATTCTCCACTAACCTTAAAGTTTACTTCAATGTTACCGGATGTCGCTTTGGAGTAAGGACAGACCTTATGAGCTTTCTCTACAAGTTCTTCTGCGTCCTGTTGGGAAACGCCATCTACATCCACGTGCAGCGTAACACCTATCTTAAAACCATCATCAGCAGGGTCTTTCAATAAGCTTACTTCTCCTGTAACTTGTGAATCGATTTCCTTTTCAGCATTTTGCGCCACTAAATTTAAGGCACCATCAAAACAAGCAGCATAACCTGCCGCAAATAACTGTTCGGGATTGGTGGCATCGGCTGGTGATTGATCCCCTTTTGGCATGGCTAAATTTAAATCAATTACACCATTATCTGAATTCACGTGACCTTCACGTCCGCCCTTTGCTTGAGCTTGGGCGGTAAATATGACCTCTGACATGTTAGCACCCTCCTTCCTGCCTAAATAATATTCCTTTAGTATACATTAACGTTTCTCATGAAATTTAAACCTTGTTATAGCTTCTAATATATTATAAGGAAGTAACTCGACATTTTAACGAGCATACGAAACATAAGGATTAAATTGGAAGGTGATTGTTGTTGACGCAGAGGATAGTGCTTGTTAAGATGAGAATCCGTTGTTAACGACAGTGCCAAGGAAGTTAAGTTAACATGGATTAATAGTGGAATTCAGCTTAGGTAATCCTTTAACTACAGGTTGACGTTATAGTCTTTTTACGTTATTATGTTAAATCTGCCGGAGAGAAAGCAGACCTTAAGCTATTGCAAGGAAGAAAAGCTGTTGACTAAACCATCACAATGTGAGATGATAGAAATTCTTCAGAGCTATGAAGCTTTGAAAATTTGATTTGAAATTATTGTTGACATTGTTTTAGATGCATTGTACAATAGTTATTGTCGCTTTGAGCGGCGGAATATTTGTTGGCCCTTTGAAAACTGAATGAAAGAAAGCGCCTGTCAATTTTAATTGATAGTTTATATGAGAGCGAGTCAAATCGCTTCGATTATAAGGGCGTTCGGTTCTGTTGGTTCTTAGGAGCTAGTCGGAAGGCCTGCTACGTTCGCAACGTCCTGTTGCAACGCAGGCACTCGAACGTCCTGTTCTTCGGAGAGTTTGATCCTGGCTCAGGACGAACGCTGGCGGCATGCCTAATACATGCAAGTCGAGCGCGTGAAGCAGGTTGATCCCTTCGGGGTGACACCTGTGGATCGAGCGGCGGACGGGTGAGTAACACGTGGGCAACCTGCCCTGTCGATCGGAATAACCCCGGGAAACCGGGG
>NZ_KB898630.1 GCF_000377705.1 Salsuginibacillus kocurii DSM 18087 | reverse complement strand
ATAGGTCTGAGGTGGACGCGTGGCGACACGTGCAGCTGACAGATACTAATCGGTCGAGGGCTTATCCTAATGGTTTAAGTCAACGCACCGGTATTTCATCAACGACGCTATCCAGTTTTGAGTGAATAACACTCTATATTGGTCTGGTGGTGATGGCGAAGAGGTCACACCCGTTCCCATGCCGAACACGGCCGTTAAGCTCTTCAGCGCCGATGGTAATCGGGGGGCAACCCCCCGTGAGAGTAGGACGCTGCCAGGCCAATAAGTTTTTAAAATTTACTCTTGCATTTCACATAGCTTTTATATTAAACTAATAGATGTCTCTTGTTACATAAACATTCCACAGTAGCTCAGTGGTAGAGCAATCGGCTGTTAACCGATCGGTCGCAGGTTCGAATCCTGCCTGTGGAGCCATTAGGAGAGCTGTCCGAGTGGCTTAAGGAGCACGATTGGAAATCGTGTAGGCGGGTTTAACCGTCTCGAGGGTTCGAATCCCTCGCTCTCCGCCATTTAATTTATATAAAAGGCCCGTTGGTCAAGGGGTTAAGACACCGCCCTTTCACGGCGGTAACGCGGGTTCGAATCCCGCACGGGTCACCATCTTAATTGGAGGATTAGCTCAGCCGGGAGAGCACCTGCCTTACAAGCAGGGGGTCGGCAGTTCGATCCTGTCATCCTCCACCATTCATTATTTATATCGCGGGGTAGAGCAGTCTGGTAGCTCGTCGGGCTCATAACCCGGAGGTCAGAGGTTCAAATCCTCTCCCCGCAACCAATTTTAATTAGTATCAAAGTTGATTGCACAACCAGTGTAAAAACTAAATACTTACCGAACAGTAACTTATTAAAATGGGCCTGTGGTGTAGCGGTTAACATGCCTGCCTGTCACGCAGGAGATCGCGGGTTCGATTCCCGTCAGGCCCGCCATTTTATTTAGGCTCGATAGCTCAGTCGGTAGAGCAGCGGACTGAAAATCCGCGTGTCGGCGGTTCGATTCCGTCTCGAGCCACCATTTTGTTACGGGCCGGCCTAGCTCAACTGGTAGAGCAACTGACTTGTAATCAGTAGGTTGGGGGTTCAAGTCCTCTGGCCGGCACCATTTATTTCTGTTATTATGTGGAGGGGTAGCGAAGTTGGCCAAACGCGGCGGACTGTAAATCCGCTCCTTCGGGTTCGGCGGTTCGAATCCGTCCCCCTCCACCAACTTATAGGGGTATAGTTCAACGGCGAGAACGGCGGTCTCCAAAACCGCAAATGTGGGTTCGATTCCTACTACCCCTGCCATTAACTAACTTGATCATGGCGGTTGTGGCGAAGTGGTTAACGCACCGGATTGTGGCTCCGGCATTCGTGGGTTCGATCCCCATCAACCGCCCCATCTGATATTACGGATTGGGCTATAGCCAAGCGGTAAGGCAACGGACTTTGACTCCGTCATGCGCTGGTTCGAATCCAGCTAGCCCAGCCATGATGCGGAAGTAGTTCAGTGGTAGAACACTACCTTGCCAAGGTAGGGGTCGCGGGTTCGAATCCCGTCTTCCGCTCCATTATTACGATCCGCTGTCTATTTGGTTTTTAAATCACGCTCAATGGATGTGGCGGCATAGCCAAGTGGTAAGGCACGGGTCTGCAAAACCCTGATTCCCCGGTTCAAATCCGGGTGCCGCCTCCAACTTAATCTGCCGGGGTGGTGGAATTGGCAGACACACAGGACTTAAAATCCTGCGGTTGGTCTACAACCGTGCCGGTTCAAGTCCGGCCCTCGGCACCATCTTATTTTGTTAGGCGAAGTGGTGGAACTGGCAGACACGTAGCACTCAAAATGCTATGCCTTCGGGCGTGTGGGTTCGAATCCCACCTTCGCTACCAACAATAATTAAGCTAAGCTTTCCTATATGGAAGCTTTTTTTATTTGTACTATTAAAAGCGGGACGTACTGATACTACCCAGTACGTCCCGCTTTTTTGATATGTTCCTGCTTCCAACTGCTCTCCATGTATTGCCATCCCATCAACTTGTGATTGAAGGTAATACTTTGCCCAAAATTACTGAACGTCTTGATATACACATCTCAACTGCCTTCTATTGGAGGCATAAAATCTTGAACACGCTTAGAACTCATAGGAGCGTATTTAAGCCCCTCATGTTTGTTATGCACAGATACAGCAACTAACTATAAAAAATTTGCAGCGATGAAAGGATTAAAGCACGAAACCATCATGAAAGACAGAAAGAGCGAGTAAAGAAATGAATATACCATATACAACATGTTTACAACTTCCATAATCGTTTAAAGGGTTGGATGGAGCGATTTCAAGGAGTTGGCACCTCCTATTTGGATAACTATCTCTATTGGTTCCGTTGGCTTGAAATGGGAAAGAAATTAGCATTTGGAGAACGAGTTAATCAAATGCTAATTTCAGCTTGCCAATATTCGACCCTAATGACAGTTGGAATGTTACGTAAAAGTGTATAAAAAAGGGACCTGAATAAAGTTTCCTATGTAAATATATCAATAATTCGTTGAAGTTTTGGGTGGGGGTCTCCTTATCTGCCAAGGAAGTTTAAATAATGAACATGTATAGAAGAAAAGGGGGTGGTTTCAATTGTAAGAAAAATATGGGAAAATTGAAAAGTACTATTTCGTGACACGATATATATAGATGAAGGGGTATTCGTAGGGAAGGGAGCGGCAGGATGAAGACATTACTAGAACATATAAAGCCATACCGAGTCGCTGTATTTGTCGCTGTTTTTCTAATGCTGGTTGAATTGATTGTAGAACTGATGCAGCCTTTTATTATTTCTAGAATGATCGATGATGGTATTATGCAAGAGGATATGGGAACGGTGCTACGTTGGGGCGGGGTACTCGTCTCGCTCTCTTTGCTCGCTTTTACAGCTGGGATTATTAATTCGTTTTATGCCGCTCATGTAAGCCAACATGTTGGCTATAATATTCGCCAGCGCTTGTATAAGCGGGTGCAGACATTTGCTTTTTCGAATTTTCATCAGTTCCCGGTTTCATCACTCTTAACACGAATGACAAATGATGTTACACAAGTGCAAAATACATTGTTTATGAGTTTGCGTATCATGTTTCGCGCGCCTTTGCTCTTAATTGGGGCAGTGATTATGGCCCTGATCGTAAATGTACAATTGGCTGTAATTTTAGTAATAACTGTTCCACTTTTAATCGCTTTTTTAATAAAAGTTATGACAAGGGCTGGTCGTCAATTCAGCCAAGTTCAAGCTCGAGTTGACCGTGTGAATAGTGTGGTTCAAGAAAACCTCACTGCAGTCCGTCTCATTCGTGTATATTTACGGCAAAAATACGAGCAATCCCGTTTTCATCAAGCAAGTGATCAATTAAAACAACGGACAGTCTCAGCTCTTCGCACTGTTGAATTTACGATGCCGGTTATCTTATTGCTTATGAATGGAAGTATTATGGCAATCCTTTGGTTTGGAAGCGTGCAAATTACAACCAATACGGCAACAGTGGGAGAAGTGGTAGCGATTATTAATTATGCGACTCGGATGATTACAGCTTTATCAGTGTTTTCGATGATTATTATGATTTTCTCAAGAGCTAAGGCATCTGTCGCTCGTATTGAAGATGTGATTACAACAGAAGACGATTTAAAAGATGGAACCAAGGCTTTATCTCCCATCTATACTGGGAAATTACATTTTGACAACGTGTCATTTCAATACCCAGAAAGTGAAGAAGCAGTTCTACAAAATATTTCCTTTACCATTAAACCGGGTCAGCGGGTGGCAGTTCTTGGGGCTACGGGGTCCGGTAAAACATCACTATTTCAGCTGATTCCAAGGCTTTATGATACGTCCCGCGGGCAAATTTTCCTTGATCATCATGACATTTCTTCTTTGCAATTAAAAGAACTCCGTCAACAAATCGGGTATGTTTCACAGGAAGCGATACTTTTTTCAGGGACCATCCGGGAAAATATCAGCTGGGGAAACCCAAATGCAACTGAAGAAGAAATCATTCAGGCAGCTAATGATGCTCAGATATATGAAACGATTAAAAATCTGCCAGACCAATTGGAAACACGTACCGGACAAAAAGGAATCACTCTCTCTGGAGGTCAAAAACAACGAATTTCTATTGCTCGCGCCTTGTTGCGAAAGCCTGCTGTGCTGTTACTGGATGACTGTACTAGTGCTCTTGACATGAAGACAGAGTCCAACCTGCTTGCAGCCTTGGATCAATATAAAATGACGACGTTAATGATCACTCAAAAAATAAGTACCGCGATGAAGGCAGATGAAGTTGTGATTCTTGAATATGGGGAGTTATCGTTAAAAGGAAGTCACGAAGAGTTAATGGGTAAGTCAAGCTTGTACCGCAGACTGTATGACAGTCAATTTTCGTTAGGAGGCTCTAATTATGCTTAAACAGTTGAAAGAGCCCTTCCAGCACGCTTCCTATTTGATTGCAAGCGAGCATTTGGACAAAGAGGCCTCTCCTGAACAAAATAAAAGGGTACAAAATTGGACATATACCTTAAAACGATTATGGACTTATTTATTTGCAAATCGGTTAAAATTAGTACTTGTCCTCTCGATGGTAATATGTAGTTCCATCTTTGCGATATTGGGCCCTTTTCTAGTGGGAACGGCGGTCGATTATTATATTGTAGCTGAAGAATTTGGTTCTTTGCCTCTCTTTTTAATCGGATTGGGAGCTGTTTATCTCTTTCATTCGCTGTCGGTATTTGGCCAGAATTTCTGGATGGTGGAGGTGGCACAGCGTACGGTCTACCGAATTCGCACAGAGCTTTTTGATAAATTACACACGCTCAGAATACCCTTTTTTGACCACAAAAAGCATGGAGAGTTAATGAGCCGTTTAACGAATGATATTGAAAATATAAGCAACACATTAAATAGCTCTGTCGTTCAAATTTTTTCAAGTATCCTTATGCTCTTAGGCACAGTTTCTGTGATGCTTTGGCTAAGCCCGCTGCTTACTTTATTTACGCTAACGATTGTACCTGCCATGTTTTATGGGATGAAATGGATTACTAAGCGAACACGCCCTCTTTTCATGGCTCAGCAAAAAAATATTGGCAATTTGAATGCATATATTGAAGAAACGCTGTCTGGCCAGGAAATTGTCAAAACATATTCGCAAGAAGACAGAGTTATTGAAGCATTTGAAGTGAAAAATGCGCGCTTGCGCCATTCAGGGTTTTGGGCTCAAACCTTCTCGGGCTTCATTCCAAAACTAATGAATACGTTAAATAACTTTAGTTTTGCTATTATAGCGGGGATAGGAGGGATTTTTGCATTAAATGGCATGATCTCTATTGGAGTTATTGTTATATTCACTGAGTACGCCAGGCAGTTCACTCGCCCATTAAATGACCTGGCGAACCAGTTTAATACAATTCTTTCAGCCTTGGCAGGGGCCGAGCGCGTTTTTGCAATCATGGATGAAAAACAGGAAGGGGATGAAGATGGGGGTAAACGTGAACTTACTTTAAACAAAGGCGCTATCTCCTTTTCTGAGGTCTCCTTTTCTTATGACGGCAAAGAGCTGGTATTAGAAAATGTATCCTTCCAAGCAGAGCCAGGGGAAACGATAGCATTTGTAGGCCCTACTGGGGCAGGCAAGACGACCATCATTCAATTGCTTTCTCGTTTTTATGAAATAAACAGTGGAGATATTGTAATAGATAAAGAAAGTGTAAAAGAGGTGACACGGGATAGTGTGCGTCAATCGATGGCTTTTGTCATGCAGGATTCCTTTTTATTTGAAGGGACGATTCGAGAAAATATCCGCTATGGCCGCTTAAATGCTACCGATGAAGAGGTAGAAGAAGCGGCGCGGTATGCAAATGCCGATCCATTTATAAGGCGCTTTCCAAATCAATATGATACAGTGCTGGACTCAGAAGGGAAAGGGATCAGTCAGGGAGAACGACAGCTGTTGGCCATTGCCCGCGCCTTATTGGCGGACCCTCCTATACTAGTACTTGATGAAGCAACGAGCAGTATCGATACGATAACAGAAATTAAAATACAAGAAGCACTGGAATATTTAATGAAAGATCGTACTAGTATTGTGATTGCGCACCGCTTAAATACTATCAAAAAAGCAGATCAAATTATTGTAGTTAATAAAGGAAAAGTCTATGAAAAAGGAACTCACGAGGAATTGCTAAAGCAGTATGGTATGTATTATGAGTTGTACCAAAGTCAATTACAAGAAGTGGTCGGCTAAATCGGGGTGAAAAGCCTCCAATGTACACAGCGAAAGTGGAAGTGTATAGAGAGAAGAACTTCAGTTGTGCTACTTTGATTGAGATTATCACAAGTTGCTCCTAGCCCTTAAATACTCACAGGCATATATTCGCTTATTCGTTCTGGCCCGTGTTTCTGCGGGACGGTGGCGAATACGATCTGCACAATCTATAGAACCCAGAACCCCCGCTCCAAAAGAGGATCGGGGATTCTTATCAGGGTAAGGTGGCACTCTTAGTTTCTTTAAAGTGCTACGATTTATTAGCTTTGTAACGGAATTGTCTCCATTGATAATATATAACACAGCCTACACAATAGCCGCTGAGAGCTGTAATTGCGGCTACTGTAACCATGCCGGCAAAAATATACCCGACCCAGTGGCCTAAAAGAAAGAGTGTAAACACAGCAAGACCAATCATAATAGCAGCTATCGATTGGTTGAAACGCTGTAATTTAACATGCTCTGTTTCGGCATCTTTAAATTTATGCTGCAAAAAAGGCTTTGTTACTTTGAAAATGAGATTTGCCCGCGGCCCGAAGTATATAGGAAGAATTATAACAAGAAATGTAAAGGCAAGAAGCTCAGGGATTTGAAAAATAATGGCTAAGGATGTAGCGGCTACAAGAAAGAGCTGATTAGCCTGAACGAGAGGTTTCGGTATTTCTTCCAATTTTGTCCCTCCTTTGCTTTTATTTAGTATATGATAGTTTAACGGATAGGGGTATGGATGTAAAGATGAAAACTCGACCTTTCTACTAGCGAAGAAAGGCCGAGCGGTAGTAATTATTTACTCTTTTAAGAATGCTTTAAACATCCAGTTATGTTTTTCAAGAGATTGATGAATAGCGAGCAGCATATCTGCTGTAGTTTCATCGTCCAGCTCTTCCGCAGCGCTCATTCCATCTTTTAACTCTTCAATCATAGTTGAGAAGTCGCCTGCAATGGCAGATACCATTTCGTCTGTTGATTCGTTGCCGCTTGCTTCTTGCACAGAAGCGGTATTGAGAAACTCACTCATTGTTGCAACAGGTTCTCCATTAAGAGCTAGCAGTCGTTCGGCAAGCTCATCAATATGGGTTGCTGCTTCATTATACAGTTCTTCAAATTTGGCGTGCAGGGTGAAAAATTGAGGACCTTTTACATACCAGTGGTAGTTGTGCAATTTGATAAACAGGACACTCCAATTAGCAATTTGTTTGTTTAAGACGGTTGCTATGCGTTCGTTACTCATGCTTTTCACTCCTCTAACATTTTAAATGGATCTGCTAGTAAAGTGTAAGGAAATCAGAGCAGGAGTGCAAATATTAGCATTGAGGAATTAAGCTAATTCCACTTCAGCCTGTACATTATGAAGAACTTCGTGACGGTTTGTCCCACCATGAACCTGGATAAACATTTGACTAGCTGCCTGTACCAGCTCTTTCGCATGTTCAATGGATAGAGAGGCAGGCAAATATAAAAGTTGTAAAGCAGCACGAGTATCTTCGGTAGTTATTGATCTGGCGCTATCCACGATCGGGCTGCCAAATGCGCCTTTTTCATCTCCACTCAGTAATTTGCCTTCCATTTTCGTAGTGCGTCCATTTAACGCTTCATACTCGTCTGTTGCGTGCCCAAGCCGAAGTTCAACTGGGGAAGAGAGCTGTGTTAGGTCATAGATTCCACAAGGCATCTCGTATTGAAGCGAAAAAAAGTTATTTAAATCGGCAGCTGAATGAATAGGTGGTATATTCTGTCCTTTTCCAATACGACGAAAAAGCGCTTCATGGGAGGGGCGGTAGCGGCTTGGGTCCATGCCGAGCGCTTTAAAAAGCTGGCGCCACTCTACTACTCCTGGATATTGAGTGACCCCTTCCTCCATAAGGTCAGTTTTTATTTTTTCTTGAAAAAAGGCAAGCCGTCCTTTAACCATTTGGGGTGATTGAGTAATTGTGATATCATCGTAGCGCACCACTCCTACTTTAAAGCCTGGAATGGTTTGTAATAAGTCAGTGTGAATAGAAATTTTCAATGTTTATCAACTCCTATGACAAAATATTCGTGCTCAGATAGATAATTAGCCGGTGTGCAATTAGTCTAGCATACTTGGCTTTGGAACCATAAAAAATGAAAGGAGGAAAACTCGTGACAAACGCCCGCTTCAAAGAAGAATTAATAGCATACGCTAGAAGCGTCGGGATTGATAAAATCGGTTTTGCTTCTACTGACCCCTTTTTAACATTAAAGGACCGGTTGAAACGTCAGCAAGAGCTTGGCTATCACTCAGGTTTTGAGGAACCTGATATAAAGAAAAGAACAGAACCTGACTTACTCCTCCCTGAAGCCAAAACCATTATAAGTATTGCTCTAGCTTACCCTTCGCGTATGAAAAACCCTCCTAAGAGCACCAAAGGCAATCGGCGCGGCGTGTTCTGCCGGGCTTCATGGGGAGAGGATTACCATAATGTATTGCGTGAGAGGCTGCGTCGACTTGAAGAATTTATTACCGAACGGTTCCCAGAAGCAAGGTGTGCTTCAATGGTAGACACCGGAGAATTGTCCGATCGTGCGGTGGCTGAACGAGCAGGGATTGGCTGGACGGGGAAGAATTGTGCAGTAATTACCCCGGAATTTGGTTCATATGTCTACCTTGGTGAAATGATTACTACGATTGATCTGCCTTCAGATACACCAATAACAGAACAGTGCGGCACGTGTAATAAATGTGTGGACGCCTGCCCAACGGGAGCGCTCATACAAGGAGGCCAGCTTGATTCTAATAAGTGCATTGCTTTTTTAACACAGACAAAGGGATTTTTACCGGAAAGGTACCGCAAGAAGTTGGGGAACCGCCTTTATGGCTGTGATACTTGCCAACAAGTTTGCCCAGAAAATAAAGGAATTGATGAACACCGCCACGAAGAATTTGAACCAGACCCTGAAAAAGTAAAACCTGAACTAACTTCGCTCTTACTATTGTCTAACCGGGAATTTCGGGAGCGCTTTGGCAGCATGGCTGGTTCGTGGCGCGGGAAAAAACCAATTCAGCGTAATGCGATTATAGCACTCGGTCACTTTAAGGAAGATAGTGCCACCGACCTTCTCGGTAACTTGTTAGAAAGTGATCCTCGGCCGGTGATTAGAGGGACAGCAGCCTGGGCCTTGGGGGAAATTGGGAGTGAAAAAGCTTTGTTCTATGTTAAACAAGCGAAAGATATAGAAACGGATGAAGAAGCCAGGGAAGAGATAGATAAAGTGGTAAAAACTATGTGAAATCATCGCAAAATGTATTGAAAAGGTCTCCACTAATTATGTAATATATTGGACAGGGATAGACCTTTAGGGAAAGGAAGGGATGTCATGTCTGGAAAACGTTCCATTTCTTATACTGAAATGGATACCCCGATAGGTCCATTAACTATCTTTGCAACGCATCAAGGGGTGTGTAATGTCCAATTTGGCCGCGGGGAAGAGAAACAGTTAAACGTTAAAGCATGGCTGAGCCGTTTAAATGTAAATGCCAACATCCACCATGATCCCGATGACCTAGAATATATTTGTACCGAACTACGAGAATATTTTTCGAACAATCGTACAACGTTCACAATTCCGATTGATTTGCGAGGCACAGCTTTTCAGCGCCTGGTATGGAACGAACTTAAAAGGATTGAACACGGGCAAGTTAAAACGTACAAAGAAATTGCTTCAGAAATTGGCTCTCCAAAAGCTGTGCGGGCAGTGGGGGCAGCGAACAATAAAAACCCGGTGCCGATTCTCGTTCCTTGTCACCGAGTGATTGGCACAAACGGATCGTTAGTAGGATATGCAGGCGGCCTCTCAATTAAAGAACAATTACTTGCGCACGAAAAAGAAATGTTGCAGTCTTACACGGCTCATTAAGTATATAAAACCGAATAAATAGTAAGAGATTGAGAACTTGACTGTCCAACTGATAAGGTGCTCGTTTCTGCTTTTAATTTGACACAGATGAAGCAGAAAAGCATTTAACGAGGTGGACAGTTTTTTTATGCAGTTTGGTACCGTGTAAGTGTTACTCGTTTAGAACGAGAGTGCGCTCAGGAAATCTCTTGCTCCTTTTTAAAAGAGGGCATGAAACAAAAATAGTTTCATACATGTATAAGAGATGTTCGGGGGTGAGTAGGTTGAGTAAAATGAATTGGGAAGAGACATTTGAAAAGATGATGGAAAATGCTTTTTCTCCAACCGGTAAGTTGACGAATCGGTTAAATCTCCCAGTTACTGAAATAAATAGGTGGAAAAGGGAACAGGAAAGCCATGAAAGCAGGAAGGCTGAATTATTAAACATGAAAAATACGCTTCGCCCTTATCGGAGTATCAAGATGGGTGAATCAGAGCAGCTAGTGTTTCAATGGAAGTGGGATCGTTTTATAAAAATAAATGAAGAGTATCTAATGGAATCACGTGAAGAGAAATGGAAAGTTGATACAAATAGAGGAGAGATCTATCAGCAAAAACATCACTTTGACAGCCCGCGTCTTCAGACTGTTTCTGCTCCTGTTTATCCGGCCCGGCAGAAGTATGACCGGCGCGAAGCTGTTCGTTATGCGGAAGAATGGTGGAATGAACGTAATCCCCAATATAAATCGTTTGAAGACAATTGTACCAATTATATTTCGCAATGTCTGCGAGCTGGTGGTGCTCCAATGCGAGGACAGCCCGTACGGGAAAAAGGCTGGTGGTATAACGAAAATAACTGGAGTTTTAGCTGGTCTGTGGCAAATTCCATGCGTTGGTATTTGAGTGGGTCCACCCAAGGGTTACGGGCCGAAGAAGTTGAAGATGTAAAGAGACTCCAGCCTGGGGACGTCATTTGTTATGATTTTAATGGCGATGGCAATTACCAGCATACCACTTTAGTCGTAAAAAAAGATGGAAATAATGAACCGCTTGTTAACGCAAATTCGTTTGACAGCAGGCACAGGTATTGGAAATATGAAGATTCATCGGCTTGGACCCCAGAAATTCGCTACTTATTTTTTCACATTGTAGACGATTTCAATTAAGGTGTATCTACATGTCTATGCTATACTTTAGAGAGACAACAGCAAAAGAGGAGTAGAGCATATGGCGATTCACGTTGTATTACACGAACCAGAAATACCAGCGAACACAGGGAATATTGCTAGAACTTGTGCAGCTACCAATTCACATCTTCATTTAATTCATCCGCTTGGCTTTTCAACTGACGACAAGATGTTGAAACGGGCCGGGTGTGACTATTGGCCTAATGTGAATATTACCTATCACGATAATCTCGAAGGTTTTTTAACCTATGCAAGCCAAGGAAATATTTACTTTGTAGAGACTGTTGATAGCAAGCCTTATCATATGCTGGATTACAGCGATCCTGAAAAGGATTATTTTTTTGTATTTGGCAAGGAAACAAAAGGTTTGCCAACTGAAGTGTTAAAAGAGAACGACGGCAGCTGTTTACATTTGCCTCAAACAGATAAAGTTCGTTCGTTAAATTTATCCAATGCTGCCGCTATTGTCGTGTATGAAGCCTGTCGTCAGCAGGGATATGCAGGCCTTAAATAAAGAAAAACTCTGTTCTGATGAAGTTGCAGGGCTAATAGAACGCCGAAGCGTTGGCAGGGGAGACATATAATTATAAACTGCAGCAGTACTAAGAAAAAAAGCTGTTCCGGTAGTTCGTAAGCTACATCGGAACAGCTTTTTTAGTGCCTAGGGTTTGTGAGGCTTGTCCTCATAACCAGCTGTAAATATAGAGACCACAAAAGCCACACAGACTAGGAGAATCAGTAGTGCATCCATGCGAAGCATCCTCCTTTACACTAATCTGAGTCTGACCTATATTATAGCTGATTATTCCTAAACAATAAAAGAGTTCAACGGAAAATTTGTGACGGAACGAAAACTCTTTTATAATTGAACAAGATTGTATTGATAGGAGGAACCGATATGTATGTTGTAATGAATGAAATTCATGTCCCGTCAAAAGAAGGAAAAGAAAAGTTAACTGAACGTTTTTCTGGCAGTGCAGCTAATATGCAAGAGGTACAAGGATGTTTGGAATTTTTATTTTTGTCTGACGACCAAAGCGATGAGAAAGTTGTTGTATTTACCAAGTGGGAATCTAAAACGGATTATGAAGCTTGGCTAAATAGCGATGCGTTTAAAAAAGCTCACCAAGAAAAAAGAGAATCAAAGGAGAGCGGTCCATCAACTGGCAGTCAGCTTCATTCTTACGAAGTGATCTATCATACGTGATGCGGGACCTTCCCCGCATCTTTTTAAATTAGAAGCTTTCTTGGTGGGACTTCCCAACTAAAAGCTTTAAGCCTGGTTCAAATCGCGGGGGAAAGCTGTTTTATCCCGAGTCATGACTGATTAAATGAGAGTTTTAAGGGGGCAAGACAGGTATATCATCGATGCCAATGAACAGAGTTTTTTATGGATGGAAGTGAAAGGAGCTCCTATCAAGAGTGCTTAAAAATACATATATTACGAGTTATGTTCCGCTGTTTTCAATTCTTTTATTCAGTACATCGCTTGCCATATATACAGAAGGACAAATTAGTGAGTGGCTAGCAGAAGTTGGTCTTTACCGAGGAATGATGGAATTTTTCTCTGAAGCCGGGCTTCGTCTTATGCTACTATTTATAGCGATGCTTTTTTATTTTATGGTCTTTTCTGCTTTAAAATTAATTGCAGATACCATTTTAGAATTAGCGATGCTCTTTTTTTCTAAAGATGAAGAAGGGCGAGCGCTTCAACGAATACGTGGTGGCTCCTGGATTTACTTGATAGGGAGTGGAACGTCTCTTATCTCGATGACTTATCTCCCGGGGATCGCTGCTATTTTTCTTGGCACGACATTGATTTATTTCATATATTGTGTCTACAAAATTGGGGACGCATTGAGTGGGGCAGGAATGGTTGGTTTTATTTTTTTTCAAGTCTTTTTTTGGTGTACCTTTTTAACAGCTGTAACCTATGCTTTACTTACGCTTTATAACAGTTTTGTGGCCAGTTTGCCTCTTTAATATGACCTCTCTAAAACGAAAGTATGGATAAAACGGCCAATCAGGGCGAGGTCCTTAACGCAATACCTTGAATAACCACCATTTATACCATAGAACAGCCAGCCGATATAAGGATGACCTTCACGGCTGGCTGTTCTATTGGTCCAGAGGTTATATACGTTCCATAAGAGTGCGCCAAATTAATAAATGATAAGCATCATGATTTCTTAAACTTGCAGGGGTGTCATTACCGACCCAGACACCGCTTGTATAATTTTCGTTATACCCGACAAACCATAGGTCGTTGTAATTATTGGTAGTGCCAGTTTTTCCACCGATATCTGCGTCTGTATAATTGGCTGCTGTGCCTGTCCCTTCTCTAATAGCACTTGTCATTAAGCTTCTCATTTGTTCATTTACTGAAGAACTCCAAACGGACTCCGGCTGATACTCCCGCTCATAAAGAACTTCACCTTCTCGGTCGAGAATGCGGGTGACCGCATAGGATGGTTGATACTGTCCATCGTTTGAAAAGGTAGTGTACGCATCGGTCATTTCAAACGGGCTCATTCCATTTGAAAAGCCCCCCAATACAGCTGGTAGACGTTCATCTTCGGGTACAGTTCGACTAAATGAAAAGGGTTCTAAGTAATTAAATGCTTCTTCTAAGCCGATCCGTTCGACAAGACGAATTGCTGCTGTATTATGAGAGTATTTAAAAGCTTCTTCAAGTGAGACTTGTCCATATTCTCTACCTGACACGTTACGAGGGCAATATTGATCACGACATAAGTTGTCTGCATTCACAGCACTTTGAAGAGGAGACCCTTGGATATCCAGATAAGGTGCAAATGTGAGTAATGGTTTGATAGCTGAACCTGGCTGCCGATATGCTTGATGGCCTCGATGGAAATGCTGTTTTTCATAATTAACACCACCTGTGATGGCAGAGAGCCAATTTCGATGATGGTCAATAACTACGGATACTCCTTGTAAATTTTGCCCGGATAACTGTTGATTTACGGTTTGTTCAGCTTGTTCTTGTACATGTGGTTCAAGACCAGTTTCAATATGAACCCCTTGTTTAAACAATGATTGAACTTCTTGATTAAGCTCTTCTTCTATTCTTGTTCGCTCTTCCTCTTCAGCATTCTCCAACTGTTCACGATAACCTTGTTCCTTAGCAATAAATTCATAGACCTCATGTTCGACATAGTCACTGTATGCTGGATAGTCATCTTGGGCGGAAGCATTATAATTCAGGATGATGTCTTCCTCAAGTGCTGCAGCTCGTTCTTCAGCTGAGATCGCCTCTGTTTCTTCCATTTTTTGCAGCACCCATTCTTGACGAGCATGGGTGTTCTCTTTGTTGGTTAAAGGGTCATAGTAGGAAGGGTTGGCTGGAATACCTGTTAAAAAAGCAATTTCAGCCAGCGAGAGTTCAGAGGCAGCACGCCCAAAATACATTTGACTGGCGGCTTCAATTCCGTAAGCGCCGTTATGAAAATAGACAGTATTTAAATACATTTCAAGAATTTCTTCTTTTTCATACTGCTGCTCGATTTCATAGGCATACAGGATTTCACTTAATTTTCTATTGTATGTTTGTTCATTATCTAGATAGATGTTGCGGACGAGCTGCTGGGTGATGGTACTTGCACCTTGTTCTATACCCTGCGCTTGTAAGTTAACAAAAAAAGCACGGCCTACTGCGCTCATATCAATTCCTTCATGCTCAAAAAAATAACGATCTTCGGTAGACAGGAATGAATCCATAAACTGGCTTGGAAGTTCTTCATAAGCAAGATAAATCCGGTGCTCATCATTTCTGCGTTCGGCAAATACGTTCCCGTCTCGATCATACAGATAGCTGTTGCTTGCTACAGCAATTTCATCGATATCTACTTCTTCAGCGAGCACATCATCTACTGACTGAACACGCGCACTTTCTTCGACTGTAAAGAAAAGCAGTACGGTAAATACCACCATTAAACTGAATATCGCAATCGTTCCAAAGAATGCCCGCATGACGATTCCTCGCTTCCTTGAATCAAAAACCTAGTACAGTAAGATCTATCTTTTATTTCGGCTAAATAAGACAGTCTCTAAAGAGAGAAAGCGAAAAAACAATATCAATAGTTATGATAAGAGGTTGTTTGCATACAAATAGATTAAGCTAGGATGATTCTCTCTAGGAAAATGAAAAGGAGGACTCGCGTGGATATCCTACAAAAAATGCAAGACCACCGTGAAGAACGAAAAAAATTAGAGTGGCGCGGGACATTTAGTGAATATCTGGAAATATTGAGGGAGCGTCCTCAAGTCGCGCAAACTGCCCATTCACGAGTTTATAATATGATTAAGCATGCAGGAGTTAGTGACCAGGAAGGTTTGAAAAAATACAAATTCTTCGATGATGCAATTTATGGATTAGAAGATTCGTTAGACCGACTAGTAGAAGAATATTTTCATTCTGCTGCTAAAAAACTCGATGTGCGAAAACGGATATTATTGCTGATGGGTCCAGTTAGTGGAGGTAAATCAACGATTGTTAATCTATTAAAACGAGGATTGGAGCAGTATTCGCTAACAGACGAGGGAGCCGTATATGCGATTGAAGGCTGTCCTATGCATGAAGATCCGCTTCACTTAGTTCCTTATCATTTGCGAGATGATTTTTACAAAGAATATGGAATAAAGATTGAAGGGCAATTATCACCTTTAAATGCGATGCGACTTGAAAAAGAGTATCATGGGCGAATTGAAGATGTGATGGTTGAGCGCATTTTTTTCTCCGAAGATAAACGTGTTGGAATCGGGACATTTAGTCCGTCGGATCCGAAATCACAGGATATTGCCGACCTAACCGGCAGTATTGACTTTTCCACCATAGCTGAATATGGTTCTGAGTCAGACCCGAGAGCTTATCGGTTTGATGGAGAGCTAAACAAAGCAAATCGTGGAATGATGGAATTTCAGGAGATGTTAAAGTGTGATGAAAAGTTTTTATGGCATCTGCTTTCTTTAACCCAGGAAGGGAATTTTAAAGCTGGGCGATTTGCGCTTATCAGTGCAGATGAACTAATTGTTGCCCATACGAATGAAGCAGAATATGAAGCTTTTATTTCCAACAAAAAGAACGAAGCGTTGCATTCGCGGATTATTGTAATGAATGTCCCTTATAATTTAAAAGTCTCTGCCGAAGAACAAATTTATAAAAAAATGATCGAAGAAAGTGAAATGTCTCATGTCCATATTGCACCGCATGCTTTAAAAACAGCGGCTATTTTTACAATCTTAACCCGATTAAAAGAACCGAAAAAACAAGCGATGGATCTGATCCAAAAGTTAAGACTATATAATGGGGAAGATGTGGAAGGGTTTACGACTCAAGACGTAGAAGAACTGAAAAAAGAATTTCCGAACGAAGGTATGAATGGAATTGACCCTAGATATGTCATTAATCGAATTTCCTCAGCCATCATTCGCAAAGATACGAATTCCATTAATGCTCTAGACGTTCTCCGTTCTTTAAAAGATGGTCTAGACCAACACGCTTCGATTTCGGATGACGACAAAGAGCGGTATATGGATTTCATTGCGCTTGCAAGAAAAGAATATGATGATATTGCCAAACGGGAAGTGCAAAAAGCCTTTGTGTACTCATATGAAGAATCCGCCAAGACTTTATTGAATAACTATTTAGATAATGTGGAGGCTTATTGCAACAAAAGTAAATTGCGCGATCCATTAACAGGAGAAGAAATTAATCCGGATGAAAAATTAATGCGGGCCATCGAAGAACAGATTGGCATATCAGAAAACGCCAAAAAGCCGTTCCGTGAAGAAGTGTTAATTCGTATTTCAGCCTATGCACGAAAAGGGAAATCGTTTGATTATGACTCGCATGAAAGACTAAGAGAAGCAATTCAAAAGAAACTGTTTGCTGACTTAAAAGATGTGGTGAAAATTACAACCTCTACAAAAACACCAGACGAAACTCAGTTAAAGAAAATAAATGAAGTCATCGCTAGATTAATCGATGAATATGGCTATGATTCAACATCAGCAAATGAATTGCTCCGCTACGTAGGAAGTTTATTAAACCGCTAAATAAAACAGCCGCACTCAGCGTTAGAGTGCGGCTTTTTAATGGGGAACTCCCACAAGTCTTATCAGTAAAACCACCTGGACTATACTTCTCTATCTACAGGCATACGTGCGACAGCGCCTTCCGTTGTTTCCTGGGGCCGTGCCTTCTTGACCGCCGGCGATGGTTCAGCCTTCTCATGAACAAAAAATGCTCATCGTTTAAGGAGGGGGGATCTTTAAAGTATAACCTGTATAAAAAAATTGATGATACCTGCACAAGTTTGCGTTCCGTGGAGAAGTTGGCAAGCCGCTTCGAGCGTTGCTTTGCAGGGTCTTGCCCTGACTTCATTTCCACTGGAGCCTCACTTACTCTGGTCTCATCAACTGGTTATCACTATAAGTTGTAGTGAATGAAAAAATGTATTTATCAGTGAATGGTCTTTTTCAGCAGCCTCGCCACCTGGCATGTTTTCCTACTCTAAACTAACCTTTTGAGCCGTTCTTATTTCAATACTCTACAATTCGTATTGAGATACGACCAAGCAGTTTTTTTGTTGCCAACGTTACGTACTAGAATGCAGCGGGTGGGTCTCAGGTGGTATGGATTTATGCATGTTTTGCAGATGAAAGTCAGTGTTTGGCTCTTCCCATAAGGGTAAGAAATTAAATTCATTAAAAAGTTCATCGACCGGATCACTTATTTCATGAACGGGTGATGTATCATTTTCTACTTTGTTAGTAAAAGCAAAGTCAATCTTCTTTTCCGGACCCTCTTCTGTTCGTTCATTTCCCCACGTTAAAAAAGGGAAGGTGTCAGTGAAGGTTAACCGATCTTCATCCACTTCCTCAGCGACAAAAGATAATTTATATCCATTTGGCAATTCCGTGCCATCAGCAGCTTCCCAGTCATTTGTGATATACATTTCATAAAACATGTTTGCTTCGTAACCTTCCTCAGGTGGAAGGACTTTAATTTCTGAACTCTCTGTCATAACCGTAATTACTTCCACTTCTTCGCCTTTGGCATCAACTACCTGAATTCCTTGTTCGTCAATGCCATTGGGATTAATCGGTGCATCAAAATTTAATGTGAACGTTTTATCTTTTGAGATGGTTTCTCTTTCTGTATGATCTTCAAAGATTTGTTTGTCATGAATTTCATACAATTGGATGGGATCTCCTACAGTCGAAGGATCATCAATAGAATGTAACGCTCTCGGATATGTCTCTATGTGTGGATGAGCTTCATATACTTCCGGCATAGATCGACTATAGTATACATGCCAGGTGTCCTCTTCGTGGTAGGCCTGCTGTATGTCAATACTATATTCAAATGAAGCATGAGGTCCCCACGTTAGAGAAATTTGATGGTCTTCCCAATCAGCTTGGGTAGTCGGATGTTCGCTTAAAAAGGCTTCTGACTGACTAAATACTGGTTCATGATAGAGTAAAAGCAACGTAAATATAGATAATAAACCGAGCGATTTGATTGTAATCACCTCTTTCATGAAGCTCTTACACAATATAGACGTAAAAAAGGAAGCCAACGTTACACTTTATTTTATATAAATTAAAAAATGAAGCATTATTTTATAATATAATAAAAAAATATGTAATGCAATTTCATATTTAAGTCATATCTGTATACCCCTTCTCACAGTATTTAAACATATACTCTTTTGATTTAATCGGTACATTTGAGGCAAAAGGTGATACCTTAAAGAAAAAACGTAACCCCTCGGTCATTATAGAGGAAATAAATTAGTGAAGAAAAGAGTCAGTTATAAAGCGGCTTTTTCTTCGCATGTGTGCTTAGTTCAATGGAGTGAAAGGAAAGAGATTGTAAAGTTGCTGGTTTGATATTGCCCTCCACGGAATCGAGTGATACATTAACTAGGTAGAGAAATGGAGGAGATGCTATGAACAGCATTGGCCGGGAGATTTGGGACTGGATAAAGACTTTTGCTGTTGTATTGCTTATTGTTCTCATAGTTCGTACGTTTTTCTTTGCCAACTATATGGTTCATGGAGAATCCATGATGCCGACTATAGAAAATGGAGAACGTCTTATCATTAATAAAATAGGATATGAATGGGTAGAACCGGACCGCTTTGATCTCATTGTTTTTCATGCGAATGAAGAAAGTGATTATATAAAACGCGTAATTGGTACGCCAGGAGATGAAATTGAATACGCCAGTGATCAATTGTATGTAAATGGGGAGCCTTACGATGAGCCTTATTTAGATGAATTTAAAGACCATCATGGTGGCCCTGTATTGACCCATGATTTTACCCTTGAAGATATATTAGAAAAAGAAACTGTGCCAGATAACCATTTGTTCGTCTTAGGGGATAATAGACAAAACAGTCTCGATAGCAGGCAGCTAGGCTTCGTACCTTACGATAAACTGGTTGGTAAAGCAAACCTTAGATATTGGCCGCTAGGAGAGATTTCCTTTGTTAAATAAGTAAATTGCCGTAAGCTGTTCCAGGAGGAACGGCTTTTTGTTTGGCTTTGGTCTATCACCTTGTTACCTCAAGTGATTCTCGCTTAAATTCCAATGGACAATTAGTACTCCTCTTTTGTTTCGGTCTTTCTATACATTCTTATCCCTAACATTAAGCAGCGGTGACACAATTTTTAGAGTGCTTGTGCAAAAACAAACGGAAACTCTCGTCTTGTTGTGCATAGGTTAATACAAAGCAAGAATTGCTTTGCCAAATAAAGGTGGGAGGATATATGAACGAAGAGGAGCAAAGAGGGTTTATTGTCTCTCGTGAAGATTGGTCTCTGCACCGAAAAGGGTATCAAGATCAAAGGCGTCATCAAGAAAGAGTAAAGGAAGCTGTTCGAAAGAATTTACCTGATATTGTCACAGAAGAGCAGTTGATTTTGTCTGGACGTAAAGGGAAGAAGGTACGGGTGCCGATTCGTTCTCTTGACGAGTACAAATTTCGTTACAATGATGAGAAATCTTCTCATGTTGGGCAAGGGGATGGCGATACAGAAGTAGGAGATGTGATTGGGCAAACACCAGGTAAAGGCGGAGAAAAAGGACGCGCAGGAGATCAGAAAGGAGAAGACCACTACGAAGCTGAAATTGATATCGCTGAACTTGAACAATTAATGTTTGAACAAATGGAACTGCCAAACCTCGTACCAAAACAACAAGATCAATTGGAAGTCACAGACATCGAGTTTAAGGATGTGCGTAAACAAGGGTTATTTGGCAATGTCGACAAGCGAAGGACGATAACTGAGGCGATCAAACGAAATGCCATGAAAGGAAAAACCAGCCTTCATCCTATTTATCCAGAAGATTTAAGGTTTAAGACGTGGGAGGATGTCCAAACTCCGGAATCAAAAGCGGTAATTATTGCGATGATGGATACTTCTGGTTCAATGGGCCGCTTTGAAAAGTTTATGGCACGCAGCTTCTTTTTCTGGATGATGCGGTTTCTGCGGACTCAGTATGAACAAGTAGAAGTAGTATTTATTGCGCACCACACAGAAGCGAAAGTAGTGGATGAAGACTCGTTCTTTTCTAAAGGAGAAAGTGGAGGAACGATCTGTTCATCGGCATATCGTAAGGCCTTAGAAGTTATTCAAACTGAATTCTCACCTTCGCAATATAACATTTATCCATTTCACTTTTCTGATGGAGATAATTTGCTCTCAGATAACAAGACGTGCGTTCCCCTCATTGAACAAATAGCGCAAAAATCACAAATGATGGGGTATGCAGAAGTGAATGTTCACAATAAGCACAGTACGTTAATGAGTGTGTATCAGTCATTGGACATTCCGCAAATCCGTTCTTATATTTTGCGGGAAAATAAAGATGTATTTCATGCCCTGACAGCTTTTTTTCAAAAACAAGTAAATTAACCAGCATTGAGGAATATATAGTAAGCTTGACAGCACCTGGCTTATTTCGTCTAGGTAGGGAAGGAATCAGTTGGTAAATGGAAAGCAATTCTACATTTGGCTTACCCCTAAATCATATGGGGTAAGCTTTTATATGGTGATAAATTGGTGAGAAAAGGGCGGGATGAAGCTTGGGTCATATAATTAATACTCAACCTCAATCTGTAACCGAGGAGACTAGCAATCTTCATACCAGCAGAGGTTGATGACAGCAGTATCATTATACGTTCATACATAAAAAAAGATTGACACAAATGAAAATCTGCGGTAAATTGGCTAACGTTTGTTAGTTTTATTTGTGGATAACTGTCAGGAGGTGCTCTACTGTGACCAGTTCAGGGATTAAGCAGGTAGCTTTAACTCATTTTGCTCAGCATGGATATGAAGGAACGAGTTTAAAGGACATTGCTGAAGGAGTCGGAATCAAAAAGCCATCTTTATATAACCATTTTGCCAGCAAGGAAGATGTTTTTCTTGCAGTAGTAGATGATGTATTTGCAGCTTATGTCTCTCATGTTAACCGCTGTTTGAAAGAAGCTGAAGGACTTGGTATAGAAAGACAATTAAAAGAAGCGTTACTTGCCACCTGTGTATTTTTAAGTGGAGATCACTTCGGGCGTTTGTATATTCGTGTTCTTATGTTTCCTCCCCTTCAATTAAAAGCGGAGATCAATGCTCGTTTTGCAGCATTTGAAGGTAAGACAGACGAGATTTTTCGTTCGTTGTTTGCAAAAGGTGTAAGCGAGCAATTCATACGAGCTGGAGATATTGACCAGTATTTACAAGCTTTTTACGTTATGATGGATGGCATCACGACGGAAATGTTTATCTATCAAAAAGAAACGGTTGAGAGAAAGGCGGAAGCTGCTTGGCGTGTGTTTTGGCACAGTATTCAAGCTGCTCAGTAGGCAGGTGAATCAAGATGATGGAAGTATTCGGTTGGTATATAAGTGTATTTTTAATGGCAGCGACGCCTTGGATAGAGCTGCTCGTCGTCATTCCAATTGGAATAGGGGCAGGATTGGATCCATTTTTTGTTGGATTGACAGCTTTTGTAGGAAATGCTCTGCCTGTCTTTTTGATTGTCGCTTTTATGCATCGTGTGCAACAGTCGAGCTGGTATGAACGTGTGCAGTTGAAATGGCAGAAACGAACAGAACGAAAACAAAGTCAAGACCAGACAGCAAAACGCCAGAAAAAACAAAAGAACCGGGAGAAAGTTCAACGAATTTTTCAGAAATACGGTCTTCCCGGGCTTGCCATTAGTGGCCCAGGGATCACAGGCATTCACCTGGCTACGATATTTGCTTTAGCGTTAGAGTCCAATCGCAGGAAAATTATAATTTGGATGAATGTCAGCTTACTGATCTGGACGATTTTGATGACGGTGGCTTCGTTTTATGGAATAGAAGGGTTAATGCGTTTCTTTACCTGACACATGTTATTAGAAAGCTGTGAGCTGCTATAAAACTTTGTACGATAGGCCATATTTTCTCCGCTAGAAAGTATGTATGCACTAAACGTATGAAATAAAAAGCAATAAATAAAAACGGGAAGGACGACCCAGTGGGTTGTCCTTCCCGTTTATTAAGGGTGTATGTAGTCCAAGAAGTGCTCATAAGGATTGGTCGGGATGACAGGAGTTGAACCTGCGACCCCAGGCACCCCATGCCTGTGCTCTACCAAGCTGAGCTACATCCCGCTTCTTATCTATATAATATAGTAATATAAGAAGCGGGACTAAGCAACCGTTTAGTCCTGCCAGTGCGTACTGATAAATTGGTCGCGGCCTGAAGCTTTTCGGTCAGCTTTATATTCATTTGGCTGTTTTTTATAAAATTGCTGATGTTCTTCTTCTGCTTCATAAAAACGAGAAGCAGGAAGGATTTCTGTTACAATCGGCTTTTTAAACCGTCCTTCTTGTTCAATATCTGTCTTTGCTTTAAGAGCCAGGTTTTTCTGTTCTTCGCTATGATAGAAGATCGCTGTCCGATATTGCGGGCCGCGATCATGAAATTGGCCGCCGTCGTCGGTAGGGTCAATTTGCGGCCAGTACAGGTTTAACAACTGCTCGTAAGAAAAGCGTTCTGGGTCATAGGTGATTTGAACGGCTTCATAATGACCTGAGGTCCCGGTTTTAACTTCTTCATAAGTGGGATTAACAGTGGTGCCACCGGTATAACCGGATACTACGTTTAGGATTCCCTCCATTTCTTCAAACGGCTGAACCATGCACCAAAAACAGCCCCCGGCAAATGTTGCTTTTTCCTTGGCTGAACCCAATGAAAGAACCTCCTTTATGTACTTAAAATGTTGAGAGGATTATATCATGAAAAGGAGGGGAAAAGTAAAATAAAAGATAAGATAAGCAATAACCGTCGGTAAGGCCGGCGTGGAGAGGAGAAGGGACTGCCTATGATAAAAAGGCTTTTACTGCTTATATGCAGTATATATTCGCTAGCAATCTTATTTCACAGGTTTAAACCGCTACCGCGGGGTCTTAATTTTACTAGTATAGTACGTTCGGATAGCGAAGTTAACTTTTTACAGGATGTAACATACGGACGGCGTGGTGAACGGTTACAAGAACAACAAATTATGCAAAAGATTGAGATGGAAATTGAACGAGCTCAACAATTTATACTTATTGATATGTTTTTGTATAACGATTGGCACGATAATACTCGTTTGTTTCCATCTGTAGCTGAACAGCTGACAAGGCGCTTAGTCCAAAAAAAGAAAAACTATCCTAGGATGCCGATTATCGTTATTTCTGATCGGATTAATACAGCCTATGGTTCGGTGGAATCCCCTTATTTTTCTGAGCTTACTAAAGCAGGGATTCAAGTTATATTATCAGATGTCTCTCAATTGCGTGATTCAAACGCTCTATATGCCCCTTTTTTCAGTGGTGTTTTAAAGCATTTGCCCATGTTTAACCGATATTTTTTACCGAACCCGTTGTCTTTTGATGACTCAAGAATGGCTTTGCGTTCATGGGGAGAATTGTTATTGTTTAAGGCAAATCACCGGAAAGTTGTAATAAATGAACAAGCTGGGGTTATTAGTTCGGCGAATCCTCATGATGCTAGTGCTTTTCATTCAAACATCGGCTTTCACGTGAAAGGAATCATCATTAAAGACTTACTTAAAGCAGAACAAGCGGTCGCAAAGATGAGTGGAAGCGATCTGTCTTGGCTCTCTGTGGAGAAACCGTTGACTGAAGAGAAAAAGAAAAACGTAGCTGTCCAGGCAAAAATAGTTACTGAAAAAGCAATAAAACGAACATTATTAAAAGAAATAAGGGCTGCAGCGAAGGGAAGTTTGATTTGGGTTGGTGCTTTCTATTTATCAGAGCAAATGGTAATTGAAGAGCTGAAAAGAGCAGCCAGGCGGGGAGCAGAAATACGTTTAATTCTTGATATGAATGAAGAGGCGTTCGGCAAGCGGAAAGGTGGTATCCCAAATCGCGTTGCTGCTTATGATTTACATAGTCTAGCGCCCGGCATTCAAATTAAATGGTATGTTACAGCTGGTGAACAATATCATGCGAAACTAGCTTATTTTGACCACGGAAATAGGGTTGCCGCACTAGGAGGATCTGCTAATTTCACCCGACGAAACTTGGATAACTTGAACTTGGAATTAGACGTGTATATATCGGGCAAGCGCGAAGAACAGGTGTTTATAGATATGGATAATTATTTTGCACGCTTATGGAATAATGATGATGGACGCTATACGCTTCCTTATGAAGCTTTGCGCCCGCCTGCAAAGTGGCAGCGACTTCTTAGTTACTTACAAGAGAAAAGCGGCTTATCAACGTTTTAAGAGAAGTGTAAACTTTACGCCAATAGGGAATAAAAAGGAAGACGAGAGATGTGAGGAGGGGTGCGATGATTGATCAAGTTACTCAAAATTGGGCTTTGTTACTGCCGGTGGTGGTGATAAACACTTTACTAATTATCATTGCTTTGATTGACCTCTTTAGGCAGCCGACTCCCAATGGACCACGCTGGATGTGGAGTGTTGTAATTCTGTTTGTTAATTTGCTTGGACCAATTGCTTACTTTTTGTTTGGGCGAAAGAAAAAAGACGAAAACAAAAACAAATAAACAGAGCGTCTCAGGCAGCATGAGGGTCGGCTGGAATTCTGCGCTATTAAGGTATGGACCCTGCAGCGTATTATCATTACAAGCACTGCCGTAAATGGCTGAGAAGCTGAAGAATCTACAGAGGGGCTTAACTGTAACCACCATAAACGTTTTGTACAGGTCATCGTTAGTTCGTCAGGAATACTCAGTTATGCTTTTCGTATAAGGCAGCACTTAATCACTTAATAAGAGGAGAAGGTGTCCCTAAAGGTTAGTTTAGGCTATGAGCGGTAGTCAGCAGCCGAACAAGTGTTAGTCGTGTCGGCAAAGCGACAGGATGAAGTCCCCGCAGTGGCAGTTTTGCTCTTGAGGAAGCTTAACCGCCGCTCGCGGCTTAAGAAGTCATGGTGCTATCAAAGGTAGTGAAGCCGATGGCGCACGTCTTCCAAACACTTTTGCTGAAAACTAACTTATGGGACAAGCCTCTCATCCTTGAATGTGAAGGGGGTTTTCTGAAAATATGAGTTGGCATTCTCCGTATGGGAAATGAACAGACACGGTATGATGTAATTCCGCCCCATGCAGTGTTTTATTGTAATAGATGTTCTGAGGGGTGATCTCGAGTTCCATCCCTTTGTTGGACATGTTGACGAGAAACAGGCCATTATGAAGGTTTAAGAGTTCACTTACTGAAGCTTGAGCAAACTCGTCTGCTTCATCGATATATTCACCTGCATATTGAGAGGCTAACTTTAAAAAAGTAGGCTCATCCATGCGCAAGGCGGTATACAGGTGTTTTTCCCCACTTATTTCCTGCATGACTGTCCATTCCTGTGGGCGTGAAGGTTCCTCTCCAGCTTCTAAACGAATATGCGGCTCTGTAAATCGAATCATATTCCTGGCAAAGAGCGAAAGGTAATCTTGCAGCGTTCCTTTATCGTTGACCTCGTGTAATAGAAGCATTTTCTCAATGGTTACATCAATATCATTATTCTGTAGGGATAAGAATTCTTCATCAGATAGGTGATGCTCATGTTTATAGTTTTCTACAGCACGAGAAAAGTCAGTCAGTGTCATAATATTTTCTTCGACAAGCATTTGTCCTAACAGTAAGTGTTCTGATTTTTGACTACTCAGCAATTCTGTTAATTGTTGCCTAGTTAAGAATCCTTTTTCCACAGCTAATTCTCCGAACTGTTTATCCTGTTGACGCTGCAAGTCATGGACAGTTTGCACTTCAGTTGCGGACATATATCCATGGTTTATAGAAAGAACACCTAATTTAAGACCCACATCTTTTTGAAGGTTCATGACATAGTCTAACTCATCCGGAGAGACATAGCTGTGGTTTAATAAATAATTGCCGAAATATTGACTAAACATGAGAGTTTTCACCTGTTTCGTTCGTGATTTTATCTAAAACTCTTTGCAGAGCTTCTGTAGTAATTGGTTTTTGAATGAAATCACAAGCCCCAAGCTGGATCGATTGTTTTATGTGAGATTGAGTTCCTGCTGAGGAAACCATGATTACGAATGTGTTACTTAAAGAGTCTTTTATTTTCTTTAGTGCTTGAAGACCGTCCAAGTCAGGCATTACTATGTCTAGAAGCAGGACATCGGGTGTTTCATCTTTAAAAAGAGCTACAGCTTCATGGCCATTTGTCGCTTCACGGATGTTTTCATATCCTAACTCTTTAAGCATGGCAGTGGTTTTTTTTCGTATTAACAGCGAATCATCGCATACAACAACTGATAGGTTAGTTGATGACATCTTATTTCCTCCTGCATTCATTTGGTTAAGATATTTCTAGTGTAAAGTCCATATAACTGAAACTTATTTCTCATTTCTGTTGTTTTATATTTTATCATATAGGGAGTCGAAAGAATTAATAAAAATAAGAAATACTATATAAAAAGGAAATAAGTACTATGAGTTTAAACCTATTAAGCATGATGTTCAACATATCATTAATGAGGCCCACTTTTTGATTAGGTTCTGTTAAACGTGGTTGTTAATTTTCGCTTCAATCACTACTAAGCCATTCACTACAGCATCTATGAAACTTTTGTTAGAAGGAGAAAGTTAACGAGAACAGGTTAGAGTGTAGGAAAGGATGGAGCTTCTTATGAACGAACCATTATCAGCACATAGTCGTAAAGATCGTTTAGCTTCGCTTGAGCACCATGATCTTGACCTTCTTGTTATTGGAGGAGGTATTACCGGAGCTGGTGTAGCCCTTGATGCTTCGGCTAGGGGACTTACTACGGGGCTGGTAGAAATGCAAGACTTTGCAGCCGGTACGTCCAGTCGATCCACGAAATTGGTGCATGGAGGTCTTCGGTATTTGAAACAACTGGAATTGAAGCTTGTAGCAGAAGTCGGGCGTGAACGAGCGATCGTATATGAAAATGCTCCCCATGTAACGAACCCCGAATGGATGATGCTTCCGTTGATGGAAAACGGAAATTTTAGTCGGGCTTCCACTTCAGTGGGTTTAAAAGTATACGATACATTGGCAAAGGTAAAAAAAGCGGAGCGCCGCTATATGTTAAACCGTGCACGTACTATAGAAAAAGAATCACTGATACGAACAGAAGGGTTAAAAGGAAGCGGCGTTTATGTTGAATACCGGACCGATGACGCCAGGCTCACCATTGAAACAGTAAAAAAAGCGGCTCAATTAGGAGCTGTCCCAGTAAATTACGCTAAAGTAACAGATCTTATTTATAAAAACGAGAAAGTTAGAGGAGCTTACGTGCAAGACCAGGTAAGTGGGGAAACGTACTCTATTTCTGCGCGTCATGTAATTAATGCGGCTGGTCCCTGGGTCGATCAGATACGGGAAAAAGATGGGTCCAATAAAGGGAAACAGCTTCATTTAACAAAGGGCGTTCACCTCGTTTTTTCACATAAACAATTTCCATTAGAACAAGCAGTTTATTTTGATGTGCCTGATGGACGGATGATTTTTGCTATCCCTCGAAATGGAAAAACCTATGTAGGTACTACAGAGACGGTTTATCATGGGGAGCTGGCTAACCCAAAGGCAACGGAAACGGATGTAGAATATTTGGTAGATGCCACCCGCGCGATGTTTCCTGATCTTAATATACAGACAACTGATGTGGAGTCTACCTGGGCAGGGCTGCGGCCATTAATATATGAAGAAGGGAAAGAAGCTTCAGAGATCTCTCGAAAAGATGAAGTATTCGAGTCAAGCTCAGGGCTTCTTTCTATTGCTGGCGGAAAATTAACTGGCTACCGTAAAATGGCGGAACGTGTTGTAAATCAAGTTACCCATAAAATGAATTTGCATGCCCCATGCCCTACGAAAGATATCCAATTGTCGGGTGGGGAAGTTGGAGGTTCAACTCAGTTTGAAGCGTATATTGAGGATAACGTTTCAACCGGTGAAAGGTATGGGCTGACAAAAGAGGAAGCAACGTTTGTTCTCAAGTTTTATGGCTCAAATGCCGTTCACGTGTTCCAAGCAATTGACAGGTATGCTGCTCTCGAAGTAGCGAAAGGGTTGACTAAAATAGAAGTCGGACAAGTTGCTTATGCAGTTGAACAGGAAATGGCTCTCTCCATATTGGATATTTGCAGTCGAAGAACAAGTTGGCTTTTGTTTGACCTTCCATCTCTAAAAGGAAAAAAAGAAGAGTTGCTGCAATTTATGGCTTATTTACTAGAGTGGGAGGATGAGCGTCTCCAATTTGAAAAAACAATCTTGGACAAAGAAATCCGCCAAGCCACACCACATGAACCCATGAAGGTAAACCAAGAAACAATATGAGGGTTGAGGACACAAAGTAATGGAAATATAAAACAAATGGATGAAATTTATGGATTTATCTTCTAAAATAAGAATAGACATGTTTAGAAGCTGACCTGTCCAGGTCGGCTTTTTAAAATAGAGCAAGTTTTAAAAAAGCCAAAGTGGCCATTGTTACGCAGTCGAGTAATACTGACTAGTCATATCTTTATATATGCGTTAGTAGTTTAAGACTGATGGTCACTTTTTATGGCCTGGGGGTTTTGTGCAGGCTCTGCCAATGCATATTGTTTTTTAGGTCGCCGTATCGCAGTTGGGGCTTTGGAGATGTGGACAGATCTGCCTCTGCAGCGGTGTTTCTTACACCTATTTCAGCAATATCATTATAATAGGGCTTTAAAGTAAGATAAAAAGTTATGATTACGAGGGAAGAGGGGATGAGTGTATGTCATGGAGAGATGTGTATGAGAAATGGTGGGCTTTTTGTGAGCAAGATGCTGAATTGGAAGCGGATTTCGCTGCAGTCGATGCTCATGCTGAAAGTTTAGAAGATTGTTTCTATACTTCTCTTACCTTTGGAACTGGAGGAATGAGAGGAGAGATCGGTCCCGGACCTAATCGCATGAACCGATATACTGTGCGAAAAGGGGCTTATGGTTTAGCGCAATATCTTTCACAACAGGGGAAAGAGAAGATGGAGAGAGGAGTCGTCATTGCCTTTGACCCTCGGCACCGTTCTCAACAGTTTGCAAATGAGGCCGCTGCAACACTTGGGCAGTGGGGGATCCCTGTATACTTATTTAACGAGCTTCGTCCGACGCCCGTTTTATCTTATGCGGTCCGGCACGTCGGGGCAGCCGCAGGAATAATGATAACAGCAAGCCATAACCCTCCAGAATATAATGGTTTTAAAGTTTATGGAGAAGACGGGGCTCAATTGCCGCCCGGACCAGCCACAGCATTGATTAATTGTGTTGAGGCGGTCGAAGATGAATTAAAGATTCCGGTGGCCTCCCTTGAGCAATTAAAGGCTAATCACCTCCTAGTTACTTTGGGAGAGGATGTGGACGAGGCATATAACGAACAATTAAAATCGATCTTACCACGGCCTTCTTTAGGGATAGAAAAGGGGGATCAGTTAAAGGTTGTTTTTTCTCCGTTACATGGGACTGCGAATCTTCCTGTTCGTCGTGCACTGGAAACGAATGGTTTTACAAAAGTGTATGTGGTGGAAGAACAAGAGCAGCCCGATCCTGACTTTACAACGGTTGCCCGGCCGAACCCGGAGGAGCCTGCGGCTTTTGAACGAGCGATCAAAAAGGGGAAAGAAGTAGGTGCTGACTTATTGGTAGCCACTGACCCTGATGCGGACCGAGTGGGGCTGGCTGTGTACAATGAAGATAAAAGTACTTATCAGTTGTTGAATGGCAACGAAACTGGCGCTCTTCTTTTGAATTACTTGCTTATTGAAAAAGCTGATCAAGGGAACTTGCCTAAAAATGGTGCAATCCTAAAGACCATCGTAACGTCTGAATTAGGCCGTAAAATAGCGGATTCCTTCGATATCAAAACAATCGACACATTGACAGGCTTCAAGTTTATTGCAGAAAAAATGAAAGAATTTGAAGAAGGTGAAACCCATTCATTTCTTTTCGGGTATGAAGAATCCTATGGGTATTTAGCTGGTTCTTTTGTTAGAGACAAAGATGCAGTTCAGGCTATTCTCCTCGCTTGTGAAATGGCTTTATCTTATAAAATGAATAAACAGTCTTTGCTAGATGGATTACAAACTCTTTATCAACACTATCAATGTTATAAAGAAGGTCTTGTTTCTGTCACACTAAAAGGAAAACAAGGCGTGGAACAAATCACAGAAATTATGGATAAGCTGCGAAAGCAGCCACCAACGGATATAAAGAATCATAAGGTAGTCATGCTTGAAGACTACTCGATTTCTAAGCGTATTAAACTGGCTGACCAAAGCGAAGAGGAAATAAATCTGCCGCCAAGCAATGTCTTAAAGTTTTGGCTTGAAGGTGAGAATTGGTTTTGTGTCCGTCCTTCTGGCACGGAACCTAAGATTAAATTTTATGTAGGAGTAGTAGGAGATAGTGAAGCAACAGCTTTACAAAAGCTTTCCAGTCTAAAAGAAGATGTAGTGAAGGTGCTAGAAGAGAGAACAGGAGTCTTATTAACACCTTAACGTTTGGAAGGGATCAATTATGAGCTGGAAAACAGAGTATCTACAGATTCTACAACTTAATGAAGAACCTCCATCACTTTCATACTTGCGCACGCTCATTCGCCGCCATATTTTCACGTTTCCCTTTGAGAACCTGACCAAATTGGTGCATAGAGATGAACATAGATGGATTGACCCAGCTTTTGCCCATCCCTCTTTATTTTTAAGAAGGTATAAGAAATTACATGGTGGAGGGACATGTTATACGCTGAATTCAAATTTCTTCATGTTGTTACGGGAACTTGGCTTTAGTGGACATCTTCTTCGACCCGGAGATGGACACATGGCCATGATTATTTGGCACCCCAGCAAAGAACAACAGCCGCTTTATGTAGATGTAGGTACAATGGCTCCTTTTTTCGGACCTGTATTATTTAACGGGAGCAGACGATTGATTCCTTCTTTTGCCGGTGAACAGGTGTTATTTTTGCCTGTTAATGGCCAAGGGCGTTATGTTTATTTGAAGGTTCACGGGAACAAAGTGATGGAACGGAAGTGGGAATTTTCGCTTTATGACAGCCAGTCCTTAGAAAGCTTTCTTCCTTATCTGAAGGCTTCTTATTCGGATTCCTCTTCTTTTATGCAGCAGATACGGTGCCACCGCTGGTTTCCAGAAGAGCGAAAAGGATATCTGTTACTTAACGATACATTTATCAATCGCTCAGGGAAAGGTACTCGTTTGGAAAGAAAATTAAGGGGGACCCGTGACATAAAACGCTGTTTATTGCATGATATGAAGTTTCCATTTCTTGTTTCCCTAGTAGATGAAGCAGTAGATTCATTGGCAGCCCGCGATATTGATTACAAGGCAAAATAAACAAACATGAATAAAACGTCTACAGAAAAGGTTGTGAGTAAGGGATATTCCCCTTTCTCACAACCTTTTTGTAAAATGAAGGGATCATGTTAAAGAATAACGTCAAACTTGTTCTTATGTTCAACTTGGTCAATCGGAGTCGTTTTTACATTCTCAACCTGGGAGCTCGGGCTGCCGTTACGCACGGCCTCAATAAAGTCTTCAACTGTTTCTTCCGGGCCTTCAACTTCTAGTTCCACATCTCCGTCGCTCGTATTTCGCACCCATCCATATAAATTGCGTGACTTAGCTTCAGCCATTGTGAATTGACGAAAACCGACCCCTTGGACGAGGCCGCTTACCAAGGCATAATATTTTTTCATTTGTTACCACCTCCATCTTTGGCTTATACCTTTTTAAAATACATACGAAACCAAGGATCAACTTCGGGATCATCCGGGCTTCCTTCAGCTACGACATGAGGGAGGTTTTCCTCATCCGTTGCAAACCATGTCCCAAATTCGTCGGAAAAGATAGGATAAAGATATCCTTCTTTAAATAAGTGTATGTTGTCCGGGTATTTTATAATATCATCTGGGTCCTGTTTGTAAATAGATTTCAAACATTGAACAAGAACCATATTTCTCCCTCTTTCTGTTCTCATAAGTTACTCTAATCAGTAGGCGGGCAGCTAATTTCCCCTGCTAAAATTGTCTGCTCTGCTTCATACCTCTTAACGGACATCGGTTCTCCTACTTCATTCAAAATAGCAGAAAACGTGTCCATTTTGAACTGATAACGGAATAGATGTCCATTAGCGTTGCAAATGTAAGCTCACATAGGGCGGGTTTCCCGGGGGTGCAAGCATTGCCTGCTGAAACCGGCCGTCTGGAGCGAAAAACCTGTGAACAGTTTTGCAACACTGAGCGTGTCAAGACGCTCCTTCATTTTCTTTTACCTCTCCTCTTGCTTAAAAAAACGCTGGGCAGCTCCGAAAACCTGGCGTAGCTATTAATCCTGCCCAGCCTTTCATAGCCAATTTTGTATGTTAGCAGCTTACAGCGCTTAAACCTCCTCCTCGGTGGGAGAGAAGGGCTCTGCGTCGTTAAGTGAGCTCGCTCCCCCCAGAGGCTTGAGGTCAAAAGTGGTACCCTATCAAAGCCAAAAAGCGGCTTTGATGGCGCTCGTTTTTTGTTTGGCGCCCCTGACCGTCGCTTTTCGCTTTTCTGTGACCAGCTTTGCGGGCTAGTGGCTCGAGTTTTTTCTAGTCCTGACTCCGCGTTGTGAGCAACGCTGCACAGTTCTAGAAAAACTTGGCGCCGTTGAGCAAGCCCGCTCCGCTTTTCTGTTCATGTTATGGGTTTTGTTCTCATAAATTATAAATGGAACCAAGGGGAGGGGGAACCTACTTTGAATCGCAATGAAAAAGCTGAATTAGAACGGTCGATTGGAGAGATCACAGAGCTCGCTGAACACTTTGGTCTGGATTTTTATCCTATGCGCTATGAAGTTTGCCCCGCTGACATGATATATACTTTTGGTGCTTATGGCATGCCGGCTCGGTATTCACATTGGAGCTTTGGTAAACAATTTTACAAAATGAAATTATACTATGATTTAGGTTTAAGTAAAATTTATGAGCTTGTGATTAATTCTAATCCTTGCTATGCGTTTTTGCTCGATAGTAACACGTTGGTTCAAAATAAGCTAATTGTTGCCCACGTTTTAGGTCATAGTGATTTTTTTAAAAACAATATCCGCTTTCAACAGACGAGAGAAGACATGATAGAAAGTATGAGTGCAGCGTCTGAACGTTTGATTCAATATGAACACACCTATGGGAAAAAGAAAGTAGAATCCTTTTTAGATGCTGTGCTGTCTATTCAAGAACATATTGATCCTAGTTTGTTTCGGACAGTACAACAAGATGATAGTAAAAAGGAGTTCAACAAGCCGGGCATCAGAAGAGATCGTCTTAATAAAGACACGTACGATGACTTATGGGATATAAATGATGAGAGCAGTTCGGAGGAGGATGAATCTTTATTTTCTAAGGGAACAAAGGAGCTTGAGCCTGAAAAAGATGTGCTTTTATTTATTGAAGAAAACAGTAGAGACTTGGAAGAGTGGCAGCGTGATGTGCTAACCATTGTTCGGGAGGAAATGCTTTACTTTTGGCCTCAGCTTGAAACCAAGATTATGAATGAAGGCTGGGCATCATTCTGGCATGCACGGATTATGCGTGAACTTGATTTGACCCCCGATGAATCGATTGAGTTTGCTTCTCTTCACGCCAATGTAACCCAACCTCAGAAAGGGTCTATTAATCCGTACCATTTAGGTTTAATCATGTTTGAAGATATTGAAAAAAGGTACAATAACCCTAGTGAAGAAATGAAAGAGCGAGGTGTAAAAAAAGGAAGTGGCCTGGATAAACTATTTGAAGTTCGCCATATGGAGTCTGATGTTTCTTTTATTCGAAATTATTTAACCAATACATTAATTCGAAAAGAAGATTTATTCCTTTATGAGAAAAAGGGACAACAATATGAAGTAGTTACTAAGGATGGTGAAGAAATACGCAGGCAGCTCATGAATTCTCGGTTGAATGGTGGATTTCCCTATCTTACTGTAGTAGATGGTGATTATATGAAGGCAGGAGAATTGAAACTGCGCCATCATTATGAAGGGATTGAACTCGACCTTCTCTACGTGGAAAAAACACTCCCCTATGTCTATGAATTGTGGGGCAGACCTGTTCATTTAACGACAGTCATTAATGAGAAAGAAACGCTGTTTAGCTGTGATGGTCGGAGAGTGTACCGTAAATACCTTTAATTAATAAAAACTGCCCTCACGACGCATTTCATGTATAGAGGGCAGTTGAAGTTGAGGAAGGGAATTAAATCGCCCATTCTCCATTTCGAAAGATAGCTATTTTTTCACCATTTTGGTTGATGCCGTCGATATTCATTTTTTCGGAACCAATCATAAAGTCGACATGTGTTAAGCTCGTATTTAACCCAATTTCTTCTTTTTCTTCTTTGCTTAGGTTTGCCCCGTCTTTTACACAAAAAGCATAAGCGCTTCCTAAGGCGATATGGTTCGATGCATTTTCATCGAAGAGTGTATTGTAAAAGAGGATTTCTGTTTGAGAAATAGGGGAACTGTGGGGGACGAGCGCTACTTCACCTAATCGTTTAGCACCATCGTCGATATCAAGCAAATTCTTAAGTGTTTCTTCGCCTGTTTCAGCTGCATAATCGATTACTTTTCCTTTTTCGAATGTTAACGTGAAATTGTCGATTAGATTCCCGCCATAATTAAGTGGCTTTGTGTTAGTGACATGGCCGTCTACCCCATCTTTGTGAGGGACAGTAAACACTTCCTCGGTCGGCATATTTGCAATAAAATGAACGCCTTCTTTGTTTGGGCCACCGCCACCGACCCATTGATGGTCTTTTGGCAGCTGAATAGTGAGATCTGTCCCTGGCGCTGTATAATGAAGAGAGGAAAACCTCTTTTCGTTTAGATAATCAGCTTTTTTCTGTAGCTTTTTGTCGTGCTCATCCCAAGCAGTAACTGGGTTTTCGAGGTCGGCACGAACTGCTTTGAATATGGCCTCCCAAAGCTTGTTGACCGCGTTTTCTCCTTCTTGCGAGAAAACTTTTTTGGCCCAAGCTTCGGAGGGAACTGAAATAACAAGCCAGCTGATACTATCGGATTGTATGTAACCTCTGAACGTCTCCATCGCTTGCCCTGCTGTTTTATTAGCTACAGATACTCGTTCTTGATCAACGCCTTGTAACAAATCAGGGTCCGTAGCTTTAATTGTCATAAATGCAGCACCGTTTTCTGCCATTTCTTCAAAGCCACGTGCTTTCCATTCTGGATATTCTTTGAATGCTTCAAATGGAGCAAGGTCGTACTTTAAGCGCGTGAGATCGTCGTCGTTCCACTCAACATGTACATTCTTCGCACCTGCTTCATATGCTTTTTTAGCAGCTAGTTTGACGAAGGTGGCTGCTTCGATTGGGGCGTTAATGACGAGCGTTTGCCCCTGCTGAATATTCACACCTTTTTTCACAGCAAGAGATGCATAATTGTCTAATTGACGCTCAAATTCACTCATCAACATTCTCCTTTTTTGATTATTTAGGATCAAAGCTATTTTAGCAGGGAAGTTAAAAAAATCAAAATTTAGCAAGCATCTAGAAGTAAAATTGTATATGGAGTTGAAAGTAATTTGTTAGAAAGGTTAGGCTTTATTAAACGTTGTTGATTTTCACTGTAGACTGCTCGCTTCACATGCACAAGTAGGGTATCATCTACTTCCTCTTCACTCCGTTTGCTGTCGCCAAACTTTTTTGCTAGGGCGGTGCGAAAGCATCTTTGGCGCTGCGTTTAAATTGGGTTTCTCTTGACCTACTTTTCCCGCAGGCGTCTCGCTCCTTTTCACTTTAATCAACAATGCCCTTTTACAGAAGCAAATTTTAAACACATTCATAGCGCAGAAAAGAAATGAGGGATTTATCAATGAAAAACGTTACTGTATTTTGTGGCTCCAGAGAGGGAACTAATCCGCAATATATGGAAGCCGCCTCCCAGTTGGGAAGTAACCTAGCTAGTGAAGGATTAGCTATCGTATATGGAGGAGGAAGTGCTGGATTAATGGGGGCGGTGGCTGATGCAGCGTTAGAAGAAGGGGGAGAAGTAACAGGGATTATTCCTACTTCGTTATTACAGCGAGAAATTGCACATAAAAATGTAAGTCATTTAATAGAAGTGGAAACGATGCATGAACGCAAAGCAGCTATGTATGAAAAAGGAGATGCTTACTTGGCTCTCCCTGGGGGGATCGGCACACTGGAAGAATTTATGGAAATCTTAACATGGCATGCAATTGGGGAGCACCGTAAGCCTTGTGCCCTTTTAAATAGCCATGGTTATTATGACCCTCTTTACACATTGCTTCAGCACATGGTAAGCGAAGGGTTTCTCCCGGCCGAAGCGTTAAATCGTATTATTATTAAAAATGACCCAGAGCAGATGGTCAAAGCATTAGCTGCATCGGAAGATTTATAAAACATGTAAAAGAAATGACGCCCTCTCTTTTTCTCTCTTACTTCAATAAGAGTTACTAGTAGATGAACATAAAAAAACAGCTGCATGAGTAGATGCAGCTGTAAACAGGGAGGAGCGTTTGAAGATGACAGGGATAAAATAAACTATCCCCACAGAGCCCAACCTTGTTCGCATGAATGACATATTTCAACAAGAGGAAGTGCAGTCGCTGTTAAAGAGCTGTGCTAACCGCTTCACGTGTTGTAAAATGATGAACGTTTGCCACGAAGCTTGTGGGCATTGTTTGAATTTTTTTATTATATTTAGTGACTGTGTTGTTATATACTTTGCGCGCTGCTGCGATTTTGTAAGCTGAATCATCTAACTCAGCAAATATACGCTTGAAATCTGGATCATTGACAAGTTCAGGGTGTCCTTGTGCACTTTCCATCACTTCACGGAGCAATACGGCTAGTTCATCATTTGCATCCATTTGCTCGTTTCTTGAATTAAAGGGAGAGACCATCCCTTCAATCGCTTCGTCCAGTTTATCCTGGACGTCATTAGTTAAGGCTACGTGAGGCTGCATGACAGCTCGCAATTCATCCGTCATATCATGCCTTCTTTTAAACTGCTCCTCAATCGTTTCCCAAGCTTCTTCCACACTGGTTAAGTATTTAAGCAAATAATAATAGCCCACAAACCATAATATGAGAGCAATGATAATACACAAACCCAAAATAATTGAAAAGGTCATCTCGTTCGGCCTCCTTTGCCAACGCTGGGTCTTCTACAAGTATAGCATGCCATTTTGTTAAAGGTGAGCTATAAGGGTCTAGTTAGAAAACGAGGACCTTACTCTGCCACTTCTAGAAGGCATATACACCGCATAATAGAAAATTTATCCCTTTTACCAACTTATAGTGGTCTATGCGTGTGAACATGTATTTTTCATGTAACAACCACCCGTCTGTTGGCTTAAAGTTTAAACTTCTATATTTATGCTGCTAACTCCTGCTCTGTGCCATCAAAAAACACTGAATAAGACAGACTACTCTCTCGGCAGGTTATATGATGGTAGAGAGAAGCAGCTACCCAAAATGCATGTGCTATTTTTATTTTGGGCTTCTTTGTAGTTTTCCTGTATTCCATTCCCTTTTCGACAGGACTAGATAACATGTTTTTTACAAAAACTATAGAATTGTTAATAATTAGTTTGAAAGCGGTTTCAAATATTCCAGATCCATGCTAAAATTTTATATGGAGAGGAAAACCTTCATGAAAAGCACCCAGATAACGACTATAGAAATGATGGAGGCACGGTTAAACCGTGTCATAATTAGGGTTTTGAGTTGAGCGGTCGTTCAGTATGCTGCCTCGCTGAGGATGGTCTAAAAGGGTAGTTTAAGTAAGTGTTCCAGGTGCTTTTGTTGAGAACTGATGGCTGCTATATGCCCTTAAAGAACCGGTGGACGATCGTTAAAATCAGGGAGGGGGACATGAAGTGAACTTTGAATTAACAAAAGAACAACAAATGATTAAAACGATGGTGCGAGATTTTGCCCAGGCTGAGATTGCTCCTAAAGCTCAGGAAGTAGACAAGGAAGCTCGTTTTCCAGAAGAATCATTTGAAAAAATGGGTGAGCTCGGCCTATTAGGGCTCCCAATCCCAGAAAAATACGGCGGTGCTGGCGGTGATACAGTTTCTTACGCAGTCGCAGTAGAAGAAATTGGCCGTGCCTGTGGTAGTACCGGACTTAGCTACGCAGCCGCTGTGTCGCTGGGCGCTAGTCCTATTTACTATTTTGGGACGGAGAAACAAAAGCAAGAGTACCTTGTTCCGCTTGCAGAAGGAAAAGCACTGGGAGCTTTTGGATTGACGGAACCTAATGCCGGTTCAGATGCAGGTGGAACACAAACAAAAGCAACGTATAACAACGGAGAATATAGTATCAATGGAGAGAAATGCTGGATCACCAATGCCTCTTATGCTCGTACAGTCATTGTAACCGCAGTATCTGGAAAAAAAGAAGATGGCCGCAATCGAATCGGAGCATTTATTGTGCCTACTGATGTTGCGGGTTTCACCATTACAAGTCCGTACGAAAAAATGGGGGTGCGGGGTTCAAATACGTCAGAACTGGTGTTAGATAATGTCCAGATACCAGAAGAGAATGTATTAGGGGATCCACAGCGAGGGTTTAATCAATTTCTTTATACGCTGGATGGTGGACGAATATCTATCGCAGCCCTTGCAGTAGGAATCGCTCAGGCAGCGTTTGACAGAGCCCTTGAGTACTCAAAGGAACGTAAACAATTTGGTCAGCAAATTTCAAAATTTCAAGCCATTCAGTTTAAGTTAGCCAATATGGCAATGGAGATTGAGTTGGCACGCAATATGGTGTTAAAGGCTGCCTGGCTGAAAGATGAAGAAAAGCCATTTGCCAAAGAAGCCTCATTTGCCAAACTATTTGCTTCAGAAATGGCCACTCGGGTTTGCAATGAAGCTTTACAAATCCATGGCGGCTATGGATATATGAGAGAGTATGAAATTGAGCGGATGCTCCGGGACACAAAACTTATGGAAATAGGTGAAGGGACTTCAGAGATTCAGCGGATGGTTATTGCTAGACAGCTTGGTTGTTAACGCAGGATAGTCAGTTTCTACCCCGCCATTAAAGAATCTGTTTAAAATGTGTAGAATTGGAGGTCTGCAATGTTTGAGAAAATATTAATTGCAAATCGCGGCGAAGTAGCTTGCAGAATTATTAGAACGTGTAACAAGTTAGGAATACGCACGGTAGCTGTATTTTCTGAAGCTGATGCTGACGCTTTACACGTGCAAATGGCAGACGAAGCTTACCTGCTAGGTCCTGCGAAAGTACAGGAAAGCTATCTGAACGTAGAGAAGGTACTTGAAGTGGTTCAGACAGCTGGAGCTCAAGCTCTCCATCCAGGTTACGGTCTATTATCTGAAAATGCATATTTTGCCGAAAAATGCAGCGAATTAGGGATTATCTTTATAGGACCTTCACCACACATCATCCGGAAGATGGGAAGTAAGATTGAGGCGAGAACAGCTATGGAAGCAGCCGGCATTCCTGTTATACCAGGTTTACCGCTGCCTTATCAAAATGAAGATGAAGCTGTAAAAGCAGCAGAGCAGCTTGGCTATCCTGTCATGCTGAAAGCTTCTGCCGGGGGCGGTGGCATCGGTATGGAACTCGCTAGTACAGAACAAGAGCTGCGGAAAGCTTTTGCAGGAAATAAAAAAAGAGCAGCGAACTTCTTTGGTAACGACACCATGTATATAGAAAAAGCAATAAGAAACCCTCGCCATATAGAAATACAAATAGCTGCTGATCAAGATGGGAATTGTGTCCATCTAGGCGAAAGAGATTGTTCAATTCAACGCCGGCATCAAAAAGTGGTCGAAGAATCTCCTGCACCAACCATGAAAGAATCACTTCGTAAAAAAATGGGTGAGACAGCAGTGCAAGCAGCTACCGCGCTTCGGTATACCAATATTGGCACACTTGAATTTTTAGTTGAGCCAGATGGGACTTTTTATTTTCTTGAAATGAATACGCGCTTACAAGTTGAACATCCAGTCACCGAAGAAGTAACTGGAGTTGATCTTGTGGAGGAACAGCTTCGTATTGCAGCTGGAGAGAAGTTGCTCCTTAGCCAAAAGGAGATAGGAATGAAAGGAGCTTCCATTGAAGCTCGCATTTATGCAGAAGACCCGGTTAAATTTTTCCCATCTCCTGGGACGATTACAAAGTGGCTTCAGCCAGAACTTACAGGAATTCGTCACGAATGCTGGGTTCGGGAAGGAACAAAAGTGACTCCTTACTACGATCCACTTCTTGCAAAGGTAATTGCAACACATGATGGAAGAGCAGAAGCTATTCAGCTTCTAGTTAAAGCATTAAAAGCTTATGAAGTTGAAGGGATTAAAACAAATATTCCGTTTTTAATAAAAGCATTAGAGGATGAGACCTTTCAAGCAGGCAAGGCGACTACTTCCTTTATTCAAGATGTTCAACATAAAACGTTATACAAAAATCAGTAAAGCAGGAGGAATTACGATGGCAACCATATACGCTTCTATGGCCGGAAATATTTGTAAAGTTCTAGCAGGTAAAGGAGAGAGTGTTAAATCAGGGGAAGAAGTTGTGATTTTAGAATCGATGAAAATGGAGATTCCAATCACAGCAGAAGCGGGTGGCACAGTGAAAAAATTACACAAGCAAGAGGGCGATTTTGTAGATGAAGGCGACCCATTAATGGATATTGAATAAGCGTAAGGGGGAAAAAATGGACGTTCCAGAGCAAGTCTCGTTAGTAGAGGTCGGACCTAGAGACGGACTTCAAAATGAAAAGGCTATAGTGTCTACGGAAGATAAAGTGGCATGGATTCATGCGTTAGTGGATAGCGGGCTTTCATATATTGAATTAACTTCATTTGTTCATCCCAAGTGGGTTCCAGCCTTAAACGATGCAAAAGACGTAGTTCAACAGGTGAAACGAAAAAAAGGCGTAACTTATGCGGCGCTTGTACCGAACATGAAAGGGCTGGAAGGGGCGCTTGAAGCTAATGTTGATGAGGTTTCTGTATTTATGTCAGCCAGCGACACGCATAACCGTAAAAATATAAACAAAACCATAGAAGCGACCTATCCTGTATTAAAAGAAGTTATCGATGAAGCGTTGCATGCTGGTAAATCCGTACGCGGTTATGTCTCTACCGTGTTTGGCTGTCCATATGAAGGGACAATATCTCCTGCTCATGCCCTTGCAGTTACTGAAAAATTATTAGATTTTGGCTGCCGCGAAGTCTCTTTAGGGGATACCATTGGTGTAGCAGGCCCCACTCAAGTGGAAAATGTACTATCCACATTTTTGCAAACGTTACCTAGAGAAAGCCTTGCTCTGCATTTCCATGATACAAGAGGCACTGCTTTGGCAAATACGTTAACAGGTCTCCAACACGGCATTACCACATTTGACGGAGCGTGCGGCGGATTAGGTGGCTGCCCTTATGCCCCGGGAGCGGCAGGGAATGTAGCTACGGAAGATGTAGTGTATATGTGTAAACAAATGGGCATCCAGACCGGAGTGAAGGAAGAAAAACTTGTACAAGCGGCGGAAAGAATCAGCCAGCACGTCAGCAGGCCGCTTACCAGCAGAGCGTTAAGCATTTACCGTAGTGGAGAGCCGGGGAATAAAGGAGGCGGAGATTAATGCAGAAGCTGGTACTACTAGAAGAACTTGAACCTAATATCATACGACTTACTCTTAATCGTCCTGAGGCTGCTAATTCATTTTCCGTACAATTGCTAGAAGAGTGGTTGGAAGCTTTAGAAGTCGTTAAGAAAAGGCGTGATGTGCATGTTGTTATCATTAAAGGAGCTGGGAACCGCATTTTTTCAGCTGGAGCTGATTTAAAAGAACGGCGGACGATGACTACACAACAAGCTAATGAAACGGTTGAAAAGGTCCGCTCTGCTATTCAAAGAACAGAGGACCTTCCCCAGCCAGTACTTGCATGTATGAATGGCACTGCCCTTGGAGGAGGGTTAGAACTGGCTCTGGCATGTGATATTCGGATTGCAGCTAAGGAAGGGAAGTACGGGTTAACCGAAACAGCACTTGCGATTGTACCTGGTGCTGGAGGCACGCAGCGTTTGCCGCGCTTAATAGGTAAAGGAAAAGCAAAAGAGCTCATATATACGGCACGAAAACTATCCGGGGAAGAGGCTGCAGAACTTGGTTTATGTGAATACGCCGTGGCCAGCAGCTCTGTGGAATATAAGGCGTTAGATCTTGCACGGAAAATACGAAACAATGGTCCTGTGGCAGTGCGCGCAGTGAAACGTGCGGTTGACCAAGGCATTGATTTGCCACTTGCTCAAGCGTTAGACAAAGAAGAGGAAGCGTACAAAACGGTTCTCCATACGAAAGATCGCCTCGAAGGTTTACAGGCTTTCAAAGAAAAGAGACCCCCTCAGTACACGGGAGAATGAAGGCAGGAGGTATAGGCTATGAGTTGGAAGGAAGAACTGAAAGAACGGTTGGATGATATTGAACAAGGCGGTTCAGACAAATATCATGAAAAGAACGAAGAAAAAGGGAAACTGTTTGCGAGGAAACGTCTTGAATTACTTTTAGATGATGGGATTGAAAATGAAGACGGAAAGTTTGCTAATGTAATGGCTGAAGGGTTACCGGCTGATGGGGTAGTTACAGGCACCGGCAAGATAGATGGACGTACGGTATGTTTTATGGCCAATGATTCTACAATTAAAGCAGGTTCCTGGGGGGCACGTACAGTAGAAAAGATTATTCGGGTTCAAGAAACAGCAGAAAAAATCGGAGCGCCGATGCTGTATCTTGTTGACTCGGCTGGAGCACGCATCACCGACCAAATCGAAATGTTTCCAAATCGGCGCGGGGCCGGAAGGATTTTTCACAATCAAGTGAAATTATCAGGCCAAGTACCACAAGTATGCATTCTTTTTGGGCCTTCAGCTGCTGGTGGAGCTTACATACCGGCTTTTTGTGATCTCGTTATCATGGTGGATAAGAACGCTTCGATGTATCTAGGCTCACCACGGATGGCTGAAATGGTAATTGGGGAAAAAGTTTCTCTTGAAGAAATGGGCGGAGCATCTATGCACTGTCAAGTTTCAGGGTGTGGGGATGTGCTTGCGGCCAATGAAGAAGAAGCAATTGAATTGGGCCGTCGATATTTATCCTTTATGCCTGAAAACTTTACCGAAAAAGCGCCAACTGCCAAGGCGATCCCCCCGAAAGTATTGGACACTTCATTAGCTGAGCTTATTCCAGAAAATCAAAATGCTCCATTTGATATGTATACGTTTCTTAATGGGTTAATAGATGAAGATTCGATGTTTGAAGTAAAACAGAAGTTTGCCCCGGAATTAATTACAGCGTTTGCCCGTATTGATGGGAAACCAGTCGGTATTGTCGCCAATCAGCCAAAGGCTAAAGGCGGCGTATTATTTCATGATTCTGCCGATAAAGGAGCCCGCTTTATTACCTTATGTGATGCTTTCAATATTCCCTTACTTTTTTTAGCGGACATCCCAGGGTTTATGATTGGCACAAAAGTGGAGCGAGCGGGAATCATCAGGCACGGGGCTAAGATGATTGCTGCGATGTCAGAAGCAACTGTCCCAAAAATTTCAGTAATAGTACGAAAAGCATATGGAGCAGGATTGTATGCTATGGCAGGTCCTGCATTCGAGCCCGATTGTTGCATTGCTTTACCATCAGCCCAAATTGCTGTGATGGGACCTGAAGCCGCGGTTAATGCTGTATATGCTAATAAAATTGCGTCGCTGGAGGAAGAGGAGAGGTCCGCTTTTATAGAAGAAAAACGTAAAGAGTACCAAGAAAATATCGATATTTATCGATTGGCATCAGAATTAGTCATTGATGATATTATCGACCCAGACCAATTACGCAGCCATTTAATAAACCGATTTGTTGGGTATATGAATAAATACCAGACATTTTCTACCCGAAAGCATGCAGTATATCCAGTATAATAGAAGTAAACGTTAGTGGAAGGTGGCTGATAAAAGTGACTGACAAACCAGTTTGGTTCCCGAGCGACGCTTACAAAAAGGCGACACGAATTCAGCAATGGATGCATGACCAAGGTTATGAATCATATGAGGATTTTTATCAAGCATCTATTAAAGACATTTCGTGGTTTTGGGCTGAAGCAGAGAAAGTGTTAGGGGTTGAATGGCAAGAACCATATGATGAAACGGTGAATTTAGGTTTAGGTAATCAATGGCCGGAATGGTTTGTTAACGGAAAACTAAACGTTGTTCAGACTGCTTTAGAGAAGTGGGCGAAAAATGATCAAACTGCCCATCATCAAGCACTTATATGGGAAAGTGAAAATGGAGAAGTTCGGACGTACAGTTTTAAAGAACTAGAAGCTGAGGTGGATGCAGCAGCTCATGGTTTGAAAGAAAAAGGACTTTCCCGCGGTGAACTTGTTGGGATTTATATGCCTATGCTTCCTGAAACGTTGATTGCTATGTTGGCCATTTCTAAAATCGGAGCAGTCTTTGCCCCCGCTTTTTCTGGTTACGCCGCTGATGCAGTAAGAACAAGGCTGAATGCTTGTGAAGCCAAAATGCTAATTACTGCTGATGGCTTTCTGCGCCGGGGCAAAGAAGTGGAAATGAAAAAAGAAGCCGATTTTGCGGTAGAAGGTGTTCCCACTATTGAAACCGTTGTCATAGTGTGTCGGCTTGGCAAAGATGTCCCATGGAACAAATCGCGAGACGTGAAGTGGAATGATCTGACAGATAAGAAAAGAGTGTATGAAGCTGAAGAAATGTCTACTCAAGACCCTATGATGCTAATTTATACATCAGGGACGACCGGGCAGCCAAAAGGAGCTGTTCATACTCACGCTGGTTTTCCAGTTAAAGCAGCATTCGATGCTGGAATTGGTATGAACGTAAAAGAAAAGGATCGCTTATTTTGGTTTACAGACATGGGCTGGATGATGGGACCATTTCTCGTCTATGGGGCTTTACTAAATGGAGCTGCTGTCGTCATGTATGAAGGATCGCCTGATTATCCAGAACCAGACAGAATGTGGAAGCTGATTGATAAGCATCAAGTAACCCACCTGGGGATATCTCCGACCTTGATTCGGGCGCTGATGAGAAAGGGAAATGAATGGGTGGAAAAGCATGACCTGTCGTCGTTGGAAGTGATCGGTTCAACAGGAGAGCCTTGGAACCCTGAACCTTGGCATTGGCTGTTTGAGAAGGTAGGGAAAAAACGCATCCCCATTTTTAACTATTCAGGTGGTACAGAGATTTCCGGAGGGATCTTGGGTAATATGCTTATAAAGCCAATTGGTCCTGTGACCTTTAATTCACCTATCCCGGGTATGGACGCAGCGGTGTACGATGAACATGGGCAAGAGGTTACTGGTGAAGTAGGAGAGCTTGTTATTAAGCAGCCTTGGGTCGGAATGACACGTGGATTTTGGAATGAACCCGAGCGGTATGAAAATACGTATTGGTCCCGCTTTGCAGATACTTGGGTGCATGGTGATTGGGTCTCTAAAGACGAAAACGGATTTTGGGCAATTACCGGCAGGTCCGATGATATTTTAAATATTGCTGGTAAACGGTTAGGTCCTGCAGAGATGGAATCTGCTTTAGTTGATCATCCTGCAGTGGCTGAGGCAGGAACTATTGGCATACCAGATGAGGTTAAAGGTGAAGCAGCCATTTGTTTTGTGATTACAAAGGGTGAGGCAATCGAAAATGAAGAATTAAAACAAGAGTTGATAAAGCGTGCCGGAGAAAAGCTAGGTAAATCATTGAAACCGAAAGCTATTTATTTTGTTTCAGATTTACCAAAAACCCGAAATGCAAAAGTGATGCGCCGTGCTATAAGATCTGGTTTTTTAAATACAGACGCGGGTGACTTGTCAGCACTTGAAAATCCTGAAGCAGTACAGGAGATTCAGGCTCTTGGCCAGGATTATTTTAAGAAAAGTAATTAATAATTGACTTAGAGGTCCATATTCTTCTCTTTAAAACAGTGGAGGAAAGGAGAAGAATATGGAAAGCTCTGAGTTTTTTTATGTCCTCAGTGGTTCGTATATTGAAAAGAAAGTACTGAAAAACACGTGAAAAGCGCTTTTCAGTAATAGGTGGCTAAGGAAAGAAATTTAAGACAATGAAAAAGAGGATCTTAAATCTTTGTACATCCTCTTGTTTCCTTATCTTTCTAATCAAGAGGTGCATAGGTTTTAAATTAAGATACAAACTAGGTGTACAAAGAGGAGGTGAATTCTAATGGCAAACAACAATAACTCAAACCAGCTTGTCGTACCTGGCGTACAGCAGGCTCTAGATCAAATGAAGTTTGAAATTGCTCAGGAATTTGGCGTTCAGCTAGGCGCGGACGAAACTTCCCGCTCTAACGGTTCTGTCGGTGGTGAAATCACAAAACGCCTCGTTCAAATGGCAGAACAGCAAATGGGTGGTTTCAATCAGTAACCCCTAGGCAAGGAAGAGACAGCTCAGCCTGTCTCTTCAGCCTACATATGAGAAGGAGAGCTGCCAGTTGGTTGTTGGCAGCTTTTTATTTTTCTCCGAGGCTCTGGTGTTGATAAAGATTAGTGGTATTCCAAAATGGCAGGACTTCTGCAGGAAAAGCTAGCCAATTGAGCCCCGGAGGAAAGTCTGAGGAGGCAGAAAGTGAAAAATGGCAAAAATATCAACACGACTCTTTAAATGCTTGGTCTTAAATAAATGTCAAAAGCTAACATTAGACTGGAACAAGGAAAAAACCTTTAGTTTATTTATTTGAATTAGGCTTTGTTTCCTTTTCTTTTGGTGTATTAGGCGGAATTTGCTTAGAGTGTTCAGCATGCAGAGCTGTTCCTCCCGCCATGCCCTCATTAATCATACGGTCTTCATCCCAAGCCATATTTTCTTTTTTAGGGTTGGCCCGTTGTCGCACACAAATCACCTCCCCCTTTGGGAGTTAGTGTGAGCTGCGAAAAGGGAAACATACGAAGGAAAGCTAGTCTGAAATGGGAGAATGATCTTCGTATACGTGGTAAAGCATTAAGTCATGCACTTGGCTCTCAATAGTGGACTGTTCTGTTTCTGGCGGTTTATCGGATACCCATTCAATGGTGCCATCTTTATAATACTTGCCTTTTAAAAACGTTCCACGGTAAAAAAAAGAAAATGACCATTCCCGGTTAATCCAGTTATTTTTTAACTCTTTCCATTGAAAATGGGTGATCAAGTGGTTTTCCCCCTTGTCTTTTTCTTTGATCTTATCACACCCCTATAAGTGAAGAAAGGAAAGCGTGGTCTCGAGGCTGGAGATTTTGTATAATGGAGCACAGATAAGATTTGGAAGGCGTTAAAGGAGAAATGGCAATGCATGATGTGGTATGGCTCGTTCTTATGATTTTAATGGGGGCTTTTATTGGCGGTCTTACGAATTCCCTTGCCATAAAAATGTTATTCCGCCCTTATGAACCGATTTATGTAAAGGGGAAGCAATTACCATTAACACCGGGCCTGATACCTAAGCGAAGAAAAGAATTAGCAGAACAAATGGGGAAAATTGTGGTGGAACATCTCCTTACTCCTGAAGGGATAAAAAGCAAGCTAGAAGACCCTCACTTCAAAGAAGAGGTAAGGAGATGGGCCAAAGATCAGGCAAAGACGTATTTCTATAAGGAAGAATCTTTAAACGAATGGCTAAACCGGTACATCACACCTATTGACCTCTCTGAAACGGTAAAAGCAGAAATACGGCAAAAAGGTAATCAGGTAGTGAGTGATTGGGTTGATTCGCATAAAGATAAACCATTACGAGAGGTTCTGCCTGCACAAGTGAAAGCTCAAGGCGATCAATTGGTAGAAAAAGGAGCAGACTATATATTATGGCGGGCTCAGGCATACATGGAAAGCGAAGATGGAAAAGCACGCGTCCATCAATTTTTATCAAATTTTTTAGCTGGTCGAGGCTCTGTAATGAATTTTATCGGTTCAATGGTGGGAAATGAGCGCCTTGTGGAAAGAGTTCACCCAGAAATCATCCGTTTTTTAAAAGATGACACTTCAAAAGAATGGGTGAGCCATATGCTGCAAAAAGAATGGGAACAGATGCTAAACCGACCGGCTGAGGATATGTTGCGAGGCGTGGAGCTTGAAGCTGTAATGGAAAGAGTTTGGACTAAGCTGGAAGTAGAAGTACCATTAAATAAATGGTTTAATGCTCCGTTGAAGGATTGGGCTCCCGAATATGAAGAGGTAATCATCAATAAATGGCTTCCCGTTGTTATTGATGGATTAGGTCAATATGTAGCAGAACAATTTCAATCATTTTTGCCATCTTTAAATTTAGCCGAAGTGGTTCGCTCACAAGTAGACACGTTCGAAGTTGAGAGGCTTGAGACCTTGGTTCTGGCCATATCTAGACGGGAATTCATAATGATCAAATATTTAGGGGCGTTATTAGGTGGTTTCATCGGGGTATTTCAAGGCTTAATTTTTATATTTTTGTCGTAAAAAATCGAAGAGATTTTATTGAGCGGGTGATTTTTGGCTAGTAAACATGTTATTCTCTATAAAGACGTTTTAAAGGAGGGACATTCATGTCCACTAATGTACACGATAAAGCACATGAATTAGCAAGCTCATTACGTGAAAGCGATGAGTTTCAACAGTTAAAAGGTTTTCATGAGCAAGTTGAAAATGATGAGGTAGCTAAACGGATGCTGGATAACTTCCGTCAGCTGCAATTGGATTTACAACAGAAACAAATGCAAGGCGAACAACCTTCTGAAGAAGAAATTTCTCAAGCTCAGAAGCAATTTGAAATGGTTCAGCAACATGAAGTTATTTCAAAATTGATGGAACAAGAACAAAAAATGAGTACCGTGATCGGTGATTTAAATAAAATCATTACTGAACCACTTGAAGAATTATACGGAAACCCAGATGACCAATAAGTTGCACGTTCTACACCTCTCTTTTATTAAGTAGAGGTGTTTTTTATTTACCTCTGTTTATGGAGAGTGTTGATTGAGTCAACCGCTTCTTTTGTAACACTTAACTGGAGGAGTACTTAGAGGCCATCCATTATTCCCCGCTATTTACCCTTATCCTTCTGTTTCCGGTCTTTCCAATAGAAGATGTTTAGAGCAGGTATTCTCTAAACCTTTAGAACAAACTGAAAAAGTTCAGCAAAGAATAAGGTAAATGATGATCTCCCACCCTTGTTCTATTCACTTTCAATTGTACATATTGTGAAACAAGACGTTTGGAAGGGAGCTATTGTTATGACCTACCGTTTACTTGCGCTTGGAATTGACAACACGATGGTAAAAGCCAATGGGAAAATGACAAAAGCGACGAAAGAAGCGATTGATTTTGTTATGCAAAAAGGAGTACATGTAGTCCTACTTACACATAGTAGGTATGAAAAGGCAAAAAAAATGGCAAAGTGGTTGAAGCTGGATCATGAACATATTTCGCATGGCGGGGCCTTTATTGCAAATAGTGATAATGCGCCTCTTTATGAGGAACGCTTATCAACCAAAATGGCAACGGACATCATTGACTTGCTGCAAAGCTATCCATCTCAAGTGGTGGTGGAACATGAACAATTTGAGTTAACGAACCGTACAACTGAAGCAAAAAACTTTTTAGGAAAATTAACGATCAGTCTTGGAGAATCGTTATTTTACCCAGAAACTGTAGTGGACCAATTAGCTGAACATGTTCATATTCACGACATTATGCCGTTGGGACTAAGAGCTTCCTTTGAAAATGAGCGAGATGTAGAAACAGCCGCAGCTACATTACGCTCCATTTTTCCACCTCTATCTATTCGTATTCCTAAAAAAGGAATGCTCGAATGCCGAAGCCGTTATGCCACAAAGTTTTTAGGGTTGTCTTATATTGGCCGAGAATTAGGAATAGGTCTAGACGAGATGGTCGTAGTTGGCGGTAAAGTCGGCGATGAAGAAGTGCTTAAAGAAGTTGGATTAGGAGTCGCGATGGGAGATGCCCCAAGCGAAGTAAGAGATAATGCCGATTGGGTTACACGCCCAGTGAGTCAGGACGGTCTTCCATATATGATTCGGGAAGTATTCAGAAAACAAATGAATGTCAATGTGCAACGATAAATGTAAATATCGATGAATGGATTTTTTTAGCAACCTCTTTTAGAAAAATAGTTATCTGAAACAAACTAAGCGCCTTTTCCTTATATTCGCAAGTGAGAATACTTGCTACATTTATGAGGAGGGGGCTTTTTTCTTCGCATGCGGGCAAAATATGCTCAGTCTTTGTTACATTGACTTTTAGGGGGTGGGTTTTGTAAACTAAACGTGATTTTAGAAAGCGGGGTTTTGTATGATAATTGCAGTGTCTGGTTTGCCAGCTGATTATGAACGGACGTTAAGCCATTTAGCAGCACAGTATGTTAAAGATGCAGAAGTTCAGATGGATGCAGATTCACCCATCGACGGATTAAAGGTAAGGTTTACGGAAAAACGCAGACTTGATCAAGTTTATGTGTCTGCCACGGCGCGAGCAGAAGGCTTTGAAGATACAGCTTCATTTCAAAAGCCAGTAATTGAAGCGAATATGCATTCAAAAGTAGGGAAGCAGACAGCAGCCCATGTGTTTGTTAAGCTTCTTACTTCCTGGACAGGTAAGACTCAACCTTGGGGCACGTTAACCGGTATTCGGCCGACAAAGTTGTACCATCAGATGTACCGAAGCGGGTTATCACATAGTGACATCAAAAAAACCCTGAAAGATGATTACTTAATAAGTGATGAAAAAATAGCGATGTTAGAACGTATTGTAAAAAGACAGCTGGAAGTTTTACCAGATTTATATGAGATAAAAAAAGGGGTCAGCATTTATATTGGCATTCCTTTTTGTCCGACCATGTGTGCGTATTGTACGTTCCCTGCTTATGCAATCAATGGAAAAAACGGATCGGTATCTGAATTTCTCAATGGTCTATATTACGAAATGGAACAAACAGGAGCCTGGCTTAAAGAACACAACATCCCGGTTACGACGATTTATTTTGGCGGGGGGACGCCAACAAGCATAGAAGCTGAAGAAATGGATGCCTTATATTCTCAAATGCATAAAGTGTTTCCTGACCTAAACCAAGTGAGAGAAGTGACTGTAGAGGCCGGGCGACCGGATACGATTTCAGCAGAGAAACTTGCTGTATTGAACAAGTGGAATATTGACCGGATCAGTATTAATCCTCAATCCTTTCATAATGAAACATTGCGGGCAATAGGAAGGCATCACTCAGTGGAAGAAACGGTGGATAAATACGAACTGGCTGTAAGGCATGGGGTAGATAATATTAATATGGACCTTATCATTGGCCTTCCAAATGAAGGAGTTCCAGAAATGAAGCATAACTTAAGTGAAACCAAAAAGCTAGACCCGGCTTCACTTACGGTCCATACTCTTTCATTCAAACGTGCTTCAACAATGACAAAACAAAAGGATAAGTACAATGTAGCAGGCCCGGAAGAGATTCAACAGATGATGGATCTAACCAATCAATGGACGGATGAGAATGAATACGAGCCTTATTACCTCTATCGGCAAAAAAACATTCTAGGTAATCTGGAGAATGTAGGTTATGCAAAAGCTGGTAAAGAAAGTTTGTACAATATGATTATTATGGAAGAAGTCCAGACTATCATCGGGCTAGGTTGCGGCGCAGCCAGCAAATGGGTAGACCCGGTGAGTGAAAAAATTACTCGCATGGCTAATCCAAAAGACCCGATCTCTTATATCGAACGTTATGAAGAATATACACACCGAAAAATTGATACTTTAAATGAACTTTTTCGTCCGATTACTCCGTAACTATAAATATAAAAGACTGTACACCTGAGGAGCTGCCCATAAGGGAAGCTCCTCAGCATGTGCTTTCGGAATTTTCAGGCAGGCCCCTCACAATGCTGAAGTTAACGATAAACTGTTGTTGCAACTATGGTGGTTTACACAAAACCTATAAAAATCGGTTGCTGCGTCTTCTTCGGGAAGAGCAAGCCTGATGAGGAGGCATGGGAGGTCATACAGAAATAGTAACACTAGTCTTTAACAGAGCCTTTTTAACAAGCAATAATCTTCTAAAAAGCCGCCTAACGATAAAACAGCAACAATTTTCCAGAACGAACAAGACGATGGGTGGTGTGGCTATATCCTTCTTCTTCCAAACGTTGTCGCCCATAAGAGATCGCTTCTTGGTCGGATGAATAATCAAAGGCTTCGTTTAATAAAAGAGAACCATCTTTAGCAAATACCGTTAAGGCATAGTTCATGAAACCTCTCCCCCTTTTGGCTGAATACTCATTCATAATATCTATAGTTTACTTGATTTATCATATATAATCAAATGAGTAATAGGTGCTTTTTGGAAGAAAGATCGATACGCTAAGAAAAGTGATTTTACTAATAACGGGGTGGATATATGACTCTTCAATTACATCAAGTTACAAAGAATTTCGGTGAGCATACTGCTGTTAATAATCTCACACTCTCTATACCTGAAGGTGAAATGTTCGGCATGCTCGGGGCAAATGGAGCTGGAAAGACAACTACGTTTCGTATGATTATTGGTTTACTAGACCCGACAAACGGTACGATTAGATGGAGAAACGCGCCTTTATCGTATAAAAACAGCACTTCACTTGGGTATTTGCCGGAAGAAAGAGGCTTGTATCCTAAGCTTCGCGTAGTTGAACAATTGCTTTATTTAGGAAGATTGAGAGGGTTAAAGAAACAAGAGATTATAGCAGAGATGCGTGTATGGTTAGAACGGTTTGATATTCGCTCGTATGAAAACGTAAAAGTAGAAGAACTGTCAAAAGGGAACCAACAAAAGATACAGTTCATTGCCGCAGTATTGCATAAACCTGAGCTGTTGATACTAGATGAACCATTTAGTGGACTTGACCCCGTGAACGTAGAGATGTTGAAAAAAGCAGTGCATGATTTGAAACAAAGTGGTACTACGATCATATTTTCTAGCCATCGGATGGAGCATGTCGAAGAATTGTGTGAGCATCTGGCTATTCTTCATAGTGGCAAGCCGGTTGTTCATGGGAACATTAATGATATTAAGAGCTCCTTTGGAAAACAAAACATTCGCTTAAAAACTGATTTTGACTGTCGTTTTTTAGAGAATATTGATGGTGTTATGAAATATGAAGAAAAAGCAGGTGATGTCTGGCTGCAGGTTACTAAAGACTATGTAGCAAAAGAAGTCTTTGCAGCTTTGCAAGGAAAAGGGTTTGTCCGGCATTTTGCGCTAGAAGAACCAACTCTTGAGGAGATCTTTATTGAGAAAGTAGGAATGGCTTATGCGTAACTTTCTAGTAGTGATGGGGCATACATATCTCATGAAAGTTAAGTCCAAAGCCTTTATTACAACGACCCTCATTACAATTCTTTTTTTATTTCTCTTTCTGAATATTGATAGAGTTTTTGGGGTTTTTGATGCGAGCGACCCAGCTAATAGTACTGAGCAACATGTGGTTGTGCAAGCGAATGAAGCACACTATGCTATTGCAGAAGAACAAGCAGAAGAAAAACTGTTGATGGTAGTGCCAACTGGAGATGCAGAAAAAGGCGAGCAGCAAGTCTTAGACGGTGAAGCAGATGGTTTGTTAATACTCACAGAAGCTAGTGATGGAAGCTTGGAGGCTGAGTATAAAGCTACTTCCACTCCAGATAATCACGAAAGAATGGAGCTCACTACTTGGGTGGACCAGATTCATTCAAAACATATGTTAGAGGAAGCAGGCGTGGGTGAAGACTTTCAACAGCTTATAAGTGCTGGCATAGAGCTGGATTTTTCTTCTCTTCAGCAAGATGCTGCTGAACATTCTACGGCAGAAGAAAGAAGTCAAACAACATTTTTAGTGTATATTCTTTTATTTGTTATTTATTTTTCAGTGATTTTCTTAGGAAACATGGTTTCGATGGAAGTAGCGACAGAAAAATCCTCGCGGGTAATGGAAATTTTAATCTCAAGCGTCTCACCGGAGAAGCAAATGTTTGGGAAAATTGCGGGCATAGCTTTGCTTGGGTTAACACAATTTGCACTTATATTTCTCATTGGTGCTAGTTCAATGGCAGGGCGCTTTCAAGAAATAAGCACAATGACTGGAACCGAAATGGATGGAGGTGAAGAGTTGTTTGGAGCGGGTACTGTTTCGCTGTCATTAATAGGTTACGCGTTTCTTTTCTTTGTGCTTGGCTTTTTATTATATGCTACCCTCTCTGCTATGCTAGGATCAATTATCAGTCGAATTGAAGATGTCGGCCAAGCTACAGGGCCTTTAAATATGGTCGTGATTGCAGGATTTGTGCTTGCTGTGTTTGGATTGAATGCTCCAAATTCTCTAATTGTAACGATAGCTTCATTCGTTCCGTTTTTTGCGCCGATGCTTATGTTCTTACGAATTGGGATGACCAATGTGCCATTTTGGGAGTTAGCTCTTTCAATTGGTATATTGATCGGCACTATTGCTTTGTTTGCCTGGATTGGGGCGCGGGTGTATAGAAATGGAGTGCTCATGTATGGAAAGTTCCGCCTCTTACAAGATATAAAAAGAGCGTTAAATATGTATAAATAAGCAGTTATCTAGGAAGTGAAAAACAACAATTTTTAATTGAACTGCCTGCTTATAAGTAACAATCACATCGTAATTCTTCTTTGAATAGCATAAGGGTGAAAAGGAGGTAGGCGATGTACATGAGTAATATGAAAAATTGGTGTGAACAACACCTTGGTCAGATGGTAACGGCGCAAATGAATGATAATTCGGTTCATCAAGGAATGGTTGAACACGTAGATGATGAATATATCTACCTAATGGTTCCTGAAGATTTTGACCCTGAAGACTTTGACTTCGCTAATTTTGAAGGGCAAGGCCAGTTTCATCCAGAGATGATGTCCATGAATTGGGATAATAATTATCAAATGATGCCGCCGTATGCAAATAACAATAATAATAACCAATGGCCATGGGACAATAACTTTAATAACAATAACCAACTACCATGGGATAACAATAATTTCTATCCTCCAATGGTTGGTGGAACTGACCGGCAATTTGGCATAGGTTACGGAGGGTATCCATATTACGGTTCCCCATACTACGGAGGTTATTATCCTTATACACCATGGCGCAGGCTGGCATTGCCCCTTGCAGCTTTAGTCGCTCTATCCGCTCTCCCAGGCATCTGGTAGCCAACTAAGTAAACCTTTTTGCATGGAGACGAAAGACATTGTAGGCACTCTTCAATTACAGGGGATACCCAAGCGGTTGACGCTGCTATCGTCCGAATCTCTCCAATAGAAACCGGATCGGAGCAGGGCTAGATAAAGAATCATAAAAAGGCAAACGAAAAAGATAAGCTGTCCAATAGCCCGAGAAAATGTGGCAGATTGGACAGCTTTTTATATATCTTCACTGAACAGATAGGGGGAGAGCGTAGTTATTAATACGCTGAAATGAATAGAGGATGGTCAGGCGCTGACTTATTCAAACAGGCTCTGAAGCAACATTTCAGGTTATACAAATTAAGTTGCTTGGTCCCAAGTATAGGGAGTAACTTTTCGTTTTTTCTTCCTTATGATCATAACAAAAATGGCTGATAAAACGAGGAAGATTCCAAAAACCTGAAAAGAAGAAAGCGGGTCATTTAAAATAGTAACACCTATTAAAATTGCAATAACAGGTTCCATGGTTGAAAAGATCGTTGCTTGGCTAGATTCGATAAAAGCAAGAGCATACGTATACAGCAGATAACCTAAAAGGGTAGAAATTAAGGTGATAGCTATTATATACAGCCATACTGTGTTATTCATAAACCGAGATGGTTCTTCCCACACTCGACTTAGTGGGAACATAAAAAGAGTTCCCGTAAACATGGCGTAAGTTGTAATAGTAAGGGTATGATAATACCGACTCACTGCTTTGCCAATGATGCTGTATAGTGAACAGAAAAATCCTGATAAAATACCAATTACTAGTGTAACTGGAGTGATATCCAAGTTTCCTCCCGGGAAATACCCTACCACAAAGGCACAGCCGATAAATGTTAGAACAAGGGCTGCTGCTTTTTGTTTGGTCAAGGGCTCATTAAAAAAAACACGGGCAAGAATTGCCGCAAAAATTGGACTAGTGTACAAAAGTACGACAGCGATTGATAAACTGGCTTGTTCAATGACTGTAAAATACGCCCAATTAAAAAACGAAAGACTGACAATTCCAAGTGCGGCGAGAAAAGGCAGATGTTTCATTTGGATCTTTAAGTAGCGGGGAGCAAAGATACTGATTAGAAGGAATAAGACGATTGTAGATACCGATAAACGAATGGTTACCACTTCTAACGAGCTAAATCCTGCTTCGTGTAAGCCACTAACAAATAAACCGGTCAATCCCCAACAGGTTGTTGCAGCAATTGTCATTACATAGGCGGTATATACGTTCATGGTTCTCCCCCTTTGGACGGTTTTCTCTCTCTTTTTAACCATCTTCAGGTGTTTCTCTTATTTTATCTACACCTCTTCGCTGTGGTAGCCTTAAATTAATGATAGAAAACCTGTTGCAAGAAAGCAATGTATGGTATAAAGAAATCATAGTGAATAATAGCGCTCAATCAATAAATCGTTACTTCTCTATAGAAAGGATACGAGGACATGGGTGAATACAAAATTTTTTTAGTTGAAGATGAAGAGAATTTAACGGAAGCGTTAAAAGCATATATGGAAAAAGAGGGCTGGGAAGTACGTGTCTATCCCGACGGAGACTCTGCCCAAAACGCAGTAGAAGAAACGCCGCATCTTTGGGTGCTTGATATTATGCTGCCTGGAACAGATGGCTACCAGATTCTAAAGAGTATTCGTGAAAAACAAGGCGATATTCCAGTGATTTTTATTTCTGCTCGCGACCAGGACTTAGACCGTGTCCTCGGGCTGGAAATGGGAAGTGATGATTACCTTGCTAAGCCATTTCTTCCTCAAGAATTAATTATCCGTGCGAAGAAGTTGTTATCACGGGTGTATGCAGAAGAGAGCGGGGAATCAAACAAAATCGAGCTAAATAATTACTTCATCGACCCAGATGCAAGAACAGTCGAAGATGGAGAGAATGACAATGACCTGGTCGATTTAACGACGAAAGAGATGGATTTGATCCTACTTTTAACTGCCCAAATTGGGAAGGCCTTATCTAGAGAAGATATTATCGAACGCGTTTGGGGCGAAAATTATTTTGGCTCGGAACGTGCAGTTGACGATGTCGTCCGCCGGGTGCGGAAGAAAATGCCTCGGATTCATTTGGAGACACTGTACGGGTTTGGTTACAGAGTTTTATCCTCATGATTAAGTTAAATTTAACGAGACGAATTTGGCTCTCGTTTATTGCCCTCATCGTATTGTTAGGTTTGACGGTAGTTATTGTTTATCCCATTTCTATTAGTGGAACCCTTACTGAAGAAACGTATCGAATTATTGAACAGGAACAAGCTCGTTATGCTAATCCATTTAGTGATTATTTTTCGCCCCCGGAGTCGGAATTGGACTTTACCGAACGGCGCGAAGCAGAACGGGCAGTCGGTCATTTATTTTTGTTTGATAATCAATTTGGGACACAGCGCGGCGACCCGGTTCCTGATAATGTTTTACGAGAAATGGTCTCTAATGCTGTCAATCAAGAAACTGAACGCGGCCGTTATGAATTGACTTATAGTGGAGCTACGTTATTTTATGTTATTACAAAAATAGAAGATGAAAACGAAGAAGGTGAAGAGGAAGAAGCTTTTCAAATTTCGTATATGTGGGATACATATCGAGATTTAATGGTGGACCGATTATATGAACGGCTGATTTACTTACTGTTAATTGCCGGGGCCTTAAGTCTTCTTCCTGCTATTTGGTTGAAACGTTATCTAAGACAACCTCTTCGTCTTTTAGGGAACCATTTTGAGCAGATTGCAAAACGAAATTGGAAAGAACCTTTCCATTGGGAAGGGGATGATGATTTCAAAAAGTTGTCTGATCAATTTGAAAGCATGAGGCAAAACTTAATTCGGTATGATCGATCGCAAAAAACGTTTATACAGCATGCCTCGCATGAGTTGAAAACACCAATTATGGTTGTTAAAACGTATGCACAATCTGTAAAAGATGGTATTTTGCCTAAAAAGGATATGGAAGCGACAATGGATGTCATCTTAGAAGAAGCGAATCGAATGGATAAGCGGGTTAGGGATATGCTTTACTTTACGAAACTAGACGCTCTGAAAAACGATACGATTAACTTAGAAGCATTAACTTTTGGGGCGTTAGCTTACCATGTAGAAGACCGGTTTCGAGTCCAACGCGATGATTTGCACTTTCATATCGAAGGCCCTGACGTTACCTTTTATGGAGATGCTGAGCATATTGAAGTGTTGCTTGATAACCTAGTAGAAAATGGGATTCGTTATGCCGAGAGTACAATATGGATGCGGGCTGAACGTCGAAAGGCAGATATTATGCTGACAGTAGAAAATGATGGAGAGCCCATTCCAGCAGAAGAGCTTGCCCACTTGTTTGACCCTTTCCGTAAAGGTAACAAGGGCCAGTATGGTCTTGGACTTGCCATTGTTAAACGTATTGCCGAGCTTCATCAAGGGTCTCACGAAGTTCGTAATACGGAACGTGGCGTTGCTTTTCGAATTTATATTCCGCGTTCTTTAAAAGAATAATAGAAACGGACTGTGAAGGAAACAGTCCGTTTCCTCTTTTACCATGAGGTAAGCCTGTTCTTCGAGAAGACCTTAAGCCTGTACTGAAACAATGGGGTTCTTTAAAAAAATGAGTTTAGAAGGTGAAAGGTATCCAGCCACTGCAGTGCAGGTGAAACTAATGACGCAGGTGGGCCTGAGGTGAAAGCAAGTATTCCAACTGTTAGTGCCGAGAACCGCCACAGGGGTCAGCCCTAATAGTCTAAAGGGAAATTATGCTATAATACAAAAGTTAGAAACCGTATATAAATGGAAAAAGAAAAACTGGAAAGGAGCCTGTTATGGCTGAAGGTATTCGATTAAAAAAAGTTGGTGAAAAAGTAGATCAATACGCGCTTATACGTGCTTCAACAAGAGGGATTGCGAGTAATCAAAAGCCCTTCCTTACCCTGATGTTAAGTGATAAATCCGGAGACATTGAAGCGAAGCTTTGGGGAGTAACACCGGAGGATGAAGGAATATTCCAGGCCAGAACGATTGTTCATATCGCAGGGGAAGTAATTGATTTTAAAGGACGGATGCAGCTGAAAATTGCTAAAATCCGGCCCGTGAATAACCTTGACCAAGTAAATATCACGGATTTTGTTAAGGCGGCCCCGCTTGATGCTGAAGCAATGTTTGAGACAGTACAAGAGTACATATTTGATATGAAAAATCCTAATCTCCAACGCTTAACCCGGCATATCTTGAAAAAATATCAAGAGGCGTTTAAGACCTCACCTGCGGCCACAAAAAACCACCATGAATTTATGAGTGGCTTAGCTTATCATGTTATCAGCATGCTCCACCTCAGCAAAGCTCTTGTCCAACTTTATCCAACACTTGATGCTGATTTATTGTACAGTGGCGTGATTTTGCATGACCTCGGAAAAACAAGGGAGCTTACTGGACCAATTGATACTGCCTACACGCTAGAAGGTAACCTTATTGGCCACATTTCAATCATGTCAGCTGAAATTGAAAAGGCTGCGACTGAATTGAATATTCAAGGGGAAGAACCACTTATGCTGCAACATATGATTTTAAGTCATCATGGCAAAGGAGAATGGGGAAGTCCAAAAGTTCCATTGATTAAGGAAGCGGAGATGCTACATTACATCGATAATATTGACGCCCGCATGAATATGCTAGAACAAGCATTGGAAACGGTGGACCCAGGCTCTTTTTCTGAACGGATTTTTGCTATGGAAAATCGTCAATTTTATAAACCGTCTTTTTCTTCATCAACTTCACAGGAATAGAATGGCGAGATAAGAGCATAACTTGTCCTTTTGCTTCATACGAATGATGATATGAATGATATGGGGGGATGGACAGGTGAATAAGCGGACGAAACGTTTCCTTTTCTCTGTAATTGTACTATTTCTCGTGCTTGTGACTTTGCAACGTTTTTCAGCAGCTCCTCTTGCTACACCAATATGGGTATATGCTGTTATGCTTGCTGCTTTAGTAAGTGGAATCATGTGGCTGCGTGCTAAACGACAAGCAGAAGCTGCAGCTGTGGATACACAATGGATAGAACAAGAGGGGAATGTTTACATTAGACGGTTAGAGGAAAAGAAGAGAGAACGAGATATCTCCAATTAAAAAGGTGTCCTGTCGGTTTGTATAGACCAACAGGACACCTTTAGTTATAGGCAGGGTTCGCGTTTAAATTGAACTAATATTGAAGCCAATCTTCATATTCTTCATTTACTTGAACATCAGTGTCTTCAAGCAGCTCAAGAAGGATTTCCTCCCCTGAGCGCGTTTGTTCTTCTTCTAGGATTCGTTCAATATTTTCATCCAGTTCTTCATAGCTGTCTTGAATGTTTAATACTTCAATAATATGATACCCATGTTCGGACTCCACCGGTTCACTTACTTCACCAGGCTCGAGGTCAAAAGCAGTGTCTTCAAATTCACTAACCATTGTGCCTCGTCCAAAGGAGCCAAGTTCTCCTCCTTCGGCCGCAGATCCAGGGTCTTCGGAGTACTCTTCGGCCAACTCGCCGAAGTCAGCTCCTTCTTCAAGCTGAGCTATTAGTTCTAGTGCTGTCTCTTCATCTTCTAACAAAATATGTCTAGCTTCTACTTCAACTAAGTCCTCTTCGTTCTCTTCAAAATATGCTTCCTTTTCTTCTTCAGAAATATCAACATCTTCAGCAGCCAACTCTTGTAATACAATTTGTGGCTTCATAAATTCTTCTTTAAGTTCATCTATGGAGTCGACTGAGATCTGGAATTGAACCTCAAGCAGTTCAAGTAATTCATCATCATCTTCCGCCCCAAGTTGTTCGCGAAAGTCATCAAGTTCTTCTTCGACTTCCTCATCTGATATATCCATTTCATCAGCCTTGTCTCTTAGCACTAATGTTTGGACCAAGTCATTTAGTACTTGCGAACCGTGACGGTCTCTTAGTTCTTCATTAAACTCATCTTCGGTTAGGGTTAGGTCGCCAACTTCGGCGATAGCTTCTGAACTTCCCGCCCCATTTTCTTCAACCTCTGCGTTTTCTGTTTGCTCGTCTGAAGCGTCTTCATTATTATCATTATCTGTACAACCTACAAGAAAAAGTGTGCCGGCAAGCCCCAAACTAAGCAATAAACGATGATGCATCGTTCCCCACTCCTTAACATATATCTTGAATTACTTAAAGCAAGTTTAACTATACCATAAATAACTTAAACTTGGAAAAACATTTTCCAAGCGGAGACAGAAGCCTAACCTCTTTGTAGGTACTTTTCATAGGATAAGGATAACTCGGTATGAGGGAGGTGGCACGATGTCAAAAGGATATCATGGAGGATTTGCGCTTATTGTAGTTTTGTTTATCCTCCTAGTCATTGTCGGCGCTTCCTGGTATTAAACTTGTAACTAAAAAAGTAAGAAGGTGGTGAGACTATGGGCTACGGCTATCAATCGAATTTTGCGCTCATCGTCGTTCTTTTTATTTTATTGGTGATAATTGGAGCGGCGTGGTGCTAAAAATGAAAGCAATAAAAAGAGCCGGTAGCTGCCAAGGCAGTTCGGCTCTTTTGCTTCTACATAATGTTTAAGTAAATAACACTTTTACATAGGTGGATGTAAGCAAGATCATTATGAGCACGTTCACCGTTCGAAATACCTTAGGAACCCGCTCTTCAGGGATTTCTCTTTGTATACATAAAGCATTGGTCATCGTATTAATAAGAAAAATATATAACAAAGAGACTAACACGAATAAAACGATAAACATAGTTGGACCCCCAATATTCATATCATTTATACTTTACCAAACATGAGTGAAAAATGATAGTTATATAACCTTATACAAGCCGTTAATTTCTTGGTAAGATAAATACGAGGAGGTCGTACTTCATTAAAGGGGGAAACAATGTGAGACAACGACGAAATGGATGGAAGTGGGCCTTTTTATTCTTATTATCGCTCAATCTCCTGATCCTTATTCTCGGTTGGGTTGCTGTCCAAAGCTTGATACCTGAGACCTCGGATACATCAACGTCCCAGCTTGAAGAATCGGATAACGGGGGAGAAGTAGAAGAACAAGGGCAGTCAGTAGCACAGATTGAAACAAATTTCTCCCAGCTTAATCAGCTTATCAATGCCCAAGATACTGGAGGATTTGAGGTTGTATTTGATCAACAAGGAGTAACGTTAAGTAATACATATACAGTTCTAGGTCAAGAAGCTGGACTGGATATGAGATTTATTCCTGAAGCTACAGAGCAAGGGGATATTCGGTTAACTAAAGAATCTTTCTCCTTTGGGCCGATCAATTTGCCTGGCCCTCAAGTACTTGAGATTGTTCAGAGCCAAGGGGATGTACCGGAATGGCTTCACATTGATCCTGCAAATGAAATGCTGCAGATAGAAATGGCAGAGATGGATATTAGTGAAGATTATTATATGTTAGCAGAGAGTATTGACCTCGAACACGAAACAGCACAATTAACTCTTTATCAGCGTTGAATGAGAGAGAATGTATAACCTTTTTCTTTTGCACACCGGTTAACGGACATTTTTGAATGAAGCTGAACCTGCCGCGAGACAGCTGCAGGAGTTGTGGACGAAGGCTGCTGAAAAAGATCATTCACTACAAGTTATAGTGAAAATCAGTTGACGAGAACGGAGCAAGTGAGACTTCTTCCCGGAAAGCGAGCTTGCGCAGGAATCATTAACCTTTTTATTACAGGTTATAGTATACAGTTAAACCCGCCCTCAGGAAAGAAGAAGAAGCGGAAGAGAACTAACGAGGTGAAGGTTAAGCGATGTTGTCCATATGTCTGTCAGTATCGGAGGAGCCTGAAACGAACAACAACGTTTACCAAAACCAATAAATATCCCAAAGCAAAAACCGGCTTCCCTTTAAGCAGAAGCCGGTTCATTTGTGATGATATCAAAGTTGTGATGGTCCCCTTCAATATAAGCGTGTTTTGGAGCTGATACAACTTCCTTCACACATCGGTAATCAAATACGGCTAATCCTGCATTAGCTGAAGCTAATAAAAGAATGTATGGCATAAACGCTGGCAATAGTAAAGCAAGTACAAGCCCGCCTCCGGTTAAAACAATAGTTGGAAACAGCAGGGCGATTAAATATACATTTCGTGGAACTGGATTTTTACAAAAGAACGTAATGTAATAGGTTTTGCGTTTTCGGATATACTGTCTTCTTGGATAAGCTTTATAGCCTCTAAACCATAGAGGGAAAAGATGCAAACTTAAATGTATAGGTATAAGTGCTATTCCAATCATGAGCGCGTAAAGCACATGTAAATCATAATATGAAACCTCAGGGCCTAATAAGCTAAAAAACAAAAAAGAAAGAACAAAGCAAAAAATCATTGTTCCTATAGATAATAGATTTAATTTGGAATGATCGTGGTTTTTACGAATGCTGACTGATTTTAGACAATTCACCTACATCTCCTCCTTTGTTCTCCCCAAGTGATTAATTTACTCCCTTGGAGAGAATTTTTCAATAGGTTCTACAAAAAAAGTAGAAAAAGAAGGAGATGAACCAAAGTTTTGACAATAAAAAAAGTAAAGCTAGGAAGGATCATTTTTTGAATTTTCAGTTGATATTGACTGCACTTTTCCCTCGTTATCTGTGAAGTGCTCTTCCATGGCTTCAAGGGATCCATCAAATATTTCCATGAAGTCTTCGCCATACACATAACGAACAATCGTCATTAATTCACTAAATTCAGGAAATCTTCCATATAATTCTTTTATCGGTAAAGCCCCAGTGTAAATGTTGTAAGTGTCTGGTTGGTAGTGTTCAAGCGTTTCAAGAAACAGCTGTTTACCTTGCTCAGTTAAAAAGATGTAAGTGTTTCGCTTATCACTATCTCGTTTCGAAAAAACAAGCAATTCCCGCGCTTCTAGCTTTTTAGAAAAATTGAAAGCAGTTGAGACATGCATGACTCCAAATTTAGCTACATCTGAGATTGATACTCCATCCATATAATAGGCTATCCACAGTATGTGGTGTTCATTGATATTCAAATTGAATGGCTGGATCCATTGTTGCCAATCTTTTTCTACTGATTTCCACAGGGCTTTACTAAGCTGGGCTAGCTTATGGCTGAATACCATGGACTCTTTTACCGAATGAGGCGGTTTATAATCCATACAGCTCCTCCCATCCCATATAATTACTAGTGGATAGGCGCACAGAGCACGCTGAGACCTAGCCACTAATCTGTTGTGTGTGCTTATCTAGCCTGACTGGACCAATTTCGGATCAGTTGAATCGCCTCTCGGATTTCTTGTTCAATGGTGCGGATATCGGGTTCAATTTCTTCACGGAAGCGTTGAATGGAAGTGTTCACCTCCTGGCCTAATACTTTATAAGCTGCTTGGCTGTCGGCAAGAACATCTTTCCATTCTTCTGGACTTGGCTCTTTCGTAAGTTCTTGGCTTGGTTTTGTCTTCATGGTGGCACGTATATCTTTGCCTGATTTTGGCGTAGTTAGCAAAACAGCTAAGGCAGCACCTAGAAAGCCGCAAATTCCACCCCAGGCTACTGAAGTTTTCTTCATATCAAATCCTCCTTCTTATCTATCTATTACCGTTTATTATAGAACAAAACTATTTTAAAAGAAAAACCTAACGAAAAATTAGTAGAATTCGTTAGGTGGGAAGACTTTATATGCTCTTCTTTATTTTATGATTCTGTTACCGGTTATTGTTGTAAGGTAAAAACGTAACGCAGTCGGCGGCTCCCTGCGGAAGTAATCGGCAACAGACGGTTAAGAATCGTGTCTCGCCGCTGAGCCATCCCGCTCCGCTTTTCTGTCCAGCTGCGGCGCTTAGAGGCTCGAGGTTTTTTCTGCCTCCGGCTTCGCGCGGCAAGCCACGCTGTGCGGATGCTGAAAAACTTGTCGCCTCTGAGCAAAGCGCCTCCGCTTTTCTGTCCAGCTTTGCGAGCTGACGACTTGAGATCCCTTTCTCCCACACTGCGGCGGCGACAGCCTCCTCGGTGGGAGAGAAGGGCTCTGCGTCGTTAATCAAGCTCGCTCCGCTTTTCTGTCTACCGGTTATTTTTTTGGAAGGTTTTCATGTAGTCTCTTAGTGCTTCGCAGGATTCTAGGGTGACAGCGTTGTAGATGGAGGCTCTGCATCCGCCGACGGACCGGTGGCCATTCAAACCGATGAATCCTTTTTCTTCGGCGCCGCGTAAAAATGCTTTGTTTAACTCTTCGCTTGGAAGATTGAACGTTACATTCATAGTGGAGCGGCTTTCTTTTTCAGCATGGCCTTTATAAAAGCCGTCACTTTCATCCATTGTTTCATAAAGGAGGGAAGCTTTTGCTTGATTACGTTTTTCCATCCCTTCTAACCCTTTGTTTGTTTTAATCCATTGAAGTACATTTTTGAGCATATAAATCGAAAATGTTGGGGGAGTATGATACAACGAGTTTTTCTTAGCATGGGTATCATAACGCATTAAAGTAGGGGTGTTGTCAGGAATACGTTCATATAAGCTTTTACGAACAATAGCAATTGTTACCCCGGATGGTCCCAAGTTTTTCTGAGCTCCTGCATAGATAAGGTCGAACTGATCAACTGGGAGGGGGCGGCTCATAATGTCACTTGACATATCAGCGATTAGTGGTGAATGAATGACTTCAGGAAACGACTTCCACTGCGTACCGTAAATGGTGTTGTTTGATGTAATATGCACATAGTCATCATCATCTGAAATGTTTAACTCAGAGAAGTTGGGAATTCGTCGGTAATCTACTTCTTTAGTGCTGCCTCCCACTTTTGGGGATGTTAGCAGTTTTGCTTCCTCCAGTGCTTTTTCTGACCAGGAACCCGTAAGGATATAATTCGGCTGGCCATTGGTCAAAAAGTTCATCGGAAGCATGGCGAATTGAAGGCTTGCCCCGCCTTGAAGGAACAAGATATCATGACTATCAGGCACAGCAAGCAATTCTTTTAGTAGTGAAATAGCTTCATTGTGAATGGCTTCATAGTCGTCACTTCGGTGGCTCAATTCCATCACCGACATCGAAGTGCCATTTAAATTTAAAAGTTCATCATTAGCTTGTTGTAAAGCTTCAGTTGGCAATGCAGCGGGACCTGCATTGAAATTATGTGCCCGAGGCATGTAATCTCCACTCCTTTAAGCAATTAACGCGTTGCTGTTTTGTAGGTTCTTCTTTTATCTTATCAAAGGAAGGGCTATAAAGGCTACAGCCGCTTTTGAAGTTCATGAGCTTTCCATTAACTCATCCTCCTTAAGGAAGGTGCTGTTTTAGGTGAATGTAAATTTTTTATGTAGTGTTAATGGAAGCGATACGTATGGTTTCTAGAGACAAGCGGCTCAAGGAAAACGCCAAAAAACGGAGGGCCAGGGAGATTCTGGATACATTTTCGGCAAAGGATGAATGGCGACTTCAAATGCACTGAGACCACCCTTGATTCTGTGGTGAGAAGGAGCAGCCTGCGGTGAAAATTAACAGCGCTACGAAGCGAACCAACCAAATCGTATTATGAGGTCGTTTAGATAGGCTTGAAAATAAGATTTAAAAAACGTTAGACAAGGTAATAAGAGCTGGTACTCTTGCTTACCTCCTGTCTAACGTTTTCTTTACGTTACGTGGTAAGATCGAGTTGTTTTTTTACTGAAGCAGCCATGTGCTGTAAGTCCTCAGCCGTATACTGATCGCTATGAGTTTGCCACTTTGGTTTATATCCATCAGCATCTTTGTCATAGCGAGGGAGGAAATGAAGGTGGAAATGAAACACTGATTGATCTGCTGTTTCATGGTTGTTATTTAACAAATTCATACCTTCAAGTTGAAACTCTGACTCGATCGCACGGGCAATTTTAGGGGCAAGAGAAAAAAGATAAGCAGCTGTTTCTTCTTGCAGTTCAAAAATGTTAGGCTGATGGTCTTTTGGGATGAGCAGCGTATGCCCTTTTGTGACTTGGCTAATGTCCATAAAAGCTAAAGCATAGTCATCTTCATAGACTTTAGCTGCAGGAATTTCCTCTGCTACAATTTTGCAGAATATGCAATCTGGATCGTGGGCCATAATAAATCCTCCTTCACTTTTCGAATCTAAAGCTATCATAGCAAAAAGTAGGGAGGACTGACCAACGTTAATAGCGATAATAAACTTTCCTCATAACAGCTTCAGGCTGTGATATAATAAACAAAGTCAGAATATTGTTTTTTTTTAAAGAATGTCGGGAGGTATGTATAATGCATGTACCATTAGTGGTGACTGAGTTTCTGGATCGGGCTGTGGCTCATTACGGAGACGAAACCGGGGTGATTGACCAAGATAAAGAATGGAGTTACAGGCAAGTAAACAAACGGGTCAATCAATTAAGCCATGGTTTGAAAGCGCTTCAAATTAGCAAAGGCGATAAAGTTGCATATCTTGCTCCTAATGGTTTAGAAATGCTGGAAGGCTTTTATGGCGTGTTTCAAATTGGAGCTGTTATGACGCCATTAAACACAAGGTTAAAACCGGAGGATTATTTATTTATCCTTAATCATAGTGAAAGTAAGGTATTATTTGTCGATTATACACTTTTAACACAAATAGAACCAATTCGAGAAAGGCTAACCTTCGTAGAGACAATTATCGTACATGGATTAAGCCAAAAACAAGAAGAAGAGGGTCAATTAGCTTACGAGCCTTGGCTGCAGTCCTTTTCAGATGAGCCTTTTAAACGAGCAGAAGTAGATGAGACAGATATCGCGAGTCTTTTATATACAAGCGGGACAACTGGAAATCCAAAAGGCGTCATGCTTAGTCACCGCAGCAATTACTTACATGCCTTATCTACCATGCATCATTTACAAATAACAGACGAGGATACTCTTCTACATGTTTTACCAATGTTCCATGTGAACGGGTGGGGCTCACCTTTTTATTATACGGCGAACGGAGCTAAACAGGTAATGCAGAGAAAAATAGACCCGGCTGAGATCTTTGCTGCTATCGAAAAGTACGGGGTCACTATTTGCCATATGGCTCCTACTGTCTTAAATATGCTGCTTGAATACTTTGACAATAACAAAGATTTACTTGCAATCAATCAAAACATGCGAATTGTAATTGCAGGATCTGCGCCCCCGCCGACATTTGTTAAACGGGTAGAGGAAGATTTAGGCTGGACGTTTATTCAAGTGTATGGGATGACTGAAATTTCTCCTCTCATTACAACTTCCAAACCACGAAGACAGCATAAAAATATGAAAAAGGAAGAACGTTATCAAACCCAAGCAAAAACCGGTTATGCAATGATTGGCTCCACCGTTCGTGTAATAGATAAAGTTGGAGAAGATGTTCCGCATGACGGGGCGACGATCGGTGAAATTGTAACGCGTTCGAACAATGTAATGGAAGGATATTGGAAAAATGCTGAAGCAACCGCTGAAACTATAAAAGATGGCTATCTTTACACTGGTGATATGGCTGTAGTTGATGAAAATGGATATATTCAAATTGTCGACCGCAAAAAGGACGTGATTATAAGCGGCGGGGAGAATATTTCTTCGATTGAAGTAGAAGCTTGTCTGTATGAACACCCAGCCGTGCTAGAAACAGCTATTGTAGCTGCTCCGCATGAAAAATGGGGAGAAGTTCCTCATGCTGTTGTGGTTCTACGAGAAGAGGGTGCCGCCACAGAAAAGGAATTAATTGATTTTGCGCGAAAACAGCTAGCCCATTTTAAAGCTCCTAAAGAGATTTCATTCAAAAATGAACTGCCCAAAACTGCTTCAGGAAAAATCCAAAAAGTGCAAATCCGCAAAGAATTATGGGGAGATACCGGCCGGTTGGTGAACTAGCTTTCTTATGACCAGTATAGAACGCTAATCAGGAATTTGATTGTTTGGCACTCCGTAAGAATGCATAAATAGTTGAAGGAAACGGTATAAGTGCAACTAAGACTCAGCCTACGCCGTAGCTTGACTCTACCAGGTTTTCTTTATGGAATTGTTAGTAAAAACTATTGAGCCAGGGAAAAAAATAGAGATAGAAAGACACTATGATCAGTTCAAAAGGCTGTAACATTTTTCAACCCATATTCATGCTATACTGAAACTAAAGAAAAATGGTAAGGAGAATGGATCGTGAAGAAGCTTACCTTTATTGTAATATGTTTTAGTTTGATGCTTGTATTAGCGGCATGCGGTAATGAAGAGAGTCAAATTCCTGATGTAGGGGAACAACAAGAACATGGTTTTGATATTATTGAAACGACAGCAGATGCTGCTGAGATGCCAGCTTTTCTGGATGAAACGCATGAGGATATAGCTGAGCTGTATGAAGAGGTAGTTAAACATCAAGATTTGCTTGAACATATTCCGTGTTATTGCGGCTGTTATGAATCAGCTAATCACAGAGATGTGTATGAATGTTTTGTTCATCAATTTAATGAGGATGGCACGGTGGTCTGGGACACTCATGGGATGAGCTGCGGAGTGTGCCTGGAAATTGCCCGTGACGCCATTCAAATGAAACAAGCGGGACTGTCAGCCGAGGATATTCGTACAGCTATTGACGCTCATTATGCAGACGGCTATCCAGAAGCTACCCCAACCCCGCATCCGTAAAGTGATTACTGCTTTGGTGTTTATGGAGAGTGGCTAGTAATTATGTGATAATAATTTTGAAAGTTGTGTGAAAGGCTTATTCCTGTTCACACAACTTTTTTAGTTTATGTATATGTTAAAAAGGTCCAAGGTTAGAGTATCTTATCTCTAAAGGACAAGGTTTTCATCTGGAATGGAAAAAAGGTACAATGGAGACGTTGATTAGAACTGAACGAGGAGACTTGTCTTATGAGCGCATTATTGAATGTGAGCGGTTTATCGGGCGGCTATAATATTCACAAGCCGGTTTTGCATGATATCTCTTTACAGGTGCAAGAAGCTGAGATCGTTGGGCTAATTGGCTTAAATGGAGCTGGGAAGAGCACGACTATTAAACATATTTTGGGCTTGATGGAAGCTTCAAAAGGGGAAATTCAGATCAAAGGTAAGGCCTTTACTGAAGAGCCGGAGGCCTATCGGCAATCGCTATCTTTTATTCCTGAAACCCCTATTCTCTATGAAGATATGACCTTGTGGGAGCATTTACGTTTGGCTGCCATGGCTTATGATATTGAAGAAACTACGTTTGAACAGCGGGCAGATGAGTTATTGAAACAATTTAGAATGAATGGCATGAAAAAATGGTTCCCCAGCCATTTTTCAAAAGGGATGCGGCAAAAGGTTATGATTATGTGTGCCTTTTTAGTACGGCCTGAATTATATGTGGTGGACGAACCGTTTGTCGGGCTCGACCCCGTAGCGATTCAGTCGCTATTGGATATGATGCTTGATATGAAAGAAAAGGGAGCAGGCATTTTAATGTCTACTCATATTTTATCAACTGCTGAAAAATACTGTGATCGGTTTGTCTTGCTTCACAATGGTCAAGTCCACATGCATGGGACGATGAGTGAGCTTCAACGGGATGCTAACATGCCTCAAGCCACCTTGGATGATATTTATATTGCTGTGACAAAGGATGAAATCGGATGAATGTGGAGCAATTATGGCAAGAGCGGGCAATGATGTTTTGGAATGAAGCTATTCGTTATTTGCGGTTAATTGGCAATAGCGGTTTTATGTTTTCGCTCTATATTCTTGTGTTGGTAGGGAGTTATTATTACAGCACGTTTCTAGAATGGCTGCCTGAACAGTTCCCGACTGTGTTATTTTTTTCTGTCTTGTTTGCTTATATGTTAACTCGGTCGCCAATCCGTACGTTTGTTAAAGAAGGGGACCTTGTGTTTTTGCTCCCGCTTGAAATGAGGATGTCCAGTTACTTTAGAAAGTCAACAGTGTATTCCGGTATTTTTCAAGGAGCAGGCATGCTTTTAATTCTTGTAATACTCGCTCCGTTATTTTTTGATCGAATTCATCCTGAAGCAGCATACTGGTTTGTTGTATTCCTTGGTTTGATGCTGGCGAAAGGATGGAACATGGCCTCTAAGTGGGCAGAATTAAGAATTCAGACAGAAAGTCATCGCTGGTTTCATGCTTGGCTTCGTTTTGTAGTAAATCTGGTTTTTGCGTTTCTTTTATTTGCTAATGCAGGGGTTGGTTTTCAAATCGCCGTGTTAGCGGCAATGGCTGTAGTGTATGTCTGGTACTATTATCCGCTGTTGAAGCAGCACCGCATTAAATGGCAGCATCTTTTAGAGATGGAAAATCGCATGCTGATGTTGTTTTATCGGATGGCGAATGCGTTTACAGATGTTCCGCACTTAAAAGGGAAAGTGAAAGCGCGCACTCCATTTGCCAAACTTATTGACCGAGTTGAACATAGCCAAGATCATGTATACGATTTTATGTTTGGGAAAGCGTTTGTTCGTTCTAATGATTATCTTGGCATTTATTTGCGTTTGACGGCGATTGGTTTGTTATTCATGTATGCTTCACCGTTTTCATGGCTGACTGTTGGGTTGATGATTTTGTTTGCCTATATGACTGGGCTGCAACTATCAACTCTTTATCATCATTTTGCTACGAAAGAGCTTCCAGATATTTATCCGATTCGCCATGGTCTTAAAGAAACGTCGTTTAAACGACTCGTTAAGTATTTATTATTTGGCCAAGTAGCGTTGTTTAGTATTGGCCTGCTTTTATTATCAGCTTCTTGGTTATGGACTGTTGCAGGTATTGCATTAGCTTTTCTAACGGTGTATTGGTACGCTGAATATCGGGTATTAAAACCAAGAAAGAAAGCATAGGCATAGAGAAGTCGGGATTGGGAATGAATCGGGGTGAAAGAATGACGAATTATGAAAAGAATGCGCATGATGAAGCTTTTGCCTGGTATCGCAATACCACTAAGCCTCCTTCGATGACAGCGACAATGACAAAACAAATTCAGTATAAGATGAATCGTTACATTCCACAAAAAGTACATGACGCTTCAGCCCAGGCCGTAAAAGCCATGATCGAAACCGTTTTGAGTTCATCTACAACGTTTGGCAAGATCGCTCCTGTTTCAACACCTTCTTTAAAGGAAGCTGACAATGCAATCGAAGAGTTAGCAGCAAAGCACCGCAATATTGCTACTGCTGAAGGGGCGGGAACTGGAGCAGGCGGGTTATTTTTAGGGATGGTTGATTTTCCTGCTTTATTATCTATCAAATTTCGTTTTCTCTGGGAAGCGGCTCAACTTTATGGTTTTGACCCAAGCATTGAAGAAGAACGATTGTTTCTTGTTCATGTGTTTCAATCTGCTTTTTCGGCCCCGCAGCAAAAAGCAGAAGCAGCAAAGCGTATTAGAGAGTGGGAGACATGGATTGATAACATAAAAAGCAAAGAACCTCCCGAGAATTGGGTAGATTGGACATTGTTTCAAGAAGGGTATCGAGATGCGATAGACCTTCCAAAATTGTTACAATTAGTGCCTGGCTTTGGAGCGGTGGTGGGAGCAGTGGTCAACCGCCACTTTTTGACAGTGTTAGCTGATGCGGCAAAGCAAAGTTACCGGTTTCGCCTTTTACCGAGCGAGACAAATAAAAAAGATCTTCATCGATGAAGATCTTTTTTTGATAGCTGGATGTAATATAATTACTTATTAATTTCGAGTAAAACACTAAGCAGAAAAGGGGCCAGCTTAGTTCTCGTAACACAGAGCTGCTTTTCCTAATGTCTTTGCTGCGATCAGCATAGCCGTTTCATCAATATCAAATTTTGGATGATGGTGAGGATAAGGTTCTTGCACCGAAGGAGCTTGGGCCCCGGTAAAAAAGAATGTCCCTTTTACATTTTGCAAATAATAGGCGAAATCTTCGCCGCCCATCACCGCTTCTCTTTCCTCGATTCGAGTAACTCCCGGGACACTAGTAGCTTCTTTTTGGATAAATTCAGTTTCTTCTTTATGGTTAACAACAGCAGGGTAACCACGTAAATAATTAAATTCCGCTGTAGCTCCAGCCATTTCACATGTGTTATTTACAATTGTATTCATTTCTTCTTCGATTTGATTGCGAGCTTCTTCATCAAATGTGCGGACCGTTCCCATTAAATAAGCAGAGTCTGCAATCACGTTAAAAGCATTTTCTGCTACAAACGAACCAATAGAAAGAACCGCAGGCATTTGCGGGTCCACTTTACGGCTAACAATTGATTGCAAATTAACTACGAGCTGTGAAGCGGTCAGCACAGCGTCATTTGTTAGATGGGGCATAGCTCCATGTCCGCCTTTTCCATGGACCGTAATTTCAAAACGATCAGAAGCAGCCATCATTGGCCCACTTTTTACTTGCAGCACGCCTGTTGGTTCGGTTGCCCACAAATGAGTCCCAAAAACAACATCCACTCCTGCCAGACAGCCATCTTCAACCATTTCGATTGCGCCACCTGGAGCAAATTCTTCAGCATGCTGGTGAATGAAGACGACCGTCCCTGGCCATTCGTCCTTCAAGCGGTTTATGGCTTTTGCTAAGACGAGCAATGTGGCAGTATGGCCGTCATGACCGCAGGCATGCATTTTGCCTTCTACTTTTGAGCGATAAGGAACGTCCTTTTCATCCTGAATTGGGAGGGCATCAAAATCGGCCCGTAAGGCTACGGTTGGTCCTTCTTTCCCACCTTTTAAGGTAGCGACTACGCCTCGGCTTCCGACTTGCTCTCTTACTTCGTGTCCAAGTTCTCGGTGAAAAGAAGCAATATACTTAGGGGTTTCTACTTCTTCGAACGATAGCTCAGGGTGTTGGTGTAAGTAACGTCTTATTTCGACCATTTCCTCATAAGAATCATCTAATAATTGGTATAAGCGGTCTTCCATGGTTCGCCTCCCTAAATTCAAAGCTTTGTTTCCTCTTTCTGGCTGTGCAACATAAAAAGCCAGAAATCATTCTCATCAAAACCTATCCAATGCCAGCGCTGTAAAAAAGAAATCTAGCAAGACGAGATAAGCCCTTCTATTATAGCATATGTATTTCTTTTACTGCTTTAGTGACAAACGTTACTAGCACTTCAATACGGACAAGCTCTTGGGCTGAAACATATAGATTTAAACAAGAAAAAGAAGGGTTCTGTTTATAAAAATAGAAGGTAACAGTTCACTCTTTCATTATTCTTAGGTAAGTTCCTTACTAGCAAGGTGAAGGTCTGGCTAGGCAGTGTTAGATTGAGAGATAGGGGTAAAAAGAGAGTAAGAAGGTCCGGGGCCAAAAAAACTAGCAACGCAGCATAAACACCCAAGCAAGTGGAAAACAGGAATAAGTTTAGATTTTCAGGTTAAACGTTCTGTACAAAAAACACAAGAGAAGGAATAATCGTCCTATTTCTTCTTCTTCGGGGGGATTATGGTGCGTGTACCAATGACCGTCTGGGCAGGGCTGGCTTTGCTTGTTTGTGGCATCTTTTATTCAGTGACAGCTGTTTATTCTTTTCAAGCTACAGTTTTTGTGTTTCTTCCCCTGGTTCTGTCAGTGTGGGCAGCTCATTTAATGCCAACTGGATTAAAAGTGCGGCTGGGGTTCCTCTTTTTTGGAATTCTATTTTTGGCTAGTTTAATTATAGCTCCGCTTTATCTATACTCCGTACTGATAAGTGTCCTTTTAGTCGGCCAGTCACTATATAGAATAAAGCTACACGATACAGCTATTGATATTGACCGGGATTTAGCCGATCCTGCCAAAATACAAGGTGCTCTTAATTTTAGTGAACCACCCCCTCTAATTACGGAAACCCTTTCACAAGGTTACCATGGAAATAACAGGGCGATACATGTTCCTGTGAAAAATACCATATGGCTCGGTTCTTTAAGAATGGGAGACCAACCGTTTGTTCTACAGGACTTTCGTGTGAAACATGGGATTGGAGAGGTTCATCTTGATATCTCTCGGGCAGTCTCAGCTCAAAAACGAGCTCACATTTCCATAAGAAGCGGGATAGGAGAAACCGTTCTTTATATCCCTTATGGTGTGCCGTGCCAAATTCACGTTCATTCCTTATTAGGAAAGCAAATCATTTTTGGGCAGCAGGAAAAAGGAATTTTACCTAGAACATTTGTGGCAACAGGAAGTAAAAGGAGAAGAGAGAAAGAAGAGCTCGTGATTACCGCTTCGGTTCTAGTTGGAAAAATCCGGGTCGAGCAAGTGTGACAGATACTGGTTTGTTGGGTAAAAGAGGAGGAAGGGCTATGTATGACGTTATAATTGTAGGAACAGGGATTATTGGGCTGGCCACTGCAAGAGAGTGGTTAAAAAATCATCCAGCTGACCAACTATTGCTAATAGATAAAGAAGCTGATATCTCAACACATCAAACAGGTAGAAACAGCGGTGTTATTCATTCAGGGCTATATTATAAACCAGGTTCACAAAAAGCGAAATTTGCTGTAGCTGGCAACAAATCGATGAAAGCCTATTGTAAAGAACACCAACTACCGCTCCATGAAAAAGGAAAAGTAATTGCCGCTACTACTTCAGAAGAAAGAAAACGGCTTGAAATTTTGTACGAACAAGGAAAGTGTAATCAAGTTCCAGTGAAATGGCTGAAAGGTAAAGATTTGATGGAGCAGGAACCCCATGTGGCCGCAATTGCTGCTATATATGTTCCTACAGTAGCAGTGACTGATTTTAAAAAAGTAACGTATCAATTAAGACAAGATATCGAAAACGCTGGAGGAACTATTTATTATCATACAGAAGTAAAAACAGTAAATGAACAAAGGGCAAAAGTTGAAGTGGTAACAAACAATGGCACCTTCACCGCTGCATCATTGATTAACTGTGCCGGCTTATGGAGTGATACGCTCGTAAAGAAAAGTGGTATAAGAAGTGATGTTTCCATCATCCCGTTTAAAGGTGAATATTTTAAAATAAAGGAAGATAAAGCTCATTTAATCAGGCACTCAGTATATCCTGTGCCAGATCCTGCTTTCCCTTTTTTAGGCGTTCATTTTACTCGTTCAATTGATAATGAAGTTCATGTTGGTCCCAATGCTGTCTGGGCGTTAAATAAGGAACGTTATACGAAGACAGATGGTATTGATGTAAAAGAAATGTTTTCAACATTAAATTCTTCTGCCTTTTTTAAGCTGGCAGCAGCTCATGGTAAAACAGGAGTTGATGAATTTAGTCGCTCTTTAAGTAAGAATCGTTTCGTTCGTATGGCCCAGAAACTGATCCCTGATTTAACAGCTGATGATTTAATTCCCGCGGAAGCGGGGATCCGGGCCCAGGCCGTTCATGCAGATGGTCATTTGGTCGATGATTTTTTAATGTTTTCAACATCGCGCTGTGTCCATGTAGTAAATGCACCGTCCCCGGCAGCAACTGCAGCTTTAGAAATTGGCAAAGCAATTCATGCAAAAGTAAGAGAAAGACATAACCGTAGCTAGAAATGAGCCTCCCTTACTATGACCAGCTGTTCCTCTAGTTATAGGTTACCAGCCGCCAAAAAGTTGCGGCTGGTTTTTACGTTTTTGGAAAGTTATAAAGAGCGTATAAAACGATTCTGGCAACGAGTAGTGGTGATATTTCTTCCATGGCAACTTATTGCGCGGGCGATCCACAAGTCTTTTCGGGACCGCTTGGTTTGTAGGCATCTCGGCCATTTCAGGAACTGAAACGACCGTTATAAGCAACGTGCTTTAACAGAACCTGTAATAAAAAAGAGCTTTATTTTGAAACCAAAGTAAAAGAGATACGTAACTGGTTTAAGACGGAATTTGTCACGTCTTCTAGAGGAGTGTCGACCCTATTGGAAAGATCGAATCACATAAGTGGAGGCTTTTTTCCATTTGTGAAAATCAGAATGTATATTATAATATGCTCAAATGCTTTCCGAAAAGGAGAAACAAGCTATGCGGAGGAAACGAATATTACTTCCGGTTATCTTTTTGCTTGCCGGTATGGTACTGGCTGTTGGTACTTATGCAGCTGTATTAATTACGGGAAGTTTACTTGTTGATGAATCAAAGTTTGTAATGGACGAGACATCATATATTGTAGACGAGAATGGGGAAGAGGTAGCTCATCTTTATCAGGAAAATCGTGAAACTGTCGATTTAACTGAGATCCCTCAACATGTACAGGATGCTTTTATTGCCGTGGAGGATGTTCGCTTTTATGAACATCAAGGCATAGATATTCGTGCTATTGGACGGGCAGTGTATCGAGATATAATGGCTGGCTCTCTTGATGAAGGGGGAAGCACAATCACCCAGCAGTTAGCTAAGAATGTATTCTTAGAACATGATCAAACGTGGATGCGTAAAACCCAGGAAGTTCTAATTGCAATGCATTTAGAACGTAATTACAGCAAAAATGAATTACTGGAAATGTATTTAAATCAAATATATTTTGGACACGGTGCACACGGGATTCAAGTAGCTTCACAACTTTATTTTAATAAGAATGTTTCTGAGCTTAATGTTCATGAAGGGGCCTTGTTGGCGGCTTTACCTAAGGGACCAAATATGTATTCCCCGGCAGTAGATGCAGACCGGGCTAAAGAGCGTAGGGATACAGTACTTGCAGTGATGGAAAGACATGGTTTTCTTGATGCTGAAGAAGCATCGGCATACCAAGGTAGAACTGTATCAGAAGACCTGTATAGAAACAGCAATGATCCTGCATATGCCACTTATATCGATGCAATCTATGAAGAAGCTGAGAAAAGTTACGATTTATCAAGAGAAGAGCTGCGTACCGGTGGATATACAATTCAAATACCAGTAGACCAAGAATACCAGGAAGCTTCTTATCAGTTACTGCAGGAAGATGAATATTTCCCGGGAAACAATGACACTACAGAAGCTGCCGTCGTATTGATGGACCATCATTCTGGAGGGGTACAAGCGATCCAGGGCGGACGTGAGTATGAGTCTGAAAGTTTAAACCGGGCCTTTATAGCGAGGCAGCCAGGTTCATCCTTTAAACCGTTTTCTGTATATGCGCCTGCGCTTGAATCCGGGAGATATGAACCGTATTCATTGCTTAAAGATGAAGAAATGGATATGGATGGATATCAGCCAAGAAATCATGATCGCACGTATCAAGGACAGGTCACGATGCGGGAAGCAATTACTCAGTCGACCAATACGTCAGCGGTTTGGCTTTTAGACCAGCTTGGAATTGATTATTCAATAGAGTGGATGAAAGAGGCTGGCTTAGAACTAGATGATGATGGTTATTCCATTGCGCTTGGTGGATTGACAGATGGCTTTTCTCCACTTGAGATGGCAGAGGCTTATACGATTTTTTCCTCCAATGGGGTCAGACAAAATGCTTCCTTTATTGATGGTATTGTAAATCGGCAGGGAGACCTAGTGGAAATGAATGAGGAGGCAAAAGCAACTGCTGACGAAGAAGTCCAGGTTATGAGTGAACAAAATGCTTGGTATATGACGGAAATGCTTAAAGATGTTGTAGATGAAGGCACAGGAACAAATGGTCATACGGACCATGCCTTAGCAGGCAAAACTGGTACTACGTCTTTTACAGAAGTAGAAGGAGCTGCTAGAGATGCTTGGTTTGCGGGCTATACGCCAGAAGTAACCGGTGCTCTGTGGATAGGAAATGATGAAACAAGAGAGGACAGTTACCTTGAAGGGGGAAGCGCTTATGCTACTGCCTTGTTTAAAGAAATAATAGACACCAAAGCCCCAACCGAACAGGCTGTTGCTTTTAATAAACCTGATCATGTTGAGGAACTAGAAGAACCAGTAGAGCTTGAACAAGTGGATAACTTAGAAGCTTCTCTTTCTTTAAGAGGTGGAGGCATAATTAATGTTCATTTGGAATGGACGCCTGCGACGGATGAGCGCATAGAGTATCATGTTTATGAGGTTTCAGGTGATGTCTCTGAAAAAGTAGCTACTGTAGAAGGTGGGGAAGAATATACAGTAAATGGCGTTAATGTATTTTCTTTACAAGAGTATATGGTTGTCCCCCATAACCCGCAGACCGGAGAAGACGGCAGCCCTTCAAATGTTGCATCAGTTGATGTGGGGCTCTGGTTCTGATAACGATAAAAGTGGAGTTGAAATAAGCCAGCTGAACGCAATGTTCAGCTGGCCTTTTACTTAGAGCAGGCTTCGTATGCTATTGTCTCAAGCCAGTCTAGCGCTTAAAGTTTAAACGAGTCGACTTTTTTCTGCAGATCATTTGCAATATTCGCCATTTCTTGAGCTGATTGGGTGATGCTATCCATGGTAGCAGTCTGTTCTTCTGTGGTACTAGCTATGTTTTCGCTTGTATTTGCAGACTGGACGGCCGTTTCTTCAACTTGAGTGACAGCTTCCATAATATAGCGGCTCCGCTTATTAACTCCGTCTACAAGCTGATGAATTTCGTTGGTTTGCCCTGTCATCTGAGCGATGCTATCAGCAATATCTTTAAATGCTAGTGCTGTTTCTTTCATTTCGTTTTCCCCGTTATGCACGAGTGTAGAATTGTTTTTGGCCTGGTTAACTGACATTTCGACTTTTCCGCTGATACGTTCAATGGTTTCACTGATTGAATGAGTTGCTTCCTCGCTTTGTGCAGCTAGTTTTCTGATTTCATCTGCCACAACGGCAAACCCTTTTCCAGCTTCCCCAGCCCGGGCTGCTTCAATGCTTGCATTTAAGGCAAGTAACGTAGTTTGCGCTGATATATCTTGAATCAAATGAATAATATCATAAATTTTATTGGATTCGCTGCCAAGTTCTTCGATAACTTGCACATTGTTTTCATTGGCTGTTTTAATCCTGCCCATTGTTTCCTGCGTGGCACTTACACGTTCTTGCCCATTTGCCGTTTTTTCTTCTGCTATAGCAGTAGCAGCTGCAATGTCTGAACTTGCTTTTTCTACTCCTTTTAGCTCCTGTTCCATGTGACGAAAAGTTTCAGCAGACCTCTGTATTGAAGTGTGCAGCTCTTGCTGTCCGTCGGTCATGTTTTGTAAATCATAAGCAACTTGTTCAGCACCAGCGTTGACTTCTTCGGCTGAAGCAGCTAGTTCCTCACTTGAAGCCGACACTGATTGGGAAGTAGTGGAAATATCAGACACTAGAGAACGTAGATTCTCACTCATATCATTAATTTGATGGTTTAATTGTCCAAATTCATCTTTAGGGGAGTCATCCAGTTTGCCCACTGTTAACTCTCCCTGACTAATACGAGCGGTTGTCTTTAATATCTTATTTAACGAGCGTTTAATCCCTGCGGTAAGAAGCATAAACAGGGTGATACCTAAAATGGTCGCCGCGATAAAGGAAACGATGCTTGTAATAATAGCTTGATCAATGGCTGAAGTCACTTCATTACCTGCATTTTCCACCCGGTTCGTTAAAATATTTTCCAAGTCAGACGCTACTTCTACTGTTTGGTCTCGCATTGAACCAAGTTGGTTCATAATACTATCATCAGGGGTTAACCCGACACTGATTAACTCGTCCACCCGGTTATCAAACTGTTGATTTAAAAAAACAAGGGTCTCATGCATATCTTCTTCTTCTTCAGTCAAGAGATAACCAGACATTCGTTCAAGTCGCTCATCAAGCTGAGAGCTAAGCTCTTCATAGTCTTCTGGAACAGCATCTTCATCACGCATCATGTCTAATGCAAATATGTATTTTTCCCGAAAAAGAGATGCTGCATCAACTGCGTCGATCGCTTGAACACTTGTTTCTTCCATATGGGAAGATTGGGAATTAATCGTTTGGAATTGAGTGAAAATAATGGCGAAACTGATAAAAAATAATACCAAAGTCAAAGCTAGTCCCGCTAACACTTTAAAACGGAGGCTGGCATTTTTCCATATATTCATGTGTGAATCCTCCTGAGCCTTATGTAGTGGTTGGGCACGTTTTCGCATGAATTTAAAATCATTCTAGGAACATATGATCATTGTAATGGAAAAATTAAGGTATGGAAAGCAGTAATTAGAAAATTCTCGAAAAGAAAGAGAAGGAATCGAATAGGCTGACTAAAGTATACACACTCTGATTAAGATTATAGCTTAGGTGGCGAATAATAAGGGTGAATAGAAATGGAAATGAGAAAACCAAATCGATCGTATAGCAATTTTTTGAACGTTCGAGCAGACTACTATACATTCTAATGAATTACGAGTATCGTAATAGGGTAGGATGTGTTAAAAATGGTACGAAGGATGTGCTGTTTTATACATAAGGTCATGCAAGATAAAGGGGTGCCACGATCATGACAAATGAAACATTTAACGATCAGTTTTTAAAAGCTTGTCGGCAGGAGCCGGTGACACACACACCTGTCTGGTATATGCGCCAGGCCGGAAGATCTCAACCAGAATACAGGGCATTGAAAGAAAAGTATTCTCTCTTTGAAATTACTCATGACCCTGAATTGTGCGCGTATGTTACACGCTTACCGGTTGAACAGTATAATAATGATGCTGCCATTTTATATAAAGATATCATGACGCCGTTGCCGGCCATGGGGGTAGATGTAGAAATTAAGTCGGGGATTGGCCCGGTCATTGATAATCCGATACGATCCAAAGCAGATGTTGAGCAGTTAGCTGAACTAAATCCTGAAGAGGATATTTATTATGTGTTAGATACGATCCGTCTTCTCCGGACTCAGCTTTCGGTTCCACTTATTTCATTTAGCGGCGCGCCTTTTACGCTTGCAAGTTATATGGTTGAAGGCGGTCCGTCCAAAAACTATGCGAAGACAAAGGCTATGATGTTTGGTGATGCTGAAACATGGAACTTATTAATGGACAAGCTTGCTGATATGATCATTACGTATGTAAAAAGCCAAATTAAAGCAGGAGCTCAGGCGATTCAGCTGTTTGATTCATGGGTGGGAGCTCTTAGTGTGAAAGATTATCGAGCTTATATAAAACCAACCATGGAAAAGATATGTCAGGAACTGAGAAAAGAAGGCGTTCCACTTATACTTTACGGAGTTGGAGCTTCTCATTTAATCAAAGAGTGGGATGATCTGCCCATTGATGTGATTGGTTTGGACTGGCGGATGAGTGTGCAAGAAGCGAGAGAACTGGGGATTACAAAGACCCTTCAGGGGAATTTGGATCCTACGGTCTTACTGTCTTCATGGGAAGCAATTGAGCGTGAGACGAAATACATTTTAGATCAAGCTAAAGATGACCATGCTTTCATTTTTAACTTAGGGCATGGGGTTTTTCCCGAGATTCAACCCGAGACTCTCGCAAGCGTAACTTCTTTTGTTCATGATTATACACAAAAATAAACGGGGGATTTTTGAATGGCCAAAAAAACAATAGGCTTACTCGTTATGGCTTATGGAACACCTCGAAGCCTGGATGAAGTAAAACCATATTATACGCATATAAGAAGGGGGAGACCGCCAGAGCAAGAAGCTCTTGATGAATTGATTGAGCGGTATGAGGCAATTGGAGGCATTTCACCATTAGCGAGAATTACGGATGAACAAATGCTTGCACTTGAAAATCGATTGAATGAACGGGTAGAAGAGGTGGAGTTTAAAGCATATCTCGGCTTAAAGCACATTGACCCGTTTGTAGAAGATGCGATTCAAGAAATGAAGGATGACGGCATAGAAGAAGCGGTCTCCATTGTCCTGGCTCCACATTTTTCTACTTTCAGTGTGAAATCCTATAATGGAAGAGCCCAGGAAGAAAGTGAACGCATCGGTGGACCAGCCATTTACTCTGTAGAAAGCTGGTATGAGGAAGCTAAATTTATTCAATACTGGGCAGAAAACTTACAGAAAACATTGAATGGCTTAAACGAAGATCAAACTGTCGTGATATTTTCAGCGCACAGTTTACCTGAGAAAATTCTGCAGCACAACGATCCTTACCCTAAACAATTAGAAGAAACAGCTCGTTTGATTAGTGAACAAGCTAATGTAAAACATCGGGCAATTGGCTGGCAGAGTGAGGGGAATACCCCTGACCCTTGGCTGGGACCAGATGTTCAAGACCTTACGAAAGACCTGTATGAAGAAAAAGGATTTACTGAATTTGTATATTGTCCAGTAGGTTTTGTTTCCGATCATTTAGAAGTGCTTTATGATAATGATATTGAGTGTAAAGTCGTAACAGATGAAATCGGAGCTGGTTATCATCGACCAGCGATGCCGAACACGGATTCTTTGTTTATCGATGGCTTAGCTGATAGTGTGTTGCGCCGATTTAAGCATAATTAGAAAAACGAGGTAAATTTATATGAAAATAGCGATTATCGGTGGTGGGATAACAGGTCTCTCTGCCGCCTATTACTTGCAAAAGGAATTACTTGCCCGTGGTCTTTCTGGAGAATATAAATTATTTGAAGCCTCCGCTCAGTTAGGGGGGAAAATACAGACCGATTATACAAATGGATTTGTCCTCGAAAAGGGACCGGATTCATTTCTCGCTCGTAAAACGAGTGCAGCCAAATTGGCCAAAGAAGTCGGCATGGACGATGAGCTCATTTATAATACCAAAGGTCACGCCTATATTTATAAAGATCAAAAATTGCATAACATGCCTGGCGGCGCGATTATGGGGATCCCAACAAAAGTAGCTCCCTTTGCAACCACTTCTTTATTTTCACCGTTTGGTAAATTAAGAGCAGGTGCAGATGTTTTTTTGCCTCGATCTCAATCGGCCAAACAAAATGAAGATCAATCTATAGGGGCTTTTTTTAGAAAGCGGCTGGGTTCTGAAGTGGTCGACCATTTGATTGAACCTCTGCTTTCTGGTATCTATGCTGGAAGAATCGATTCACTTAGCTTACAGGCTACTTTTCCACAATTTGCTCAAATAGAAGAGAAGCATCGTAGTTTAATTTTAGGCATGAGACAGACAATGGCTGAACGCCAAACAGCTACTTCTCAAGAAAAGGACAGCAAACCAAAAGGAATGTTCCAATCACTTAGGAATGGGCTCTCTTCCTTAGTTGAGAGTATTGGCAATCATTTGGACGAAGATGCCTTATATCTAGAGCACGAGCTTGAAGCGGTTACCCCGGCTGAGGAAGGGTCTTATCTGTTGCGGTTTGCTAATGGGCACGAAGAACATTTTGATGAAATTATTATGACAACCCCGCACCCACAAATAGCTAATGCGTTACCTGATATGAAAAATAGTCAGTGGTTTAAGGACATGCCTTCCACATCCGTTGCTACAGTAGCTATGGCCTTAAAAGAAGAGCAACTGCCTTCAGATTTAGATGGGACTGGATTTTTAGTAACAAAAGGGGGTGGCCTGACAATTACTGCCTGCACATATACGCATAAAAAGTGGGAACATGCAGCGCCAGAGGGGTATGCTTTGCTTAGATGTTATGTGGGCCGTCCGGGGGAAGAAGAGATTGTGCACGAATCAGACGAAGCCATTAAACAAACGGTGTTAGCAGATTTAAATCACATTGTGCCTATACACGGAGAGCCTTTGTTTACAAGGGTTACACGCTGGACCAAAGCTATGCCGCAATACTTGGTCGGTCATGTTCAGCAGTTAGCTGCGTTTAGAGAAGAACTAGAAGCAAGGTTCCCGGGGATACATGTTGCAGGAGCGTCATTTGAAGGAATTGGTCTGCCGGATTGTATTTCTCAAGGAGAAAAGGCCGCTCAAGTCGTCGCTGAACGCTGTAATACCCCAGAGGAAATTGGAGCTCCATAATAAGTAAATAGATACAAAAAGCGCCTCAGTAAAAGAGGCGCTTTTTGTATGGTCGTTTATTTAAAAAGATAATGTGCTACATGTTAGTCTTCTAGAGCTTTTTCCATATAAGTGGTATCAACCAGGCCTTCCAAATCTGGCTCTTCCTCAAGGAATGCGAGGTCATAGGAGGCTTGGGCCCAATCTTTCAATGCATCTTCGTGAACTTCTGTACTGATTTGCATCCGGTCCCAGGCATTATAAAGAACGTCATCTGAGAATTCTTGCTGTGAAAGTTCATAAATATATTCATTTACACTTTCAAGCGTTTCATCTGTATTATTCTGGGCAAACTCGACGGATTCTTCATGTGCCTGCAATACATCTTCTACTTTATCTGGGTGTTCTTCAAGGAAATCTTCAGAGGTTACTAACACAACGCTCGGGAGCTCTTCGCCGACAAATACTTCGTCCCATTCTGCCACTACATTTGCATTATATTCTTCAACAAGGTAAGTTCCCCAAGGTTCAGGAGCAGCAGCTGCATCAGTCTCCCCATTTTCAAAACGCATCGTCATAGAAGCAGGATCAATACGTGACTGGTGTTCGACTGTGCCGCCTACACGGTTGGATTCAAGCCCAAGTTCTTGCAGCATAATCTCAAGTTGAACATTATGTGTACAGCCATTACCCGGGGTGCAAAATGACTTGCCATCAAAGTCTTCAAGCTCATGAATGCCAGAGTCTTCAGCCGAAACAATGAGGGTTGCTCCATTTGCTGCTCCACTTAAAATTCTGATGTCCCCGCCGCTTAAATAGTAATTAATAGCAGGGCCAGGGCCAACGTAGCCAATATCAAGGGAACCGGTATCAAGTGCATCGATAAAATCGTTTCCGTTTGGAAAGTGGGTGTATTCTACTTGTGTGTCTCCTAAATGCTCATCAAATATTTCGTTCTGTTTGCCAATCAGCCCGGCTGCATGGTCCAGGTTAGGGAAATAGCCAAGATTAATGCTCTCGTCTCCAGACCCTGAAGAACCCCCTTCACCACACGCTGATGCAAATAAAGTAAGAGAAGCAAGTGCGCCAGTTGCAATCCACTTTTTCAATGTAAAAACTCCTTTTCTGTTTATGAATATATGAAAATTAACTAGACAAACCCCATCTTGAGAAGATTCGTTTTTCAAGCTTTCTAAAGACAAAGTACTCCATGGTCAATCCAATGGTGGCAATAATTACCATGATGCCAATGACTAAGTCCATATTAAAGAAATCGCGGGCATCCATTAACGTTCTCCCTAGGCCACCGGTACCCAAGAGCTCAGCTGCCATTAATGCTCTCCAGCCAAACGCCCACGCTAACCGTGTTGCTGACAGAAACGTTGGTATAGAAGCTGGAATCATTACTTTCCAAATCAGTTCTGGTCCTTTATACCCCATCGTTTGAGCAGCTCTTATGAGAATCGGTTCAACCGATTTGATCCCGACGCGCATGTTGGATATCATCACCCAGGCTCCAGCCATCGCTACTACTGTAACAATTGGTGCTGTACCTGAGCTTTGAAAGATCATGATCATGATTGGCAGCCAAACGATACTTGGAATGGATTGCAGGGCAATCACCAGCGACCCCAGTGTTTCATCTGCTGCTTTGGAACGCGCGAGCCAGATGCCGACAATAGTTCCTACCACTACTGCAATGACAAAGCCTAGTACTATCCGGTAAAAGCTAATAGCAGTGGCGCCTAAGAGGATTTGAGTTTCAAAAAAACCAACATATAATTGCTCCATCGTTCCGAGAAATGAAGGCAGGGATGTTGTTGTGAATTCAACCTGCAAATTTACTCTATATATTGTCTCCCATATCACGATGAGAATGATAAAGAAGAGCACTCTTCTTAGAGTTGTAGTCATCGCCAATTTCCTCCCTCATAACCTTATCTATTTCGACCGCTAGTTTTTTGTTTATTGCTTCTTCTAGTTCAATGAAAGCTGGATCTGAAGGCTTACGAGGACGTTCAAGGTCTACATCAAAGGTTTCTACGATGCGGCCAGGCCGGGTACCCATCAACACAATGCGGTCAGATAAAAGAATCGATTCGCGAATATTATGTGTAACAAATAAAATCGTTTTGCGAGTTTCTTCCCAAATATATTGCACCTCTTGATGAAGCATGGTTCGGGTTTGTTCATCTAAGGCACCAAACGGTTCATCCATTAATAGTACATCAGGATCGAGCGCGAGGGCGCGAGCGATGGCTACCCGCTGTTTCATCCCGCCTGATAGTTCATGTGGGAATGATTGCATGAATTTACTTAAGTGTACTAATTTTAAAAAGTATTCAGCGCGTTCCATCTCTTCTTCAGCAGAGAGCTTCTGCTTTTTTAAGCCAAACCTTACATTATCAAGTACTGATAACCATGGCATAAGAGCCGCTTCTTGAAAAACAACTCCTCTGTCGGGACCTGGTTCTGTAATAGGCTCTCCCCCAGCAGAAACCTTTCCCGCTGTTGCTTGCTCAAGCCCAGCCACAATATTTAACAATGTGGACTTACCACATCCTGAAGGCCCAAGTAATGAAACAAATTCTCCAGCTTCCACATTGAGATCTATATCCTTAAACACGGTAAATGAGTTTTCGTTGTCCTCGTTAACAAACGTTTTTTCTACATTTTCAATTGCTACTTCAGCCATAAAAACACCTCAAGGCATAAGAGTTTATAAAACATATAAATTTAGTCGGAATTATGGTACTTAGTATATGCTTTTCTTTATTAATCTGTCAATAGAAATTTTAATTTAAAGCTTTTCCTTTGTTTAACGACTTTAAAGTAGCATACAAACCAATGGACGGAAAAAATATTTGAAAATTTCCATTAATTTAATATACTTAAGTTGTAGTAAAATTTAAGGGGGGGTCAATTTGGGGACACTAATTCAAAAAAGAGCCGCTGAGCAAGCTTTATCAAAAGTGAAAGCGATTGCAGAAGAATTGGCCGAAAAGATAGAAAATCATGAGGACTTGCTGACGGAACTTGTATACTTTCGGGAATTATTAGATAGTAAGCTGAAACGGGACGAATATTTGCTCATCGTTGATCAGGAAGGGAAAAGCATTATACATACCAACCGGCTGCGAGAAGGGGATTTTTTTCAAGATGAGACAGGATTAAAAGCCGCTACTACTGCTGAACCTCTCCTTCAGGAATATGTACGAAATACGGGAGAAGTGTTAATAGATGCTTCTGCGCCAATTAGTAAAAGTAACAACGGCAAGAGTGTTAATTTGCGACTGGGACGAAGTGTTCAACGTTCTTTTCTAAAACCTGTGTTCACCTCCCTGACTGTATTACCGGCGGTTTCTGCCTTTGTTAGCAGCTTTATATTGACGGGTTCTTGGTCAGCAACATTCATTATAACGGCTACGGTATTTATTGTTACGTTTTTAATATGTTTCTTTTTATATAAGTCAATTACCCAAGCAGTAAGCAGCTGGTATCAAGTGGCGCGCTCTGTATCAGCAGGTGATTTAACGCAGGAAGTTACTGAACATAGGAACAATGATTTTCATCAATTAAGTTTTGAGATGAATAAAGTAGTGCTGGGTATTCGTTCGATCATAGATGAGATGAACGAATCGTCAAGATTTGTTAGACAGGTCAGCAAAAATCAAGAGGAAGAATCTCAGCATTTGTCTGCCACATATCAAGAGACGACAAGCACGTTGGGCCAATTTAGAGATGGTGCTGAAAATCAGTTGAACGCGCTGGGGAATGCAAATCAGCATGTGAAAAAGATGATGAGTGAAGTGAACGATATGCAGCAGGATATCGCTCAGACCCTAACGCAGTCGGAAGGGGCAGAAGAAGCTTCTAAAGGGGGTACAGAAGCAGTGGATAAATCAGCTGAGAAGATGAATGAAATCCAACAAGGGGTAACTGAATCATCTGAACGGTTAGAGCGTGTCTCTGAACAAATGAATGAAATTTTAGGTCAAGTTGCTTCTATTACAGATATAGCAGAGCAGACGAACTTGTTGGCATTGAATGCGTCTATTGAAGCAGCTAGAGCTGGTGAAGCCGGAAAAGGGTTTGCCGTAGTCGCAGCTGAAGTGAGGAAGCTTGCTGAAGCAACAAATTCGTTTAGTACCCAAGTAGTAGAACGATTAGAGCTCGTAAAGAAAGACGTGCAAGGAGCAGTGGAACAAGCCAGCGGTAATGTAGTAAAAATGAATGAAGGGATTGAAACGGTTTCGGTTGCTGGTAATGCTATTCATAAGTTGAGTGAGCTTGTAAGTGAAACCAGGGGCGCTGTGAGAAACAATCACCAATTTGCTGAAGATGTGAAAAGCGAAGGAGCAGAATTAGAGCAAGTTATTGAAGAAATATACAAAATAGCTGAAGATTTTTCAGAGGTGGTGGCTGATACGGCAAAAGGCTTGGAAAGTCAAGAAGAGGTAGTGATGAACTTATCTGAACAAGCAGTAGACTTATCCAATCAGGCTGATCGGCTGCGTACAATGGTCAATCGTTTTCAGTTAAAGCAATCTTCTTAAATTAATGAAAATTTAGTGGATAGAAAATAGGTTAATAAGAAATGAAAGCCAGTTGATATGAGCAGTTACATATCACTGGTTTTTTGATGATTATGCTTATTATAGCTAAAAAAAGCTAGAAAGTTATTGCCACTGCTTCTACCTCAAATATATTTTCATCCTCTACGTGCTTTAAAACTGAAAGTAGCAATGCCGAAATATAAAGCGTGACATAGTTCTACATTAAACCAGGTTTTTCTATCAATGTGGGGTTATGATACAATGTTTGAGAGTTAAAAGGGTATGGTGATCTTTTGGACAATCGGTCGTTGGATGAAAATAAACAAACCGTTGAGATAATTAGATATATAAGACATGAATGGTTAAACCAAGCCCAGCTTTTAAAATCCAATCTGGCGCTTGGAAGGTTGGAAGACGTCGATCGGCTGATTGATGATATGGTCATGAAGGCAAGAAATGAAGGTAGGTTAACTAACCTAAATGCAGTTAAACTTGCTGCATTTTTACTTACTTATAACAGCCGCTCAGATTCGCTTCGGATTGACCTTGACGTTACAGGACCGGTTCATGATCTCAGCCACCTTGATAATTGGTTAGTAAAGGTGGTTAGTCATGTCCTGGAATGTTACAGAAAAGCATTGTCTTATGATGAGGAAGAGCGAGTCCTCGTAAGTATTCAGACTGAACCAGCTCTGGCCGTAGAGTTTGATTGGCAAGGCCAGGGGGTTTCAATTGATACATTTTCACATCTGCTCGATGCAGCTGCAAAACGTGAGCCTCTCCTGTTGGAAGGAGAGCGTGTAATACGTGCAGATGAGATATGGCTTACTGTCCCTTGTAAAAAGGAGTGAAGAAAATGTTTGTAGATCATGTAAAGGTATACGTCAAAGGTGGAGACGGTGGAAACGGTCTTGTTGCATTTCGGAGGGAAAAATATGTTCCGGAAGGAGGACCTGCCGGCGGTGATGGAGGCGACGGCGCTTCAGTCATTTTCCAAGTGGATGAAGGGCTGCGCACCTTGATGGATTTTCGTTATCAGCGTCATTATAAAGCGCCGGCCGGTGAAAATGGTCGTCCAAAAGGCCAGCACGGGAAGAATTCAGCTCATATGGTTGTGGCTGTCCCGCCAGGAACGACGGTAAAAGATGAAGATACAGGCGAGGTGATCGCAGACTTAATTGCTCATGAGCAACAAGCTGTCATCGCCCGAGGCGGGAGAGGGGGTCGTGGGAATACACGATTTGCTTCTTCGGTAAATCCTGCTCCTGAACATGCCGAAAACGGTGAACCAGGGGCTGAGCGTAATATTGTTCTCGAGCTGAAAGTTTTGGCGGATGTCGGCTTTGTCGGCTATCCAAGTGTAGGAAAGTCAACTCTCCTTTCAGTGATTTCTTCGGCCAAACCGAAGATTGCTGATTACCATTTTACTACTTTGCAGCCAAACTTAGGCGTTGTGGCTGTTCCAGACGGAAGAAGCTTTGTGGCTGCTGATTTGCCCGGGCTTTTAGAAGGGGCGCATGAAGGTATAGGTTTAGGTCACCAATTCTTGAGGCATATTGAAAGGACACGAGTGATTGTCCATGTGGTAGATATGTCAGGGATGGAAGGGCGCGACCCATTTGAGGACTACCAGACCATTAATAAAGAACTTCAAGAATATAATCTGCGGCTAATGGAACGGCCTCAAGTCGTTTTAGCAAACAAAATGGACATGCCTGATAGTGAGACGCACTTAGAGCTATTTAAAGAACAGTTGGCAGAACGAGGGGAAGATATCGCAATCTTTCCGGTGTCGGCTATTACAACAGAAGGTTTGGACGCCTGCTTGTTAACTGTGGCTGATTTAGTTGATTCAACGGATGAATTCCCGTTAATGGAAGAGGAAGCTGAAGAAGAGCGGGTTTACTACCGGCATGAAGAAGAAAAGCCGGCATTTATTATTACTCGAGATGATGATGGAGCATTTGTGATTTCCGGTGAAGAAATTGAACGGATGTATAAAATGACAGACATGAATCGAGAAGAATCTGTCCGGCGCTTCACTCGTAAAATGCGAAAAATGGGGATTGAAGATGCATTACGGGAAAAAGGGGCGGAAGATGGAGATATTGTACGCTTATTGAACTTTGAGTTTGAGTTTGTGGAATAACATTTGTTTCCCTGTTCTGCTGAAATGAAGAGCGGAACGTTGTCAAATACAAGAAGCCATCATATAATGGTACAATGAGACAATCTTTCAATCCTCGGTGGTGAGGTATAATGGCTGATCGAATCGATCATTTCTATTTAGTACGTGAAGATATGTTAACCGATGCTATGCAAAAAACATTAGATGCGAAAGCGTTGCTTGAAAGTGGGAAAGTCAAAAAAGTGGCAGATGCGGTTCAAGCTGTAGACTTAAGCCGTAGTGCTTTTTATAAATATAAGGATGCTATTTTCCCCTTTCATACGATGTTAAAAGAACAGATTATTACGCTTTCGATTCATCTAATGGATAAATCGGGAACACTGTCGCGCCTTCTGGGCATCGTAGCTGAAGAAGGTGCTAATGTATTAACTATTAATCAAACAATCCCTTTGCAGGGAAAGGCAAATATTACGGTGACAATTGATACAAGTTCGCTCAACACGGAAATATCAATGCTCATCAAAAGGTTGAAAGAAACCGAAGCTGTGGAACAGGTTGAAATTATAGGCTCAGGTTCTTGAGTTTTGAAAGAGATTGAGGTTATGAGAGAGGAGACGATGTCAGCATGCCATCAGTTGGATATCTAGGCCCACAGGGAACATTTACAGAATTAGCTGTAGATGCAGTGTTTTCTGCTCCAGCAAAACAAGGATTTAAAACGATTCCAGCTGTAATGGACGCCGTCTCAGATGGAACGGTAGAGAGTGCAGTGGTGCCATTAGAGAACGCGATTGAAGGTTCTGTTAATCTTACATTAGATCATTTAATCCATAAAAAAGACTTACCTATTGTTGGAGAAGTTACAGTTCCAATTGAACAGCATTTATTAATAGCTAACGATGAATTGCAGGATTTCGCCAAGATTGAAAAGGTCTATTCGCATCCTCACGCAATCGCTCAATGTCATGAGTTTTTGCAAGAAAATGTGCCTGATGCTGAAATTATTTATATGAATTCAACAGGTGAAGCAGCAAAAAAGATTGAAGAAGAACAAAGCAAGACGGCTGCAGTGATTGCTAATATGCTTGCGGCAAAACTGTATCGTTTAACAGTTGCTCAAGCGAACATTCATGATTATGAACATAACCATACCCGGTTTGTTGTGTTGACAAAGCCCGATCATAAACAGACTCTGTCGTTAAAGGACGGGGGAAAGACGGGGGAGAAGACAACGCTGATGGTGACGTTGCCGTCTGATTATTCAGGAGCTTTGCACCACGTACTATCCGCATTTGCCTGGAGGCGCTTGAATTTATCCAAAATTGAATCCCGTCCGATGAAAACTGGTCTGGGGCATTATTTTTTCGTAATAGATGTTGACCAAGGAATGGATGAGGTATTAATGCCCGGTGTGATTGAAGAGTTAAAAGCATTGCAATGTGGAGTGCGTGTTCTAGGAACATATCCATGCTATACGCTCCAGGCACAAGACTCAAAAAAAGAAGAAACGGCCACCCCTAAATAAGGCAGGCCGTTTCTTCTTTTTTGTGTAATTAAAGCAGAAAACCGTGTTCCTGGAGTTTTTTTTCTACTCTATCCAACGTGTCTTCGCTGGCTGCTTCTACAGTATGTAGATGAACGCCATCCGTTAATTCTGATAATAAAGAGGCTCGTGTCACTTTTAATCGGCTGATAAAGGTTTGCACCTCTTCTACGCTTGAGAGCATCAAAGAAGCCGTTAAGTCACCATAGAGTGGATGTTCAATCATTACATTTTTAACTGTGGCTCCTTCTGAAACCATCAATGTTAATTCTTTTTCGGTGGTGCTAGGCTCCTTGCCATGCTGACAGGCAAAGACCCGCTTCTTTTTTTCCTCTTCTTTTTCCTGCCTCATGAACACATAACCCTGGGATGTAGCAAGGATCGGCAGGTCGCGCGCTTTTAAGATAGAAATATCCTGGACCACTACTTGCCTGCTGACATTTGTAGCTTCGGCTAATTCTTTTCCAGTTAATGGCGCCTCCGAATTCTCCAGCCACTCCTTAATAAACGTACGACGTTTTTCCCCTCTCATTTTATCAGTTTTTGTATTCATACATGAACTCCTCATTTTTTTTATTCAGTCTGTTTTCCCACACAGTGTTTACACTAAAGCTAGAAAAGTAAAAGATCGACTCCAACGGGAAAAAGGCAGCAAAAGGCCCCGCAGGTCGGTGTTCCCGAGGAGGCTCATACGCTCTCCATGGCTAGAAGACACGGGGGGAGAGTAGACCAAGAAGCGAGAGCAGATGCTCTTGTGCCTGTGGTGAAAGCGTCTACCTGGAGCGGAGAACTAAAACCACTATATTGAAAATTTATCTAAGGATTAAGAAGCTGCAGATAGTTTTACAACGCTAGTGATCATAATTCCCTTTTTATTAGAAAAGGTTGGGTTGACCAGCTCGGGTTAAACGGTTAAGCACTTGGCTCACTTTTTCCATTTCGTCTTCAGTAGTAAACCGGCCCATGGTAAGACGGGCTAGTCCATGAGCTTTTTCAGCAGAACAGCCAATAGCTTTCATGGCGTCTGGTGGTGAACTTACTCCAGTTTGGCAAGCACTTCCAGTCCCAATTGAAATATCATGTCGATTTAATTCTAACATGACCCATTGCCCTTCCACACCTTCAATCAAAAAAGCGCTATGATGTGGGAGCCTCATAGTAGAGGAGCCAAGCCACTCAAGGCGATCATTGGTAATGCTTGCCATAAACTTTTTTCGCAAGTGGTGTAAACGACTTGCTTCTTGTTCTCGTAGGTAAACGATTTCTTCAGCAGCTGCGGTAAAACTAAGCGCTGCAGGAACATTTACCGTCCCAGGTCTAAACCCCGATTCATGTGTTCCTCCTTTCAATGGTGGGACCCAACGCACATTCTCTTGAATATAGGCAAGGCCAATCCCTTTAGGCCCATACACTTTATGGGCAGAAAGAGTAAAGGCATCGAGTCCAATCTCTTTAGGAATCGGTAGTCCAATTTTTCCAAACGTTTGCACCCAGTCACTGTGAAATAGGATATGTTTCTTTTTTAATAGCGGACCAATGGATTCAATTGGCTGGATGGTACCTAGGTCTGCACTGGCATGACATATAGAAACTAAGATGGTGTCAGGGCGTAATTCCCCACTTACTGCCTCTTTTGTAACTAACCCTTCTTCATTTATCGGTATCATTGTAATTTCAAACCCTTTTGTTTCTAGAGCGGACATCGCTTGTTTGACAGAGGCGTGTTCAAGTTCGGTTGTTAAAATGTGCCGGCCTTTATGTTTAGCTCCTTCAGCCAGAGCCAGAAGAGTTAATATATTAGCTTCAGAACCGCTGCCAGTAAAGTAAAGTTCATTATAGTTTACATGTGTAATGTTTGCTAAAGACTGTCTTGCTTCTTGAAGGGCCGTTGCAGCCTTATAACCTGTATCATGCAGACTAGAAGCATTGGCGAAAAACTGCTGAGCCGCCTTAGCATAACTATCTACAGCGATGTCAGTCATGGGTGTGGTAGCGCTGTAATCTAAGTAAATCATCGGTTTAGTCCCTACTTTCAGATTTAGTGTTGTCATTAGTTTAATTTTATGTGATTATATATGTCAAGACACATGTAAAGTAGTGATGTTATGAAGGAACTTAAGCTGGAGATGCCAGATATATTAATTATTGGAAGTGGGCTGGCCGGAATTACGGCAGCTCTCTCTATGCCAGAGGACAAATGTATCACCATCGTAAGCAAAGGCTCGTTATGTTCTTCTAATTCTTGGCGCGCGCAAGGAGGTATGGCTGCAGCTCTTGCGAGAACCGACCATTGGAGGTTTCATGAGGAGGATACCTTAAGGGCTGGAGCCTTTCATAACCGAAAAGGTATGGTAAGGGATCTGGTTTCTGAAGCGACAGAGGCGGTTTCTTGGCTTGAGCAGCAAGGGGTGGCGTTTTGTAAGAATGAGAGCAATCAATATCAATTAGGATGTGAAGGTGCTCACAGCCAGCCGCGAATCGTTCACTGCAATGGTGACCAAACTGGCCGAAATATAATGGAACGTCTTAAAACACGGGTGAGCAAGTGTGCAAATATTAAGGTGCAGGACCATACTTCAGTGATCAAGCTGCATGTTTCAACAGGAGAGTGTGAAGGAGCTGATGCGTTAACGGCAAAAGGTGAGTATATACGTTTTTATGCAAAATCAGTCGTATTAGCCACCGGAGGAGCCGGAGCCTTATTTGAAACGACTACGAATCATGCACATGCAACCGGAGATGGGTTGGCCCTAGCCTACCAAGCTGGCGCCCGTCTGGTTGATGTAGAATTTATTCAGTTTCATCCAACTTTGGGTGTAGCTAGTAATAAGGAAGTGTTTCTTATTTCCGAAGCATTACGCGGAGCTGGGGCCAAGCTGGAGACAGCTCGTAAAAAACAGGTAACTAGCCATTTAGAGCATGGGGATCTCTCCAGTCGTGACCAAGTAGCACGTGCCATTTATCAATTACGCGAGCAAGGGGAAAGTGTCTACGTGAATGCGGCCTCTATTCCTAATAAAGAAGCCATGTTCCCTGCCATTTCGGCCTGGTGTCGGGCCCACCATATTTCTATGGAAAAAATACCGGTACAGCCAGGTGCTCACTATATGATGGGCGGGGTTTATGTAAATGAATACGGGGAAACCGACATTTCTCGTTTATTTGCAATTGGTGAAACAGCCTATACCGGGGTACATGGGGCAAATCGGCTGGCAAGCAATTCATTGTTGGAAGCAATTGTAACAGGCCGTAAGATAAGTGAAAGCGTGCATAAGTATTTGCAAAAACCCCTTGCTCCTGCAGTACATGTTCCGGAAACAGCTGTAAACACAGTAGATAGAGAAGGAATGGCCCGGATAAGAAACAAAATGGAATATTCAGCTGGTGTTAAGCGTCTTCCTGCCCAAGTGAATAAAGCCTTACAAGAGCTTGAGAAAGAAACGGCTGACTGGAAGCCACTTTCGGGCGAATATATTGAGAATTCACATGCGCTTACGGCTTGCCAGCTAATCTTAAAAGCGATCCTTGCCCGGCCTGAATCGTTAGGTGCGCATTATGTAGAAGGGAGTCAGAAAGAAGATAAAGGGGATTATTGGCTGATTCACTCAAAATATTGTGATCAACCATATAAAGTGAACGATATGCCCTTAGTGGAAAGAAAGGTGGTCAATAATGAACGTTCTGCAACTCAAAAACGACCTGCATCATTTTCTATGTGAAGATTTAGGGTATGGCGACCGGTCAATCGCAGCTTTTGAAGATCCTGAGTCCAGGAGGACTGGGTATTTGAAAGCTAAAGAAAGTGGAGTTTTCGTAGGCAGGCAAGTGATAGTAGAAGGCTATAAGCTCATCGACCCAAGTATCCTTGTAGAAATGAAGGTCGTCGATGGTGAAAGGGTTGCAGCAGGAGAGGTAATAGCTGTAGTGAAAGGACCGCTTTCTGCTCTGTTGGCAGCTGAGCGCGTACTATTAAATCTAGTGCAGCGCATGAGTGGAATTGCTACCTTGACAACACGGGCGGTTCGAGAATTAGAAGGGGGGACGACTTGTATTACTGATACGAGAAAAACTACCCCAGGTTTGCGGATGTATGAAAAGTATGCCGTGCAATGCGGCGGAGGTGTCAATCATCGCTTTAATCTTCATGAGTTAATTATGTTAAAAGAAAATCATATAACGGGTGCAGGGGGGATCACAGAAGCTGTACAACGTGTAAAGCAAAATGCCGGATTTACTGTGAAAATTGAAGTAGAAACGACGAATGAAGAAGAAATGATGGAAGCACTTGAAGCAGGCGTAGATATCATCATGTTTGACAACATGGAACCTGAAGAGGTGCACGCCTTAGTGCCTAAGGTACCCGAATCAATTGTTACAGAAATATCAGGCGGAATGACAATTGAACAATTAAGGCGTTATAAAATGTGTGGAGCTGATTACATATCGATGGGAAGTCTTACCCATTCCCCTTCTTCACTTGATATTAGTTTTTTATTGAAGACCACTGAAAGGTAGTGAAATGATGAGTATTATGGAAATTTTTAAAAAACAAACTGCGCTCCCTGAGCACTTTCGAACGATGAGCGAAGAGGAGCTCTGTGACTATGTAACAGAAATCAAAGCAGAACTGGGAACAAAGTTGTACATGCCGGGTCATCATTACCAAAAAGATGAAGTAATACAATTTTGTGATGACAGAGGTGATTCGCTGCAGCTTGCTCAAGCAGCAGAACGGCGGAAAGAGGCGAAGTGGATTGTGTTTTGCGGTGTGCATTTTATGGCTGAAACTGCCGACATATTAACTGAAGATCATCAGCATGTGATTTTGCCTGATTTGCGTGCTGGTTGTTCTATGGCCGATATGGCCGACATTCATCAAACTGAACGTGCCTGGGAAAAGCTGAATGACTATTTTGGTGATACCATTCTGCCGATCACTTATGTGAATTCAACAGCAGAGATTAAAGCATTTTGCGGGAAAAGAGGAGGGGCGACGGTGACCTCTTCAAATGCAGCCAAGATGGTGAAATGGGCTCTCGATAAAAAGGAACGTCTGTTATTTTTGCCAGACCAGCATTTAGGGCGTAATACAGCTTATGATCTCGGGATCGCCTTAGAGGAAATGGCAGTATGGGACCCTATTTCAGAAACTCTTTTAACAGAGGGGCCGATTAACCAAATTCGAATCATTCTTTGGAAAGGTCATTGCAGCGTCCATGAAAAATTCACAATGGATAATATAGAAACGATACGTACAGAAGAGCCGGACCGGAGAATCATTGTTCACCCTGAGTGCACATGGGAAGTAGTGCAAGCGGCTGATTACAAAGGCTCCACAAAAGCTATTATTGATGCGATTGATAATGCTAAGCCTGAGAGCAAATGGGCGATTGGTACGGAGATGAATTTAGTAAATCGATTAATAAAAGAATATCCAGACCGCTCCATCATTTCTTTGAACCCTAACATGTGTCCGTGTTTAACGATGAATCGAATTGATCTTCCTCATTTAGCTTGGAGTTTAGGTGAAATTAGAAAGCAACATATACACCATAAGATTAAAGTGAAAGATGAAACAGCTTACATGGCAAAGAAAGCATTAGACCGCATGCTTGTTCGAGCGTGAGACACCAAAAGAAACTGTTCTTCTTGCGCGGGCTGGCTCTCGCCTTCCTTTCAGCAAAATCGTTCATACGGGCCAGGTTGACTGCATAGGCTGAACACAGAACGAGCTGAGAACGATAAGGAGGAAAAGCCCGTGAAAATTCATATCGTCCAAAAGGGTGATACGCTATGGAAATTAGCAAAATCCTACGGTGTGGAATTTGAGTCGCTCAAACAGGCAAATACACATTTGGCGAACCCAGATATGATTATGCCTGGTATGAAAATCAAAATTCCAGGCAAGGAAGTGCAGGCAAAAAAAGAACAGCCAGTAAAAGAACAACCAGTGAAAGAGAAAAAGAAACCTGCTCCACCACCAAAACCACCAGCAAAAAAACCAGAACCTAAAAAGAAGCCAGCGCCAAAACCAGAAATCAAAATGCCGACTGTGCAAATGCCACCAGTGCATATGCATTATACCCACCCTGTTCAACAACAGCAGCAGTTAAATGTTCATTTTCACAAACCGAAACCTAAACAACCAAAAAAGCCAGAACCTCCAAAGAAAAAGCCAGTTAAAGAAAAGAAACCAGTTGTAAAACCAACCCCGCCAAAGAAGCCAGTGAAAGAACCAATGGCTCCGGCCCCACCGCCACCGATGCCGAAAAAACCAAAAAAGCCGCTTAAACCCAAAAAGCCATGCCCTCCACCAAAGTTAAAGCATTGTGTGCCAGTGACACCTATTATGCCTGGGTGTGCGCCATCTGCTCCGATGCATGGTCAGTTTATGCAGCAGCCAATGATGGGGCCTCAAATGCATTATGGCATGCCTGCTCCAATGCATCCGCACATGCACCAAATGCACCCACAAATGCACCCGCAAATGCATCCATATATGCAACAGCCTATGCCTATGATGCATGAAAATAATTTTAATTATGATGCCAATAATAATGACATGCCAATGCATCCCAATCAAATGCCAGAAATGAACGGTTATCCAGAATCACCATATCCGACGATTCCTTATCATATAGCACCTTATGGAGAGATGCCTCCAAATGAGTGGCCTGATAATAACTTTAATGAACGTCAATATAATAATTATGATGAAAGCGATGAAGAGGATGTTTAATCATTATGGAAGTTATGGTTTGAACTAACAGTGTAAAAATGACCTCCTTTCCTTATCCTAATGGGTGAAAGGAGGTTAAATAAATGAAAAAGATGGCACTTTCCGCTGCAGCAACTACGGTTCTTTGTGCGGGACTGATTGGTGGCTGTGGTGTAGACGGTGATGATGGCGCTACAGGAGATATGCGATATATGGCAAATGATGGTGGGGGTCAAGAGCAGGCTCCGACTACAGGACAAAACCGTTACCGAGGTGAGGGTCCTGTCACAGACATGTTTACTGTAGATGACCGAAACCGTGGGCAAGGACTAAGAGGTACTACTGGGCAAGGGCAACAACGGCCAACAGCTCAACATCATCGGAACCAAGGCATGATGCCTGGCCAAACCGGAGAAGGGTTAACACCTAACGAAACTCGCCAAGGGGGAAATGTCCAAGGTCAAACTGGTGACCGTCCTCGAATGGTTGGAGACGAGGGAACCTTTAACGGCAATGGCAACGGCAATGGCAACGGGGACGATGATTATGGGAATGACCGGAAAATTGCCTCAGACATCGTTGATTATGTAGAGGAAATTGATGATGTTAATGATGCTCGTGTAATTGTCCATGAAGATGAAGTGTTGATTGGTATTGACGCTGACGATGATGCCTCAGAAAATCTTGAACGTAAAGTAGAGCGAGAGGCTGAGGAAGCGTTTGAAGAGGATAAAGAAGTATATGTAGTAACCGATGACAGCCAATACGACCAACTTCGCGAAATGGACCATCAGCTTGAAGCTGGTGCTGCTTTTGACGAAGTGGGAGCCACGTTTAACGAAATGATTGATGATCTCGCTGATGCTGCTCAACGTCCGTTTGAACAAACTCGGGACTAACTATAAACTCTCAGTTTTTTTAGAGGCTGTCTCTTTATGGCAGCCTCTTTCTTATATTAATTTTTTCAGGTAGAGGCTAGGGAAGTGATGGTTATTCCCTTGACGGATTATAGCTTGTCGGCTGGTATATATTCCATGATATAATACATACGTCTAGTGGAGGTGACAGCTATGTTAAAGCAAATCCGTCAACTCTTTCGCACTAAGTCCTGCCATTTTTGTAAAAAAACTACTGGAACGATGCAGCAATATAAAGATACCTCTGGAAAGACGGTTTTTGTGTGCCACCTTTGTGTGCCTTACGCTGAACGACGCGGTCTTCCTAAAAATTAGATTAGAAGCGGTAGATACGTAAGGAGGGGATGTAAATGGCCGGTCATTCAAAATGGAATAACATCAAACGTAGGAAAGAGGCGCAGGATAATAAGCGTGCGAAGATGTTTACCAAGTATTCGAAAGAGATTTTTGCGGCTGTGCGCAACGGCGGTGATGATCCTTCTACAAACTTGCGGTTGCGCCTAGCATTGAGTAAAGCTCGGGCAGCGAATATGCCAAATGATAATATTGAACGTACCATTAAAAAGGCAAAAGGAGATCAAGACGGTCTCACCTATGAAGAATTAACCTATGAAGGATACGGTCCGGGCGGTGCTGCAGTTATGGTGCAAGCACTAACAGAAAATAAGAATCGAACCGTAGCAGAGGTAAGACTAGCTTTTAATAAAAATGGTGGCAATATGGGGGAAGATGGCTGTGTAGCTTTTATGTTTGATCATAAAGGCTACCTTGAGATGAACCGTGATGATACTACTATCTCCGAAGATGATATGATGCTCGAAGCTATTGAAGCAGGAGCAGAAGAATTTGAGTATGACGAAGAACGCTTTATTATTTATACAGATGCAGCTCACTTTGAGGATGTAAAACATGAACTTGAACAAAAAGGGCATGTATTTTCGAGTGCAGAAGTATCGATGATTCCTCAAACACGTACTACATTAAGTGATGAGGATGCAACTAATATGATGAAACTGATTGATCAATTAGAAGATAATGATGATGTTCAAAACGTCTATCACAATTTTGATATCACCGAGGAGCAGATTCAACATTTAACTATAGGGTAAATAAAAGTTTCTATGAAACGTTCTTGATGCGTTCGTTTCAGGCTGCTCGATTTCACCGTTGGCAAAAGGCAACCACGGGTTCCTCTTTTCGATTGAGGTCGCCGACTTTTCTTGGTTGTTGGCGTAGTAATAAGATCTCCCTTGACGTCTGGCACCTGCGAGGTCTGCCTTGACCGGCTTTTCCGGCAGGGGTTTCGCCCCTTTTGCTTCACTTATCATTAGTGAAAAATCAATGCTTCCTCTAACAGAGCCAAAAAAGCAGAGTGGAATGAAGCGATGTGTAGAGAAGCGTTGTGCATATCTACTCCATAAGTGGGAGATACTTCCTATTGAAAGGGAGTGAAAGAGTATGAACACAGCGCGGTTAACCATCCTCTCGATTCTCTGTGTGGTAGCTGGTATTGTTATCTTTCTTTCGATCACTTGGCCTGAAGATGCGAATGAACCTGAAGAAGATTACGTCGAAACGTACACACCTGAAGATTATGGTGCTAAAACAGTCGAAGTCGTTACTGCGCAAACATATATTGACGGAGTTACAGAAGAGAATGTATCAAATGAAACCATTTGGTCCCCGGACGATTTTTGGGCACAGTATGAAGATTGGACATTAGATACGCAGACTGACGGAGAAATGCTCTTCACCCGTGAAATTAATCAGTTGTCACCAGCTGCTCGGGAAAATGGATATTTAGGCATTGATGAAGATGGGACTCTTCATTTATATCAAGGCATGCCAGAACAAGGAAATATTCTTAATACATTCTTTTCTTTGCGGCTTGAAGAATTGACGACAGCGGAGCGTGCTGAACTTCGAGCAGGCTTGCGGGTAGCTCACGTGGAGGAGTTTGAGCAGTATATCAATCAATTCCAACAACTAAAACAATAAGATTATTGCAATAGCTTATGCTCTCCTGACAGTCCGTCTTATACTGATGGACTGTTTCTTATGATTGGATGTATAAAAACAGTTCTTCTAGAAACAAGTCCAAGTGGGCGTATAAGGAGAGTAACATTGCATCGTTTTATGAAAGATGTGCAAGTAATTACCTAGAGAACTCCTCAACGGCGAATTGTATTTTTCTAATAACCCAAAGTTTGCTATTATAAATGATGAATATATGTTCGTGTTGAAAGAGGAGATTTGATGATTGAGTTCTTGCAAGGTGAGATTGCTCATATTCGTGCAGAAGGTCTGACAGTTGACGTGCAAGGGGTGGGCTATCTTGTACTCTGTCCGAATCCCTATAGTTTTCAAAAACATGTCGGGGAGCAAATGAAAGTGTTTACGTATCAACATGTGCGTGAGGATGCCATTCAATTGTATGGCTTTCCAACACGTGAAGAACGTAGTTTGTTTGAAAAGTTGATTAATGTGTCCGGGATTGGGCCAAAAGGTGCGTTAGCGATACTTGCGGCTGGCCATCCTGATGCCGTTATTGAAGCCATTGAACAGGAAAATGAGACATTTCTTGTAAAGTTCCCCGGGGTTGGGAAGAAAACAGCCCGGCAAATGATTTTAGATTTAAAAGGAAAAGTAGAGCCATTATTTCCACACTCTTCTTTAATTGAAGATCAAGTGAGCGAAGAAATCTCAGCGACTGAGGAAGATAAAGCCCTTGCTGAAGCACATGAAGCGCTAAAAGCTTTAGGGTATGCTGAGAAAGAAATAAAAAAAATCACCCCAGAGCTGCAAAAGGAGTCGCTTGATGCAGATGAGTACGTAAAAAAAGCATTACGCCTTATGCTCAACATGTAGTATAGTGCAAAAAAGCGGAAGAAAGGAGGCTGAACACTTTGGATGATCGTTTAATAACCCAAGAGTCCATCGGGGAAGAAGAACAGCTGGACAATGGAATTCGACCGCTTAGTTTTACCGAGTATATTGGCCAAGAAAAAGTAAAAGAAAATTTGAAGGTTTTTATAGAAGCAGCTAAAATGCGTGAAGAAAGTCTTGACCACGTCCTTCTTTACGGACCTCCTGGTTTAGGTAAAACGACGCTGGCCATGATCATTGCTTCTGAAATGAAGGTCAACCTCCGTACCACTTCCGGTCCTGCCATTGAACGACCCGGAGACTTGGCGGCCATTTTAACTGCGCTTGAACCTGGTGATGTATTGTTTATTGATGAAATTCATCGACTGCCCCGGGCGGTAGAAGAAGTCTTGTATCCGGCCATGGAAGACTTTTGTATCGATATCGTGATTGGTAAAGAATCCACTGCCCGTTCGGTACGGCTTGATTTACCGCCCTTTACGCTCGTAGGTGCTACAACACGGGCTGGCATGCTTTCTTCGCCGCTGCGTGATCGTTTTGGGGTAATGTCGAGGCTTGAATATTATACAGAAAATGAATTGTCAGCTATCTTACACCGAAGCGGGGAATTGCTTGGGGTCGAAATGGAAGATGAAGCGGCACTGGAAATGGCCCGCCGTGCTCGCGGAACACCACGTATTGCGAATCGTTTATTAAGAAGAGTCCGTGACTTTGCCCAAGTGCAAGGGAATGGATTTGTAACTGAAGAATTATCTATTGAAGCGCTGGAGCGCCTGCAAGTTGACCGGCTTGGTTTGGATGATGTGGACCACCGGCTTTTACAAACAATTATAGAAAAATTTAAAGGCGGACCGGTCGGGTTAGAAAACATGGCGGCAACCATTGGTGAAGAAGCAAACACGATTGAAGACGTGTATGAACCTTATTTGCTGCAAATTGGGTTTTTACAGCGGACGCCGCGTGGGCGGGTAGTAACCCCGCATGTTTATCAACATTTCGGGTTGGAGGTGCCAAAATAATGGCAGAACTGCCCCGTATTATTATCGGTATTGGCGTTGTATTAATTTTGATTGGATTACTGTGGCAAGTTGGGGGAAGGTTTCTCCCTCTTGGCAAGTTACCAGGCGATTTCTTATTTCGCGGAGAAAACAGCACCTTTTATTTTCCATTAATGACATCAATTATTATTAGTGTAGTGTTATCATTGATCTTAATGCTGATTGGGCGTTTTCGTTAACAGGAGAGCCATTCTCCTGTTGTTTTTACGTTTAAAATAAAACTTAGATGAGTATGTAGAAAGGGATAGTGTTATGGACGTCTCACAATTTGACTTTTCACTTCCAGAAGAATTAATTGCTCAGACTCCGCTTACCCAAAGAGATGCCTCAAAACTGCTTGTGTTAGATCCTGAAACAGGGGAAACGAGACACCGGGCTTTTCCAGAAGTGTTAGAGACACTCGATGAAGGGGATGCGCTAGTTATTAATGACACTAGGGTAATGCCTGCCCGATTGTTTGGGCAAAAAGAAGAGACAGGCGGGAAAGCTGAGCTTCTTCTTTTAAAACAGACCGACGGAGACTCCTGGGAAGTGCTAGCCAAGCCGGCCCGGCGAATTAAACCAGGAACAATTTTAACCTTTGGCGATGGTCGATTAAAAGCGGAATGTACAGATATACTGGAGCATGGAGGAAGACAAGTTACCTTTCATTATGACGGGATTTTTTACGAGGTGCTGGACCAGCTTGGTGAAATGCCGCTGCCGCCATATATTCAAGAAACGCTGGGCGACCGTGAAAGGTATCAGACCGTTTTTTCTAAGCATGTTGGGTCTGCGGCAGCGCCAACAGCTGGCTTACATTTTACAGAAGAGTTGCTTGACCAAGCGAAGCTAAAAGGTGTGCAACTATGCCAGGTTACTCTTCATGTTGGGTTAGGGACGTTTCGGCCAGTCGAAGCAGAAACGGTGGAAGAGCATACGATGCATGCTGAATTTTATCAGATGTCTGCAGAGACAGCTGCTCTTTTAAATGAAACGAAACGCAAGGGCAAACGAATTATTGCGGTAGGGACGACTTCGTTACGAACGCTTGAAACGATTGCCAGGGAGAATGATGGTCGCTTCACGTCTTCTTCGGGTTGGACGGATATTTTTATTTATCCTGGTTATACCTTTACAGGCATTGATGCATTACTCACGAATTTTCACCTACCAAAGTCCAGTTTACTAATGCTTGTGAGTGCATTAGCTGGAAGAGAAAATATATTAAGAGCATATGAGGAAGCCATTCAAAAAAAGTACCGCTTTTTCAGTTTCGGAGATGCTATGCTCATCATGGAAGGGAGCCGTAAATTATGGCAGCAATAACGTATGAACATATAAAAACATGTAAGCAATCAGGGGCTAGACTTGGGAAAGTTCATACACCACACGGATCTTTTGACACGCCGATGTTTATGCCGGTTGGCACCCTGGCTACTGTAAAGACGTTAAGCCCGGAAGAGTTAAAAACGATGAATGCTCAAATCATTTTGGCTAATACGTATCACCTCTGGCTTCGCCCAGGAGAAGACTTAATCAAAGAAGCAGGTGGACTTCACTCCTTTATGAATTGGGATCGGCCAATTCTTACAGATTCTGGCGGATTTCAAGTATTTAGTTTAAGTGATATGCGTAATATAACGGAAGAAGGCGTTCAGTTTCGTAATCATATTAGCGGAGCTAAACTTTTTCTATCACCGGAGAAAGCAATGCAGATTCAAAATGACTTAGGCCCAGATATTATGATGGCCTTTGATGAATGCCCGCCTTACCCGGCCGAGCATAGTTATATGAAAGCATCAGTAGAGCGAACGAGCCGCTGGGCTGAAAGATGTCTGGAAAGCCACGAACGCTCTCAAGATCAGGGCTTGTTTGGAATTGTACAAGGTGGAGAATATGAAGATTTAAGGAAACAAAGTGCTGAGGACCTTGTCTCTATGGACTTTCCCGGGTATGCTATAGGAGGGCTTTCAGTCGGAGAGCCAAAAGATGTGATGAATGAGGTGCTAGAATTTACGACCCCGTTATTACCTCAAGATAAACCGAGGTATTTGATGGGCGTCGGTTCCGCTGATGCCTTAATTGACGGTGCCATTCGCGGGGTTGATATGTTTGATTGTGTCTTGCCTACTCGAATCGGCCGAAATGGGACATGCATGACGAGCGAAGGAAGACTTGTGGTTCGTAATGCTAAGTACGCTCGTGACCTTCGACCGATTGACGAAAAGTGTGACTGTTATACTTGTCAAAACTATAGCCGCGCGTACGTGCGCCATCTCATTAAAGCAAATGAAACATTCGGATTTCGCCTGACCTCTTATCACAATCTACATTTCTTGCTAAAATTGATGAGTGACGTACGTCTTGCGATTCGTAATGATTCGTTACTTGATTTTAGAGAGACATTTTTTGAGCAATATGGTTTTAACCGTGCCGATGCCAAGAACTTTTAAGGCAGGCTGGTGTTAGTCTAGAAGGGGGGGACACTTTTCATGGAAGCGATTATTATGCTCGTGCTAATGTTCGCGATCTTTTATTTCCTTTTGATTCGTCCGCAGCAAAAGCGGCAAAAGCAGATTCGCGAAATGCATGATAACTTGCAAAAAGGAGACGATGTGATCACAATCGGTGGATTGCATGGAACAATCGATGCAATCGATGAAGACAAGATCGTTCTTCTTGTTGATGATAACAAAAAATTGACGTTTGATCGCAATGCTGTTAGAGAAGTTGCTAACGAAAACTAATGTACTTAAAAGCCGCTCTCTCCTTTAAAACGGAGAGAGCGGCTTTTTTATTGGAAAAATGGTCATTGGTTAAGCATTCAATACAGTGGTCTCAGTTTTTCGCTGCAGGTGGACGCTTTCACTACAAGGGAGAGCTGAAGCCGGCAAACGAAAAAGCAGGCCCTCTTTTTTGAGATACCTGCTTGTGGGTACATTGGCAACGCTAGTGAAATATGCTTACTGTATACATAGTACGGGAAAGGCCTTTGCTGGCCCTGAGTAGGAAGACGGATTATGCTATACGGTCACTGATATATGATTGAATGTCTTTTGCTCTATATTTTATTCGTTATCTTCATTCATTTTGTCCTACGTTGACGCCAATAATCCCTCCTGCAGCAGCTACTGGCAAAAAGGCTGCTACATATAAAAGTTGGTATGAGCCCATCGCTTGGTTAAAGCCGAGAAATTGTAGTAAAAGAATTGTGATAAAAAACAGACAAGCTGATGATAGACCAAGAAGCCAGCCTCTTTCCCGTCCTTTAATACCTGCAATAAATCCTCCACTAATTAAGATCAGTCCAATGGCTACAGGGAAAATCCAGGCCATGGATTGAGGTGTGATATTTGTTGTACTCCAGACCGTGGCAAATACAGCACTAAATATGATTCCCGCAACAAGCATAAATAAAAAACTTTTCCAAATGGCATTGGTTTTTCGGTGTTCCATGAAGACTCCTCCTCTATGTTGTTGGTATTACTAAACTATGAGGGCAAGTCTTAAAGTAGAATACAAGCATTCATGTCTCCCGGCTATTTAACATAGAAATGGTACAAACCCATGCAAAGGTGGTTGGACCATGACGGAGGTGGCCTGGACTCTTGCGATTTTTATAATAAGCTATGCCTTTCTTATTTTTGAGAAAGGAAACCGGGCACTGGTAGCTGTTGCTGGTGGAACAGCCATGGTGTTTGTCGGTGTGCTCGATTTGAATGCTGCCTTTTTCCAATATGTAGACTGGCATACATTAACCCTTTTGCTGGCCATGATGATTCTTGTGCTTGTAACCAGCCAAAGCGGGTTGTTTGAGTATATGGCGATTAAAGCTGCTCAATTTGTTGGAGGCAGGGCACTCCCATTGTTTTTTTTACTCGCTGCGATGACAGCTGTAGGCTCTGCATTTTTGAATAATGTAACTACCGTCTTGTTGCTTGCTCCAATGGCGATGAAAGTAACAGGGATGTTAAATGTACCTTCATTACCTTATCTGCTTGCCATCATTTTAGCTTCAAATATTGGTGGTACTGCCACACTTATTGGCGACCCACCTAATCTGATGATTGGCCAAGCCGTCCCGGAGCTAACTTTTAATGATTTTCTCGTTCATTTAGGACCGCCTGTGTTAGTTATCTTTATATGTGTGATGCTTGGCCTTGCTTGTTATTACCGTCGTTCTTTACAAGGAGACCCTTATTTAAGAAATCGGCTGATGAACATGGAGGCAAAAGCCTATATTAAGAACAGCAGGTTAATGGTGAAATCTGTATCCGTTTTAACAGCTACATTAATTGGCTTCACACTTCAACCATTTCTTGGCGTGGAATTAACAGCGATCGCGATGGCAGGTGCTCTCTTAATTTTATTTATTTCGTACCAAGAGGTAGATACGGAAGCATTATATAAAGATGTGGAATGGGTGACCATCTTTTTTTTCGTCGGACTGTTTATTCTGGTTGGGGGATTGGAAGAACAAGGGGTGATTGACGAGCTCGCCCAATCTCTGATATATGCCACAAAAGGAGATGTGCCGACCACTTCACTGCTCATATTATGGATGTCAGGGGTGTTAAGCGGCTTTGTCGATAATGTCCCCTTTGTTGCTGCTATGATTCCCATTATTGAAGAGTTTGAACAATTTGGGGTCGTCGATTTAGATCCGCTTTGGTGGTCGCTTGCGCTCGGTGCTTGTCTTGGGGGAAATGCCACTTTAATTGGTTCAACCGCTAACGTGGTCGTTGCCGGGCTTGCTGCCAAAGCTGGGACACCCTTTAGCTATATGGATTTTTTAAAAATAGGAGTACCGGTTGTCTTCCTATCCTTTATCATCGCCACGGTATATGTGCTATTTCGGTATTTACTCATGTATTAGGCGGGCGTTTGATATTTTAAGGATGAATGTCTTAATTGTGGAAAAGCTACTCTTACAATGCAGGGTAGCAGGTGGTGCACATGGATTTAAGTCTGCTGGTTGTTAGAACGGTGCTCATTTATGTATTTTTACTGCTTGTTTTGCGTATTATGGGGAAACGAGAGATCGGGCAATTATCGTTGCTCGATTTTGTTATCTCCATTATGATTGCAGAACTTGCTGTTTTAGCTCTTGATGAGTCTGAACTGCCTATGTGGAAGGCTTTCTTTCCAATTGCTTTATTGGCTTTGATTCAGTATAGTTCAGCTTTTATATCGCTAAAGAGCGTTTTTTTTCGTAATGCAGTAGATGGAATCGCGATATTGCTGATTGAAAATGGAAAGGTTAACGAACAGAACATGCGGCGTGAGCGCTATAATTTTGATGATTTGTTGTTACAGTTAAGGCAGCAAGGAATTACTGCAATAGATGACATAAAGTATGGGATTTTAGAACCTTCTGGAGAATTGTCTGTAATAAAAAAAGGGGATGGTGTGCATAGCAAAACCTTCCCCTTTGCTTTAATTATGGATGGGAAGGTGCAGTCAAGGCATTTAGAGATGCTTGGTGTTACGGAGACATGGTTACAGAGAGAACTTTCAAAAAAAGACATTGAACAAGACAAAGTCTCCCTCTGCATGTACCAAGACGGGGGAGAACTCTACATTGATTTAAAAGACAACTAAAAAGAATGAGGAATAAACAATAGCGCGGAAAACAGACGTGGAGTAGCTACAAAGAACCTAACGTGCGTTTATATACCGGAAATGACCGACACCACTGTGGGGCGAGCGAGCCTGGTGAGACTCCGCAAAGCGGCAACCTTCCTAGGCTCGCTGCTCGCCCAGGAAGGGGTGTATATTCCAGTGGCGTTTTTCGAGAACGATGGGGTCCCCCCTTTTTTTAGTAACCGTTATTTTTTAAACATCGTAAACAACACCCGAAAATGCCGAAGATCTTTAAAATTTACTAATCGAAACGAAAACATTAATAACAGGTAAGAAAGTAAGGAAAACAAAATTCCCGCTGTAGTAATTAAAAAGACCGAATCAAGAAATGAAAATACTTCTTTTGCTTGGGCGCTAATCCACATGGTGGCACCAATCACAACAACCCAAGAAACAATCGGTCGAAAGCGAAAGACAAGACTCAATGTTTTAGCAATAGCTTGAGCGTGCAAGAGGGTGACAAGCACCATACTAAAAGAAATCGCTATAGCAGTCCCCGTCATCCCCAGATTTGGTTGGGAAGCAAGGATTGCAATTAATAAAAGCTTTATACTTGCACCGATCAAACTATTTATCATAGCAGTTCTGGCAAGATTCAATGCTTGTAGTACTGACTGCAGAGGACCCTGAAAATAGAGAAACAAGCTGAACGGAGCTATTAATTGAACATATATAGCTGCTTCAGGCGCTTCATATAATAGATCCATCAATGGTTCGGCAAATATGAACAAGATAGCGACTGAAGCTCCCCCAAATATAGTAGCTGTACGGATAGACTGGGATAAGCGGCGATGTATCAGTTCAAAGTTTTGATTAGACCATGCTTCACTAACAGCCGGCACCAGCGATATTGACAAGGCATGGGTTATAAACGTTGGCAAAAATAAAAGCGGAAGAGCGAACCCATTCAAGGCACCGTATTGACTTGTTGCCACTGCAGTAGCAACCCCGGCAGCTGCTAGACTATGGGCGACCACAATTGGTTCAAAAAAGTAGGACAAAGAACCAATCATGCGGCTGCCTGTTGTCGGAAGGGCCACCTGCATGAGATCCGAGAAATCTCTCTTGCCACTTTTTAAAGCTGTGAAAGAACGTCTGCGCACGCGAAAGGATTGCTGCTTTTTAAACTGCCAAATCATGTATAATAGAGAAACTAGTTCTCCCATCACTACTGAAATCATTGCTCCAGCGGCTGCGTATTCAATTCCAAAGGGCAGAAGTGCTTTTGTACATATAGCTACTAAGGTAATACGCACAAGTTGTTCAATAACCTGTGACATTGCAGTGGGGCGCATATTTTGTTTCCCTTGGAAATACCCTCGTAAAATTGCAGAAAGAGCAACAATAGGAACAATAGGGATCGTGGCAAGCAATGGGTAGATGGCTCTTTCATCCGTTAGTAAGTAATTAGACAAAAATGGAATAGCAAGCATCATCCCGACAGTGAAAATTACACTTAGACTGGCAGTGATGGCGATGGATACGACGAGGATCCGTTTGACCCTTGCCTCATCCCCAGTTGTTTCTGCTTCTGCCACCAATTTTGAAATTGCCACAGGTAAGCCAAATTGTGTTAACGTTATAAGTAGAATCAAAGTGGGAGTGGCCATCATATACAGGCCTACTCCTTCAGGTCCCATGATTCTAGCTACCACCATTTTATTGATAAAGCCGAGAATTCGTGTTAAAAGCCCTGCTAGTACAAGAATGACTGTTCCTTGTATAAACGTTTGTTTGGTCATGCATACACCTCCGCTCGATGTGTACGAGCCTACGTTCATGTGTATGCAATGAAGTGAGTCGCTCATGACAAGCTTTTAAAATGAAAATCTGGCAGGTATCACTTTATGAATAGTTGAAATAAAACAACCAGCTAGGAGGCTGAAAAAATGGATGATGCTAATGTAGAGCGATTTCGTGAGGACGTAGAACCTGCGCTTGAAAGTAAAGCAGCTGAATTTCTACAACTTGGTTATGGGAGAATAGCGCACGACGAACTGTTTGACCTAGCAAAACGAAAATTAAAAAAAGAACAGGCTTACCCTCGTTTACATACTATTGTGCGTGTCATTTTATCGATTAGGCCAAATGATTATATGAATAATGTAACAAAGATGTCACTTGTAGAAGGAGCACGTATGGACCAAGATGGACGAGAAGAGTTAGGAGATTTATTTCAAGAGGTTCTCGACCATTCCTCAGATTAAAATTGACAGGGAAAAAATTGCATCTGTATAATGAGTTTGTTTAAGGATGCAGCGCCGATTTCTTCGCGGCGCTTCTCTATGTGTGATGTTCTTTCATATGCGGAGGCACGTGCCCATGTTTGGAAATGTTCAGGCATGATATCGAGATACGAAGAAAGCAGGTTAACATGATAACGATAATAAACATGTGATTGTCCGAACATGCGCCTTGGTCGTTGGTTCGTATGCTACATAAGGAGGATGCTTGCTTCATGGTTAAAAAATGGAGGATTGTGGCGTTTTTCCTCATTGTTATTTTGTTGGGAGGTTTAATGTCCCAAACTGCAATGGGAATCGCTAAAAACATCAATCTCGGGCTCGATTTGCAAGGCGGCTTTGAGATTTTGTATGAAATTGAGCCTGCAGATAGTGAGCAGGACGAAGTTACTGAAGAAATGCTGAATGCTACAGTTAGTGCTTTGGATCAGCGCGTAAACGCTTTGGGGGTCTCTGAGCCGTATATTTCGATTGAAGGAGAAGACCGAATTCGCGTGCAGCTTGCTGGGGTTGAAGATCAGCAAACTGCACGGGAAATGCTGTCCACAGAGGCTGATCTTACCTTTAGAGACACAGATGATAACCTGTTGCTCTCTGGTGATTCACTTGAAGAAGGAGGAGCCAGCTTAGAATTTGATGCTCAGTCCAATGAGCCTGTTGTTGCCATTACGCTTGAAGACAGTGAAGAGTTTGGTGAAGCGAGCCAGCATGTTATTGAAGAATTCTCTCCTCCTGACGACCGTCTTGTCATTTGGCTGGACTTTGATGAAGATGAACATTCGTATGAAGAGGAAGTAATGGAAGAAGACCCTGAATTCTTGTCTGCTCCAGGCTTTCCACGTGGGCCATTATATACGAGCAATGTTCAAATTGAAGGAGGATTCTCGGTCGAAGAAGCTGAATTTCTTGCTGAGGTGTTGAATGCAGGTTCCTTACCTGTAGATATGGAAGAAATATACTCCAACGCAGTAGGGGCCTCGCTTGGGGAACAGGCAATGGAAAGTACGATTTATGCAGGCTTTATTGGAGTTGCCCTTATTTTGGGTTACATGATGGTTTATTACCGATTTATGGGCATTATAGCAGCTATTACGTTGGCAGCTTACATTTATATTGTTCTGGCCATTTTTCAATGGATGCAAGGTGTATTGACGCTCCCTGGGATTGCTGCATTGATTCTTGGTGTCGGTATGGCGGTTGATGCTAACATCATTACGTATGAACGGATAAAAGAAGAATTGAAGTATGGACGGTCAGTCATGTCGGCCTTTAAAGCGGGCAGCCGTAAGTCACTCTCTACTATTCTTGATGCCAACATTACCACCATTTTAGCAGCAGGGGTGCTTTTCTATTATGGAGATAGTGCAGTCCAAGGATTTGCAGTTATGTTGATCGTAAGTATTATAACGAGTTTCTTAACAGCCGTTTACGGTTCACGCTTGCTGCTTGGCTTCTGGGTGAAAAGCCGGGTCTTTAACAAGAAGCCGCGTGTGTTTGGGGTAAAGGAGAGTGAAATCCGTGAACTTTAATTTCGAACGTAAAAACATTAATTTTGTAAAACATCGGAAGCTCTTCTTTACCATCCCGGCAGCAATTGCCTTAATAGGCATTATCCTTTTGTCGACGCTTGGATTGAATTTAGGCATCGATTTTGAAAGTGGCTCGCGCGTAGAAGTAATGTCTGAGGAAACGTTAACCGCAGATGAAGTGTATGATGAATTTGCTTCGATCGGTTATGAGCCTGATGATATTACGATGGCTGGAGACGACAATGAGATGGCGCATGCCCGCTTTATTGGTGTTTTAGACCAAGGAGAAATCGCGGAAATTCAAGAGCATTTCACGGAAGAATACGGGGCTGAACCTAGTGTCGGAACCGTCTCCCCGCAGGTAGGCCAGGAGCTTGCCATGAATGCGTTAATTTCGGTAATGATCGCTTCTGTAGGGATTATTATATATGTATCGATCCGTTTTGAGTTTTTATATGGACTAGCGGCGATTTTAGCGCTTTTGCACGACGCTTTCTTTATCATTACTGTGTTTTCATTGACTCAGTTAGAGGTGAATATTCCGTTCATTGCTGCAGTGCTTACGATTGTAGGCTACTCCATTAATGATACGATTGTTACCTTTGACCGCATCCGTGAAAACATGAAAAATGCCGAAGTGATTGAGACATTTGATGATTTAGCGAAGATCGTTAACACGAGCTTGCTTCAGACGCTCGCTCGTTCGATCAATACCGTGTTAACTGTAGTATTTGCAGCAGGAGCTATTTTCTTGTTGGGCGGTGAAGGAATCCGCACATTTGCGTTTGCCCTTCTTATTGGTCTAGTAGCAGGAACATATTCCTCACTCTTTCTTGCTTCTCAAGTTTGGCTTGTCTGGAAAGGGAAACAGCTGGAACGACGTAAACAGAAAGAAGCACTTGCTGAAACTGAAGGTGAAGCATAAAGAAGAAGGAGCTGACATATGGGTCGGCTCCTTTTTTCATCGACCAACGTTTTCGGCCTCAGAAAGCTCATTCCTCATCTAATTACGCAGTTAGCTTCAGCTTTAACTAGGGACAAGCTCTTGTCTTCGTTTACGTCTAATTTTTGAAGGGGGTGTCCTCTTTCTTTAATTCTTTAAACCAACTTGTGATAATAGCCTTGGTCCTGAGGTAGAAACTTAAACTGGTAAGAAAATGATTAACTTTGTTTGCTATGTTATTGAGGAGCTTTCGTAAGCAATAAAATGGTAGTAAAATGAGTGAGAATTGAGCGGTTCTAAACGTGATAGGCTAGAAATGAGACAGTTACGATATACTACATAGGGACTAGTGTGCGGAGGGGATTGGATGCCTGTTGATGAGGAGCAAAGATATAAAAAGGTAAGACAGGGAGCCTGGATCGGGATTATAGGAAACCTCCTGCTTGCGGTAATTAAAGGTGTTGCCGGGGTACTTGCAAATAGCCGGGCTCTCATTGCGGATGCTGTCCATTCTGCTTCTGATGTCATTGGTTCTGTCGCTGTATTAATAGGGGTGAGAGCGGCAAAGCTTCCGCCCGACCGAGACCATCCATACGGGCACGGAAAAGCAGAATCTGTCGCTGCAATTATTGTAGCTGTACTTTTATTTATTGTAGGATTTGAAATAGCCTTAAATTCAATTCAGGATCTAACGGAGCCCGTGGTTGTACCAGGAATGCTCGCAATTTATGTGATTATTTTTTCCATTTTAGCAAAGGAACTCATGTTTCGGTACAAACATTATTTGGGTAAAAAATACAATAGCGAAGCGTTGATAACAGATGCTTGGCATCACCGCTCCGATGTTTTCTCTTCACTTGCTGTGTTAATTGGGGTAAGTGCAGCGCTTATAGGCCAAGGGTTGGAAGTCAGCTGGTTATTGTATGCCGATCTTGTAGCTGGAATCTTTGTATCCATTCTGATTATGCGAATGGCTTGGAAATTAGGAAAAGAGTCGATTCACAATGCGCTTGATCACGTGCTTCACGATGAAGATACTGTCCATATGCGAGAAGTAGCTGCCAAGGTTCCTGGGGTATTGCAAATGGATGAATTCCATGCCAGAGAGCATGGCCACTATGTGATTGTTGACATTAAGATTTCTGTGGACCCTATGATCACAGTGGAAGAAGGACACACGATTGGAAAACAAGTAAAAACGGAGCTTTTAAAAGAAGCAAGGGTGAAAGATGTCCTCGTCCATATTAATCCATATGACGAGGAGGAGAAATTATAAAGAAGTGAAGGTGGTAACATGAAGGGGCAATGGACATTAATTTTAGGCTTAATCGTAGCACTCTTAATTGCAATTTTTGCTGTTATTAATGTAGATGATGTTCAAGTCAACTTTTTAGTAGGTACTGCTGAATGGCCGCTAATACTCGTCATTATCGTCTCCGTTTTGTTAGGGGGGCTGGCAGTTGGCTCTATCGGGATGTATCGGATTTATCAGCTTCAACAGGAAATTAAACGTTTAAATAAATTTAATGACAGCACAACAGAAAGTGAAGACAGTCAGGCTGATACTGCAAAGAAAAAGAGAAGCTCCCGCCGAATGGGTCAAAAAAATAATTCAGCTGAATAACAGGTTATAATAACCAGTTTCACCAACAGCATAAACATTGTAACCCCTCTCCCACTCTTGTATAATAAGAAGGTCGAGGGGTGTTTTTATTGCTAAAATCAAAAATGCGTTGGCAATTGCCACAGAAAACAACGGATTCTGTAGAAGCTTTAGCAGGAGAATTGAATGTTTCCACTGTGACAGCGCAATTACTCATAAATAGAAAAATAACTACCGTTAGTGAAGCGTCTGCTTTTTTACATACACATCAAATCGATCGGCATGACCCTTTTCACTTACAAGGAATGGAAGCAGCGGTTGACCGTATCCACCAAGCGGTCGCTAATCAAGAAGCGATTCTTGTGTTTGGTGACTACGATGCAGATGGGGTGTCGAGTACAGCTCTTATGATCGAAACGTTACGCGAACTGGGAGCTGTCTTTAGCTGGTATATTCCAAATCGCTTTCATGAAGGCTATGGACCGAATGTCCCTGCGTTGAGGCAGGCATATGAAGAAGGGGCCGGCTTAATCATTACAGTTGATACAGGAGTTTCAGCTTCAGAGGTGATCCAAGAAGCAACTAGCTGGGGGCTTGATGTCATTGTAACGGACCACCATGAGCCACCCCCCGTATTGCCTGAGTGTACCATTATTAATCCGAAGCAGCCCGGTTGTCCGTATCCGTTTAAAGAATTAGCAGGGGTAGGCGTGGCGTACAAATTAGCCTCTGCTCTCCTGAGCCGAGAGCCAGAAGAATGGTTGGATCTAGTAGCCATCGGCACGATTAGCGATTTGGTACCTTTAACAGGGGAAAACAGATACTTTGCAAAACAAGGCCTCAGCCGACTTTCTCGTCTGGCCCGGCCAGGCGTTGCTGCATTAAAAGAAGTGAGCGGCATTCAGGAGACTGAATTAAACGCAGATCACGTGGGCTTTGCTTTTGGACCGCGGTTGAACGCAGCAGGACGATTGGACAGTGCAGACCCAGCTGTACACTTGTTAGTAACTGAGGATGTAGAAGAGGCAAAAGAATGGGCTCTTACGATCGATTCGTACAACAAGGAACGAAAAGAGATTGTAGATAAAATCTGTAAAGAAGCTATAGAAGAAGTTGAGAGCAAAGGCGACCCAGATAAGAGGGGAGCTATTATAGTTGCAAAAGAAGGCTGGAACCCGGGGGTTATAGGAATTGTTGCTTCACGGCTGGTAGAACGGTATTACCGACCGGTGATCGTACTTGCAATTGACCCTGCAGCCAACGAGGCAAAAGGATCGGCGCGAAGTATTGAAGGCTTTGATATGTTTAATGAACTTTCAAAAAGCAGGGAGCTTCTTCCTCACTTTGGCGGGCATCCCATGGCTGCCGGCCTCACGATGGATCCGGCTGACATTTCACTTTTAAGCGAACGCTTGAATTATCAAGCTCTATCAACGTTGAGTGAGGAGGAATTCATTCCATTAACGGCAGTCGATGCTGTTCTTTCAGTCGAAGAAGCGACACTGCCTTTAATTGAAGAAGTTGAATCGCTGGCTCCGTATGGAATGGGCAATCCTAAACCTAAAGTGGTATTTAAAGATGTTCATATCAGCCAAATGCGCAAGATCGGTTCTGATATGAATCACTTAAAGTTAACCTTAACGAAGCAACAGGCTGAAGTAGAAGCCATTGGTTTTCAATTTGGTTATCTGCATGAAGAATTAGATCAGCAAACCCCTGTATCAGCGATGGGAGAACTATCGATCAATGAATGGAATGGGTTCAGAAAGCCACAGTTAATTCTGCGGGATATGAGCGTGGCCACCTGGCAGCTGTTCGATTATCGAAATCAAGCAAATGCCCTGGCATCTTTTAAAGTAAGTCAAGATGAGAAGCTGGTTCCTATACTATTTCAATCCGAAAATCAAGGGCTAATTCAAGATGCAGCGTGGTTTAAAAACGTACTGCTTGTAGACCCAGACGAAAAACTACCTCAGATTGAAGAAGGCAGCCATTTATTATTTATTGATATGCCGCAAACTATGCAGCAGTTGCGAGCAGTTTTTCAAGGCTGCAAGGGGCTTCCGGGTCGAATCTATGCCATCTTTCATAGGGATGAGGATCTTTATTTCGAAACCCAGCCAACACGTGAGCATTTTAAATGGTATTATGGCTTTTTAAAACAGAGAGAGTCATTTGATGTACGAAAGCACGCAGAAGAACTAGCAAAACACAAAGGCTGGTCCAAACGCACCATCACATTTATGACACAGGTGTTTTTTGAGCTTGAGTTTGTTACAATGGACGGCGGAGTTGTCAAAGTATGTTCAAATCCGGTGTCACAAGGATTAGAAGATTCTAGAACATATCAAAGCGTAAAAGAACGTTTAGATTTAGAACAGCAGCTCATTTTTTCTACAAAAGAAGAATTAAAACAGATGATAGACAAGTTTGTGGATGAAAAGACAGAAGGTGAGGAGAAGGTTGGGCATGGATTATAAAGAATATATTACGATTGTAGAAGATTATCCAAAACCAGGAATTCGTTTTAAAGATATTACTACGCTTATGCAAAACGGACCGGCTTATAAACAGGCTATTTCTGATATGACAGAATATGCTCGCGCCAAACAAGCTGATGTGATTGTAGGGCCAGAAGCACGCGGATTTGTAGTCGGTTGTCCGATTGCTTATGATTTGGAAGCAAGTTTTGTTCCTGTGCGCAAAACAGGGAAGCTCCCACGTGAAGTTGTAGAAGTAGATTATGGATTGGAATATGGCAGTGACCGGCTAGCTATTCACAAAGATTCTATACAGCCGGGGGCACGTGTCATCATTACAGACGATTTACTAGCTACAGGCGGTACGATTCACGCGACGATTAACCTGGTAGAACAACTCGGAGGAGAAGTAGTAGGCTTAGCTTTTTTAATTGAACTCGGTTACCTTGACGGCCGAGCGAAGTTAAATGATTATGATATTTACTCTCTTGTCTCTTATTAGTAAAACGAGAAAAAGGGTGCTTTCCACATAGGAAAGCGCTCTTTATTTCAGGATAAACTTGTTCAATCGAGTGATAAAAATAGTTTTAGTGAAGCTTGAAGAAGGGAAAATTAATAAAACGTTTATTAATTAAGTCAACCTAGCAAGCTTTTGGCAGAAAGACTTTACATAATGTTGATTTTTAACGATAATAAGAAGAAATTTAGAAATCATTCAGGGTGATTCCATGACGATCGATGAAGTATTAGAAAAAGCAGGAGAGTATTTAGGAGACGAGCATATTTCGTTTCTAGAAAGGGCTTTTCTGTATGCAGAGGAGGCTCATCAGGAGCAATACCGAAAATCTGGCGAGCCTTATATCCATCACCCCATTCAGGTGGCGGGTATTATTGTGGGGCTTGAACTGGACCCGTCTACAATTGCCGCTGCCTTTTTACACGATGTAGTCGAAGATACAGATACTACCGTCGAACAATTATCAGAAGAATTTGGCGAAGAAGTTGCCATGCTCGTAGACGGAGTCACCAAACTTAAAAAGATTAAATATAAATCTAAAGAAGAACAGCAAGCTGAGAACCATCGAAAAATGGTCGTTGCAATGGCAAATGATATTCGCGTCATTTTGATTAAATTGGCGGACCGTCTGCATAACATGAGAACGTTGAAACATCTTCCGCCTGAAAAACAGAGGCGTATATCCAATGAAACGATGGAGATTTTTGCCCCGCTGGCTCACCGGTTAGGGATTTCTACCATTAAGTGGGAGTTGGAAGATACCGCGTTAAGGTACCTCGATCCGAAACAATATTATCGGATTGTTAACCTTATGAAACAAAAGCGGGATGAACGGGAAGAGTATATTGAACATGTGATTAGTGACATCAATGCCAGTTTGAGAGAGATTAATGTAGAAGCAGAGATGTCCGGACGGCCTAAGCACATTTATAGCATTTACCGCAAGATGGTTAAGCAAAAAAAACAGTTTAATGAAATTTACGATTTGCTGGCAGTGCGTATCATTGTAAAGAATATTAAAGATTGTTATGCAGTGTTAGGTGTTATCCATACAGCCTGGAAACCAATGCCTGGTCGATTCAAAGATTATATTGCCATGCCTAAAGCGAACATGTATCAATCTCTTCACACCACTGTGATCGGGCCGAAAGGCGAGCCGCTCGAAGTGCAAATCCGTTCAGAAGAAATGCATCGCATTGCTGAATTTGGTGTTGCCGCTCATTGGGCTTATAAAGAAGGCAAATCTGCTGAAAGCGCTGGCCAAGGATCATTGGAAAATAAAATGTCGTGGTTCCGTGAAATATTGGAATGGCAAAATGATGCATCAGATGCTCAAGAATTCATGGAATCACTAAAAATTGATTTGTTTTCCGACATGGTCTTCGTCTTTACTCCAAAAGGTGATGTAATAGAATTGCCGCGCGGGTCGGTGCCAATTGATTTTTCTTACCGCATTCACACTGAAATTGGCAACCAGACGATAGGAGCTAAAGTGAACGGAAAAATGGTCCCGTTGGATTACGAATTGAACACAGGGGATATTGTCGAGATTCTCACTTCAAAACATTCTTATGGGCCGAGCCAGGACTGGATAAAAATTACGCAAAGTTCGCAAGCGAAAAATAAAATTAAACAGTTCTTCAAAAAAGAACGCCGGGAAGAAAATATCAATAAGGGGCGCGAATTAGTGGAAAAAGAAATTCGTGCCATTGATATGGAGCCAAAAGATGTGCTCACCCAGGAAAATATTGAGGACGTTGCTAGTAAGTTTAGTTTTAATACAGAAGAAGATATGTATGCTGCCGTTGGCTATAATGGAATTAGCCCTAAACAAATCGTAACCCGCCTCACTGATAAAGTACGACAGCAGCAAGAAAAAGAACAAAAGCAGACAGTCGCAGAAGCGGTCAAGGAATTATCGCCGCAGCGGGAGACGAAAAAAACAGGCAGCGGTGTTCGCGTTAAAGGCGTGGATAATATGTTGATCCGGCTTTCTAAATGCTGCAACCCTGTGCCTGGTGATGATATTGTAGGATTTATTACAAAGGGCCGCGGCGTTTCAGTTCACCGAACGGACTGTTTAAACATTAAAAATGAGGAAGCTGAAAATCGTCTACTTCCAGTAGAATGGGAAGTGGCTTCAAGCAAGCAGAAACAATATAATGTCGATATTGAAATCACCGGCTATGACCGCAGAGGTTTATTAAATGAAGTGCTCCAGGCTGTTACGGAATCCAAAACAAATATAAATGCAGTGTCTGGCCGCTCAGATAAAAACCGGGTAGCTATTATCGATATGACGATTGCCATTAGCAATATTGATCATTTGCACCGTGTTGTCGAAAAAATTAAAGGGCTGCCGGATATCTATGCCGTGCAGCGGGTTATGCATTAAACGACAAAGCAGGAGTGAAAGACAAGCATGCGAGTACTCATACAACGCGCCTCAAACAGTGAAGTTACCGTCGAAGAAGAACAAACAGGAGCAATTGGCCATGGTCTCGTCGTATTAGTCGGCGTTACGCATGAAGATACCGAGAAGGATGCTTTCTGGCTTGCCGAAAAAGTAGCCAATCTCCGCATATTTGAAGATGAAGAAGGGAAATTAAATAACTCCCTCCTCGATAATGAAGGGGCTGTTCTCTCTATTTCTCAATTCACTTTATATGGAGATGCTAAAAAAGGGCGCAGGCCAAACTTCATGCAGGCTGCGAAGCCAGAACAAGCGGAACAGCTATATGAAGCCTTTAACGAGAAATTAAAAGAGCTTGGCGTACCAGTAGAGACCGGCCGTTTTGGGGAAATGATGCGAGTTACACTGACTAACGAAGGACCGGTTACCCTAATGCTTGAATCATAACGGTTAGAACAGCGAGAGGATGGCCAATATAGAGGTAAATGGATAGAAAGGAACATTGGCTCTATGCGAATTTCTCAACAGAGTTCTTTATTCATTTATCGGATCGAACTTGCTGACAGTCGTTATAAGGCATTTGAATGGCGGGAAGAAAACGATAGATTGACGATGCAGGAATTAAGTTATGACTCGCTCGCATTGAAAAAATGGAAAGAGAGTGTAAGGTTAACAAACGGTTGACAACGACTAGCCCTCTTCGTATGATAGAAAGCAATGATGAAAATAAAATGGACTGAGGACGGAGAAGAGTAACCGACTATCCAGTGTACAGAGAAAAAGGGCCACGGCTGAAAGCCTTTTTACACAAGGACCGGTGAACGAACACTCCTGAGGTGCTGCTCTGAACGTTTGTTAATTACTAGGAGCGGACGTAGGCAGGCGTTAACTGTGCAAAGTGGAAACCAGAACGTAGAACTGGTTTCAAAAAGGGTGGCACCACGGGAAGATCCCGTCCCTCTGTTTACAGGGGGACGGGGTCTTTTTATTTGGCTGTTTTCGCAAACGATGGTTTGTTTGTGAAAAAATGGAAGGAGCGGAAGGCGATGTCTCCAACAGGAAAAAGACGCTCGTAGCGGCAAAGAAGACATTGCAACATTAAATGAAGTGAAAATACGCAGATACCGCCCTTTTGCCTGTGGTGAAACCGTACGCCTGCAGCGAATTCAAAGAGGGCCCATCTTCTCCAAAAGTCTAGAACACAGCCTTCTATTTTCGCGCGATGGTTTTTTGGTCGTCCCGGCCGGTTCATCATTGGTGAATACAATTATGATTAATATTATTTCTCCCTTCAGAGTCGTTTCATTCTAAGGAAAATATAGGATTGAAAGGAGCATGAGAGCGATGGAAATTAACATACCACGGGGAACGCAGGACATTCTACCCGGAACGGTGGAAAAGTGGCAGATCATAGAAGAAAAAGCTCGTGAACTATGCAATCGCTACAATTATAAAGAGATCAGAACACCAATTTTTGAAGAAACAAAGCTTTTTCAACGAGGGGTAGGAGACACTACTGATATTGTCCAAAAAGAGATGTATTCCTTTAAGGATAAAGGGGATCGAAGCTTAACCTTGCGTCCAGAAGGTACAGCCTCGGTTGTCCGTTCATTCGTTGGTAATAAGCTGCACGGCTGGCCTGAACAACCAGTGAAATTATATTATATGGGCCCCATGTTCAGGTATGAACGACCACAATCAGGACGAATGAGACAATTCGTTCAGTTTGGAATTGAAGCTTTAGGGAGTGCTGACCCTGCGATTGATGCAGAAGTGATTGCTCTTAATATGGATATGTATACCGAACTTGGCTTAAAAAATTTGAAGCTAGTACTTAACAGCCTGGGAGATAAAGAAAGTCGCGAAGCACATACAAAAGCACTGGTTAACCATTTTGAACCACGAATTGATGAATTTTGTTCAGATTGTAAAGAACGACTTCATACAAACCCGCTCCGCATTCTCGATTGTAAAAAAGACCGTGAGCATGAATTAATGCATACGGCCCCTTCGATTCTTGATTTTTTAAATGAAGATTCTAAGCAGTATTTTGAACGGGTTAAGTATCTATTAGATGAAATGAACATCCCTTATGAAGTTGACCCGGGCTTAGTGCGAGGCCTTGATTATTATAACAACACTGCCTTTGAAATCATGATCGAAGGAGAAGGGTTCGGTGCGATCACGACATTAAGCGGAGGCGGCCGTTACAATGGACTGGTTGAAGAATTAGATGGTCCAGAAACGCCAGGCATCGGTTTTGCTTTAAGTATTGAACGTTTGTTAATGGCCTTGGAAACCCAAGGAGTGGAATTAACTGATGAACAACAGTTAGATTGCTATATGGTTACAATGGGTGATCGGGCCGATGATAAGGCCACAGCACTTCTTCATCAATTGCGAAAAGCTGGCGTGAAAGCAGATAAAGATTATCTTAACCGGAAAATGAAAGGGCAGTTTAAAAGCGCAGATCGCCAGCTCACACGGATTACGGCAATTTTAGGTGATGATGAGTTGGATGCAGGAAAAATCACGGTCAAAAACATGAAAACAGGTGAACAAGAAGAAGTGGCTCTTGAGGAATTTGTAAATCATGTACGTAAGACATTAGAGGAGGCATCATAATGATAGGTAGAACACATGGCTGCGGAGAATTAACAGAAAGCATGATTGGAGAACGCATTCAATTGAAAGGCTGGGCCCAAACTCGCCGTGACCTTGGTCAGGTTATATTTATTGACTTGCGTGATCGTACAGGAGTGGTCCAGACTGTTTACAGCCCTGAACTTTCAGAGGAAGCATTAAAGGTCGCAGATCGCGTGCGAACTGAATATGTCCTTGATATCGAAGGGACCATCGTTAAACGTGATGAGGAAACAATTAATGAAAACATAGCGACTGGAACCATTGAAGTACGGGCAGATCGGATTGAGATTTTGAACGCATCAAAGCCGCTTCCATTTCCGGTGGAAGAAGATGTGGAAGTGTCAGAAGATGTGCGCTTGCGTTATCGTTATTTGGATTTGCGCCGACCGGATATGCAAGAAACCTTTAAACTTCGCCATCGCACAACCAAGTTAATCCGTGACATTTTAGATGAGAAGTCTTTTTTAGAATTAGAAACACCAATGCTTACGCGCAGCACGCCGGAAGGCGCACGTGATTATCTCGTGCCCAGCCGAGTTCATCATGGGGAGTTTTTCGCCCTCCCGCAATCACCACAGTTATTTAAACAATTATTAATGGTATCTGGCTTTGAGCGCTACTATCAAATTGTACGTTGTTTCCGTGACGAAGACTTACGAGCTGATCGCCAGCCTGAATTTACTCAGGTGGATATTGAAGCATCGTTCTTACACAAAGAAGATTTGCTCGATATGATGGAAGAAATGATGGGTCGGATTTTACATGAAATTCATGATGTAGAAGTTCCTCGTCCGTTTTTGCGTTTAACTTATGATGAAGCGATGAACCGCTATGGTTCAGATAAGCCGGACACGCGTTTTGGCATGGAGTTGGTTGAGCTATCTGAGATCGTAAAGGATAGTGATTTTAAAGTCTTCCGCCAGGCGGTAGAACAGGGCGGTATTGTAAAAGGTTTAAATGTGAAAGGTGTCGCCAACACGATGTCTCGGAAAGAAATTGATGACCTCGCTGATTTTGTAGCAATCTACGGTGCGAAAGGCCTTGCTTGGCTGAAAGTGGAAGAGGATGAATTAAAAGGACCGATTGCTAAGTTCTTCACTGAAGAAGAGACCAAGGCAATCCGCGAAGCAATGGATGCAGAGCCAGGCGACCTGTTATGCTTCGGCGCTGATAAAAAACAAGTCGTTTTTGATGCAATGGGAGCGTTACGTTTAAAGTTTGGTAAAGAACTTGGCCTTATTGATGAATCGAAGTTTAATTTCCTTTGGGTCACTGATTTTCCGCTTGTGGAGTACGACGAAGATGAAGATCGCTATGTAGCACTTCACCATCCATTCACTCGTCCGTTAGCTGAAGATATGGATAAGTTGGACTCGGATCTAACGAATGTACGGGCTGAAGCCTATGATCTCGTCTTGAATGGTTACGAATTAGGCGGGGGATCACAGCGTATTTACGAACGTGCACTACAAGAAAAAATGTTCACAGTACTAGGGTTTTCAGAAGAAGAAGCTAAGGAGCAATTTGGCTTCTTAATGGATGCTTTTGAATACGGAACGCCACCACATGGCGGTATTGCGTTAGGGCTTGACCGTTTGATTATGATTCTAGCAGGTCGTAATAATTTGCGGGACACCATAGCGTTTCCAAAAACGGCCAGTGCGAGTGATTTGTTAACAGGGGCTCCAGGAGAAGTTTCAGCTGCTCAGCTTAATGAATTAAACTTGGCAATAACGGGGAATAAAGAAGAGTAATATGGGGAAAAGATAAATGCTAGCAAACTAGCTGACAAGAACAAATGATTTCTAATGAAGAAATCGGAGAGAGCTGTCCCATAGTCGTCCAATTTGAACGGCTGCGGGGACAGCTTTTTTAATCCGTATCTAATTTTTTTCGATATTCGCGGAAGGTTTCGACAAAATCCTGGGGGTTATCACGCACATAATATGTACGCACTCCTTTTATCGTGTGTAAGTAAAGAAAGCCAATTTGATTAGGTTCATGCCGGTAAGACATATCCAAAACATCTTTAATATTGTACCTTGAGACCGAAGTATAAATCCCATCTTTACATAGTTGCATCGTGTCATGTTCTTCCTCTGTGTATTTTGTAGTCCAGCCAATTTTTTGTACGGGATGAACAACGGGCTGTTCTTTTAGTACAGTCAACTAAATCCCCTCCTATACAAAAAGTATACAAAAAAGAGCGAGTGTAGGAAAACAATAATAATTGTTACTGTTTTGGGAATATTCAGTAATTATATACAATGGTATTGACCTTAAAAACATGAAATGCTATATTATATATACAAACGAAGAGTCCTGAGGTGTTCGTAAAACTCTTACCGTTTTGAGCCAACACTTTAATCTAGGGAGCTTGACGTTTCTACTCGGAGTACACGCCTCACTACCATGAGGACGTACAAAGAGTGGAGCAAAGCACCCACCTGCCGAGGCAGGCTTCAAATCGAGTTAGTCATACGGCACTACGGGACTCTTCCTTTTCTTTCAAAAATAATTAAACAACCAGGCTTCTCCGTTATATGGAGAAGCCTTTTTTGATGGAGGTAGGAAAGATAGAACAGCTGATATGTGCTACACAAGGACTGCAACTTAATTTGTTTTAATTTTCAAACAAAAGTGTGTATTTCCGTTTCAACTAGGATAGGGAGGGTAACTTAACAGAAGAAGGGGAAAGAGGGAAGTTTGTGAGCCCTCTAGCTTAATAGCAGGGGGCTCACGCAAAGAGGAAGTGAGAATGAAATATTAATTGGGCAGCGCAAATTATTTACCTTAAAATAAATCCATTTAGTTGTTAATGACTAAAATTTAACTAATTTGGTTATAAGTAAAATGAATCCAATTTTAAGAGGAGGTTTACATCTTATGACAGCAGGAAGTTTTGATTTCAACATGAAGTCTGTATGGATGGGATTGGTCGCGTTCATTTTTATGATCGGACTTACCTTGGCAAATGCAACAATTGCGTTTGGGGAAGAAGATGAAGATGAAGACGACTTAGATGACGACAACGGAGAAGAAATCGAAGAATTGGACGAAGATGAAGACGAATTAGACGAGGACGAAGAAGAAGACGAGGAAGAAGAGGATGAAGAAGGAGACGAGCTACCAGAAACAGCGACTTCTTATCCAATGGGTCTTCTCTTTGGTGCGTTGATGGTAGGTCTTGGAGCCTTTATGCTTATGAAACGCCGTCAAACTGCGTAATCGTTTCTAATGTGGTTCTTAAGGTTTTTAAGTTAATATAATATGGGAGGTTAGATGGTATGACAGCAGGAAGTTTTGATTTTAACATGAAGTCTGTATGGATGGGATTGATCGCCTTCATCTTTATGATTGGGCTGACTTTGGCAAATGCAACAATTGCGTTTGGGGAAGAAGATGAAGATGAAGACGACTTAGATGACGACAACGGAGAAGAAATCGAAGACTTAGATGAAGATGAGGACGAAGTAGACGAGGACGAAGAAGAAGACGAGGAAGAAGAGGATGAAGAAGGAGACGAGCTACCAGAAACAGCGACTTCTTATCCAATGGGTCTTCTCTTTGGTGCTTTGATGGCAGGTCTTGGAGCCTTTATGCTTATGAAACGCCGTCAAACTGCGTAATATAGGTATAAGCAGTAACTTCCCTTCATTCCCGGAAGAGACAAAAGTATCAAATTTAAGCGAAGCAGGCCTAGGTGCCTGCTTTTCTTAATCTCTATGTGATAAGATAAGAGAAATGAAAAAATGAAATTATTGGAGGGAGCCAGAATGAAGAATAAGTTCGCCATCATTGTTTTAGCAGCTGGAATCAGTATTGCTGGCTTCAGTGGGTGGCAATGGTTAGGCGGGAGTTCTGGAGTAGTTGAAGATTCGGAGGCGGCGCGGTCGGTAAGTGATGATTGGGACGACAATGAAGAACAGGAAATGTACAGTACAAAAGAATTGGATAAACTTTTAGCAGAAGAACAAGCAGAAGAAGAAACTGGGTACGAAGAGCCGGAAGAAGACCCTTATGAAAAAGAGTATACGTACGAACAAGGCGAAGAAATGGCCGAATTGGTGGTTCCAGCTCTTGATCAAATTTATCCAGTTTATTGGGGCACAGATGACGCCACGCTTGAGCAAGGGGTAGGAAACCACGTAAGTGAATACACGACCCCTCCCGATGGAATGAGACATACTGTGCTTTCAGGCCATAGAGATACTGTATTTAGTGAAATGGGCGAATTAGATATTGGCGACCGTCTGTACGTGAATTATGATGGTCAGACGTATGAGTATCAAATTCGTGATATTTGGATCACTGATGCAGACGACCGTTCAGTTATTGTAAAAAAAGATGACCCAACGCTGACGCTGACAACATGCTATCCCTTCTCATATATAGGTCCTGCACCTGAACGCTATATTATGGAGGCGGAACTGATTGACGTTTCCGAGAAAAATGACCAAACTGCATAAGTATTAAAACTGGCTCCCCTTTTTTGAAGAGCCAGTTTTTTGATAGCAGGATTTTGTTTGGGCTGATGCTTTTTTGGAAGCTGAAGTAGTTTAGCTTCACACTGCAATGGTTGCGACAGCCTTGGATGAACATAAGGCCGTTTTTTTACGCAGAACATACAATTAACAAGCACAATGGACATCTGGTTCGCTGTTATAGGTGACACCGATGCTAGCGGATGGAGTATTTTTCTAGTATTGACTCCAAGTTGCAGGGTACCTCTATGCAGTACTAGAAAAACGTGTCGCATCTGAGCAAAGCACCCTCCACATTTCTATCACGATGAGGTGGAGAGGTGGCTGTCGTTTAGAAATTTAAAGGGGTCTAAGTCTACATTCCCTTCTCGGTTAATTGGAAGTTTAGTATCTTCCTGGCTATCAATTTGAGAAGGGTTGTTTGAAAGATTTCTGGCTCGGTCTAATATAGCTAGCATGGTTTGGTAATCCTTTTGTACTGTTAGATTTTCCTGTTCCATTTGTTGAATTTTTGATTTAAGTTGTTCATTTTCTTGTTGTAAGGAATAAAGTGCATTTTCTAGTTCACTTTGTTGAGCAGGTTGTTCTTCTTTCATTGTTTGTAAAAAAGAGATTACTTCATCAAAACTAAGGGCAGTTGAAGCTTTCGTTTCATTAACTACAGGTTGGTTGCGGAGAAAAGGCGATGCTTCTTTCGCATGCTTCCTTTGTCGTTGCTTTCGTTCTCTTTTTGCCTCGGCAACGTCATGTTCATGACGGGAACGAATTACAGCGTTCCATCTAAAGCCACAAGCTGCTGACGTACGGTTTAAAAGATCACCAACTTCTTCAAAAGCTTGTAACTGAGTGCTTCCTTCTTTTATGTGGCGTAGAACGGTAGTGGCTAATAGTCGATCATCTTCGTGGGACCATGCATCTTGTCTAACTTTCATCATATCTCTCCTTTTCAACGTTCTTAAATTATGGTTCTATCATGGGCAGAACGTTAGGAAAATATACCTTTTAAAATAGTGAAAAGTTCTTGTGGTTCGAAAGGATTGATATTATGATGAGCCGAGGCTATGTTTGCCACGGAAACAAAAGATAGAAATTGAGCCCTATAAATCATTATGCATGGTTGGTGCGATAGCTACCATTTGCTATGCTTTTCTTTTCTGACGAACATTCTTTATTAAACGCTTTAAAGTGAGGACGACTGTTTTTGAAAACTCTCAAAAATCAACTACTTGTAATTATGTTGCAGGTTGCCGTAATTGCTGAAAATATCGCGCCAAGCTTTAGATTGAGCACTCAATTGTTCAATCGTTTTCCCATATGTCTTTAAGGCCATTATCACGACCCCAAATAAAACGATATATTTCCACAATAGCTCTTGCAGCGGAACTTAAAGTTCATCTTCAGTAACAGAAACACCTATATACCAATCATTTGTAAACCCCGGCATGTGGTCAAGCTTAGCAAGCGAGTTTTTCGAGTTATTGTCCTCTCGATACAATAACTCATCTGCCTGGCTGACATGGTTCAATAGTTCTTTATCAATCTCAGCCTCTTCAAGATGTTTTCTTGCAATACCTTATTTTCTTGCGGGTGAGCTATGTACTCCCCGTCTTCATTTAGCATAAAGGCATAGCCATCAATGCCAAACTCTCTTGTTTGAGCATTAAATCCTTCAATCTTTTCTACTATTTTTTCTACGTTATAAGAAGCAGCTATGTAACCAATCTCTTCATTTTCTTGATTATGAACTGAAGATGCGAAGGGCATAATCGGGCGGCTAAGCACCTCTGGCATATACATCTCTGAAAGCCATTATTCATGCTCGTTGATCTTTTCAAACCAAGTGCGGTTTGACATATCATACCCTGAAATATTCTCCCAAAATCAATGGGCATCCTACCATTTATATCGGTGAGAATTACACTATTATAGTCTTCTTGATTGGTCACAAATGTACTAAACTCTTGCTGCACTTCTATATTAGAACTTGTTTCATCCGAAACTACAGGATTTTGGGCTAGAAGCTAAACGTCCATTAAACGATTGGTTATCGTCTCATCCGTCCCGACCGCCAAATTTCTGGTGAACACAAACATTGCCTGTTCCAACTGTTTCGTCAGGTCATTTTTTGATATTCATACGATAAAAAAGCCGCAACACTGAGGAAAGTACTGATATGAATAAAATGTTAGAAGAAGCTCTCATCTTATATGAGCCGCTTATTAGGAAAAAGGAGCTTACATTTCGTATTCACCTTCAGGAAATACCTAAAGTAGCAGGAGAAGCTTCAAAATTTCAGCAAGTGGTAGTGAATGTGTTAAGTAATGCGATAAAGGCCATAGAAATAGGCAAGGCGTTGAGCATTGATACAAAAGCCAGCCAGGAGGGGATGGTTCAGGTTAGGATAGTTGATACCGGAAAGGGGATGGACCCAGCCACTCTTTCTCAAATCGGAACACCTTTCTTTACTACTAAAGAACACGGAACTGGACTTGGAATGATGAGCTGTGAACAAATTATTGAAGAAGCGGGAGGGCGGCTTCAAGTAAATAGTGAACTCGAGGAACGTACAACAGTAGATTTTTTCTTGCCACAAGCTGACCGAATAATAGAGGTATCCAACGCTTAATTGAAAACAAGGCCCTTTTTCTTCGAAGGAGGGCCTTGTTTTTTATTGCAAAATCTTTGCTTACATATGATTAGATAAGAATGGGATACCATGAGAACTGTGGACTCAAATGTTTTTGGAGGCTTTTATTTTATCATACACTTCTTTAAAAGCCTTTTCGAACTTGCTGTTAGATTTTGGTTCGTAATATTGTTTCCGCTTCAGCTTATCCGGCATATACTGTTGCTGGACCCAGCCGCTTTCAAAATGATGAGGATAAAGGTACTCATTGCCCCGTCCTAGGTCAGAGGCTCCTTTATAATGGGCATCTTTTAAGTGGAGTGGAATTTCAGGCGTGCCTGTGTGTTTTAACTCGGCACTTGCTCGGTCTAATGCTTGATAAGCGCTATTTGATTTTGGAGAAAGACAAAGCTCAATGACTGCATTAGCAAGCGGAATGCGGGCTTCTGGAAAGCCAAGCCGTTCAGCTGCTTCCACCGCATGAAGGGCATGGCTTCCTGCCTGCGGATTGGCGAGCCCAATGTCTTCATACGCTGTAACGATGAGGCGGCGTCCAATGCTTATAAGGTCACCTGCTTCAATCAAGCGGCTTAAGTAATGAAGAGCTGCATCAGGATCACTGCCGCGAATGGATTTCTGAAAGGCAGATAGTACATCGTAATGCATGTCTCCATCTTTATCATGATTAAATTGTTTTTTCTGGATACATTCAGAAGCTGTTTCCAAGTCGATGTTAAGTGTATTGGAGTCATCGGTGTCGCTTGAAAGCACGGCCAACTCGAGTGCATTTACGGCTGTGCGCATATCCCCACCTGAAGACACAGCCAAGTGCTCTAAAGCTTCAGCAGTCAGGTCAATCTTTTGATTATTTTCATTTTCAAGGTAGTCCACCGCCCGTTTTACTATGGCTTCTATGTCAGCTGGTTCCGGTCGATAGACTTCATATAAATGACAACGGCTGCGCAAAGCTGGGTTCATGCTGTGATAAGGGTTGGCGGTGGTAGCTCCAATCATGATAAGCAAGCCTTTTTCCAGGTGAGGCAGCAGAAAATCTTGCTTCGTTTTATCCAAGCGGTGGACCTCGTCCATGATCACAATTAACTGGTTTGATATTTTTGCTTCTTCAACTGCTATTTCCATATCTTTTTTGTTATTTGTGACGGCATTAAGCATTTTGTAAGGTGTGTCTGTGCTGCCGGCAATGGCTCTGGCAATCGAGGTTTTTCCTGTTCCAGGCGGCCCGAATAAAATCATTGAACTAAGCTTACGCGCACGCACCATTCGTTCAATCATTTTCCCTTGTCCGATTAAATGCGTTTGGCCTAAAATCGTTTCAATGCTCGTCGGCCTTAACCGATAAGCGAGAGGTTGACTTGTCACGAAGACATCGCTCCTGTCTTTTCTACATGCGTTATAAGTGCTGAATGAATCTTCCGCTACTCTGCTTTTCAAAAATCAAGCGTCTCTAGCCCTCGATTTTTCGTATTAGTCGTATTTTAACCTTCTAACCAAGAGTTAGCAAACTGTGAAAAGCAGGTAATTCGTGCTATAATGACTACGAATTTAATAGTAGAGAGAGAGAAGGGTGCATGTGGAGACGCGTAAAAGAAAGCAAGGTCATTTGATGTTGCGCTGGCTTATTTTTATGGTAGGCTTGGTCGTAATGTCTTTTGGGGTTGCTTTAATGATTCAAGCTGAGCTTGGTAGTGCTCCCTGGGACGTACTGCATATCGGTTTAACGACACAGTTTGGCTTAACAGTTGGCTCATGGAGTATTATAGTTGGGATTGTCATCATAGGCGTAACTTCGCTGATGATGAAAGAAAGACCTCAGGCTGGCGGAATTATCAATATGTTGCTAGTCGGGGTTTTTATTGATATATTTTTACTGACTTTAAGCACGCCGGACAGTATGGTTTTTCGTTTTCTTATGCTGCTGGCTGGTATTATAATTATGGGCTATGGGATTGGACTCTATATTGCCCCAAATTGCGGTGCAGGACCTAGAGATTCTCTCATGCTTGCCATTAAAGAGAAAACAGGCTGGAACGTATCCCGCGTCCGCGGCGTTATGGAAATTGCTGTGTTGGCCGTCGGCTGGTTGCTGGGAGGTCCAGTCTTTATTGGTACGATATTATTTTCTGTAGGAATTGGGCATGTAGTAGGTAAAGCCATGCCCCAATGTCAAGCTGCAGTCACGCGACTTCTTGAAAGAGGTGACAAGGATGAAAATATCAACAAAAGGGCGCTACGGGCTCACGATTATGATCGCATTAGCGAAAAAGCACGGTGAAGGACCAACTTCTCTAAAGTCGATTGCCAAAGATCATAACCTATCTGAACATTACTTGGAGCAGTTAATTGCTCCCTTGCGAAATGCTACGTATGTAAAAAGTGTCAGAGGGGCATACGGCGGGTATATGTTGGCAAAAGAGCCTGAAGAGATTACAGCTGGCGATATTATCCGTGTTTTAGAAGGTCCCATCAGCCCGGTAGAAGTGGTCGATGATGAAGAACCGGCTAAAAGAGATTTATGGATTAAAATCCGTGATGCAGTAAAAGATGTACTTGATTCCACTACACTGAACGACCTGGCTACGTATGAAGACACAGGCGAACAGGAATATTATATGTTTTATATCTAGCACATCCTTCTTGTGGTGGCAGAAGTTTAGAAAGCAGGTGACAACATGCAAGCGATCTATGCGGATCATGCGGCAACGACTCCAGTTCGTCCTGAAGTCGTTGACGAGGTCATCCCGCATATGCAAAGCGGGTTTGGCAACCCGTCAAGCATTCATCAATTTGGAAGAGAAGCAAGAAAAACGCTCGATCAGGCTCGCCGTGTCATAGCTACTTCCATTCATGCCAACTCAGAAGAGATCATTTTAACAAGTGGTGGCACAGAAGCTAATAATTTAGCTATCATTGGTTATGCTGAAGCAAACCAAGAGCGGGGAAAGCATATTATTACAACACAAATTGAACACCATGCTGTTCTTCACCCGTGTGAACACTTAGAAGCACGGGGATTTGAAGTGACTTATTTGTCTGTTAATGAAGAAGGTATCGTTTCACTTCAAGACCTTCAGGAAGCAGTACGTGAAGATACTATTCTAGTCAGCGTAATGTATGGAAATAACGAAACAGGCGCTATGCAGCCTGTCGAAGAGATTGCCTCTTATTTAGAACCACTTGAGATTGCCTTTCATACCGATGCAGTTCAAGTTTATGGAAGTGTCTCTCTTGATGTGACATCACTGCCTGTCGATTTACTGACCGCCTCTGCTCATAAAATTAACGGGCCAAAAGGAGCCGGTTTTCTTTATGTAGGGCCCTCCGTTAGACTAGAAGCTGCTTTAAAAGGTGGAGAACAAGAACGAAAAAGAAGAGCGGGGACTGAAAACGTGCCGGCAATGGCTGGTTTTGCGAAAGCTGTTACGCTCTTAATGGAGGAACGAACAGAGCGGGAACAGACTTATGTTCAAGTGGCAGATGCCTTTTTGAAAGCATTGAAGGAAAATGAAGTAGCCCATGAAGTAAATGCTGAACGAGCAAAACGTTTACCTCACATTGTGAATGTTTATTTTCCGGGTATACCGGTTGAGCAATTGCTGATGAATCTTGATCTTGAAGGGGTGGCAGTTTCCAGCGGTTCTGCTTGTACAGCTGGGTCAATAGAACCTTCACATGTGCTTTATGCTATGTATGGGCAAGAAGAGCGTATTTACAGTTCTGTACGTTTTAGTTTCGGCTATCAAAATACCGAGGAAGAAGCCGAGAAAATTGCTCAAGTTTTAAAGAAAGTAACAGAACGACTGCAAGCTAAGTAAACACAAAAGCTATAAGCAATTAAATAGCTTCCTGTCACAGGAAACGATAAAATAAAATGCCCCCAAGAGTAAGTTTAGTTCGTATCGAGAAAGGAGGGACGACCATGAAAGCAAATAAAGATATTCGGGTTGTAGTCGGGATGAGCGGCGGGGTGGATTCGTCAGTAGCAGCTTTGATGTTAAAAGAACAAGGCTATGAAGTCATAGGGATTTTTATGAAAAACTGGGATGATACCGATGAATTTGGTGTTTGCACAGCCACCCAAGATTATGAAGATGTAATCCGTGTTTGTAATGAAATTGATATTCCTTACTATGCTGTGAATTTTGAGAAGCAGTATTGGGATCAAGTCTTTACGTATTTCTTAGAGGAATATAAAGCAGGGCGCACCCCTAATCCAGATATCGTTTGTAATAAGGAAATTAAGTTTCGGGCGTTTCTTGATCATGCCCTTTCTCTAGGTGCTGATTACTTGGCAACAGGCCACTATGCGCAAGTTTTGCGTCCTGCGGAAGAAGAAGTGCAAATGGCTAGAGGCGTTGACCATAATAAGGACCAAACGTACTTTTTGAGTCAGTTAACAAACGGACAATTAAAACATGTGATGTTTCCACTTGGCCATATGACAAAAGCTGAAGTCCGTGAAAAAGCAAAAGAACATGGCCTGGCGACGGCGGAAAAGAAAGACAGCACCGGAATTTGTTTTATCGGGGAAAGGAATTTTAAAGAATTTCTCAAAACCTACATTCCTGCCCAGCCTGGTGAAATGCAGACTCCAGCCGGTGAAGTGAAAGGCACACATGAAGGGCTGATGTATTATACCCTCGGGCAAAGACAAGGACTGGGAATTGGTGGATCCGGAGAGCCCTGGTTTGTATTGGATAAAGACCTGGAAAGAAACATTCTAATTGTAGGGCAAGGCTACCACCATCCAGGTTTATATTCGGTCGGCTTATACGCAGCAAATATGAATTGGGTAAATGAAGATTTGGCCAGCGAGGAACCGAAACGCTGCACTGCTAAATTTAGATACCGTCAGCCCGACCAGGAAGTAATCGTACACCCAGATGAAAATGGAGAGCGCTATATCGAATTTATTGAGCCACAACGGGCTGTAACACCGGGCCAAGCTGTCGTTTTGTATGACGGAGAAATTTGTCTTGGCGGTGGGACAATTGAACAAGTTGTAAAAGAAAAGGAAAGCGTGAAAGCGTAGCGCTTTCCTTTTTTCGATTTTCTCTTTTACCAGCCAATGTATGTTTGATAAACTGCTCCTTGCAAATAGAATCACAGGAGTATGAGGAGGAGAAGGCATGAGTGAGTTAAATAAAAAAGCAGTCGAAAAACTGCAAGAAGGAAAAATGGAAGAAGCAGCCGAACTTTTACATGAAGCTATCGAACAAAACCCAGAAGACCCAGTTTCATATACGAATTTTGGCAATTTGTTAGCTTCAGTAGGAGAACCGGAAAAAGCAATGTCCTTTTTTCAAAAAGCAACTGAGCTTGATTCCACGCAAGCGAGTGCCTGGTACGGAGCCGGGAATGTATTATATAATGATGAAAAATACGCGGAAGCATTAACCTCTTATCAAAAAGCACAAACAGCAGGATTGGAAGATGGCAGCCTTTTTTATATGCTTGGCATGTGCCACTACGAGCTAGGTGATTTACACCGGGCCATGCCGATGTTGAAAACAGCACTTGATAAAGAGGCGGAAGATGAAGATGCAAGGTTTTATTATGCCCTCTGCCTTGCTCAGCTTGAATATGTGGATGAAGCGATTCCTGAGTTCGAACGCTTAATTGAGCAAGTACCAGACCATGCGGATGCATATTTTAATCTTGGCGTTGCTTATGCATTTAAAGATGATGCAAAAGGAGCTCTGCGTGCATTTGAAGAAGCATTAAACATTCAGCCAGATCACGTGCTTGCAGCTAATGGCAAGAAGCAAGTTGAAGGCATGTTAGGCAAGTAATACGGGGAGGCTTTCAAGATGGCAGAAGAGTCAAGCACAGCCCAACAAGAGGAGATGGAGTTTGTTCAAGGGGAAATCCTCCGCACGCTTTTTAGGAATCAGGACAATGGTTACAGCGTCCTTCACCTCAAACCCGAAGAAGCTTCATTCGCTCCAAAGGAAAAACAGATAACTGTTGTTGGCTCTTTTCCATCTTTAGAGGAAGAAGAAACCTATTGTTTTTATGGTGGACTGATTGAACATCCGGTGTACGGGGTGCAGTTTAAAGCGGAACAATTTGAACGAGTGATGCCGACCGGAGTGGACGCTGTCATTCAATATTTAGCAAGTGACCGCTTTCCAGGAATAGGGCGCAAAACTGCTGAAGCAGTGGTGGGAGCTTTAGGAGATACAGCAGTTCAGAAAATCTTGGCGGACCCTGCATGCTTACAAAAAGTAGAAGGCTTAAAGGAGCAAAAACAAAAACAAATCCATGACACATTAATGGAAAACCAGGGCATGGAGCGGGCAATGATATATTTGACCCAGCACGGGTTTGGTCTCGATTTAGCTACACGCATTTACAATACATATGAAGAAGAGACGTTGGAGAAGGTTCAAGCAGATCCTTATCAGCTCGTTTGGGACGTTGAGGGCATCGGTTTTTACAAAGCAGATATGCTCGGAAGAGAGCTTGGCATAGACCCCCTTGATGCAGAACGGTTGAAAGCGGGGTTAATGTACAGTTTATACGAAAAGTCCATGCAGGAAGGTCACGTATATTATCCAGAAGGCGAGCTAGTGGAGGAGACTTATCAGCTTTTGGCTGCCCACACTCCAGAGCTAACAAAGGAACATTTACTTCAGGCCATTGTGGAATTGGCCGAAGAGAGCAAGCTTGCTGTCGATGAGACACGGGTATATCTTCCCTCACTCTATTTTGCGGAAAAAGGCTTTGTCACACATATATCAAGATTAATGGAACAAGCTGAAGATGAAGAAGGATTAGAGGAAGCAGCGTTTTTAGAGGCACTTGGTGAAACTGAAGAACGGTTTGACATGACCTATGCAGATAAACAACATGAAGCGATACGCACGGCCATTGAAAATCCGTTAATGATCCTAACCGGAGGTCCTGGTACTGGAAAGACGACGGTTATTCAGGCTATCGTAGACATTTACGCAAGGTTGGAAGGGTTCTCGCTTGAGCCCGCGGATTATAAGAAAGAGCCGTTTCCCGTTCTTCTGGCTGCTCCGACAGGAAGAGCAGCCAAGCGGATGAAAGAAACGACAGGCCTTCCCGCGTATACGATCCACCGCTTGCTTGGCTATAAAGGTACAGAAGCAGAAGATGAACCGCTTGAACATCACGAAGAAAATCCATTGGCCGGTCATGTGCTGATTATCGATGAGGTCTCGATGGTGGATATGTGGCTCATGAACCAATTGTTTCGCGCCATTCCAGATGGCATGAAAGTGATACTTGTAGGGGATGAAGATCAATTGCCATCTGTTGGTCCTGGCGAAGTACTTGGCGATCTATTGGAAGCTAATGTGCTGCCAGCAGTTGCGCTCTCTGTTGTATACCGGCAGGCCGAAGGATCTTCCATCATTGACATGGCCCACCATCTAAAAGCTGGAGAAATGCCGGATGATTTAGCAGAACCAAAGTCAGACCGCCGTTTTTTCGACTGTCAAACCGAACAGGTTATCGCTGTAGTGGAACGCGTCTGCAGCGGGGCGGTAAACCGAGGATATACGGCGAAAGAGATTCAAGTATTAGCACCGATGTACAAAGGTCCAGCTGGTATCAATACCTTGAATGAACGTCTGCAAGCATTATTCAATCCAGAAAAAGAAGGACGACGTGAAGTCGCTCATGGCGAAGCTACTTATCGTACTGGTGATATGGTGCTCCAGCTTGTCAATGTACCGGAAGAAGGGATCTATAATGGAGACAGAGGTGAAATTGTAGCCATATTCAAAGCAAATGAAACTGCCGATAAAAAAATGCAAATTGTCATTTCTTTTGAAGGAAAAGAGATCACGTATGAAAAGAAGGATTTAAATCAAATTACGCTTGCTTACTGTTCTTCGATTCATAAGGCACAAGGGAGTGAATTTCCAATTGTGATCGCTCCAGTGGTGATGGCTTACCGCCGCATGCTGAAACGAAATCTCATTTATACAGGCATTACTAGGGCAAAGGAATATTTAATTCTGTGCGGAGAGATGAAAGCACTTGACTATGCCATTCGCACAAAAACAAGCGGGAACCGATATACGAGGTTGGTGTCTTTACTAGCAGACCGTATGGAAAGTTCTCCTATACATGAAAAAACAATCGGGGGTGCAGACTAATTGTACGTCCGATTGTTTGTTCGAGAAGAGCTTATTTTATCATAAGAAGCTTAAAAGCGGGTTCATTCAGCTTTTTTGCACAGGGTGTTTAAGCCTTTTTTATCCTGCCTATACTGGTCCTAGGCTAAAATAAAAGAGGTGGAAAGAGTGTATTGCCCAAATTGCAGCTCAAAACAAACAGGGAAAATCGGCGTGTATCATTATTACTGTTGGAACTGTTGCATTGAATGGCGTAAGACAAACGATGGAGTCAGTTTGTTTCAAGTTGACCAGGATGGTAGCTTGGATTGTTTAGATGACTTGTTTTCGGAAGCCGACTAACCAATCAGACAGGGAGGTTGGATACATGGGACGAGCATTAATGGCGATAGTTGCTGCTGGAGTTACAACAGCTGCTCTATCTCGCTGGAATCAAAATAATAAAAAGCGATCAATGACCTCCACTTGGTCAAAGCAATTAAATACGCGAGCCATGAGAAAACGATGGCAAAAAATGCAAAAGCAGTTGTCAAAACAGCTGACCTAAATAAACGCGGCCCTGCAATTAGAGGGCCGCGTTTATTTTAAAAGAAGGGTAGCCACTTGATGTGTAATTGATGTGAGCTGCTGCATCCCCCTTCTTTTTCTGCAGCAGGAAAGACACATGAAATCATCATTTAAGATGCAAACTAAGGGCGAGGTGAGTAATATGGAATTTTCATCTACCCGTTGGAGCAAAAGGTTATGGATGATTTTATTAATTCTTGTCGCTTTTAGTTTGCTGAAATTATTGCAGGAATGGTGGCAACCTTTATTAATGGGAGTTATAAAACTGATTGTCCCGTTTCTTCTAGCGGGTGTTATTGCTTATCTTCTTCATCCTTTTATTGCGAAGCTCGAGGGGTTTCATATTCCCAGGTCCTTAGCAATCGGATTGGTTTACACCCTTTTTATTTCTTTATTAGCAGGGGGAGTGATTGGATTTGGACCTCGCCTACTACATCAAATAGAAGAAATGACAGTAAAACTGCCCGCATTTATCTCTGCAGTAGAAAATCAAGCAGAAGAAATAAAAGAGCAGATTGAGGTCTTGCCGGAGAACCTTCATCATGCGATTTTTGATTGGCTGCATGAAGGCGGGAATGCTTTAGAAGAACACGCAGTTCACTTAGTAGATCATTGGCCGGTTATGGTAGAAGGTATTGTGTTCCTATTTTTAATCCCTTTTATTGTATTTTATTTACTTAAAGACGTACGAGCATTTGAACGGCTTGCCAAACGATTTATTCCTTCGAAAAAGGAAGAAGAGGGTGAGCGTTTGATTCGAGCTGTAGACCGAGCCCTCGGAGGCTACATTCGCGGACAATTAATTGTTTCAGCATGTGTAGGGGGGCTTGCGATTTTGGGGCTTTGGCTAATTGGAGTACCTCATGCTCTTTTATTTGGGCTTGTAATTGGGCTGTTTGACTTGATCCCCTACGTAGGTCCTCTACTTGGAGCAGCTCCTGCACTAGTCGGGGCTGCTACTCAATCTCTTTCATTAGTGGCCTGGACAGGAGTCATTTTGTTTATCATCCAACAAGTTGAGAGCAACCTGCTTTCTCCATATATTGTGGGAAAAAGTGTGCATTTGCATCCTCTCATTATTCTGCTAGCTCTTATGGCTGGTTTTGAGTTAGGCGGGGTAGTTGGTTTAATCATAGCTGTGCCATTGGCGGTGGTTATTGGGGAAATTATAAGAGAATTTCACGCCTTAGAGAGAGTGACTTCAAGCTGATTGGTAACCAGCCAGCTTGAAGCATAGTTTATCTGAATATGAGCAAGTGTCTGGTAGTTTACTTTGACAGCATGCCTCGTACAGCAAAAGCCACATTTTGAGGCCGTTCAGCCAAGCGCCGCATAAAATAGCCGTACCAGTCTTTCCCAAACGGCACATACGTTCGAAATGTATATCCTTCTTTAGCAAGGGCGAGCTGAAGTTCATGACGAAAGCCGTATAACATTTGAAATTCAAACTGGTCTTTTGGTATTTCGTTATCAGTGGTAAACGTTTTAACATTTTCAATAATGTGATGGTCATGGGTAGCTATTGCGGTATAGCCGCCATTTAGCAAATGCTTTTGAATCATGCGGAGAAAATTAGCATCAATAGCTTCTTTTGTTTGCATAGCGACATCTTCGTTTTCTTTGTAAGCCCCTTTTACAATTCGCAGCGGGATCCCTTTTAAGTCGTCTAAGTCTTCCATGCCGCGGTACAAATACGATTGCAGAACGGTACCAACATTATCATACGTATTTCGTAATTCAAACAAAATATCAAGTGTGGCTTGATAGCGGGCATAGTCTTCCATATCGATATTAATAAAATTTCCTGTATCTTTTGCTGCATCTAGAATGCTGCGCATGTTGTCCATACATAGGTCAGGGCTAATATCGAGCCCAAGCTTTGTAAGCTTAACTGAAATCTGTGAGTCGATTTGTTGGCTGTGAATGGCTTCAATAATTTCAATACAAGCTTTTCTTGCTTCTTCCGCTTCATTGGCTTCGGTGACAAATTCGCCTAGATGGTCTACTGTGGCCTTAAGACCAGATTGATTTAAGGTTTGAATCGAAGTCATAGCTTCTTCAATGGTTACACCAGCTACTACTTTAGAGGCACCGAGACGGAGTCCCCATTTTTTCGCGCTGTTGTTTAAGGCTTTGTTTTGAGAAAGAAATAAGAAAAAATTTCTGGTGACATTAGACATGTTCCTTCCCCCTTTTATCTTCTCAGCCTGTCTTTCTTATCTATTGATAAAAGTACAAGGAGAAGAAGTATGATAAACAAGAGCCTGCCCGCATCGGGCAGGCTCTTGTGAGTTATTCTATTGGCCCGAGTTTCCTTCCCCACACTGCGGCGGACGCGTCCCCCGCAGTGTGGGAGAGAAGAGCTCTGCGTCGTTAATCAACACGCTCCGCTTTTCTTTGTCTAGCTGCGGGCGCCATTGGCTTGTGATCCCTTTTCCCCGCCCTGCGGCGGCAACAGCCTCCTCGGCGGTGAAGAAGGGCCCTGCGCCAATGGTTAGGCGCCCTCCGCTTTTCTGTCTAGCTCCGCGGGCTAGCGGCTCGAGGTTTTTTCTAGTCCTGACTCCGTACAGCAGGCTGTACTGCGCAGTTCTAGAAAAACTTGTCGCCGCTGAGCTAGCCCGCTCCGCTTTTCTGGCTAAAATTGGTCGGTTATGGTTTTGGGCTGCATGAAGTGAAGGAGGTAGTCAGGACCGCCGGCTTTGGCATCTGTTCCTGACATGTTAAAGCCGCCAAATGGCTGGTAACCGACTATGGCTGCGGTACAGCCACGGTTAAAATATAAATTACCGACGTGAAATTCCTCGCGTGCTTGCTCAAGATGGGCGCGGTTGTTAGAAATGACAGCACCGGTTAGTCCGTATTCGGTGTTGTTGGCAATTTCAATCATTTCATCGAAATCTTTTGCTTTAGCAAAAGCCACAACAGGCCCGAAGATTTCTTCTTGCATGATCCGGGAGTCAGGAGCTGCATCTGCAAAAATAGTGGGCTGAATAAAGAAACCGGTGTTATCATCTCCTTCTCCGCCGATGACAAGCCGGGCTTCTTGCTTGCCGACCTCCATATATTCCATAATTTTATCGTAAGCTTCTTGGTCTTTTACAGGACCCATGTACGTTGAGTCTTTTTCTGGGTTGCCAACGCTTACGTTTTCAGTTAAGGTACGAACTTTCTCTAATACCTCGTCATATACTTCTTCATGGACAACCGCACGAGAACAAGCTGAACATTTTTGCCCGGAGAACCCATAAGCCGAGTACAGTATCGATTCTGCGGCTAAATCCAAGTCAGCTTCATTATCTACAATAATTGTATCCTTGCCGCCCATTTCAATGGCTGTGCGTTTTAAATGGTGCTGACCAGGCTGAATCTTTGCTGCTCGTTCATAAATGCGTGTTCCTACTTCTTTTGATCCGGTGAAATTGATCCAACGTGTTTTCGGATGATCCACTAAATAATCACCGATCGCTGAGCCGCTCCCAGGAATATAGTTAATAACCCCTTTTGGCATGCCGGATTCTATTAAGACTTCCATTAATTTATAAGCTATAACGGGCGTGTTGCTTGCTGGTTTTAGCATCACCGTATTGCCGGCTACCATAGGCCCAACTGTCGTGCCGCACATAATTGCAAACGGCAAATTCCATGGAGATATCGTGAGACCAGGCCCGAGGGGAATATATCTGAATTGGTTGTGTTCAATCGAACGGCTGTTAATAGGAATCCCAGGCTTTAGCTCAACCATCTGGCGTGCGTAATATTCAAGGAAATCAATACCTTCTGCTGTGTCAGCATCTGCTTCCTTCCAAGGTTTACCGATTTCATACGTCATCCAGGCTGAAAATTCATGTTTTCTGCGGCGGATGATTGCAGCAGCACGGAACAATACGTTAGCTCTTGCTTCTGGGTCCCATTTGCTCCATGACTTAAATGCTGCTTCAGCGGCTTCCATTGCTGTTTCTGCATGATCTTGATTGGCTTTTGAAACCGTACCAATAGTGATATCCGTATCAGCCGGGTTTACTGAAACAATTTTCTCGTCTGTTGTAACCTTCTCTCCGTTAATAATAAGAGGGTATTCTTTGCCTAATTGACTTTTTACATAATCTAACGCTTCTTTGTAAGCGCGCTTATTCTCCTCTACTGAAAAATCTGTAAACGGTTCGTGTGTGTATGGCTGTACCATAAGAAAATCCTCTCCTTATCAAAAAATCATTCTGGCCCTATTAATTGCAAAAGTTGTGCCAATTTTACGAACTGGGCAGAAAGGGGGTTTTCAAAAAAAACAACCAAACTACACAAAAAAGTGCAAGAAAACTTGCACTTTTCCGCAAAATAATTAACCATTTAAAAATGGATCGCGATTTAAATGAAATTTTTGCATGCGATATTGCAAACTTTGCCGGCTGATGCCAAGATCTTTTGCGGCTTTCATGACATTCCCGTTTGCTTGTTTAAGTGCTTGTTGGACCCATTCTTTTTCCACGGTGGCAAGATGAGTAGGTAAATCGACTGCATTTTCGTTTTGTGCTAGCGCAGATAAGGTCCCTTTTTTGGAAGTTTTATGGCGAAAGTGCGGAGGGAGGTGATGAACTTGTAACATTTGTTCATCGATGGTTAAATTCATTGCTCCTTCAATAATGTGCTCAAGTTCTCGTACATTGCCCGGCCAGTTATAAGATAGAAAGCGACGTTCTAGTTGGACGGAGATGTTCTCTATATTCATTTGAAAAATCGTATTGTATTTGGCTATAAAAGTAGCAGTTAGTGGCTCAATATCATGTATCCGTTCACGTAACGGAGGAATCAGGAGAGTAACGACGCTTAAGCGATAATATAAATCTTTGCGAAGCCTTCCAGCTGCGATTGCTTCTACCGGGTCTTCATTCATGGTGGTCAGCACTCGAACATTAAAAGAACGTTCTTTTGTGTCTCCCAGCCGGGTAACTTTCTTTTCTTGTAACACCCGTAATAGTTTAGCTTGTAAGGCAGGGGCGAGCGAGTTGATTTCATCGAGTAAGAGAGTCCCGCCTTCCGCTTCTTCAAATAAGCCTGCTCGCTCTGTTGCCCCAGTAAAGGCTCCTTTTACAGTACCAAATAAAATTCCTTCGATTAAGGTTTCTGGGAGGGCCGCACAGTTTTGAGAGATGAACGGTCCTGTGGCCCGGTCGCTTTCGCTATGAATACTTTGTGCAAATAATTCTTTGCCGGTACCGGTTTCACCAATGATTAACACAGGTGAGGACGTTCGCGTAGCTCGGCTAGCATTTTCAATAACTTCCCGTAATTCATTGGAGTTGCCGATGATGTCGGAGAACGTAAACAGCGAGTTCTCTTTTTTCTTGCGATTTTCACGGACTAATTTTTCCATGCGGGTAATGTCCTTAGCTACTTCAGCGGCGGCGATTATGTTGCCATGTGAATAGATAGGGAAGGCTTCATTTATTGTTGTAACTTCTTCACCAAGATATGTGAAATACGTTTGTTTTTCATTTAACGACTGTTTTCCGTATTTAATAGCCTGCAAAAGCCGGCTGTCCCGTTCATCATTAAATTGAAAGGCCTCCATGAGCCCTTTATTAGTAAAATCGTCATAAGACATTGATTCGATTGCTCGCATTTTTTCATTGTATATAATAAGTTGTTCCTGAGCGTCAATCACTCGGATCCCCTGGTCTACATGCTCGACTAATTGATTAAACAAATCAGTTAGTTGGGTTTTTGTGAAGGCAGAGCGAGAATGAATCATGGAGAGGCAACCTCCTTTAAATTGATAAGTCGTAACCTTATTTGTTAAAACATATCATAACTTAAAAGAAAAGGAATAGTTTATTTTTTCGAAGTGTCTGTATCTATCGTTGCGGTAATTGATATAATTTGAAAGTGACGCGAGCCTTTACGGACACGTCCTTGAGCGTTTCATTGTTTTGGTTTCTCTTTTTTTATGCAGAGTAAATGTCCTAGATTGTGTTGAAGGGTAAGGGAATAGTATTGTACGTGAAGCAGACGTGAAACACAGGGGATTGATTTCATGTATTGGCATTAATATTGCAATAAAACATAGGAAATTAAAAATAAGGAGGCAGGATGATGGAATATGCGTTTACAGGCGCAACTTGGTTTTGGCTTCTTGTGCCAATGCCTTTAGTCGTGATTTTTTCAATTATCTCATATGTACGGCATCAACGCAGGGAAGGGGAGAACTAAGCAATGGACCAAGCCACAGTTATTACGTTTTTACTCTATTTAATTGGCATGTTTACGATTGGTATTATTTTTTATAAATTAACGCACAATTTGTCTGATTATGTTCTTGGTGGCCGTAAACTGGGAGGAGGAGTGGCTGCTCTTAGTGCGGGTGCTTCTGATATGAGCAGTTGGCTCATTCTTGGGCTCCCTGGTGCAATGTATCTCGGCGGAATGAGTGAAATTTGGCTACCGATTGGTTTGGCTTTAGGGGCTTATTTTAATTGGCAGTTTTTAGCTCTCAGGTTGCGTCGCTATACGGCTGTAGCCAATGATTCTATTACAATACCAGACTTTCTTGAAAATCGTTTTCGTGACCATTCCAGACTTTTGCGTATGGTTTCCGCGCTCTTCATTTTAGTCTTTTTTGCTTTTTATACGTCTTCAGGGTTGGTAGGCGGAGCTACCTTATTTCAGGAATCGTTTGGCTGGGAATATACGACAGCTTTATGGATTGGTGTATCGGTCATTATTTTATACACCTTTTTAGGCGGTTTTTTAGCTGTCAGCTGGACCGATTTTTTTCAAGGAATATTAATGTTTTTAGCACTCATTATTGTGCCGATTGTGGCAATTTCTGAAATAGGGGGCTGGGGCCAAACGCTTGAAGCAGTGGGAGAAGTAGATCCAAGCCATCTGGATGTCTTTGCCGGCACTTCAGCAATTGGCATTATTTCCTTGTTGGCGTGGGGGTTAGGCTATTTAGGCCAGCCTCATATCATTACACGCTATATGGCGATAAAATCTGAAAGTGAAATTCCTAAGGCTCGTCTCATCGGGATGAGTTGGATGGTGCTGTCATTATTTGGTGCAATTTTTACTGGATTTGTCGGTATCGCTTATTTTTCAGCGCAAGGAGTGAGTGCGCCACTGGCAGACGGGGCCCAGGAAACAGTCTTCATAGTGTTTACCCAAGTCCTTTTTAATCCTTGGGTTGCCGGCTTCTTGCTGGCGGCTATCCTTGCAGCGATGATGAGTACGATTGATTCGCAGTTGCTTGTATCTTCAAGCGCTTTGGCGGAGGATTTTTATAAAGGGTATTTGCGTCCGCATGCTTCTGAACAAGAACTCGTCTGGGTCGGGCGGATCGGCGTTTTACTTATTGCCCTCATTGCCACGATCCTTGCCTACAGCCCTGAGAGTACAGTGCTCGAACTGGTTGAATATGCCTGGGCCGGGTTCGGCGCAGTTTTTGGGCCAGTTATACTACTTGCATTATTTTGGCGGCGGACAACAAAATGGGGGGCTTTAACAGGCATGCTTGTTGGTGGCTTAACAGTGATACTTTGGGCTCTCCCAGAAGGAGGTATCTTTGATTTGTATGAGCTTGTTCCTGGATTCCTCTTTAGCTTAGCAGCTATTATTATCGTGAGCTTATTAACGCCAGAGCCGGAAGCAGAAGTGTTGGCAGAGTATGAGCAGGTGAAGCGGCCCTCGACTTGACAAAGAAAGGGATTATTTTATATAACTAGAGGAGAATAAAAGACATGAATACGTTGAAGGAACGAGTACACTGAAGCCCGCGTGACAGAGAGACGTTTTCCCAGGCTGAAAGAAACGTCCAGCGAAGAGCAGTGGAACGCTATTCCGGAGTGCAGCTAAACACTGCCGTTTCACCTGGCGTTAACAGGCTCCAAGGGACGAATATGAAAAGTCATATTCGTAACCAGGGTGGTACCGCGGGCAGCTCCCGTCCCTGTTTAGTAGGGGCGGGGGTTTTTTGTGCTTTTTAGAAGAATAATTGTCTGGGGAATAATGAACAATCATAGAACAAATATCGTTCGGCCAGTTATTTCTGCCAAAACGTAGGAAGCATAAATGAAACGGACAACTGCTCAGTAGATATAGGAGGTAGAAGTTAATTATGAATCGTTTGACCGCATCAGAAGTACGTCAACTATTTATTGATTTTTTCAAAGAAAAAGGACATGGAGTAGAACCTAGTGCGCCGCTTGTTCCACATGAAGATCCATCATTACTATGGATCAACAGCGGGGTGGCGACTTTAAAGAAATATTTTGATGGACGAGTAATTCCAGACAATCCCCGAATTGTAAATGCGCAAAAATCGATTCGCACAAATGACATTGAAAACGTGGGGAAAACGGCCCGGCATCATACATTTTTTGAGATGCTTGGCAATTTTTCAATCGGTGAGTATTTTAAAAAAGAAGCCATTGAATGGGGCTGGGAATTTTTAACGAGTGAGCGCTGGATCGGGTTTGACTCGGAGCGGCTTTCTGTTACGGTTCATCCGGAAGATGATGAAGCATACCAGTATTGGAAAGATGAAATCGGGCTGCCGGAAGAACGAATAATCCGGATTGAAGAAAACTTCTGGGATATTGGGGAAGGACCGAGCGGACCAAATACAGAGATTTTTTATGACCGCGGACCAAGCTATGGCGATGACCTAAATGACCCAGAATTGTATCCGGGTGGAGAGAATGAACGTTACCTTGAAATCTGGAACCTTGTCTTCTCTCAATTTAATCACAATCCAGACGGAAGCTACACGCCACTTCCGAAAAAAAATATAGATACGGGCATGGGGCTTGAACGGATTGTTTCAGTTATTCAAGACACCGTAACAAACTTTGAGACAGACTTATTTCTTCCGATCATTAAAGAAACAGAAAAGATTGCAGGCTCCGCCTATAATGAAGATCAAGAAAAAGATGTTGCCTTTAAAGTGATTGCAGACCATATCCGTACAGTCGCTTTTGCGATTGGCGACGGAGCCCTGCCTTCAAACGAAGGCCGGGGTTATGTCCTGCGCCGTTTATTGCGCCGGGCGGTCCGCTATGCTCACGTGCTTGATATTGATCGTCCGTTTATGTATGAGCTGGTGCCGGTGGTCGGTGAGATCATGAAAGACCATTATCCTGAAGTTCAGGAAAAACAAGCTTTCATTCAAAAAGTTATGAAAAATGAAGAGGTCCGCTTCCACGAGACATTAAGCGATGGACTGACGATTTTAAATAAAGTAATGAACGACGCTGAGTCCAAGCAGCAAACGATGATTAACGGCTCTGAGGTGTTCCGTTTATACGATACGTACGGTTTTCCGGTCGATTTAACAGAGGAATATGTGTTAGAACGTGGCTTCTCTATTGATATGGAAGGCTTTGAAGAAGAGATGGAAGCTCAACGCAGCCGGGCTCGGGCAGCCAGGCAGGAAGGCGATTCCATGCAGACGCAAAGCGAACTGCTGGCAGGCATCAATGAAACAAGTTCATTTATCGGCTATGACACGACTTCGGCAGAGACGAGCGCAGCTGTTCTTATCATGGATGAAATGTTTGTAGATGCCGTACATGAAGAGCAGGAAGCGTATGCTGTATTGAAGGAAACACCATTTTATGCTGAAAGCGGCGGACAAGTTGCAGATACAGGAGTGATTAAAGGCCCAAGTGGCAAGGCGCGAGTGCTTGATGTGCAAAAAGCACCTAATGGCCAAAACCTTCATACAATTCGAGTCGAAGAAGGATATTTAAAGAAAGGTGAAACGGTCGAGGCTAAGGTAGAAGCAGCTGCACGCCTTGACATTGTCAAAAACCATACTGCCACTCATTTAATGCATCAAGCCCTTAAAGATGTATTAGGCGAACATGTAAACCAAGCAGGCTCTCTTGTGCAAGATGACCGCTTGCGCTTCGACTTTTCTCATTTTGGGCAGGTGCAAGAAGAAGAATTATACGAAATTGAAGCAAAGGTTAATGAAAAGGTATGGCAGAACCTCCCGGTCGTAATTCAAGAAAAGAGTCTCGAAGAAGCGAAAGCGATGGGGGCAATGGCCTTGTTTGGAGAAAAATACGGGGACCAGGTCCGGGTTGTGCAGATTGATGATTACAGCATTGAACTGTGCGGAGGCTGCCATGTGCAAAACACAGCCGAAATCGGATTGTTTAAAATCGCTTCGGAATCAGGCATCGGAGCGGGCATTCGCCGGGTTGAAGCTGTCACAGGCAAGCACGCTTACCAGTTTATGAACGACCAACTTTCGCTGCTTGTTGATGTAGGGGAAAAAGTGAAAGCAAAAACAAGAGAGGACATTCCACGCCGGGTTGATAGTCTCCTTGAAGAGCTGCGTACTGCCCAGCGGGAAAATGAATCATTGGCTGCCAAATTGGGCAACATGGAAGCGGGTAACCTTGTAAATGAAGCACGAGAAGTGGCTGGGGTTTCCGTTATTGCCAAAGAGGTTTCCGCAAGTGATATGGATGCGCTGCGTTCTACTGCCGATGAATTAAAGAATAAACTAGGCTCAGGAATCGTGGTATTGGGAATGCGCGCAGGTGAGAAGGTAAACCTTATAGCAGGTGTTACGAAAGATTTAGTCGGCGAAGGATATAAAGCAGGAGATATTATTAAACAAACCGCTTCGATCTGCGGAGGAGGTGGCGGCGGCCGTCCAGATATGGCTCAAGCCGGAGGGAAAAACCCTGAAAAATTAGGCGAAGCACTAGATGCTGTCTATGAAATCGTTGAATCCATTTCTTGACTTCCCGATTTCGTGTACAATGAAGGAAGAAACCTCCGTGGCAGCGAGTCATGGGCAGAAAAGAGGTGTATGTTCAATGGGTTCAAAGGACAACACGATGAAATTTAGTGTACATGATGAGAAGGAACGTGAAGAAGCAAAAGAAGTATTATTTAATGTGTATGAAGCATTAGAAGAAAAAGGGTACAATCCAATTAATCAAATTGTCGGCTATTTGTTGTCTGGCGATCCGGCGTACATCCCACGCCACAATGATGCAAGATCACTGATCCGTCGTTTAGAACGGGATGAGTTGATTGAAGAACTTGTGCGTTCTTATTTGCAGCAAGAAAGGTAGTCGTATGTTATGAAACGTGTGTTGGGAATTGACGTAGGGGATCGTAGAATTGGCGTAGCAGTCAGTGATTGGCTTGGCCTTACTGCGCAAGGTATTGAAACGGTACACATTAAAGACCAAGATTCCAGCAAAGGAATAAACCGAATCCAAGAAATTGCCCGCGAATATGAGGCTACCGAAATTGTGGTTGGACTTCCGAAGAATATGGATGGTACCATTGGAGATCGCGGCAAGAAATGTGAAGAATTTGGCTCGGCCTTAGAAGAAACATTACACCTTCCTGTATCGATGTGGGACGAGCGTCTCTCCTCCCGCGCCGCTGAGCGGACATTGCTAGAAGCCGATATGAGTCGAAAGAAACGTAAAAATGTGATCGACAAAATGGCTGCAGTTATGATTTTGCAAGGATATCTAGACCACCAAACGAAGTAGCAGACCCACGAGCATGTAATAACGGGTATGTGAATAGCGAGTTTGCACAATTCTTTGTCGCTGATATACACGACCTGCGCCGCCAGACGGTGCAGAAGGAAGGCAAGCCGCCTAGACAAAAAGAAAGTGAGGATTCTCATGAGCGAAGAAGAAAAAGAGCGAATTATTATTCCTGACGAAGACGGGGTTGAGCATTTATTTGATATTTTATTCACTTTTGAAGTGGATGAAACAGAAAGTGCTTATATGGTCGTCGTACCGGTAGAACAAAATGAAGAAACAGAAGATGGCGAAGTAGATGTGTTCGCATTTCGATTTGAAGAAAATGAAGAAGAGGACGTTTCTCTGTACCCAATCGAAGATGATAAGGAATGGGAAATGGTAGAAGAAATGATCGAAACTTTCACTGCCGAGAACGAAGAAGAAGAATAGCACTGAATGAAACGTTCACTAATAAGGGCTTCCCTTGGTTGGTGAGCGTTTTTACTGTGTCCGAAAAGTATCGGTCAATAGGGTGCCAATGGGTTTCATAGAACTTATAGAAACGAGTGACGAAGTTTTTCTGTAACCAGAAATAGCGATTGGTTTCGAGCTCTATTGACAAATGCGGTATAATTAAGGCGGTGAAGGAGGGGACTATCGTTGAGTGAACAAGATCCTGATCGTATGCAGAAACAATCTCGCATCATTCGTCGTATCGTTTTGTATTCGCTTGTAGGAATCATTTTACTACTGGGTGTGGGAGCATTCGGCGGTTATATGTACATACAGACTCTTATGGGTCCTAAGGATGAAGACAGCGAAGATATGGAAGTCGTTGAGATTCCAATTGGTTCTACGGCTGTCGATATTGGTGAAATTTTGGAAGAAGAAGAAGTTATAGAAAATGCCACGTTTTTTCGTTATTATGTCCGTTTTCAAAATGAAGGCGGCTTTCAAGCAGGGGAATATGAATTATCCCCGGCCATGGATGTTGATGAAATAATAGAGGAATTGAAAGAAGGCAGATTGGAAGAAGAAGCTGCTATTACATTTACGATTCCTGAAGGGCTCTGGTTGGAAGAAATTATTGAGAACTTAGCTGAAGATACTCCTTACACGGAAGAAGAAATTGATGTAACGCTTCATGATGAAGAGTATTTGCAAGAACTTGTTGAACATGTAGAAGTACTGACAGACGAGATTTTTACTGAAGAGGTTCGTCATCCATTAGAAGGATATTTATTTCCCTCAAGGTATGACTTTTATGAAGAAGAGCCTGAACTTACTGGCATTATTGAAGACATGCTCTACCGGTCAAATGATATAGCGGTAGAACAACATGAAGCCTTAGAAGAAAGAGATTTATCCATCCATGAATGGTTCACCCTTGCTTCAATTGTAGAGCGAGAAGCCCAAACTGCTGAAGACCGACGCAGAATTTCAGGAGTGCTGCATAATCGGTTAGAAGAAGGCATGCCATTACAAGTAGATCCCACAGTGGCCTATGCTATAGGTACACATCTGTATATGACAAGCTTTAGTGATTTAGAAGAAGATGATCCTTATAATACCTACATGTATTCCGGTCTCCCGCCTGGTCCAATTGCAAGTCCAGGAGAGGATGCTCTTATTTCTGTGCTTGAACCTGACGATAGTGAGTATTTATACTTCTACGCCCGCAGAAACGGGGAAGTGATTTATAATCAAAACCTAGAAGAGCATGAAGCAGCACGGGATGAATACCAACATGAATGGATTGAAGGAGAAGACTCAGCTGATTAAATGATAAAACCGGAGAAAGCGAGTCGCTTTCCCGGTTTTTCTATGTTAAAATATGAAGCTAAATCAAGTTTGGTGAGGGATGGCACGTGAGCAAAGCTCAAAGACAAGAAGAAAGTTATATTGAGAAACTGAACCTTACACAACGTGGAGAACAATATGCTCAGGTCGTAAATGTTCTCAAAGACATGGAGCGTAAAGCAGCCGAAGAAAATATCCCAATTATTGAAAAAGAAGCATTAGCAATTATTCAAGCTGCTTTAGGCATGGGGCAAGTAAAGCGTATTCTTGAAGTAGGGACGGCTATTGGTTATTCAGCAATACAATTTGCTGGGGCCGGCGACGCTTTACGGCATGTAGTCACTATAGAAAAAGAGGAGCATCATGCTCAAGATGCTAGAAGTTTTGTGGAAAGAGCAGGACTGAGCAATCAAATTACCATCCATTGTACTGATGCATTAGATGGAGGTTTTGACCTTGAAGATGAAGAGGCGTTTGATGTAATATTTATTGATGCTGCTAAAGGTCAATACAAACGCTTTGTTGAGAAATTTGAGCCGTATTTGCGTACTGATGGCTATATTATTTCTGATAACATCTTATGCCGAGGTCATGCCTTAAACCCTGATGAAGCGCCAAAACGGATGCAAACGATGGCCAAAAGAATTTTTACTTATAATCAGTGGTTAAGCGAGCGGACTGATTTAAATACAACCTTCTATTCGGTGGGAGACGGTGTAGCGATTAGTCAAAAATGTAATAGAAGAGCCAGGGGGGATAGGCATGACTTACTTACCTGAACTTTTAGTTACACCAACTGCTGTTGAAGACATTGCCCCTCTTTATGAGGCGGGTGCTGATGCGGTCTTAGTAGGTGAGCAAACATATGGATTACGTTTGGCCGGAGATTTCGATAGAGCTCAGCTTGAAGAGGTAGTTAACATTGGAAAAAACTATGCGAAAAAGGTTTATGTTAAGGTAAATGCCCTGTTTCATAATGACTATATAGACCAACTCTATGATTATCTTTGCTATTTAAACGAACTTAACGTTGATGCGATAGTTTTTGGAGATCCGGCCGTACTTGTGGCCGCACGGGAAGTAGCGCCTGGCCTAAAGTTACATTGGAATCCGGAAACCACAGCCACCAATTGGTATACTGCCAATTATTGGGGACGTAAAGGAGCAGAGCGGGCTGTACTTTCCCGAGAAATTAATTTTGATGCGATTACAGAGATTGCTGACCATGCTGAAGTGGAGACTGAAGTACAGGTACACGGGGCAACCTGTATGTTTCAATCCAAACGGAAGCTCGTAGGTAACTACATGGCATTTCAGGGAAAGCAGTTGGAAGTGGAAAAAACGGATCAATCCCGAAACCTGTTTTTACATGACCCAGAACGTAATGCAGCGTATCCGATCTTTGAAGATGCAAATGGGACCCATATTATCAGTGCCAAGGATATTTGTATTATAGATGAATTAGATGAACTACTAGATGCCGAAGTGAGCAGTATGAAGATTGAAGGGCTGTTAAAATCGAGTCAATATGTCATTGAGGCTACCAAGCTGTACCATGAAGCTATACATCTTTATCTTAACGATCCGGCTCGTTATAACGAGAAAAGAGAAGAATTACTGAATAAGGCAAAAACATTACAACCTGAAGCGCGGGACATTGATACTGGGTTTTTCTTTAAGGAAACAGTTTATTAAGGGGGGCGTGGAGATGGCCGAAACAGTTGCCTATGAACAGGCACCACAACGAAAAATAACTAAGAAGCCAGAACTATTGCTGCCAGCTGGGAACCTTGAAAAATTAAAAGTCGCTATTCATTACGGGGCGGATGCAGTTTACCTTGGCGGGCAGGAATTTGGCCTTCGCTCAAATGCTGATAACTTTACGTTTGAAGAAATGAAAGAAGGGGCTGAATTTGCGAGCCGCTACGGGGCGGAAGTGTATGTAACTACGAATATTTATGCTCACAATGAAAACATGATCGGGCTTGAAGAGTACTTGTCATCTTTGCAGGAAGCCAAAGTGACTGGAATAATTGTGGCTGACCCGTTAATTATTGAAACATGCCGTCGTGTAGCGCCCTTGCTTGAAGTTCATTTATCCACTCAGCAGTCACTTTCCAACTGGTTAGCCGTTAAGTTCTGGAAAGACGAAGGACTGGACCGGGTGGTGTTAGCCCGAGAGGTGAGCCTCGAAGAAATGCTAGAGATCAAAAAACATGTTGATATTGAGATTGAAGCATTTGTACACGGAGCGATGTGCATTTCCTACTCCGGTCGCTGTGTATTAAGCAATCACATGACAGCTCGCGATTCTAATCGTGGCGGATGCTGTCAGTCCTGCCGCTGGGATTATGATTTATATGAGAGCGATGGCTCAAAAGCAGCTCCACTTTTTCATCCAAATGAAGAACAATTCACTATGAGCCCTAAAGACCTAAATTTAATCCAATCAATACCAAAGGCAATGGACGCAGGTATAGATAGCTTGAAAGTTGAAGGACGTATGAAATCTATTCATTATGTCGCTACGGTTGCTTCCGTATACCGGAAAGTCATAGATGCTTACTATGAAGACCCGGAGAATTTTACGATTAAAAAAGAATGGATCGAGGAATTAAATAAGTGCGCCAATCGCGACACTGCTCCGGCTTTCTTTGAAAATGTGCCAACGTATGATGAACAGATTTGGGACAATGAATCAAAAAAGAATACCCGTTATGAATTTGCTGGTCTTGTCCTTGATTATAATCAAGACACACAAATGGTGACCCTCCAACAACGAAATTATTTTAAGCCCGGAGATGTTATCGAATTTTTCGGGCCAGAGATTGAGGTCTTTTCGCAAGAAGTTGAAACCATCTGGGATGAAAACGGAAAGGAGATCGATGCAGCCAGACATCCGCTGCAAATTGTAACTTTCCGAGTGGACCGGCCGGTTTATCCGAAAAACATGATGAGAAAAGACCATGTAAGCCGATTAGCAGCATGGGATTAAATGTGTAAGGGTTGCGTGAAAAAGTAAAAGCAGGTATGATCATTCATGTGTATGGAAAGGATTGGTTGGTCAGCTGGAAAAGTGAGAGGCATATCCTCTTGCTTTTCCTCTTATTATTAAATGATACATTAAACGCTATCATTGTTATGTTTTAGAGGAGTGAATCAAATGGCAGAAGAAAAGACTCATTATATGACAGAAGAAGGATTAAAGAATCTTGAGGAAGAACTTGAATATTTAAAAACAACCAAGCGCCAAGAAGTGGTGGAACGCATTAAAATCGCGCGTGATTTTGGTGATTTATCCGAGAATTCCGAGTACGATGCAGCCAAAGATGAGCAGGCGTTTGTAGAAGGACGGGTCAATCAAATCGAACAAATGATCCGAAACGCAGAAATTATCGAAGACGATGGCAATAAAGACGAAGTCAGCCTTGGTAAGTCAGTTAAGTTTCAAGAAATTCCAGATGGCGAAGAAGAGCTATATACCATCGTAGGAAGCGCAGAATCGGACCCACTTGAAGGGAAAATTTCTAATGATTCGCCAATGGCACAAAGCTTGATGGGGCGTAAAGTAGGAGATACTGTTACTGTAAATACACCTGGCGGCGAAATGGAAGTAAAAATTGTAGAAATCATTTAATACCACGTAAACGCCCTTCTTGATGAAGGGCGTTTTTGCTTACCTAACAAAAATGATAAAAGTCTCTCGCTTCTCATCTTAAAATCTTTTATGATATGGATGAGGAATTATTGCTATAGAAGGTGATGATACGATGTCAGAGCGTATAGATGGAAATGAAACACGCCGAGTTGACATGCGGCGGAAAAAACGGATGAACCGCCTTATGAATGGGGCAATTGGCCTGGTAGCAGCTTTAATCTTATTTTTCGGTGTTCAACTCTTTTTCTCTTCTGATGATGTCGCAGAAGAAGAAGCAAATGAGGAAGATGAAGAACCTGAAGAACCACAAGAAGAGGAAGAAGAAATTCCGGATGATGATATGATTGAAGAAGATGAGCTAGATGACGGCGGACCGGAAGAAGAACCGGACCTGGCTGAAGAAGAAAGCGAAGAAAATCAAGACCCTGAAGAAAACGAGGAAGCAGATGATATAGAAGTGGACGAAGAGGAGACAGAAGAAGAGCTGGCAGGACCTCACGGGGATTTTGAACCAATTGGAACGGAGCAGAGCGGAGAATTTAATCATGATTTTAATACTAATTCACAAAATTGGGAAGAGATGGAAGAGGCTTTACGCTATGCTACTGGTATAAACGAAGATGACATTCAAATTTGGCGCATAGAAAATGGAGGCGGCCCTAATTTAGTCACTGGATATGCCAGTACAAATGAAAATCGGAGTTCGCCGTACCGGGTGGAAATGGAATTTATTGAAGGGGAAGGCTGGCTTCCAACAGAAGTGGAACAAGTTGATTATAATCCTAGTTAACGACGAGTAGGCTTACCAAAACGTTCGTTTATGGTATGAAAGCTGGTCACCAACCAGAATGCGCCAAGCATCTGGGAGCAAATGCGAAAGGGTGAAAAGCTCCCAGTGAGTGTTTTTTTGTTGGCATGGCTGTTAAACCGATGTCTAGCCGCAACGAAGAAGACGTGATGATATCACATGCAGTGAAGGCGAAGTCGATGTATGCCCTGTCGTTCTATTCCAACTGCTAATTCTGAGAACTGACTTATGGGACAACCCCTCAAGAGCGTTAAATATGGAGCCGCAAAGAGGAGCTTTTAGCAAAGAAAGCTCCTCTTTGCGGCTTCCACTGTTCCCCAAGCAAACCGAAAAATTTGTCACGATAATTTCATGTGAAGCTAAATCTTCATAAACTGATTAATCCTCATCTTTATATTACGTAATCGCTCTTAGTTTGAAATGAACATGAGCCGTATAGACTGGCCGGGATGTTTTAGGGTCGCTGTATACATTATGCTGTACATGATGTACCTCCAGCATTATCTGCTCATTTGTCTCAATTTTTTGCTGAATGGCAGACTCAAGCTCTTGCAGGCTTTTTGCTTCAAAGAACTCCACTTTATCTCGTAATTGCTCAATTTTTAACTCCATTGTCATTCCCCATTTCTGAAGTATCCCTTTTTTAAAACCCGTTCGTATTATAGAATAGATCAGGAAGAAAGTGAAGAATAAGCGATATGGCAGATAACAGGAGTTGAATGGAATGAGAATTGCAATCATTGGTGCAATGGATGAAGAAGTCGATTGGTTAAAAGACGACATGAAAGAAGTAAAGGAGTCAGAGCGGGCGGGTGTCCTCTTTTATCATGGTAAATTGGAGGAGAAGGACGTTGTATTATTACGTTCAGGTATTGGAAAAGTGAATGCAGCAATTGCTACTTCCCTTTTAATGCAACTTTTTGAGCCAGATGTAGTGATTAATACAGGCTCAGCTGGCGGCTTTAATAGTGAGCTTGAAGTCGGCGATCTTGTCATTTCAGAAGAAGTGCGCTACAATGATGTTGACGCATGTGTTTTTGGTTATGAATTTGGGCAAGTACCTGGTATGCCAGCATTTTACGAACCGAACGTCTCGCTTGTGGCTACGGCAAAAGATGCCGCTGCAGAAGTCGGATTAAAAGCACAGCCTGGGTTGATTATTTCCGGAGATTCGTTTATGAGTGATGAAAAACGCATTCAGTTTCTGCGGGAAACCTTCACAGAGCCACAATGTGCTGAAATGGAGGCGGCTGCTATCGCTCATGTTTGTCATCAATTTGCAGCTCCATTTGTAATTATTCGCTCATTGAGCGACATAGCCGGCCAGGATGCTAAAATGTCCTATGATCAATTTCTGAAAAAAGCTGGGCATGAATCGGCAAAGCTTGTCACAGCTATGATAAAGAAGATCGACTAATAGGAAATATAAAATGAAAAGGCTGCTCGCGTTACTGATAAGACGAGTAGCCTTTTTTGCTTTTAAGGTTTGTCATATTATTTTACCCCTGCCTCTTAATGCTCTTTATATAAGTTTTCCTGCGTGGTCTGCATGAAGTGAATGAGTATGCGAGCAGTCATCCCCCATATAATGTATGGGCCGTACTGAAAGAAATACTCTGGTACTATGGAACGTCGCCATGGATAGTTTTCCCCGCCGGGAATTAAGTGATAAGGAAACTGTGCTTCAGGCTCCACCCGTAGGTGCACTTCGTGATACAGAGGCTGAGTTGAGCGAAAAAATGAAAGCGGTACAGTAAACAATTCTTCTACTTCGGCGCGGTTAGGTGAAAACTGGCTCTCAGGATCAATAGTAGCTACATAAGGGTAAACAATTGCTCGAAAAGGGGTGATTAATTTATCGAGAGGAGCTATAATATCAATTTCATTTGCTTGTATCCCTGTTTCCTCTACACATTCTCGCACAGCAGCTGCTTCAGTCGAAGCATCTGTCACATCAACTTTGCCACCTGGAAAACAAATCTCGCCGGGCTGGCTGCTTAAATGCTTGGCTCTCACTTCAAATAGTAGATGCACTTCGCCCTCTTTTTCAATTAATGGTAGGACGATAGCAGAGTGAACGAAGGTGTTTTCACCAAGGATACCTGCTTCACGTTCGTATAATTGGTTTTTGATGGTTTGGATTGAATCACTTTTACGCATAGAGTACCTCCTCGTTATTATTATTGTATCGTAACTTCCTATGAAGTGGCTACTTCATTTCAGCACCATCGTTGCTACAGGGATTTGCCCATGGCTTAGTGTGCCTAGGTTTATGTAGTCGGAGAAGAGGGAATATTGGCTCGAGAATACAAATGAAGGAGGGAAGGATAATGGGGCAAGAGAAAAAATATGACCGCCTTCGAGTACAAGGTGAAAACGAGGCAAAAACGGATAAAAATAAACAAACGGGGATTGGCCAGGAAAGCATTTTTCATGATGAAATCCCGATAGAAGAAGTGGAGAAAGATTTACGCGATGAAAGAAAGCATCCCCCTGAAGAAACGAAACCGTCAGATCGTGGCAAAAATAAATAAACCCGTCTCTTCTGTTTTATTAGAAGAGTACGGGTCTTTTTGTTAGGACAGGAGAGTGGGGTGGGGCGTTCATCTATTGCTTGTCGCCGCTAAGCAAGCCCGCTCCGCTTTTCTTGTCCAGCTGCGGCGCTTAGATGCTCGAGGTTTTTTCAGCTTCCGGCTCCGCGCGGCAAGCCACGCTGCGCGGATGCTGAAAAACTTGTCGCATCTGAGCAAAGCGCCTCCGCTTTTCTTTTTACAAGTGGGTTTCGAACCAGGTGGTGATGTGGTTTAAGCGTTCTAGGCGCAAGGCAGGCTGACCGCTTCGGCTGAGTTCGTGGTTGGCTTCAGGGAAGCGTACAAATTTCACTTCATTGCCGCGGTGTTTTAACGTGATGTAAAGTTGCTCGGCTTGCTCGATTGGACAACGGAAATCACGCTCGCCGTGCAGGATGAGCAATGGTGTTTCAATATTGCCTGCGTATTTGAGAGGAGAATGCTCCCATAGCTTGTCTGGATTTTCAAGTAAATGGTGGCCGATCTCCCATTTTGTAAAGAAGAAACCAATATCACTCACGCCAAAAAAGCTAATCCAGTTTGAGATCGAACGCTGAGTTACTGCGGCTTTAAAGCGAGTCGTATGGCTTACAATCCAATTGGTCATAAAGCCGCCATAGCTTCCGCCTGTTACACCTAGGCGATGTTGGTCAATGAAATCGTATGTGTTTAACACATGATCAACAGCAGACATGAGGTCGGTATAATCTTTTCCACCATAGTCACCGCGTACAGCATCGACAAAACGTTGGCCATAACCGTGGCTTCCGCGCGGATTTGTATAAAGGACGACGTAGCCTTTAGCCGCTAAAAGCTGAAGCTCATGGAAAAATGTTTGCCCGTACATGGCATGCGGGCCACCATGGATTTCTAAAACGAGCGGATACTTTCGTGTTTCATCAAAATCGACGGGACGAAGGATCCAACCATTGATTTCCCAGCCATCTTCAGCTTTGGCCGTAATTGGCTCCGGAATAGAAACGTGGACTTCTTTTAAAAAGTTGGCATTCACATCAGTTAAGCGTCTTTTTCCCTTTTCTTCAGGAGAAAGTAAGAAATAATCTCCCGGGTTAGACGGATCACTTACACCGAGGATTGTTTTGCCGCTTTCTTTATGAAGGCCGAATGTAAATACATGATTATCTTCTTGATAAACAGTAGTAATTTCACCTTCCATATCTATTTGATAAAGACCGGTGAAGCCATGATCACTGGCTGTGAACAGCAGGTTATCCCCCGATTTAGACCAAACAGGGCCTGGATTTGGCACGCTGCGCAAGTCGCCAATCATAGCATCACCCAATTGCACATCCCATTTTTCGGTCATACAAGTACGTTTCTTTGTTACAGGGTCAATGATCCAAATTTGATTAATCGTTGCGCCATCGAATTCATATTCATGCCCCAGGCAGGCGATTTTTGAACCATCTGGTGAGTAAACAGGTTGAACGTACATGCCAGTTGAATCGGTAAGACGGGTGATATCAGAAGTAATTAAATCAAGTGTATATACGTCCTGGCACAGCCTCTCGTCTGCATCTCGTTCCCGATTGGCTGTAAAGGTAACCATGCGGCCATCAGGTGAAAAAGACCCAGGCGTGTGGTCGGCGTCAGCATTTGTTAACTTTCGACATGAGCCGTTTTCGACTTCACATAATACTAATTGTTGGCGCTTCTCATCATGAAAGCCAGCACTGTCAGATTTATACTTTAACGTTTCTACGACAAGAGGTTTGAGTTGTTTTTCATCTTTTTGCTCATCGACATGAGTAGTAGAATTAATGTCTTCATCTGGTGCAAGTGGAGCAGAAAAATAAATTGACTTTCCGTCCGGAGACCATTTTGGAGCGCCAGCCCCGTGTTTAAGGTGGGTTAATTGTTGGGGTTCGCCTCCATGAACAGGCAGGATCCATATTTGGTTTTTGCCACTTCGGTTAGATAAAAAAGCAATCGTATCTCCAGCTGGTGAATAGGCTGGATGAGAATCTTTTACATCCCCGAACGTCCATTGTCTAGCTTCTTGATTCGGGTCGAGCGGTTGCATGAAGAGGTGTTTTTGATAGGAATGATCTTCATTTACCGTTTGTTCTGTGTACATATACGTCTTGCCATCAGGCGACAAAGTCAGCTCTCCTACTACGGAGATATTTAATAAGTCTTCAGCTTGCATTGGACGTTTATTTCTTCCCATCCTGATTCCTCCTCTAGTTCACTAGGTACTTCAATAGATTTCAAAGGTGTTTTTTGAAACTTCTAATTGGATCATTACGTTTGTGCTTTGAATACCTTCGTGCTGATGCAATTGTTTTAAAAAGTCAGTCAATGCTTCATGGTCTTCGACTTGAACTTGAATAAGTAAAGGATATTCTCCCGAAGTAAAGGAGACATAGCGAACCTCTTGATAGTTTTCCAGAACATCATGAACAGGTTCAAAATAAGTATTATTTACTTTAATTAAAACAATTGCACTCACTTTTAAACCTAGGGCCACTGGATTTACAATAGCCCCAACTTGTAATAACCCTGAATCTGTCAAGTTTCTGTAACGTGTTCGGATTGTTTTTTCCGTCACATCAAGAGTTTGAGCAATATCCGTAAACGAGCGGCGGCCATCTTGTGATAAACAGCGGATGATGGCTCGGTCCAGTTCATCTAGGTATTCCATTCATTCACACTCCCGAAATTCGACCCATTTTACAAATCAAAACAGATAAAAAGAACCTTTTTAAAGAAAAGTCAGACGAATTCCTTTAAAATAATTAAAAAAGAAGAAGGATTTCGTCTTTTTACTAATGGTAGAAGTATAATAGATAAAAGTGAAATTGACAACTCAGTTCAGAATAGAAAATAAAGTATATTACAGCACTGACAACTATTAACTTTAGGAAGAGAAGTGGTTCTTTAGCCCTGCTGTCACTGGTTGAACTAGTCGAGTATACTATAATAAAAACATTTGGGTGATAAAGATGAAAACAACCATGCTGCTTACTTTAATCGTACTCAGCGGTTGTGGGCTTACTTATGAAGAAGCCTTGGATGATATAGATACAGAAAGTCATACACTGGCTGATACCATGAAAGATGAAGAGGAAGATGCTGAGAATGACGATATAGGCGAAGAGAAAGAAGAAGTGCCGCCGGACGATGTATTGGAAGCTTTTTATCAAGCAATGGTAGAAGATGATATAGAAAAAGCTTCAACTTACTTACATGCTGAGGCTTTTAATTGGAGTGTAACTCCCCAAGCTTCGGTCGATGAATGGATAACTATGATGGAAACCCACATTGAGTCAAATGAACTATCCTATGAAGAAATTGAGATTACCGGCGTAGAGGCTATCGATGATACATTTGCTCATGGAAGGGCTGTAATTTCAGCTACTTCTTCTGAAAAGGAAGAACGCATTGAAGAGGAAGAGTCCATCTTGCTCTCTAATAAAAATGGAAATTGGGAAGTTGATATGGCTGGAGTTCGTGAAGCCAATGATCTTGATGAAGGAAGCCAGGGAGCCATTGAATATAAAGACACTACTTTTTATGAAATGGTTGAGGGGTTGCGGATTGATTTACAATTAGAAGCTTCACAGGACGAAGAGGATGTGCGCTTAGGATTCGGGGAGAATCCCGCTATGGGGACATTATACACCGAGAAAGGGACTTTTCAGTCAGAATTGTCACCAGGACGTGAGAATCTGGCTGTAATGGAGTTCCCAGACGCTGAAGGAAGCCCGGAACATTTGATTATTGACGGATTATATATTACCGAAGAAGGTAGGATTCCAGCCCCTGAAGACAATCAACAAACATTGACATTGGATATGGACACCCATGTTGATAACACTCCTGCTGGTTTTGATCGCAATTTATCGACGGGCCAATAAATACTTTCGAAAAAGTGTGTGAGCTCTTTTAACAAGAATTATTACGAGAGGGAAATCTTTAGTTATACTAAGATTGTCCGGTGATAGTCTTCATGAGACGTACCGATTCATCCATTGATGCTCATTTCCCCTGGATGAAAGTCGCATGGATGCCCCAATCCATGTGAGTCTCTGCAGTATTCACCTCTCTCCCCTCTAGCTTTACCTGCCCAGTAGATTGGGCAGGTCTTTTTTTGTGCTGTTGCTGTTTATTTCTATAAGTCTTTAGTTGATGAAAAACAAGAGTGACGGTAATAATAGCTGGCGTGTTTTTATGAATCCACGCGCATGAACTTGCTTTTACCAGGGTACTACGCTTCATTTCCTTGGGAAGTGGAGTGGAATTCAAAGTCAATTTCTTCTTTTTTAGTATCATATGTAATATGCAAGTCATAGTTGTTAAAAAACCAACGATCGTCTTCTTCAATAAAAAATTGAACGTTGTGTAGTTCTGAGGTTACAGCTGGCCGTTTAGGAAACTCCTGGGAAATCCCGACAGAAAACCCTTTTAAGATTTGACTGTGTCCCCCGTACCGTATAAAAAAGCGAATAGATTCCTCTGAATCAAGGTTAAATTCTTCGTCAAACCATGCAAATGCCTTTTCAGTAACTGTTATATTCATACAAAATCTCCTTATTAGTGAGCTAAACATGAATCTAATAAAAAAAGACAAACATAAGTTGTCTGGGTGTTAATGATATTACAAAAGTAACATAGCTTTGATAAGAAATGTTATACAATTCTTATCATCTTGTTATCTCCCTGTAATCTTTTATATAAATTTGCGTGTTAAAATGACATTTGTGAGAAATTGATCAGGGGGAAGAAAGTACTATGAAAAAACTCTTTATGACAATTCTAGCATTCTTTTTAATATATCCGGTTGCTTCGCTTGAACAAGCTGAAGCAAGTGAAGCACAAAATGTAATTGATGCAGGGAAAGAACAACTCGGCACACCTTATCAAATGGGCGGAACTACTCCTTCTGCTTTTGACTGCTCTGGATTTACTCAGCATGCCTTCTCAGCAGCTGGAATCGACCTGCCGCGGACGGCAGCCGAACAGTACAACGTAGGTGAGTCAGTGAATCAAGATGAGTTGCAGCCTGGTGATCTTGTATTTTTTACTACATACAGTTCTGGAGCTTCCCATAATGGTATTTATATTGGGGGAAATGAATTTATTCATGCTTCTTCTTCGCAAGGCGTTTCGATCACCAGCATGAATAACCCTTATTGGTCTGAACGCTACCTTGGCGCACGCCGAGTATTAGAAGAGCAAGAGTCTCAAGATGTACTGGCTGAAGCTGAGTCCGCAGCAGAACAAACAGTTGAAGTCACTCTGAACGGCGAAACGCTAACGTTTGATGGTCAAGATGCCGTGATGGCAGATGAGAGAACGCTTGTCCCTATGCGAGGAACGTTTGAAGCTTTAGGGGCTGAAGTGAACTATGAGAAAGCAGACCGACTAGTTAACGGGTCGTTAGATGATATGCACGTAGCTATGCAACTTGGACAGACTACAGTTGAAACGCATAACGGAACAGTTGAACTAGATGAGCCGGCTCAAACTATGAATGATCGCACGATGGTACCTTTGCGTTTTGTAAGTGAGACTCTTGGTGCAGAAGTAGAGTGGGATGAAGCCACCCAGACAGTTAGTATCACCCAGTAATTCGCTTGTTCTTACCCGTCCACTAACATGGGCGGGTTTTTCTTATTGGCGCACCCACCGCCTCTAGTTACGATATAACCGGTTTTCGTTAGTTTTAAACGACTTTTTAAATTATTTTAGGATAGGTGAACCTATTTGATGCCTTATATAGCTTAGTAGTAAAAGGGGTAAAAATGACCTGCTGTCAGACCTCGCCGCTTACCTGTTGGAATTGATACGTTCTAGTATCCAAGTGACGGCCTTGTTAAAATCCTCGGCTGCAAACTCAAGTGAAACGTTTGCCCATTCGCCCCGATATTTATCGTTGTACAATCGTTCAAAAGCGTCTTTCCCTGCTCCTGTTTTAACTAAAATTTTGTGACAGCCTGTTTTTTCAGCTGCTAGCATGTCCGTCCATCTATCACCGATTACAACACAATGCTTCAAATGTAACCCATGTCTCAATGCAGCGGCCTCTAACATGCCTGACGCTGGTTTCCTACACTCACATTTACTCTTTGGGTCATGGGGGCATACATATATATAATCAAACCCCACACCTTTCAGCTCCTTTTTAAACGCCTCTATCGTTGTTTTTTCGTAAGCAATCAGTGGCTGATTGGTGAAGGTGAACAGCGGGATGTTATGTTGTTTTAATCGCTTAATAGAATTCTTTATGCCCGGATAAAACCAAAAGTCTCCCGGTAAAAGCTCATAGTCATCTCCTCCCAGTGTTCCGTCGCGATCAATAAATACTGCTTCAATGTTTTTCGAAAACGGGTTCATTGCATCCCATCCTTTCTTATACGCTTAGAACTTAACGCAGAACGAGTTATGCTCTAAAAAAGCTTATACTTATTTTCTTAAGTGTACACGCACGGGTAGGCAATAGCCTGCATAGCGTAAAGGAGAGGCAAAAAGGAGGGATGGGAATGTCGAGTGTTATGACCTTGCTGGGATTTGTGTTCCGTGAAGTGATGGTCTTTGTCGCGTACATGAAAAATCATGCCTTTCCACAACCTTTGTCTAAAGAGGAAGAAGCGAGATGTTTAGAGGCTATGCAGGAAGGCGACCAGGAAGCAAGAAACCGTCTGATCGAGCATAACTTGCGACTAGTGGCCCATATCGTTAAGAAATTTGAAAATACAAAAGAAGAAACCGAGGATCTCATTTCAATCGGTACGATTGGTTTAAT
>NZ_KB898629.1 GCF_000377705.1 Salsuginibacillus kocurii DSM 18087 | reverse complement strand
CGGGCTTGGATAACGACGCAGAGCTCTTCTCTCCCACCGAGGAGGCTGTCGCCGCCGCAGGGTGGGAGAAAGAGATCTCAAGTCGTTAGCCCGCGAAGCTAGACAGAAAAGCGGAGGCGCCTTGCTCAGAGGCGACAAGTTTTTCAGCACCTGCACAGAGGAGCTTGCTCCTCGAAGTCTGGGGCAGAAAAATCCTCGAGCCTCTAGGCGCCGCAGCTAGACAGAAAAGCGGAAAGCAGCGTTCAGGGGCGTCAAGCATAAGACGGGCGGCGCCAAAGTCGCTCTTTGACTTTGAAGGCGAACGGCTTATGACCTCGAGCTCCAACAACTCAGCAAACTAGCATTTTCCCCTGACGACCTTGCTTGCTCCCCTTTTCCATCGTCCTTCTTATAAATCAAAAAAAGAAGCCAAGCCGGCTTCTTTTTTATTCCTATACCTTTACCTTTCTGCTTACAGTTTTGGCACCGGCGCACTGAACCGGTGTTCTTTTTTTATTAATACCAAGAGGGCAGTAAACATCATGATAATAAGCAGTCCTTCAGTGATTACAAAAGCATTTTCTGTAATAGGGAACCAGGTAAGTGATAGTAAAAGCATAATGCCCGCAAGCACGGCTGTCACTCTCGTAAAATAGCCTAGTACTAAAATGAAACCGAGCATTGTTTCGATGACGGCCAGGAAATACGAGAGATGACCGGGAATACCAGTTTCAGCGAATGACTCCCGTATGGCTCCGACATCAAATAGCTTCTCTCCCCCTAAAAGCAAAAGAGTACACCCTAACAGCACCCGTAATATGACAAACACTATATCTATTGAGCCTTTGAGCATAACTGTATGTAGCCCCTTTCTCTACTGTTTTTTCTGATATAGCGATCAGGTTTTTTCGCTTTTATTTTAAGCATAAAAAAAGCCGCATGCAAGATAACCATGCGACTGTTCACAATAACTATAATTAATGCAAGAGGGATGTGGCTATTGAAAAGTAAATGAGCAGTCCCAAGATGTCATTAATGAAATTGCTCCCTCTCCGGTATTCAAGATTCGATACGCATTTCCTGAAAATACGAGTTTAAATCCTATAACCTCCTCATACCACTTTACGGCTCGGTCGAGATGAATGACTGTAAGCACAAACGTGTCGACTCGTTCAAATATCTCCTTCCCTTCTCAGCTTCGCCATACGGTTATGAGGTTGTTCTCAGCTCAATTTCAACATGCCTTGGTGTATATATACGCTTCTTCAACCACTGGAGAAAACCTCCTTGATGACAAAGAGATCCCCTCTTATATTCATGTGAAAAGTGGCCTTTATAGCCGCAGAAATAGGCAAATAACCATGTCACTGCCGTATGTTTCCTGTTAAAATAAAACATGTAATATCACCGTAATCGGGCAATATGTAACGACAAAAAACTATGCTGATGAAACAGTATTCACTTTTAAACATCATATGCCCTAAATGAATTGACACTCTTTCCCTGCCAATTTAAACGAAGCCTTAACATACATCACGTTCTTTCCTATAAACAAAATACATACTCATACAAGTGCTCTTCCTTTATATGACACATTTTGTTATTCACATCGTATATCAGAAGAGAAATTTAGACGAAGAGGTGCAAAAGATGAATTCAAAATACAGAAAGCACATAACCTTTCCATTGATTGTGGCAGCCGGTCTTTTAAGTTTAAGTGCATGTGCTGGGGAATCTGCAACTACTGCTGAAGTATTACAAGAATCAAATGAACTCATGCAAGAACTAGACAGCTTTTCTATCGCTATGGATTCTGAACAAACAATGCCTGACCTGATGATGGGCGAAAACGAAAGCGGCGACATGACGATGGACATTTCAAGCGAGCAGGATGTTACGCTGGACCCTTTAAAAATGTATCAACACATTAGCTTTGACATGCCCGACCAAGCAGAGGCGATGAGCCAAGAAGCGTATATGACCAGTGACACCTTTTATCAAGAAGAAATGGGCGGACAATGGATTAAACTTACAGGTGAAGCGTTAGCAGGAATGGGAAACATTGAAGAAATGATGCAAGACCCTGCCACTCAGACCATTCAAGCTGAAAAGATGGCAAATGAATTTAGCCTAAGTGAAGACAATGACCAGTATCATCTTGAATTCGAAGGCGATGAAGATGAATTTCTAGAAACGGCTGAGGAAGAGTTAATGCAGGCTATGGGTGGAGAAACAATCGATGACTTAATGTTTGAGATGTTTGATGAGATTGAGCTACACTCCCTTGATTATGAAATGTTCATTGACAAAGAAAGCTATTATTTAACGGACCTTGTCATGAATGTGGATATGGAATTTGATTTCGACTTAGGTGAGACAGATGAGATGTTTGGTGAGATGATGACCAATTTTCGGATTGTGCAAGACTCTCATCTTGCGTTTTCTAACTTTAATGAAGTAGAACCAATAGAAATTCCTGCAGAAATTGAAGAAAACGCTGAAGAAATGGATTCGCTTTTTGACGACAACATGGATGGCCTGCAAGAATGGAACGACTTGGAAGAGCATGAATTTGAGCTAGAAGACGATTAATTACTCCTCGATTCATTCCTTTTCAGGAACCTCATTACAGGAAGAGGGAGCTGTAAGATTGAAAGTGCAGCTCCTTTTAAAGTCTGTTCCTTCCTTATTCGACTTACTCACTTCATTCACCTATGTTCATACGAGAAAAGAATGAACGCAATTCGGATACGCATAAACACACAAGCTACGCTAAAGCTGTCCCGTTTTACCTTAGCCCGCTTTTTTGGACATGAAATGTTTTCCTGCCTCGTCCCTTTGCTTGCATTACCACACTACCAACACGTATACTTAAGATAGATCAGTTCAAAAAAGATCCCTCAGGGTGCGGGCACACCCTGAAGGCGCATACAGCTTCAGGTCACTCAAGCGATGGCTCGAAGTTGATTCTCTCGTATCCACCTCTTGTGAGTTTCGTTCACAATGCAGGGTGGATTATTTTTTTATTTCTTTAATGAGTGTGATCACAAGCTGAATGAATGCAACCAGAAACATGGCTGCAGCTAGTGCAATGGTTGTCTCCCCCACATGGCTTCACCCCCTCCCTCTTTGGAAGTGAGCCACCACCCTGCAATCTATCTCAAGCTGTACAACCTCAGTATACCAAACATACGTTCTCATTTCGAGAGAACACTTGAAGACAGGAGAGAGGACCTATTTTCACTAACGTTGCAACTATACTGTCTCCCCGAGAAGAAGTACTGGGAATCATACGCTCCCGTTATTGTTTGTTTAGCGTCTTGCCAACACCCGCTCCCTTTCCGCGGACAAACCACCTTGGCCCCTAGCGCGTGGACTTTTTTCAGCGGATGCACGCGTTGCTTACGGCAAAGAAGACACGTCAAGTCTCAAACAAAGTGAAGATCAAGCGGATGTCGCGCTTGTGCCTATGGTGAAAGCGTCAGCCTGGAGTGAAGAACTGATAGCACTATTCTGAATGTTTCTCTAACGATCGATCGAAGTACTTGTGGACAGTGTGGCAACGCTCATGACCTATTTCCCGTTTTATGCTTCTCTTATTGATAACCAGCCCTCTCTCCTTTACAATTTACCTATGATTTCCAATGCTTAAATCTTTTATGAAACAGGGAGCGTCACAAATGGATAAACGATGGCATTGTATTATTTTGTTAGGACTTGCGGCATCTATACTTAGTAGTTGTGCAAACGATGATACGTCAGCAAGCACAGTAGAACTGACTGACCTTAATGAAGAGGAACATGCATTATTGGAATTTGGCAATGAACATGCAGCGGCGTTCGATGTGAATTTACCAGCGGACGAAGCAGAAGCTGCTCAGCTTTATGTAGATGTATATGAAGATGGTGAATTAGTCGAAGAAAAAAGCAACCCTTTATTCAGCATAGAACTAGATGAGCAAGTAGACATGATTAAGATGGCTGCCAATTACACGGCTGATGATCCTGAGGACCAGCAAAAGATGCAAGTGCTGGGACAAGTAACCCAAAGTGAAGCAGGTACGGGCGGGTCGGGCCGCCAATATATTGAAATGTTGGGCCAAGAATCGTATAGTTTTACCCCAGGTGGCAACTCCACTCTAAAACCAGGCGAAAAAAGTGACCTTGCTCTTTTCACTACTTCCACTTCGTTGCGTACAGATTGGTATGAAGATAATCATGTTACCCGAATATCTGAAGACGGCGAGCAAGTAGTCCTTTTTGGTGTAGAGATATTTGAAGAACCTTTAGAAGATATAGACGAAAACTAAATAATAAGACTGGCTGTACCTTCAGCCAGTCTTATTTGCTATTTATAAAAGACTACTCGTCTATCAAGACGATGTTGTCTTTTAAAAGGGGTAAGAGCGGTCTTCTGCCTGAACACTTATCCATTGGTCTGTGGTCATTTTATCTAATACCCATTCCCCTCCGAAACGGCCAAGGCCGGAATCTTTTTCACCGCCAAAGGCTACATGGGCTTCATCGTTAACCGGTTGATCATTGACATGCACCATTCCTGTTTCAATCTTGCGGCCAACTTCCATGCCGTAATAGCGATCGGCTGTGAAAACAGAAGCGGTTAAGCCATAAGGTGTATCGTTAGCAAGCTCAATGGCTTCTTCAACTGATTCTACTTTTAAAATGGGGGCTACCGGGCCGAAGATTTCATTTCTCGCGATCGGCATCTCATTTGTAACATTTGTTAACACCGTTGGTCCCATTACCCGACCGTTCACTTCCCCTTTTACCTCTGCGTGAGCTCCTTGCTTGAGACTTTCTTCCACTTCGTTTTGAATTCGCTCAATTTGATCATCATTGATAAGCGGGCCGATAACTGTATCTTCAGCAGCTGGGTCTCCTATTTTAAGGGTTTTCACCTTCTCGACAAACTTTTGCACAAATTCCTCATAAACCTCTTCTTCTAGAATAATGCGGTTTATAGACATACAAATTTGTCCTTGATGCAAAAATTTACCGAACACTGCAGCATTGACAGCTTGTTCGATATCCGCATCGTTTAAAACAAGCATAGCATTGTTGCCGCCTAGTTCAAGTGTCGTGTCTTTTAAGTGTTTGCCGCCAAGCTCTGCTAAATAACTTCCGACTTCTGTTGAGCCGGTAAACGAAATCAACTCAGGAACAGGATGAGTAACAAAAGAGTCACCTATTTCTGAGCCTCTTCCCACCGTAACATTTACCGTCCCGGCTGGAAATTCTGCTTTTTCAAACAAATAAGCTAGTAGTAAACCAGACGTAACAGGCGTTTCTGACGCCGGTTTGATAACTACTGTGTTTCCGGTAGCGAACGCCGGAGCGACCGTGCGCATACAAAGATGAAACGGAAAATTCCAAGGACCGATCATCGCTATTACTCCTTTGGGCATGCGGTAGACATAGTTTTCTTTTCCACCTATTTGAGATGGTAAGATTTGACCTTTCATTCGATTCGGAAAAGAAATCGATTCTTGGATGATACCTAAAGCTATCTCAATTTCTACTTCTGCTTTTGAACGAGTGCTTCCCGCTTCTTTAATCAGCCAGTCTACAATCATTTGCTTCTCTTGTTTTACTACTTCCTTTAGCTTTTCTAAATAGGCTTGTCGTACAGCAGGTGCTTCTTTTTCCCACTTACTCTGAGCTTCTTTTGCTGCTTGATACGCCCTGTCAACGTCGTCTTCATTTACCGAATAAATCGTAGTAAGTTGTTCTCCGCTATATGGATTAATATTTTCTACTGTTTTCTCACTCGCTCCTTTAACCCATTCCCCATTAATATATTGGGTTGAAAAATCCACTTGGCAAACCCCCTTCACTTTAAAACTTAGACGTTAGTGTAATTCCCAATTGTAAAGGTGTTTTAAACCACACGCAGTTAATACGTATGCCTTGCTTTGCCCGCTGAGCAAGCTAATTTTGGTCCTCCCCCCCTGGCATGCCCACGCTGTGAAGCTTTGTTAGCCGAGAACAGTGAATTTATACAGTCCGCCAGCATTTTATTATTTCCGGTTACCTTTATGTTACGAAATCAAACGCGTGCTCAAAGAGTAGCATTACGAACCAGCGAAGATTTTCCCGGCGCTAGTATTAACGCTTCCCTGCTAATAAAGCAGAATTGCATGAACATGAAGAACGGTCCAACTATCGTTCTTTTTTTACTTCGACTACTTCTTCGTTTTCTTGCTACAATTAAAAAGGATAGCTATCATGAGGAGGATGAAGATGATGATGGAGGGCTCCATCTCTCAACTGCTAAATCTGTCGACGCTGCAACTACATACCATCCCTATCCTTACCGATATTCCAATGTTGGCGCTCGTGTTCTTATTTGCAGTAGTCGCCAGTTTATCTTACATACCAGGGCTTGGGCCGTACGTATCGCTTTTTCACACGCTCATTCATGAAACTGGGCATGCGACAATGGCCCGGCTTACCGGTGGCCGAGTCCGTTCCATTTCCCTTTTCAGTAATACTGAAGGAGTGGCGCAAACGAGTCATACGAGCTGGGTCGGTCAAGTGCTGACAGCGCTCGCTGGTTACCCCTTTGCTTCGTTGTTGAGTGTTTTGTTCATATATGCTCTGTCTGCGGGATTCAGCGCCCATGCAGCCGCTGTTCTAGCCTTACTTTTACTTGCTAATTTGTTTCTTTGGGTACGGAATTTAATTGGCTGGCTCTGGGTTTTGTCTGTCATTGGCCTGTTGCTTGTCTTTTATGTATACGCAAATCCCTTTTACTTTGAACTTACACTTACTGTATTAAGTTTGATCCTGCTCATTCAAGCCTGGGTAAGTGCCTGGGTGATCTTTAGTTTAAGTGTGAAACGTAAGCAACGGGCTGGAGATGCGACCATTTTAGCGGAATACACGCGGGTGCCGGCTGTTTTGTGGGGAAGTTTCTTTTTTATCCAGGCTAGCTTCTTCTTTTTGATTGGAACAGCTCTCTTCTTTGGCGTAGAAGTTGCCTGGATGGTTGACCAGCTTAGAAATTGGGGGGATGGATAACGAACGAATGATAGGCTCAGCAAGCACGACGCTCTACGCTTTTCTTATTTACATGAAGTAAAGGCCGGCTGCAAAAAATGCGATGAACAATACAATGGCGCTCCACACGAAGAGGAAAGCGCGCTGGAACTGCTGTGTTTTTAGAGGCGAGTCTTTTTCTTCCCGGGGGACGGTCGTGAATTCACCAGGGCGGCTCGTTCCATATATGGTAGGTTTAGGCATTTCCGGTGTTTTAAAGATGGCGATGGCAAGCGGAATAAGAGCAAGTGCTCCTAAGCCTGCGCTTGTTAATACGAAAAAGGCTGAGCTTTCAAGGATGATCGCGATAATAGCTAGTAGTATGGTGAGTATAAGTCCGAAGGCAAGCCCTTTGCTGGCGTTAGCCATTGTGCATCACCCCTCTTTTTGGTTAGTAAGTCATACGGTTTCGTTCAGGCTCAATCCTAGTTTAACATGCTAGAGCTATGTATGTGACAAATGAAAAAATCTTCTCATAGCTGCTGCTTTTTATGGTATGCTAAATGATGAATATCGCTTGGAACATCTTCGAGGCATTTGCTATAATACGGGGTACAATGTTTTTTATTTGGCTTTGTTTATAAGGATTTTAGAACGAGGAGACATAGGATATGAAAACAAATGATCTAATGATTAAAACAGTTGGCCGCATTATTTCGCCAATTGTGCTGATTTTCGCCGTTTACTTACTTTTTGCAGGACACAATGATTCCGGAGGCGAGTTCCCGGCTGCTTTAATGGCGGCGCTTGGCTTTCTTGGCATAGCCTTTTTCTTCGGATTTTCGACGTTTAAATGGATTTTCAGCAAGGTGCGCTTTGATTATTTATCCGGATTAGGTCTTGTAGTTGGACTCAGCCCAGGGATTGTAAACTTGTTCCTTGGTGACCCTCTGTTCACCAACTACCATGCTTATCCAGCCCTGCCGCTTTTAGGAGAAATTCATTTATCGTCTCAGCTCATTTTTGAATATGGCCTGACGTTAACCATTACATGTGTCATCATGTTAATTGTGGCTGAATTAACGGAAGCTCAATTTGAAAATGCCGCAGAAGAAAGTCCCCAATAAAAGAGAAGAAAAGCCAGAATCAGTTCAACCAACTGACTCTGGCTTTTTTATAGGATAGACAAAAGCGTGTTGCGCTAGTTCTCTTGAACGAGCGAGAACATTTCGCTTCGTAGCCTACTAGCTGTGCCCACGGCGTTAGCAGCGGCTTCATATTCACTTTCGTAGCGTTCTACGCTATTATAGTCCTCCCTCAGAGCCAGAAGAGAAGACCACCCCGCCTCGTAGGTGAATCAATTTCCTAATGGCGTTTTATGAGCAATAAAACGAATGGTATTTATTTATTTTTTACTTACTATACGGAATAAAAAAGTGGCTGAAACGTAAGACAGCGACTCCCAGAGGGTAACGCGCAGTCTGAAGGTCCACTTGTTCGCATGGTTACATCGAACAAGTTAGCTGAAGACAAGCCCTCGGGAAAGCGTCCGTCTGAAGGGAAGGCCACATTCTTGATTTGAATGTTCACTACTTTTGTTGCAAGATGAAATTGATTCAGGTAAATAAATTAACGTAAAAGCACGAGTTACGTTAAAAACTTCACCATATGTGCTTCATCCCAGTATTCGTCTTCTTTCTTTAACGCTCTCCGTTCAATCCCCATCACTTCAAAACCGTGCGTTTCATACAGAGCTTTGGCAGAATCATTTGTGGCTACGACTGAGAGCTGGAGCTGTTCTAGCTGCAAGGTATGAGCCACTTCTATTAATCGGCTTAATAAGGCAAAGCCCACCCCTTCTTTCCGGTGTTCAGGACTTACATACATGGCTAATACATGGGCCTTGTGGCGAAGTTTACTGGCAGATTCTCTATGTAACGTTACCACCCCTACCAACTCTCTCTTTTTAAAAGCTCCAAAAGTTAACGCATGGGGATTGGATAATTTCTTTTTCATTTGCCCTGTCAAATTTTCTTTACCTATTTCATCCTCATACGTCATCGCAAATGCAGTCGGGTCTTTTTGCAAGGATTCGAGCCGTAATTGGATATATTTTTTTGCATCGCGCGGCGTTAATAGTCGTATTTTCACTGCTAACACATCCTTTGCTTCTACTACAGACAGATCACTTGCTTGCACAGGGGCGGGAGAGACCTCCTTTTCTTTAATTACTTTTCCCGCTTTATATCATGTTCCGTCTTTTCCCACTCCACCACCGTAAGCTCTGGCCAATAACTACGCCATTTGGCAACTTTATGTTCATAGATTTCTTTTGTTATCAGTCGTTTATTGGGTCGTACTACCATTTGAAACAAGTCTTCCAAGCCAAAGGGAGCATCTACTTCATAGCTTCCGTTTGCTTGCTTTCGCATAATGACAGCTGTAGCTGTGGTCGGCCACGTGGCGACCGCTGCTTGCAGAGAGGTGTAAGGTGCGATGGGAAATCCGAATTTCTCTTTATACCAATGGTGAACAAGCGCCTGATTTTTCACATCGATCGCAATTGGAGTTTCACTTTCATTCGCAGTAAGCTTCTCTTCCAAAGCTTGTTCGTTCGTATGGCTATGTTCAGCTGCATTAAAGTAAACGACATCGATATCTTGCAAGCCATAAGTTAGGGGACGCTCGGTTACATCATTCCATACGGTTTGCACCAGAGCCCCTGCGCCAATGTAATACGTTTCCTTTTCCAAACGTAACGTATTCATAACTTTGGGTATAATCGGACTATTTTTTATAATCTCAATGAATTGCTCTTCTCGCCCCTGCAGCCTCATCTTCTTCTCCCCCTTCATTGAACAGTTTCTGCATTTTATTAAAAGCTTTCGCGGGTAAAAGCTTACTGCTCTGAACCAGTATTAGGAGACATTTTTTCCTCTTCTGCCCTGTCCAATTCTACTGTTCGTTTTCTCCATTCAGTCGTGGAAATTTCCCATTTTCTCGCGATTCCATCCAAGATTCGCAACAACTCACCAAAAACAGCAATGAACACTGCCCCACCAATCCACAATAAAACTGGAAGCAGCGTAACTTCTCCTGCTGCGAGTGACAAGAGTAAGCCGGAACCACCAATTGCAATAGCAATCGCGGCAAGCACCCGTGTCGAAACAATAAGCACTGCTACAAAGCGCATGCAAACACCTCATCTCTCTCCATATTAACCAAATCGTACCACATCGGCTTCACTCCCAACAGTATGTAACTCTAAGCACAGCGGTTTACAGTCCTCATTCTTTTTATTACACTGGCTAAGATTTCACCTTTCTTATCCGGAAGCTGCGCACTTCCCACGGCAAGGAGGAAGTTGAAGAACTTTACTATAAATAAAGGATTTCGATAACAATGACGGTAACTAGCCCCAGCCTCTGGTCAAACCGCCCCTTCCTATTGGTTTGGTGTGCCGGCATATTTGCCGTGCTCGGTTTTTCCATGCTTTTTTTGACAACTTCCTGGTACATAATCGAAGTACTCCAAGAGCCTGCTTTTGTGGGCGTCGTGCTAACGGTAATTACCGTGCCCCGCGTAATTATGATGATCGTGGGCGGGGTTATAGCTGACCGTGCCAAAAAGTCTCTTATCATGTTTACGACAAACCTGCTCCAAACACTTCTTATTGCTACACTTGCCTACCTTGTAGCGATAGGAGAGCTCAATATGCTGCCACTCTTACTACTTACGTTTTTATTCGGTGTTTTTGATGCGTTCTTTTACCCAGCGGTTATGGCTCTCATCCCCGTGCTGGTTGGCGAACACAACCTCCAGCGCGCAAATTCACTCTTTCATGGCATGACAGAGCTGATGTTTTTACTCGGACCGCTTATTGCCGGCCTTCTACTTACCGTTTCTACCTTTACAATAACCTTCGGCGCAGCCGCTGCCCTAGTCGCTCTTTCCACCGTTTTTGTCTACCCGGCCTTTATCGGGGACCAAAAAGCAAACGAAACGACCGAAGCGACCAGCGTAAAAACAGACATCACCCTGGGCCTCCGCTATGTGCGCAACTCGAAAATCATTACGTCCGGCACTCTTGCCATCATCCTCGTTAACTTATTTGTGATCGGACCAATGCTTGTCAGTTTTCCGCTTATCGTCGACGCCCAAGACGGTACCGCGCTTGACCTCAGCCTGCTCGAAGTCGGACTGTCTATCGGAACCTTTCTCGCAAGCTTTGTCGTTTATTTAATTGCTGGCAAGAAAAACCGGGGGCGGATCGTACTCTTGACGCTCGTCGCCTCAATGATCGCCTTTTTCGTATTCAGCCTCCTGGACACCTTGGCCGGGTTAATTGTCCTCGCTGCTATCACTGGTTTTGGCTGTATGCTTGTCTATTTACCGACACTTACCATCATTCAAGAAAACACGCCTAAAGACCGTCTCGGTCGCGTTATGAGTATCGTTACAATCTCTTCAGAAGGGTTTGCGCCCGTTGCGTTTGCCCTCGTTTCTGTCTTAGTTGGACTGGGATGGACGATTTCGACCGTTTTGACAGCAGCTGCTTTACTTGGTTTTCTCTGTAGCGTTTGGCTTTTTTTGAAAGCAAAAACCTTCACGCAAGCTGCGTGAAGGTTCTCTTACACTGAACTGTCGCCAAACTACCCTTCTATACCAATCCGGATAGCTTAGTCGTTGTGATACGGGCTTTTTTCTTGCTGTCGCAATTTCTTGAATTTGTTCGTCTCTCGTACTACCACCCCAGATAGAAGTAAGAGTGCAATCAAGTTCGGGAAGGCCATAAGTCCGTTCATGACGTCGGCAAAGCCCCAAACGATATCAAGCGTAACGACAGAACCGACAAAGAGCGCAACCACGAATACAATCCGGTACAGCATGGAGAATCTTGAACCAAACAAGTAGGTGAAACATTTTTCACCGAAGTAAGACCAGCCGAGAATCGTCGAGAATACGAAGAATAGAAGTGCGATCGCGACGATATACCCGCCCACGCCCGGCAAATAATTTTCAAACGCCATCGACGTCAGCTGGGAGGCACTTTCATGGTCTTCAAGATACATCTGCCCCATCACAAGCGCGAGACCCGTGATCGTACATACAATAATCGTATCGATAAATACCTGGGTCATAGATACAAGCGCCTGGCGCGCAGGAACATCGGTCTTTGCAGCCGCTGCCGCAATACCCCCTGTACCAAGACCGGCTTCGTTCGAGAAAATCCCGCGGGCCACACCTTGTTGAATCACAGCACCAACTGCCCCGCCGGCAACAGCCTGGCCAGTGAAGGCATCAGTGAAAATGTACGCGAACGCCTCCGGAACGAGTGGGAAATTAATGAGCACAATCGCAATACCTGCCACTACATAGAGGACAACCATAGCTGGAACGATCGCTCCCACTACTTTTCCGATGCTCCGAATCCCGCCGATAATCACAAGCCCGGTTAAAACACTTAAGGTAAGCCCTGTTGCCCAGGGCGGAATACCGAAGTTTAAGCTTGCAACCCCGGCAGCTTCATTGGACTGCACCATGTTCCCTATTCCAAATGCAGCCACTGAAGCAAAGAGAGCGAAGATGACAGCCAACCACTTCCATCCCAATCCTTTTTCAATATAATACATTGGTCCGCCGGCCATTTCACCCTTTGCGTCTTCCGAACGATACTTTACCCCGAGAATCGCCTCGCTGTATTTCGTGGCCATCCCGACAAACGCGGTAATCCACATCCAAAATACAGCACCCGGGCCACCAACCGCCACGGCAGACGCGACCCCGGCAATGTTACCAGTACCGACCGTAGCAGCCAAGGCCGTCATAAGAGCCTGAAAATGGCTGATGTCTCCTTTTTCCGTCGCATCCCGTTTCGTAAAAACAAGCTTTAATGCATAAGGCAATTGTTGAAAAGAAAAGAATAAAAGCCGAATCGTTAAATAAAGACCAGTACCTACAAGCAAAATAATAAGCGGAAGTCCCCAGACAAAGCCGCTTATCGTGTCAATAATCCCTTCAACTGCTTCCATTTGACCACCCTCTCTTGTTCATATATGTAAATTTATTGAACCGGGAATGAGAAAATTCTAACAAATTAAATGATACCTGTCTATTTATTTTCATAAAAAAGTGAGAAAAGCGGAGGCGCTTGGCTCAGATGCGACAAGTTTTTCTAGAACTGCGCAGCGCAGCCTGCTGCGCGGAGTCAGGACTAGAAAAAACCTCGAGCATCTAAGCGCCGCAGCTGGACAGAGAAAAGCGGAGCGGGCTTGGATAACGACGCAGAGCTCTTCTCTCCCACCGAGGAGGCTGTCGCCGCCGCAGGGTGGGAGAAAGAGATCTCAAGTCGTTAGCCCGCGCAGCTAGACAGAAAAGCGGAAAGCGGCGGTCAGGGGCGTCAAGCAAAAGGCGAGCGCTGCCAAAACCGCTTTATGGTTTTGAAAGGGCGCGACTTTTGACCTCGAGCCCCTGTCGCTTGAAGCTGGACAGAAAAGCGGAGGGCGTTTGGGTAGCGGCGCAGCACGCTTCTTAACCGGCGAGGAGGCTGTCGCCGCCGCAGACCGGTCCAGAAGCGATTGCAAGCCGCTAACGCCCGCAGCTAGACAGAGAAAAGCGGAGGCGCTGTGCTCAGAAGCGCCAGCAGATTTACGAATCATTCTCTAATAAGCGCCCGAGTAAAAACGTGCCCCGCGGCTAGCAATCGGCCGCGGGGCACTTCGTTTAGTTACTCTTCTTCACGTTCTTGATCTGATTTTTTGCTTTTTCTACTGCGACGGACAACTTCTTCTAAGAGATCTACGATTTCTTCTGTTGAGAGGTCCTCCTTCGTTTCTTTTGTTGTCTGTTCATCTGCTTGCGTTTTGTCAGAAGCAGAGTCTTCGTTTCGCTGCGCCTGCTTTTCTTTTTCCAAGGCAAGCTCTTGTTCTGTGAATTCTTCGGTTGGTTCTATGATGACTTCGTCTTCCCTTCCTTCTTTGAGGCGGGAGTTCTGAGGTAAGTCTCTTGCATAGATGACTTCCCCATCCGGAGTCATATATTTTTTGTTCATATTGCGTGTTTCGCGGTCAAACAGACTGTAAATCACCGGGATGACGAACAAGGTTAAGAACGTACTGCTGATTAAGCCGCCAATAACAACGATTCCCATTGGCTGTTGGATCTCAGTTCCTTCCCCGATAGCAAGGGCAAGTGGTGTTACCCCAAGAATGGTTGTTAGCGCAGTAATTAAAATAGGGCGTGCCCGGTCTTTCACTGCTTCAACCATTGCATCATAGGAACGCATGCCTTGCTCTTTTTTCTGGTTGGTGTAATCTACTAGCACGATCGCGTTATTTACGACGATTCCTGCGAGCACGATCACCCCGATTAAGGCAATCACACTTATTGGCGTCTGCGTTAACGTAAGAGCCAGCATCACACCGATTACAAAGAGCGGCACAGAGAACATGATCACAAATGGGTATTTAAACGATTCAAATTGGGCTGCCATGACGAGGTAAATAAAGATTAACCCTAATCCAAAGGCCAATGCCATATTTTCCATAGCGTCATCTAATAGCTCTCGGTCTCCGCCTACTACATACTCAGCTTCGTCGTCGAGTTCATAGTCTTCGACGATGTCATCAACGAGGGCTGAGACTTCACCTAAATTGGAAGAGCTAGTATAGACGACATCAAAGTCGATCGAAGGGATCATATCAGCTCGGTCAATGGTTGCCGGTCCTTCACCTTCTTCAATTTCTGCCACGTCTGAAAGCGGGATATGTTCCCCTGCTTGGTTTTCAATCGTAATGGACTCGTAGTTTTCTACGCTTTCGGTCAGTTCGTCGTCGAAGGCGACATTAACCTGGTAAAGACTATTATCATTTGTCTGGATCGTCGTCGCGACTTGCCCCGACGTTTTTTCATTAACAGTTTGAGCAATTTGAGCGGGCACTAGGCCTTCATCTTGCGCAGCTTCTTCATCAACTAGCACCTGCAATTCTGGTGCGGTATCTTCCACACTCGTGTCTACATTGCGAATGACAGATTCATCTTCTAATTCTTCAACAAGATCATCTGTCGTTTCTTGCAGACGGTCACGGTTTGGATCATTTATTGAAAAAGCAAATGTATTCGGTTCTCCCATCCCGGCTTGTGCCATGACACTAACATTAATTTCAGCATTATCATCAATATTTTCAATGTCGCTCTCGATCGTTTCCGTGAATTCGGTCGTAGTCACATCGCGATCAGAGCCCGGCACCATATTTACCATAATTTCAGCGATATGGCTTTCATCACTGATGCCGCCTTCCATTGCACTTGAGCCGACGGTACTTAAATAATGTTCCACTTCTGAATGATCGTCAAGTTCGTCTTCGATCTCTTCAACTGTTTCTTGCGTAACGTCGAGACTCGTACCGTGATCATGCTCTACTTCAACGATAAAGGTCCCTTCATCTGAATCCGGAATAAATTCAACACCTGCTGTCGTTAGACCAGCTGCTCCGCCTCCTAATAGAAGAAGGGTTAAAAGAATCACCACAACACGGCGTCCGAGCGCCCATTTCACACCGCTTTCCACGATTTTAATAAAACGAGAATTGCGGCGTTTTTCTTCGATGTTTTCTTCAGGTGCTGTTAAAATTCGACTTGCAATCATTGGCACGACGGTCAGTGCAACAAACAACGATGCAAATAAACTAAAGGAAACAGCTATAGCGAGTGGCGCAAACAAATCACCGACAAGTCCCGTCACAAATACGATCGGCAAGAAGACTGACACGGTTGTAAGAGTCGAAGCCGTAATGGCTGAGGCCACTTCTTTTGTGCCTTCAAAGGCTGCTTGTTTGGCTGGTTTGCGCATTGATAAATGCCGGTAAATATTTTCAATAACGACAATTGAGTTATCGACCAACATGCCGATACCAAGAGCAAGACCACCAAGGGTCATCATGTTAAGTGTTACATCGGTGAAGAAAAAGAGCGCAAATGTTACAATGATGGAAAATGGTATCGCAATCCCAATAATGAGCGGCGTCTTTACGTTTCTAAGGAAGAAAAAGAGCACCAGCATCGCAAGAACTCCCCCGCCAACGAGGGCTAGCATGACACTGTCAATTGCGTCTTGAATGTATTCGCCTTCGCTATAGAGTGTCACGACAGAGAGGTCATCATAAGGTTCATCTTCTTGAAGCTCTGCTAGTTCTTCTTCAAAGTCTTGCGTCACTTGGGTCGTGTTCGCATCTGACTCTTGCATAAGATCTAGTTGAATCGCTGCTTCCTGATTGACTCTCGTAATCACATCTTCATCTTCTACGGTGAAAGAGACAGTAGCAACATCAGCGATTGTCGTTTGCTCCCCTGTCTCAGGGTCCTGTCCTACTACGAGTTCTTCGATGTCCTCTTGAGAGGTGAGTTCACTCAGAACGCGAGTGGAAATGTTGCGCTCCCCGTCTTGAATAACACCTCCGGGGACGGCGATATCATGGCTTTGGATCGTTTCGACAATATCTTCTTGAGAAACGCCCGCATCGTTTACTTCTTCTTGGTTTAATTCGACTTCATAGAGTTCAGTCATAGAGCCAGATTCACTAAGGTCGGCCACCCCGTCTATACGTGAAAGTTCCCGTTGCATATCAAATACGTCATCTTGAAAGTCGATCACGTCATCCCCGTCAGACGAAACAGCGATTTGCATACTTGGAAACATGGAAGGATCAAATTCTATAAAAGAAGGTTGTCCTGCGTCCTCTGGCAGGTCTGATTGTGTGATCGTGGAGACGATTTCTGTCTCGACATCACTAATTGAAGTATCCCAATCAAACTCTAATATAACGATTGAAGACCCTTCACTAGACTGTGAGGTCATATCATTCAAACCAGAAATAGTAGATAAATCTTCTTCTAGTACTTCTGTTACATCATTTACTACTTCTTCCGGGCCTGCTCCTTCATAACTTGTAGCCACTGCTGCCACCGGTGCTTCTACGTCCGGAAACAACTGCAAAGGAAGTCGTGTAAGAGACACCAGGCCTAATATAAGCAAGACAAGCATAATAACAATCGTGAACTTAGGCCGATTTATAGAAAAACTAGATAATTTCATGCGTATGTTCCTCTCTTTCTCTTGTTATAACCATGTATTCAAAAGACATGCTATGTTCAAAAACACTCCTCTCCGTGCTTACTCATCCTCCTTTTTTTCTTCCTCAATAATGATATTTTCAAAAGAGTCGAATAAGTCTCTTATCTGATGCAAGTCTTCAATATTTAATTTGGTTAAATATTTTTCAACAATCATATCTTCCGCTTGCTTAAATTCTTCTTTTATTTTTTCTCCTTTCTTTCCAACACTCAGGTCCATTTCCCTGCGATTATCTTTATTAATAGTTCGAACGATTATATCTTGTTCTTCCAGCTTGTTTAAGGCTTGGCTGACGGCACTTTTGGAAATATCGAAGTATTCAGCTATACCTGACATCGTTACATTTTCACTATAAAAAATGAACATTAAGATCGCTTCTTGCCGCTTTGTTAAGCTGATCTCACTTATTGGCATTTTCTTTAACAGACGACGGTTAATACGAGTTAGCGATTCAGTAATTTCATTAAAAGCTTGCTGATGTTCATGCATGCATATCTCCTCTTTTCTTTTTAACCATTAAGAAACCATAACTTTTCAAACATTTAACTAATTAACAATTGAATAGTTAAGAAAATTAACAGTTTAAACACTAACAGATTAATCATTCATTGTCTTTATTTAAACCCGATTTTGTGTGAATGTTTTTTGAAGACCGCTCTTAATAGCCAGGTTGATGATATACGTTCGCGCTAAGGATCATGTTTCACTTACTGCTCAGGTAGGAATGGATTCTACTCCCTTCCCCCAATTTCACGTTTAATCAAAAGGGATTCAGGTAATCGGATAGAAAATTATGCTTCGGTGTTCAGTTCGTTGCTAGTCTCTCTGAACAGATTTTTCTTTTCACCGGAAAGGAGCTTTTTATGTCTACCGTTGAACAAAATATTTCCTTAGTTAAAGACTTTACGTATTCACGTGATTTAACCCGCCGAATTGTTGAGCCACTAGAAGTTGAAGATTTCGGCATTCAAGCTATGACTGATGTTAGTCCGCCTAAATGGCATCTAGCTCATACGACTTGGTTTTATGAAGACTTTATACTTAAACAATATAAAGAAAACTACAATTATGTATTTGAAGATACGCGCAAATTGTTTAACTCCTATTACGAAACGTTAAGCAAACCTTTTCCAAAATCACAGCGCGGTCTGATTTCACGCCCAACCGTTCAACAAATCTTTGATTACCGCAATAAGGTAGAAGAACAAGTACTCGAGCTATTAAACGAGAGCGGCCAGGTTGACGAGCAGCTAACCTTTTTCATTCGTCTTGGGATTTGGCATGAACAACAGCATCAAGAACTGCTGCTTACGGATATGAAATACAATTTTTCAGTGAATCCACTTTTGCCTGTTTATAAAGAAGGACGGGCAGAGACTGAAGGCATAACCTTCCACCAGCCAGTAGAATGGAAAGCGTTTGAAGAAGGGCTTACGCTGGTAGGTACGAACGATGCCAGCGGATCGTTTGATAACGAGCAGCCTGAACACAAGCACTATCTCTACCCGTTTCAAATTGCTAATCGGCCGGTAACGAATGGAGAATATATCGCATTTATTGAAGATGGCGGCTATACCACCCCGGATTACTGGTTATCAGAAGGATGGAGTACAGTGCAGGAGGAAGAATGGCATGCTCCGCTTTATTGGTGGAAAGAAGACGGAACGTGGTATCACTTCACGCTTGCCGGAGCGCAGCCGCTTGATAAAACGCAACCAGTAAGCCATGTAAGTTATTATGAAGCAGATGCTTTTGCTCGTTGGGCAGGCTGCCGTTTACCTAGTGAACAAGAGTGGGAACACGCCTTTAAGACAGAAAACATCGAAGGAAACTTTTTAGAGACGTACCTTTATGATGAATCCAGGGCTCAGCACAACACAGTTTTTGGTACCGTGTGGGAATGGACTCGTAGTCCTTACAGCCCTTATCCAGAAAGCGCCAGACCAGACGGGGCATTAGGGGAATATAACGCAAAATTCATGAGCAACCAGATGGTCCTACGCGGTGGTTCGACCGCCACACCCCAAGGACATATTCGCCCGACGTACCGGAATTTCTTTCACCCGGATAAACGTTGGCAGTTTAGCGGGATTCGCTTGGCAAAAGACGGCCGAGTGTAAGACTGGGGATTTGAGAAGGCTGAGTTACCGGTAATAAATTCGGTCGTTCATGAAGTGAAGACCTGGTCGATCTCGCCTTCGTCATGTGGAAAAAGAAGGTAAGACGAGACCATTCCGAACAATACTCAAAGCGGCTAGCCGACTTCTCCAAAGTAAACGACCTCAAATATAGGGAATCCTTTTCCCTCTCGTTTAATTTTTGCATATGTAAATGTCAGTTAACTCCTGCCATAGAAAGGAGCAATCGAAATGAAAGCTCTATTCTTAAATTGCTCACTAAAAGCAAGCAGTGACGAATCAAACACAAGTGCGTTGTTAGATAAGGTACGGTATTGGCTGCAACAAGAGCATGTCGAAACAGAAGAAATTCGAATTGCCGATTACCACATTGAACCCGGCATTTCCCGTGACATGGGAGGGGGCGATGAATGGCCGCAGATTAGGGAGAAAGTATTTGCAGCTGAGATCTTAATCATCGGCTCTCCTGTTTGGCTGGGAGAAAAGAGCAGTCTTTCTACGTTGGTGAAAGAACGCTTATATGCCTCCAGTGGCGAAACGAATCATAAAGGACAAGCGATCTACTATAACAAAGTAGCCGGCGCCATTATCACTGGCAACGAAGACGGCGCTAAAGACGCTTCAAAATCGCTTCTGTACAGCCTTCACAACATCGGTTATACCATCCCTCCGAATGCAGATGCATACTGGGTGGGAGAGGCCGGCCCCGGTCCCTCTTACATGGAAGCTGGCAAAGAAAATGAATTCACGCAAAAAAATACGAAAATGATGGCTTATAATTTAATTCATTTTGCCCGAATGTTAAAAGAGCTGCCTATCCCGACAAAAGGAAACGCAGAATAACGTTTATCCTCTTTTAATGAAATCAGCGGCGAAACTGCCGGTCAGTCTTGCCACACGGAGCTTGTATTTCACTTGTGTCAGTGATGAAAGCGTCCGCCAAAAGTGAAGAGATAAATCTCCATGTCGTTTAACAAAGCTTTAAAAATAAGGAGGATGTTTATGAGCTTTAACTGGAGCTTTGAGGTCGAGGGAAGTGCCGAGCAGATGAAGACTGAGCTGCACGCAAATGGGCATACCATTGTCATCTCCGAACCAGAGGATATGGGTGGAAAAGATGAAGGACTCGACCCGCTATCCACCTTTTTATCCTCGCTAGCTGGGTGTGAAAATGTTATCGCAAATATGGTCGCAAAAGAAATCGATTTTGATTTGAAATCGATTGGTTTTACAGTAAAAGGTGAGCTCGATTCACGCGGTCTTTTAGGACAAGAAGGCGTTCAACCATACTTTCACACGGTTTATATTGATGCTGAAGTGAACACGAGTGAGTCGCAAGCACGGATTGACGAGCTTCGTGAAAAAGTGGATGCCCGCTGCCCGGTTTATACGACATTGGAAGCAGCGGGGGTGGAGTTAAAAACCAATTGGACGAAAGCATGAGCCATATACGATACTTTCGGACGCTCTACCAGCTTCCGCCATGAAAGTGAGGCAGTTGGAGCGGCCAACACGTTAAAAAGAACTCCAATCCAAATAGCTGCGCAAAAAAAAGCCGAGTCCTTTGCACTGAAAGGCTCTCGGCTTTGGCTTTCTACTACTCTAAAGGCATTATATTTCCATTTTCATCAATCATTACGTTATAGGAATGGTCCGCCAGCCGCTGCCAAATCTTGTGCTGGTAGTCACTCCCTTGATCTATGATGACATCATCATCAATATAATATGGTTCAAAACCCATGGAGACGTCCCCTTCTTCCAACTTAAAACGAAGCAGTCCCGTTTCTGCATTCGGCCCGCTCACATAATCAGGGAAAAGGAAATTGCCAATCGAATAAGCTACAGGCACCTCATCAAAAAACTCAAATCCTTGCAACACATGAGGATGAGCTCCGATAATTGCATCTGCTCCTGCTTCTGCCATCGCTTGAGCATACGTACGCTGATAAGGTTCAGGCCACGGCTCCCCTTCAGTGCCCCAGTGCATATACACAAAGAGATAATCGGCCTTTTGCTCATGCTTTTGAATAATGTCTTGGACCCGCTCTTCCTGATAACCGCTCGCGATGCCCGGCTTTTCTTCACCTGCGTACCAATTCATAGTCGGTAACACGCGTGAAAAAGCAAGAATTTTTATCGTTTCCCCATCTATGTCTACACGGTGAGGCGTATACGCTTCTTCTTTATTACGTCCTGCACCCGTATGAGCAAGCGGTGATTGCTCGAGTGCTTCAATCGTATCAACCAAGCCTTTCTCTCTGTAGTCCATCGTATGGTTGTTAGCAAGCGAGACAAGATCAAAACCAGCTTCTGCGATTCCTTTTACATTCTCAGGGTCTGTTTTAAATGTATATTGCTTGTCGTATGGATCTGTCGCAGTGGTGACAGCCGTCTCCAGGTTGGCAACCGCATAGTCGGCCTCATGAATCGCTTTGCTCACGTGTTTAAACGGATAGTAAGAGCCATGTGCGGCTATGGTCTCCTCAAGCGACCACTCAAACATGACGTCACCGACAAAAACTAATTCGGTCGAAGCTTGATCTTCTTCTGTACTTGCTGCTTCATCCACAGCCTGTTCTGTTTCCATTGGAGGCTGAGCGGCCTCCTCTTGTTCACGTTCCTCATAAATCTCTTCCTCTGTCTCCCACGTTTTTGCAGCAGTTTCTTTTTGCTCTGCTTTTCCGGCTTCCTTTTCTCCCTCATTACAAGCTGTTAACCAACTCATTAACAGAAGGAGAAGAATTCCTGTCCGTTTCATGTTATTCCCTCTCTACCCTTTACTCTTAAAATAATTGAACGTTACTGATTCTGCTTGGTCCATTCGCTTACGAGCATACTATATACTTCCTGGTCAAAAAATTGCCCGTTTACTTGTTCCGCTTCTCGCAGCCGGCCTTCATGAACAAAGGTAAGCCTTTCTGGAATCGCTCTACTTTTCACATTTTCTGTAGCTGCCCGTATATCAATGCGGCGCGTATCCAGCTCAGCAAAGGCATAATCAATCATTGCTTTCACTGCTTGAGTCATTAATCCTTTGCCCTGATAAATAGGTGAAAGCCAATAACCAATATGTACTGATTTATTTGCCTGGTCGATGAGATTAAAACTAACTAAGCCAATCTTCTGGCCGTGAGAGACAAGCACAGCTGTTAAGCTAGTTTGCTTTTCGTAACCGTCTAACGCTTGTTCGATAAATACTTCTGTATCTGCTTGTTCTTCCGTACCATCAACCCATGGTAAAAAGGTGCGCAATTCATTGCGAGCGTTGTCGATCACCGAAAATAAGTCAGAGGCATCCTCTTTTTCAATTCGTTTTAACGTCAGATCATCTGATACTTTTATGTCAAACATACTCCCTCTCCTCTGCTATTCTCGTTTAAAACATATTTATTTTTACATAAAAAGGAGTAGAATGGAAGGTTTTGGCCACTATTTCCGCAAATACGATGATATTCTGTTTGGTCCCTGCTTTAACATAGGCAGTTACGCCGATAAACGAGCACACTTCTCGGTTTTGTTTGTCAGCGTTAGTCACTTCCCTGTCCTAAAAAAATAAATGTTAAACTACTTGCTATTCACATTGAACCAGTGTACTATTTAACTATAACACTGATACAAAACAAAACGGAGGGATTCATCGTGGCTACATGGCTTGCATTGACCAAGAAGGAATTGAGGCTCGGTTGGCTTCCTTTTCTTATCGCACTTTCTGCTATGTTCATTACCTTAATATTAACCGTCTATCAGAGTGCCCGCGGAGATTTTTTCGCTGAAGGATTGCTTATTTTCGGTGTACTGGCTATGCTATCGACCATTTTCTACATGTCTTATTACTTGTTGGTCAGCTTAGCACGTGAAACAAAACGACTGCATTTATGGCTGCACCATCCATTGCCCGGCAGCGCACTTTTACTTTCTAAAATCTCAAGTGGGGTCCTGTATCAAATCATTACGACCGTTTTAATCAGCATTCCTGTCTTGATAGGAGTCATTCTGACGCCAGAGATTATTGAGTTTCGCAGCTGGTTTGACTGGGGGGCAACATATCTATTTATCTTTATCCACCTTCTCTTAATTGCTCTTCATTTTTGTGTATGGCTGTTAGTCTTTTGGAGCCTGTTTCTCTGGGTGAAACGAGCAGCTCCTACGTTTTTAAGCGTAGTTCTTACCGTGATTTTCGCCATGGCTGCTTTTGCACTGTACAGCTGGTTTTCTACCACGGGCGTTTACGTGGCCCTTACCCACTGGGGTGCGATCAATGTAGAGAATCTCTTACTGTCTCTAAATATTACATTGGGAAATTTAAGTGCAGGGGCCGAAGCTTTTACCATTTACGCTGGTCATTATGTCTATCAATTTATCCTGACGATCCTTTTATTCTTTTTAACCGCCTGGATCATTGACCGAAAAGTTGAGGTGTAGTTCATGACTGAGTCCTTTGCATCCACCCGCCCCATTTATTTGCAACTAGCAGACCGAATCAACCGCCAAATCGTACGTGGTGATTTAAAACTTGGGGATAAACTGCCGTCGGTTCGTGAAATGGCAATTGAATCCAACGTTAATCCCAACACTGTGCAGCGAACCTATCGTGAACTCGAAGCAATGGGCGTCGCCGAAAGCAGACGTGGCCAGGGAACATTTGTTAGAGAGGATGTTCATATGTTTACAGAGCTGAAAGAAAATTTAAAACGTGAAGAAATCGAAGAATTTGTACGTGTTATGCATGAATTAGGGCTTCAAGACCAGGAAATTCAAACAAGTTTGGCGGCGTTTCTAAATCGTACGAAGGAGGAAAACGATGATTGAATTGCAAAATGTACGCAAAACCTTTCTCTCCAGACCAGCATTAAAGGACGTCTCTCTCACTCTTGAGACAGGAAAAATGTACGGATTGATCGGGGAAAACGGGAGTGGTAAATCCACCACCTTAAAACTCATTGCCGGGTTAAACCATCCGACAGCTGGGACCATTACGGTGAATGGAAAAGAGGTGGACCGCCGCATCGCCACAGAAGTTGCTTACTTGTCAGAGCTCGATGAATATTATCCTTTTTACACCGTGCAGGACATGATTGACTTTTATGCCAGTCAATTCACTGACTTTAATACGAAAAAGGCTGCGGACATCCGCTCCTTTATGAACCTAGAACCAAAATCAAAAATTAAACACCTTTCTAAAGGGAATCGCGGCCGCCTGAAAATGGTACTCACTCTCGCCCGGGAAGTCCCAGTCCTCCTGCTCGACGAGCCATTTTCCGGATTAGATCCCATGGTCCGTGATTCCATTGTGAAAGGCATGCTTTCATTCATTGATTTGGACAATCAACTTGTATTAATCACTACTCATGAAATTAAAGAAGTAGAAAGCGTCCTTGATGAGATCATTGCCTTGAAAGAGGGCGATATCATTGGGCACCACAACGTTGATGATTTGCGTTTCGAAACTGGAATGAGCATCATCGACTGGATGACCGAACAATACAATTAAGGTAAATGCTACGTGACGGTGCAGTATATACCTCTGAAAAAATGAAAGGCACATGGCTGGACAGCTACCTATGCACCCCTGTGCTAACACGCTTACTAATGGTATGCAATGTTCAACATGCATCACATAATCATTACGAAGAAGCTGTTCCCCAAAGGATACAGCTTCTTTATGTACCATTATTACTACTTTGACTCTGCTGATCTACAGTTTAGGTTTCACCAACATATTTGGCTTTTTGCTTAAGCAGCAAATCGATATACACTTTCTTATCAAGCAGTTTGAATATAAAAAGCGCTCGTTCATACGCTTGTTGGATTGATTCAAATCGATAGCCGCCAAGCCGTTCCATAGACTGGGCATAATAATAATAAAACTGCCCGAGCAGGGTTATATTTTCGATCGCCAGGCTGCGATTAATGCCTTCTTCCGCCCAATACAAAGATGCTTCATAATTAGCCCGGCGCGAGAGGGTCATGACTTTATTATAGAGCACACGCAAATGAAAAACGGAAAGGGAGCGGTTAGCTGGTTCTTTTGGAACATACGCTTCGTAAGCTAATGTGTGGTATCTCTCTGCTTGATCAAATTCATTTTGTTCTCCATAAATCGCTCCAATCGCGTTATAAATCCGCATATCTAAGCCTTCTTTTTTTATATCCAGCTCCGTTGTTTGCTCAAAAAGAGCCCTCAACTTCTGAATGGCCTCTTCTGCTTCTATTTTCTCAGTTTTATAGCTAGTAATTGTCTGATGCATCAGCAAATACGCATGCATCCACGAGCTTTCAATGGCGCCTGCCTTTAGTTCTTTTTTGGTTATTTCATAGACATCTTCGTATGCGTGGGCCGTGTTGGCATCTTCAATCATTCGAATCGTTTCTTCAACATATTCCGGGCGTCTATGTTCAAGCACCTGCAGGAAGTGGTCCATCGGCACATTTAATTTTAACGCAATATGATATAAAGTATCTAAAGCCGGCACCGCTTCTCCTTTTTCAATTTGGCTGATTGCCGGTTGTGAACAGATGTTAGAGGCGAGCTCGGTTTGCGTCATCTTCTGTTGTTTGCGAAGCATGGTGATTTCTTCTCCGAGAGAGCGAATAAACATCCTTCCCGCCTCCTTTTTGCATGAGTCATTTATCCTACATTTTACATCTTTATAAGCAGAATTGCACGCGTTTTATGTATACCTAGGGAGAGTGGAAATGATAAACTGCCCACCGGACGGCCATTTCATTGAAAAGCTAAAGGAGCCATCCACTTGGATCAGCTCCTTTGTTGTGCAGGTACTCCCCTGAGCCTAAAATGACAAGGCTTTTCCTGCTCTTATCCAATTCCACTACTTATATATTTAAAATCTCGCGTATATCTTCTTCGCTCATCGCGCCGACATCGGTCTCGCCGCTTTGGATTAACTTGTCGAACATATCTTTTTTCTTATACTGCAGCGATTGGATTTTTTCCTCGATCGTACCTTTCGTAATCAACTTCATTACGTTTACGACATTTTTTTGCCCAATGCGGTGGGCGCGGTCGGCTGCTTGTGCTTCGACAGCCGGATTCCACCATAAGTCAAACAAGACGACCGTATCCGCACCGGTTAAATTCAAACCGGTGCCGCCTGCTTTAAGCGAGATTAAAAATACGTCTCGCTCGCCGGCGTTAAAGCGGGTCGTACGCTCTACCCGTTCGGCTCCCGGCGTGCTGCCATCCAAATAAAAGTAATCAATCTCCCGTTCATCAAAAGCTTGCGAAATCAAGTCGAGCATGCCGGTGAACTGGGAAAAGACAAGCAGCCTGCTGCCGTTTTCAAGTGCCGTATCGACCGTTTCCTTCAGCTCTTCTAACTTGCCGGAATCACCCTGATAATCCTCAATAAACAAGCCGGGATGGCAGCAGAGCTGGCGCAGCCTCGTCAAGTTGCTTAAAATGTGCATCCGGCTTTTTTGAAAGCCTTCCGTTTCCATTTTTGCTGCTGTATCCTGTTGCACTTGTTCTAAATAAGCAAGGTAAAGCTTGCGCTGTTCTTTCGTTAACTCTGTATAGCGTTCATGCTCAATCTTCTCTGGCAGTTCAGTCAGCACTTCGCCTTTTGTGCGTCGCAAAATAAATGGGGCAGCTTTGCGCTGTATTTTTTCCATCGGCAGCTGTTTAAATTGCTTCCGTTCTGGAAAGATGCCCGGCATAATAACCGCAAATAATGACCATAATTCTTCTACCCGATTTTCGACAGGCGTGCCGCTCAGCGCAAAGGCCTGGGCCGCACGCAAGCTGCGAATCGCTTTAAACGTAAGGGACGTATTGTTTTTAAACGTCTGTGCTTCGTCTAAAAACACGCCTTGAAACACATAACCTTCGTATAAATCCACATCGCGGCGCAAGAGCGGATAGGAGGTGATATATAGATCAACCGTCTCTCTACTAGCTTCGAGCGCCTCACGCCGGACGTGCTTCGGTCCGTCGATGACTTGTACGTTCAAAGCAGGCGTGAAGGTCCGGGCTTCTTTTTCCCAATTGTAAACCAGTGAGGATGGTGCGACGACGAGAAAAGGCTGGGCTTCCGGGTCAGCCTCACGGGCATGAAGGATATAGGTTAGGGCCTGTAAGGTTTTCCCGAGTCCCATGTCATCTGCCAACACGCCGCCGAAGCCGTAACGGGCGAGTGATGTGAACCAGCGGAAACCACGGAGCTGATAGTCACGCAAGTCGGCCTGTAACTTTTCAGGTGCGTCTGCATCTACTGTCTCCGGCTGTTTGATGGCGCGAATGAGCTCGTCGTAAAGAGCTGAGCGCTGCACCATATTCGCCGCCGCATCCGCGTTATCTGCTTCTAAAGCGCGGTATTTCGGAAGAAGGGCCCGGCCGTCCATCAACTCATCAGCGGAGACGCCGCTTCCTTCCATGACATCACGGATTTTTTGCATCGTTTCGCCTTCGAGTGAAAGAAAGCGTCCGTTTTTCGTGCGGTGGTAGCTTTGCTTTGTCTCCAGGGCCTTTAACACATCATCCAGGTCATCCGGTGAAATGTCGTCGGTACGAAACTGTACGTCAAACCAACCCCCGCTCTCATCAATCGCAAAATCTACCGTGAAATCCGGCACGTCTTCAATGTACATATCCTGCGCTTCCGTTGTCATCGTCACCTGGCAGAGCTCTTCCAGCTTCGGCAGAATCCGTCCAAAAAAGCGACCCAGATTCTCACCGCCCGACAACGCAAGCCGGGTACCGTTAAAGCGGAAAGCTGCCTGTTCCATCAACCCCATCACCCGCTGTTCCGCCTTCACGTCGCGCGCTATATAAACCCCTTCCGACCGTTCTTCGGAAAAAGGGTCAATTGAAGTCTGCCCATAGGTGAAGTGCAACGCGGCAAGCAGTGTGTCCTCTTCCCGTGCTAAATGCAATACCGGTTCGCACGGGTCGGTGACGAGCTTGCCTTCTAAGGAGCCGTCGGTAAGCAGGAGATGATATCGATCAAGAACCGGGAAAATCGTTCCGGCCAGCACTTCCAGCTGATTGCGGTCCAGCGGCAGTCGTTTTGAATAAGAAGCACTGATTGCATCAAGCAACGGGCGCGCGGCCTGGTTGAGTTCATCGTTTAACTGGTAGACGGCTGCATCCGTATGAAGCAAATCACTGCCTGGAATCGTTTCAACCTCAAGCTCAGGGTGAAGCTGGCTAAGCCAGAGCGTATTGTCGCTTTCAAACAAAATAAACGGATCTGGATAGCTTTCTTCATGAAAGGAAAGCGGCACGAGTTCAGAGCTGTCTTCGACATAAACCTGTTCGGCTTCCTTGAGGACAGCAAACGTTTCATCTACGAAGGGAGGCACCACATCGATTTGTTCTTGCGGTGTCGTAAGGCCATACATGCGATTATATTCAAATTGCTCGTTGTGGTCCTGCAATCGTTTGAAAAAAGCAAGCTGCCTGGCAGTGTCTTCTGACACAACATGTTGGGCCGGGTCAAAGGTGAAACGGGTGGTCAGCATAAACGGCTCGCGGTTAGCTACCGCATCAAGAAATCCTTTAACATCTTTTACAAAATAAAGACGTTCCGTTCCAGCTTTTATTCGCAGCGCACAAGCTGCTTTAGGAAGCGTACGGTCTGGTGAAAACTTGAGGTTAAACTGGAGGTTTAATTCACTTTCCCCTTCGAACGCCTCTTCCTCTACAGGAGCTTCCGTCCAGGCATCGACAATTTGCGTCGTTAATTTATGAGTAAGGCGTTCATCGATGCGTTTAAGCTCGTGTTCCCACGATTTCCGCCAACTGCTGTCTCCTTTACTTGCAGACGTAGTGGGCACATCGTTTTTTTTCGGTTTTTTTGTGGTTGCCTTAAGCAATCCAGCGATCATATGCTTACAGACCGGCATATCACGCGCAGCCGGGCACGAACAGTAACGGTCGCCGAGTTCGCCATTGGCATAGACATCCATATCAACTTCATACATGGTTGAGCCCATCACATCAGCTTGGACGACAAAGTGGTTGCCTTCATCCATCACTGTTATGTCCATTACTTGGCCCATCTCAACAATTCCAGTGCCACGTTGAAAAATCCGTTCCGGTACGAGGTTTCGTATTGCTTGTCTTGTAAGTGGAAACATACATGTCTCTCCTGACTAATATCACAAAGCTGAATGTCTCGGGTCCAGACAGGGCGTTTATCCATCATCGCTATCTTATGGTCACCACAGGGACGTTTCTTTAAACGAAGGAACTAAGCCTTTTTCAGCCGCTCGCCCTAATAACTCTTCGATGGCTTGGTAGCCGCTTTCGCCCAGATCTCGGGTAAATTCATTGACATATAGGTCAATATGTTGTTTCGCTACTTCATCGTTCATTTCCTGCGCATGCTCACGCACGTAAGACTTGGTTTCGTCGGGATAGGCCCAGGCGTATTCAAGTGAAGCGCGAATATAGGAGGCAAGCGGTGCAGCGTCGAGTGACCGCTTCGCCACAATGGCGCCTAATGGGATCGGATGTCCGGTTGCTGTTTCCCACCAGGAACCGAGATCTTGCAATTCATGCAACCCGTATTCGGGATATGTAAAACGTGCTTCATGAATCACGAGGCCGGCATCGATTGTCCCTTCTGCCACCGCTGGCATAATCTCATGAAAAGGCATGACAAGTACGTGCCCTAACCCCCCCGGCACATGCTCTTCAGCCCACAATCGGAACAGTAAATAAGCAGTCGAACGTTCAGATGGCACTGCCACCGTCTTCCCACTAAGCTGCACAGGTTCAGTGTATGTGTCTTTTGTTAAGACGAGCGGCCCGCAGCCACGGCCGAGAGCGCCGCCGCACGGAAGAAGCTGATATTGGTCCAACACCCACGGCAGCGCACCATACGAAATTTTCATCATTTCCGGCCCTGTTCCTTGTTCGGCCCATTGGTTCGTCTGATCAATGTCTGCATACACCACCTCAGGAAGCGGGGCTTCAATTCGTCCGTGCGCCCACGCATAAAAAGTGAATGTGTCATTTGGACAAGGAGAATAAGCTATTTTCATGTTGTGAGAACCTCCTGTAACGCTTGTATCGCCTGTTCAAGTGCTTCTAATGCTTCTTTTATCTGCCAATTTTCACGGTCACGTGGTCCAACCGTGTTCGAAATCGCCCGGATTTCCAGGACAGGGATGTGATAGTGATTTGCTGCGGTGCCGACACCGTAGCCTTCCATCGCTTCAGCAGCTGCTTCAGGTTCTCTTGCTGCCAGTCGGTCAGCTGTTGCTTTAGAACCCGTGACCGTCGCCAGCGTTAACACCGGGGCCAGTACGGCTTCCACATTGGTAGCGACAAGTTGTTTTCGCCAGGCTGAGGCCAGGGCCGTTTCACAAGGGATACGTGTTTGCGCGAGGTTTAGCTCACTTGCCGGCTGGAATCCTCCATTCGTTTCCACCCCTAAATCAGCTGCTACCATCTCTGTCGCCAACACAACCGAGCCAACTGGTGCTCGCCCCCTGAATCCACCGCCAATTCCTGCGCTAATAACGAGGTCATACGTACCTTGAGTTTTAGCGAGAAAACTGGACGCCCGCGCCGCTGCTTCAATCGGACCGACACCAACTGCGGCCACATCAATAGAAGGTGCGTCACTCACCAATGGCGTCCGTGCTTGAGATTGGCTGATTCCACGTTCAACTGCTTCTTTTTCTACATCGACTGCAGTTAATATAGCAATATGCTTAGGGCTGCGAAGCGGCTCTTGGCTACTGTCAAAATTATTTTCCGGCAGAAGCATACCACATTCTCCCTTCCGCGTTGTTATCTACCTTTCATCGTATCATGCCAAAGGTTTATACGCACGTTTAACTTGAGACCTGTTAGCCCTCCGGTAAACTGCATAAAGTCAAATTGAGCAGTAGCGCTCATCTGCCAGTTGTTTGTCCCTTCCTTTACGCATCTACTCGCAGTCTGGCTACGTAAAAATTGTGCGCTATGGTATGCACTGTATCAAGGGCGTACGTCTCGTTCATATATTGTTTTAATTCTGCCAACGCCGCCTCCCGCTGTGATTCGTTCATCGCAGCCAACCACGATAAAGACGCGACTCGGTCACACCACGTATCCGCTGTAAAGGCTACATCATAGGGCCATTTAAACGTTTCCTGCAAATCAAAGCTAGCATTCTTCCATTCTTCAAACCACTCCACCGGAAAACTATGAATAAACTGTTTGGAGTAAGCTTTGGACCCCGCCGGTGCTGCTTTTCCACTTGTCATATGTGATTCAACTATTCGAAACGTTGCCTGCAGTAGTGGACTTCTTTTACTAAAGCCTGAATCCATCACGAGGAACTCCCCGCCTGGCTTTAATAGCCGTTTTACTTCTTTACTTGCAGCTGTTGTGTTCATCCAATGCCAGGCCCGCAAGACGGTTACCGTGTCTGCCATTTTTCCCGGAAGCCTCGTATCCTCTGCGTATTCCTGAATATACTTCACTGGACCGCTTCTTTCTTCTTCTAGTCTCACAGCCTCTTCTATCATTTCTTTCGAAGGTTCTACCCCGTAAACCCGCGCCCCACTTTTAGAAAGCTCCCGGCTCAGCACACCGCTTCCAGCTCCCAGGTCTACGACTGTATTGCCTCTTAACTTGGTTCCACGGTGTGTTAACCGTGGAATAACGTCTGCTGGAAGATCATTGCGCCCTTTAGCATATGCTTTGGAGACGTTGCCAAAATTTACAGCAGCTTTTTTCATCGAGTCACCTCTTCTTCAAGCCATTTGCCGAGATAGAGTTCATCTTCAAAATGCCCTCGTGCGTATAAAGAGCCCTTACGTACACCTTCTTCTTTGAACCCGCATTTCTTATAAAGATGTAAGGCAGGTGCGTTGCTCTGTAAGGTCGTTAATTCTAAGCGCTTCACCCCATTTTTTAGAGCCTGGTCTTCGAGAGCCTTCATAATAGCCATCCCCGTCCCCTTGCCTTGAGCCGCTTGTTTAACCCCGAGGACAAGGGCTGCGCGATGTTCGTTTTTCTTCAATTTTTCACCAAGCAGCAAGCCATAGCCTACCAAGTGCTTTGCCTGTTCAGCTACAAAAATAGTTAACTTCTCTTCTTCGCAAAAATGTTCAATCATCCGTCCGGCTTGGGCGGCAGTCAAATTTCGCTCACCTTTCTCATAGAGCATATATTCACTTTCGCTGTCAATTTTATTTAAAAGCTCAGCTAATGCCGACTCATCCCCCGGACCAGCCATACGTACATGCATACCCACCACTCCCCTTTTTATGTTGTTGTCTAATAACCCATCGACGAAACAACAAGAGCTCCTCTAAAATAGATCCTCTTTTTGCTCAGTAAACCGATAGCAAAACGGGTAAGCAAACAACGATACAGCAAATGTGCCCACTACTGCGAGCCAATAGGAGAGCCCGCTCACTTCTTCAATATTGATTAATGCTAAGATGAGTACCACGCCGATTAATGGCACAAAGTTAGAACGCCAGCGTGCTGTTTGCTGTAAATATTGAACAGAACCACAGACCGGGCATGTCGTTTCTCCGTCTCTATGCCTAAACGCTTGCTTCCAGGAAAAGATGTGGGCACATTTCCAGCAGCGGGGAAGTTTCACTTCTGTTCCCTCCTCTTTGTCACAGAACCTTTTAAAACGTGGGAGCAGGTTCGTAAAGAAAACTTGGCAAACCCAAGCCTGGGGCGTAGGCTGAACCTTCGTTGCACGTATACCGTTTCTTCAACTATTTGTACATTCTTACGGTGTAAAAAAGTTGCCGTGTTATGGCAACTTTTTCATTGATTCATTTAATTGATCTATTTTTGTCTGCAATCGTGTCTGATAATCAAGTGAAACGTTGTTCAACGCCCCTCGTAAAATCTCCTCCGAGTAATGAGCGGGCGGCGCCGCTTCTTCCACCTTATCAATGACAAAAAAGGTAAGCACATGACTGTGAGTACGACCTTTTTCATCTTCCACGTCAATAATCGCTGGACGGTACCAGTTTTGATCTACACCTTCTCGTTTGTATAAATAGTCGAGAGCGGCTTGAGGGCAATGGTACACCAAGCCCTCCACCCAGTCTTTTGGGTTGTTGGTTTCCACCACATCCGCGCGGCCGCCGTCAGGCCGGTAAATCGTATACTGAAGATCGCAGCCGTAGAGCGTACCGGTAAAAGAAATAGTAGTAAAATAAGAAGCCACCCCTGCATCTTTAAATCGTTCTTGGTCCATGCAGGAACCGTAAGCAAAATAAGAAACAGATGCTGGTTTGCGCTCATGAAACAAATGCAGCTTCCAATCGTTATAAGGAAGAGCAGGCCAGTTAGGATTTAAATCTGCCTCATACGTATGATACACCCAGGCAGTCACTGTGCCGACATCAGTAGAGACCAGCACTTGCGAACGGTCAAAGACGCGTTTGGAAGGATCCTCTACATAACCTTCCAATTTATCTAACTCCGGCCAAAGGGGAGTTGGAACATCGTATAATTCACCATAGATCCTACTCTCGGACTCCAGTGTCGCTATCGGATAGTTGCGATATGTATCATAAAGCTGACCACGGACCGAAGCTTGGCGCACCAGGCGCGTGGCTTCACGCAAAAAGTGGTCATTTCGTTCATGCTTCAACAACGTACCGTAAACAAATAAATAGGCCATTGGATGCCCCCCTCTTTGATAAGTGCCCAAGCTTTAGGTCCTGTTTCTCTACTAGCTACGCCTTTTCTTTATTCCCATCAACCACAAGGTCAAGCTTGCCTGTTTCAGGGTCTATCAGTAAGCCGTGTACTCTCGTATCATCCGGGAGTAGTGGATGACGACGTAACGCGTCCACACTTTCCTTGATGTTCTCTTCTTCGCTCTCAAAACCAGTTAGCCACTCAGCCGCACCGTTTTCTTTTTCAAAATGTTCGTGAATGCTTTCTGCCTCTGAACTACGTTTATACGCTTTTTCTAGAATTCTATCTCCGGTCAGTCCTGTCATGCCGCAGCCGTGATGACCGATAATAAACACTTCTTCAGCCGTGAGTTCATACAAAGCCACGAGAATGCTGCGCACCACGCTGTCACTCGGATTCGTAATAACAGCCCCAGCATTTTTAATGATTTTCATTTCACCATTGTGCAAATGAATCGCCTTCGGAAGTAATTCAGTTAAACGCGTATCCATGCAAGTTAGAATTACAGCTTTTTTGTCAGGAAACTTAGAAGTCACATAAGGCTCATACCCTTTCTCTTCTACAAATGTATGATTGTAACGTAAAATATCATCCAATAAATTTGCCATCATATTCACCTCAGATTATTATAAAAATAGTTTGCATCATTAAAAAAAATCCTTCATAGACGCTGGCACAATGAAAGAACCGGAAGAACACTCTCCACCGAAATCAGCAGCACAAAATGCCATCATGATGTAAACAAGATTCTGAATTTCATAAAAAGGATATTGATAAAAATCTAAGCCGAGATTTGCATTCTGTCAAGTTGAAAGAAAATTCACAGCCACAAAGACCCTAGTAAGACCATTTGTCTATCTTATGATAAACTGGGACCTAAAAGAAACATACGTCAGGCAGGAGTGTACACCATTGTTTCAAAACATTCGCAAACACGCTAAAAAAAGTGACATTTTCTTCTGTATTCTCGCAGGCATATTTGCCATCATAACCGTCCCCTTGCGCTTTGACCCTTTAATGACAACGATTTTTGTTGGGATGGTCCTTTCGTGTTATCTTTTTGCGCGCAACATCAAGCGTTCGATTGAAAAAGAAGAAGGCAACGCCTCAAAGTCAAAATAGGACAAAGCGAATTGGGCTGAAAAAGGTGCCCACCAGCAAAAAGAGAGAAAAGGGGAGGTGCGGAGGAAGAGCGCGGATACTAGCATGTTAAGCGGCATGCGCGTAGGTTACGTGCGGCTGTGCAGAGGATACGCGGGATTGCACTACCGGAGTGCAGTCCCGCGCGAGTGCCGCATGACAAAACCTGAATGCGGCGTCGCCTCCCTTTAGTGCTTCGTCATGTAGGAGCCAACCTGGATCCTCGAAGCAGCCAACAGTCTCCTATCTTCGCTTAAACTTAGCGGCGCAAATTCTCGAGAATGGTCGCATTTGCCATGCCTAACCCTTCGCAAATTGCAATCAAGCCGTGTTCCGCACCGCTTCGTTTCATTTCATGGACGAGCGTTGTGGTAATCCGAGCACCGGTTGCGCCAAGTGGGTGCCCGAGTGCAATCGCCCCGCCTAATTTATTTAATTTTTCACGGTCTCCGTTTAATTCATTGAGCCAATGGAGGGGGACCGGTGCAAATGCTTCGTTGACTTCAACGAGATCAATAGCTTCCAACTCCATCCCTGCCTTCTTCAACGCTTGCCGAGTAGCTGGAACTGGCCCGGTCAACATCATCGTTGGATCTGAGCCAACCACCACTCTTGATTTAAGGCGGGCAAGCGGCTTTAACCCGAGGGATTCCGCATGTTCTTCAGCCATTAATAGGACTGCTGCTGCCCCGTCGCTCATCTGTGAGGCATTGCCTGCGGTAATGACGCCATCTTCTCGGAAAGCCGGTTGAAGTCCGGCGAGTACCTCTTCATTGGAGCCTGGGCGCGGACCTTCGTCAGCACTAACAATTTCATGTTCTCCTTCATGATTTAATACAGCCATCGGCAACATTTCGTCATCAAAATAGCCTGCTTCTTGCGCAAGTAAAGCACGGCGATGGCTCTCTGCTGCGTATGCATCTAAGTCCTGGCGTGAAAAGCCGTTCTGTTCAGCAATCCGCTCAGCAGACAAGCCTTGGTTAATCATCTCATAACGACGGGTTAAATCAGGACTGTAAGGGTCTTCTCCTAGGTTTTTAAACATTGGGACTCTTGTCATGCTTTCTACACCGCATGCAATCACCGTATCCATATCTCCACTCATAATAGCTTGCGCCCCGAAATGGATGGCTTGTAAACTCGACCCACATTGACGATCAAGCGTTACACCAGGCACCGTAATTGGAAAATCGGCCATTAAGGCAGCCGTTCGAGCGATATCAGGTGCTTGCTCTTCGATTTGTGTTACACATCCAGCAATTACATCATCAATTTCAGCCGGGTCAATCCCCGCTTTGGCCACTGTTTCTTTCAAGGTAGCGGCCAGCATTTCATCGGGCCGCTTACTCGAAAGCAACCCTTTCCGTCGACCTACTGGTGTGCGGAATGCTTCGACGATCACTACATTTCTCATGTTTCCTTCCCCCTTTTAATCACCATCAATCGTTTTCTCCTTAACGTGAGTTACTATAAACTTATATATCTCATACCCGCTCATGTGGCTTGTCAAAAGAGAATGATTGCTCATTCATTTTATAGGAAGAATTTTCATAGTTTTATAAAATGTAGCATAGCTTTACCTTGCCGTCAAAAAGAAGACAACGAAGGATTAATTCCTAAACGTTATAAAAAGGTACAAATAGATCTTTTCTATTAGCTCTACTTCAGCTCTTAACAATCATTTTGTTGCCACTGGCTCTAGTAAGTTATTTATGAGAAAATTCCTTCAACTCATTCCGTACTGAAAAGGGGATTGTGTGATGTTGAGGACTTTTGAAACAGATAGGTTAATTCTACGAGAACGCACTCTTGATGATGTGGAACTATGTATGGAAATGGATCGTGAAGCAGAGGTTGTGAAATATGTTCCAGAGATAAAAACGCTTGTAGGTAATGAAAGAAAACACCGAGAATTTATTGTGAAAAGAACTGAAGCTCAGTATCCAGCAGGTATGGGGTACTGGATGATTGAATCAAAAGACGACCAGCAACAAATTATAGGATGGATATTGTTAATTCCAATGGATGCGGTGGGTCCAGAAATTGAGATTGGATGGAGGTTAAAACCAAAATATTGGGGGAAGGGTTACGCGACAGAAGCAGCAAAAGTCATCTTACACTATGCTTTTGAAAGCCTGGAAATTGAAGAAATAGTTGCTGACATTAATAAAATGAATAAAGGCTCTATTCGAGTTGCAGAAAAGATTGGACTTGAGTATAAAGGATTACTCGAAACTAGTGCTTACATAAGATATGCTATTTATCGGCATTAAATAGGACTCTTCGACTCTCGGGCGCGTTTAATCCATGCTCCAGGTAAGGGTCTAGCCTCATCGAATATCTTCTCTGGTTTACACAAACACTACTGTTTCCACCAAAATCTAAGCACACCCCGGAATAGGGTGTGCTTAGGATTAGTTCGCTTTACTCTACCCACCCAGAGAGCATCGCTGCCATTTCGTTGCGCTGTAAGCTAGCGCCTGGCTGGAAAGTGCCATCTGGATAGCCGTGAATATAACCTTCTGCTGCTAACCACTCAATCGCTTGCTGAGCTTCTTCTGCAATGTCTTTGATATCTTCAAAAGAAACTTCACTGTCAAACTCATCGGTATCGATGCCAGCAAAGCGTGCAAGTAATAGAGCTGCTTCAAGTCGATTCACTTCTGCGCTTCCCCGGAAAGAACCATCTACATGCCCTTGTACATACCCTGCGTCTGCCGCCGCTTGTAAGTAGCCGGCGTAATACTCGTCACCTTCAACATCGGAAAAGTCAGCTTCATAATCGCTTTCTTCAAGGTCACTTGCCCGCACAAGCAGAGTTACTAATTCTGCCCGTGTCATATCGTTCTCCGGGCGGAATTCACCATTTTCATACCCTGTGACAAGTCCTGCTTCAGCAAGCGTTACAATGTTTGCTTCTGCCCAGTCTCCTTCAATATCCGTGAATTCAGGAACTGGAATTTCTTCTTCGTCCTCGTCTTCCTCCTCTGGGGCAGGTTCAATAGAAATGCGGGCTTCTCCTTCATCTTCAAAATCAATGGTTCCTTCTTCTTCCATAAGCTGTTCAGCATACAGCATCAAAGAAGTAGCAATTTCGCCGGCGCCGTCTTGAATGACTTCACCATCAAAATCATAACCAGATCCCCCTGTGCCGATATAGTCCGGCACTGCTGCCCGATATAATTCGTCGTCCTCTACTACGTCACCATCAATCCAAAGCTCCGCGTCAACATACTCTCCATCATCGTCAACATAAATTTCATAATGGAGCCCTGATGTTTGCAGGTCAATTTGATTACGATCTTCTCTTGTGTACGAAAATTCAATCACGTCGCGCAGCACTTCTCCACTGATTTCAATCTCCATGATTTCATTTCCGAAAGGTTCGACCGTGTAAATATCATTGGCGGTAATTTCTCCTGGGTCAATGCTTGCTCGAATGCCACCATTATTGGTAACGGCTAAGTCAGCACCAAACGCCTCTGCCATAGCATCCGTCCAGAAGTTGCCCAATCCGACATCTCGCTCATAACGCCCGTCTCGAGTAAGTCCAGTATTCGTCTCGCCTACCACTTCTTCTAAGATCTCTTCCGCATCCTCAAGGTACGTATCAATCATCTCCTGGACATCTTCATCGGCTGCTTCCAAGTCTTCCATGTCGTGCAGCATGCCATCTACATTGGTCACTTCGCCTGCATCTTCATCGATGGTAAGCGTTACTTCCCCAATGTAGTTTAAATCACTTCCTGCCTGCACAATCGGTGTTCCATTTTCTACCTGTGGTTCATGAAGGACCGTGTGACTGTGGCCACCGACAAGCAAATCAAAATACTCAATCTCTTCAGCCAGCGGAACATCATCATACAGTCCAATATGTGTTAAACCAATCACGACATCGTTTTCTTCTTGTAAATATTCATATTCTTCAGCTGTTTCCGCGTATTCATGGAACTCAAGTCCTTCAATGCCAGCAGGAGCTGTGGCTGGAGGCGCCTGGGTTAAACCTAGCACGGCCACGTCCAGGTCCGGAAGTTCAAATACCTCATAAGCATCCGGTTGTTCAATCGGAATAGAGTCGTCTACTACTTCAGTGTTTGCCGAAAGCCAGCTGAAACCAGACTGTTCCACGCTCGACGCATAGGCTTCCTGACCGTAATCAAATTCATGATTGCCAACTGCTAACGCATCCAATCCTACTTCATTCAAAAGCTCGATTATTGGTTCTCCATCTTGAAGGTCTACAACTGGATCACCACTAAAAATGTCGCCCCCGTCTAAGAAAAGCACATGATCGCTCTCCGCCCGTTTTTCATCAAGTAACGCAGAAAGTTCCGCAAAGCCTTCAATGGAAGAATGAATATCGTTTGTATGTATAATCGTAAGCTCGGTTTCATTCTCCGCTTGAGCAGGAGATTGAGTGATTCCGAACGCCACCGTTGCTGATAAAGACATCACCCCCAACTTTACCCATCGTTTCCGATTTATTTTTTTCATCCAACCGCCTCCTGTTCGTATATTGTGAATTACACAAAAAATTATAAACGGAAGAAAACATCGTTTCAATATTAGGAAAATTAATTATATGTAAAAAATTCGTAAACACTCTTTTTGACACATAAAATCGCCACATTTATGGAAATTCAGCCATGAGAGTAAGACAATTTCCCAGGGTAAAACATCACTCTGGATGTTAAAAAAGATAGGTATATTTTCTTCCCCTTCCACTCAAACTACAAACCGACACTGGTGAAGGAGGTTCATAGCATGGCAAAACCTGATGACAGATCAAACAACCCGGAACGTTTAAAAGAAATGATTGACGAGACCCTTCAAAACCGTAACGAAGCGCATGATTATGAAAAAGCACACGATGAAGAGATGAGCCAGGAACAAAAACAACAGATCGAATCGAAAAACGAACGTCGCGAGCAAGCGGTAGAAGGCTTTCGTGAAGAGTTAAAAGACGAAGTGCATGATCAGCAAAAACACCAGTAACACTGCTATGCTCATAATAGGAATGCACTCAAAAAGGAGCCGGCCTAGAAGGTCAGCTCCTTTTTGATTAGCACTCCCTGCCCCGCGGTGTTTCAATGGAGCAACCAGCCTTTATTAAACAAAAATCTTGTTTTCAAATTTATATCTCTTCACTTTTTTACAATAGCAAAATACCGCTAAGAAGACCGACGATAACAACGCCCCAAGCCGGCATTTTCCAATATGCAAGCAAACCGAAGAGCCCAACGGCGATAGCTGCTTCAAGACCAGTTGTAACCGCACTGGTTAGGATGGGATTATAAAAAGCTGCAGCCAAAATTCCAACTACACACGCATTCACACCAAACAAGGCTGCTTGCATGTTTGGATAGCGGCGCATCTCTGACCAAAATGGAAGGGCCCCCAGAATCAATAAAAAAGCAGGCAAAAAGATAGCGACCGTTGCTACAACACCTCCGACCCAGCCATCAGCAATCACCCCAAGGTACGATGCAAATGTGAAAAGCGGACCAGGCACTGCTTGCGCAGCCCCGTACCCAGCCAAAAATTCTTCTGCTGTTGTAAATCCGGCAGGGACCATTTCCCGTTCTAAAAGCGGGAGCACCACATGACCTCCGCCAAAAACTAGCGCACCCGCACGATAAAAGCTATCAAAAAGCTCAAGAAAATAAACATCAAAGACAGCACGAAGCAATGGCAAAAGCCCAAGAAGAGCCCCAAAAAGACCTAAACATATGGCGCCAAACCGGCGGGTGAGAGGTACAATAAACGATGAGTCTTCTGTCTCTGCTGTTTTCCGGTAAAGCCATAAGCCCACTAAAGCAGCCAACGCGATTAATAATACTTGACTATACACCGTCTGCCAAACGAGTAAAATCATTAACGTGACAAACGAAATGGTCGCCCGCTCCTTATCAGGCGCTAGTTTTTTCCCCATTCCAACAATGGCATGAGCAACCACTGCCACCGCCACAAGCTTCAAGCCATCAATCCAGCCTGCCCCTGCTACATTCGTGGTTTGAAACATAAATGCAAAAATCATCAACAAGAGGATGGAAGGTAGCGTAAAGCCTAAAAAAGACAATAAGCCCCCACTTATCCCCCCTCGCATTACCCCAATTCCAATCCCAACCTGGCTGCTGGCCGGACCAGGTAAAAATTGAGATAGAGCAACCAAATCAGCATAACTTTGTTCATCCAGCCATTTGCGCCGCTTGACATACTCGTCATGAAAATAACCGAGATGCGCGACCGGCCCCCCAAATGACGTAAACCCCAGTCGAGTTGATACTTTTAAAATCTCCCATTTTGAACCGTTGCCTTGTTTCGTTGTCATATGTACAATTCCTTTCTCTTTTTCAGTCACTACTCCTTTTACATTACATTAGACGAACTATTCCTTTGCGCAGTGCCTATGCTTCTTAAGAAGAGCTCCGGACCCGTTCCCAGTGAAAGAACACGTACTTCTTCTCACGGTTGAGCAAAACGATTGATGTTTGCGCAACCCACCTTTCTACTCCGATATTTCTACATCATTCGCTGAAACAATCTCAATGTACGATTGCAGCCTGTCGATTGCAAGAGTTTTGCCAAATTCTTTTGGCAGACTAATAAATTCTATGTAACTGTACAACCTGTAATGTGTTACCATTTGGGAGACATCTTTCCTTAACTGAGGCGATGCTTATGTTTAAAATTATAGTAGCCATAGGGATTGGAGGCGCGCTTGGTACCCTCCTTCGTTATGGCATCAATCTCTCCACCCTTGCCACCGGTCTGCCGCTAGGGACTGTCATTGAAAATTTAAGCGGCAGCCTATTGCTCGGCGCTCTCACTGGATTTTTTGCCTTGCGTACCCCGAAAGAATGGGTGAAGGCTGGACTCGGCGTAGGTTTATGTGGCGGTTATACAACGTTTTCCACCATCGCCTCCGACACCTTTTTACTCGCCGACACCAGCTCCACCAGCGCTGTGGCCTTGTACATAACCATTACATTATTTGGCGGGGTCCTCCTGGCCTTCGCCGGATTTTTGCTCGGCGAACGTATTGCTAAGAGTTCCAAGCAGCCACAAAGGGGGCAACACTTATGAACATCACCCTCCTCATGCTCGGAGGCGCTGCCGGCTCCATTCTCCGTTACCTGCTCGGCAAAGCCGTGATGTCAGCAGTGCCGAATCCTCCTTTTCCAACTGCCATGCTCGTCGTAAACATCCTCGGCGCGCTCGGGCTCGGCCTTTTTATTGGATTCAACTACAGCAGCGTCCCTTTTGACATTTACAGCGACACCCTTTACCTTACCATCGGACTCGGATTTTTCGGCGCTTTTACCACCTTCTCCACCTTTAGTGTCGAAGCCTTTCAGCTTTTAGAAAAACGCAGGTTAGGCGCCTGCTTCGCCTATATTACGCTCTCCTTTGCAGGATCCCTGCTGCTGTTTGCGGTCGGCTTTTTTTTAGTAAGCTGATCGACACTGCGCGGAATTTGCGTCAGATTAAAGGACATTTTGAATTTCTCGCGAATCGGTGTAAATGAGGCGACCGGACCAACGGCGTGTCCTTGCCAACAGATAACTGTTTCGCCCCTCTAAACCCTTAACTGGAGGAAGTGATGCACATGTCAAGCTATTATAAAAAACTGCGTCAAAAAATCGGCCAGGAAAGAGTGTTTATGCCAAGTGTCGCCGCTATCATCCGTAATGAAGAAGGACAAATTTTATTTAAAGATAATGGAACAATTGAAGGATGGAGCCTGCCATCTGGGGCCATTGAACCCGGAGAGGCACCTGCCCAAGCTCTAATCCGTGAAGTACGTGAAGACACCGGGCTCGACGTAGTCCCTACCCAGCTGACCGGTGTCTTCGGCGGCGAAGACTTTCAATACGAAGATCCAAACGGCGATCAAGTGGAGTACACACTGATCGTCTTTGAATGCCGTGTATACAGCGATGAACATTTCCCAACCAACCCAGATTTGAAATCACTCAAATTCATCTCACCAGACTACACCCCCGCTCTCTCCCTACCCTACCCATCATTTATTTTCGATCCTCCCTCCGAACCAACCAACACCCATTTCCAATGGCACCCCGGCTGGATCAGGTAGACAGAAAAGCGAAGGCGCCTTGCTTAGAGGCGACAAGTTTTTCAGCACCTGCGCAGAGGAGCTCGCTCCTCGAAGTCAGGGGCAGAAAAAACCTCGAGCATCTAGGCGCCGCAGCTAGACAGAAAAGCGGAGCGGGCTTGCTCAGCGGCGCAGAGCCCTTCTCTCCCACCGAGGAGGCTGTTGCCGCCGCAGGGTGGGAGAAAGGGATCTCAAGCCGTTAGTCCGCGAAGCTGGACAGAAAAGCGGAGGGCGTTTGGGTAGCGGCGCAGCACGCTTCTTAACCGGCGAGGAGGACGCGTCCGCCGCAGTCCGGTCCAGAAGCGATTGCAAGCCGCTAACGCCCGAAGCTAGACAGAAAAGCGGAAAGCGGCGCTAGGGGTCAAGCAAAAGGCGAGCGCTGCACAAAGCCGCTTTTTGGCTTTGAAAGGGCGCGACTTTTGACCTCGAGCCCCTGCCGCTTGAAGCTAGACATCGAAAAGCGGAGGGCGCCTGACCATTGGCGCAGGGCCCTTCTTCCCCGCCGAGGAGGCTGTTGCCGCCGCAGGGCGGGGAAAAGGGATCACAAGCCAATGGCGCTCGCAGCTGGACAAGCTATGATTGAAGCAGACCCATACTCATGTAACTGCTAGATTAAAGTTAACACATTCTGCTTGATAGAATTGAACACTTTTCGTTACTACTTCCTTTTGATCATGTACACTTAATGGAAATATTGAGTGGGGATCAGGGGGCTACGAAAGGTGAGTAAATTGGAAAACATGTTTATGTTCATCAGTTAAAAAAAGAAGGATTTAGTATTGCTGCTATTGCGAGGAAATGTGGACTCTCAAGAAACACGGTATATGCTTATTTAGAGAAACAATTCGATGAAACGGTCGAATGGGTAAAAACACTGAAAACAAGAACAAAAAAAGTTATACCCGTATCAATCATATATATTGGATTGGTTAAGGGAACATCCTGATTTATCAGCACCCGTGAAGCAAATCTCGTTATTATTGATGACTTGATGTATATGGCAATGGATCAGCACGAAGCTAATCTCTCGGGGTTGCTCTTCCTCACGTTTCGAACGCAGAATCAGGAGAAAGAGTTTCCTATGAAGCAACAACTGATAGTTTAGAACTGTCATGGGGAATGGAGTCATACTATACCAAGATCGTTTTTGAATCAATCCACTATCCATAAAGAAAAAGGGTTTTCTGCACTCGTTATTGTGCAATTGTAACCGTCAAGTAGAAATGAACAATTTTTGCTCGTTAATTTTGAACACTTTTTGCTTCAAACAACGATTCACGATATTTAATGCGATGACTTCCTTTTTAGTGGCTTACAAATGGCACAACCGGCTCTATCCAATGGTAATGGTAATATTTAATCCATTCTTTTCATGTGTGGTAAAGAATTCCTGAGTGGTACATTTCCTCGCAAAAGGTGGTAAGAATCGTCCGCCGTATTCAGTTGTGATTATTTCTTGTTAAATATTATATTTACAACTAGACTCATAGGAAAAAATACTAATAAAAATAATCCCCAATACAAAACCAAACTCTCATAATCTAATAGAAGTATACGGTATATTATTTTGTGTATAAAGACTGTAAGTAATATTAATATACAATTTATGGCCGTTAAGGTAAAAATCTTCATAAGTGCAAGCACCTCACTAATTGGAAATATCTAATATCCTATCCGAGTTCGTAGCAACCTCTTTGTCATGGGTTACACAAATTATAGTTTTGCCACTGTCTTTAAGGTGATTTAGAAGGGAGATAATTAACTCTTTATTGTTAGTATCCAAGTTCCCTGTGGGCTCATCTGCCAATATTATCTCACAAGGCTTTAACATTATCCGTGCGAATGCTACTCTTTGTTGCTGCCCACCACTTAGCTTATAAACCTTTTTATCCAAGAAAGATGGTTCTAAGCCAACCTCCGTAATAATTTTATCAATTCTATCTTTATCTATTTTTTTATTATAAATAGCTCCCATTTTTAAGTTTTCATACACTGTTTCATTTTCCAATAAAAAATAATGTTGAAATATATACCCTATGTTGTATCTCCTCAACAACATTAACTTTTTTCCAAATGGGTTAGTAACCCCCATTATTGAGATGGTACCACTATCTGGTTTTTCAAGAGAACCCATTAAATTAAGCAGAGTGGTTTTACCAGAACCACTCTTACCCAGGATAGCAACAAATTCATTTTTTTCTACATGTAAAGAAAAATTATTGAATATAATCTCGTCACCAAAAGATTTGGTTATCCTATTAAGTTCGATCATAAATAATCCCCTTTTAAGACCTTATTTATATTCTTTTTTACAAAATTAGTACTTAGCCCATAAATTATCAAAAATTCAATAGCAAAGAAGAGAAATGCAATGGGTATGATTAAAAGAATATCGTGAATCAGGGAAGACAATAATCCTATAATAATAGTTGTTAAAAAGCTAATTAATAACAAGTGTTTATTACGATTAAAAAACGAATAACCTAAGATATACTTTAGATTGAGCTTTTTCATATTTATCGCGACATACGTCCATATATATAGACTTAAAAATATGATGATAAAGGTAAAAATAACAATCAAACCTATTAATTGTTGTAGTAATAGCCTTGAATGCTCTACAATTTCATCACTGGCTTCGTTGAAAACAGAAGTAACTGAGCCGACCTCTGGAACGCCAATGTCCATTAGATAAGGTTCTATGTTGTTGAATGCGTTTCCAGACGAATAATCCTCGAAATATAAGGATGTGCTTGATAATGCACTTATATAAGAATTATCAAAGTTATTGTCATATACAATAGCAATTGGATCTGTAATGTTATTTTGATTATCACCTGTGTTGCTTTTATAAGTGAAATAATCTTGACCTTCTTCTGTATATATAATATTAATAGAAAGGTCTTGCACAGATGTGTCATTTAAGGGTTCATTTAATTCCTCATTATAAATGTCATCAACTTCAACTTTTTGGAAGTAGAAGTAATCCAAATACTCATCTAAAATCTCATTTTCTAGATTTGAAAATTGTTCTGGAACTAAAATATCCAAAGTATTTGAATCTGAAGTTAATTGAGAGACTACACTATCACCATTTACGTCCTCTATAGGATTATAGTTTAAATAATTCTCATTTATAGTTACTCTTCTCCCAGATGATAAGTAAAATTCTTCCTCTCCAGCATTAAGGGTGTAAATGTATTCAGGTTCAGATTCGGTGTCATTATCTAGTGGATAAAAGTTCTCTGAACCCATTAGAAAAGCATTATGTTCGGACTCTAACTGTTTGTAGAGACGGTCCATTCTATTATTAAAATCTCTATCTTGTTCCAAATTTTCCTCTAAATATTCTATTCCTGCAGTTAACTGCAATCTATAAATATCTTGTGCCTCATTCCAGTAATCAAAACTATCCAATTTCTCATTTAAATCTAAGAAACTGTTTATTGAAAAGCCAATCATAGTAAAGAAGATTAATGATGTTGTAACTTTAGTTGCTACAGCAACCCAGTGTACTTTTCGAAAAGGGAAGTCTCCCTTTATGGTATTCATATTAATCATCGAAATGAGAGAAGCAGAAACCATCACTGTCAATGTAATAATTGCAGTAATTATAAACATATTAAATGCTAGAAAAGTAGATAGATAGCTTAATAAGTATTCAGTTTGATTTAAATATAAAATTATAATCAGCAACGTTGCAAATAAAGCACTAAAAATAATACAAATGGGTTTTATAAGAAGCTTAATTGTCACAAGGATAATTCTGACATTAGAACTACCCCATAAGTTAAGAAGAATGTACATTTTTCTATTTTGTATTAAAAAGAAAAATAGCCCAATAACATAAAGAACTAATGATAAAAATGAAATTAGTAATAAAGGGAAATTCAACAATTGTAGAAGACTTACTTGATCGTTTACAAATGAAACCTCTCCATATTGAGAAAAGAACTCCTTTACACGTTCTAAGCTTTCTGGAGAGGTATCTCCATTGATATAGAATCTGTTATCTACTCCAACATTCACTATATCTTGGTAGTTATAATAACGCACTTCCATGTTTGTTAAGGGAAATGTGATAACACCAGATTGCTCAGTCGAGTAATTATTGATATTAGATATATATTCACTATCGTGAGGGAGCGAACCTTCATGGATATGAAGGTTTGGATCAATATTTAAGTTAGTTGAATATATATTCACTCTGTCCTCAGTAAAGAAATTATATTGAGATATGTTAACTTCTTCTTTCTCTGAAAATCTTTGAATATCTTCGATATTTAAATTTTCATTACCATTAAAATCTACTGTCAGAATATCCGAATCGTTGTATAAAATATTGTAGGATAGTTTCTCATTAAATAAATTAAAACCAAATATGTTTATTAATATGAAAACTGTCCCTAATAAACAATATATGATTTTGTTCACATTTAGTCTCCTTTAGTCTCCTTCGGATGAAAAAGATAATAGGCATATTTTGGCCTATTATCTTTTCGTTTAGGAATTACCTAGTAGCCCAATTTGCTGTGTTTCCTGTTAGAGTTGATATTATCGTGGCCCTTGCTGTTGTTCCTTGTCTTTCCCATGCACTTCGTACATTTGATCTTGAATTGCCAGCACTTGCTCTATGGGTTAATTCGTAATGGTCATAAACTGATGTATGAGTATCTCCGTGCCAGTTTACACTATGATATCCTCCACCATCAGGGCCATTTCCTGGGTTACTATTAACACTAACTTCTTCATTATATCCAGGACCGATTTCACCAGATTCGTTTTCTTCCATCAACTCGTCTAAATTGATACCTTCCCCTTCTGTGATATCATCTTCTGCTAAAGTATCATGTGCGGGTATTGCGAACAAAGCTGCAACAGGAATAGATAGAAATAATTTTTTCATAAGCCTCTCCTCACAGATAGTTCTTCAGGTTTAAAAAACCATGATAGTTATGCTAACATTATAAATCTTTAACGGAAAGTAAAAATTACCATAAATTAAAAATATTTCCGACGTTTGATTATAAAATTAAATGCAACAGCTAAAGGTATAGCTAAAGCCATCGTTATTCCGTTATGATGAAAGTAACCAAACACCCAACATAACAGGAGGAATAACGATGACCACGGAAGCAGTGTGTAACTGCCGTCCTTTAATAAATAATTCTATGCTATACTATACTTTTACTCGATCAGTGGTTTCTCCGCGCCAATCCCTGATAAACTCCGTTTAATATTGATCATATATTCTAAAACGGAAACGATTCGAAGATTGAGGGGTCACACTGGATAAAAATAACATTTTTTTTGATAAGGGGATCAATAAAGGTGTTATCCATTCCAATGCTTCATGTACGATCCAACTTAACTCTTCCCACTGTTGATCTTCTAGGAGAGGGGATTGCTTATTTTTCTGCTCTTCTTGGCGAGTTAATAACATTTCTCCGGGGCACGACTTTTGACCTCGAGCCGCTGGCTGCTTTATTCAAATAAATATGCTAGTAAGGCATCGTTTCAGTGGTTTAAGGATCTCAATGAAAATGTTTTCATCGCAGAATTAAAGATCCCCCTACTACAAGCAACTGCTGAGTAAGGGGCTACTATCCGCGCACTGCACGGACTATCGCTCATTTATTTTTTTATTTTGGCCATTCTACGACGGCGGTTTCGTAGGGACGAAGTTTTACTTCTTTACCGTTTACACACGTGCTATCCAAGTTGCCGAAAATCCAGGTGCCAAGGTGCGTGTCGAAAGTAAGCTCTGCTTCTTCGTTCGTAAAATTGGCAAGTATGATCACGCGCTCGTTTTCCAATGTACGTGTGTACACAAACACTTGCTTATGATTCGCAAACTGCTCTTCATAATCTCCAGAAATGAGCACGCTGCTGTAAGAGCTGTTGTGTCGGAGATAGATCAAGTATTTATAATATTGAAAAAGCGAGTCGGGTCGGCTTTCAGCTTCTGCCACGTTAATTTCCTCGTAATCACGGCTTACTTTTAGCCAAGGTGCTGCTTCACTAAACCCAGACGCGTAAGTGGCATTCCAGTGCATCGGTGTCCGGGCATTATCCCGGCTCCGGTGGCTTATCCAGCGGAACGCATCTTCTTTCGTATGACCGTGCCGCAGCGCAGCTTCATACTGATCAATTGACGAAATATCATCTAGTTCATCGATGCTTTGAAAATCAGTGTTTAGCATACCAATCTCCTGTCCTTGATAAATATACGGCGTTCCTTTTAGGAAGAAGTACGTAGTCGCAAGCATCTTACCTGTAAATTCACTCTGATCTTCTTGCGGAATAAACCGGCTGATCGCCCGTGGCTGATCATGATTTTCCAAATAATTTGCCATCCAACCGTCACTTTCCGTTGCTTTTTGCGCGTTTGTGATCGCCTGTTTGAAATCCTGCAACTTCCAGTCTTTAGTCGGGAACCAACGTCCATGCGGTCCGATGTCAATGTCAACGTGATCAAAACGAATCAGCATATCAAAGTGGCCGTCTTCACCGACAAAGTCCGGGATCTCCTCCGGCTCTACCCCAGGAGCTTCTGCTACCGTAAAAATGTCATAGTGATCAAATGTCTCCCGCTTTAATTCCTGCAGAAATTCGCCGACTCCAGGCTGATTCGGCGCCACTTCCTGCAGGCCATCCGGTCCATCCGGTGTGAAATCATCGTAAAATGGCTGCTTTTTAATAAAGGTGATCGCATCAATCCTGAAGCCGCCAATCCCTTTATCAAGCCACCATCGTACCATCTTGTACAAATGCTCGCGCAGCTCTGGATTTTCCCAGTTGAGGTCCGGCTGTTCTTTTGCAAAAGAGTGAAAATAATACTGCCCGGTACGCTCGTCATATTCCCAGCAGGAACCGCCAAACACCGCCCGAAGATTGTTCGGCGGACCACCGTCTTCCCGTGGATCCTGCCAAATGTAGAAATCCCGTTTGGGGTTGTCTTTACTGCGTCGCGATTCTTGAAACCACGGGTGCTGATCCGATGAATGATTGATGACTAAATCCATGATGATCGAAATTCCCCGCTTCTTCCCTTCCGCGATTAACTGATCCATGTCTTCCATCGTACCGAACACTTCCGCAATATTTTCATAGTCGGAAATATCGTAACCGTTATCTTTCATCGGTGAGGCATACACCGGGCTGAGCCAGATGACATCAATGCCTAGATCGGACAGGTAGTCCAGCTTTTGGATAATACCGGGGATGTCACCGACCCCGTCCTGGTTGGAATCGTTAAAACTTCGCGGATAAATTTGATAAACGACTGAATTCTGCCACCATTTTGTAGTCATATCTTTACCTCCATTTAAGTTGATGCCTGCTTACTTTGTAGGTTTAGTACCTTTTTGTAAAATGTCGAGAACGAGACAAATGCAATTAATGAACCGCCAAAAAAGATGAGTAAAAACGTCCATCCGCTCAAACCGATAAAGATGAGCATGAATGTTAACGATAAAATAAAAAAGCTCGTTAATGGGGCGCCAAAGGTGAAGTAAAAAGCCCGCTTATAAATGTCACGTAATGTAATGCGGAAATGAGACATGACCATAAATACATAAATCGTAAATAAGTATAAAGGAATACCGAACAATAAAAAGGTAACGAGTAGAAAGTGATCCGTGATAAAAAAGTAAAAATAATCAATCCCCCAGATCACCCACAGCGTCGTTAACAAGAGACCGGCCTGCCATGCCTGCCGGTAATTCTCTTTAAAGTAGCGAATAAACTGCTTAAGAGAATCGCCTTTATCTTCATCGACAATAAATGTACGTACGGAAGCAAACAGTGCTGCTGTCGCCGGAAAGAAAAGGAATGGCGCGAGCATGGACGCTGCGGCAAGGGCAGCCAGCCATAGTGCACCTCCACCGGTAAGTGCAGTAACCCCGCCGAGAAATAAAAGCGGACTGATAGTGGCAAGCCAGTATACATTCACGAGCGAAAACTTCGTCACCCATTCACACGTCTTGTAAAATCCCGCTGCTGAAATCATTGTCATCACCTTCCTCCTGCTTCAACCGTTTATTTGACAGCGCCATCGGTCACCCCGGAGATGATTTGTTTTTGGGCAAAAAAGTAAAAGATAATGATCGGAATGATCGCTAACGTTAAGCCTGCTAAGGCGAGGTCCCACTGCCGCGTGTATTCTCCGAAAAAGTAATACATATTAATCGGGATGGTCGCTTCCTCAGAGCTTAAAACTAATGAAGGCAGCAAGTAATCATTCCAAATCCAGATGACATTTAAAATCGCAACGGTTACTGAAATTGGCTTAAGAAGCGGAAAGATGATATACCAAAACGTTTGAAAACGGTTCGCTCCGTCGATTGTAGCTGCTTCATCCAGTGTTAATGAAATGCCGGTCATCGCCCCGTGATAAAGAAAAATCGCAAGACTGCAGCCAAAGCCGAGATACATAAAGATTAAGCCATACTGATTCAACATATTAAAACTGCTGAAAAATGATGTGAGTGTAATCATCACGGCTTGAAAGGGAATGAGCATCGCAGATACAAAGATTAATAGAAGGGTACCGCTTAACTTACTTTTATTTCGTGCCAGCGCGTAACCCGCCATTGAGGAAAACGCAATGATGAATGCGATACTTGTTACTGTAATAAAGGTTGAATTCCATAACGCATTTACAAAATCAAGGTCTTGAAACGCCTGGGCATAGTTTGCAAACACAGCATCCGGTGGAAGTCCGAGCACATCTTCAAAAATGTCACGGTTTGTTTTAAAAGAGTTTACAACCATTAAATAAAAAGGAGCGAGCCAAGTTAACGCGAGAAAAATGCCTAAAATTTCGACCCAATTGGTGTTGTTTTTACGCTGTTTCATCACATCTCAACCTCTCTCTTCTTGTTGTAATAAACTTGAGAGATCGCAATAATTGATACAAAGATTAAAAATACAACGGCTTTTGCCTGGCCATAAGCCATTTCGTTACTGTCAAAGGCAGTATAAACAATGTTCATCGCCACCATTTCCGTTGAGTTAAATGGTCCACCATCAGTTAAAGATAAGTTTTGATCGTAAATTTTAAATGACACAGAAAGCGTTAAAAACATGCTGACAGTAAATGCGGGTGCGATTAAAGGAAAAGTGACATTTTTAAACCGTTGCACCGGACCGGCACCGTCAATTTGTGAGGCTTCGATCAGCTCACCCGATACGTTTTGCAAATAAGCAATGTAAATAATCATAATATAGCCTGCAAGTTGCCAAACAGTTAAAATGACAAGCCCCCAAAAACCAGTAGCAGGCGTGGACAGCCAGCCTTGAAGTCCTTCAATATTCATAAGCTGACCGATCTGACCAAACACATTAATAAAAATAAACTGCCAGATAAAGCCGAGGATTAAGCCGCCAATTAAGTTTGGCATAAAAAAGATCGTTCGCAGAAAATTACTTGATTTTAACTTCTGCGTCACAATTAAAGCTAAGCCAAGACCTATAATATTTAATAAAACAACAGAAACAACAGAAAACTGAATGGTAAACCATAACGAACTGAGAAAACGCTCATCATCAAGCAGCCGGCTGTAATGCTCAAACCCGACGAATTGGTCAAAACCGAGCCCGTTCCAGTTTGTGAACGTGTAGAAAAATCCCATAAAAAGCGGAATCCCGACAACGAGTAGTAAAGCTACGAGTACAGGTGCAATAAATAACCAGAATACCGGACTTTTGTTTCCCATACACGGTGCCTCCAAGCTATGGATTTCGGATAAAACAGCCGCATGCACGGCTGTCTTTCCGATCTAATGATGCAGTCAACTACTGACGGGTTTCTTCCCATTCATTTTGTCCAGCTTCAATAACGTCGTCCCACTCGCGTTCACCGGCAAGGTATTCCTGCATATAAGCGCCAAAGTCGTTACCAAATCCTTGTGGATAGCCGGTAAAGATCCAGCCGAGTGTGTTATCCTCGAGCACATATTCATAAATCTCCTGCTGGATTGGGGCATCAATTTCCTCCACGTCAAAACCTTCATGAGCCGGAATCATATCAAGTTTATCCTGCACTGCGGCGATCCCTTCCTCATCGGTATACATCCATTCAAAGAAAGCTTCTGCCTCTTCAATGACTTCATCTTCTACACCATCATTAATAGCCCAGTAGTTCGGCACATCCACAGGGATATGACCTTCATAACCATCAACCGGTAGTGGCAGCACACCGACATGTTCATTTGCAAAGTCTGGATCCATTTGCTCTAACGTCGGATGAACCCAATCACCCTGCTGAATCATCGCTGTCCGCTCTAAGGAGAAGTATTCTTCCACCTGCTGCGAATAATCCATATTTAATACCGGTTCAATTGAATAGTCGTTTTGCAGCCTCAGCATCCGCTCCATCTCATCCGCACGCTCAAAGTCTACGGTGTCACTCTCATAAGCTTCCATCATATCGCCGTTAAACTCCGGTGATAAATAAGTATTGGCTAAGTGATCTCCCATCACCCAGGCTTCCGCGCCCGGCAGTGCAAATACACCGTCTATGCCAAGCTCGTCCTTTTGATCATCCAAAGTTTCAACCGCTTCTTCCAAATCTTCATACGTCAAAATTTCATCTGCATCGATCCCTGCTTCATTGAAAATTCGTTTGTTATATAGGAGGCCGTACCCTTCCTGTTGAAACGGAATTCCTCGGACGTTACCATCTTCATCTATAGCGCCTTCAAGTGTCCCCTCAATAGCTTCATCAACTGCTGCATGATTTGATAAATCGAGCACATTATCTTGGTAATCATTTAATTCTGAAGGACCGGCCAAGCTGAAAACATCAGGCTCATCACCAGAAGAAAATCGCGACCTTAATGCCGAAAAGTAATCCGTTCCGCCGCCAACAGCTGAAAATTCAATATTTACATTAGGATTCTCTTCTTCGTACAATTCAGAAAGTTCAATGAAATGATCGCGGAATTCAACTTTCCCTTGAAATATTTCAACATCCACGACATCGCCCTCATCTGTACCTTCTGTTGCCTCATCTTCTCCATTACAAGCTGTAAGAATCATTCCAGCCAAGCCAAGCAACAGCCAACCGTTTAGTTTTTTCATCGAGCGCATAAGTAAATTCCCCCTAATTCAAATCTCCCCCGGAATTTTGGGAACGGTTTCAAAGATGAGCAAAAAAAATGGTCAACCTTCCGGGGAGTTGTTATGAATGAGTTTAAATGCTTTTATTATCGTTTTCAATACTTTTTTTACAAATTTTTTTATTGAAAATGTCAAAAGTCTGAGCTGACGCCTGTTCATAGTAAAAGTTTTTGGTATCGGTTTCAAATTCTAACGTGATATTCGACTCATGTCGTCCCCCGCTCAATAAACTTTGTTTCAAGAACCGTCTGATTTTCTGAAGCTTCTCCCCCATTTAACGCCTCAATCATTCGATTAGCTGCTAAGCGCCCCATGTCATCGACCGGTTGTTTTATTGTTGTTAACTTTGGATTGGTGATTTTTGCAAGCGGTTGATCGTCAAAACCTACGACAGCTAAATCTTTTGGCACATGCTTTTCTAAATCGTGGGCTGCAGCAATCACGCCGGCCGCGACTTCATCGCTTCCGGTAAACACAGCAGTTGGCTGCTTCTCCATTTGAAAAATTGTCCGGCCTACACTTTCACCGTCTTCGATGGTGTGTTTATTGACAAAAACAAGCTGTGGATCTACTTCTATCCCTTTTTCAGCCAACGCTTTTTGATAGCCGACGTTACGATCATCCGACTGTCCCCGGTGTTCAAACAAACCACCTGTGCAGTAGGCAATTCTGCGATGACCTTGAGCCAGCAGGTGCTTCACACCTTCATACGCCGCTGAGAGGTGATCAATACGCACGCTCGGTATAGTGTTCATATGTTGGATGTATTCATTCACAAACACGATCGGTCCATATGCTAAGTACGCTTCTATCACTTCTTCATCATTTTCAATTGACGCCATAATGATGCCATCGAGCTGTTTATTTTGCATCAACTGCAAAAAAGATAATTCTTTCTCTTTATCCTCATTACTTTGAAACACAACGACTTGATATCCTTGCTCATAAGCAACCTGTTCAATCGCATTAACTAAGTACGAAAAGAATGGGTTCACAATACGCGTAACAACAACACCAATCGTCGTTGTTAAAGCGCCCCGCATTTTCCGTGCCGAAGGATTAGGCGTATATTCAAGCTCTGCCATCGCTTTTTGTACACGCTTTTTCTTCTCTTCTGAAACGTGGGGATAATTATTTAACACACGTGATACGGTCGATTTGGAAAGCCCGGAAAGTTTAGCGACATCTGAAATCGTTGGCATAGTAAAACCCCTCTTGATGATCTGCATTGAATTTTGAAATCAGTTGCAATCACTTTTATTTTACGCACGTTTGTTATGTATTGCAAAGCGAATTCTTATGTGAGAGGGGATATCCCCTGGGCAAGGCCTTGAAATAAGGGCCATAAATCTTGTAGGTGCAAACGATGTTAAAAAGCACATCAAAAGCCGCCGGCGAGAGCTTTTTAACATATGAAAGGTGGTGCAGCCGGTATGCAGCTGTGAACCTTAACCGGCTGAAGTGCAGCGGGGACGGGCAGTGCTCCCCCACCGCAGGCAGAGGACCTAACTACAAACGATCCTTCGGCCTTGCTTCTTCGCTTTCTATGGGGCCTCGCGGCAAAAAAGTGCCCCAAAACCTTATGATTTTGGGACACTTTCTTTCTCAACCATGGTATTCATTTGCTTCTCTCGATCCGGCCAAACCGTTTCGCCCAGAGCCAATACGCGCAACTTTTCAACCGGAAGCTGCAAACGGTCCCATTCTTTTAAAAAGCGGCCGAGCGCCTCGGGACCGGTATCATCGGCCAGGCGGAACGCTCCGTAATGCATGGGCACGATTTCTTGGGCGTTTAAGTCCAGGAAAGCTTGAATGGCGTCCTCGGGATTGATGTGGGAGTGATGCATAAACCATTCAGGCTCATAGGCTCCAATCGGCATTAAGACCGTCCCGATGGAAAAACGCTCGCCAATTTCTTTAAACCCGCGGAAATACCCGCTATCGCCGACAAAATAAATCGTCTCTCCGCTCTCTTCTTCCTCAATCACCCAGCCGCCCCAATGGGATATATTTGTATCCCATGGGGTGCGGCGGCTCCAGTGCTGGGCGGGGACAAAGTGAAAGGATAATCCGCTGTCCTGGAAGGTGAAGCCGTCCCACCAGTTGGCTTCTGTCACGCGGCGGTAACCGCGCTTGGCAAAAGCCCGCTTTAATCCCACCGGAATATAGTAGATCGGGTCCCCCTTTAATTTGCGCAGCGTGAAAAAGTCTAAATGATCATAATGCCCGTGGGAAATCAAGACGACATCAATTTCCGGCATTTGTTCGACCGCCATGCCCGGTTCTGTCAGCCGTTTCTGCAGACCCATTCGTTTCGCCCAGACCGGGTCGGTTAATATGTTCAGCCCTTTCCACTGGATCAAAAAGGTGGAATGGCCGATCCAGGTGATGCTTAATTCCTGCCGGTTCAGCTGCACATCGCTGATTGCTTTATGCTTTGCATGAGGGATCGACTGCGTTAAATCTTTTGTTTTTGATCTCCGTTCCCGGTGCCAATTAATGAGGTCAAGGATCGTTGTATCTTTGTTGTATTGGTCGTAATTGTCAAAGCGTTGTTTCTTCATGTCATTTCATCCTCACGTAAATATCGCTTCTCATAACAGTTTAAGAGAGTGTTCTCTATATTAATCTAAAAGCAAATGCATTGTTGAACGGTGCTGAAAATTGTGCCAGGCTCCCCGCTTTCACCACTAGGATGAGGGTAGGACCGGCTCCGTCTTTACTGTGTTTGCTGCTGTGGGCGACCCGCAGCTTCCCGGTTTCCCGCGGCCTCTTTCTTGCCCATTTTTCCCAAAAAAGCAGGGCGGCTGGCTTCAATGAACCTGATCACAAACTCAAGCCTAACATGTAGAAGAAACAAAGAATAACAGCCTCCAGCAACATTCACCCTTTTTCTTCCAACCCGGTAGCAGTATTATGCGTATTTACCGAGGATGGGCCTGTGGAAACTTTCTCCCTTGGGTCGGGCAGCACTTTTCCAATCAAGTAATTGCTCCACTGAAAAGGTTCTAATGCTTTTGCAATAAAAATTGCTCCTACTAAAGCATATAAATACGCAAGCCCCATATATACGAATGGATTAAGCCAAGGCATCGCTGGAAAAAAGAGTAACAGTAAGTTATGAAGCAAGTAAATATTAAACGAGTACTTACTAATAAACATAATCGCCCGTGGTACATGATTAAACCTGGATGCTAACCAGATCATTAAAAAGATTATGCTAACGGTAAAAAAGATATTGTCGATTCGCTTCGAGGAAACGACCGTTAAAATGTCGAACCGGACTGAGAGAAGAATAAGCAACAAGGTAGCCGGAGTTAAAATAAACCAGGCTTTTCGCCGGCGAATGATCCATGCTTTCACCCGTTCATAATCTTTTCCAACATAATATCCAACTACAAAATAAAACACCCATCCGAAAAATGGCAGCCAATGCCCACGTTCCCAAATATATTCTCCCAGCCACGTTCCCGGTGGCGATGTTACATGAAAGAACGATAGATAAAGTATCGTGATCAACAAGGAAGTAGGAATCACATACCACGGCGACCAACGCTGCAGTTTTTTATGCAATAGCACATGTAAAATATAAAACTGAAAAATAATTAAAATAAAATAACCGGTGTAACCACCAAGAAAGACATTGATCAGCGCTTCGGTGGTGAATTGTTGGAAAGAACCAGCTTGCCCAGCAGCAAAAAGAATGCCAATAAATATATATGGATATAACAAGAAGTGAATACGTTTTTTAAAAAAATCGTTTGGTACTCCGTTTGGATAAGCCCGGGCCAACAATACTTCAGAAATAAACACAAAAGCCGGCGTGCCAAAAAAGGCGATAAAACGCAAGGCAATTAATATGTATTCTTCAAGCTGTGACATTGAAATCATAGACTGCTCAAGCGTTACAAATACACTGTGGACTAATACGACAGCTAAACAAGCAATCGCTCGCACCCAAAACAATTCATAAATAATTGATTGAGATTTCATAAACACTCATCCCCTCACCCGAGAAACCCCCCGCGAACTCTGCGTCTGGTTGCTAACTATTATTGGTGGCTTTAGATTGTTCTGCATAAGTTGCTCCCGTTCGACAAAAATGTGAGGAAAAATCACTCATTCTTAGTCTTCATTGCAACATGTCATGACAAAAAGCCACACATATTGCTAGGTGCTAATCACTACTATACCCTCTCACAGCCCTTTATTTAACTCCACCTTTGTTATGAATCTTATTCCATTAAGTAAAGGGATTATTTCCTACACCTAACTAACAAATTACCAATTCTCTTAGAACTAAGCTCATATAAGCATAGAAAAAAGAACAGGTCTTCAATCGCTTATTTAAAATAATTCTTTAGCTGAAAAGTAGTATTACTAGTTTGCACGCTCCTATTACCCTTATCACTAGTAGCCCACAAACACTCGCCTTTTCGTAGATCAAATAGTTAATAAAGAGTCAGGCATCCTCTATTATTTTAAGACAAGACCCTTATTGGTAAAGCCTTTAGTAGAAGTGTGAACCTAAGCTTTAATGACTAGGAAAGCTTCTTCTTCCTCCCCATAATAATGCTAGCTTAGCCATCTCATGAAGACTTATAATCAAACAAAAAAGAACGGGAAAGAACAAATTTAATCACAAACATGTTCCGCTTATTCCCTGTTCCTTTTACTAAAAAACTTCTTATTCACCACAACTTTTGTGCAAATACCGGTAATTTATAACAATACCAAATGAGTAGTAACAGGTTACTAACACAGAGGGATGATTTCTACACGAACTGAACGTTCTAACCGTTTCATTGTTCACTACTTGTGAAATTGTGTTGTTACTTAAGACGATGTTAAACGTTGTTTTTGATAAAGATCGTTGATACCAAAGGAATGGCTTCTGCCGGAAGAGCAATACTACTCGTTACTAGAGCTTTACATCAAGAAAACTCGGCTCAGCCAAGCCTGCGGCGTTGACTGAGCCTTCACTGTACGTAGATCTTTTCCTTCAACTATACATACATTCTTACGGTATAAAAATAAACAAGGAGGGGACCAACCCCGCCTTGTTTTCTCATGTAACTTGAACTTGTTAGTTAAGCGTAATGTTATATGTTGATTGTAACTCTTGTATAATCGTTTGCACGGTCTCTTCTACAGTCTGTTCAGCTGTATTTACGACAATCTTTGGCGCTTCGGGCTCTTCATATGGAGCACTTATTCCTGTAAAAGATGGGATTTCTCCTGTGCGTGCTTTTCTGTATAACCCCTTTGGATCCCGTTCTTCACAGGTATCAAGATCACACTGAACGAAAACCTCCACAAACGTTTCCTCTCCAATCAACTGCTTAGCCTGCTCACGATCAGCAGCGTACGGACTAATAAAGGCCGTACTTACGATTGTACCCGCATCGGCAAACAGCTTCGCCACCTCGCTAATCCGGCGAATGTTTTCCTGCCGGTCTTCTGCAGTAAATCCAAGGTCTTGATTAAGACCGTGCCGGACATTATCTCCGTCTAAGACGTATGTTCGCTTTTCTTTTTCAAATAATAGCCGGTCAAGGGCGTTGGCAAGCGTTGATTTTCCTGAGCCGGAAAGGCCTGTGAACCAAAGGACAAGCCCGGGATGGCCTTGTTTTTCTTCCCGTTCGCTTCGGCTTACACTCTGGTCGTGCCAGACAATATGTTCTTGTTTGCTCATAGTCAGCCTCCTTACTAGTTAAATACCGCTTCCATGGTCTTGAAAGCTGCGTTTTTCTTTTTTCATTAGCTGTGTCAGTTGAATGGTCCCTAACGTGGCAATAAAAACAGAGACGAGCATGATAAATGTGAAAAAGTCATGCAGGATAAATACAGTCATTAGCGTGTAAGAAAGGACGAGCGCTACAATCGGTGATAAAATCCAAACACTCACAATACGTTTAAGAATGGATTGCTGCCAGACTTGAAAGCCGCGGTCAGCGGTGCCTATACCTGCTATAGCTGAAGTCGTCACTTGCGTGAGTGGAACGGGAAAACCAAAAATAGAGGCACCGATCACAAGAAATCCACCGGTAGCAGAGACGGCACTGCCCTGAATATAGCTGAGCCGTGTAATTTTGGTGCCGTTCGTTTCCAATACGCCGCTGCTAAGAAGCAATGCTCCAAGTGCAAGGCTAACGCCGCCCACGATCACGGCAACTTGGACGTCAATTAACCCGGCGCCGACAAGCGGACCGACCGCATTTGCCACATTGTTCATGCCGGCTGCGAATGCTTCAAGCATGCCGGCTATGATAAGCAGAATGCCAAGCCCTTTTTTCACCTTGCCATTGCCGGTTAAAACAGGCCATTTCGCTTCCGCCCACCGAATCACATGTCCCAGCACAAACGCGATAAAAAAGGCAGCAAATGGAATAATAATCCAAAACGAGACGATGAGCAGTAAGTTGTTTACGATTAAGCTTTGATAGGCCACCCCAACCCCGGCTAAGGAACCGACAATCACTTCACTGGTTGAAAGCGGGATCCCCATTAAGTTTGCGATAAATAAAGTTAAGCAGGCTGATGATAAAATAATGACTGCCACTTGAGTGGTCATGTTCGCTTCAGGAACAATCCCTCCCCCGATCGTCTGTACCACTTCGCCGCCAGCTAACGCCCCTGCAAAGGCACTAATTGCCACTAAAAGCATCGCGCGCCGTTTTGTCTTCACCGCTCCGCTTCCGTATGCCGGACCCATCGCAGCGGCTGTACCACTGGCTCCTATATTCATGGCGAAAAAGATTGCAATCACATACGCTGCGAGGATCCAGATCATGGTTTCACGTCCTTCGTTAGACTAGACGGTTTGTTTCATTCCGTTAATTAACACTTCAATAACTTCTGGCCGGCTGAATTCAGCTGGTGGTTTTTCTTCATTAAGAAGCATCTCACGCACTTTTGTACCGGATAATATGACATGTTGGCTTTTGTCATGCGGGCACGTTTTATGTGACGCCATATTTTCGCAGGCACGGCAGTAAAAGCTATGCTCAAAAAAGAGCGGTTCAATTGCTAGGTCTTCGCGGTCTACATCGTTGAAAATGGCCTGAGCGTCATAGGTGCCGTAATAGTCGCCAACACCCGCATGGTCGCGACCAACAATGAAATGAGTACAACCGTAATTTTTGCGGACAATTGCATGGAAAATGGCTTCACGAGGGCCCGCGTAACGCATAGCAGCCGGGAAGACCGCCAAGAACGTCCGGTCCGCTGGATAATACTGGTCAAGCAGCACTTCATAGCTTTCCATTCTTACATCTGCTGGAATATCCCCTGGCTTAGTTGCTCCAACCAATGGATTTAGAAAAAGTCCGTCGACAATTTCCAGGGCAGCCTTTTGGATGTATTCATGAGCGCGGTGAACCGGGTTTCGCGTTTGAAAGCCAACCACACGCTTCCAGCCTCGTTCTTCAAATGTGGCCCTCGTTTCTGCAGGGTCCAAATAGTAAGAAGAAAAAGCGTCATGATTGATTTCGTTCGTAAGTGTAATCGGTCCGCCGACATATACAGAAGGGCGCAAATACAATGTGTTCACTCCTGGATGAGCTTCATCGTCTGTTCGATACACCTGTACGGCTTCTTTCTGTTTGTCAGGCTGATACAAGCTTTCAATATTAATAACGCCATACGTTTCCCCTTGGTACACAAGACGAGCTTTCTCGGTTTCCTTTAGTTCCTCTGCTTTCTCCTCAGAAACCGGGAGCGTAATCGGAATGCTCCACGTGTTGCCATTTTCCAACTTCATGTTTTCTACTACATTGTGATAATCCTTTTCATTTAAAAAACCAGTAAGCGGGCTAAATGCCCCGTTAGCAATTAACTCAAGGTCTGAGAGTGCAATCTCGTCGAGTTCAATATCAGCTGCTACATTGCTAACATCCTCAGGCGCTTTCCGATTGATCAACGCTCCTCCATGCGGCGGTAATAATGACATGTCAAATCCCGTCCTTTCAGGTTGGTTTTAATTACGCGCGATGCAAACCACATTCTGTTTTTCCAAATTGGCTCCAGCGCCCGCTCCGCTCATCTTCTCCGGGGGCGACTGGCGCGGTACAATGTGTACAGCCAATGCTCGGGTAATTTTCGTCATGCAATTTGTTATAAGGCAAGTTATTGACTTCGATATACGCCCATACATCGTCTAATGTCCAGTGTATTAACGGACAAATCTTTACGGATTGGAAGCGTTCATCGCGTCCAACAAAAGGAGTTTCTGCGCGTGTTGGGCCTTGCGCTCTTCTAAGTCCTGACATCCAGGCGTTATACGGCTTCAACCCTTTTTCAAGCGGGTCAAGCTTGCGAATCGCACAACATTGGTCGGGATGCGTTTCCCAGAGTCTTTCGCCGTGTTGGTCGGCTTGCTCTTCCGGCGTTAAAGCCGGCTTCAGCGCTTGGATATTAAGACTTGGAAAACGTGTGCGTACCTGATTAAGCAGCTCATACGTCTCATCAAAATGAAAATCAGTATCGAGGAAAATAACGTTCGCATCTGACTTTTCTTTGGCAATCAAATCAAGCAGCACCATGCCTTCAGCACCCAAGCTGCACGCGTATACCAAATCATTTCCGTACGTTGCATAAGCCCAGCGAATAACTTCTTTAGCTGTTTTCCCTGCCAGAGTGGTTTCGTTTAATTCACTTGCGCTCTGTATATCCAACGTTTCATACGTGTACATGAACTTCCCTCCTTATAAAAAGTAAGTTTTCGTAAGTTCATTTCATTTTCTAACTAACAAGAATCATAAAACTTAGTCATTTTAGGCGTTTTGAGCCCAAAAAGCGACCCTTAAGCCTACCCCGTGCGAGAGGATACACTTAAGCGCCGCCTCCAGTCGTCTGGTCAGCTCCGCCATGCTTACAAAGTTGATACGTTATTTCCGAGTATTTTTATAAACATTATATGTTTAAGTGTATTTTATGTATCTTTACCAAAAATGTCAACGGTTTTTTTAGATGAGTTGTATTTTTCAGAATTTATGATGGCAGCAGGTCCTTAACTTAAAAAATGAGGCAAGAACAGCCGAGGGTGGCTGAAGGTTGAACCTTTTATTGGGACACTAATAGGCAAAGGGGAGGACCTTGCCAAGAATTGACACAACTCGCGTGGTCAGCTATTATAACCATAATTGATCTATGAATCTAGCAACGATTGCAACGCACCCAGAATACGTAAGTCCCCTCGATATTACATAACTTCAATTACTGAGATCTCAGCACGGTTACGCTATCATCCAAAGTAATAAATCTTTACTAGATCACAGCTATATTTTCAGCTCAGCCCGATATCTTCCCTCATTAAATAAACGCAGCAGGCTAATGGACTAATCGTTCAAGACAAATGCGCTACCAGGCAAGGTGGAAGAAGGCTGGCGGATGAAAGGAGCATCCAACTGATGGCTAAACGGTACATGATGTCAGGAGGCATGGCTTTTACAGAAGAAAGAGATATGAAAAAGCTCGAGAAACAGGCCAAAAAAGGATGGCATCTGTATTCATTTGCTCCGCTCGGATATTGGCTTGTGAAAGGCAAACGAGAGGAAATTTACTACAAAGTAGATTACCAGCAAAGTGAGGAAGAGCTAGAAGATACTAAAAAGATCCATGCAGAAAATGGGTGGACATATGTTACTTCAACTGCCCACATTCATATTTTCCGAGCTGCGGTAGAAGAAGCCGGGCCCTTTTTTCGGGAAACACCTACAACTAGTGATAAATACAAACGAGGCAAGCAGCAATTGGGAACAACTTCTCTTCTAACCTCTTCTCTATTTATTCTCCTAGCATTCTTCTATGCACTTTTTATCGACACCAACACCCCGCTCGCTCTTGATATGAGCTTGCAAATCGCCCTCATTTTAGCACTTTCCTTTGCCTTGCCATCGACGATGACCTTTTTCGCGTTTCGCGCAAAAATGAAGCAAGAGCGTAAGAAAGCAGAACAAGCCAGCGCGCGTTCGTAAAAAGCAAGATGAGACATATTTTCTATTTAAAAGAAAGACAGAGACGTATTACACTAAAGGGGAGAATAGCTGCTTCTATTACCTTTCACTAAGTGGGACACTTCACTTCGTATAGTAAACTCGTAGCCGCTTATTATTTTCTAAGGAGCTCCGCCAAATGATGCTATTTATATTAGTTTGGGCCGTCATCGTTACCGGCCTTCTTCTTATCATGGTTGGATTAAAACCAGTACGGAACAAACAACCCAAATTACGTTTTGTCTTGAACACAGCCTTTACTTTACAAATTCTTTGGCTCATCCTCTTCTTTACGGACGGCTTGGGCGTTCTTGGTACGTGGAATACAGTTGTGCAAGAAATCTACTGGATCGGCACAGCTAGCATCGGCATACTTGTAGCATTAATCGCTCTCCTTTACCGAAACTCAAAACTACTAGCTTTTAACACCTTTCTATTAAGCTCTTTTATCTTCGCTCTCTGGTACATGCTAACCCGCCTCACCCAAATGTAGACAGAAAAGCGGAGGCGCTTTGCTCAGATGCGACAAGTTTTTCTAGAACTGTGCAGCGTTGCTTGCAACGCGAAGTCAGTGCTAGAAAAAACCTCGAGCATCTAAGCGCCGCAGCTAGACAGAAAAGCGGAGGGCGTTTGGTCAGCGGCGCAGCACGCTTCTTAACCGGCGAGGAGGCTGTTGCCGCCACAGTGTGGGAGAAAGGGATCTCAAGTCGTTAGCCCGCGAAGCTAGACATAGAAAAGCGGAAAGCGGCGCTCAGGGGCGTCAAGCAAAAGGCGAGCGCTGACAAAGCCGCTTTTTGGCTTTGAAAGGGCGCGACTTTTGACCTCGAGCCCCTGCCGCTTGAAGCTAGACATAGAAAAGCGGAGGACGTTTGGTCAGCAGCGCAGCACGCTTCTTAACCGGCGAAGAGGGGTACACAGACCCTAGGCAGCTCCAGCCCCTTCCCAGATTTCCAGCAACAAAAAAGCTCTTTCATCGCTGATGTTAGCGGATGAAAGAGCTTTTTATATAGAAATCAAATTGCCTCTCTACTTAGAATGGGCCCCAGCCGATAAAGTGGGCAATCATCAAGTAGACACAGCCAATCAACGTCCAGGCAATAAGCAATGGAAAGATAAATTTCGTCCATTTCCACCAGGAGATGCCTGCTGCTGCTAAGGTTGCAATAAAGTAACCGGACGTTGGGAAAAGAATGTTAGAGATTCCGTCACCCAGTTGGAAAGCAAGAATCGCAGTCTGCCGTGTCGTTCCAACAATATCTGCCAAAGGAATCATAATTGGCATCGTGATCATCGCTTGTCCACTACCAGATGGAACAAAGAAGTTAAAGAAACCTTGGGAACCAAGCATCCCTAAAATCGTGACTGATGACGGCAGTTGGCTTACTATGGTAGAAAGTGCAAAGATGACTGTGTCAATAATCTGACTTTCCTCCATGACAACCGCTACGCCACGGGCAATACCGATAATCATCGCGCCCATTAATACTTGGCGGAAGCCATCGTTGAAAGATTCACTCAATTCTTCGCCGGACAAACCAGCAATAACCCCTACAACAATCCCCATAGCGAGGAAGTAACCAGCAAGTTGCACAAAATCCCATTGGAAAGTCAAAACACCGGCGATCATCCCGAGGAACATGAGAATAGCTGCCACTCCAGCTGCTTTGCCCCGCCCTGAGAGTTTAAACACTTTTTCTTCTTTCTGTCCGTTTTTCTCGTAATACTCTCTGGCATCCGCTTCGACAAGTTCCGGCTGTTTTTCTAATTTTTTAGCATAACGGATTAGAAACAAAATACCTGCCAAAATAATGGTTGAAAGCACAAGGAAACGATAACCAGCTCCTGAATACATAGGAAGCTCCGCTAATTCGTGCGACAACCCTACTGTTCCTGGATTGGTAATAGAGCCCAAAAACCCACCAGAGGTTGCTATTAAAGCAATAGCCGCGGCCATCATTTTATTATAGCCTAGTTGGATCATAAGCGGGATCAAAATCGGAACATAAAGCAAACTAAGTTCAGGTGTTCCTACAAATGCTGCGATAGAAGCAAAAGCTGTCACTAAGATCGGAATAATAAGAATTTTCCGGTGCATAAACGTAGTCGTGAGCCGCTGTACACCAAACTGGATTAAACCCGTTGACTGTAAGACCATAAATGTTCCACCGATCATAAAGGTGAAAAAGACCACAGGCCCCGCATCAATCATTCCAGCCGGAATCGCTGTGAGCACATCCATAATACCGAGCGGTGCTGCTTCGATAAATGAAAACTCTTCTGCGTTAATCATCTCTTGGCCATCCGGTCCGGCAATACGTTCATACTCCCCAGCTGGAATCACATAAGAAACCAGCGTCATAAGAGCAATCAAGCCAACGAGCAATACATAAATATGTGGAAATTTAAATTTCTTTTTCGGCTTTTCGGGCTCAGGCGGCTGCGCTTCTTCTTCGTATTCTTCATAATATTCTTCTTTCATTGCTGATGATTGTTCCATATTCTCCACTCCTCTTTATAAAACTCGTCCATTTACAAAAACCGTTGATAGAATGGGGTGCTGAAGACGCCACTCCGTACTAGCTGGCCCTTGGCTTCTATATAATGGCGTTTCAACAGTTTCATTTAATGGAAAATGTCTCTCAATTAAACAAGAGTCCGGTCCGCCAGGTGCTTGATGCTGCCTTGGGAAAAGGTCATTTCAACCTTTCCTGCAAACGTTTGGTTGACGTACGGTGTTTCTTTGTGACGCTGTTTTAAATCTTCTTCTTTTAGCGTCCAGGTTTTATTTAAATCAATTAAGGTGAGGTCAGCATCTGCTCCTACACCCAGTTGTCCTTTGCTTGGATACAATCCAAATCGTTTCGCCGGGTTGACAGCACACCAGTTCACCAATTGCGAAAGCGTTGCACCCCGGCGATGATATCCTTCTGTCAGTAGGACATCTAAGCTGTTCTGCGCTCCAGCAATGCCTCCCCAGCTCTCAAATATCGACTCAGCTTCTGTTTTTAATGCAAATGGTGCCGGCGAATGATCGGAACTGACGATATCAATTTCATCAGCTAACAACGCTTCCCATAAGCCATCTACTTCGTAAGAGGTACGAAGCGGCGGTGCGCATTTGGCTGCAGGTCCAATTTGTTCGAAATCCTCTAATGAAAAATATAAATAATGAGGGCATGTTTCTACTGTCACATCCACGCCTTTCGCCCGCGCCTGCATAATGGGCTCTAACACCTTTGGACTGCTGATGTGGCAAATATGGAGCTTGCAACCGCTCCACTCTGCATAAGTCAGAATCCGTTTAATCGCTTCAATTTCTGACTCAATCGGTCTTGAACGTTCATAATCTCGAATCGTTCGTCTTCCTTCAGCAATGGATTTGCTCGTTAAATGTTCAATCAGCGCCTTCGATTCGGCGTGCACAGCCAATACCTTATCCATAGCTGCGATTTTTTCCATTCCTTTAAGCAGGGTGTCGTCATCAGCATGCTGGAAATCTGCCGTGCCTGACGGTGTCATAAACGCTTTAAATCCAATCACGCCTTCGTCCTTTAAAGCTTGTAATTGCTCAATATTATCTGGGACAAGGGCCCCCCACCAATATCCTTCAATCTGCGCTTTTTCAGCCGCAAGTTTTCTTTTATCCCGGACGCGCTCTGCTGTTGTAGTAGGCGGATTGCTATTTAAAGGCATATCAAAAAATGTAGAAATGCCCCCAGCTGCCAGCGCTTTAGTGCCTGTTTCAAGGCCTTCCCACTCTGTCCGTCCTGGCTCGTTCAAATGGACATGAACATCAATAAAACCGGGAAAGACATGCAAGCCGCCAGCATCAATGCGTTGGCCTGCAACTTCAGGCGTAAGTTCACCTCGTTTAGTGACCGCAGTAATTTTTCCATTTTCAATGCCAAGATCTGCAGCTAATGTGTAATCATTCATCACAAGTTGACCATTTTGGATGACGTAATCCATATCCTTCCCCCCTCATTTCGTTCCTGTGTTGCTTATCTGGCTACACTGTAAAAGAAGAAATGTTTATACACATTAGTTGAAATGCACAATCACGAATGAAGAAACGAAACAATCTGAACAATATAATTTCTTCCATTCCTAACTATCACCAGAGACTCGCTTTTCCTGTTGTTTCTTTTAATCTATCAGCTCAGAAAGTAGTTCAACATGAGTATGTAAGCAAACCTGACATACTTTTCGAAAGGAAATAATAGGAACCTGCCATTAGCACCTCATCATCCGTTACTATCCTACCCCCTCTTATTCAAAAGACTCTTTGATTACCTGCTCTCTCCTTCATCTCTGTTTATACATAAAAAAAGCAGACCATAACTACGGCCTGCTCATGTGGGAATTCCATTCTTAATTCAGTTTAAAAAGGTTCTATAACTCTCCTTCTAGCTCATGCTTAATGTATAACGCCAGCCGGAGATACAAAGACGTTTCCGCATCTTTCACATCGATTGTTAGTTTTTCTTCGCATTTCCGCAGGCGAAACAATACAGTGTTGCGATGAACGCCTAGTGCATGAGCTGTATCCGCTACGTGGCAATGAGAATCCAAGTATACCTTTAACGTTTGGCACAATACTTCTTTGTCTTTTTCATTTTCCATGGCGAGTAATGGCTGTAATGCATGTTGGGCAAAAGACCGGCGCTTTTCTTCAGGCACCATCTGCAACAGTTCCTTTACATCTTTTGTGCGGCCGGTTTGAATAAACGAATGAGCATGCAGCTGGAAACCAACATGAAGAGCTTCGAGCGCTTCGTGATATGATCGTGGCAATTCGGTTAATTGATAGGTCACATTGCCAATCCCAAATGAAAGGTGGGTTCCGCCTGACTCTGCGCAATTCGATTGAATATCGGCCAGTCCATCAATGAAAAAGCGTTCCACTTGTTCATTAAAAAATTTCACCCCTACCAGGATCACAAATACTTCTCCTTTCGAAAACAACACGTGAGAAGGAAACATATCTTCTAAATTTTTAGCCAGCTCATCATACGTTTCACTTTTCCTGCGATGAATGTCCATTTCCCGCTGAATCGACCAATTACCTTCTAACACCGCACCTTCCTCAATTTGGCCGACAGCGACCATGTAGAGAGCCTCTTCTTCAAGCCCAAAATACTTACCGCGCATTAATATGTCTTGATTGGATGTATATTGACCTTCTAGCACATCGTTAAAAAAAGCATTTTTCATCATTCGTTCGTGCTGTTCTAATGCCTCTTGCTTCATTAACTCAAAGGAAATGACATTCGCCGCCTGTGAGACAATCATCGGCTGCGTCTGCTCTTGGTTGATTTCTCCTTCAATCATCAAGTAACCATTGTTCATTCCGCTCGTTTCGATTGAACAGAACGTAACAGGTTCTTCGTTTTCTTTATAGAAAAGGGTAAGTTCATTTGGCTGCTGACCTAAGTCTGCCTCCTGCTTTCGTTGTTTAAGCACATCTTGCAGCTGTTCTTTTTGTGTCGATGATTCAATGTACAAGAACTCCCCACGTGCATTAACGAGCGCCACCGATTTGCGCAGTTTTTTTGCCAGTTCTCTCATCACGCGGCGCAGGCCATCTTCTTGATGGAGGAGTGTGCTCAACTTTTCGTGAAAAGATTTCGCTTCGCGCAGTTCATCTTCCCGGCTTTGCAATACAAGCGCGAGCGCCTCGTTCAACATCTGGCCAAGGGAGACCTCTGCCGGTAATTCAAGCAGTGGAAACTGATATCGTTCCGCTGCTTCTTTTGCAGCATCCGGAATTCTGCCTAAATATCGTTTTGACTTGATCCCCAGGCCTGCACACCCTTTTTCATGCATTTCTTCAATAATGGTGACCAATTGTTCGGGTTCTTCCCGAATCGAGTAGGCTGTGGTTAAAAGGAGTTGATTCCGATCCAGATATGGAACAATATCTGGAGCATCCATCATATTTACTGATTGCACCGTACGGCCTAAGCCTTTTTTTCCAGCGATAATTTCAGCGTGAAGAAGTTCAGATTGTTGAATAAGTTTACTAAGTTCCATCACCATTCTTCCTTCCCTTTTCAAAATCGTACATAAATTCTGACTTAAATGAAACAACGTGCAAAACGTTGGTAGATTTCCTGACAATATTAGTAGAACAACTGACTTCTCCATCAAATTTCATACCTGCTCTGTCACGTTCATCTGTAAATACATTGTGCTTCATAAACAAATGATAAACATAAATTATATATTTTAACTAATGACTTTGTTTTACCACTCTACTACTCTATAGTCAATATTAACGCTACATATTTTCTGAAAGGAGATCTTACATGACCACATCGACTAAAGTAGCTTCTATGATTGAAGAACGAATTAACTGGCTTGCCCAGTTCGGAAAAGAAGGGGAGGGAATTACCCGTCTTCTATATACAGAGTCATGGCAGAAAGCTCAGCAAGAACTGGCTTCCTGGCTGGAGAACTTAGGCTTTTCTGTTTACTATGATGAAGTGGGCAATTTGTTCGGCCGCTTGGAAGGAAAAACAGATGGTCCCGTTATTCTTACCGGCTCACATATCGACACCGTCCGTTCCGGCGGGCACTTTGACGGAGCTTATGGCATCATTGCTTCCGCCCTTGCAGCAAGCGAATTGTATCAGGAATACGGACAGCCGGAGCAGACCTTAGAAATTGTAGCGCTTTGTGAAGAAGAAGGCAGTCGCTTTCCGTTTGCTTACCTAGGCTCAAAATACCTTACCGGGGCTGTGGCAGCAGACGACCTTGAAGGTATTAAAGACCAGAATGACATTTCTCTGCTTGAAGCGAGAGAACAATCGGGCTTCACTTCCCCACTCGCTCCACATAAGCACGAAGAGATTGAGCGCTTTATTGAAATTCATATTGAACAAGGCAAAGTGCTAGAGACGGCTGGAGATGAACTTGGCCTTGTAGACGCCATCGTCGGCCAGCGCCGCTTTACTATTTATGTAAACGGTGAAGCCAATCATGCCGGAACCACTCCGATGCCATTGCGCAGGGACGCGATGGAAGGAGCGAGCGAGATGGTCCAGTCTCTGTTAAAGCTCACACGTGCAAAAGGCGACCCTTTAGTAGCAACGGTCGGTCAAATGGAACTTGTCCCCAATTCTGTCAATGTGATACCAAGCCAAGCTCGCTTTTCTGTAGACGTCAGGCATCCTGACAAACGTGAATTGGAAAATGCATGTAAAGGTATGGAACACCGTTTTCAAGAAATTGCAGAAGAAATGAACGTAGAAGTTTCCATAGAACCTTTCATGGCGGTAGACCCTGTCGCAATGGACGAGGAGATGAATCAAGACTTGGAGCGCATTTGCAACGAGCAAAACGTGAATTACCAGCGTATGTACAGTGGCGCCGGCCATGATGCGCAAGTACTGGGCACAAAAGTTCCGGCTTCACTGTTATTCGTACCAAGCAGACACGGCATCAGCCATTCACCGCTAGAATTCACCGCAACGGACGAACTGGAGAAGGGGTATCACGTGTTAAAACATGCGTTACGAACGTGGAGCTATAAATACTAAGGAGGCAGCAAGCAATGAAGCCGTTTATTCCATCTCAACGAACGATCATGACACCTGGACCAGTCGAAGCCGACCCCCGAGTGCTGCGAGCATTGAGCTATCCGATTGTCGGTCAATTCGACCCTGAGTTCACCAATCTGATGAATGAAACGATGAAAGGAACCCGTAAATTGTTTCAATCAAACAACCACTGGGCCTACCCAATTGACGGAACATCCCGTGCCGGCTTGGAAGCAGTCTTAAGCAGTGTGATCGAGCCCGGAGATGAATTGTTAATTCCAATTTTCGGTCGCTTCGGTTATCTGCTTACTGAAATTGCTGAGCGATGCGGGGGCGTTGTTCACAATATTGAATGTCCATGGGGACAAGTATTTGACCCTGGCGACGTGATTCAGGCGGTGGAACGGGTGCAGCCAACAATCGTGGCAATGGTGCACGGTGAAACGTCAACAGGATGCATGCAGCCACTGGCGGACATCGGTCAATTCTGTCGGAAAAATGGCCAGCTGTTTATCGTAGATGCGGTTGCTACTATCGGCGGCGTTGACATACCAACTGATGATTGGTGTATCGACGCCATCATCGGGGGGACGCAAAAGTGTATTTCCGGCCCTTCAGGCATGGCGCCGATCTGCTATAACGAGCGGGTTGAAGAAAAAATCAACACCCGCAAACAAGTCGAAAAAGGGATCCGTGATGCCGGCCAGGACGAAGACGACCATGACCGCCGCATCCAGAGCAATTACTTTGACTTGACGCAATTACAGGACTACTGGAGTCCGCGCCGCTTGAACCACCACACAGAAGCCACCTCCATGCTGTATGCTCTGTATGAAAGCTTGCGTGTGATTCAAGAAGAAGGGCTTCAAAACCGGGTGTACCGCCATCAATTAAACGAAAAAGCGCTCGTGGCCGGGCTGAAAGCAATGGGAGTTTCCATTTATAATGATTTCGCCCATAAGCTTCCGGTAGTTACTTGCATCGAAGTGCCTGATCATGTGGAAGAAAACAGTGTGCGCCAAATGATGCTTGATGAATTCGGCGTTGAAATCGCCTCTTCCTTCGGGCCGTTAAAAGGGAAAATCTGGCGCATCGGTACGATGGGCTACAGCTGCCGGAAAGAGAATATTTATCACGTGCTGTTCGCGTTTGAAGCAGCCTTAGTAGCGCATGGGGTCGATATAGCGCACGGAGAAGCTGTGCAGGCAGCACGAGAAGTTTTTACTACTGAGCAAGCTGAAGCAGCTGGCGTGTAAATGAGCTACCTGTACAAAAAAGGAGAGGCGGTTCCCTTCCCGGGGTCCCGTCTCTCCTTTTTGCTACATTAAGCCATCACTTTACACATATCGTTCGTAAACTCTACCGGGTCCTCAACGGACAGTCCTTCAATTAGAAGCGACTGATTATAAAGGAGATTAGCGTAGAGCTTAAATTTCTCTTCATCTTCATCATACGCGCGCTTGAGTGACCCATAAATATCATGGTTCATATTAATCTCAAGAACTTTATCAGCTTGCACTTGTTGATTCTGCCCCGGCATCTGCTGGAGAATTTTCTCCATTTCAATGGAGATTTCTCCTTCTGTTGCCAGGCAGACTGGATGCGTTTTTAAGCGCTTCGACGGGCGCACATCTTTTACTTTATCGCCTAGAAGCTCATTAATTGCTTTAAACAATTCCTGGTTTTCTTTTTCCTCGGATTCTTCTTTCTCTTTATCCTCCTCGGAATCAATGCCTAAATCACCACTGGCCACTGACTTGAACTCTTTATCCTCATAACTCATCAATGTTTTGATCGCAAATTCATCGATGTCCTCGGTGAAATAAAGAATTTCATAGCCTTTATCGTGTACTTTTTCCGTTTGCGGCAGCTTGTCGATCCGGTCGTACGATTCACCAGTGGCGTAGTAAATATACGGCTGGCCTTCCGGCATGCGCTCGACGTATTCTTTCAACGTAACAAGCTTCTCTTCTTTAGATGAATAGAACAAGAGCAAGTCTTTCAAATCATCTTTATGCTGGCCAAAATCCATTTGAATGCCGAACTTCAACTGGCGCCCGAACGACTCAAAGAAACGCTCATACTGCTCCCGCTCATCTTTTAACATGCTTTGCAAATTGCTTTTGATTTTATTTTTAATGTTTTTCGCAATCAGCTTCAACTGCCGGTCATGCTGCAGCATCTCGCGGGAAATGTTTAGCGAGAGATCTTCTGAATCGACAATCCCTTTCACGAAACTGAAGTAGTCAGGCAAGAGATCGGCGCATTTTTCCATGATCAGTACCCCACTTGAATAAAGCTCGAGTCCTTTTTCATAATCAGCAGAGTAAAAGTCAAACGGCGGCTGTTCCGGAATGAACAAGATGGATTGATAACGAACGGCCCCGTCCACGCTTAAATGAATATGTTTGATCGGTTTGTCAAAGCCATAATGTTTTTCTTGATAAAAGGATTCATAATCTTCGTCGGAAAGCTCGTTCTTGTTTTTGCGCCAAAGCGGTACCATGCTGTTGATGGTTTGTTCTTCTTCCACCTCTACCGCTTCGCTTTCCTCATCTTCAGCTGGCTGCTGAATCGTCACATCCATTTTAATTGGGTAGCGAATGTAGTCGGAGTATTTCTTAATGATTGCTTTTAAGCGCTGTTCTTCTAAGTACTCGTCGTACTGCTCGTCCTCAGTGTTTTCACGCAGTTTAATAATTACTTTCGTACCGACACTGTCTTTTTCAGCCGGCTCGATCGTATAGCCGTCGGCTCCGTTCGACTCCCATTTATATGCCTGGTCGCTGTCGGCTGACTTTGTGTAAACCGTGACATTGTCTGCCACCATGAATGCTGAATAAAAGCCTACCCCGAACTGGCCAATAATGTCGTGGCCGTCTTTAATTTCTGTTTCTTTTTTAAAGGCTAAGGAACCACTTTTCGCAATCGTTCCGAGATTTTCCTCCACTTCTGCTTCGGTCATGCCGATGCCGCTGTCTTCAATGGTTAGTGTGCGGTTTTCTTTATCGGCACTTACCTTGATATAATAATCTTCTTGGTTAAACGTAATCGATTCATCCGTAAGGGCGCGGTAATACATTTTATCGATCGCATCACTCGCGTTGGAGATCAATTCACGCAGGAAAATTTCCTTTTGGGAATAAATCGAATTGATCATCATTTCCAGAAGGCGCTGGGATTCAGCCTGAAATTCTTTTGTTGCCATATGTTCTACTCCTTTCGACCCGTTGGTATGCTTACATTTTTATATTTTAGCACTCTAGGTTCCTGAGTGCTAAGTTTTCCTTCTCTAATTTTACTAATCGTTGACGAGATGTCAATATCTCTCTTCGCATTCTGCTGGACACCCTTTAAAAGGTACATTGGGTAGAAATGTTTAAAAAACCTTCCCCCAAGGTAAAATAAACCACACGCTTCTTTAGAAGGCTAGGTTAAAGGAAAAGTGTTGATCATGTGCGTTATATGCCGGGAGCGCTCCTGCGAGACAAGCAAGCTGGGCGAGACCCCACAGCGCACTAAGCCGAGGAGGCTCTATGTGCGCCCGCGGAAAGGGAGGCCATGGACAAATGATCACTGCTCGTTAAGAAACTCTTAGAAAAAACACCTTTACCATCAATTGTTGTAGCGAATGTAGAAGAGCACGCTTAGGATAATCACCGTATTTCAAGCGAAGAATTATATGAAGGAGGCGGCATAAATGACAGATCGCTACGACCGTTTTAAAGACCAACAGACCGACGGACAAAAGGGACAAACGCAAGATCGCCAACCTGGCTTTGAAAAAGAGATGGACCCACGTCCGATTTATGATGATCCTGGCTATATTGGCAGCGGAAAATTAGAAGGAAAAACTGCACTCATTACGGGTGCCGACAGCGGGATTGGCCGCGCTGTTGCTGTCGCATTCGCAAAAGAAGGCGCCAATGTAGCGATCGTTTACTTGGATGAACACGAAGACGCCCAAGAAGCAAAGCAAGTTGTTGAAGAAAAAGGCGCTTCTGCCCTGCTGATTTCCGGTGATGTAGGAGATGAATCTTTTTGCCACGACGCGGTCCAGCAAACAGTGGATACATTTGGACAGCTGGATGTACTGGTCAATAACGCCGCCGAACAGCATTATCAAAAAGATATCCGCGACATTACATCAGAACAGATGCACCGCACTTTCCAACCGAACATTTACGGCTACTTTTACTTTATTCAAGCCGCGCTTCCGCATTTGAAAGAAGGAAGCTCTATTATTAATACAGCTTCAGTGGTAGCATACCAGGGCATGCCGGTATTAATGGACTATGCAGCCACAAAAGGGGCGATCGTTGCACTTACCCGCTCCCTGTCTGAAAATATTGCGCCTGAAGGGATTCGGGTCAATGGAGTCGCGCCTGGACCAATCTGGACACCGCTCATTCCGGCTTCTTTCCCAGAAGATTCCGTAGAAGAATTCGGCAGCTCAAATACCCCGCTGGGACGCCCCGGCCAACCAGCAGAACTGGCACCAAGCTATGTCTACCTAGCAAGCGACGATTCTTCCTATGTCTCTGGACAAATGATCCACGTCAATGGCGGACAAATCGTGAACGGCTAATAAGAGAAATGAAGAAAACCCATCGAAGCAATCTTTTTCGCAACGATGGGTTTTTTAGAAAATGGAAAATACTGATCAGTCGCTCTACGGGATGGCCTTCTATTCTTTCGACAATCCTTCAAAACAAGGCTGTACGATGACAAAACCGTCTCCTTTAAATTCCATCTGAATGGATTCTCCGCTGCCACGCCCTAAGAATGTTTTGTACGTAATATCGGTGCGGAACTCAGGCTCTAAATGACCAGACCAGGCAACAGTCGCCGCAGGGTCTGTTAGCACGGGCTTCCCAGGCTCAACGACTAACGTTAACGGCTCATAGTATGAAGTAATTGCCACTTTCCCCCTACCTTCCAATGTAATATTAAACAAGCCGCCTGACACCATACCAGCCATTTTTCGCATCATTTGAATATCCCAATCAATTCCGTTTTCAAAACTTAAGAGGTCATTGCCATTGACGGTAATTGTTTCGTTATTTAGATCTAGAATCGTAATCTTTTTACCATTATCGGCGAGGAACAGGCTTCCTCTGCCCGTCGCTTTCATCAACTCCCCGCCTTCGCCTGTAAAGGACTTTTTCATCATCCGTCCGACTCCGTGTTCTAACACGCCTTCTCGCTCAAACTTGATCTCACCCGTGTACGAAATCATCGAATTTAACTTCGCCCAAATCTCTCCTTTTAAATTGATTTCCAATATGCGGTCCGTTTCCAAATCAAAATCGTCTTTTAGCACTTCTTTCTGTCTCGTCTTTTGAATAAATTCATTAATCGAATAGTCACTCACAGCTCTTCCACCCTTTCTCTTTTTCAACTACTACGATATACGGTTTGCTTTGAAGTACGTTTCATATGCCGACTCTTCTCTTGTGACAAGCTGCTCTACCTTGCCAGTGCATATGGTAAAATAAAGGGTGGATAAGTAAGTTTCTATTTGGAGGTCGGAGATGGGTTCTATCATTGAAAAAATACAATTAAGCTACCCTGCCTTTAGTAAAATGGAAAAGCGGATCGCTGATTATGTGATCCATAACAAAGAAACGCTATTGAACATACATATTCAAGAATTAGCAGATAACGTAGGTGTGTCAGTTGCCACGATCACCCGCTTTTGTAAAAAAATCGAATGTGAGAGCTTTGTTGAATTCAAAATTCTGTTGCGAGATGTGGTTGAAAAGGCGAGTGAAACAGATGACGTAGCGGATTCGATAGATTCGATGTATCAGTCCGTCATTCAAGCAAGCCGTTCCATGATAAACAAACAAGATTTAAAGACAGCCTGTGAATGGATTCAGGAGGCCGGCACAATTCATATCTATGGCCTTAGCAGTTCCGGGCTTACCGCACGTGAGCTAAAGACTCGGCTTTTACGCATGGGCTATACTGTAGATGCTCATACTGACTCGCACACGATGTTGATCAATGCCTCTATATTAAAAGAAACAGACCTGGTTATTGCGATTTCAAACTCAGGCCAAACGCAAGAGGTCATTGATGCGGTTCAACTAGCAAAACGAAAAAACGCACGGGTGATCACGTTCACGAATTATAAAGAAACCAAGTTAAGTGACAGCTCGGACCTTTTACTATTTTCTTCTTCTTTAAAAGTCTACGAACAAAAGGGCCTAATGAATTCGCAGCTATCTATTGTTTATCTGCTCGATATTTTGAGTATGATGCTATTACTTGATGAAGATGCTTCAAATCATCACAAGCAAACGCTGGAGGCGCTGGATGAACACAAAAAAATTTGAGCATCGAAGCAATCTTGCTTCGATGCTTTTACTTTTCTCCAGAAGTTTAACGTTCCGCTTCTAAAGAGGCAGTAAATGTTTTTGTGATTTCTTGAGGCCTTGTGATGGCTGAGCCAACGACTACACAGTAAGCCCCAGCTTTTAATGCAGATTGAGCTAAGCTTGGTGTGGAAACTTTCCCTTCTGCTATAACCGGGACTGAAACTGCGCGTATCATTTCCTTTAACAACGAAAAATTATCAGCCATAAGGCTCGCCCCCTCTGTATAGCTGGTGTAGCCTGCCAACGTGGTTGAAATACAGTCAAAGCCAAGCTCTTCTGCTTGTTTTGCTTCCTTAATAGTAGAGACGTCTGCCATTAAAGCTATCGACGGCGCTTCCTGTCTTACTTTCTCCACAAGATTAGTCAGTTTTTCACCTTGCGGCCTTGGCTGGCTAGTCGCATCCATGGCGATCATTTCCACGTTTGCTTCAATTAATTCATCCACTTCATGAGCAGTTGGGGTAATAAATACGGGACTATCGGGATAATCCTTTTTGACAATACCGATTACGGGCAGGTCGACCTGCCCTTTAATTTCTTTAATATCTACTCCAGAATTGGCGCGGATCGCAGAGGCTCCCCCCTCTGCTGCCGCTTTCGCCATTCTTCCCATAATAAAAGAAGAATGCAGAGGTTCCTCAGCTAAAGCCTGACAGGAAACAACGAGTTTTCCTTTTAGTGCTTGCAGCATACCAGCTTCCATTAGTTAATCTCTCCTATCACGTCTTCAACTTCATTTTTTATTGTAGTCACTTCGGGTCCATATATAACTTGAACGCCATTCCCAGATGTTACCACCCCTTTGGCTCCGGTCTGTTCAAGCGTTTCTTTCGATGTCTTTTCTGCGTCGAATACCGTTACGCGAAGACGAGTAGCACAGGCGTCCACGTCTTTTACATTTTCTTTTCCGCCTAGTCCTTCTACAATTTTTTCGGCGCGTTCTGTGCCAGAAACTTCTTCTAGTTGTACATCTTCTGCTTCACGACCTGGTGTTTTCAAATCGAATTTTGAAATAGCAAAGCGGAAAGTGAAATAGTACAGGAAGAACCAGGGAATACCGATAATGGGTACCATAAACCAGTTCGTCTGCTCAGCCCCTTGCAAGACGCCAAATAGCAGAAAGTCAATAAAACCGCCTGAAAATGTCTGACCGATCGTGATTTCAAAGATATGAGCGAACATAAAAGCAAGCCCGTCATAAAAGGCGTGAATAACATATAATAGCGGGGCAATGAACAAAAATGAAAATTCAATCGGCTCGGTAATGCCCGTTAAAAAGGAAGTCAATCCCGCCGAAAGCATTAAACCAGCAACTTTTTTCTTATGCTTTGGTTTTGCCATGTGATACATAGCCAGACAAGCTCCGATCAGTCCAAACATCATTGTAATGTGTCTACCTGACATGAAGCGAGCCGTCCCAATGTAATATTGTTCCACATCAGCTTCAGCCAGCTGAGCAAAGAAAATTCGCTGTGTGCCTTCAATCACACTGCCGCCAACCTCCATCGTTCCTCCTAAGCTGGTGGTCCAAAACGGTAAATAAAAGATATGATGCAATCCAAAAGGCCCTAATAAGCGTAAAATAAAACCGTAAATTAATGTTCCAATATAACCCGTGGCTTCCACTATACCGCCTAAAGAAAAAATGCCAGTTTGAATCGTCGGCCATATATAGTACAACGCCACGCCAAGCAAGATCGAAGAAAAAGCAGTGACAATTGGAATGAATCGAGATCCTCCAAAAAACCCTAAGAAGCGCGGGAGTTCAATACGGTTATAACGTTGATGCAGCCAATACGTTAAAACCCCGAGCACAACTCCACCAAAAACACCGGTTTCTAACGACTGAATCCCTAGAATCTCCCCTTGTCCGACATTTGCCATCTGCTCGGGGTCAGCTAGATTGCCAGTGATCGTCAGCATAGCATTAATCGTTGCATTCATCACTAAATAACCAAGAACAGCAGCCAAGCCAGCTGTTCCTTTATCATTACGAGCTAACCCAATGGCAACACCAACCGCAAAAATCAAGGCAAGGTTGGCAAAGACAATGTTCCCTGCACTGCTCATTACGGTAAAGATTGCTTGCAACCACGGTTGATCCAAGAATGGATACGCTTCAATCGTGGCTTCATTGCTAAACGCTCCCCCAATTCCTAGCAAAAGTCCTGCTGCAGGAAGTACAGCAATCGGAAGCATGAACGATTTACCAAACCGTTGAGCCTTTTCAAAAAAAGCGGAAGCCATTTTCATTCCCCTCTCCATAATGTAAATTGTTTTCATATATATTGTAAAAAAGTAAACGGGTTTAATCAAGGCTAATGTTTGAATTTTTCAAAAAATTATTTTGGAAGTTGCTAATCTCTTAACATTGTAGATAATGAAGGTTGAAACTTTTTCCAACCTGATGCGTAGACAACACCAATCATTCTAAACCGCGCTGCCATTATTCCCAGTAAATTGCAGCCTGTCTCAAAGGAGATACCGATATGACTAGTTGGATCTTATTTACAATTACAGTTATTGTCTTATTTGCCGTCCTCCCGCTTCTTAAAAAAGAAAACCGAACTACGTTTGCGAAAATGCATGCAGGTATTAAGCTGGAGTTGCCTTATATGTCATCATTCTGGTGGAACTTTTAGACGTGACGCTCGTATTTGGCCTTATCATTCTAATCGCAGCGACTGTGTTAAGCCCCATACATGAAGTGGCAAAAGGGTGATTCAATTTAGCTCGAATGCCAATACAGATTATTTGCTCGGGGAATTAGGAAATGATACAGTTCAGGATCTTATGGAGGAGTTGAACGCCAGGAATCATGACACCATTTACCCTGTGGTCAGCGCTTTACTACTCCCAACCTATCTGGCAGACCAAGATCAACACGAACGCTCCACAGAGGAGATGGTGACGGAGCTCGAGGACTGGAATATGGAAACATACGGACAAATGGCTTGGGAGGTTCATGAGCAACTCGAAGCAGAAACTCTCCCTGTTGTTCAGGGAGAGTTAAACCTCCCTAATGAGCTGCAACGCGTTTAGTCTGAGCGTCTGCCTGGATCTACAGCCGCTGAATATGCGGAGCTATTGCATGCCATTTCTAACGAGGAATTGGCGGTTGAAGTCGACAACGCCATACTTCGTGACGTTTTGGAATGGCCTCTGCGCGTAAATGAGCAGAACCAAGCCCGCTTTTCACATATGGGCGCGAAAGGCGGGTCCACCCTATTCATTTTAAACGAGGCGCTCTATACAGAGCAGCCTGACGGCACGAAGGAAGAACTTATTATTTTTACTGAAGGATTCTCAACACTAGAACGCAGGCGGATGCAAGCTGGCCTGAATGAGTTTAGTAGTGAAATACTTTACAATGAAACTTTCAGAAAAGAAGTAAAGGAAACCTTGCAAGACGAAGAATAGAGTTATCTTCTTTTCTACAGGAAAATGGCTAATAGAGAGGTTGTCCTAACAGTTAGTTCGCGGCAAAAACATTTCGAAAACCCTTACTTTCCTACAAATACACGGTCGAAGCAGCTTCCTCTCCCTTACCCGTACCTTCAATGCTGCAGGCAACGCTTCAGTCTCTTAATGAGCAAAACCCACTCGCAATAGAAGCTGAAGCCTGCAGCTTTGCCTGCAGGCTTCCTTTACGCCATTAACGGAGAAATAGAGAGTAGATATCAAGAAGAGACAAAGCGTCCGCTTGCCAGTACATATAAGATCATACGTGCCAATGGGTTTGCTGAGCAGATCGGAGCAGGTAAAATCGAGCCAGATGAAGTGGTAAGCATTCAGGAACTTATTGTTTGGGAGTTCACTTGTTTCCCTGTCTCATCGAAGGTTTATAGCGTTCTATGAATTGTATATTCTTCCGACGGTCCCTTGCTTTGTGCCTTCGTCAGCTTCCCCTTCATAATAAACCTTCATCCTTTAACTAACTGCTTACCCGCTCACGACTGAAAGCCTGTAGCTTAGTTGCATGCTGGATGCATTAGGGCATCCAGTTAACCAACTTCCTTTTGTGGAAGTTCTTTTCTAGAAAGGCGTTTCTCTTGCCGCCTTCGCCACAGCTTCCGCGGCCAGTGGAGCGTATCTTCAAGCAGTACATACACCACTGGGATGACAATGAGTGTGATAAGTGTCGCAAATAGCAGCCCGGAGATGACGACGGTTGCCATCGGTGCCTGGAAATCGCTGACCCCGCCGACAGCAAGAGCCAGTGGCAGCATGCCAGCAATTGTTGTAAATGTTGTCAAAAAGATGGGTCGCATCCTGTCTTTACCTGCTTGCATTATGGCCTCCGTCCGCGGCATTCCTCCAACGGTTCGAAGTTTATTCAAGCGGTCAATGAGTAAGATGGCATTGTTTAAGACGATCCCCACGAGCATGACCACGCCCATTGCGGCAATCATGTTCAGCTCCATCTGCGTGATAAGTAAGCCAAGAATGACACCGACGAAGGTGAGTGGCAGAATGGAAACAACGACAAGTGGATGGATGAAACTGTTAAACTGAACCGCCATCACGATATACACAAGCAGAACCGCAATACCTAAGACGAAGAGAATTTCTGTCATGGCTTCTTGCTGCTGTTCAAGTGCGCCGCCGACTTGTACTGTCGTATCTGTCGAGGCTGTCACTTCTTCGGCTACATCTTGAAGTTCGCGGTTCACAGTCCCTAAGTCCTGACCATCGAGATCTGCGGTAACCGAGGCGATACGTTCACCGTTTTCTCGAGATATTTTCACGGGCATTTCTTGTTCTTCCAGAGAAGCGATATCTGAAAGCGGGATGCTTCCGGCCGCTGTATTTAATTCATAATCGAGCAGTGCCTCCATGTCGTCAACCTCATGAGAAAACTCCAGGAATACGGGAACCTCTTGGTTAGTTCCAACCGATAACTGCTCGATTTCGTCACGCATAAACACCGCTCCGATCTGACTTCGAACATCAGCTGCGGTGAGGCTGTAGTCGGTCAACTCATCGTCGTGGAGAACGAGTTGGTTCTCCGTAGTCATGTTAGCAAAGTCATGATTAATGTTGATGACACCGTCAAGCGCGGCGAGCTCATCCTCGAGGCGTTCAGCGCTTGCAGCCATTTCGTCATATTCCTCTCCATACACATTCAGCGTGAGTCCGGATTCCCCGCCCATATCTCCACCGGTTGCAGCCATCACCGATTCTACGGGGTGATCGTCTTCAAGAGGTTCAAGCGAGGTGAGAATCTCGGCGTTAATCTCGCTTTGCTCCATCGTCGCATCTTCTTCATCCGTCATGTTGATTAACAGCCACATCATTTCGTCTTCAAACATCGTGACAGTGTTATCTGTTACATCCGGCACGTCTTGAAGGTGTTCGTTCACATCCATTGCGATCGCCTCTTTAGCTTCATCGTCCGCGCTTGATTCAAGCATGACGACAAGCTCCGTCTCGCGATCGTACACATCCGGCATCGCACTCATAGGAATCCGGTCGATGAGAAACAATGAGCCGATAAACAACGCTAAAAACCCAACCAATACACCAATACTTCGCAGTTTCTTCGCTGTCACCCAGCCAATCATGTGGCCGTACCCGCGCTTAAGCCATCCATCCGGCCGCGGCTTCGCCTTTTGCGCTGCATTCTTTAAGAGTTTACTTGATAACACTGGAATGACGGTGAATGAAACAAGCAAAGAGCTTGCGAGCGTTAAAATGACCACCATTGCGAGCGTCATGATGAACTCACCGATATCGCCGCTCATAATCGCGAGAGGAAGCAGTACCACAACCGTGGTCAGCATCGCTGCGATGACAGCCGTGGCGACTTCCTTTGTCCCTTGGATAACAGCGGTTGTAATCTCAATGCCTTGCTGGACCTTGCGGTAAATCGACTCAAAGATAACGATCGCCGAGTCGACCATCATACCGATCCCAAGACCAAGCGCAATTAACGTGAGCATGTTAATGCTGTAGCCGAGAAACCACATGGAAGAGAATGTGAGCATAATGGAGAGTGGAATCGAAACTCCAATGATCATTGTCGGACGAAACTTTAACGTGAATAAAAACAGAACCATAAGCGCCAGCAACCCGCCGATCACCACATTTTGCTGGATACTGTCAATCGAGTCTTGAATAAAATCAGCGGTCGAAATTAACTCTTCAAAGGCGAAGCCGCTTACGTAATCTTCCTCGTGTATTTGCTCCATTTCGGCTCGCACCGTTTCTGTTAATTCAATTTCCCCGACATCACTGGCACTTTCAATTTGCAAGGAAATGACATCGCTGCTGCCGTTTTTCCAAGCGGCTGAACCGTTTTCAGCCGGCGTCATTTCAATATCTGCGACGTCTTGTAAGGCGACAAGACCGTCTGGTGTTTGCAGGGTCACATCTTCGAGGGCTTCCGCGCTATCAAGGGACGTATCCCAGCGGACGCGCTCATCGCCGTCGTCAGCGGCCAAGCTGCCAAGGGTCGCGTTTTGATTATGATCCTGAATCGCCTGCTGGACGTCCGGCAGACTTAAGCCGTTGTCGGCGAGCTCTTCTTGGTCGATGGAAACGGCCACTTCTTGTTCCTGCACACCGCTAACATCAATCGTGCCGACTTCAGCGAGCGCAGAAAGCCGCGGCACGGCCACTTCTTCGGTGAAGCGCGACATCTCATTCGTATCCCCACCGTACACTTCCAAAAACAACTCGGCGCCACTCGTGCCAAAGCGGAAGGTGGAAATGTCCTGAACCGCCGGCAGCTGCTCCATATCCGTCATCGCTACTTCAAGATCGCGAAATGACTCGTCACTACCATCTTCTTCAAGCATGACGTTAAAGCTGACATTCCCGGCACTTGTGTCCGATGAATAGTCATCAATACCGTCAATCGATGCCAAACGGTCCTCGATCGGATCCGTGACCTGCTCTTCCACATCAAGAACCGATAGATCGGACGTAGGGACTGAGATGATTGCCATATCTAAATCAATATCCGGCATAATTTCAACGTCCATCTCCGTCAGACCGAAACGCCCTACAAAGAGGACGAGCACAATAAACAAACCCACAATAAGCTTTCGTTGTAACAGTAAACGCAGCCAAGCCATAGATCGATTCAACTCCTTTGTATGTAAAAGCACATCCCAATATCAATACGTTCATCTTTTGTCGTTAAGAACATGAGCAAATGCGCTCACACCAATCAACCAAATTGCTTTACTAACTATAAAATGGTACAGATGTCTTTGATGTAGGAGCAGAACCCCCATGGTTTGAATACTCATAGTGACAGGATGAAAAATGCAAAACGTTTTAGTACAGGGGGCAACAACTTAGAGCTCTTGAGGACTACATCTTATCCATCTGCCGTAAAAAGAAAACAAACGAAGGGGGCAGGCCATAGGTGTCGCGAGAGTTTTCACTTTCTCCACGGAAGAGGCATGACACCGCTTTCCCTGCCCCAACGTTGGCTGTCACTGAGTCTTCTTTTTTGCAGTCAACGAGTCAACCTACTTATAAGCAACACCTATTCACTATATTCGTTGAAGTCTATCCATTTGCTTGCAGGGAACTTTTCATCGTTTTACTAACGTTTTGATGACGCTTCCGCTTGTTTTCTCTCTACATTCCGTCTACTTTTCGCTTTTGATAGACAACCTGGACAGCCACCAACGTGATTAGCGTCCAGCCCGAGATAATGGCCAGTTCACTGCCGACTTCGGCGAATCCGCCTCCATTCTCCACTGTAGCAGCCAGTTGTTCGAGTTGAATATTAGGCAGGTACTCCAGAATTTCCAGTAACGCGAGGTCACCCATCAATTCAGTAAAGAGCACCCCCATACCAAATACTAAGATAAACGGAACAATCACCACAGAAGCCTCCATGAGCGTGCGTGTCACAAGTCCTAACAACGTCCCTAAGGCCAAATAAAATATTAAAGAGATGATTAACGCGGTACTGATAACGCCCCAGTTTTCAGGCTGGTAGCCGGTAATGTTTATACAAACCCAAAACGTGACACCAGTAAGAATAATGCTTACCAAACTTTTGCCGGTCAATATCTCTACGACACTTGCAGGCGACATCATTAAGCCGCGCAATGTATTTTTTTCCTTTTCTTCAGCGATAATTGCACATTGAACAAATGCGGCCACACTAACAAGTGTCAGATTAATGATCAGGTAATGAATTTCAAGAACAACAGGGTCCTCACGGCCAAACAATAGCGCGAAGAAGAGCGGCATAATAATAGTAGATAAGACCATTAAATTCTTGGCTAACTCTTTCACATCTTTTTGGAAAATCGCGTACACTCGATTTATTGAAAAGCTCATACCAACGTCCTCCCCGTTACATCTCTAAAGATATCGCCCAAATTTGGTTCATTGGTGTGGATAGATACCACTTTTTTTTGCAGCATTAATTCATACAGCTGACTTGCCCCTTCACTATACTGCTGCAAGGTGAGTGTATTGCCATCGGTTAATTCCACGGTTATTGTGGCGTCAGAAAACTGCCGCCGTAGCTGTTTTGGTGTGCCAAGCAGCTTCACTTCTCCTTCAGATAAAAAAGCAACTCGGTCACAAAGCTCTTCCGCTTCATTCATGTCATGCGTCGTTAAAAAAATGGTAACACCTTGCTTCTTTAAACGTCGCAAGCCTTCATGAATGTGGTGGGAATTCACGGGATCAAGCGCTGCAGTCGGCTCATCCAAAAACAGAAGAGACGGTTCATGCAAGAATGCCCGGGCTAAGGCTACCCGCTGCAACATCCCTTTGGACAACGTTGATACAAGCTTTTTTTCATTATCTTGCAAATTCACCATTTCTAGTACGTCTTTTATACGACGAGTATTCACACTGTATAAATCACAATACAGTTTCAAATTATCATAAATAGATAGTCGTTGATAAAGTCCACTGTTGTCTGTCATAATGCCCATCTTTTTACGGTATTTTTGTTTTCTTATTTCATGGACGGGCTGATTAAATACATATGCCTTTCCTTCTGTTGGCAGCAATTGGCCGGTAAGTAGTTTAATGGTGGTCGTTTTGCCTGCTCCACTTGGTCCTAAAAAGCCAAATATTTCTCCAAACTCTATTTCTAACTGTAAGGGCCCCAGCGCCTTCTCATTTCCAAACCATTTTGACACCTGTTCAATTTGTATCAATTCGTTGCAGCCTCCCTGCTTCGTTTTTCAATGTACGCTTCTAGCGTAAGTGAAAAACACGGAGACTGCCTTATGTTTTGGCTGAATGGAGTTCATTTTGAGGTGAATGGAGATTATTTGAGCCCCATCATTTCACGTAGATCAGCCATTTTTGCTTTTGAAAGTGGAATTTCAGACTTGTCGGTATCATTTAACCGCAAGCTAAAACTATTCCGTGTCCAGGTAATGATTTCACGAACTTTTTGCAAGTTTACAATATATGAACGGTGGCAGCGATAAAACCCATAACTATGTAATTTCTCTTCTAGTTCATTTAATGTAAATGCACAAGGAAAAGCTTCCCCTCTAACGTATAAATGAGATTGCCCATCTTGACTTTCAATATAATCCACTTCAGGCGGGTCAAATAAAATAAGCTTATCTTGAACTTTGGTCGGAAGTTTATTAAAAGGAATGGGTTCGGTTGTTTCAACAGGTTCTGTATTCATTTCTTCCTCGTCCTCTTCGGTGTGATGCTCCCTGTCTTCTTCCATCTGCACCAAACTTAAACCTTGCTCATCTAACCGATAGACCTTCTCAGATAGAGTAATTGCACTTTCGAGGTTTTCCGTAAGCACCAAGATTGATTTTCCTTCTTCCTGTAAGACTTTAAAAACGTTCATAAAGATACGCTTTGTTTCCATGTCCATATTTTGAAAGGGCTCTTCGATCACTAGCACTTCCGGATTTTGAAAAAAATAACGCGCCAACTGCACCCTGCGCTGCTCAGACGATGATAAGTGCTGAACCTGACTATGCTTTTCCGGTACTAGCTGCAGGCGTTCCAATACCTCATCAACGGAAAGATCGGCCTGATACAACCGCTTATAAAATAAAAGATGATCTTTTACGCGCAAGCGCCCATAGTGACCTTCAGTTAAAAACAAGAGACCCAACTCTGTAAGGTGCTCTTCCCCCCCAAGCGTGACCGGAATATCACCTACGTGAATAGAACCGTTTGATACAGCTGCATCCCCGGCTAAAACCTTCATTAACATGGTGCGAATATCGCTCGCTGCATACACAGAAGCCATTTCACCTGCTCGTAATTCAAAATCAAACGAAGGAAAAATACGTTTATTTCCCATGTGCTTCTCAATCTGCTTAATATGCAGAGTAGCCATTCTTCATCCTTCTTTCTAACCCGTATTAAACTGCTATATCATCATTTACATCCTGGTCGAGCTTAAGCCCAGCTTCGAGGTCCCCGCAAAAAGGACCAACTCTCAAGCACCTTTTTCTCTTCACTTCATGGATAGGTACTTAAAGAAAGCAATATGTCGTCGCTTGACAGGCATCTATAAGCTTGGTCGGTTTCTTCTTCATCGTATAAAGCACCAAGAAAGAATTCGTTCGCCTGAACTGAGGCTTTGTAAAATAACACGATCTGTACACATAAAGGGCTGTCTATTGATGTTAAAAACTACTCCGGCCCTACTTCCGGTCAAACATAGAAGTATAAACCTTTATCGCTTCTTCAGTCATCTGCTTGCCCTGCATATATTATATATGGATGAATAGCAGACATGAACCTGTCCTTTTTAAGTAAATTATTGTTACGTTTACCATACCCTAGTACTACGGTGTTGGCTATATGAATTCGGGATAAGCTAGTAAAACCAAAAAAGGGGCTGGTACATAACCTTTTAAAATAAGTAAAACCCGTACTATGATTTTAAAAACGTTAATCATAGTACGGGTTTAGTAATATGGTAATGTGCATGGTCGACGTGCTTCGCTTTCCGCAGGCACGGCTTCAACTTCCTAAAACTCCCTCTCGTTCGGTTTAGGTTTCAGCTCATGCTGGCCTGCAGGGGTCTTATCATTTTGACTTTACTCCGTTATTGTTCCGTTTTTAAACCGTCTTCTAAACTTTTCTCCCATCCTCTTCAAGCAAACCTTGCCTTATCGACTCCTCTTTTATTCCAACACACCAAATACTCCAGGGAGCCACAGACTGATAGATGGAATATAAGCTACCAATAGCAAAACCGCCACAAGCGGTGTATAGAATTTCAATAGCGGTGGTATGATGCGCTCAATACTAACCTTTGAAACACTGCTGCCAATAAATAACACGGTCCCTACCGGTGGCGTTGTTACCCCAATCGCTAATGCCATCATCATCATTAAGCCAAAATGAACAGGGTCCATCCCCATTTCTGTAGCTACCGGCAATAAAATAGGTGTGAACACAAGCAAAGCTGGAGCCACATCCATAAAGGTTCCGATCACCAATAAAATGACAACCATGGCTAATATTAAAACAAAATAATTATCAGAGATAGCAAGCAGCGTATTTGCAAATGCTTGTGGGATACCAGCATAGGAGAGGACCCATGACATAATGGCAGAAGCGCCTACCAAAAACATAATTATTCCCGTGAATACAAAGGTCTCTTTTAATATTTTTGGAGCGTCTGACCACGATAAACTTCTATAGATTAAACATAGTCCAAGTGAGTACAAAACGGCTACAGCAGAGGCTTCTGTCGCTGTAAAAATCCCTCCTGCAATTCCACCTACTACAATAATAATCAGAAGTAAACTTGGTCCAGCTTGCCAAATTACACGCATGGCTTCATTCAACTTAAACTTTTCTGAAACTGGGTAATTGGCTCGTTTGGCAAGGATATAAGCCATCATCATTACTGCTACAGCCATTAAAATACCAGGTAGGTAACCAGCTAAAAAGAGTGCCCCAATCGAAGTCCCTCCACTTAGCAGAGAAAAGAGAATGGGCATGCCGCTAGGAGGAATAATGAGGCCCATTGGGGCAGAGGAAATATTAACTGCGGCCGAATAGCCTGGATCATACCCTTCTTTTTTTTGGATCGGACTCATTGTTCTACCCATCGTGGCAGCAGAAGCAATTGCTGAACCAGAAATGGAGCCAAAGAGCATGTTCCCCAACACGTTTGTGTGAGCCAGTGAACCTGTCATTCTTCCTCCAATTAATTTAGCTAAATTCACTAATCGTAAAGCAATGCCGCCATTATTCATAATGCTTCCTGCTAACATGAAAAAGATGACAGCAAGCAATATATAATCGTCAATTCCGGTCACAATTTGCTGGGTTGCCGCAAATAAAGCTGGTCCTGGTGGAAGAAACAAAACAATCGCAGCAAATGAAGCGGTTGCAAGACTGATTGAAATAGGTACTCCTAAAAATAAAAAGAAAAAGAACAAGACAAATAAAATGATACTAGCCAACGTGGTAATCTCCATTATGTCTCGCTCCCTTCAATGTCAGTTTCTGTGTCTAAATCTTTCAAATCTACTAAGTGCATGAGTTGATATAGGATAATTAACACCCCTGAAAGTGGGAAAATAAGATACACATACCCCATCGGGACACTCATAATTGGAGAGTTTTGAGTTAATGAAGAAATAACTAGACTTATACCTCCCCACAACAACACAACAAATGAGAAAAGCATAATCAAGGTATGATTAAACGTATAGATCCATTTCTTCTTTCTACCTGTTAACCGATCTTTAATAAAGGTTAATGATAAATGTTGATTGGTTCCAAATGCGTATGTCGCCCCTAATAAAGAGATCCAAATCAACAAAAACGTCATTAACTCTTCTGTAAATATGCTTGGATTATCCAAAACGTAACGAGTAAACACCTGCCAAAGCGCTCCTATAATTAAAATGACAAGCAAGGGGTAACTAACAGTTAATAAGATTCGATCCATCCACTTTTTAAGCGCTTTCAAAACATTCACCCTCCTATATCACATTTATCGTATGGTCGTGTGAGCTTACAACTACCTCCCATTCTTGTTATGGCGCCATTCGTTCGAATTCATCTAAAATTTCAGCAACTTCAGGATCTTCCCTATACTCTTCAATCAATGGCTCAACTTCTTCGCGGAAAGGCTCCAGCTCTGGATAGTGGAATTCAACATTCAACTCTTCTTTCGCTTGTTCAACGTTAGCCTCCATTTCCTCACTCCATGCCTCATTATGTGCCTCCGTTGATTCTTGGGCAGCTTCCATGACGATATCTTGTTCCTCTGCTGATAGGTTGTCCCATGTATCTGCACTCATCACTACAAAGTCAGGAACTCGCGTGTGTTCGTTAAAGGAATAATGCTTTGCCACTTCTCCGTGGTTCGCTTCAGTCATCGGAGCTGGGTTGCTTTCAGCCCCGTCTATCATCCCTTGCTGCATCCCTGTATATACTTCAGGAGCAGGAAGGGGAGTTGGAGAAGCACCGAGAGCTTCCATTGTTCCTATTTGAGTAGCGCTGTTCATTGACCGAATTTTCAGTCCATTGATGTCATCAGGATGTTTAATTGGTGTATCAACGGTATAAAAACTACGCGCTCCAGCATCATAATAAGTGATCCCTCGCATCCCAACGTCTTCTAAGCCAGCATAGAGTTCATCAACATAATCCGAATCCATCACCTCAAAAAAGTGATCCTCATCTTCAAAGACATACGGCAAACTAAAAGCAGAAAACTCATGAGAGAAGTTTTCCATGACCGCCCCGCTCACTTTCACCATATCAACGACACCATTTTGCATTAATTCTAGCAGTTCCCTTTCATCCCCGAGCACCGACTCACCGTAATTTTCCACTTTTATTTGGCCATCTGTTTTCTCTTCAATTCCCTCGTTTAATAGTTCAATACTTCCATAGACGGTGTCTGCTTCCCCATGGATATGAGCCATTGATATTGTTTTTTGATCGGACGAACCCTCACTTGTATTCATAGCCACATTAGCTTCTTGAGCACAAGCAGTAATAAGAGCTACTATACTTAACAAGCCTGTTGTTTTTACTAGCTGTTTTTTCATTTTTATCTCCTTTCTCTTCACACGTTTTACCATTAGGGTTAGAAAGACAACGTCCATTTCCGTAAGCGATTACAAAACAAACAATCTAAAGACTATGAGTATAGAATACAGCTTAGCGAAAGTCTCGTCTTGTTAGTTTTAGAATGAAACTCTCATAATTGGAAAGAAGTCATCTGACGAGTGTTCTGAAATTGTTTATACATTTAAGCGTCAGGTCCAAAATGAAGCAACAACACTAACGGTTCGACCATGCTGTCATTATAAAGCTCGACTCCCAGCTTCGCCCGATTTTTTATGACAAAGCCTTCATCCGCGCTCATATCGCCAAACCTGAGCATTATCGGCGTCTCAACTCGCTGTTTGCCGATAAAGCCTCTTCCCTGCATTGAGATAAACCCAAAGGCTTCGTTCTCATAAAGGGTATAAGTCGATTGAGGATAGACAGTGACTTGTTTGGCCGAATAGTTTGACGTTCCATAGACAACCCAGGCCTCTTCTCCCTGTGAGGCTTGGCTGTGCTCCGTTTCGGATTGAACCGGTACAGGGGGCCTGAAATGATCTTTTTTAAAGGAAGGGTTCGTGTTCGCTTCCCAATCAATGATATCGATTAAATAATCGAAGTCATACGCTTTGTCCACGGGTACATCTTTTACGAGCAGGTCCCTTGGCACCGGGCGGTCTTCTACTACTGATTGATACATTCCGAAAATATCTTCATTGTTTTGCAGCTCGTACGTTACCAGTGAACCCGGGGCATGCAAAATGCCTGCCGGAACGTCCCAGCCGGTTCCGGGTTCCAGCCGATAGGCATGAGAGTGGGCCAAAATCTGGTTGTCTCCTTTTTCCCATGCTTGTAGACACGTCTTTATGTCCTCTTTTGTGGTCGAAGGGTCCAAGCCAAAAAACGTATACGGAAAGGTCTGCTCGATTTGATTGTAAGCAGGCGGGAAATAGTAGGCTTCTGATTTTCCTTTTTTATTAACATCCTTTGCATGCTGCTCTCGTTGATGGATATGAAAAGGGATCGGTCCTTTATTGTCAAAAAACTTCGTTAATACGGTCCAGCCTCCATGCTTGTCCATGACTTCTTTTCCGAGCCACTTTTCCCCCAAAGAAGCAATGGCGTCTTTAAAAAGCGCGTACTGATAGTTGTCGCCGTCGGGGATGGCTATGTAGCTCAATCCTTCGTCTGCTTCAGCGTCCGGCCCGTTATCGGCAGGGGTGGTCGAAGCAAACCAGCGTTCATTGATTCCTCCACGTTCTTTGCCGAATGCATACAAATCATCGGGATGAAGCTTCAAGCGACGCCCAGGCACCATAAAAGCTCTTGGTACCCAGGTCGGAGCCAGCCGTAGTATTCCTTCCGTCCGCTCTACTTCTTCGTTAAGCATCTTTAGTTGTTGCTCATTCATCATGAAAATCGCCCCTCTTGCTTTTTTGCTTTAGCGACTGCTTCTTTCCATTCTTTTTCGTCAACAGGCACAGGGACCGCCTTGCCTTTTTTGCTCCAAGTCGCTTCTCTGTCCGAAGGAAGTTCACAGCGGCTGTAGCACGCGCGTAGTTCTTCTTCAAGCCCGGGTACGGATGTAAGCGTCGGCTCGCCTGCAGTTTTCACTTGCGAAAACGTTTGCACGTCAGGCGTCGAAGCATGCATGGCATGGATAGAACGCATTTGGGCAAGCGAAGCTTCCGGTCCGCAAAGAATATTTTGATGGCCGTCAGCCACCGCTTTCACGGCTACTTCTACTTTTTTCATATGTTCTGCTTCTGGATCTCCGTAGCTCTTTACTATGCCGTCATGAAAAACAGCACGGATGCCTTCGTCTGCTTTTTCAGCCGAATAATAAATAGTCGCCTTCTCGCATTCAAATTCAAATACCGGACCTTCCTCTTCTTCGACCGCATGCGAAGCATAAAAATATAGCCCGGTCCCTGCGCTGGTTTCAATACGCGCGGCACAGGTATCAAAGGTTTTGATGTCATTCGCCCGGTAAAGTTCGGAAGTAAGCTCCTTTATTTCAGCACTTTTGTCTTCCTCCGCCCCTAATACGTAAAGCATATTGTGCAAGAAGTGGGAAGTGGCATTATTAGCGACGCTGTCGAGAATATAATCCCCTTCCGCGCTGAACACTTCTCCCGCCCAGGGGCTGCGGTTGTAGTACTCGTGGGGTCTTGGCCATAAAATTAAACTTTTCAAACGCTTTGGAGTACCGAATAGTCCATTCATCATATCCTTTTTCAATTGCTGGACCGGAGTGGAAAATGACCAGTTAAATCCGATCGCGACAAACCTTCCGCTTTTGTCTCTCGCTTTAATAATGCGCCGGGCGTCTTCTTCTGTCGTACAGATTGGCTTTTCGCACAACACGTTGCTTCCGTGTTCTAAGGCTGTGATGGTTTGCTTGGTGTGCACATGGATCGGCGTTGAAATGATCGTCAAGTCTGCCGTATGACTAGCAAAAAATTCTTCGATCGATTTATACATCGGCACTCCCATTTTCACTAACCGATCGTAATGCGGGCTCAGGTGGGGCCGGGAGTCTACCAGCCCCGCAATGGAGGCTGGTAGATCCTTATCCAGCAGCTCCTCGAGAAACAGCTGGCCGTAGCCTTTAATTCCAATTAACAGCACAGACACCTCTTGTTGCATACGGTTCGCTCCTTTCACCCTCTAACGTTTGCTTTCAGTTCCTTTGCCTGCTCCTGGGCAATAAGTGAAAGCTCAGCAGCTTTAAATGCGTGCTCCTGGCTCATCGCCGTTTCAGTCCCATATTCACAGTCATATAAAAGGGCAGAAAAATAAGGGTAGCCGGTCTTTCCTTCGGCATTGATGTAATGCTCGCCTGATTGATTCACCAAATACAGATGGTCCCCTGCTTCATTTCTTGCCACGTCTACATTTTTGCGTAGCTCGATATAGCCGCTCGTGCCGAGGATAATGGTGCGTGCATCCCCCCATGTAGACAAGCCGTCAGGCGTCAGCCAGTCGACGCGGAAATAGTGGGTGGCTCCCTTTTCACTGACTAAGGTGGCGTCTCCGAAGTCTTCCAGCTCCGGGAAGTCAGGATGAGCGTAATTGCCCACCTTGCTGTGCAGGACTTCTGCAGCGGTGGAGTCGGTAAAGTGAAGAAATTGTTCGATTTGGTGGCTCCCGATATCACAAAGGATACCGCCATATTGTTCTTTCTTAAAAAACCAGTCCGGACGGGTGGGAGCATTGACCCGGTGGGGTCCCGTGCCCATGACCTGCACCACTTCGCCAATCTCGCCCTTTTCAATTAAAGAGGAAGCATAGATCGCACTTTCTTCCAGCAGGCGTTCGCTGTAAAACACTGCCCAAATCAGATTGGTCGCTGCTGTTTTTTTCTTCGCCTCTTCCAATTGAGCACGTGTTGTAAAAGGGGCTTTCGCAGAGAAGAAATGCTTTTCGTTAGCCATGGCTGTCAGTCCGACCCCTGCGCGTTCAGACGGAATCGCCGCGGAAGAGACCATGCGAATGCTCCCGTCCTGATAGATCTCCTCTTCGCTCGTTACGGCTTTAGCGTGCTTAAATTTGGCCGTAAACGCCTTCACCTTTTCCGGGTCCTGGTCAAACACTTTTACAATGCGCGCTCCAGCTTGCTCCAATCCTTCACACATCGCATAAATATGGCCATGCTCAAGCCCAATTACGCCAATTAAAAACGGAGCATCGGTTTTTAGCGTCATGCATATTACTCCTTTTCGATAACTCAAGTGTTCTTAACAGTATTGAATAAAACGTTCTTTCAGCGTCTGCATCACTTCATCAGGATTGCTGTCCCAAATCGCCTGATTAATGATCTCTACTTCGATCGGCCCGTGATAACCGGCCTGTTCCACGGCCTGGCGCAGTTTTTTCAGTTCAATCACGCCATCGCCCATCATCGTGCGGGCTTTAAATACGTCGGGGAGAGGAACGGACCAGTCTGAAACATGGAAACCTAAAATCTTTCCTGAGGCGCGTTCGATTTGCTGATATACCAAAGGATCCCACCAGATATGAAAGACATCAGCCACGACTCCAAGCGCCGGATGTTGCAACGTCTCTATTAAGCTGTTCGCTTCTTCCATGCTGGTAATTACAGACCGGTCCGCCGCATACATCGGGTGAAGCGGCTCAATGCCCAGTTTCACGCCGTGCTCTTCAGCATAAGGGAGGATTTCCTCGATCCCTTCTTTCACCCAGTTTCTTCCCTGCGCAATATCTTTGTCGGGCGCCGGGCCGCACACTAAAACGAGCACATCAGCGTTTAGCTCAGCAGCTTCTTCAATCGCCCGTTTGTTTTCTTCGATTCGTTCCTTTCGTTCTGCCTGATGGAGAGCCGGGAACATCCCGCCCCGGCACAAACTCGACACATGCAGGCCGGCTGACTGAATCATCGATTTTGTCTCTTTCAGTCCGAATTCTTGTAATTTATGGCGCCACACAGAGATGGAAGGAACCTCGTGGCGCACACAGCCTTCGATCGCTTCTTCCAAGTTCCATTGTTCGGTAGTGATTTGATTTAAACTTAAACGATTCAGCTCCAATTGACCGCTCATACCTGCACCCCCTGTTTCACCCCGGCTAGACGCAGAACGTCGCTCATCCGCTCAACCGCCAGGTCGCGGTCCAGCAGGAGCCCGGCCTGGTCTGCCATTTGAAAGAGGTCTGACAGGTGGATAAGGGGACGCCCGCTTTCGGCGCCGCCAATCATCTTGAAATGGTCTTGGTGGCCGTTCAAGTAAGCCATGAAAACGACGCCCGTTTTATAGAAATAAGTCGGCTTTTCAAAAATGTGGCGGGCAAGCGGAACGGTTGGGTCCAAAATTTGATGAAACCGCTTGACATCTCCGTTATCCAATGCCTGTATAGCTGCTGAAGCGGCAGGGGCGATGGCATCAAATATACCTAATAAAGCGTCACTGTAGCCTTTTTCATCTCCGTGAATCAATTCTGGATAATTAAAATCGTCGCCTGTGTACATGTTGACATGAGAGGGAAGTAAGCGGCGCATCGTAATTTCTTTGTTTTTGTCTAGTAAAGAAATTTTAATCCCGTCTACCTTTGCTTCGTTTTCTCGAATGATACGCAGGCAGACATCCATCGCTTGATCAAGGTCTTCATGTCCCCAGTAGCCTTTTAAATTGGGATCGAACATATCCCCAAGCCAATGAAGAATCACCGGCTCTTTGACTTGCTGTAAAATACGGCGGTAGACATATTCGTAGTCGGTCGGGGAAGAAGCAGCACGCGCCAGGGCGCGGCTGGCCATGATAATCAGCTGCCCGCCTTCTTTTTCCACCTGTTCACACTGTTCTTCATACGCTTTGATGACATCATCCAAGCCCACATCAGGTCCCGGTGCCAATTGGTCAGTCCCTACCCCGCACGCAATTCTGCCTCCTACCAAGTTGGCTTCACGCACAGAGCGGGTAATGAGCTCTTGCGCCTGTTCCCACGCCAACCCCATTCCGCGCTGGGCGGTATCCATCGCTTCGGCTACGCCGAGTCCCATCGACCAGAGATAATGGCGGTAGGATAAGGTCTGTTCCCAGTCGATAACTCCGGCGCCCACAGGGTCGGTTTTAGCAAACGGGTCGGCTACCACATGAGCGGCCGAATAAGCTGTGCGTGTTTGAAAGGTAGTTATTTTCTCTGCTTTTACAGGAGAAGCACTGCTTAACGTATACGTTTTTAAAGTGCCGCCTTCTTCTGGCAAAATTATAGAATCAACCATCGTCTACCATCCTTTCTCTTACAATTTTAATTCCGGCACATCGACCCAGCGTCTTTCATCCCAGGACTGCAGGGCAAGGTCAGATAGTTGAGTTCCTTTCGCCCCTTCTAACAGATCCCATGGGAACTCGTCTCCGCGGTGCACATGCTTAAGGAATTGTTCCCACTGCACTTTAAAGCCGTTGTCAAACAACTGATTATTCGGCACATCTTCCCATTGGTCTTCAAAATCAAATGGATTTTCAATATCCGGATTCCAGACAGGCTTCGGCGTAGTCACGCGGTGCTGCACCTTGCAGTCACGCAATCCTGCCACCGCACTGCCTTCCGTGCCGTCTACTTGGATCGTAAGCAAATCGTCGCGGTTGACCCGTACCGCCCAGGAGGAATTCGCTTGCACGACAATCCCGCCATCGAGCACTAAAGTCGCGTAAGCCGCATCGTCGGCCGTTGCTTTGTACGGCTTTCCTTTTTCATCCACCCGTTCTTTGATATGGGTTTCGCCGTGGCACGTCATTGAGCGAACATCGCCGAACAACCCGTCAAGCACATACCTCCAGTGCGGGAACATGTCAACGATAATGCCGCCACCGTCTTCTTTTCGGTAGTTCCAAGACGGACGCTGCCCTTCCTGCCAATCTCCTTCAAATACCCAGTAGCCAAATTCCATGCGGACCGATAAAATATCTCCAAAAAAGCCTGAATCAATCACCCGCTTTAATTTCATTAAGCCGGGAAGAAACAATTTGTCCTGCACGACGCCATTTTTAACTCCTGCTTCTTTTGCTTTGCGGGCAAGTTCCAGCGACTCTTCCATCGTGGTTGCGGTCGGTTTTTCACAATAAATGTGCTTACCTTTTTCAATCGCCCGTTTGATACCTTCTGCCCGTCGTGTTGTCGTCTGGGAATCAAAATAAATCTGGTTATATGGATCATCTAAAGCGCTTTCCAAATCTGTCGTCCAGCGTTCGATGTTATGCGTTTCCGCCAGGTTTTTAAGCTTATCAGCGTTGCGCCCTACCAAAATGGGGTCAGGCATAAGGACATCTCCATCTCCTAAGTCCACGCCACCTTGTTCAATAATCGCCACCATTGAACGTTTAAAGTGTTGATTCGTGCCCATCCGTCCAGTTACGCCATTCATGATTATGCCTATCTTTATTTCAGCCATTTACGATATCTCCTTCCAAGTTTGTGATGCACTTATATCGTAAAGCTGAACAGCCACACTGTCTTATTAAATATTGCAACACGCTCTCAAAATTAGAAATAAATCATGATAGCATTGTAATTTAGCAACATACGCTCTACTTTTGTAAAAAAAGAACGAAATAGAGTTATCAAAAAAGCGGAAAAGGACTCAACCTTTTCCGCGCATTTTTTGATTATAGAGGGTGAGGGTTTAAAACCTGATGTTTCATACGATATCGACTTGGTGGGAGACCTGTATGCTTTTTAAATACTCTGTAAAAAGTTGATACAGACTCAAATCCTACCTCAAAGCATATAGAAACTACATCTTTTTTTGTTTCAACAAGCATTTTTTCAACTAATTCAAGCCGAACCTTAGTTACATATTGTATAGGTGTCATTTGATAATGGTCTTTGAAAATACTATCAATATAGCGAGTGCTCATCCCCATTTTAGCGGCCAGGTCTGCTGAGGTTTCAATCTCAAAATAATGAGAATCAATATAGTTTCGAAGCCATTCTGCCCGTAGTGAATTCGTATCATTCGTATTGGAAGTAGTACGGCTGCGATACAACATAAATAATATTTCTGATAAAAATATTTTTTTTGCTAATAAATAAAGCTCATCCCCATGAGACTGTTCGTACAACATTTTACGAAGCAGCTGACGTAATTCCTTACTATCAAAGATACTTAACTTTAACACACGGGATAGGTTAAATATGCTCGGAAGCAAGGCATCTCGGACATCTTGTTCCAAAGCATTTTCATTAAATTCCAACACTAGATTAGTCATCTTTGTTTTCGAATGAATGGAATGATCACAATACGGTGCTATTAACACTACATTATTTGCTTCCAAATTATAGTCTTTTCCATCTAGGCTACAGCTGCCTTCCCCTTCCAATACATAAAGCAACTGGTGAGTTTTATGATAGTGGTTGTCAATCGTATAGTTTTCTTTATGCTTGCTTTCATAAAGGTGGATCCCTTCCAAATTAACTTCAGCCTTGTGCGCATACATCATTAACCCCTCCATATAAAAGGTTACCTGCCAAATAAGTACTTACAGTTTCGTGCACACTCTTTTGTTTTAATTTTTGAAAAATTTGCCCTTTACGCATATTAAGTTATATTTATTATATAGCATTTTTTATTTTGATGAAAGATTATACGCATAACAAAAATATTTCATTTTAATTCAAAAACATAATGTTGATATTACACTTTCAGGAACTTGACTACCCATAAATTCTTCACTTCTCCTACCCCGAACCTTTGGAATGACACTATTTAACTAGTAGGTCCTTTACACTTTTTTAGGGAAGATCGTATAATCCTCTTCCTTTACATTCCTGTTTCCTTTATCCTAAAACTAAAGACTTTATTAGTTACCATTAGGGGTGTTAAGGATTGGGGTTATTTACGAAAAAACGACAAGAACAGACTAACGCTGAAGTAACGATCGACAGCTCAACGGCCGTCATAGATGTAGATGAAGAACTTCAACTGCAACTAGATATGATCCATCTAACAAAAGCAGATTTAGCACATATCCAACAATTACAGCCAATTATTACCGAACATATTGAGGAGGTTGTCGATCAATTTTATGATAACTTAGCAAAAAACTCAGATTTACAATTTATTATCGATGACCATAGTTCAACCGAACGGCTAAAGCAAACACTAACAGTCCATATTCAAGAACTGTTTAATGGGGTTATTGATACTGCCTTCGTGGAGAAACGCCTACAAATTGCTAAAACTCATGTGCGAATCGGTCTGCAGCCAAAATGGTACTTATCCGCGTTTCAGGACATGCTTTTATCCATTTCTTCTCATATTCGGACGAACGTTCAGGATCCGTACGTGGCAATGGATGCGCTTGAATCCGTGTCAAAACTCATTAACTTAGAACAACAACTGGTGTTAGAAGCCTTCGAACAAGAAAATGAAAGAATACGAAACGAACAGGAACAACACAAATTGGAATTAATCAAGAAGGTAAGTGAAACCTCAGAAGAACTAGCAGCAATCTCTGAAGAAACGAGTGCTTCAACGGAAGAATTAAATCAAAAAGCTAGCGATGTTGTAACATACAGCCAAGAAAGCAATCAGGATACAAAAGCAATCGCCACCCTTTCTAAAGATGGCACAGAAAAGTTACATGTACAAAATCAAAGCGTCAGTCAATTAAACACCGACATGGAAACGATGATGACTGAGATTGACACCTTACAGCATGCTGCGACAGAAATTCATGAAGTCGTAAGCATTGTCGAAGCCATCGCCGACCAGACCAACCTGCTTGCTTTAAACGCAGCGATTGAGGCTGCCCGTGCTGGCGAGGCTGGAAAAGGCTTCACCGTCGTAGCCGGAGAAGTCCGCAAGCTTTCAGAGCAAACGAAAGATTCGATTGACCGCGTAACTGGGCTGATTGACCAAACAAATGAACAAATCAAAAAAGTCTCTACCCATATGAGCAACATTGATAACTTCGTTAAACATAGCGCGAGCGGTTTACATGAAACAAGTGAATTATTCAATGAAATCGTAGCTAAAACCAACACAGCCTCCTCTAGAAGCACCAACGTAGAACAAGAAATCAAACAAGTTTCCACCATTATCGATGAAATAAACGGCACCATCGACCAACTATCCAACCGAGCGGACCAACTAAACCACGCCATCAAAGATATATAGAAAGAAAAGCGGAAAGCGGCGCTCAGGGGCGTCAAGCAAAAGGCGAGCGCTGCCAAAGCCGCTTTTTGGCTTTGAAAGGGCGCGACTTTTGACCTCGAGCCCCTGCCGCTTGCAGCTGGACAAAGAAAAGCGGAGCGGGCTTGCTTAACGACGCAGAGCTCTTCTCTCCCACCGAGGAGGCTGTTGCCGCCGCAGGGTGGGAGAAAGAGATCTCAAGTCGTTAGCCCGCGAAGCTAGACAGAAAAGCGGAGGGCGCCTGACCATTGGCGCAGGGCCCTTCTTCATCGCCGAGGAGGCTGTTGCCGCCGCAGGGCGGGGAAAAGGGATCACAAGCCAATGGTGCCCGGAGCTAGACAGAAAAGCGGAGGCGCCTGGCTTAGAGGCGACAAGTTTTTCAGCACCTGCGCAGAGGACCCTGCTCCTCGAAGTCAGGGGCAGAAAAAACCTCGAGCCTCTAGGCGCCGCAGCTGGACATGAAAAGCGTAACGCTTTCACTACACATAAATGAAGAGTCAACGTGATCTCCAAAAGCCTTTGTCCTTCTCTATAAAAGACAGGGTTTTTTTGGTTGGTCAGTAGTCTTTTAGTAACAATATACAAAATTTTATGTTAAAATTTTACTGTGCATAAAACAATGGGGGGGCGAATTTGTGAAGCAGTTAAAGAAGAAAATCGTAGGCTCGGTTACGGCAGGACTGTTAGCAATCATAGCGGTGCCAACGATTGCGGATGCGGACAGTTCACCACACATTGGGGTGGCTATTAACGATGAGACACAGACATACGATGAACCGGCTGTAGTCCATGATGGACGGACGTTGGTCCCGATGCGTGGGATCTTTGAGTCGCTAGGCGCAAGTGTCACCTGGGATAGTGCGAATCATCAAGTTGCAGGTGAAAAAGACGGCCGGGAGATTGTGCTCCCAGTGGGACAAAACAGCGCTGTCATTAATGGGGAAACGGTTAAATTGGATGTCGGAAGCCAAATCATAAACGGTCGTACGATGGTTCCGTTACGGGTTGTTGGTGATGCGCTCGGTGTAAATGTGAATTATGTGCCCGAGGCTTCTTTAGTGGAAATTGAAAGCGATACGTATCACGGCTCCCCGATGGACCCTCGCGACCGCGTTGCAGACTTGGTAGCTGAAGAAATTGATCAACCGGACCATTATTTTGAAGTCGAAGAATTGTATCCTGAAATATTTTATTTAGTCGAGGTCAGGGTGAACACGGATTATGGTTTGGCACCTGTGGTAGACCGGGCCATTGTAGGACGGTCTTATGAGCATCAGCCTCTCAAAATAAGGCACTGGCTGTTTGATGACGACTTAACACAACAGGAGTTTTATGACTATGTAGACCGTCTTAGACAAGGAATTTTTGGGTAGACCCTCCATATTCAATACAATCTCTTTTACAACATCTTTGATTTTAAATCCCCGCCATTCCTCTCGGTGAAGATGCAGGCTTAGTTACTCAACTGCTTTGGAGGACATCACATACCGAAATGAAAAACACCGCGCCTGTCCTGGCACTTTGAACCTTTTCGGCGGATTGGTAGCCGGTTTATCTAAATGACAAGTTTAATAGTTCTTACTCATTTGCCGCTCTTCTTTTGAGCGCTTTTTTTTGGTCATCTCCTGGTGACTCGCGGCCAGGAGATTCATGAGGTGGAACTGCTTTTTTTTGGAAGCCGCACGACTTTTCGCTGCACTGCCCCGCCCCTGTAAACTAAAGTCGTTTATATTTCAGCAATAATTCGACAATGAATCTACCGAACATTCCGCTGAGATTAATTGCTTTCTTCCCTTTCGTTGACGACAGTTAAATAACCTCAGCGGTATGCCGTGTTTCTTCGACGGCTTGCCAGGGCTTCTATTCCCTTTATCCAAAGCCTCAGAGGTAGTGACCTTTCCGGTGATAACCTTTACCATTCCTCTATTCTTGGGAATACTATTTCAATTTATAAATATATCTCAGTAAAAACAAGCATGGCCAAAACCTTCAATTTATCTGTACATATCTACTGTATACTGGTAATTGCCCACTTTTGGTCAAAGAATGTACTGAAGGAGCGTAACGAGACATGGATACCTTTGTGTTTAAAGAAATTAATGGGTTGGCAGGACGTTTTCCATTTTTAGATAACTTCATGGTTTTTATGACGGAGTATTCCCTTACCTTTTTTTTAATAGCTCTCTTTTTTATGCTCGTTACTGGCATTAAAAAAAGGTTGTGGTTACATACTGGCTTGATCGGAATTATTACGGTGGCCGCTTCGATGGCGGCGGGATTTCTTATCAAAACACTGTTCTTTCGTCCCCGTCCTTTTATGACCGACCTGGAAATGGAGCTGCTTTTAACTCATAACGGGGCTTCTTCTTTCCCGAGCAATCACACTCTGGCGGCCTTTGCTCTCGCCTTTGCCGTTTGGTTCATGCATAAAAACATGGGGCGGCTCTTTTTGGCAGCAGCATTTCTAACTGGCATTTCTCGAATTTACGTAGGGCATCATTACCCTTTCGATGTATTGGCTAGTGTAATCATTGCAGGCTTAATCAGTTATGCCGTCTATCATTCCTTTTTGCGCAAAGGGTGGATCGCTAAAGAAGGCACCCTAGTTAAAACTACCTTCCATCATGAAGAAAAGCTCAGTTCATAGCTGCATCCGCATAGTAACTTCAGAGGGCCCTTTTCGGACAGTGTCCCCCACATGCAGGCTCTTAGAAGCTGGCTGCCCCACTCCTGACTGGCTTACAGACATCTGTTCCGTTAGTTGTTCAAAATCTAGGGCTTTCACAAATTAACAGACACCTGTTCCTCTATTTATACATCCGAACCATATATCGGCTGTTTCCCCCAACTAGTGGCACTTATGTCCGTTTATTTTAAAAATTTTAAAAATATCCTATTTTGGCTAAAATATCGTGCCTCATGTCCGTTACACGTCCCTGCGTGAACTTCTGCCTTGAGATCGGCAACTGAAAATAGCAATGAAGCTCTCCCTCCACTGCTAGTAGTCGATAAATCGAACGGCGCTCCTTCCTTGTTCTCTACATAATGCACGAAAAAACCACCGACACTCGGTCGGTGGTTTTCTTATTAATATACCATTAATCAATATCGAGCCATTCGTCGACTTGCTCACGGTTGTTCTCAATCCACTCTGCGGCAGCCTCTTCTGGGTCCATACCGCCTTCAGAAATATCAAGCATGACTTCGTTCATGTCGTCTGGTGTCCAGTGAAAGTTATCTAGAATTTGATAGGCTTCTGGGTGGTCTTCTTCTAGTCCTTCACGAACCATCGTGCGGATTTCTTCCCCATCGGCATAAACCTCTTTAGGGTCTTCGAGGAATTTCAAGTCATACTCATAAAACTTCCAGTGCGGCTCCCAGCCTGTAACAATAACAGGTTCTTCTTCTTGGTAGCGGGAATCAAGTTCAGCTGTCATGGCTGCATCTGTACTTGTAGTCATTTCCACATCAAGGTCGTATTCTTCAATGACTTCTTCAGTTGTTATTACCACACCCGCACCAGCATCAATTCCGGTGATTTCATCAAAATGTTCTGACGTTACATCTTCAATGCTGTTTACATCTTCCATATATTCAGGTACTACCAGGCCAGTTTTCGCACCTTCAAGGTTAGCCCCTAGGTCAACTACCTCGTCGCCATAACGCTCGTAATCGTCTGCCATATCAGATGGAAGCCATGCAGCAACAAATCCATCTGCACTTCCATCGGCTGTTGCCTGCCACATTGGTGACTGGTCAGATTGAGTCATTTCGACGTCATACCCGTATTCTTCAAGTACTTGAGTGATAACATTCGTAGAAGCAAGCTCAGATTCCCAGGCAACATACACAAGCTCAATCTCTTCTCCTTCTACATTTCCACTAGCTTCTCCCTCTCCGTCTTCTTCAGCTTCTTCTGTTTCAGCCTCCGTGCCATTTTCGTCAGCGCCCGTTTCTTCTTGATCATCTGCTTCACCGCAGGCTGCAAGTACCAACGCGCTTAATGTTAAAGGAAGTACTGCTTTTCTTTTCATATACATAGCTAACATGTTCATCCTCCCACAAAATTAAAAATGTACTATTTGTTAAATATAAATTTAACATCCTTAACTAAAACTATAACATATTCTCTGCTCTTGTCAAAGATTGACGAGAGGATTTTTGGCAATGGAGCTATTGTTAACTACCCTCTACTTCTCCATACTATCGCTCCGCCCTTCTATGTCAAGGCCTCTTCCTTCCTCGTTAACCAATGAAGGAAAGATAGTGATTTCTCTACTACACGTACATTGATAATGCTACCTGATGATTAGCATAGGATTGCCATCCCACCTTCTGCTTCTATTGCCCACCTCATATTTTTCATTATTGCTTCTGATATTCTCAACACTTGTGGTACAAAATATAGTCGAATGCATACACAAAGGGTGATGTTGTTGGAAAAATTCATAAACTATAAGGACAGTTTTCTACACGGGGAATGGATTGAAGGGACAAGTGGCCGATCGTATGAGAACACGAATCCTTACGATGATGCGTTGATTCAAACGATGTCGATTGCTTCGAAACAGCAGCTAGAAGACGCATACATTGCTTCAAAAAAAGCACAAAAAAAATGGGCAAAATCGACGGCGGATACAAGAGTAAATATCTTAAATAAAGTAGCCGAATATTTAAAAACGAACAAAGAAGAAATCGTAGATGTGATTGTTCATGAGACCGGGGGCAGCAAAATAAAAGCCAATGTAGAAGTTGACCTAACCGTCGGGATTGTGGAGGAAGCTACCGAAATGGCAAATGAAATCTTCCAGGCAGAGGAACTTCCCGCTCAAGTGGAAGGAAAGAAAAACCGTCTCATCCGCCTGCCATTCGGGGTCATTACTTCCATCTCTCCATTTAACTTTCCCCTCAATTTGTCGATGCGCACGATTGCCCCAGCTATCGCGCTCGGGAACTGCGTCGTTCATAAACCTGATCTGCAAGTGGCTTATACTGGTGGAATTATAATAGCAAAAGCCTTCGAAGACGCCGGTCTCCCAAACGACGTGCTAAATGTGGTCCAAACCGACCTAGAAGAAATCGGTGATGATATGCTGACCACCCCACATTCACACTTAGTCAGTTTCACCGGCTCCACCCCAGTCGGAAAACATATCGGAGAAATTGCCGGCAGCAAATTAAAACGTGTTGCTCTTGAACTAGGTGGCAACAACCCGTTTCTGGTCATGTCGGATGCAAACGTTGACCGAGCCGTTGAAGCAGCTATTTTCGGGAAGTTTATTCATCAAGGTCAAATCTGCATGATTATTAACCGTTTTATTATTCATAAAAGCAAGTACGATGAATTTGTGAAGAAGTTCGTCGAAAAAGCGAGCGAGATTCCGTGCGGGGACCCGCGGGATGACGAGACCATCATTGGTCCGCTCATTAATGATACGCAAGTTGAAGAAGCACAAAAATTAATCAGCAGAGCGAAAGAAGTAGGAACCGATGTGAAGCTCGAAGGGAAACAAGAAGGCCGAGTGATCACGCCGTATGTCTTCGGAGATGTTAAAAATGATAGTGAAATTGCGCAGACAGAACAATTCGCGCCGATCGCAGTGATGATAAAAGCAGAAACTGATGATATCGCGATTGAACTGGCTAATGACACAGAATTTGGCTTAAGCTCAGCTATTTTCACTGAAGATATTGAAAGAGGCAAAAACCTGGCGTTAGAAATCAACAGCGGCATGACTCATATCAACGACCAAACCGTAAATGACAACCCAACCGTACCCTTTGGCGGTACGAAAGAAAGCGGCATGGGGCGTTTCGGCAATCCATGGATCGTTGATAAATTCACGACAACGAAGTGGGTGTCAGTTCAAGAAGAATATCGGGAATTTCCATTTTAAGCAGGTGCTTTAGGAGGACGTCAACAAGCTAGCATAAGCTTTAATCACACGTAAAAAGAGGCCGTTCCCTTCGGAAACGAGCCTCTTTTTCATGGGTAAGATGCAATAGCAGCTTTACCCAGGCAATATAGACACCATATGCTTCTTAAATTAAACGATCGTTTGGTTTTTATACTACTTGTCCCAAATAATCCCCTGGCTAGAGCCGAGCAGTACATCTTTTCCCTGTTGATTATAATTTTGCGCAGAGAAAGTCACCTCTTGATAGCCATTTCTTTGTTCTACATTTGTAACAGTCAGCTTACACGTGATGGTGTCCCCTGTATAAACGGGACGGATATACTCGTTAACCATTTCTTTTATAACGACGTTCAATTCGCCTCCGATTTTTACCCCTAAACTAGCAGTGAACAGCCCGGGCACCATGAAACGTCCATTCTCATCACGCTCCATGAGATGCCGGCCTTTCTCACCTGACAACTCTGCAAACTGAAGTGTCTCTTCTTCGGTAAACGACTTCGACCAGCTAAAAACCTCTCCAATTTGAAGTGTCATCATCTCTCTCCTTCGTTAGTGGGATCAAGCCATTTATTTTATGCTATCACGTTTGCGGATGGACGTAAGCCTCTATTCGTTTACGTTCCTGTTTCAAACCAGCCTTTTGTGCATACAATAAGCACGTCTCTCATGTTTATAGCAGGTAAATTCGTGGGCTTTTATGACGTTCTTAACAATACGATTACAAATGCCGTATTTCCTATATTCTTACTATAATACCTGCTAATATACAATAGTGATTTCCAATATTATCTTTCAATCCATTTCTAAAGTATGGGATGCAGGTCATTACACTTTAACATCATATTTCACGAGGGAGCCGAAGACATTGAAAACTACATACTTTAATTTTACGAGAACAGTTATCATACTAGTTGCTTTAACTTTACTTTTACTACCCCCGCAGGAGACATTTGCTTCTTCAATCGGGATAGATACCGAAGACCGTGATTGGGTGACCACCGAAAAAAGCCCAAGCCTCGTTCCAAACAGCTACTCTGTTGAAAAACAAGAAGACATTTCTATTCCGATGCGGGACGGTACCAGCTTAAATGCCCGTTTATTTTTGCCAGACGGAGTTGAAACAGCTCCAGTGCTCATTATCTTTAACGGATATGGACATACCGGCTCAACTGGTAACAGCTATGATCCCCGCTTGGAAGATTATGTTGAACGGGGCTATGCAGCTCTTCACGTTAGCACAAGAGGGGTGGGCGGTTCTGAAGGCACGTCGACATTGTACAACCATTATGCAGAAGATGGGCATGATTTGGTAGAATGGGCGGCCGATCAGCCTTGGAGTAATGGAGATGTCGGGATGATAGGCCCGTCGCTCCAAGGGATTAGTCAATGGCTGACAGCAAAGGAAACGCCGCCGAGCTTAAAAGCGATCAGTCCAGCGCTCGCTTGCGGGAATTGTTATGAATATCTTTGGTATCCAGGCGGGATGAACATTGGACCCGGGCGCACCGCTTTCGGCGGAGCCGGTTATTCTGCAGCTCTTGAGAACCGAGATTTGAACGAGTGGTGGCAAGAACGCTCTCTTAGCCCCGAGGACTACGAACAGATTGCAGCGGGTGACATTGCAGTGTTAGTTTCCGGCGGTTGGGAAGATTATATTACACCCGGCAATATCGACAGCTTTGCCCGCCTCCGTCAAGCAGATGGTGACAGCCGAATGGTGATTGGACCTAATGCCCACAGCAATGTGGCAGATCTACAACCTTATGCCTTTGAAGACTTGGAGAAAATGTGGTTTGACCATCATTTACTCCAAGAAGAGAATGGCATTGAAGACGACGAAGATGTTCTTTTATATGTGCAAGGAGCTGAAGAATGGCGGTTTGAACAAGACTGGCCACTTCCAGACACGCGCAAAGCATCGCTTTATTTAAGCGAACAGCCAAGCGGCAGTATCAACAGCTTAAATGACGGCACCCTCCAAGCTGCAAAACCGGCTGAGGAGGCGGCAAACACCAGCTATCAGTATGCTGAAGCAAATGGCCCGTTCCTTCATACGTTACTTGAACAATATCGTGGCCGCTCGGAAGCAGACCAAACACGCAGCGAACAAGAAGTCGTAACCTGGACGACCGAATCGTTTGCTGCACCGACTGAGATTACCGGAGAGATCAGCTTTGCCTTTTTTGCAGAAATCGCTGGGGAAGATGCTGATTTCGTAGCGCAACTTTCATCTGTAGCACCGGATGGTACTTCCACTCAGCTTACTGCCGGTTATTTAAACGCGCGACGCTCGGACACACGGGAGACAGCACAACCGGTAACAGCGAGTGAGATCAAGCAGTATGAAATGGAGATACTGCCGACTTCTTATGTGATACCCCAAGGACATAAACTACGACTCAGCCTAGCCGGCGGCACAAAAGCATTAGCAGAGCAGCGTTCTCCGCAAGGCCCCGGTCTAAATGAACATGCAGCGAATGTAACGATTCATCATGACAGGGAGCACCCTTCCAAGCTTGACCTTCCCGTAATTGGTGAAGCACTCTTGCCCACTGAAGAAGGAGAAATCCGTACACCGTATATTAGTGGATACAGCAATGGCACGTTTCAGCCAAGTTCCTCCACCACCCGGGCAGAACTTGCTACGATGCTTGCCAGAACCATCAATGAAGAAGATGAAAAAACCAGCTCGTATACTTCTTTTAATGATGTAGACAGTTCCCACTGGGCGGCTAGTGCCATTACCTTCATGCAAGGTGTCGGACTGATGAGCGGTGACCCAAATGGCAATTTCCGGCCAAATGATGAGATTTCCCGAGTAGAAATGGCCTCAATTGCTACGCGTTTCCTTGAACTCTCTTCCTCTACTCCATATACGCATCCTTTTGATGATGCTACGGGGCACTGGGGAGAACGCGGAATTCAGGCCAGCTATGAAGCGGGAATTATTAATGGCTACCCAAATGGGACGTTTCGCCCTAATAATGACCTCAACCGGGCCGAAGCAGTAAGCATCATTAATGAAATGCTGGAGATTGAGCCTCCAAGTACTATTAATATCGAACGGTGGGAAGACGTTCCTTTTGACTATTGGGGCTTTGAAGAAATCGAAGCAGCTTCTAGATATGAGCGGGTACAGTAACGGGACTTCACCTGCAATTAAACAAAGCGGAAGGCTACGTTCAGCCTCCCGCTTTTTCAAAAGTGGGCGCATCGCCATTTATTCATAATACACCTCACAACGTGCGTTTTCTCCTTATCTATTGAAAAACACATGCTCTGCCTGCAGTTCTTCACCAATATGTAAACGGCCAAACGAATAGTAAGGCAGCTTCCGTTTATCTGTCACAGATCCAGGGTTAAATAGAAGTGTTTTTCCAACATAGCGGAGCAGGGGCATATGCGAGTGTCCGAAAATAATAATATCCATTTTTTCGTCAAAGGCTTCTAGCACTCGCTTTTCGGTCGTTTTCTTTTCACCATGGCCATGCACAAGGCCGATTCTGAATCCTTCGATCTCTAATGTTTTTTTCGCAGGTAGCTGCTCCTTCAAATCTTCCTCGTCGATATTGCCGTATACTCCGTGAAGCTTGCCGTACTGGCTTAATTTTTCATACACATCCATCGTCTGAAAATCACCAGCATGGATGATGTGATTTACCTTTTTTAATTCATCTTCCAGCGTGTCGGGGAACTGCTTTGCTCGTTTTGGCATGTGTGTGTCAGATATAACAAGCCATTTCATTTTTTAACCTCTCTTCCGTTTAGTTTAGCATACTAACAGAAATAATATAGTACAGAATACGATTCATGCTGCAGAACCTGAGCACATGTTTTTACAGCGGAATCCGTTGTGTATTAAGCTGAAGATGGTTGGAATTTGGATTTCTAGCCGTGTGGACACCATACACAACGTAATATTATTAAGGAGGTTTTTCTTTTGTCAAAAAGCATTCTCATGGTAGTAACCAATCACACCACCATCACCGACGACCACAAAACTGGGTTATGGCTTGAAGAGTTTGCCGTTCCGTATAACGTCTTTAAAGAACAAGGCTATGACGTAAAAGTAACAAGCATTAACGGCGGTGAAGTTCCGCTTGACCCTAACAGCATCGAAGACCGAGCAGAATGGAAACAGGCAGAAGAAGAACTGAAAAATACTGCCAAATTAAGTGAAAACGACACGGAAAACTTTAATGGGATTTTCCTCCCGGGCGGGCATGGAACCATGTTCGATTTCCCAGACAACAAAACCTTGCAAACCGTACTTCAGCACTTTGTGGAAAATAATAAAGTCATCAGTGCAGTGTGTCACGGGCCGGCTGGTTTAGTCAACGCCACGTACGCAGACGGCACCCCGATTGTACAAGGGAAAAACGTCTCTACATTTACGGATGAAGAAGAGATTGAAATGCAATTAGACCAGCACATGCCCTTTATGCTCGAAACCAAGCTGCGCGACAAAGGAGCTAATATTGAACGCGGGGAAAAATGGACAGACTTTTCGATAGCAGATGGCAACCTTGTCACCGGCCAGAACCCGCAGTCCAGTAAAAGTACGGCTGAAAAAATGGTGCAAGCTCTTCAGTATATGACCAATTCATAGGGAATAACGGCACTATTTTATAAGGTTTTTTAGAAAAGGCTGTCTTATGGCAGCCTTTTTTAGGTTCAAAGAAATACGCAATGGATGCTCACTCGCGGAGGAAGTAGATGTAAACCCGTCCAACTATAAAGGGATACGCAGGAGATGGTAGTCTAAACGTCGCCCTTTTCGTTGAAAGGAGGCGTGCAACTAAGCAACAAACGATTGCACTTTCTATGCCCGGTGTTCCCTCCAATCGTGTACAGACAGACTCATCTCCCACAGTCGCGACTCCACCCCGTATAATTGATACGTATCCAGGCGACAGGCCGTTTTCTTGAAGCCTGCTTTTTCATAACAAACGATGGCAGGGGTATTCCTTGTAAATACAGCCAAGGTGAGCCACTTCAACCCTAACTCCTCAAACGCCCGCTGCGTAATCTTCTCCATCATTTGCTCCCCTACTTTCTTCCCACGAGCTGAAGGTTCTCCCACCAACACTTTCCCCACCCGGGCCCGAGAGTTTACGTGATCAATCTTCCCTAATGAAATGTGCCCTACCGTCCTGCCTGTCTCGGACTGCACGACGTTATACACTTGATTATCTGGCAGCGTTAAATAGTCTTGCAGCTGTTCATGATCCAACGGGTAGGTGAACATCGGCCCACCCCATTGCAGCAATAAATCGGGTGAATCAACCCAGGCGATCAATTGGCTGAAATCATCTCTCGTAAATGGACGTAATTCAATCTGCATATAGCTCCTCCTTTAGGTAAAGGCGGTTACTTAACAATCTCTCTTTGCATAGACCCACCACATGCTACAATAGTAATTGACACCTAACCTAAAAGTTACGTATTGTTAGGATGAATACCCATGGTTACATATGAAGGAGGAAATCACATGGATGTAAACCCATTACCAGCAGACATTCAAAAACAACTCGTTTTAAACGCTGACATTCATAAGGTGTGGGAGACCGTAGCCACAGCCGAGGGCATTGCGTCTTGGTTTATGCCAAATGATTTCAGCCGCGAACAAGGCGCTGAATTCACACTCGAGTCCCCTTTCGGACCGACACCTTGCAAAGTACTTACTCTCAACCCTCCGCATGAGCTTACCTTTTCTTGGAATGACAACGGCTGGGAAGTCAGCTTTTTATTAAAAGAACTCAATGGTAAAACAGAGTTCACACTTATTCATTCGGGCTGGGGCGCAGCAGAAGACATTGTTCCCGGACCAGGGCCGGACCAAACGAACGAGGAAATCCGCAACCGTATGGATAACGGCTGGGACTCAATCGTTTATGAAGATCTGCGCAAAGTAGTGGAAGCATAATGGCTCTAGCTTAGTAAGCGAAAGGACGACTGTTGCTGAGCCACTTATCTGCTGCACTTAAATAGAAGGATTGCTCAAACGCATAAGGAACATTTTGTCAAATACAGGTCATTCTTGGTTGCTACTACCTGTAGAAACTTCATTTCATTCGTTGAAAAATTCCATATGCGGCTTTTCCTCTTTATAGTAAGATAAGCGGTCAGCCAACGTCCCGGTATGAAACTCAAATGTATGGCCATCTGGATCAGTAAAATAAATTGACTTTTTATCACGTTCATCACGCGGCCTGCCTGTTAAAATGTTTACACCGAGCGCCTCTAACTTTTCATATATCTGTTCAATCTCTTCCTCTTCAATAGTAAAAGCGGTATGGGTATAGGACTCCCAGATCTCACGGCGGGGAATATGCTTCTCTTCATTTAGTGCCAGCCACATACCAGCCAAATCAAAATAAGCGGTTTGGTTTCCTTTTACAAGCAGCTTCGCCTCAAATACCTGCTCATAAAATTCGACTGACCGGTCTAGATCAGAAACGGAAAACAAGAAATGGTTTAAGCCTTTAATCATTTGCTCCACTGCTCCTCTCCCACTCCTATAGATTCTTGCTAAACCTATTAAACGTTATGTGCCCGCTACTTATCTCTATTTTAATCCACGTAATTTTGCCGTCTCTCCCTTACGTTTGCGCGGCTACCTACTCTACAGACTGCTGCTGCCGATGTTGGTATATTGGTCACAAGAGTACTGATAGCAAGCATGACTGATCGGGGGTATTTTTCCCGAAAACTACCCAGAGAGGCTTTATAAGACCACTTATGCTAAAGCTACAAGTTTATACGAGTGAAGCGACAACGATAAATAACGGACCGAGCTGGCTTTAGCCTTCGGTCCGTTGGAACAGACAGAGATGGAGCCGAACACAGCCTGGGTTAGGCTGCACCAAAACCTATCACACGGTAATGCCGAACTTGTCTTTTGCTTGCTCACGCAATTTATATTTTTGCACTTTGCCAGAAGCCGTCATCGGATATTCATTTACAAAAGCAATATAGCGTGGCACTTTATAACGAGCAATACGCTCCTGGCAGTACGTACGCAATTCTTCTTCATCCATCACTTCGTCCTCTTTTACTTGCACCCAGGCCGAAACTTCTTCTCCGTACTTAGGGTCTGGAACCCCTACAATTTGCACGTCTTGAACTTTCGGGTGCGCATATAGAAATTCTTCGATTTCGCGTGGGTAGACGTTTTCACCACCCCGAACAATCATGTCTTTTAATCGGCCAGTGACCCTGCAATAGCCATGTTCATCCATTACAGCCAAATCTCCTGTATGGAGCCACCCATCAGCTGAAAGAACGGCTTGGGTAGCCTCTTGATTTTTATAATACCCTTTCATGACATGATAACCCCGTGTGCATAACTCTCCCTGTTCACCAGCCGGTAGTTCTTTGCCGTCTTTTGGGTTCACTATTTTTACTTCAACTGCAGGTAGCGCCCGCCCCACCGTTTCTACGCGGCGCTCGATCGAGTCATCTACCCGAGTCTGCATGATGACAGGTGATGCTTCTGTCTGGCCGTAAGCAATCGTGATTTCGCTTGCCCCCATCTCTTCCATGACGGATTTCATGACTTCTTTTGGACAATTTGAACCAGCCATGATGCCTGTTCGCAGACTGTTTAGGTCATACGCTGAAAAATCCGGCTGATTTAATTCACTAATGAACATAGTCGGCACACCATGTAAGCCGGTACAACGTTCAGCCTCCACCGTCTTCAGTACTGCTTGCGGATTAAACTCTTCAACAGGAACCATCGCTGCCCCTTTGGAAACACAAGCCATAGTTCCCAATACACATCCGAAACAGTGGAAGAATGGCACCGGGATGCATAAGCGGTCCTCAGCCGTTAAATTCATGCAGTCGGCAATATTGTTGGCATTGTTGACGAGGTTCGAATGCGTAAGCATAACCCCTTTCGGAAAACCAGTCGTCCCCGACGTATACTGCATATTAATCACATCATCCGGGGCAAGCGTTGCTTTTCGTTCGTGCAAAGCTTCGTCACTAACAGCCACGGCTGCTTGTTCAACTTCTTCCCATAACAGCATGCCTGGCTTCCGTTCATCCCCTACTAAAATGACACGTTTTAAATACGGAAACGTGTCACTCCTTAACTCACCAGGCTTGGCCTCTTTTAACTCCGGTAATACCTCATATAACTCATCAATATAGGAGAGAGCCTTATAAGACTTTTGCAAAATTAATGTGGAAGCATCCGATTGCTTCAATACATACTCCAATTCGGCCGCACGGTAATTTGTATTCACCGTTACAAGCACCGCGCCCATCTTGGCTGTAGCAAATTGCGAGAGCAACCACTCCGGCTTGTTCGCAGCCCATATCGCAATATGCTCTCCCTTTTCAATGCCAAGCCCCATAAATCCTCGGGCCAGGCGATCACATGCTTCGTTAAATTCGCTATACGTATAACGAAGCCCTCGGTCATTATAGACCATTCCTTCATTACTGCCATACTGGGCACTAGTTTGCTCCAACAGTTCACCTACCGTTATGTTTAAAATCTCTCCCCTGAGAGCCCCCCTGCTAGTCTTTTAGAAAATAACATTTTCCCTATAAAAATAAGGTAGTCATTTCCACTTCATACTTTATATGTTATCACTTTACCTCTCGATAAGAAACCGCTTACAAGAATAGTGTATTTCCCCTTTATACATTCCCACGGCGTAAAAAAGCAGCGGTAGTATCCACTGCTTTTTATAATGATAAAATCCATGGTTTATCTTGAGTTTTCTCTTCTTTAACTTCTTTAGGACGCATATCTTCAGTTTTGTGATTGTGCGGGCGATGTGATTTATCCATCTCGCCAATCATCTGATCAAATTGCTTTTTTGTTCTTTCTCTTTTTATCGTCATCATCGTTACGGTGTTTCTTTTCATAATGCTGATGCTTCTTCAATATCTATACCAGTTAGCGATGCCAAATCTATCGCATTCCAAACAACATCATAAATTTCAGCACCAACATTTTCCTTAGATGATTCCTTGCGGCGATACTTCAACACTTCCTCCGTCAACTCTCCTACTTCTGCCGTTAAATAAGCCAACCTCTCTTCTAAAGTCACCTCAAACCCTTTTTGTTTGCTGAATTCTTCTACTTTTTTCTGTTCTTCCTTCCAACCCATTTATTCTCCCCCTCTTTACGTCTAGCTAACTAGGAACTACCTCTTTGCTTTTTCTTTCAAATCTGCTAAAGCACAGCTATTTTGAACCCTTAAATGCCTTTCTTAAACCATGCGTAATCCAATACAACCCTGCCGTACAACAAATAATAAGTAGAGCATTCAAAAAAATGCTAAACGTATTATAAACAGGCAGATAAGCATACAAAAACGCTGCCGGAATTAAAAAAGCGAGGTCATACACTGTCATTTCCTTAAATACATTGTGCAAGGTCATTTTTTCTCCTTTTTTTCCATCCTTCTTCTCCGTCAATACGTTCCTCTATAACTTCCCTAAACACAAAACAGCTTTATAACGATTTGAAAAAACCTTTGCTCACCTCTTTATAACCCATGTTCAGATAGAAATTGTGAGCATTCGTACGTTCCTCCCGTATGCCACTATTTAATCCGATAGTAACAGCATCATGTTGTTTGGCCCACTGTTCCGCTTGCTGAATTAATTTTTTGCCCACTCCGCTATTGCGATAGCGCGAGTCAACGACCAAAGCTACGATCCTGGCATATTGCCCCTCTTTTTCATAAAAATAACTCGTACATAAACCAATCATACCAACCACTTTCCCACAATGATCAGCTACAAATGTACAGTAACCTGGGGTCTCCTGAATTTTATTAAATCTGTTTCTCATTTCTTCACTCGTCGTTTCATAACCTAATTCTCCCATTAACCCAGCTAGCGAAGGTACATCTTCTTCACCTGCTTCTCGTATTAGCATTTATCTCTTTCCTTCCCTAAAAGCTATATGTTGTAAGAAAAACTAAACCTAATCTTAATCATGCTAACCTCTCATTCACAAGCTTCGCCGGTCGATTATTTTTTGATATGATATAACAATAGATTGTCACATTATAAATCTATAAAGGTGCTTTCTGTTAGAAGAGCTAACTATCTATTTATGTATATATGAGTTGCACCCAAAAAAGGATGTATTCGAATGAGCAATGGATTTTTTGAGCAAGTTTATCAACTCGTAAATGAAATTCCAACCGGAAAAGTAACGAGTTATTCCCAGATTGCTGCGCGCCTTGAACAGCCTCATAATGCACGGGTGGTAGGCTGGGCGATGCGGCAAGCGCCAACGCATGTGCCCGCTCACCGGGTCGTGAAAAAAAGCGGAGAGCTGGCTCCAGGCTTCAGCGAACAAAGAAGCCTTCTGGAAGGAGAAGGCGTTGCTTTTGACAAGAAAGGCCGGGTATTGATGCATATTTACAATTGGGAACTCTAGCAGACCACAAAACGCTAGTTCTTACTCTTTGGCACTGTCAACTAGCTACGTATCAATCTCTAGAGCTTTTACACTACCTGCATTAATAATTGATTAAACATATCACGTTCTTCCCAGAAAGCACCATGGCCGCTATATTGGAACGGCACGAGCTGTGAGTTCTCGATGCTGTGATGCACTTCCTCTGCTTGCGAAAAAGGAATAACCTGATCATGAACCCCGTGTATAATAAGGGTCGGAGCTGTGATTTGCGGCAGGTCTTCATACAGATTTTCATCTCGCAGTAACGTGATCACAGCCGCGGTTGACCAGCTAGCAGCTTCCAATCCCATTTGAATAAACCAATTTGAAAACGGTTCAGAAATATATTGAAAGAAAAAGGTTTCCGTTACCCCACGCATCATTTTAGGACGATCATTTAACGTCTCATTAAGTAATTGAGCAGCGGTCGACTTGGAAAAACCGATAGGAGCAGCTGCGTCAACGAGGACAAGGTTAGCTACGCCAAAACCGTTGTATCTAGACATATACCGAATCGCAATCGCTCCTCCTGTAGAGTGACCAACAAGCGTGAAATGATCTAATCGAAGGGTCTCCACAACCGTTCGAATATCATCAGCTAGCCTGTTATACGTATACCCATGATACGGTTTATCCGAATCGCCAAACCCTCTCCAATCTATACCGATACAGCGGTATCCCTTAGCTGGCAACACATTAAATTGGTATTCAAACTGTTTATGACTTAACGGCCACCCATGTATAAACACAATAGTCTTGCTTCCTTTCGGATTGATATCTTCTATATATAAGTTTACGCCGTCCTCAACGGTCACATAGTAGCCCACAACGATCCCTCCACTAGATGTATCTTTTAAGCCTAAGATATTCAATTATGTGAAGGTAGGTGAACACCTGCTTCCCATTTTAAAGTTCGGCAGAGTAGTCTTATATAGGTGATTATGCTGTGGATCTAAGACCATCATCCACTTTTTAGACGGAGTATTTGGGGAAACAATACCCCATTGATAACGCAAAGGATTGGCGATAAATGCTTATACTGGAACAATCACCGTCCTTCTCACTCCCCCCCCCCCCCCGACAATACCCTCTACACATCATACTCCATCCATTTCGCTGTTTCTTGCACAGCTTGCTTTCCTGCGAATCGTTCAAGCAGGTGAAACGACATATTGATGCCAGCTGATATGCCACCTGATGTAATGATGTGCCCTTCGTCTACAAATTTAACGTCTCGTTCAACCTGAACGCTTTCGTATGCAGCCAATCGTTCGTAGGAACCCCAGTGCGTCGTTGCTTTCTTTCCATCCAATATACCAGCACTCGCCAAGACAAGAGCGCCGGTACAAACAGAGGCCAAAACGTCGACAGTCTGCTCGCGTTCACGGATCCAGGCTAAAAGCTTTTCATTGTGCATTTCGTTTTCCCGCGCGCCCCGTCCGCCGGGAATGATAATAACATCAAGCTCTGGCGCACTTTCTAAGTTTACATCCGGTACGACTTGGAGACCGTTTCGAGCAGTAATCATCTCGCCCGTTTCTGAGATGTTCGTAACATTGCACAATTTCTTCTCCTTCTCTTCTGGTGAAGCAAATGCGACCGAAAACACTTCATATGGACCGGCAAAATCGAGCACTTCCACTTCGTCAAATATGTATATACCTATTTCTTTCATAGCGCGCAACTCCTTGCCTTTTTATCTATTAAACCATATTTGTTTCTTTTTCATAACAAAACATTGGTAAAAAGATTATGTTCTGTTGATTTTTAACAACAGAAGATTTATAGTATTGATAATTCGAAGGAGGGGCTTTCATGGAGATTAGATATGCGAGAAATGACGATTTAAACGGCATCACACGCTTATTCAATTTATACAGAGAATTCTATCAGCAGCCAACGGATGAAGAGGGAGCCCGTGAGTTTTTAGCAGAGCGGCTGGAACAGCAGGATTCTATTATTATAGTGGCAAAGGACCTTGATAAGTACATAGGTTTCACGCAATTATACCCTACTTATTCTTCTATCTCGATGTCGAAAGATCTCATTCTAAATGACTTATATGTAGATAAAGAAGCTAGAGGCCAAGGTGCGGGAGAATTACTGATAAAAGAGGCGATAACATACGCGCAAAAGCTGAATGCAGCCAGCTTAAGTTTAAGTACAGCCACCAACAATATCAGCGCACAAGCGTTATATGAAAAGATGGGCTTTGTGAAAGATGTGGACTTTTATCATTATGAATTAGCACTTGCTTAAAAAGCACCAGGGCGATAGAGGTACCAGGAATTTTTAATGACATAGAAACCAAACATGCTAGGCTTGCTCTTCTGTAAGCTTCTGAAATAGCATCTCAATTTAGTAATCAGTCTGATTAGCGTTTCATGTTTGTTTTACATACTGTTCCTCCTTTGTGCTTCATGACTGGTGCTTGGAGGTAGGTCCACCTTACTTTACAGGCTGATACACCATAGCCACCCACTGCGCCTTGGGGACGAATGGTTGTTGCTTTACAATGTCATTCACATGTCATGGAGTAGTTGCTTTGCCAGCATAACCTCTTCAGTTAGTGGTTATAACAAACTGGACTAAGAGGCATAGAAAGGGAGTTGCTGCATCCATGACCACCGACAAAAGCGGTAATCTCCACGGCAGGCAAGAACACGTCGAGGTCGGCGCTATCAATAGCTCTTGATCTTCTTCTCAGTTCATGTTTGCCCTGCCATCTACTCACACTCCCTTTTGTCCTACCTGCGACGATTTCTGTATAGTAAATACAAAAAGAACGGAGCACCAATTCCTGAAATAAGAACCCCTACAGGCAAATCGAGAGGAAGAAAAGCAGTACGAGCAATGACATCAGCTGAGATAACCATCCAGCCTCCAATGAGAGCAGAGACAGGCACAAGGGCTGCAAAGGATCGTCCCACGAAAAATCTGCCGATGTGAGGAGCCATTAATCCGACAAAACCTACCCCTCCTGCATAGGCCACCGCCAAACCTGCCAGCCCGACACTGATTAAAATCATACAAAACCGCTGCGCTTGAATTTTTGCACCAAGGCTCATGGCTACATCATCCCCAAATTGCTGAACATAAACGGCCCGTGTACATAAAAAAGCAAGTGGCATAATGATAAGTACCCACGGTGCCATTGCGGTAACATCTTCCCAACTCGTACCATAAACACTTCCTGTTAGCCACGTATACGCCTGGCTCGTCGTATTAATTGGACTGAAAACGATCATCATCGTCGTTAGCGCATCCATTACAGCTGCAACCCCAATCCCTATTAAAACAAGCCTTATCGGCGTCACACCATTTCTCCATGCCAATAAATATATCATAATTGAAACAAGGCCGGCCCCTGCCATAGCTGCAAGTGGCAAATAACCTAAAGAAAACACACCGCTAAATAGTGCAATATAGGTTACTGCTGCTACAGAGGCACCACTTGTAATCCCAATAATATCTGGCGCAGCCAATGGATTGCGCACCATTTCCTGCAATATCAAGCCTGCCACTCCTAATGAGGCACCTACCAAGAGTGCAAGAACCATACGAGGCAGCCGAAGAACATCAATAGTGAACGCATGGTTTATGCTTTCTGCCCCGAACAAGTGTTGTAAAACTTCAAGCGGGGAAATCCATGTACTTCCTACCGACAATCCAATAACCATGGAGAAACAAAGAAAGAGAACAAGAAGTGCGATAAATGCTACAGGTTTTTTTTCAACCTTGCCTGAAACAAAGCGATTGCGAAATATCATATATTTGTTCATTCTTTGCGAAACCCCTTTCTAGCCAAGTAAATAAAGAAAGGAGCGCCAATGATAGCGGTCATAATCCCAATGGGTATTTCCTGTGGTCTAATCATAAACCTGGAGACTAAATCTGCGAAAATAAGAAGCGTAGCGCCTAGAGAAATACAATAAGGAATAAGCCAGGAATGGTCATCTCCGACCAATGCACGGACCATATGAGGGACAATTAAGCCGATAAAACCAATTAACCCGCCAATAGCCACTGCCCCGCCTGCCAACAGTACAGCAATCAATACGACCAGGAGCTTGACCAGCATGGTTTTCTGTCCAAGATTTTTGGCAATATCATCCCCTGTCACTAAAATATTTACCGGTTTGGCGAGCAAAAACGCGCAGATTAAAGCCCCCATTAGTATAGGTAATAGTGGCAGCAACACATCAAGCGTACGCCCTGATACTGTTCCAGCCATCCAAAGCAGCATCCGGTCTAAATTCGCCTCATCCACTACCAGCATACCCTGAGTCATTGATGTAAAAAGCGCGGTAATCGCCACTCCTGCTAACACAATCTGTATAGGAGAAAGAGTATCTTTACCTACGAACCCTAAAGAAAGCACAATAGCAGCAGCTATTCCCGCTCCCAAAAATGCAATCCATATAAGCGCTGAGAGCGAAGAGACCGACAAGAAAACAACTGCAAACACAACAAAAAAAAGAGCACCGGCATTAATACCAAAAATTCCAGGAGAAGCAAGCGGGTTTCGCGTTAATGCTTGCAGAAGGGCACCGGAAACAGCCAAGCTACCCCCAATAATCGCAGCTGTAACCGCCCGCGAGAACCGTTCATATATAATGACATGATCCGCTGAGTCCGCATTAAAGTTCAGTATCACCTCACCCATTACCGCCCCTGGTACAGACAGCTGGCCTAATCGGACATTTAGAAAAAAAGCGAGGAGGAAAAGGAAAAGACTTAGCAGCAATCCCCAAAACTTTCCTTTCGTTGATGATAATAAATATGCCAAACTCCACTCCCCACTTTCTCATAAGCTTCTATCTATTCGTTCCTTCTCATCATTCATCCATGTCGAAATCAAATGTTTCATATAAATCATCCAACATGTGATTAGCAGCAATGATGCCTCCGCCCATGCTCCAAATTACTTCATCCTTCATGTATACATGTTCATTTGCCACTGCTGTCAGCTCTTCCCATAAAGGATGACCCGTCCATTGTTCCATCGCTTCTTCGATCTCATCATCTTCCTGATTGCCTTGGGTAAAGATAAAGAACACGTCAGCATCCATTTCTGGAATAGATTCTGTATTCGTAAATTCGATGAACTCTTCTTCATTCTCTAAGCCTTCCTCCTGAATATCGGTCTGAGCAAAGCCAGCCTGTTCCAGAACCTTCCCCGGGAAACCTCCCATAAACATCCGCACTTGGTCCGATCGAATATTTAGTGCCGAGGAAGAAAGGGGCCATTCTTCTCCCATTTCATCTTCTGCTTGCGAACGGAACTCAGCTACACGATTGTCCCAGTCTTGTTGGAGTTCTTCTGCCTCTTCTTCTTTATCAGCGGCTTGACCGACCATTTCAAGCGTATGTTCAAAGTCATTAATAGGATCAGTAATAACGGTAGGAGCAATTTGTTCGAGCTGTTCGTAGACTTCTTCATGGCGTACTAGTCCTCCAACGATTACATCCGGGTCCAACGCATCAAGTTCTTCAAGGTTGGGCTGAATTTCATCTCCAACTATTGCTGTTCCTTCCAAGTCATCTCTTAAGTATTCATACATGGGTTGCTCCACCCATGATTCCACCGCCCCTACCGGTTGTATATCAAGCGCAACAGCAGTATCCGTAGCACTCTGGTGAAGTGTTACAATCCGCTCAGGTTCTTCTTCAATTTCGGCGGTTCCCATTTCATGTTCCACTACTATGGTATCGGTTTGTTCTTCACCTGAAGCCTCCTCTTCATTCTCAGCTCCTTCATTTCCACAACCAGCAGCAAGTGTGGCTAATATCACTCCTCCTATATATATAAAGGCTCGCCTGTTCCTTTTATTTTTTATAAAAGACTGCATTTTGTACCTCCTTTGTTCCGTCCATAAAGTGATAATGATAATCATTATCACTTTATGTTGGAATTGTACCACTCTTTTTCTATTTGATTCAAGTACTAACTTGTGAATGTATTTGAAACCTTGTCCCACTTCATTTTAAATGTTTGATACGACAAAATGCTGAGCCTTTATAGTAGAGAGGCTCAGCACTTATTAGCTGCTCAGCTTGCATTTTCATCTCATGTTCCACAAACAACATTACAACTCAAACCTAAATGGCCCCCGCAAGGAAATTATTAACAAATAAAGCTCTGCATGGTACAGTAACACTATTGTCACGATTACTAATTGTTGCTTTTATTCTTAAACTTAATGAATGAAAGGAACCTTCTTTTATGGATGTGATGTTTGGTTTGTATCTCGCTTCTCTGCTTGTGATAGTAACAGCTTTCCTATTGCTAAAAAATCAAACGAAAAAACTGAGGTTCATCATCTGGGGCGTAACGACAATGCTAGTGATAGCACCCTTATTGTCTCTTGCCATTGGCGGAAGCATTGCGAGAACAGAAGAAAACATGTGGGCTGCTGGCTCCATATTTTATATCTTCCCTCTTATTTTCGGTACGGGACTTATTATATTAATAATCGGTCTCTTTAAAGAAAAGGGAAGCTAACATGTAGAGCAGATTCATAGACTTATGAAGTACCACATATCAAAAAAGTTGAGCAAGAAAATGACGAGGAGCTATCAGAATTTGGCGGAAAATACGTCCTACCTTTTGCTGCTGCCTCTGCTACCGCTTTTCCTCACCTCGCCTTCACGTTTCTACGTTTCCTTTTCATGTAAGAACGAGAGAATTTTCGACTTTCAATTCCTGACTTGATAATCTTCGAACCTCTGGCATGGTCAGAGATTTTCACATAAAAAATGCTGAACCTTCTTTTAGAAAGGTCCAGCGCTAGCTAGCAGTTCAGCTGCCCGTTTCAGATTCGATTCCGCAAAAGGTGCAGTATGGCATTCACATGCCACGTTTAGGTGCGCGCTGTTAAAACTCTACCTATTAAAGCTCTGGTCCTGCTACCAAATTGCAAGCATGATCATCATATAGATTTGCACGAGCACGTAAAATGAAATCGAATAGCCGAGATTAAAGCGAAGTCCATTTTTCCACATACTCAGTCCGTTCGACTGGCTTAAGACGATTAAAGGTAAGATTAATGGGGATAAAAAGACGGTAATGGCACTTCCAAGCGTCAAGCTGAGCACAATGAGTTCCGGCGGATAAGGCAGCCCGGCGCCTTCAAGTATTCCCCCGACAAGAACCATCACCGTCAACGGACCAAGTCCGACAAAGCCTAAAAAAATCACTAAAAATGGAAGAATCCACAATATGTGCAGGAATGTCGTCTCCGAAATAGTTACTATCATGTTGATTGCCCAGGTACCGCCTCCCGATTCATGCACAATCGTAATAAGCATGCCTGCTGAAAGCATGATCCCTAGTTCCTGCGATTTTTGAAGTAAGCCAGATTGAAGATACGTACGCGTCTTGCTGACGAACGGGCGGCTCTTCTTTTTCAAACAGTAATAGCTGAGCGACCAGACAGGCACCCACATGGAAATCGTAAGGAGCAATCCCCAGTCCACTATACTATTGATGACAAGAATCGGACCGAACAACGTGAGAAATAAGATGATAAATTCTTTAGCCAGAGACTGGTGGCGCGATGAATCAGATGCAGCCATCTTTTCTTCCAGCTCTGCTAAAATTCCGGTGGTATAATCAATCCCGCTTCGTTTTTCATGAATCAGTAGAAATAATAAGGAAAGTCCCACTCCTAAAACCGCGATGAAAAAACCTTGGATTAAGGTGAAACCGAGAGACGCTCCCGTGCTTTCAATGATAAAAACGACGCTTGGAATACTGATAACCCAGATCGTACTAACGCCGAAGCCTCGCAGCAAGGCCGTTCCTTTAAAATACTCCCAGTCTTCGCCTTTTTTGTCCCCGAGCAAAACTTGAACAAATTGAAACAACATCGGTATGGAACCAAATAAAAGAAAGTATGCGACGAACTGTGTCATAAACATTAAACCGGCATAAAATCGTTTGCTCGTATTAAATAACTGTTTGGCTGAGCCGACGAGCGCTTCAATATAATGTTCTTCCCGCAGCACCCAGCCGATAGCAGGGACCACAAGAAGCAGCAATATGACGCTGCTCATCTCGCGTATGCCTTCCCACATCATGCTCCACAATTCATTTCCAAGCGCGGCGTAACCGATAACTAAAGAAGCGGACGTCAATAAGGAAGGCACGGGTCCTTTAGCCGGGCCAAGATGAATCAATGCAAGTACTAACGCCCCAAGTCCTGCCGCTGACATAAGGTGAAACACCCACGCTGCACTTATCATCAATGAAAATATATGTAACAGTGCGTAGCTAAGCACACAAACGGTAAATCCATATCGCAACAACAGATTATACATTGGTGGTTCCTTCCCCTTGGCTAAATAGATGGCCGGTTTTTCTAAGCTTAATTCTCAACCTGCTTGTTTCGAAAAGAGATTAAAACAGATGAGCTTACTTATATTGTGACAGCAGTTTGAATGATTGTATATCTCCGCGGCCGGTAGCGGTCATAGCGGTTTCTATAAAACAGTGGACCTTAAATTTTCAAAACGTAAGGAACTAGTATTTTTGCTTGTAAGACAGGATATTGACATTCTACACTGCTTCTCGTAATTTAGATTGAAATCATGCATACAAGCGTCAAATTGTAGCTTAGGCGTTTAAAGCATTTTAACGAGGGTAATCTGGTTATACATATTAATTTACAATGTCTTTTGGTAGAAAAATGCTTGGAGGAAACGTTCGAATAAAGAATGTATTCATTTGCTTATCTGTTTTTCCAATAGAGAATGAGCTTATCTTGACATTCAACGAAAACGAGAAAAACTCCTCTAACCTTGTTTTCTTAATGAATAACGCTTGTACAACGTCAGTTCTTCTCCAGGAAAGAAGGTTCTCACATGTCAGCAATGAAAAGTGGTAATCAAATTCAGCGAATCGAAATTTTAGATCAAATGCGCGGGTTGGCACTACTTGCCATATTTTTAGTCAATATACCGAGTTTGTCTGCTGCAATTACGACAGACACAGCTTCTATCATCTCCACAAATGATGTAGTTAATATTCTGTTAAACGAAAGTGCACGACCATTGTTTGCCTTTATGTTTGGGATCAGTCTTATACTGATTTATGACCGGCTGAAGGACAAAGGCATCAATCCATACCCAACGTTGTTTCGACGAATGCTGTTACTGTTTTTTGTTGGTGCTGTGCATGGGTATCTCATCTGGTCCGGCGACATCTTACTGTTATATGCCAGTGCCGGCTTTGTATTGTTATTGTTTGTGAGTTTATCTCGTACATGGCTGCTTCTATCGGCCTTGTTGTTTTGGCTCGGCTACACGGTAGGGAAGGACCTTCTCGGCTTTTACACAGCGTTTGACTTTTCTTTAGAGCAATGGCTTTTAGGATGGTTCGGCTCTGGAGAAAAACCTATGGGCACCGAGCATCTGATGGGCGAATTTTCTTCTGTAGTGACTCATTTAGGGTTTTTCCTGTTTGGGATGTACGCCTATCGCATGCACATCTTTTCAGCCGTCGAAAAACGTAAAATGATATCCGGGGTGCTTGCAACCATTCTTCTCGCAGTGGGACTGTCCGGTAAAACAGCTCTTTATTACAATGTTGACTCGGTCTTAGTGAATGGTCTGGATGTTTTTTATCAGTTCCTTGTTACCCTCGGAATGGTACTTATCATAGTCCTGTTAGGGGCGACTAAAACGATCGCAGCTCAAGCGCTAGTACCATTTACTGCAATTGGCAAAATGGCATTTACCAATTACTTGATGCAATCGCTTGTATTTGTCAGCCTGTTCTCCCTTAGCGGCCAATCTATTTTTGAAGAGCTCGGCCTATGGACGGAACCAAGCTACTATTTTGCTCTTGGTCTAGGCATCTCTCTATTTATTGTACAAATGATATTCAGTCATCTCTGGCTTAAAATGTTTTATTACGGCCCGCTTGAATGGATATGGCGAATCGGAACACATGGAAGATATGTGGCATTAAGACGAAAAAACTAACCATTGAAGACCGGTTACAAAGTGAATAGAGGGCGACATCGAAGAAAAATGAGTATGAAAAGGATTCAGCACTCAGCATATACGGCACCCTAACGACCTAGCCTATCTACTCATCATATTTCTCCACTTGACTCTTACATCAAGCACCTCGCCCTCTTTAGCAAGTAACAGCTAGCTTTAACCGGGCTTCCTCGATCTTGAACGTTAACCCAGCTGCCTTTCAGGTGTTTATACCGGACCGTGGCTTGTTTTTGGTAGTTTACTTAGTAGACATTACGTACTGTTCATACAAAACTGAAACACTACACAGCGAAACGTTGTAGAAGCTACCGAAAAAACAAAAGGTACATCTTCCCTTTATCGCCATGTACTTCAACATAGTGTTTGTCCACTTGAATGCAGCTCTTTCCCAACAGTTCTACACTTCATTACACGTGCCACTAACCCATTTGTGACTTCGTATTTGGAAGGTTTGTAACCCTCCTGCTCAAACAACTTACTGACAGTTCCTAAAGTGAACGACCTTGATTTTCTTACAAAGTAAAAAAGTTTAACGGACAGTGATGAAAAAATGCGTCAAATTGCCACAATATCTGAATATCACCTTTTAAAAAGGTAAAATTATATACGACCTTGGAAAAGCATTAGTAAAAAAACTTCACATATCGACCCTTATGTGAACGATGAGGCAAGGATCACACGTATGCACCGCAGCCGTAAACAAAGATTGTTAGTACATGGTGGGGATCTATGAAAAGAGATTGGTTAATACAACTGAGAATTGATAAACAATTGACACAAGAACAAGTAGCCACGAAAGCTTTCATTAACAGAGGTTATTATTCACAAATTGAAACAGGAAAACGAAATCCTGGGCTTAGTATTGCCATCAATATTGCTAAGGCGCTGGACTTTGAACCGACTTTGTTTTTTAGTGAACATTTGAACCAGGAAACACTCCAGAATGAAATAAATGAATACTTTAAGAACGAGGATATAGGTGAAATTCTTTACCTTTACGATAATTTTGAGGTCAAAGTTCATCACATCTTAATATTTCTCTCCAGTGGTATAGAAAGAGGCAGCTATTGTGTAATTATTGATTCGACAAAGAATATTCTCGATATTCAACAAAAGTTATCTAACCTTTTAAGTAAAGACATAATAAAAAATAAGATATGTTTTATAAATAAAGAAGACATGAACTTGGACATGCCTGCTAACGTGATTCCTTTTTTAAGAGATCAGTACGCTGTTGACAAGCCTCTGCGTATTTGGCTGGCAGAAAAAGATACAGATTACAAACAAGCGCTACTGGATTTAGGAAACCTCCTAAATAGACAAGCTGTAAACTTGAGCAATCGAAACATTTTATTTATTCATTCATATGACGCTGAATTGATTTCAGCAGGCACCCACATCCAAATGATGCGAAACTATCCATATCTTATGACTGATACGGAGATCGTAGACTCCCCATTCTGTACAACGAGTAATAAATCTTACGTTTTCCCATCATTTTATATCCAAGAGAACATGGAATAAGAACTAGTTGTTACGAAGGCTATTCACAGGAATTTTATAAACTAACGTGAGAGAGGGACGTACCAGCAATGAAACGAAAAATTCCTTTAACAAAATATATAGAAGTGCCGGACGCTGCACATATCGTGTATTTTTTTGAAGACGAGAACGATTATATCGAGAATGTTTTGGCTTATATTTGCAGAGGGATCGAAAAAGGAGATCATCTTCTTATTATAGAAAACAATGTGATTTACGAACAAATAGAGAAAAAAGCAACCGAAATGTTCTCAGAGGAGCAGTTAACATATATTCATTATATCGATAACCACTCCTTTTACAGCTACCATCAGGACTATCATATTCATAGTATAGTAGAACATTTTCATAATACCTTAGAACCTTTTTTAACCAGCAATGTTACCGTTCGCACGTGGGCTCATGTTGAATGGGAGGCAAAAGAGGATATCGAACGTCAACTTGATGAATTTGAGCAATTGGCGGATTGTAGTGTGAACGAGATGGGGCTTGTCTCAGTCTGTGCCTATCCTGCTTCAGCTGTTTCTGCCTCGCTGCAGACGGCAATGATGCGCAGTCACGAATACTTGATGACTGATAAAGAGTTGGTCCGGTCTTCCTTATACAAAAAGCCTAGTTTAAGAAAGTAGCAATCTTTCCATCCAGTCGAAGCTTTTTCACTTCCTATAATGAAAGACGACGCATACAAGAAGCGGGATATCAGACTCTATTCATAGTCTAGTTTACGTTTTAAAAAATACAGAACACAAAGAAGCAGTAACCTTGATAAAAGTTGGTGACAGGAATGCTTAAAGGAAATGAAAGCGAAAGATTGCGCGAAAATTTAGAGTTAAATGTAAATGAAATAGTAACTGAGGCTTACCACCTTGCACGTGAACAGCAACATTCTATGCTAAAAGGAGACCTGGGGGAAGAGGCGTTTATTCATCACTCTAGTTCCTTTATTTCTGGGATTATTAGATTACTCGGCGACCCTCAGGCAGATGAACATGAATGTCCGATTGATTGGGAGAAAGAATTTGGTTTTCACTTGTTGAACAGCCGGGAAATTGCTTCAATATTAGTAGAAGTGTTACCGTTTTGTAAAAAAGCGATTTGGAAGTATGCTTACAATAAAATAAATGAAGAACAAACTGCAGTTCTCGATGTTTTTACGTTTGTTCAACAGGTGGATGATTGTGTCGAGAATATAAGAAATCAATTTGATACAAAATTCCTTGAAGATACCGAAAGTATATTCTCCACTTTTGAAGAAAAAATTAAGCAGTTATCTGCTCCACTTATTCCAGTATCTAAGGATTTAGCGATCTTGCCCTTAATTGGAGAAACGGATATCCCACCTTTGTTAAATGACTCTACGATTTTAGCACGGGCTCAAGATTTAGAGATCAGCACCTTAATTGTTGAGCTTTCTGGTATCTCTCATATTGATACAATGGTGGCACAGCATATATTTACACTAAGCAACGCCTTAAAGTTAGTAGGAATTGAAGTGATTTTAACTGGTATTTCCCCGGCGGTTGCCCAAACATCCGTCAATCTAGAACTACCTATTAACAGCCGATTTAAGATCTATTCAACCCTATCAACCGCATTATCAAAACTAAACTATACATTTTAACTGACAGCAGGCTGAATAACAAACAGAAACCCCGAGCTTCCAGCGGGGTTTCTTTATAATGAGAAACGTGAACATTCGCCTTCTCCCTAGTAGTGGTGATTTTCTTCTGCAGCCATGGCAATAGCTTTCGTTTCATGAACAGTGCCGTAGGGATGTTCAGGCGGCGCATAAATCGTGTACAGTTTAAGCGGGCTATATCCCGTATTCGTTAGGTTGTGCCAGCTTCCCGCCGGGACAAAGATGGCGTAATCTGCATATACTTCTGCTTCAAAGTCCAGTTGATCTTGACGTTCCCCCATTTGTACAAATCCTTGCCCTGCTTCCACCCGCAGGAATTGGTCATGGTCTGGATGAACTTCTAACCCGATATCATCACCTGCTTCGATACTCATTACTGTTAATTGTAAATGATCCCCTGTCCATAATGCTGTACGAAACGTATTGTTTTGTGTCGTAGCCTCTTCAATATCCACGACAAACGGTGCGCTTCCATAGTCTTTCAAGGCTTGCTCGTGATAAGGTCTGAAGCGGTCCGCATAGTCGGTTTCAGCTGTACAGGCTCGCACAAATACATCTCGCACGAGGGGGTGCTGTGTAAGTAAACAAGCCTTTTGATAGTCTTCCTGACCTTCTGCTTCAGCTTGATTAGCCTTTTGTAGACCTTCCCTGAAGGAATGAAACGTTTCTTGTTCAATTTGATAGTCTGGAGCTCTTCCTGTAAGTGTGACATAGAGATGTTGAAACTGCTGAAGCTGATTAGTTTTGTTTTCAAGCGTATGGAGTATGGCATTTCGCTGCGTTTGGTTTGGGGCAAGAGAAACCAAGCGCCGATAGAGATCAATGGCAGAAGCTTCTCGTTCGATCCCAGCAAGTATAGCAGCTTCGACTTGTTGACCTTCTTCTTGATGAGTTCGCGCCATATACTCTGGCTGAACTGGCGCTGGGACCATTTGGCCGAAATAAGGATCCATGTAAGGAACATAGTACATTCTCATCATCTCCTATTCAATGTGCTAAAGCTATCATATGCCTAGCTGCTGAAAGTGTACGTTCAACTAGAAGAATCTGCTCGGCTCCCTGATTGTAGTAACACTTCCCCATAAAAAAACAGACCGGTGCATAGCATTCCCCGGTCTGTTTCACTTCTTATTTTTTATTTAACATAACAAGATTTGTTTATTCCTCTCCTAGTGCATCCACAAATGCATTGACATTATGTTCCATCATATCAATGTACGTATCTACACCGCTTCCTTCTTCACCAAGTGCTTCAGAATAAATAACATCATCATAAATCGGCACCCCGGAGCTATCCGAAACGGACTCCATATAGTCAGGACTTACACTCGTTTCGATAAAGACGTACGGCACGTCTTGCTCCTCTAAGCTATCAACAAGCCTAGATATTTGTTGCGGCGTTCCTTCTTCGTGAGCATTCAATTCCCAAATGCCTGCGGTTTCAAAATTATATGCTTCGCCAAAATAGACAAAAGCATCTTCACTAATAGCAATGAAACGGTGTTCTTCTGGTATGTTTTCAGTCTCTTCTTCTATCCACTCGTCTAATTCCGCCAACTCTTCTTTAAAACGTTCGGCGTTTTCCGTGTATGTGTCTTCTCCTTCTGGATCTTCTTCAACCAAGTATTCCACAATGTTATCAACTTGTGTTTTTACTAAGGTTGGATCCAGCCATACATGTGGGTCATCCACGTCTCCGTCAGATAATGGAATAGGGGTAATCCCTTCAGACACTTCCACCGCCGAGGTGTCGGTGACATTATCCATTAACGATTCTAACCAGCTTTCTAAACCAAGACCATTAAGAATAAACAGATCAGAATCAGTTACTTGTTCAAAGTCACTAGGCGTTGGTTCATGCTCTTCAGGCTCTTCGCCACGCGGGACAATATAGTCTACCGTTCCGCGCTCCCCTACTACCTGATCTACGATATCGGCTAATACAGAGAAACTGGTGGTGATCTGAAGCTCTTCTTCCGCGGCTTCTTCACCTTCTTCTCCAGTTTCTTCTTCGCCTTCGTCCACTTCTTCATTTTCTGGGCTGTCCGTTTCTTCTCCACACCCGATAAGAATGAAGCTCAAGGCAAGTGGTAACCCGAGCATCTTAAAAAAAGGCTTTGTGTTACTCATGTTGATTCTCCTCTCCTTACTGCTTATTTTTCTATAACAACAGGCGAGCGGTTAAGCTCTACCTGTAGATAGCTTTTTGTACCACCGAAGTGCCACGCCTTGCTTCGGTGAGAAGAAAAAGGCCAGCGTAAATAAGATCGATGCCACAACAACAATGGATGCTCCTGTTGCTACATCATAAATATAGGAGAAATAGACGCCGCTCACGGCTGAAATAACGCCGAACAACGAGGATAACACCAACATAACCGGCAGCCGTTCCGTTAGCAAATAGGCAGTCGCCCCTGGAGTGATCAGCATGGCAACGACCAGAATAATTCCCACTGTGTTTAAAGATGCGACCGTAACAAGAGAGAGCACAATCATAAGAATATAATGAATAAGTTTGGTTGGCAGACCAATTGCTTGTGCCATCGTGGGATCAAATGTACTTAATACTAATTGTTTATAAAACAGCATAATAGCCAGCAGGACAACGACCGTGATCCCTAAGGTCACCCACAGGTCCTGGCGTGAGACAGCTAGAACATTTCCGAACAAAATGTGCCACACATCTATACTGGTTCCGCTGAGCGTGGTTACCATGACAATTCCAAGGGCAAATGTAGCCGTCAACAAAATCCCGATGGCGGAATCATCTTTTACTTTGCTGTTTTGACTAATAAAGCCAATCCCTAAAGCAGCCAGAGCCCCGGTAGCTACAGCACCGATAAAAAACCCACTGCTTCCTAACATATAAGAGATGACAACACCGGGCAGGACGGCATGCGAGATCGCTTCGCCCATTAACGCCATGCCTCTTAAAATGATAAAACAGCCGACAACACCGCAAAGAACCCCTACTAAGGCCCCTGCAATCAAGCCATTTTGTAAAAAGGTATACGTGCTTACTGCTTCTAAAAAGTAGCTGAGCTCCTCCATTATCCGGTCACCACCACCTTGCCATCTTTATCAGACAACAACGCAATATTGCCGTTATATGCTCTGCTCACCAACTCGGGCTGAAAGACCTTCTCCTTTTCCCCAAAGCCAATCAGTGTCTTATTTAATAACATCAGGCTATCAAAATATTTATCCACTTTACTGAGGTCATGGTGAACGACAAAAATGGTTTTCCCTTCGTCTCGCAGCTTTCCTAACAATTCAATGATGATATTTTCTGAAGAAATATCAATGCCGGCAAACGGTTCATCCAAAAAGAGAATGTCTCCTCCCTGCGCCAAAGCCCGGGCTAAAAAGACGCGCTGCTGTTGGCCTCCGGATAATTCACCAATTTGGCGCTTCCGGTAATCGATCATGCCAACTTGCGTTAACGAGTCCAGCGCCTGTTTGCGCTCATTCTTGCCCGGTCGTTTCCACCATTTTAAATGAGGATAACTTCCCATCAGCACAACATCCTCTACCAATACAGGAAAATCAAAATCAATCATGCTGCGCTGCGGAACATAAGCAATTTGCTTTCTCACTTTGGAAATCGACTTTCCAAAAACCGTCACTTCTCCATGGTTTTTACGAACCATGCCTAACATCGCTTTAATCAGGGTTGATTTACCGGCCCCATTCGGTCCAATAATCCCTACTAATTGTTGCGGAGAAGCATCAAAAGATATATTCTCAAGCGCAGTATGCCCGTGATACGTAACGGACAAGTTTTTTACTTGCACTGCAGATGTCATAATAAAGCCTCCTTTTTCGCCTGCTTCGTCAATAAAAGTCAGCTATTTTTTGTATAGGACAAGTAATTTGCGCAAAGGCAACTTTTATCGAAAAAAAATAGGTTCAAACCATTATTTATATTACATAGCACCTAGTTTTGTCCAGAGCGAAGTAATTTGCCCCAGACCAACTTTTAGATACAAAAAAGTTAAACATTCAATTATGTTCCCTTTGTTGATGCAGGCAATTGTTTTACCTTCTTGTTTAGAAAGAGATTCCTATGAAGTTTTTCCCTTGTGCAAAACCTAGTGTCATTATAGATGATGGCAACCTCCTATGTCTAGCACAATTTTTTATAAATAGAATCAATTTCATAATGACGTTTCATGAACAATAAAACGAATAATACAAATTTTTTACTATACGGCATTCCAAAAGTCACTGAAACGTAAGACGGCGACTCCCAGAGGATAACGCGCAGTCTGAAGATCCACTTTTTCGCATGGTTACATCGAAAAAGTTAGCTGAAGACAAGCCCTCGGGAAAGCGTCCGTCTGAAGTGAAGATCACATTCATTTTTCCGATTTGAATACATTATTTTGAATTATGACATTGATTCAATAGTTAGTAAAAAACAACAATCGTGCTTAAACGTTGGGCTTTGGCTTATATCACCACCTTCTGTTCAACCATCTGTGCTTCGTTTAAAGCTTTTCATCTACTGTATGCGCCCAAGGGCGAAGAGGTGTATGAGAAAACAGAAATGAACTTTTCATGTATTATTTTTTACCCACTACAGGGAGAAACGCCTACCGTCTCAAAAACCAGGCCTCTAGAACTGAATCACCTACAAGCAAAACAATAAACCCAGCAAATAAAACCAACATCATATAATCCAAACGCGTATACTGAAGAGTACGATAAGTCGTACGTTTCGCCCCCGTCCCGTACGCACGGGAATCAATGGCATCCGTTAATTGTTCCGCTCGCTGCAGCGAAGATATAATCAGCGGGATCAATACGGGAACATAAAGATAGACTCGTTTGAACAGATTTTTGTCAGCAAACGTCGCGCCCCGTGCTTTTTGAGCTTCGATGATCTTTTCAGCTTCTTGGAGCAGCGTAGGAATGAAGCGAAGCGCTAGCGAGACCATGAGAGAGATTTGCTGGACGGGCAGATGGAGACGTTCGAGCGGCTGCCACAGCTTGGCAAGCGCAAAAGATAAGTCGAGCGGCTTTGTCGTAAGGGTTAAAATGGAGGCCATAACTACTAACAACACAATCCGCACGAGCATTTCCATCCCGGACTTTATCCCTTCCACATATACTGTAAACCAACCCAAGGTAAAAAGCGGTTGCTGCCCTTGGCTAAATACGATGTGAAACATAACGAGAACGAGCAAAAAGAATAGCATCGGGCGCAGCCCTTTGAAGAAAAAGCGAAGTGGAATACGGCTCGCTACAACAGCCCCCGCTACAATTAAAGCGGCTGTTACATAGCCCACAACATCATCGACAAACAAAATGGCTACCATAAACGAAAATATGCTCATCACTTTCGTGCGCGGGTCGAGCGTGTGAAAAACTGATTGTCCTTGTACATATTGTCCAACTAATACGTTTGCCATTACGCATGCCTCGTTTGCTTGCTGAATATCGTTTTGATTTGTGTAAAGACGTGTTGTTCTTGCAACGTACGGAGCGGGATTTGTTTCCCGCTTGCCTGTTCCAGCCCTTTAATCAATTTCACACAGTCGGGCACATTCAGGCCGGCCTGCCGGAGCAGTTCACCCTGCTTTAGAAACAGCGTGACCGGATCGGCGTGTGCCATTAGTGTTCCATTCTGTAAAAGAGCAACAGAATCGGAGAACTCAGCCACATCATTCATATGGTGAGAGACCAATATGACGGTCCGCTTCGTTTGCCGGCGCCAGTTATCAATCATTTGCAACATTTCAGTTTTTCCTTTTGGGTCCAGGCCGGCGGTTGGTTCATCTAGAATAAGAACGCGCGGGTCCATCGCCAGAACACCAGCCAGCGCAACTCGCCGCTTTTCCCCACCACTTAAATGAAATGGTGCCCGCTCAAGGTATGCATCATGTAAGCCCACTGCCAGGAGAGCTTCACGGATCGCTTGTTCAATTCGTTTCTTCTTCCAGCCCAACTGTTTGGGGCCAAAACTGAGATCTTTGTGTACGGTAGACTCAAACAATTGATGTTCCGGTCGTTGAAAAACAAAGCCGATCGTTGAAAGGATATTCCCTTGTTGCGCTGAAGCGACCACGTCCCCGTCAAGTGAAATAGTACCTGCCGCAGGTTGAAGCAATCCTTTTAGCAGGCGAACGAGCGTTGACTTTCCGGAGCCGGTATGACCGATCACTGACAACCACTGCCCCGGTGGAATGGTTAAAGAAATGGCATCTACCGCCGGCCCCTTCATTTCTGCCCCCATTTCATGATAGAAATAGCTGACCTCTTTTAATTCAAGTTGCATAATGCTTCCACCAATCCTTCGTATGTCGTAATGCCGACGGGGAGCGGCAGACCTGCTTGCCGCAGCGATTCATTGGCTCGAACAACAAATGGAGCTTCCAGCTGATGTTCACGCAGGGTGCCAGGTTGTTGCAGCAACTCTTTGGATGGCTCGTCTACCTGTACAACTCCCTGGTCCAAAAGCAGCACACGCGAAGAAAAGAGCACTTCCTCCATGCAATGTGTAATATTGATAACGGTAAACCCGTCCTCATGCAATGCTTTCATCAACTCCATCACCTGCTGTTTGCCGGCTGGGTCCAGCATCGAAGTAACTTCGTCAAAAATGAGTACGTTTGGCCGCATGGCAAGTACTGCAGCAATCGCTACCCGCTGTTTTTGGCCGCCTGATAACTGATGAGGCTGTCGATCTTTGAAGTGCTCCATTCCTACCTGCCGTAGCGCTCTTTCTGCCCGTTCATCCATTTCCTCGCGCGGACACGCTATGTTCTCAAGTCCGAAAATGAGTTCATCAAAGACGGTGGTCGTAATGAGTTGGTCTTCTGGATTTTGAAACACCATGCCCACCATTTGCCGAACGTCTTGTAGACTTGCTGTTGTTAGCTGAAACCCGTCTACATGGATGCTTCCGCTTGTCGGCAGTAACAACCCATTCATTAATCTCGCTGCTGTTGATTTGCCGCACCCGTTCGGCCCAACGATGCTGATGAATTCCCCTTTTTGGACATGAAATGTCAGGTCATTCAGTACGTGACGGCCTCCTGGATAGGTAAATGATACATTTGTAAATGTAAGCACGGTATCAACCTTCTTTATAGTTATAGCATGACGGCCGGCGGGCCAGCTCTTATGCACGGGAACGCCGCTTGCCTGAACGACAGGTTTCACATGGCCCTATTACATGTAGTAGTACTCTTCCTTCCATGGCCGCTCGTTCGGCGTGCTGCTCGCAGGAAGCTCGGCCATTCCTTGCATAGTAACGGCCGTAAGCAATAACGTCTTTTTAAGAGAGTTTTTTATAAAAAGCGGAGTACGATCTTGCCAGTGACAATTCGTCTATCTTGTTGGTCCTTGCCAACATACTGAAACGAAACGAGAGCGTTGTTTTCTTCGCTTGCTTTCACCACAAACCAGAACGTAAGCTGCCCCCCGGCATAAAGCGGGTTATAAAAGCGGGTCTCATACGAATCCACAATTGAAACACGGTTAAGTTCCCGATTCAACGCGGCATGGGCTGCTGCCATTACGAGCATGCCGTGTGCTATTTCTTTATCAAAACCTGCCGCTTGAGCGGCTTTTTCGTCGAGATGAATTGGATTCTTGTCAGCCGATGCTGACGCATACGCGTTCAGTTGCTTCTTATCAAACGCCTCACTGTAGAGCGGCCCAATGACGGCTTCTTTTTCTAGCTGCTCCATGGCTACATCTCCTTTTCAATCTTCAGGTTTTGCTGAAACGAAATAAACGTTGAATCAGCCGTAAATACCCGCTCCGATTGTTCATCTTTTCTAAACCCTTCTAATCGCTGTTCAAGCCTTGTCATCAACTGCCCTTCTCCGCGGAAACGCTGGGTAGCGTTTACAAGCTGTAATTGACAAACATACGTATTTCCTGCCGTTATGGGAGAGTCATAATGAAACGACTGTTTGCCATGCAGAAGTGGTTCTGTAATTCGTGCAAGCCATGGCACTTCAACTTCGTGCCAGCATAGGACCGGGTATGTAGGCGGGGCTACAAGACTGCTAAACCCTGCTGCTTGAGCCGCGTCTTCTTCCACATGAATGCCGCTCATAAACCCTATACTGCGGGCAAAGAGCTGGATGTCTTCTCTGGTGATATGCACCTTGAAACGCTCAGTGCGTGTACCTGGGGTAATCTTTATCATCTCAGCATCCTCTCCTATTCACTTGCTTGAAAAAGAACTGCACTGCCCATACCTCCGCCAATTCCGAGGGTTGCCAGTCCGTAATTCAGTCCTGCCCGCGTGTTCATTTCTGTCACCAACCGTGTCACCAAAATCGCACCCGAAGCCCCGTACGGATGACCAAATGCTATCGCCCCTCCACCTGCGTTCACTTTTTCTTCCGGTATCTTAAGCTCGTGCAATGAGGCCAGCACTTGAGAAGCGAAGGCTTCGTTAAATTCGACCAGGTCAATATCAGTACTAGTAAGCTGTTGGCGTTCTAATAGTTTTTGCACGGCTGGAACGGGGCCGATGCCTAAATAATTAGGGTCCACTCCCTGAGTGTTTGCATCTACAAACGTAAGTAAGGGACTCAGTCCAAGATCACTGCATTTCTCCTTAGACATCAGCAGCACTACTGCAGCGCCGTCGTTTATTTGACAGGCATTCCCGCTCGTCACTGTACCTTGTTCAATAAATACTGGCGGCAAACGGCGCAGCCTGCGTTCACTCATATTCGCGCGCGGCCCTTCATCTATTTCAGCGGATACGCCAGGTACGGGGACAATTTCTGATGCAAAACGTCCGTCTGCTTGGGCGCTCCATGCCTTGGCATGACTATTGGCCGCAAACCGATCCTGCTCGCTTCTGGAAATACCGTATTTCTCAGCTACATTTTCAGCAGCCTCGCCCATTTCCGGGTCCCCTGTCTCTTCAGGTGCGAACGGTGCCCGCATATAAAATTCCGGCCCTTGTCCGTACAACGAGCGAGGCTTATGAATGCGCCACGGGGCGCGGCTCGTGCTTTCCACGCCTCCGGCCAAATAAAGATCGCCAGCCCCGGCTTGGATAAGTCGAGCTGCTATTGTAATCGCTTCTAGCCCCGATCCACACTGTCTATCGATAGTAACGCCCGGCACACTCTCAGGCAGCCCTGCTTTTAAGGCAGTTTTCCGGGCGATATTGCCTCCTGGGCCGACAGCGTTACCGAGGATAACTTCATCGATCTCACCACCATTAATCTCATTCATTTCTAAGATATGTTGAATCAGCGAAGCAGCCAGCTCTTCAGGTTCTACGTGTTTCAACGCCCCGCCTTCTTTTCCAACCGGCGTACGCTTCGCTGCGACGACTACGGCTTCACGCATAGGAGTCCTCCCCCTTTCTCTTTACATGCTCGCGCGCGATTTTCCCACTGGACGTATATGAAAATTCACTCACCTGTTCAATAGCCTGCGGAACCTTATAGGAAGCTAGATACATCCGGCAATGGTCTTTGATTTCTTTCAGCGAAAGCGGCTCGGTTCTCCATTTGACATAAGCGACGACTTTCTCGCCGCGACTTGTGTCAGCTACTCCTGTCACCACCACTTCTTCCACCTCTTCACGCAAGCGAAGCACCGTTTCGATTTCTTCTGGATAAATATTCAACCCACTGCTGATAATCATATGTTTGGCCCGGCCGACGATATATAGAAAACCGTCTTCATCGATGCGCGCGTAGTCTTCTAGCTTAAGCCAGTCCCCATTAATGGCCTCTGCTGTAGCAAGCGCTTCCTGATAGTAGCCAGAAAAGATCATCGGGCTTTTGACGTACAAGCGGCCAACCTCATTTGTTTCGACTTCTCTTCCGTTTTCAGCAAGGATGGACAGCTGGACGCCGGGAAACGGACGGCCGACGGCATTAGGTTTCGTTTGATTATCTGCCGGGTTTAACAGGGAGACAAAGCTCGCTTCAGACGAGCCATAAAATTCATAGATCTGCACGCCCGGTAAGTGCTTGCGTGCTTCTTCTTTTGAAGGGGCCGGCCATTTCGCTCCAGAAGAGATTAGTTTCTTAGGTGGGGACACGTCCTGCTTTTTCTTTTTGATTATCTGAAGCAAGGCCTCGGTCATCGTTGGTACCATAAACAGCACCGTTTGCTTATGGCGCTGAAGATGGTTAAGGAGCTGAAACGGCTGGAATGAAGCCATTAATCGAACCGTTGCTCCCATTGTTAACGCATGCATTACAGCAAATAGTGTAAGCGAATGGACAAGTGGCCCGGGAGCGATAATCGTATGCTCGGAATGGAGACCTAGTTCTTGCCTGGCCGCATCAAAGCTATCCAGCCACGACTGCTGGGAGCGGACATAACCTTTCGGACGCCCAGTTGTTCCTGAGGTAAAACCAATAAATAAAGTGTCCGTGGTGTTGGACTGATTTGGGAAGCAGGCAGAAGCTTGGTTCAGCCAGTCCTTGAAAGGTGCCCCAGCCCCAAACTCTCCTGATGGCCCGAGGTGATAAACATGAATCTGTCCCCTTGTTGACACACTTTTTTGACCGGAAAACCGCTCGGGCTGATCACAAACTAGAACGTCAGGTTCACAACGTGCGAGTACAGCTGTCACTTCTCGGCTGCTCCACTTTGGATCACACGGTATCGGAACAGCGCCTGCTTTGACCACTCCTAAAAAAATCGTGACAAACTCTATCGAATTTTCAAGCAGCAATGCCACATGCGCACCGGGCCTGTACCCCCTGTTGTGAAGAGTATTTGCCACCTGGTTAATCTCTTGTTCCAGCTCAGCATATGTTCGCATTTGTACCCCAAGCTGTAGGGCTATTTTATGAGGAGACACTTCTTTACTTCTCGTAATAAGGGCAGTGATGCTCACGATGCTTCCCTCCAGACGCTTACTTTTTCTAACTTCTACGTTAGCATTGCTGCTTTACGCAGCCTGCTGTTCTCGCTCTTTAAGCCAACGCTTTTCTTCGATTGGACTGAAGGAACGAATCTGGTAAACAACCACGGCTGCCAACACAGCCTTAAGCAAATCCCCTGGCAAAAATCCAGCTGAGGCCAGAAAGGCAACTTCAATCGGCACATCAGTAATAAAGGCTTGGTACGGAGCTCCAATTCCATAAATAAACAAAATCCCACCAAAAATATGGACGCATAAAAGCTTCCATATTTTCAACGAAACCCATAAACGTTCAACCATATACCCCATTAGCATCGCAGCAAATGGATAACTAAGCACGAAGCCACCAGACGGACTCGCAAACACAGAGAGCCCCCCTCGTCCACCAGCTAAAATCGGGGCGCCAAGAACGATGAGCAAAACAAACAACCCCGTACTCATCCCGCCTAGCTTCATACCCAAGAAACTTCCTGCCAACATAACGCCGAGCGTCTGCGCTGTAACCGGAACCGGGGTGAACGGAAGCGGGATTGGCGGCAGCAATCCTAACACAGCAATAATTGCAGCAAACAACGCAGCCAATACCATCTCTTTTGTTGTCATATGTAGACCCACCTTTTTAAAAAAGTTATGTAAATAGGCGTATAATGACCAAGACTAAGGTGGCAAGGACACAGCCCATTTGTTAACCTAAAAAACGAACAAGTTAACGTTTGTACTTTATGACAATAAAAGATTTTGAGTAGACTGTCAATTGCAAATAAACTATTTTGAGCAAAGAATTAAAGGATGCAGCGAGTTGATCGATGAGATGAGGTTAGAATGTTATGACAAAGATAAAAAACATGCCGCACCGAGCAGACATGCTTTCGTGATGGACATTTATGTCGTTATTTGCTCCAATTTGGCATTTTTAAAGATTAGCGGAACATATGGATCCGTTAGCTGTGATGAGAGGTGCTCCATGCCTTCCCTCTACTTTCTTTATTTCTTTTTCTACCAAAAAAACAGCGGCCTTCTCTTTCAAAGCCACTGTCTCATTGGTTTTTCTACGACATTTATTCTCGTATCGTTTCTGAACGATCTTTCAAATCGGAAACAATTTGCGGATAAAGTTTATCAAGTTTGTAAAACAGCATAAGCACGAGTTGAATCAACGCGAAAATGAGCGGCATGTAGATAAACATGAATTCAATTGCAATTAAGGCCGATTCAGGCTGTTGTCCTCCTGCTGTCCCACTTAAATAGCCACCGAACGCCAGAATCCAACCAATCATAGCCGCGCCCAGGCCATTCCCTACTTTTGTCCCGAAGCTCCCTGCACTATAAACAAGTCCTTCGGTACGGACTCCGGTTTTCCATTCCCCATATTCAATCGTATCCGCAAGCATGGCAAACATCGAGCCGGTGACTGGAGCCATAGCAATTCCACGTATAATCGTACCAATAATGACGAAAGTCAAGCTTTCAGGGTTGACCGCAATCACGGCCGTTCCAATCCCAATTCCGATACAGCCTGAAATAATTGCGTTCCGTTTGCCAACACGTTTTATAAATGGAGCCATTACAAGCATCGTCGCAAGCATTGGAACCAGAGAGACTGCGGTCAATAATCCAACTAGACCGGGGTCATTTAAAATATATTCAGCGTAATATACATTTACGCCTGTGTTAAGGCCCTGGAGAGAATAAGTAGCAATCATAAAGAAAACCATCAGGCACCAGTATTTATTTTTAAATAACGCTTTTAATCCTTTTTTCAAAGGAATGTTTTGACTTTCCTTACTTGGGTCAGCGGCTTGTACTCGTTCCTTGGTCGTAAAGAAGGTTGTAAGAAAAAAGCCAAAAGCCAGCAGTGCAAACAGCGCGAACGTGATTTGCCAGCCGATTGAGCCGCCGCCGAAAAAATCGACCATCGGCAGAACCATTACACTAATTAAAAGCGTCGCAGCAATTGCCATAAACATTCGGAAGATGTTTAAGACTGAACGCTGGTATTGATCTTGGGAAAGCAATGAGTTCAATACACCATAAGGAATATTAATACCTGTATAAACAAGGTTTAAAAGGTTATACGTAACCACAATATAAATAATAGTCGCCGCTGTGCCCATCTCGGGAACGCTGAATAAAAGAACCGTTAGAAGAGCAAATGGAAGAGCCAGCCATAACAGCCAAGGCCTCGCTTTTCCGTGCTTTGATTTGGTTTTATCGACGACAAAACCCATTCCGATATCAGTAACGCCATCAAACACGCGCGAAAATAATAGAATAGTACCGACAATCGCAGCAGACACTCCGACCACGTCGGTATAATAATACGTCAAAAATGTTGCGATTGCCGCAAACACAATGTTGCTGGCGAAGTCTCCCATTCCATAACCCAGCCGCTCCCCGAACCCAATTGTTGTTCCCTGGACAGGTGGTTGGCCTCCGCTTTCTATTTCCTTTTTTACTTTTGCTTCCATTGCGATAACCACCTTTCTTTCTTTTTTAAAGCGCTTTCATATCGTTCGAAAATTAAGACCTGTCACATTCGAGCCAAAGAAAGCCTACGCCTTGTCTAAAGATCATGCACTTCGGTCCGTTTGCATCACACCCGCCTAAAGCCAGCTTTCTCATCCTCTTGGTTAACAGAGCTCCATAGAAAAGGACAATTGAAAGCGTGGCAGCCGCCAGCCTCCAGCGGCCGCTCACATTATAGTTTTATGAACTTAATTGATACGCATTTAATTCTTCAAGCAGCGTTTTCAGATGTGTTTCGTTGAATGCCCCCTGGCTAAATGGAATTAACGCGCGCAGCGGCATATATTGAACCATAGCATCCATCATCTCATCCCGGTTTTCTTGAGTTTTTACCGCACCAAGGAGCCCCGAGTCTGAATCTAAGGAAGCTAAATAAGACGTGAACGTATTTGCTGCTTCCTGGTCTACCAAAATATCACCAATGGTCGTATTGCGGTGGAACACCGGGCGGCTTTTTGGCACGGTGGACGTTACTTGAACACTCGCTTGCTCGGCAATATTCGCTGCCGAATGTCCCGCTAGCAATTGGAACTCGCCGCTTGCCACTATCCAGTCTTTGCGGTCAGTGTCGTAGTAAGCAAAGGCCCGTTTATCGAGTGTGACTTTCACTTCTTTTTCTTCCCCCGGATCCAACTGAACTTTCGTAAATTGCTTCAGTTCTTTTTCCGGCCGGATCACAGGGCTGTCAACTTCTTTAACATAGAACTGAACGACTTCTTTACCAGCCCGGTCCCCTGTATTTTTCACTGTTACATAAACATCCAGCTCATCTTGGTCCGTTATCTCCGTTTGCGAGACGCGCAGATCCCGGTAAGAAAAGGTCGTATAGCTTAAACCGTGGCCAAAGGGGAATAGTGGCGCAATTTCTTTTGCATCGTAATACCGGTAGCCCACAAACAGCCCTTCACTGTAAACCGCTTTATCGCCTTCTCCAGGAAAGTGGAGGTGAGCTGGTGTGTGGCTCAATTTTTCTGGGAAGGTTTCCGCCAAACGGCCGCTAGGATTAACGGCGCCGTAAAGCACGTCAGCTGCAGCCCCTCCAACAGCCTGGCCGCCAAGGTAGCCTTCTAGCACTGCTTTTACATTATGAATCCAAGGCATCTCCACCGGGGCACCATTACTTAAGATGACCACTACTTCGGAGGTAATGGCACTTATTTCTTCAATTAGCTTTACTTGATTCGTCGGCAAATGGAGGTGCGTGCGGTCATAAGCTTCCGATTCATAGTGGTCGGGAAGGCCGGCAAAAATGACGACTTTTTCCGCCTTTTCGGCTTGTTCTTTCGCTTCTTGCATAAGCGTTTCATCAATTACATCTGTTGTGGCATCAAAACCTTGCGCAAATGTGATGCCTGCGGATGTGTGCTGCTTTATCTCATTTAGCGCTTCATCAAGCTTTGTCGGGTTCACATGCGAGCTGCCGCCGCCCTGGTACCGGGGCGCCTTTGCAAAAGAACCAATAACTGCCACGTCTTCATTCTTTTCAAGCGGCAAAATATCATCTTCATTTTTCAACAGCACCATGCTGTCACCTGCTACTTGCCGGGCCAGCTGATGGTGGTCTTCCTCGTTAAACGTTACACCTTCCTGCTTGTTTTCAAGCGCGCGGTAAACGAGTTTTAACAAACGGCGCACCGCTTCATTTAATGTCTCTTCCGGCAATGAACCGTCCTTTACAGCAGCTACAATTTTATCGTCTCCGGACTTATCTCCCGGCGGCATTTCCAGTTCCAATCCTGCTGCTAAAGCAGCTTCGCGTTCATTCACCGCACCCCAATCCGAAACGACAATGCCGTCATATCCCCATTCTTCACGGAGAATATCCGTCAAAAGAACAGGATGTTCGGAGCAATACTCGCCATTTAGCCGGTTGTACGAAGACATAACCGTCCAGGGCTGACTTTTTTTAACGGCGCCTTCAAAACTGGCCAAATAAATCTCGCGCAACGTGCGCTCATCAATCACTGCATCTACCGACATGCGACGGTGCTCCTGGTTATTAGCCGCGAAGTGTTTAAGCGATGCTCCAACCCCTTCGCTTTGCACACCTTGGATATGATGAGCCGCCATTTCCGTGGATAGATACGGATCTTCAGAAAAATATTCAAAATTACGGCCGCATAACGGGGAACGTTTAATATTAGCGCCCGGTCCCAGCAGCACAGAGACATTTTCAGCTTGAGATTCTACCCCCAGTGCGCGACCGACCTCTGCAATCAACTCACGGTCCCACGTACAAGCAAGCCCGGCAGCTGATGGAAAACATGTAGCCGGCACACTGTCATGAACACCGAGATGGTCACTTCCTTCCGGCTGCTTGCGGAGCCCATGCGGTCCGTCGGTTACCATAAGGCGAGGAATATTCAGCCTTTCAAGCGGCTGGGTATACCAAAAATGAGAACCTGAACACAGGCTCGCTTTTTCCTCCAGGGTCATTTCGTTTATGACTGCTTCAATCTTTTCAACCATTACATCCACCTCTTTCATATCTAAAACGCTTTCAACATGAATATATTGTATCCGTTTTCACTTTGCATTTATGGTATAATATTTATATATTTATAATTTTCTTAAGGTATTTTACATGCAAATCTATTTTCGCAAACGATGTTGTGTTGTTTAAACTCTGCAGGGAGCAAGTACTGCGACGACCTCCGGAATGATCCAGCGGGAAAAGCAAAACTCCTGGTTCCACAGGCAGGTCTTTTCTCACGGAGGCTGATACGCCCTCCTCGGCAAAGAAGAGGTGGCGCCTCAAACGAAGTGAATGCAACCGATGCCGCACGTAGGCCAGTAGTAAATGCCTTCCTGGAGCAAATTGACGACGTTCACTCTTCCTTTAAAAAACACCAGCCTTTTAGAAAATAGCCAAAAACAAAGGGGCATGTGCGGAAATGAATAAAGATGAACTATCTTATCTATGTAAAATCATGGCTGAAAGCACTGATTTGCCAGTCTTTTTTTATGTGAGCAACAATGAAACAAGAGCTTTTTTCTCAGCCCCATTAACCGTTGGCGGCCAACATCCGCTCATGGAACAAAGTATTAAATACATGGCTGCAAAGTCGGAAGGTACAGCGCTCCCTGCTCTGATTCATTCCTATTCGATCGAGAACAGTTTGGTATTAAAGACTGACGAGCTTATAAATGACAGCTGGATTGGCCTTGGCCCTGTTTTATTTTCACCAATAACAGAGCAGCTGATCTCCGGCCTTATGAATGATTACACCTTTTCACATAGTGGCGATACCGTGCGTGCGTATTATGAACAGCTCCCAGTCGTTTCCCGCCATAAACTCGTCCAGGCAGGAAAGCTACTATACTACAGCTTGTACCAAAAAACTCTTGAAACGAGTGAAGTGTTAAAAAATGAACAAGTTGAAATGCTAGCGAAGACAGAAGCTGACCTTCATGTGGCTTCCAAACGAAAAGAATTAAATTTTCACGCTGATCCGCTTCATGAGCAGATCCTATTGCAGCTTGTAAAAGAAGGAAGGAAAGAAGCGGCGATGGAGCAAATATTAGCCCCGCCTCCTGAAGGAGATCTGGGTGTGCTTGCCCGTAATAGTTACGTCCGCAGTCAAAAAAACTTAGCTATTAGTGGAATCACTTTAGCATGCCGAGCTGCGATGAAGGGCGGCCTTCACTATGAATTGGCCTACTCCATTAGTGATTTGTATATTCAGCATATTGAAGACACCTATAACGTAAACGATACGAATAAGGTGTTAGCTGAAGCTATTGGAGAATTCGCGGGCAGGGTACGCGTGGTGAAGCAGAAGAAGTTTTCCCGTAGTATAAATCAATGCCTAACTTACATTTATCAGCATTTGTACGAGGAGCTCACGTTAGAGAAGCTGGCTGAAGTCGCCAATCTTCACCCCAGTTATTTATCCACTACTTTTAAGCTAGAAGTCGGCCAGACGCTCATTGAGTATGTTCACCAAGAAAAAATAGAGGAAGCAAAAAAGCTTCTCCATCTAACCGAACATTCCATTCCTGAAATCGCCGCAATGCTTTCTTTTCACGACCAAAGCTATTTTACAAAGATATTTAAGCGTAGCGCCGGAATGACTCCTTCCGTCTATCGGAAACAGCAATCATTCAGCGGCGATGATTTGCTTTAGTGAAGAAATCATTAACTGGGCCAATCAGGGTATAAGAGAGATGCGGGAAGACGAGAAGCGGAACAAAAGTTCGTTACGTTCTGCTAAACCAATGATAAGCTGAACAGACGAACAGAAGTCCGTTTCGGGCTACTCTTATTTGCGTTCAAACCAAAAAACCAGCCGCGATCGCTCCCACGGCTGGTTTTCATATGTGTGGCCCACGTATTCAGTGCAACTCTTTGCTAGTTACTGGCCTTCCGTTAAACGAGTGTTTACTTCTTGGCAGACCTCTTCCGCAGTAGCACCATCCGCGTTTACGACAGAACCTTGGAAATTGGTTCCCTGCATGTTCATCATATTTTCATCCTGGCCTGACACCACACAGCAATCACAATCTTCGGCATCGTTATTTTCCTTTAAGGTTTTCACGTCCATTCCCATTTCCATCAAACCTTGACGTACATCGGTAAGCGACTCTTCTACACCTACTCGTGCCATGCAATCACCCTCCTATAATCGGTTTCTCTTTTACTATGTACACAAATTCCATCTTTATACATTTGTTTGGCTTTGCCTCTATGAGAAAAGGGGGAAAATCTGCAATCACTAAGTTAAAACGTACATAGGGAGGGACTCGAATGTTTGAAATAGTACTTCTTATTATTTTGGGGCTTGCTATTATTGGTTCCATTGCCGCTTGGCTCAACACAAAATTTATTATAGAAGAGCTTGCTATAATCAAAAAAGAACTTGGCATTAACGATAAAAAGAAGCACACGGAAAGTTTCGATGATGATTCCGTCCAATAGTACATAGTACTAGTAAAAGCAGTTGTCTCATATCTCGTTCAGGCAGACTATAAGCAAGTTATTATGGTTCTCGAAACAGGATTGATACAATCTAATATGTATACGAGCTATCTCGAATCCTAATTATAGAAAGAAGTTGAGAACATGAGCGATAAACAGCTTACAGATATTAATTACTCCCTCCTGGATCTTTCACCGATTCTAGAAGGAAGTAGTGCAACAGAGTCATTTCAACATACCGTTGACTTAGCACAACACGCGGAAAATTTAGGCTATACCCGTTATTGGATGGCTGAGCATCACAACATGCCTTTCATTGGAAGCTCAGCTACTTCTGTACTGATTGGCCATGTCGCTTCACATACGAACCATATTCGCGTTGGTTCAGGCGGCATTATGCTGCCTAACCATGCCCCGCTTGTTATCGCAGAGCAGTTCGGCACGCTTGAATCCCTTCACCCGGGTCGGATTGACCTTGGCCTTGGCCGCGCACCCGGTACCGACCAACGTACGATGCAGGCACTGCGGCGCAACAATATGAGCGGAGGGGACGACTTCCCGCAACAATTAAATGAATTGCGTGCGTACTTTGAGCCGGCCGATTCTCCACATGCCGCGCCGATTCGCGCCATTCCAGGCCAGGGCTTAGACGTGCCAATCTGGCTGCTTGGCTCAAGCGGCTTCAGCGCCCAGCTTGCCGGCCAGCTCGGCCTGCCGTTTGCTTTTGCCAGTCACTTTTCACCGAACAATACGATCCCTGCGCTTGATTTATACCACCGCTCATTTGTGCCTTCAGAGGTCTTAGATGAACCATACGCTATGGTAGGTTTAAATGTGGTTGCAGCAGAAACAGATGAAGAAGCAAACTGGTTAGGCTCCACGCTCAAAAAACAATTCTTGAACTTGATCCGTAACACCGAAGAACCGTTGCAACCACCGATTGAAAACATTGATGAGCTCATGACAGAGCGAGAAAAAATCGCGCTCGATCAACAACTTAGTTCTTCCATATTTGGCAGCAAAGAAACAGTAAGAGAACAGCTTCAGGTCTTCTTGGACGAGACGCAGGTTGATGAAATGATGATCACTGCCCAGATTTATGACCACAATGCCCGGCTCAAATCATTTGAGCTTGTCTCTGATTTGTTTAATCCATAAAAGCAGAATTCGGTATGTAGAGGTAGTAAATCCCTTTAATATACACGCAGGAGCCGTCTTAAAAGGCAGCTCCTGTTTTTTTGACCCTCTTCCTCTGTTGCAGCTTTTGCGACCATTCGCCCTAGCCGTGCCCTCCTGATCTAATGTCTTCTAGTTTGTACGTTATAACCATCTTCACCTTTAGTTACAAATACAATTTTGGCTTAGAAGCCGATACATCCTGCTTCCGCCGTTTCTGGTCACGAACCAGCGAGGTACAATCTCTGGGGAAAGCAAAAGGAATAAATTGACGATAGTAATATGGAAATAGGTCAGCGTCCCGGTACTCCCTCGGAGCCACGTCTATTGGTACAGAACGGTACTCGTTTTGAATTTCCAGTTCCTCTACCACCAAGCTTCCTATATAACGCCCTAAGCGAAGCCCTTCGTCATTATCAACCGGAAAATGTACACCACCGAACAAACGACTTACCGCATTATCTTCTGCAATTTGATACAATTTTTCTGCTTCCGGAGGAAAAAAGTAGCTTAGCACAACTTCACTGCAGCCAGACATCGTCGCGTGGCCGGAAGGATAAGCTGGAAAGCGGGGCGTACAGATCACCGTTTCCATATTCCGGTCATATTGGTTAGGCCGGGCTACATCATATTTATACTTAATATCCCAGACCACAACCATTGTATCTTGAATGGCTGCCTGCACTACCGCCAGAATGCGCGCTGCTTCTACAGGAGACCTGCCGTACGTATCAATGAGCCGGTCAATCACCGGGGTCCACTGCTTTGTTGGCACTCCGGTCCCATAATATTTCGCAATCTCTTCTTGATTCGAACGTAAATGTTTCAAGGAATGCTGCACAACCTCCAGCTCTGCTAGAAAGTCAACGCGGTCCGGTGTCACGATAGGAAGTTGCAGCTTTTCCCCATCCGGCTTCAGAAGCGAGCCGTCACTTCCCCTTTTTAAAAAGAAAAGCGGCCAGGAGCCAGCATCGAGCGTAACTGGATTCGTTGGCGGCTCCTTTTCACCAGCGTAAGGCACTTCTGACCAACGCAAGTATTCATCTGTCACAGCTTTCCCCTCCTTTGCTGCCATTCTATGCAAAAAGGAGATGTCCTACTAAAGGACATCTCCAAATTTATCTTCTCTTTCTTTTAACGCATAATGAATAGTTACTCTGAAAAACCATTTTGCTTTGCTACTTCTCGTATCCAATGCGCACTCTTTTTCGGTGTACGTTCCATTGTTTCAAGATTGACCGAAAAGTAGCCGTAGCGATTTTTATAGGCATTCATCCAGGACCAGTTGTCCATAAACGACCATAAGTGGTAGCCTTTTGCATTAGCCCCTTCTTCTATCGCTTGATGCAGCCATTTAAGGTGCTCTTTAATAAAATCGATTCGGTAATCGTCTTGAATTTCGCCATTTTCAAGAAAGCGTTCTTCATTCTGCACGCCCATCCCGTTTTCGGAAATGAAGGATGGAATATTACCATAGTTCTCTTTTAGATTCATCATGATGTCATAAACACCTTTTTCATAAATCTCCCAGCCACGGTACGGATTCATTTTCCGCCCCGGCATTTCATAATGATCAAAGAACCATTCAGGCATCATTGGACTGTTTGGGTTCGGCAGATTTTCTTTAGCCTTTACCCGCCGTGGCTGATAATAATTAACCCCTAACAAATCCACCGTGTTCTCTTTTAATAAATCTGCATCTCCAGATTCGACCTGCGGAAGTGCTTCATACTCCCCGAGCAAATCAATCAACTCTTGCGGATATTCGCCCAAGACAGACGGGTCCAAAAAGCTGCGATTGAAGAAAAGGTCGGCAATTCGCGATGCTTTCAAGTCAGCTGGATGATTACTGCGCGGATAAGATGGGGTCAAGTTTAATATAATGCCTATTTCCCCATCTGCTCCGTTTGCCACTCTGCGAAAGTTTTTCACTGCTAAGGCGTGAGAAATCATCGTATGATACGCGACTTGCACAGCTCGTTGAAAGTGGACAACATTGGGGTAATGGAAATTGTAAAGGTAACCGCCTTCAACTGGAACGATCGGTTCATTGTGAGTGAACCATTTTTTCACCCGGTCGCCAAACGTTTCAAAGCATATTTCAGCATAGCGGGCGAATGCTTCCGCAACCTTCCGATTTTCCCAGCCCCCAATTTCCTGCATCGAAAGCGGCATGTCAAAATGATAAAGACAGACAAATGGCTCAACACCCTGTGCGATCATCTCATCTAAGACGTTATTGTAAAACTCCACCGCTTCGCTGTTCACCTCACCATCTCCATCCGGAATTAAGCGGGACCAGGAGATCGATAGACGAAAACTATTAAAATTAATATCTTTCATGCGCTCAATATCTTCTTTATACAAATGATAGAAATCAGACGTCTGCCCAGGACCTACTTGGTCGAAAAAACGTTCAGGCTGCTCTTCGAACCATTTGTCCCAAATGTTCTTTCCTTTCCCGTCTTTGTCAGCTGCGCCTTCGATTTGAGTAGCCGAAGTAGCTGCTCCCCACCAAAAATATTCAGGAAACGTATATTCTGTAACCATTCGTTAGTCTCCTCTCTCTTACTTGTTCCGATAAATTTCGATAATTTCGATTGCCAGATCACGGACTGTCATTGAGGTCATAAGGTGGTCCTGCGAATGGATAAGCATCACATTCACCGGGGACTCCTCTCCGCTTGCTTCTTGCTGCAGAAGCTCCGTTTGATAGTGGTGCGATTTACTTAATTCTTCTCCCGCCTGCACAATCAAATCATCTGCAGCTTCAAAATTCCCTTCTTTTGCTTCTTGTATGGCTTCCATTGCATTCGATTTACCGTTGCCTGCATAAAGTATAATTTGAAAAGCGATTTCTGTTATTTTTTCCATGAAAACCGATCCTCTCCTGGGGTCCAAAATGTAAGTTTACGTTCAGCTCATGAATGGATGGGTTGTGGCTACCTGCATCCGTCGCCGCAGAGTGGGCAGGCAGAACTGCAGCCCGCCCCGCAACGCAGATGAACATTGTCACCCTTCATGAAAGTTAGCAGACTCTAAAATGAGGGAGTCTTTTAACTTTCCGTACCATTACTGCTTGCTGAAGAGCTATTATCTTCTTCTTTTTCTTGTTCGTAGTACTGCTTATCCATAACCTTTAGGAACGGCCACCAGATCATAAAGACGATTACCATACTCACCACTTGCATGACGGCACCTTGCCACGCATTACCGGTTGCTAAAAAGCCACTGAGCAATGGTGGGGTCGTCCACGGTACAATAATTCCAGCCGGCCTTGGCACCAGTCCAAAGAACATCGCATAATAAGTGACTACAGCTACCACTACGGGCGCTAATAACCACGGCACAATAACGAGTGGATTTAAGATAATCGGCAACCCAAAAATAATGGGTTCGTTTACATTAAAGATACCGGCTGGAGCACCAACACGACCAACTTGTTTTAACTGACGGCTGCGTCCGATTAGGAAAATCCCGATAATGACGGCAAGCGTCATCCCTGAACCACCAATACCTACAATAAACGTATCAATAAATTGTTTGGTTACAATATTAGGTAGTTCTGTGCCTGCTTGAAAGGCCTCTAAGTTCTGGTTATTTAACGTATACCAAATTGGGTCGAGTACTGAATTGACAATAATTTGCCCATGCAGACCGAAGAACCAGAAAAGCTGAATCATTAATACAGCGATAATAGTAGCCGGCAGTCCGCCACCAAGAGCTGTTAACGGTTCCTGCAAAACCGTATAAATAAAGTTCTGAACTGTTTCAAAAGGGGTAAATTCAAAAATAATACGGATGACTAAAAACAGAGTAAGTGTCAGGGATACTGGGAAAAGAGCGCTAAATGAGCGGCTCACCGCATCCGGGACACCCGCAGGCATCTTGATGGTTAAATCTTTATTTACAAAATATTGATAAAGTGTTGATGCTAGAAAAGCTGTAATAATTCCAACGAATAGACCTTCTGCCCCTAGTGCTGAGATTGGAATTCCACCTTCAACATCCTCAACCACTTGTGGCGTTAAAATAAGAAAGGCAGCCAGGGCCACAACTCCACCATAAATTCCTTCTCCGCCTTGATTCGCTATAAATTTATACCCTATCCCCACGATAACAAAGGCTCCCATTATCGTAAGAGTCGCATCGGATGCAGGGCCCAAGGCTTCCTGGTAGGCAGCAAATGCTTCTTCACTAATCATCTGATCTAAGAACGGAAAATTCGCAATAACTACGAAAATAGAACCGAAAATAATAAGTGGAAGTGCGACTAAAAATCCATCTCTTAATGCCGTTAAATAGCGGTTATTATTTAATTTTTCCGCGATAGGCATGAGGATCCGTTCTAATAGATCCATAAATTTACTATTATTCATGCGTACCCTCCCCCAATTTCATAAAAATGATAGAAGCCCCTTAATAGATGGGGCTTTTTCTCTTTTATAACAATTACTTCGACTCAATTAAGTTAAGGGCATGGTCGATGACCGCTTTACCATCCACTCTTCCATACGCTTGGGCATCAATCACGTCCAGCGGAATACCGACGTCTTTTGCTACTTTTTCATACTTTCGTTTCATAAACCTCATTTGCGGCCCAATTAACAGGACATCCGCTTTTTCCATATCGGATTCTGCTTTATCTTGAGCAACAGCCCAGATCTCAGCATCCAACCCTCTTGCTTTTGCTTCCTCCTGCATATTTGTAACAAGTAGACTTGTAGACATTCCCGCAGAACACGCTAGTAAAATTTTAGTCATTTTATTTCCTCCCAAAGTTTGGCTTCGTTTGTGTAAATTTAGTGTATGGTAAAACCGCTTTCATGAAAACGCATACTTTTTCCGCTTCGAAGTGGAAATAGATTGTGTCCCCCCTTCTTCATTTGGCGCGAATGCTTGAATATAGCATGTGCTTGAATAAAGAGGGGATAAGAAAGAGCTATGGTTGGTAGTTTTACGTCACGATGATTATGTACCCTTCTCTACATACAAAAACAAGCCGAGATCATAGGCTGATATGCTCTACAACCACAGCTTGTTTTTAAGGTCAAAAGGTATCCTTTATCGCACGAGCAGCCGCAATACATCTTCATACGTTTTACACTTAAGCAATTGCTGCACCCTCTCCAGATCATCGACAATACTTCCTAGTACTTTATATAGAATTTGCAAATCTGCACTGCTGTTTTTCTCCACATTCAAGAAACAAACAAACTGTACGCGCTTATCTTCCCACATAATAGGCTTTTGCAGTGTGCAAATCACAAGGTGTGTTTCTGAAGTATGGGGGCTGATGGGATGCGGAATAGCGACTAGATTCCCAAAACTTGTAGGAGCGACTGCTTCCCGTTCATACACTTTTTCTAAATACGTTTCATCGACATAACCTAAGTGTAGCAGTTTGTCGTTCATAAAGGTTAAAACTTCCTCTTTCGATTGAAAGGATTGGTTCAAAAACACCAATTCTTCTTTTATGAACTCGAAAATACTTTCCTTACTCTCTTGAACGTAGTCTTCTACCTTTTGCAAGTCTCCTTCCCCTAAAATCGTATTCACTTCAATCACGGGGATTGGCAGCTCATCAGGTAACGAAATGGTACTGACAACAAAATCGAGATCCTCAAAGCTCATTTGCGCGAGCTTATAATATTCGGTTGTTCCTACGACATCAAGCTTCGAGCCAAACTGGGCTTTTAGTTTATAATAAATAAGCTGGGCACTTCCGGCACCCGATGCGCAAATGACCATGCAACGCTGCGGCCCTTTCTGCAGCTTTTTTCGTTCCATCGCTGCCCCGATATGAAGGGCTATATAGCCAATTTCGCTTTCTTCGATCATAACACCGGCAATGTCTTCAAGTACGATGCCGGCGATAATCGCCGCTTCAAAGGCCACCGGGTAATTTTTCTTAATGTCATCAAGCATTGGATTGCGAATGTTCATACCGTAGTGGTAACGATTAACAGCTGGCTTCAAATGCAGGCCTAGACCGACAATGAGTTCCTGGTCTTGTTTAATACCAAGATGTAACTTATTCTCTATCGTTTCTAGAATAGAAAGCGTCATATGATAGACGCTTTCGTCCAATACGTGTTCGACCCCTTCATGGGAGAGGTTCGTTTGCGACAGCATTTTTGTGCCTAATAAGTGAATGGCGATGTAGGCAACTTCCACATCGGGAAACGTCATTTCTAGCTTATCTTCTACATTTTCAATGATCTGTTTAGCTACTTGGTACTCTTTCTGCTCGACAATTTCATCAAACTCTTTTGGGTATAACGAGATATAATGCCCGGACTGGACTCGTTCATACGTGATAGCGATATGAATAAACAAATTATTAATAGCAATATCAGAGAGCGTAATGTGATGATCCTTAATTTGTTCAAGGATAATCGTCCACACGTCATGCAAATCTTCAGAAATAAATGATGGCAGCTGTTTATGGAAAAGCTCTTCTCCGCTTTTTTCACTGCGATTAAAAATATATTCTGACATGCAAAAACGTAATTTCACTTCGCTGCCAATAGCTTTTAAGCCATAGTTCGGCCGTTTTTCCAATTTAATATCATAAGCGTCTAGAATATCTTTTACGGCACGTATATCGTTTTGAATGGTTGATTTACTGATCAACATTTCATCTGCCATATCATCTAGCTTCACATAATCGTTTGAAAGTAGCAAGCGCTTGACCAAATAGTGAACACGTTCTTCCGGGAGGGCAGGATTATTAAGTTGATTTCTACTGCTTTCCTCCATCACTTCTTCTACAAATGCCCGAAATAAGTGCTCGTTTTCAATTTCAAAAATGTAACCTTTTCCTCGCTGCGATTTAATTAAAGCCCCGTGCTCTTCTAAGTGGGCATTCAAATTTTTAATATCTTCGCGCGTAGTTCGTGAGGTCACTTGATTTAAATTGGCCAAGTACGTACTGGTCAAAGGTGTTTCTGATGCCATTAGTTCCCGCAATAAAGCAATTAACCGTGGTTCCATCGTCTTCCCTCCTTCCCTGCTGAAGCGCTCCTTTATTTCATGCACTACTTGTATCCGTTCATTTTTCCACCTTTTAGTAATCTGTTGGTGCCTCCCTTAAATGGGTAAACAGTCAGAGTTAGTTATATACAGTACAAGACACAAAATTGATGCGCAAGCATTTTATGAAGCTTTAACCAGCTCAGGTTTGCCCGCTACTGCTCCATAACTTTTGCGACTATGCTTTATGCCTTCCCAGTTAAGCCTATCCTATCATTCTTTAAACTAATAAGAAGCTAACATGTAAATATATTATTTCCGGAGAGGAGAGGAAATAAATTAGCTGTAAATGATAGCGCTTTCTTGGTAAAGTAATAGGAATTAAAAGAAAGTAAGGAGGTAGGAATATGAGTCACTCGCTTAAAGTAGCTACCATAGGCGGAGGGTCCAGTTACACACCAGAATTAGTTGAAGGATTGATTGCACGCCATCACACCCTTCCAATAAAAGAATTATGGCTGGTAGATGTAGAAGAAGGAAAAGAGAAATTAGAAACTGTCGGTCGACTAGCAAAACGAATGGTTCAAACTGCAGGAATTGATATGGAAATCTATTTAACCTTGGACCGGAAAGAAGCGCTTCAAGACGCCGATTTTGTCACCACCCAATTTCGGGTCGGTCTATTAGACGCCCGGGCGAAAGATGAAAGCATTCCTTTAAAATATGGTGTGATTGGCCAGGAAACCAATGGGCCAGGCGGATTATTCAAAGGCATGCGCACCATCCCTGTGATTCTGGACATTGTGCGTGAAATGGAAGAACGTTGTCCAAAGGCATGGTTGATTAACTTCACCAACCCTGCCGGCATGGTGACAGAAGCCGTTCTCCGTTACACTTCCCACCGGAAAATAATTGGCCTTTGCAACGTACCGCTCGGCATGAAAATGGGCGTAGCTGAAAGCTTGGGGGTCAACGCAGAGCGATTAGACGTACAATTTGCCGGTTTAAATCATATGGTCTACGGTCTGGATGTCTTTTTAGATGGTACAAGTATTAAAGATCAAGCCCTCGCCGCCATTTGTGATCCTGACAATCAGCAATCGATGATAAACATAACAGCATTAGGCTGGGAGCCAGACTTTATTCAAGGCCTAGGCGTTATACCTTGTCCGTACCACCGCTATTATTACAAAACAAGCGACATGCTCGCCGAAGAACAACAAGCTGCTTCTGAAAAAGGTACTCGTGCCCAAGTCGTGCAACAAGTAGAAAAAGAATTATTTGAACTGTATGAAGATGAAGCGCTTGATCATAAACCACAGCAACTAGAAGAACGCGGCGGTGCTTACTACAGTGAAGCGGCCTGTAACCTCATCCATTCGATTTATACGGATCAAGGAGATATCCAGCCTGTGAATACGTTAAATGCTGGAGCCATCGCTTCCCTTCCGTATGATTCGGCTATTGAAGCAAACTGTGTTATTACAAAAGACGGCCCTAAACCGCTGGCTGTCGGCGAATTACCCGTGGCTGTACAAGGACTTGTCCAACAAATCAAATCATTCGAACGCGTGGCCTGCGAAGCAGCCGTAACCGGGGACTATCACACAGCACTGAGCGCCATGACTATTAATCCGCTCGTTCCATCTGATACGGTAGCCAAACCACTGCTTGATGAAATGTTAGAAGCACATAAAGAGCATTTGCCGCAGTTCTTCGCAACAGAACGGGCCTAAAAAAGCCAGCCACATTTTTTGTGGCTGGCTTTATTGCACGTAACGGACACTGATTCTGCTAGTTTTGAAAAAGCTTGATTTTAGCAAAATAACGGAATAGACATCCGCTAGCAAAAGCTCTGTCCTGTTTTCGATCAATAGGCTTAGTGCAAGCATAGCACACTTCCTTGGGAGCGCTTCAAAGGTATGGTACAGTCAAGACATACGCTGAGTAAAGGAGCGATCCAACGTATGATTGATGCTCACCTACATCTTCACCGTTATAATGATTTAGACACGCGAATCCCAGCCTGGCAGGCGGCCGGGATTCAAGGTGTGGTGGCAGTCAGCGATGATCTCGCTTCGTCCTACCGCACGCTTGAACTTAAAACGAACTATCCAGACTTTATTTACGTGGCTATCGGCTTCCATCCCGAGCAGCAAATGCCGACAAGAAGCGAGGTTGATGAATGGCGGCGGTTGGTCCGCGCTGAACGTGCTTTGCTTTCCTGCATCGGCGAGATCGGCCTGCCGCATTATGAAGCAGCGAATCTCCCCCAACCGCTCGAAAGCTACCAGGAACGGTTGGCTGAATTTCTTACGACAGCTGAACAGGAACAGCTGCCGGTAGCTCTCCATGCGGTCCACAACAAAGCCGAGCTCGTCTATGACAGTTTACAAACATACGCTCCGAACACCCCCGCCCATTTTCATTGGCTGAAAGCGCCGCGTCCAGCTCTGGAAAAAATCACAGCTGCCGGCTATATGGTCTCTGTGACGCCTGAAGCCTGCTACCGTGAACGTGACCAGCGCTTAGCGGCTCAAGTTCCCATGAAACAGCTGTTAGTAGAAACGGACGGGCCGTGGCCGTTTAATGGGCCCTTTTCCAATAAAGAAACCACGCCTCTTTTGCTTATCCCATTAATTGAGAAAATAGCGGAAGTCAAAGGCGTGGCACTAGCTGATGCCTCTCACCAGCTCCAGGTAAATGCCGTTCAATTTTATGGTGGTTAAAAAGGAGCGGCGCGCTTAAATCAAAAGCGCGCACTACTTCTGCACCGATGCGTTCCTTCAGCTGTTTACCGCGCCTTTTGCTTTCCCGCTCGTTCCGAATTCCCGTTCTTTTTCTTTCACGGTTTGCACGACTGCTTCGATCGCCGGTTTTAAAATCAAGCGTGGTTCGTAAACGGATTCATCATTGGCTAAAACGTCCCGGACCGAGTTCGTCCAAGCCTGTATACTTTCTGTATTTACGTTAATTTTCGCATGTCCCAGTTTAATGGCTCGTTGAATTTGATATTCCGGAATGCCGGTACCGCCGTGTAGCACAAGTGGAATCTGGGTACGTTCTGCGATTTCTTCCATTTCTTTAAAGCCGAGTTTCGGCTCTCCCTGATAAGGACCGTGCACAGAACCAAGGGCGGCCGCCAATGCATCGACGTTCGTCTCTTTGACTAACATCTCACATTCATTGACATCGGCATATGTAACCCCGCCAACCATGCCGTCTTCCTGACCGCCGACTGTGCCTACTTCCGCTTCAACTGAACAGCCCGCCGCGTGGGCAAAAGCCACCACTTTTTTGGTCATCGCAATGTTTTCTTCAATCGGATGGTGCGATCCATCAATCATGACGGAAGTAAAACCAGCTTCCACAGCCTGCCTGCAGCGCTCCACGCTCTGGCCGTGATCCAAATGAAGCACTACCGGAACGGTGGTCTCAACTTCTTCATGCAGCGTTTTTACCATGCCGGCAATGTTTTTAAACCCTCCCAAAAAATCAACCAGACGGTCCGAAGCGGCAATGATAATCGGCGCTTCTTCTTCTTCGGCCGCCCGCAGGAATGCCGGAATGAATTCGAGATTGTTAATGTTGTACTGTCCGACAGCATATCCTTCTGCTTTGGCCGTTTTCAACATCTCTGTCATCGATACAAGTGCCATGTGCCTTCACCCTTTGCTCATATATTTGTTTTTTCTTTCAAATATTCCGCCACATAGACCGTTGCCGTGCCCGTATCTATACAAATGATCTACATTTGTCACTAAATCGAGGACAGCTTGCTCTAATGCTATATTGTGGAACGGCTGGAAGCGGACTGCGGAATCGCGCCGGGGGACGTAATGATAAATGTTATAGAAAATAACAGCAGCGGACTGGAGTTCCGTCATGGGCGAAGGCCAGTTTATTAAAGGACTATTATAACCTTCCGGCCTGCTCTGTACTTTGTTAATAATCTCCCCCAATTAAAAACCACTCAATGCAGGGAATGGAGAACTCCAGATTTGAGTGGTTTGTGGTGCTGTTTTTACGCGCGGGCGTCAGCTCCCACTTTTTCCAATACTTCTTCGGTCGTTTCTTTTGCTTTTTTTATTACGTCATCCGGGTCCATTTTGTAATATTCCGGGCGGAACAATTCAACGGAGATGGCGCCGTCATAACCTTTTTCGAACACGGTGGAGAGAATGCCGTCTAAATCAATTGCGCCGTGCCCCGGCCAGACGCGATCTTCGTCTGTTAAAAAGCCGACCGGGAAATCATCGGTGTCATCAATATGGACGATGAAAATTTTCGAACCGTCTGCTTTCTGTAAATCTTCCATTTTTGACCCCATCGCGTGAAAGTGAAAGCAGTCGAGCACGAGACCAACATTGTCTCGGTTTACCGCTTCCACAATCTCATTGGCCTGTCCGAACGTATTGATCGTGCACTGCGGATGGCCGACGAATTCAAGCGCTACTTTAATGCCATACGGACGAGCCAGGTCGGAGAGTTCAGTCAGCATGTCTACACTGCTCGTTTTTATATCTTCCTTTAAGATCTTGGCTTCTGTCACGAGCGGAACGGCGACAATGTAAGACGCCCCAATGGCATCCGCTGCTTCAAGCGTTTGTTTGAATTCGTCAAGGAGTGCCTGGCGGTCTTCTTCATTTCGGTTGTTGAAAAAGACGAGCGCGTTCATAGCTAATGGCTTGACGCTGCTATTTGCAAAAAAAGCTTGCAAGTCTTTCAATGAATGACTCTTGAGATATTCCGGGAGTTTGTCCTCCGTCCGGATCTCTATATAGTCGTAGCCGTACTTTTCACAAAGTTCCAAGTCTTTTTCAAGATTCGAATTTTCCAAGGTGGTTGCTTGATTATGACACAGTTTCATCACATGCCTCCTTCATTTTTATATTAATCTCGTCTGCAATTCAGTCATCTTCTTAGGCTTATACGCAGGGTCGGCAACTGAGCGAAAAGCCGACCAAGAATAGCATTTAAGTTTGCGATTGTATTAGTAGTTTGGTGTCAATGTAGTCGCGCGCCATCAGCGCGTATTCCAACGGATGGGCTTTAGCCGGGTCCTGCTCAGCTTCTACGACTATCCAACCTTCATAGTCATGCTTTAAAAGTTCCTCATAGACAGGAACAAAATCTAGGTCCCCGTCTCCCGGAACGGTAAACATGCCGGCCAAAAATGAATCGAGGAATGATTTATTTTCATCTTCACACGTTTTCATAACTACCTTGCGCACGTCTTTAAAATGAACGTGTTTAATTCTCGGCATGTGCTTTTTGAGCATCGTCATATAATCCAGATCTGAGACGTAAATATGGCCTGTATCATACACGAGGTGTACATGAGCCGGGTCGGTATGGTCCATCAGCCGGTCCACTTCCTCCAACGTCTGCACGCCTGTGCCAAGGTGATGGTGAAAAACCAGTTTCAAACCATAACTGTCTGCAATTTCCCCCAGCTCATTAAGGCCTGAACAAAGTCGGTCCCATTCTTCATCTGTGAAAGCAGGCTTTTCAGTGAAGACGTTTTTATCTTCTTTTTGAATGCTGTAGGATTGTTCGGATACCACCGCGCAATCAGCATGCACAGCTTGCAAATACGCACAGTGCTCATGGAATTCTTCAGCGGTTTGCTCAATCCCGTTTTCAACAATAAAGCTGCTGAACCATTTGCTCGCGATTTGTAAATTCCGAAGCTGTACTTCTTTATTTAAAATGTCCGGCTCAGGAAAGAAACCGCCCACTTCCGTGCCTTGAAACCCGGAAATATAGACGTCGCCCAGCACATGGCTGAGTGTGTTTTCCTTGCCGATCTCAGGGATATCGTCATTGCGCCAGCCGATCGGCGCAATACCCCATTTAATCATTTCGGTGCTCATGCAACCCCCCCTTATAAATCCGTACAATGAGTTTACCCTGTCGGCAAACGGAAAGGCTGCGGCAGAACTGGTTTGCTCTTCTACCGCGCACCGCATCCACGGTTTACAGCCCTCGCTTAATATTTTTTCGCATAGGCAAGCATTTTTTCTTTTTCAGCGTATACTTCTTGAATGCTTTCCTGCTCCGATACTTCGGCGACCCCAACGTTCCACCAACTGCCTTCATAGCCGTCGGTCATTGTTTTAGGCAGTACTTTCATCTCAATCAAAGTCGACGTGTCTTGTTTCTTCGCCTCTGCGATCGCTGCCTTTAATTCTTCTTCATTTGTAGCAAGGTAGGTCTTGGCTCCATAACCTTCTGCGACCTTGGCATAATCGACATTTAATACGTTTTGGCCGGCAGTGCGGAATTCACAATGGTAACTCCCCCCGCCATGGTCCATTTGTAAATTGTTAATGCAGCCGTAGCCAGAATTATTGAAGAGCAAAATATTGATTTTTCTCTGATGCTGAATCGATGTGATCAGTTCAGAATGAAGCATCAAGAAGCTGCCGTCTCCGACGATGGCATATACTTCTTTGTCCGGCTCTGCCAATTTCGCTCCGAGGGTGCCGGATATTTCATAGCCCATACAGGAGTAACCGTATTCAACGTGATACCTGTTCGGCTGTTCCGTATACCAGAGCCGCTGCAAATCACCAGGAAGCGAACCCGCCGAACAAACGATAATACTGTCTTTATCAATGGTGTCGTTAATCGTCAGTAGTGCATTGGTTTGCGGAAATTCCGTCCCTAGCGTATCAGCATATTCATTCATTGTTTCCTGAGAAAAATGCCCTTTGATTTCAGGATCGAAATCTTCCCTGGAAAATTCAATCTTCCCGAGACGCTCTCTTTCTTTCATCCATTCATCATTAAGCGCTTGAATATTCTTGCCGTGCTCGCTTCCATATCCTTCAAGCAGCGGGTGCAGCTGTTCAAGCGTTTCCTTCGCGTCCGCCACCACTTGATAGCCATCTAACTTGTAGGCCTGCATGCGGCTGAGATTAATATTTAAAAATTTAGCATTGTTAAAGTTAAACAGCGTTTTCGAAGAGGTGGCAAAATCGGTGTACCTCGTGCCGATACCGATAATAAGATCGGCTTCTGCAGCAGCTTTGTTAGCAGCTTGAGTACCGGTAATGCCCAGACCTCCAAGGTTGTTTTTAAAGGTATGTTCCACCGCTGATTTGCCAGCCTGCGTTTCCGTGATGGGAATGTTTAAACTTTCCGAAAACTGCATGAGCGCTTCCCGTGCGTCTGCGTATTTCACACCGCCGCCTGCAACGATCAGCGGCTTTTTGCTTGTTTTAATAAGCGATGCTGCCTCGTGAAGAGCACGTTGAGTTGGCAGTTTTGGATCCATATAGTGAACACGCTTTTGAAAGAATTCAGCTTCAAAGTCGAATGCTTCACCAAGCACGTCCTGGGATATACAAATCGTGGCCGGTCCCGCCTTTTCTGGGTCAGTCATCACTTCAAACGCCCGAATCAATGCACTCATCAGCTGTTCCGGCCTTGTCACCCGGTCCCAATAGCGGGAAACCGGCTGCAAGGCGTCATTAGTGGTGACCGAAGTGCTGTATTCTTGTTCAATCTGCTGCAACACCGGATCGGCCTGTCTTGTTGCATAGGTGTCTGATGGAAGCAACAACACCGGAAGCTGGTTTGCAAGCGCGGTCGCCGCCGCTGTCACTAAATTAGCTGAACCCGGTCCGCTAGAAGTCGTGACAGCATACACTTTCTGGCGGTTCATCTGTTTGCTGTAAGCGATGGCAGTGTGGGCCATTCCTTGTTCATTTTTTCCCTGGATGACTTCCAAGTGACCGGCATCTTGTTCGAGCGCTTGCCCGATGCCGAGCACGTTGCCGTGGCCGAAAATATTAAAAACACCTTCCACGAACGGTTTTTCTTCGCCATCAATGTATACGTATTGCTGATTTAAAAATTTCACGAGGGCTTGTGAGGTCGTTAATCGGTATTTTTCCATTTTATACACTTCCTTAGATTGTGACATTTTCAGTAATCAAGGCTTCAATCTCTGCAAGAGACGGCATCGCGTCAGATGAGCTGTGCTTGCTTACCACAATGGAGGCCGAAGCGCTTCCAAATTTAAGTGCTGTTTCAATATCCTTTCCATTTAACAGCGCGTAAAGAAAGGCAGAAGCAAATGAATCCCCGGCACCGAACGTTTTCAACACTTTTGTTTTGTATGCCCTGCCGCGGAAGGTTTCGCCAGTGCGGGTGTAGGCGTACGAACCGTCGGCCCCGTGTTTGATGACGACAAGTTCCGGTTCATGCTTAAACAGTTTCTCCACCGTATCTTCGTTGTTGCCTTCAGTTTCTAGGTTTTCCATCACATCAAATTCATCACGGGTGCCAACGACTACATCCGCCTGCTCGGCAATGAGCGTATAATAGACGGCAGTTTCTTGTTGGGACTGCCACGTATACGGGCGGTAGTCGAGTTCAAATACCACTTTCACTTCGTTCTTTTTCGCCAATTTAACCGCTTCCAAAACCGCTTCGCGGGAAGGGCTTTGCGCAAGGGCTGTGCCCGAGACGAGCAATACTCTCGTACGCGTGATATATTCTTCGCTTACTTCATTTGGTTCAAGATAGAGGTCGGCCACGTTTTCACGATACATTAAAATACTGCACTCTTCCGGACTTTTAATCTCAGTAAAGGTAAGGCCTACTTTGCGGCCTTCTGTGTCTGTGACCATGTTGGAAGTGTCGATGCCCACATCGCTCATGTACTGCTCAATGAAGCGTCCGTGTTGGTCGTCAGGAACTTTCCCGATGAATCCTGCTTTTAGGCCAAGCTTCGAACTTCCAATGGCTATGTTCGCAGGCGAGCCGCCGACGTATTTTTGAAAGGTCATCGTTTCTTCCATCGGGCGGTTGTATTCAACGGCATTTAAATCAATGCAGGCACGGCCGATAGCAATCAAGTCAAATTCTTTTCCTTCCTGAAATGAAATCGTCATAGGACCTAAACAACTCCTTTAAACTTTGCAAATTTTAATTAAGCGCTTAACCTGACAAACTATCAGCTCTCAGCATTAAGTACCCATTCATGGTCCGGGTCGTTTTGAAACTTCCAGACCCGCTCCGGCCCTGCCATTACGTTCAAATAATAAGCCGTATACCCGGCCGGTACGCCCACGGGGTGATAGCCTTTTGGCACCACTACCATATCGCCATGTTCTACTGTCATGGTTTCGTCCAGAGAGCGGTCATCGGTATAGACGCGTTGAAACACAAAGCCCTGGCCCGGGTCCTGCTCATGATAGTACGTTTCTTCAAGCATGGATTCTTCCGGTAGATTGTCCTGGTCGTGCTTATGCGGCGGGTAACTGGACCAGTTGCCGCTTGGTGTGTATACTTCCACCACTAAGAGGCTGTTTGCGGACGGGTCAAAATCAGGGAGGATATTGTGTACCATGCGCTTATTGGTACCCTGCCCTCTGTGCTCCACATTGATGTCAGTTGCAGAGATAAGCTTTGTTGGCCGCTGGTCTTTTGATGGGGAATAACATAAAGCTACCCGTGCATTTGTTTCTCCCTTCACCGTAAACTCACGGTCGTTAGAGACATAGACGCTGTCTGTTGGTTTTTTTTCGAAGACCGATTCTCTGGTACCGATATGTTCAAAGGTTTCCGATCCATCTGATACCGTGATTTTTCCCGTTACTGCAACGATGCAGCATTCTAATTGAGTCAGTTGTTCATTGATCGTTGCTCCGGATGCAAGGTCAATCATTTTAAAGCTTACATATTCAAGTTCCGAATTTTCCTTCGTCACTTCATGTACGAGCGTTACACCGTCTGCCTCTTTTTCCAGCAGCGGTTTTTTTAATAAATGACTCAAAGTAAAACCTCCTAGCAAAATTTAAAAAAAAGCAAATTCTGTGGTTGTGGTTGCAATCGATTACATAAAAGAGAAAAAGAAGTGCAAAGAATGTATCTGCTTCCTGTTTTTTGCCTTAAAGTCAGCATATTATTTCTTTGCACAACATTCATGCTATTGGATTATATTTCAACTATAATAGTTTGTCTTTAGTATCGTCAATCTTTTTACTGATGATTTCTAACGTAAAATTGGGCGGATGTATTTTTTCCTTGTTTTTACCAACGAGAGGTGAGCATTTTCTTGCGCGTATAGAATTCAACGCCGTCTGTTCCGTTTGCGTGCAGGTCGCCGTAGAAGGAGTTCTTCCAACCGGAGAACGGGAAGAAAGCCATCGGGGCTGGCACTCCCAGGTTCACACCGAGCATGCCGGCATCGATCTGCTGGCGGAACTGGCGGACACTGCTGCCGCTGTCTGTGTAGATGCAGGCGCCATTCGCAAATTCAGATTGATTGGTAAGTTCGATAGCTTCATCTAATGTATCTACGCGCACAACTGAAAGAACCGGCGCGAAAATTTCTTCTTTCCAGATCGTCATATCCGTTGTCACATGGTCGAACACAACCGGTCCTAAGAAATAGCCTTCTTCTAAATTCACAGTTCTATCGCGCCCGTCATAAGCGAGTTCCGCACCTTCCTGCTTGCCAATCTCGATGTACTCTTCCGTTTTTTGTTTATGTGATTCGCGGATGACCGGGCCTAAGAAGGTGCCTTCATCGAGGCCGTTTCCAATCGTTAAGTTGGCTACTTCTTCTTTTAGCTTTTCCACGAATTTTTCGCCAACATCGCCCACGGTTACCGCAACAGCCGCAGCCATGCAGCGCTCCCCGGCCGATCCGTATGCCGCGCTTACCACCTGCTGTACCGCATTGTCTAAGTCAGCGTCCGGCATGATAATGGAATGGTTTTTAGCTCCTGCGAGCGCCTGGACGCGCTTGCCGTAATTCGCACCCGTTTTGTACACGTATTCAGCTACCGGCTGGGAACCGACGAAAGAAATTGCTTTTACCTGCGGGTGTTCGAGCAGCCCGTTTACCACGTCGTGAGCGCCGTGGACAATATTTAAAACGCCATCCGGCAGGCCTGCTTCCGTGAACAATTCAACTAATCGGTTCGCTAACAGCGGCGTCCGCTCGGATGGCTTCAGCACAAAGGTGTTTCCACAGGCGATCGCGAGCGGGAACATCCAGCAAGGAACCATCATCGGGAAGTTAAATGGCGTGATTCCGCCTACAACGCCGACCGGGTATCTGTACATGCCGGATTCAATGCCAGTCGCGATATCTGGCAGCTGTTTACCCATCATTAGAGAAGGAGCGCCAGCCGCGAATTCTACGCATTCAATCCCGCGCTGAACTTCGCCATACGCTTCATTGTAGCTTTTGCCGTTTTCCAACGTAACCAGGCGCGCCAGCTCATCCCAGTTTTCTACGAGTAGCTGCTGGTATTTAAATAGAATTCGGGCTCGGCGCGGTACCGCGGTGTTGCTCCACGTTTTAAATGCTTCCTGGGCAACTTCGACGGCGCGGTCAAGTTCTTCGGGGCTGGAAATTGGCACTTGGGCAATCGTTTCACCAGTGGCCGGATTTGGAATGTCATCTATTTTCCCTGATGTAGATTCCACCCATTTGCCGCCAATGTAATTTTTCAGTTTTTCAGCTGTTTGCATCTGTGCCATATGATAACCCCTTCCACTTAAATAATAAGAGTTTCTCAGCTTCAACTTTTCAAAGACCATGGGAAGCCGAGGGTGAACATGAAAACGATTGCAAAACTCTTGATAAAAAAGATCATTTACAGCATTTAATCCCTTTAATTGCTCTCTTTCGATGTAATCGATTGCAAAATGATTGCATTGTTTTCTCTATATACTGAATACTAACTTATTTTTCCCTTTGTGTAAACGCTTCACTATAAATTTTTTGATTTTTTTGTCGATAAGCTTATGATGAATTGACTAGTCATTATATTTTTTATCAGGTCGGTTAATGCTCTAATATCTTGGTGCTTATCGCATTGCCGTCTTTGTCTCGGCTGTCATTGTTTCTGCTCAGTGTGTAGCCGCATGTTTCTCTAATCACAAGCTCATCTTTTAATACAAATTTTCTTTTCTCAAGCGGTTCTTTATTTATTAAGCTTAATAATAAATTCATCGCCTTCTGCCCGATTTCGTACTTTGGCTGGTCAATCGTTGTTAATTTTGGCGTGAATATCGGCGCCATATTAATATTGTCAAAGCCAATGACAGCTATATCTTCCGGTACGGACAAGCCCTGGTCGCGAACAGCATTAATCGCCCCTATCGCCATTTCGTCATTAAACACAAATACGGCTGTCGGCGGTTCATCCAAGGAAAGCAGTTTCTTCATTTGGTTGTATCCGGATTCTATAGTAAAGTTCCCTTCTTGAATATACAGAGAATCCATGGGGAGGTCATTGCTGTACATGGCCTGCTGGTACCCTCTCAGCCGGTCCCGGCTTAAAATGACATCCATGGGGCCGGTAATATGGGCAATTTTCCTGTGGCCCATGTCGATAAAGTGCTGGATCGCTTTTCGGGAGCTGCTAATATTGTCAATGGAAACAGTGGGCGTGTTCAGTTCGTCCATGTATTCACAGGCGAGCACCACCGGAAAAGCATCAGAAATTTCTTCGAGTTCATGCTTGTTCATCCGGGCGGTTAACAAAACCATGCCGTCTGCCTGTTTTTGGTGAAGAATATTCATATACTCCCGTTCGCGTTCGGTTTTATTTTCCGTATCCGCCAGAATAACCTGGTAGCCGTGTTCGATCGCTACGTGTTCTATCCCCCTTAATATCTGGGAAAAAAACGCGCTCGTAATATCCGGCACGACCACAAGAATAATTTTTGTCTGCATCGTCCGAAACTGTCTGGCCACGACATGTGGCTGATAATTCAATTCATCGATTGCTTCAAGTACTCTTTTTTTGGTCGATTCGCTCACTTTGTCCGGGTTGCTGAGAACTCTGGACACCGTAGCGGTAGAGACGTTCGCCCGTTTGGCTACATCCTGCATTTTCATTGGCTCTGTTCACGCACCTTTATTGTAACCGATTACAGTATTTGGACTTCCGGAACTTCTTCTCCCTTAATAGTAATCGTAATTTCCCAATTTAGCAATAAAGGTGGCTGCTAACGCGGCGTTTAAAATAAAGGATTTTTCATAAAAAAAGCCTGGCTGACCGTAGAACAGCGACCCCACCCGTCTCCTTCTTTTTTAATGCCGGCAGAAAGCTGCATAAGTTTTCATTCAACCACCCCACCCTACACGGAGAAAGTGTCGTTGCAATCGATTACAAATCGAATTCCAATTTAATATATCACTATTTATCACCAAAGGTGTACAAGCGCTTCCCCTAATATTTCTTAGCCTATACTACCAGCTTGCCTTTGTAAACATTTTTCTGAATAATTTTTTACACAGATCCCACCTTAAGAAACAGAAAAACAGCTCCCCCAACATGCGTAAAGAGAAGCTGTCTTAATCATTCTGTTAATCTATAAAACGGTCAAAGAAGTTCAGCACGCGCTTATATACTTCGATTTCGTTCTGTTTTTTCGAAAAGCCATGGCCTTCATCATCCAGCACGAGATATTCTACATCGGTCCCTTTTTCCTTTAAAGCCTCGACGATTTGGTCGGATTCTTCTTTAACGACGCGGGGGTCATTCGCTCCTTGGATGACGAGCATAGGCTTGGTCATCCCGTCTAAATACGTAATCGGACTGTCTTCGACGAAGCGGTCGTAATCCGCTTCAGGGTCGCCCACCCACTGCTGCATAATCGGCTTCCAGTGGTCCGGTACTGATTTAACGAAGCTGAATAAGTTCGAAACTCCGAAAATATCAACGACTGCTTTGAAGTAATCCGCATGGCGCCCGTGTAACAACAGCGCCATATAACCGCCGTAGCTTCCGCCCATAAGGAGAATTTTATCGCGGTCGACATATCCGTTTTCGATAAAGTAATCAAGCGCCTTTATATTGTCCCAACGCGGCCCGTATCCCCAGTCGCCTTCGACCATTTTCATAAAAGACAAGCCGTAATCCGAAGAGCCGCGGAAATTCGGCGTTAAAATGCTATAGCCTTGATAGACTAAAAACTGAAAGAGCGAGCGGAACATTTTCCGCTCAGATGCCTGCGGCCCGCCGTGCGGCCAGAGAATCAAGTGTCCGTTATCTACTTCCGGCTTTGCTTTAAAATAAAGCGCTTCAATTTCGAGGTCGTCATAGGAAGGATAGGTAATCACTTCCGGCTCCACCATTTCTTCACGATTCACGCCCGGCACACCGTGATTGGTCAGCTGCTTCCAGCCTTCGCCGCTTTTCTTTTGATAAATGTTGAAAGGAAGCGTGGCGCCCCGCCCCAAAAGATAAAGCGTGCCGCTCTCAGCTACCACCAGTTTCTCCAGCACATCAAGCGGGGTTTGGACCTCCTGCAGCTTGTTCGCCTTTAGATCATAGCTGTATAACACATCAACGACGCCTTCAGTCGCAATAATATAGAGCAGGTCATTTGATTTGTCATATTTAAGCCCCTCAGCCGAACCACGTTCGAGTTCGAGCACGTTCGAAAACGTATGGTCCGTTAAGGAAAAATGCGCTAGATACGAACGGTCAGCGTCATAGTTCGTTAAGAAATAAATGTCTGTGTCACTTGTATAGACGATGTCGCTCACCGTATGCTGTTCTTCTGTTTCCGGGGTGAGCCGTACAGGCTGGCCGTCCTGGTACACATAGCCCAACACATATGTATTAGCAAAATGCTTCACAAATGTGAAGGTGGTTTCTTCCGGGCTCAGCTTATAAAAAAAGGTGCCCGCATCTTTCCCGCTAAAAACGGTGTCTTCCTCGTCTTTTTCAATATCGTAACGGTTGATATTCAAATAGGTCGGGTTTTCTTTTGTCGTGGTGTAATAGAGCTGTTTCCCGTCTTTTGTAAGTTCTCCGAGCATATGGCGCTCGCCTTCTTTTACGCGCAACGGCTTAAGCGGTTCCCCGGCTGGAGCCATCGCATAGAGCTGGCCATTTTCATCACCATCGTTATCAAAACCGACAACGAGAAATTCACCATTTTTATCATATTGGATCCCGTGAGAACCTTGATTAATGGTGGTCAGCGGATACGGATATGTATGCGGCAGGTCCAGCGCCCATAAATTAAAAGCTCCGTTTATATTTGTACTGTACGTAAGCTGTGATTCATCCGGAGAAACGGCAAAATCTTGAATGACTAACGTTTGAAAAAATTGTTCTACTTTCGGTTTTGGAAAATCCACACCTGATCTCTCCTTCGCATGTAATGACTTCTCGTTGGTTATTCTCTTCGCCTTGCGAAATATCCTGCTTAAACTATAACATTTCAACCGTTTCTTTTGTAAAAAAAGCGGCCATGTTCGGCTTTTTTGATAATAAAACCGCTCTGCCGGCGACAGAGCGGTTCCAGGTCGCTGCTGCTTTATTTTACTTTTACCACAAGCTTACCCCGCACATGCCCGTCTTCGCTTTTCTGGTGCGCTTCTTGCAACGCTTGTTCCGTAAATTCCAAGGTTTCTTGAATAGTCGGCACCACTTCGCCGCTTTTAAACAGGCGGGCAAACTCCTCCAGCTTCTTGCCGTTCGACTCGAGCCACTGGAAACTTGCTTTCACGCCCCTCTCTTTGGCTTCCTCTTCATTCGGAGGCTCCACAATGGAAGCGAGCTTGCCGCCAGGCTTTAAAACCTCATAGCTTTTTACTAGAACGTCGCCGCCCACACCATCAAGGACAAAATCAACATCTGACAACACTTCGCTAAAGTCTTCGTTTTCGTAATTAATCACGTGGTCGGCGCCAAGCTCTTTTAAAAAGTCTACATTTTTGCTGCTCGCGGTGGTGGAGACATACGCACCGTACGATTTAGCAAGCTGAATGCCGAGGTGGCCGACCCCGCCGCTGCCGGCATGAATTAAGACATGGTCGCCTTCTTTCATTTCGGCAAAGTCCATCAGGCATTGATAAGCTGTCAAACCGGCCAGCGGAATAGCCGCTCCCTGTTCGAAACTCATGCTCTCAGGCATTTTCGCAAGCAGCTCCTCATCCACCGCCACATATTCAGCGTATGTGCTTTTATCCGTCGTCTCCGGACGCGTAAACACCCGGTCCCCTACTTCAAAGTCTTTAACATTCGCTCCCACTTCCCGAATGATGCCAGCCGCATCCCAGCCGAGAATGATAGGAAATTGAAAACCTAGCATCTGCTTGAGATATCCCCTGCGTACTTTCCAATCAATCGGGTTAATCGAAGTCGCCTGAATTTCCACCAGTACTTGGTCGCTGTCAATGCCCGGCGTTTCAACCTCTCGCTCTTGCAACGTTTCTGGTCCACCGTATTCATCTATAACGATCGCTTTCATTGTAAATGCCTCCTCTTTATCAATCAGTGAGCCCGCTCCTTAGTTTCCCCTGTTTTCCCCCTCGTAAACAATAACGTGAAAGAGGGCGTTTCTTTCGCAAAAGAAGCCTAAATAAGCACTGAAATGTGTGCAATTTGAGTTGCACACATCGGCTATCAGCTTACACACTTCCTTCGTAGGCCACCTATTCACCTGAGCATGTGGCTTTCAGAAAATGGTACAATATTTGCATAATAAAGAGTGGCACGTTGGAAATAAAGTAAACCTTTTTCAAGTGAACTGAGGTGAAACATTGAAAGCAATAGATCATGTACATACTCTATTACGTAAACTTAGTCAATCAAATGAAACGGGTGTAACAGCAGCAGACCTTTCAAAGAAATTGAATTTAAATCGATCTACTACCAGCCGCTACTTAAATCAATTAGTTCATGAGCACAAAGCAAAGAAGATACCAGGAAAACCTGTTAAGTACGTTGCTTTGCAGGAACCTAACGAGCAAGTTGATAACTTAGCTTCCGGCCCTCTTCCGACTTCTGCTAGCGTTAACGAAAGTTTAAAGCCCTTACTCGAGAAAGGACTTGCTGCCCTACTTTACCCATCTCAGCCGCTTCCGATTCTTTTATCTGGAGAGACGGGAACTGGGAAAACCTATTTAGCAGAGCTTTTTCATCAAACAGCATTAACAGAAAATTATATTAGTGAAGGGACCCCGTTTGTATCGTTTAATTGTGCAGATTATGCGCAAAATCCACAACTATTAATGGGACATATTTTCGGTATAAAAAAAGGAGCGTTCACAGGGGCTGAACAGGACCAACCCGGTCTTGTAGAACGTGCAAATGGCGGTATATTATTTTTAGATGAAATTCATCGTCTGCCTTCGTCCGGTCAGGAAATGCTCTTTTATTTAATTGATAAAGGTCACTATCGTCGACTTGGAGAATCTTCAAATGAGCGTGAAGCCTTTATTAATATTATTGGTGCTACGACGGAAGAACCTAGCACCTCTCTTTTACCTACACTCCTGCGCCGGTTTTCAGTTAAACTGACGGTTCCCCCTTTACGCGAACGTTCAATCAATGAAAGGAAAGACCTGTTAGAGCGGTTGCTTGAAGAAGAATCGGAAAAGATGGAACGAGGCCTCTTCATCCAAGAAGATTGTCGCAATGCATTTTTACACTATCCTTGCCCTGGCAACGTGGGCCAATTAAAAAGCGATGTACAAATAGCATGTGCCCGCGCATTTATGCGTTTCGTCAATCACAATGAAGAAAGCGTCATCATTAAGCCGCAGGACCTTCCAGATGAAGTAAAGCAACACATCAAAACCGCTATGCGAAAAGAACATACATTAAATGTTGAACATAAATGTGCGGATAAAACAGATGCGAATAAGAATAGCATAGTCTTCCCGAATATTTATCAACAGCTCGATGAAAAAAGCCAAGAACTGCAAGAACAGTCGCCAAAAAAAGTTGAACAAGCCTTGCAAACTGTGGTTAACACCTATGTAACCGAACTACTGGAAAATTCTCAGCACCCCACTCTTGCTCTTGAAGGGTGGCGCGAACTATTGGATGCCGACTTACTCGAAAGCCTGCAGCAGGCATACAACACCATGAGAGATCAATTCCCACCGCATTTTGATGAAAATCAGCTGTATATTATTGGCTTACATTTACAAACCTACCGTCATCAACATCAATATCATCTGAAGCCAGCGAAATTGCCTCTTATATCTGAGAATAAAAGTGAGTACAGTGAGCTTTCAGAAAAATTAGCTCTCCATCTCGAACAAGACATTCAGCTGTGCTTACCAGAGGAAGAAGTTAATTTAATCGCGTATTTTTTCACACCACTATTCTTCTCCAGCGAAGATGAAGAACGAATTACGATCTTTCTTATCAATCATGGCGACGCAACCGCCAGTTCGATGGCAGCGGTTACAAATCACCTTCTCGGAGAACACATTATTACCGGCATTGATATGCCGCTGCACGTCTCTGCTGAAGAAACGTATCAGCAAGTCCGTGACCAGATCATCTCCGCTCAAGCAAGCACCGGTATTTTGCTGCTTGTAGACATCGGTTCACTCGTAACAATGGGAGAAACCTTAGCCCGTGAACTCGACATGCCGATCCGCACACTTTCAAGCGTAAATCTGCCAATGGTGCTTGAAGCTGGACGGAAGGCTCTTGTGCCAGAGAATTCGCTGCAAGAAATCTATCAATCTAGTAAAGCTGCTATGTCCGCTTTTGTTAAAGAAAGTGATCAAAGTGCCGTCCCACGAAAAAAACGCTTAATTGCTACCGTTTGTTTTACAGGTGAAGGAGCTGCCCAACTCCTTGAAGGCTGGATCGAAACACAGATATCTAATTTTGATGAAGATGTGTTAATTCGCTCGATACGAATTGACCCCGTCTCTAAGGACGCTTCATTTTTGCAGCATCTACGCGATTATTATGATTTGATTGCTATCATTGGCACTGTACCTATTCAAATTGAAGAAATTCCATTTATCCCTGCTTGGGAACTATTAAATCAAGAAGGTTTATCGCGATTACTAAAATTACTTGAAGTGACAAGGCCCCGAGAGCTTAGCTCACTACATGAAGACTCAGAAGATAGCTCATTTCATTTGTTGAGTGAAGGGTTAGCACAAATTGTTACCTGCTTAAATCCTATATTGTTTTGTTCCATCTTAGAAAAGCGTTTCCCGGACATATCAGCTTTGTACGCCTGGGATGAAGCGCGCGAACTAGGTATGGGTATGCATTTAGGAGGCGTTGTCGACCGTCTGATCTTAGAGCGATTGCATGGACAATCAGCCGACCTCTTTTCTTTTCACCTTAAAGATGAACCGCAGCCGTTGACAACCCGGGAAGAAACCGTCTGGACTCCACTGCTAGAAGAGTTGGAAACCTCCTTTCACATTTCATTTGATGAATTTCTTAAAAAACATTTAGCCGGTTTATCAAGATAATGTGTGCAATCTGTGCAAACTGATTTTAAAAGCAAGATTTCTTAAAACCCTTGTCCGCAAGGGTTTTTTTGTTCCTTATATAAGTTGGCACACCTTTTGCATTTTATTTAGGCAAGCAAGCTCATATACTCCTTGCTACTTTTATTCAATATTTATTCATTTAAAAAGGAGGGATGACTATGACACGTGTACCTATATGGTATGCTTTAGCGTTTGCAGTAATTTGGCTTGGCTATGGTCTTTATTCAATACTAACGAATCAGCCATCTGCTTATTTGATTCTAGCCATTGGCGCTGGATTCACACTCGTATTATTTGCTACAGCCTGGTTTTCCAACTGGCTCATGAAGCATTACCGGCATGTAGACAAACAAGCAAAAGAAATCTTAGCAAAGAAAGCTCAAGCCACTGCCAATAAAGGTAGAAACTAACTCATAAAAGGAGAGATGAACGAATGTCAAACGAACCAATTAAACTTGTCATTCTATGCAGCTGGGGAGCAACTTCCAGCCAGCTTGCTCAAAAAGTTCAGGAGGCTGCTAAGAAGCGCGAAGTCAACCTGGAAGCCTATGCGGGTGGCACAGGAGAGTTTAAAGAAAAAGCCGCGCAATACAATGTCGCTTTGCTAGAGCCCCAAGTCAGGCATCTACGTAAAGAAATGACGAAGGTAGCCGATGAATACAACATTCCGATTGAACTTGTGGACCAGCGTGCATTCGCCTTGATGGATGGTGACAAAGTCCTCGACCAAGTCCTTAAGTTGAAACAATAATTCAAAGCTAATAGGAGAGATTTCTATGAATGCTGTGCAATGGCTCGAGGACCATTTAATGGGTCCTTTGAGTAAAATCGCGCAAAACATTTACTTACAATCCATTCGTGATGCGTTCGTTATCTTTGCGCTGCCGGTTATTATAACTGGCTCCTTATTTCTTATCGTAGCGAATCCACCGGACACATTAAATTGGGGAATTATTGATGCATGGGTGAACGCCGTAGAGCCAATACAAGCACAACTGTTGTTCCCCCATCATTTAACCTTTGGCCTGATGGCATTGATGGTGGCTTTTGGTATCGGATATAGTTTGGGGCAGCGTCGGGAAATCGATGCTGTTATGGCCGGTATCTTATCAATGCTTGCTTTTTTCATGACAACATTTCCAGTCGTTGATATTGAAGAAGTAGCTTTCGGAGAAATTTTAGAGAACCTCGGAGGGCAAGGACTCTTCGTCGCAATCATATTGGGAATTCTCGTGACGGAAGCGATGCGCTTTTTAATTAATAAAGGTGTGACGGTAGAAATGCCTGCCGGCGTGCCACCTTATGTTATGCGAACCTTTCGTGCCTTGTTGCCATTTTTAATCCTATTACCGCTTGTTTGGATTTTAGCCTGGATTATATATGCCAATACAGGCGTAACCATTCCGGAAGGTGTTCTGCAAATTTTCCAACCGCTTGTAGCTGCATCCAACACATACTGGGCAGCGCTCGGCATGATTTTAATTATGATGGTGCTGTGGGGAATGGGAATTCACGGGATGAACGTGGTTTCCTCAGTAGTCTATCCCTTCTGGACGAGTCAGCTTGTGGCTAACGCGGAAGCTGTTAACGCCGGGGAGCAGGCGGATGGAATTGTAACAGAACCTTTTTTCCACATGTTTACACACATTGGAGGTTCTGGGGTCACGTTAGGGTTAGCCATCTTTGCAATGTTTTCGATTTCAGTGCAGATCAAACAGGTCGGCCGAACAGCGATTATTCCTTCTTTGTTTAACATTAATGAACCGTTAATTTTCGGCTTGCCGATCGTGCTAAATCCAATACTTTTTATTCCATTTGTTATTGCTCCGGTCGTAATTGTAACTTCAAATTACTTCCTGTTTGCATCTGGGATCTTACCTCCAGTCGTTGTTCAACCACCATTTACGTTGCCGATTTTCTTTGGTGGATTTTTAGCTACTGGCGGTTCACTCTTAGCGGGGCTCGTACAAATTGGTAATGTCATTGTCGCTACCCTCATTTACTATCCATTCTTTAAGCAATATGAAAAGCAACTTGCCAAGCAGGAACGTGAAGAAGAATCTGAAGAGAGCGCAGAATCACAGATTACGTAACAAGAGAGGGATTTCTATGAATTATGAAGAAACAATGATGCAGCTGATCCTGCATGGGGGGAATGCTCGTGGTGCTGCATATGAAGCATTAGATGAGGCTGAAGAATATAAGTTTGAAGAAGCAGAAAGTAAGCTAGAGGAAGCCAACGATGAATTTCTCAAAGGACACAAATATCAGACTGAGCTAATACAAAACGAAAATGACGGTACAGTCCCAAGCTTCTTTATGATTCATGCCCAGGATCACCTCATGACAGCTCAAGCAGAACTTGCGCTTATTAAACGCTTAATTGTTCAACTTAAAAAAACACAAGCTATTGAAGCACGATTAGAAGCAGTGGAATGATAACAACGGCCCGCTCTTGCATCATGAGAGCGGGCCGTTTTGTGGCATGCGCCAAAAATGAAAGAAAACCCCAGACGTTCATTCAGATACTCTGGTTGCTCCTACACTTCCTCGCCACCAACAACTTTACGGTCACTCTAGGCAAAAGGTGGACGAGTTACCTTTCATTGCGGTATTCTATCCTTTATAAGATAAGATAAGTTGGAGGTACATAGAATGGCAACTGAATTTAAGTGGGATGCACCGCTTCCACCTGATCAGGTTTTTGCGTTATATGAAGACGCTAACTGGGCTGCATATACAGAAGATTTGGACCTATTAATGAATGCGATTGACCTTTCGCTGGCCGTGCTTACCGCCTGGGAGGAGAACCGACTAGTCGGTCTGATTCGTGCCGTCGGCGATGGGCTTACCATTCTCTATATCCAGGATCTTCTCGTTTTAAAAAGCTATCAACATCAAGGCATCGGTTCGGAATTAGTTCAGCGCCTGCTTCAGCGCTATGCCCACGTCCGGCAAAACGTATTGCTTACTGAAGAAGACCCGAGTGTACGCGCCTTTTACGAAAAGCAAGACTTCTCTTCTTGTGACCAAGGCGATTTAGTCGCTTTTGTAAACTTAAAAGCCTAAGGTATTTATCATCTACCTCCCCTGTATAAAAATCTCTTCTTTTAAAGCTAACTCTTTTGAGTATCTTTCTTTTGCATAAAACCCCCGGCATTGATTAATATGTTACTATACAAGCTTGAAGTGAAACAAATTCCCTTTGCTTCCGTACATAATTACACGGGCAACCTAAGGGAGGAGGAGAAACGAGTGAAATTTAACACCCAAAAGAACCCTTTTCTTGTTATCCTTCCCTATTTGTTTCTATTCCTGGCTGGGTTTATATTGGTTGATGAAGGCTTTTCTTTCTTAACGCTTCTTATCAGCATTACCCTTGCTGTTTTCGGTAGTATGCTATTATATGCTCTGTTTACATCCTATTTCATTCTTACCGACGAGATGTTAGTCATTCGTTATGGTTGGTATAAAAAAACGATTCCCTTACAAGAGATCAGACAGGTTAATTATACGAACAACCTTATTAACGCTTATGCCTGGACATTTACACGGCTTAAAATTACTACCACCAGTGAATATTGCTTATATTCAAAACCAAAGCCTGAAACTGACTTTTTTATGCAAATGGACCAAGCCGGCATTCAGGTCGAATATCCTCACCAGCATAAAGAAACGTAACTACCCTGTATACCTTATGGATTGCAAAAGCATCACGCCAGTCATTTATGGTATGATAGTAGCATTACCCAAATATTTTCGTGGGCTGTAAGTTCGAAAAGCTTCAATGTTAAATTTGTTTGTCCTTCGATTAGCTCTTCTTTCATATCATTGTAATAAACGGATTGTTCACGAATTCCTCAATCCTTTTTTTGCCGTGGCATGTTACACTTTCAGCAAGAACATATGTGAAATATAAAAAGGCGGTTCGTAAAGTATGACCGAAGTTACTATTTTACTCGCGTTCGGAGCCGGCATGCTGGCGTTTCTATCGCCATGCACCCTCCCCTTGTACCCTTCGTTTATTTCCTACATTACAGGGGTGTCGGTGAACGAACTTAAAACAAACAAAAGCTTATGGCCGGTGACACTTAAGCATTCGATTCTCTTTTGTTTAGGCTTTTCTGTGATTTACTATATTCTCGGTTTCTCAGCAGGGGCGATTGGAAACATTTTCTACAGTTATCAAGGGTTAATCCAACAGCTGGGTGGAATTTTCCTTATTCTAGTTGGACTTTTCTTAACTGGAATAATAAAGCCGAGCCTGCTGATGAGCAGTAAAAAACTGAATTACACGCCGAAAAAAACCGGTGCCTTCAACACCCTGCTTATCGGTCTCATTTTTGGGGCCGGCTGGACCCCTTGTATCGGACCAATCTTTGGCGCAATCATGATGCAAAGTGCTGCCCAGCCTGAGCAAACGTTTATAAACGTCACTTCATACTCCGTTGGTTTTGCGCTCCCGTTTATCGCAATGGGCTTTGCGCTCGGTAAAGTGTCAGTGATAACAAAATACTCCGGTCTTCTAATGAAGATCGGCGGTGTGTTTATCATCATCATTGGCTTCATGGTCTTCTTTGACTTGATGTATTACCTCAATATTTGGAGCAACCAACTACCGTTTAACTTAGGTTAATTCCATCACGTAGGTTATGGAGTTCAATGAGCAAACGGTCCTTTTTCCATTTCACTGCTGTTTTCAGCGTTTTTCAAACAATAGCGGACATCACGAAAAGAAGAGGCAAAGCCCCGGTTGCGTGGGGATAGCGGAACAGTATCCGTTACAAAGGTGCTTCCACAAAAAATCGAACAACAATATAGATCAAGACGGAAGAATGTGTAGCCGGGAGCTATACATTCAATTACCGACTGACTTATAAAGAAAACTTGCCAAAGCCCAGCCTACGGCGTGGCTGAACCTTCGTTGCACGTATACCGTTCCCTTCAACTATTTGTACATTCTTACGGTGTCATAAGAAACCAGCCGCTCTGTTGCGGCTGGTCTTTTTAACGAAAAGGGTCTACTCTTTCTATCTTTCCACTGCTTAGACCACGTCATTGTACCTACCTTTTTCGTTTACGCACCGCGATACATCCACATGTTCATGTAAAAGAATACAGTTGGCATGCCACCAAATCGGATAAACTGTCTAGCTTGACGTTTGACTTTTGGGTCGGCCTGGACTTTCTCGTCTGCCAAATAAATCGCGAGTAGCCCTTTATTTATCATGCGATGAAAGGAAGCATCCGGCAAGGCTAACACATGGCGGTCTGCTTGTTCTTTAATATAACGCATCCGTTCCGTCATTTCTTCTTCCGATTGATAATAAGAAACGAAATTCAAGTCGCCTTCGATGCGATCTTCTTCTTGGTCAATAAAATAATCCAGCATAATGTGAAGACCCTGAAGCCACGGGAAATACCCTTCTTTCACCTGCTCAAAATCGGTCCCGCTCCTCCCATCCTCTGCTGCATAAGCTGCCAAGCAAAACACACCAAGGGTTGAACCAGCGCACGCCGAAAACTCGTACCAGCTCATCTGCGGCACTTCCTGTTCTACCCGAGCAAACCAACTTTCAAGCAGGGCTTCCCGTTTATCCTCAGCCACATGCTTATAAACTTGCAAGTCACAATAATACCCTGCCAACTGCTGCATATATGGCTGTGCGTTCAAAAAACCCGGACAATTCCGCAAGACCTCCTGACAAGTCGTAACTAAAGAACATAAGTACCCATCTTCTTGTTCCTCTCTAAATGCATAATAATTGCCCGGCTCCACCTCAGGGTCAAGGGCATGTAGAAGAGATTCATGGAGCCGCCTAAAATCTTGTTCGCTTAACGAAGTACTGCGGTCACATAAATTATCTAAGTAATCACTAATCGTTTGGTACGCTACAATAAAACGAATGATATCTTTTTGCTTATTCCTAGCTAACAAGCCATATACCGCTCCCCCTTCACAATGAAACCGTTTGTCTTTCAAACTGGCCAGGGCCTGATTGCGCAATTCTTCATCCGGAATTTGCGTCGCGATCTTTTCCCATGCGGCAAGCTCCGTTCGAACTTGAGGCAGTACCTGCCGATAAATTTGATATAACAAGGTCCACGGCTTCGTAGGCAACTTCATAATAGATCGCCTCACTTAGATTATTTTTAAATAGTGTATGCACCTCTTAGTTGTACATGCTATATACTAATATAGGTTAAAATTCTAAATATTGGAACTTTTTTTGTAAAAAAAACACACACACATGTTTTCCCCTAATAGATTCAGTTTTGGGAGGGAAAACGTTCATTCTCAACTGAAATAGCAGAATATTTAGCCTTCCAACCATAAAAGAATTAACAATACAAGTAACCTACAAAAACGCCCATAAATTAGAGCTGTGCGTTTTCACTCATATTTTCTTCCCATATTAAACTACGCACCCGTTAGTTGAAGAATTTGTTTTAAATTATTTATTTTCCCTTTCTAAACGCTTTTGTGCTAAGGCTATTTTTTCTCGCTCTAATTTAATTTGTTCAAGTTTTACTTCATTTTTCTTTTTTGAATCATATATCCCCCAAACAACCAATCCAATAGTAACAAATGATAGCAGAATATAAATCACAAATGCTCCCCCTCTTTAGAACTAACTCCCCTTTAATTTAAGAAAAAATTACTTTATCTGAATCAATTTCATCATTCAAAATAAGATACTCAAATCCGAATAATGAATATGACCTTCACTTTAGACGGACGCTTTCCCGAGGGCTTGTCTTCAGCTACCTTTTTCGATGTAACCATGCGAAAAAGTGGATATTCAGACTGCGCTTTCTCCTCTGGGAGTCGCCGTCTTACGTTTCAGTCACTTTTGAAATTCCGTATAGTAAATAAAAAGTAAATAGATCGTATTCGTTTTATTGCTCCTAAAACGTCATGATGAAATTGATTATAGCTGTTTGGTTTTTTTCCATATTTTTTTGGCCACAGGCAAACACTCTTCGTCTGTAAAATTTGAATCAAACGCTTTAGTAAAGATCTGTCCAATACCATCAACGTCTAAACCATGATGTGACTTATGAAAGGATTAAGAGCATAATTGCTCAAGATAAAAATTTTATTACGGGCGCAGCATGTCCCATGTTAAAGTTTTATGGCATGTGCTTCCGACGCTTTTTCTTCTTATTTTCTGTCGGCAACTCTAAACTCGTTTTAATGATGTTTCATTAAGCTACTATCGTTATAAGTTTGAAAACGAACAACTGAATGGAGTCACCCTCTATTTTTCCACTTTCTGTATGAATTTTATAGCTGGCAGACATAATGTTCAGGAGTTTGAAAACAAAAACCGTAACCTCGGAAGGCACGGTTCATTCATTCTATAAAACGTTATTTTCAATCTTTTCTTTCATATCATCAATTCTCTTCATGCCTACTCGTGTTTTTTCATATGCTTTTTCAACGTTTTCATATCCTAATTCCTCTGCTTCATTAAAATACTTCACTGTCTCTTCCGTCCACTCTTGTATATCTTCATATTCATCGGAGTGCTCCTGAACTTCACCTAAATATGTTTGAGCCTGGGCAATATTCATTTCAATCGATCTCCAACCTTTTACAGATGGTTGTTCTCCTTCATTGCTAACTCTCAATTCCTCTGACCCTGGTTCAATGTTTAGCAATTCTTCCTCTTCTTCTGTTAACTTTTCAAGCGACTCACCAAGTTCTCCAGATACAGTGCTTCTATATTCAGACAGTGATTTTACGCTTGTTATAAACGCACCTAATACCTGTGTCTCATAAAGTCCACCTTGTTCATTATAAGGATGATCAGAAGAGTTAATCCCCGTTCCCGCAGTTATTACATCAATATAATTCTCTGACAATTTCGTTTCTTTATTAAATACTAAGGCATTATTAAAAGCAATACTATTACTGTCTAGAAGATATGGACGATGGTCAAACTTTTCTTTTGCCTCTTCGTGAGATATGCGCCCTTCTTCTGGTAATTCAAATTCAGCTAAAGTTTCTGCAATACGTTCATCTTTTTCCATGAAATTATTAGCAGCGTCTTCTTCAAATTTTTCCTGATTCCGTATTTGAAGATTACTAGAGTTAACTTGTGCTTCTGACCCTACCTCTTTAGCATTAACTTCATTGCTATTTGCACTTTGTTCATTTCCTTCATTACATGCTGATAAAATTAATAAACTTGAAAGAAATGAAAAAAGAATCAAAATCTTTTTCATGTAAGACTCTCCTTTTGCCGCATTATTCAAAAATAAACTTCATTCATTTTAACTATTACCATGCTTATATTTTCTGTAGAGGAAAAATAAGAGGCTATTTATCACTTACTACCACGGAAGACAATACCATGGCGGGTCTGCAGCGATTCCGCAATGCCGTGAATAATCTTGAAGAAAGTAGGTAAATTCCTGAAATAGATAAATAGATAATAGAAATACTCCTGCAAGTAAACCGAAAAACAAAAGGAGTTTACCTCCGTCTTTTACCGTTTCTATCATGTTTATCTCCTTTCCTTATGAACCTCCCCATAAACCCGGATCATGTTTCCAATGTATCGGTGAAAAGTAGCTCCCCAATAGGTAATAGAACCACTACTATGTGTAATCCGTACCACCACTTACAGATAAGACTTCACTTATAATATTACTTTGAGCCTCTGTTACGTTTGATAGATATCTATAACCTGCATGATTAGAACCATTATTATACTAACAAATAAAGGATTTTCTGGAAAGTTTATAAATAATAGACCTATATATAAATCGTTCCTAGTTTAGAAGTCTAGCAGGAGTAGTAAAAACAACCTCATTATTATCTACTCAGTACCTTATATTCTTACACATTCTGATGGTTCCATAATTTCTACGATCTACTGTAATAAACCTACATAAATACCCATGTGTGGATCTTAAATGCTATCAAATAAACGTTTCCGGTTTAAGTTCTCAATGTATGTCTCAATGGTACTAAATGTATTGTTTCATTATCTTCTGGTCATGCATCAGATTACTCTGCTGACTCTTTACTCATATTCATCATCAACCTCAATATCATCATCTTCATAATGAGTAACTCCATAGATCGTATGATCTGAATAACCATTTCTGTGAATATCTAGATCATGATAAAGGCGATGGAGTTTTTTTGCTATATCTTGTTCTTCTTCTTCATCTAAATCATTACTATTTAATTTTTCTTTATGATTTATAATGTTTTTAAGGTCTTTTTGTAAATCCTCACTGCCTATTTCTTCATAGTAAGATCGAGCTTTTTCAATGTTATCTTCTAATCCCCTAACTAAACCAGTATGAAATACATTAATATGCCCATGTAGAACAAGTTCATTCCATCGTTCGTGTCTTTCTTCTATAAATTCATTTACATTTGTTTCAGCTTCTTGAGTTGCTTTCTCTTCTTCTTGTTCTTGTTCGTTACCTTCTGAAGCTCCTGGGTCTTCTCCTAAAACCAAATTGGTTATATATAAACCTAAACCAATACCTAAACTAAGTATTAACATAGATGTAAGAGCTATTATTTTCTTCATGAACATTCCCCCAGACAGTGTATAAATTATTCCTATCATTACTGGAAATCATTGTACAAACAGCCTTAATATTATAATTAAACAAAGAAAGAAGGCAGCAGATAAATCGCTGCCTTCTTACTCTACAAAATCAATTGAGTTTCCCTCTCCATAATAAGTAACACCAAATATGGCGTCATCCATGAATATCAAGGTCATGGTATAAAGAACGGCCTTATGTGTTATTTTTCATCAACGTAATGATCAATCACTTTAACCATATCATCAACCTTTTCTTTACCATCTAGAAGAACTTCATAGGCATCTTCATAGTTATCTTGGCCAAGATCCTTCATCTCTTTAAAATATTGGCGTGTTTCCTGCGTCCATTCATGAATTTCTTCATAATCCGTAAGATACGGATCTATCCTACCGAAATAGTAATCAACAGCCCCATGGTTTCCTTCAAGCGCAGGCCATCCCTTTGCTTGTACAGGCTTTCTAGCCTCTCTACTTATTAATTTATCTTCATCTTCAATTTGTAATAATTCATGATCTTCTTCTGTAAGATCTTCAAATGAGCCGCCTTGTTCTCCATGAACATTGGTCATGATTTCAGAAACATGCTCAACAGTAGACATGAATAACCCTAAAGCTTGCGTTCCATACGGATCAGCTGGTTTTTCATATCCAAGACCTTCATAATTAACACGTCTAATTCGTACTGCTTTATTTGTATCTTCCTCAAAGCGAAAGAAGTTGTCAAAAGCGATCTCATCGGGTTGAGGTTCAAAACCTTCCCCTCCTGGAAATTGTTCTACAGCTTCTTCATGAGATAAACGACCTTCCTGCGGTAATTCAAAAGAAGCTAATGTTTGCCCAATTTCTTGTTCTTGTTCTGTAAACACAGAATCTTCAACGTTGGATTTGTCATTGCTATTCATAGGTTTTGCTTGAGCTTCTTGATCATTAGCTTCCTCTGTGTCACAAGCTGCAAGTAACAATGAAATCGCAAACATTCCGGTCATGAAGGTTTTTTTCATGTATGTACCCCCTTGGAATTACTTCAACATATTTCCATTATATCAAACGTACATTCGACAAAAAATGGTAAACTATTGATATAGCTGATTTCTTTCAAATATTGCTTTTCAAACTTCATTTGTTTCTGGTCCAATCCCTATCATATCTCCTAAATATGGCCCGTAACATTCGCCAAACCACCTGTTTTCACTTAAATAGTGGGACCCCTGTTAGTTAATAAGTCTGGTTAACTTTATATTCCCTCTGCTTGAGCTGCTTGAAGCCTGCATAGACAGAGGAGAAGAGCGGGGACTATCCATTAATAAAGGTCTCTTCCTTATTACTAGGCAGGAGGCTGCGAATTGTTCAGCCCATGCAAAAGCCCCCGAATTCCCCGGGGGTTTTGCTGTTGAAGCTAACGTTTATGCTTCTGCTTTACCTTCACTAACTCTTCAAACCTTTCCAACCGGTCTTTCTCCTCGCCAGCCGTACCCTGAAGCCGGCTCATCACCTCGGCCATCTCCAGTTCCAGCGCCAGCAGATCTACGGTGCCCTCTTCCATTTCACCTTCATTTCTCTTTTTTAGAAAGAAAAGCTTAACCGTTTTTTAGATCCAGTATGTGCGTCACGTGCTGCTGGACGAAGTAGACCTTTGTAAGATGAGTAAAGGTGGTCGTACAACTCTACTTCAACGGTGGATGGGGCTCCCTTGCCCCATCTTGTTTTCTCAATATTTTACTTCCCTTCTTTGCTGAAGAAAACTGCAAGCAGTATAGCACACACGCCACCTGTTAGTTTCCCCACTATCATCGCAAATACGTAACTGGCATCCACTCCGGCAACAAACCCCAAATGCCCACCAAACACAAAGGCGCCGCTTACGCAAAATGCAGCCACCACTGTTTTTCCACGCGGATTCATCTCTGGAAAAAGAGAAAACGCTGGTATAGTATGAGCAAGTGAGGCCATTAAGCCAGCGCTTGCTTTACCATTGATTGATATGATGTTGCCGAAGCGTGCCAGCGGCCGTTCGAGCAACCGGCTTAACAAATGAACGAGCGGTAGCGCTCCAGCAAGTACTAGCACAATTTGCCCGATAATGGACATGCTTTCGGCAAGCGGAGTCAGGCCAGCAACCAGTGTGAACGGCAGCAAGGTATCGAATGCAAGCAGTACAATCCCGATGACGGCAAGGCTTGTAACGACTTGCCCTATAGTCGTAAATACGTAAAGGGTCCTTAGGTGAAAAAAGGTGAGCCCAAATACAGTCAGGCAGGAAAAGAAAAGCGCCGGCACTAAATTGAGAAGCATCAGCTCAAGCGGCAGTCCTGCTGTCAGCCCTCCAGCTAAACAGCCAAGCGGCGCACAAACCAGGCCGAGTAAAATTCCTTTCGTGAAATACGGTCTATCTTCTTTCGAGAGCATACCAAATGCGATGGGCACGGTAAACGTAATCGTCGGTCCGTACATCGTACCGATAAACACCCAGGCAAAGACCGCAGCTGCTTCACTTTCGCCGACTTCCATTGCCAAGGCATGCCCGCCCATATCCAATGCCAATATCGTATTAATCAGCGCCGCCGGATCAATGCCAACTGCTTGATAAACGGGGCTACTAAACCAGTACACACCTTCAGCAAGCAGCGGGGCAATCGTCATAATCCCAACAATAATTAAAGCGAGCGACCCCATCATTTGAAACGCTTCCTGAAATTTTTTCCCCAGGCCGAACTTCGAGCCGATGATGTAATCTATAGCACTTATGGCAAGTATAACGGTAAGTATAAGTAAAATAAGGTCATTGATATTCATAGATTTAGTGTACGCCAGAAGGAAGAAAATTGTCACCTGGCGAAAGTAGCAAAGGGATGAACCGTCCATCTTCTTTAGAGATAGGTTAGAAGGCAAGCAGGACGGGTAAACCTGGAAAGGTAACCATCAGGGAAACAGGAGGTAAAAACAATGACTATCTTCAATAGTAAGGCCCTAGAAAATGAACATATTCTGATTACCGGTGCTACCGGCGGCATTGGCTATGTTACGGCCCAAAAGGCAGTGGAGCTTGGCGCCACTTGTACCGTAACAGGCCGAAATGAAGAAAAACTTCAGCAATTAAAGGCAGCATGTATTGAAACGAACGACAAGGCTAACGTTTTTGTTTGCCCTGCAGATATCAGGAAAGATGAAAGCCGGGAAATGCTAGTGGAGGCTGCCGAAAACGAAGCAGGACCAATCACTGGCCTCGTCAATTCAGCCGGAATTACCGGCGGTGATATTGTGGAAAACGTGCAAGCTGAAGACTTGCGGCACGTAATGGAACTAAATTATACCGCCACCGTATTACTAACCCAGTTGGTCTATCGTTCCATGAAAGAGCGAAAAACCGGTTCAATCGTAAATGTCTCCTCGCTATCTGGCTTGCGCGGCACTTACGGCAATACAGCTTACAGCGCTTCTAAATTTGCTTTGATCGGCTTCACACAATCCTTTGCGCTAGAAGCAATTGAACATAACATCCGTGTAAACGCGGTTTGTCCAGGCTTTGTAAATACTGAAATGGCTCGAGACATCCTAGAACGAAAAGCGGAGAAAGCCGGGCGCTCATATGACGAGCAAGTGAAGCTAGTCGAAGACAACCTCCCTTCCGGACGCATCACCACCGCCGAAGAAGTCGCAACTAGCATTCTCTTTTTACTAACGACAGCTGCCGAAAACATCGTCGGAGAATCGATGAAAATCTCCGGAGGCGCTGTTATGCGCTAACTGTTTTCAGAGTTTTAAACGATCGTTTAAATCAAAATAGGTAACTATGCAACGGGAGGAGCCAATTTGACATAAGAAAAAGCTGACTCACATCACAGGTGAGAAGTCAGCTTTTTCTTTTCCTTATGAATATGTCCCTGTCTCTTCTTTCTGATATCCGGGCCGCTGCATCGCATAGAGGAGCCAGACGAGCGAAAGCATCATGATAATGGTGCCGCTGCTTTCCAAGTGATAGCCAAGCAACCACGTGGTTAAATCAGAACCGAATTCGACCATAAAAGTGAATATCATCGTAAACAACACAAAATGAAAGGCTAATTTAACAAACCTCACATTCTTCCATTCTGGAAAGATAAACATCGTTTGCATCCTTTCTAGCAAAACTTATCTTAACTATATGTTAACATGTACATCCAGTATTTTGAAATCAAACAAACAAATCATCTGCGCATTAGAAAGGAATATGAGACACTTTATGAAGAGAAAGAAATGAGGTGACTGTTATGAATATAGGGATTCTAGATCAAATCCCGCTCCCACGCGGCTCTTCCGTTGATGAGACGTTCACACATACAATCCAGCTCGCAAAAGAAGCCGAACGTCTTGGCTATCGGCGCTATTGGTTAGCTGAACATCATAACACAAATGGCCTGTTAAGCACTTCTCCTGAAATTATGATTCCTCGCTTAGCCTCCGCTACAACTTCCATAAAAGTCGGTTCCGGGGGCGTGCTGCTGCCACAATACTCCCCCTTTAAAGTAGCTGAAGACTTTAAGCTGCTTGAAGCGCTATTCCCGGGCCGAATTGAGCTTGGCGTCGGCCGCTCTCCGGGTGGTAGTGAACGAACAAGGCGTGCACTCACCAATGACGCTGAAAATAATCTTGAGGCGTTTCCTCAGCAAGTAACAGACCTGTACGGATTCTTGCGTGATGAGTTGCCCCGCCAGCACTCGTTTCGCACCGTGAAAACTTCTCCTCGTTTCGCGGAAGCTCCGCCTCTTTCCATTCTTGCTTTATCCAAGCCAAGCGCCCAAGTGGCGGCAGCGAACGGACTGGGGCTTGTTTTCGGCCATTTCATTTCACCGGACCGCTGGCAAGAAACGTTGACTGCTTATCGGGACCAGTTCATACCTTCCTCCCAACAGGAAGAGCCGAGCGTCACCGTTTGTGTTTTCGTCGTTTGTGCCGAGTCAAGTGAACGGGCAGAGGAACTGGCCACTACCCTGGACCATTGGCTGCTCGGGGTGGAAAAAGGAAACACGAAAATCCCCTCCCTAGAAGACGTGCACCGTACAGAAATCAAGCCGGAGGATCAGGAAAAAATCGAGCAAAACCGCAGACGCATGGTAGTCGGAACGGCGGAGGAAGTAAAAGCAGAATTGCTTAAGCTAAGCGAACGGTACGCGACCGATGATTTTTTGGTCATTACCAATATAGCCGGGTTTGAAGCTCGTATCCGTTCCTACCAATTGCTCGCGGAGGCCTTTGGATTAAACGACGACTAGATGGTAACCGGGGGGAGGGGGAGGTTTAACATGGGATGGAAACAGAGGTGCATGGTTGAAAGGATCAAAGGAGTGCCGCGTCGTGCCTCTTGAGTGCAGTGTCACTCCTTTCTGTTGTGGCGTCGCTCCTCTTGAGTGCCGCGTCTCCGTGGTATGTCAACACCAAACTGGACACATTTATAAAGTTGCTTTTTTAAATTCCATGGGAGACTGATAACCTAATGAGCTGTGTAAACGAATGTGATTAAACCAATGAACATAATCAAACAATTGGAGGTCAAGTTCTTGTTGGTTAGGGAACGTTTGATTATGTACGAATTCTGTTTTAATGGTTTTAAATGTAGCTTCAGCTACAGCATTGTCATAGGGAGTTCCTTTATGACTTAAAGAACGTTCTATACCGAAGGTGTGTAATGTGTCTTCAATTTGTTTAT
>NZ_KB898628.1 GCF_000377705.1 Salsuginibacillus kocurii DSM 18087 | reverse complement strand
AGGTATATTGTTTACCAACAGGTTGAGCTAGTCTGTGATTTTCACCCTCTCGATACCATCTCATCCATGTTTTGATCTGAGTTTTACTTTTGATACCGAACTTCTCCATAATTTCTCGATTCGTCCATTCACCGGACAATTTCAAACGAATCACTTCTTGTTTAACTTCTTCAGGATAAAACTGTTTTTTACCCATAAAGAAAAACACCTCCTAAAATGTCGATTTAATACTACATACGACTTAGGGGGTGTTTTTTCCTGTCTCATATTATTGGGTCACTCTAACAAGCAGGATGCTCTTTTTCGAGACTCCTGCTTGCGTATATAAAAAGCTCTGAGAGGTGGCCACCTTTCAGAGCTTTTTTCGCTTATTATATCCGTTTAAACACAAGTGTTTAATGATTATTGATGCTTAGCAAATCGGGAGCTGTTTCTTTATCCACCATCGCAAGGTCGTCTGCTCGTTTCATAAAATAGTAACCGATACTGTCCACTAACGCAATCCAGCTCGCTTCAATAATGTTTGTGCTCACCCCAATTGTACTCCAGGTGGAGCGCCCATCAGATGATTCTATTAACACACGCACCGTGCTTGCCGTTGCCTCGCTATCATCAAGCACCCGCACTTTATAATCGGATAAATACATATCATGAATTAACGGGAAAAATTCTCCCAACGCTTTACGCAACGCGTGGTCCAAGGCGTTCACCGGACCATTTCCTTCGGCGGCAGTCATTACTGGACGGCCTTCCACATTTAACTTAACGACAGCTTCTGTATTAAACGAACCGTTATCTTCTTTGTCTGTTAAGATTTTAAAATGGTCTAATTCAAAAGTGTCAGCAACCTGACCTAACCCTCGTTTCACTAAAAGTTCAAAAGATGCTTCCGCAGCTTCATAATGATAACCTCTGTTTTCCATATCTTTTAGGTTTTCAATAATTTCTTTGCATGTAGGATCATTTTGGTCCAGTTCTATATTCATTTCTTCTGCCTTAAATAACAAATTGCTTTGCCCAGATAATTCTGACACTAATACGCGGCGCTTATTGCCAATGCGTTCCGGCTGTAGATGTTCATACGTTTCAGGATGTTTACGAACAGCGCTCACATGCATGCCGCCTTTATGAGCAAAGGCACTTTGTCCTGTAAATGGTTGATTGGTCGGAGGCACTTGATTTGCAATCTCATGGATGTATTTTGAGGCGGCGGTTAACTGCTCTAATCGTTCTGATTCGATACAAGAGTAACCCATTTTTAGTTGTAAGTTAGGGATAACTGAGATCAAATTAGCATTGCCACAGCGTTCCCCGTATCCATTCATCGTTCCCTGTACGTGAGATGCTCCTGCACGAACAGCCGCAATGGTATTAGCGACCGCTAGTTCACCGTCATTATGGCAATGGATGCCGGTTTCAGTTGTAATATGTTCTGAAACATAGCCAACGACTTCTGCAATCTCATGAGGCAATGTGCCCCCATTTGTATCACACAACGTAATACAATCGGCTCCTCCTCGCTCTGCCGCTTGCAAAGCTGCCATCGCATAATCAGGGTTTGCTTTAAATCCATCTAGAAAGTGCTCTGCGTCAAAAATAACTTCTAACTCATTTTCTTTTAAGTATTTTACAGACTCTTCAATCATAGCTAGATTTTCTTCAAGAGATACTTGCAGCGCTTCGCGAACATGAAAATCCCAAGTCTTCCCGAAAATAGCTACCGCCTCAACACCGCTTTCAAGAATCCGCCTTAAATTGGGATCATTCTCTGGTGCTGAATATGCTCTTCTTGTACTACCAAATGCCGTCACTTTGCTTCGTTTTAGCCCCAACTTCTGTACTTCTTGAAAAAAATCCATATCTTTTGGGTTGCTGCCCGGCCAGCCGCCTTCAATATAATGGACGCCTAAACGATCAAGCCTCTCGGCAATTTTCAGCTTATCATCAACCGATAAACTTACCCCTTCCCCCTGGGTGCCGTCTCTTAATGTGGTATCGTATATAGCCACTGGAAATACCATTCTTATTCCTCCTGACCTCGCTCCAAAGTCTTGCTACCCCTCACACTTTGACTATTATTTGTTGCGTTTGAGTATAGCATAGTGTTATTCATTTGACTATGTGGAGGAGAAAAAAATTCACCTCCACGAGACATTTTATTCTCGCAAAGGTGAATTCATTAATTCATTTCGGATTATTTTAATGTTTCATTTGCAGCATGCAAAAGGCGTTGGACATGCATGGATATATAAACGACTTCGTCTGCAGGCAGCTCCACGGACCAATCTTTTTGCAGCATTTGCATGGCTTGGCTAGCAGACTGATAGATTTGTGGGTATTTCTTTTCTACCATTTCTCTCATATCCACAGGCGTGCCTTCCAGCGATTCTCCTTTTTGAGCAGCTCGGACGGCTAAATTCAAATGAATGGTAAGCCCTTGATAAGCCGCATGCTCTTTTGGAAAAGAAACCTGCAATTGTTCTTCGATTATTTTTACCATATCCTGTACAGCCTGAGCTCTCACTGTCGCTTCTCTTAGCGTCCCTTGCTGTGCGCGAGCTGTATGTAAATGCATGGCAATAAATCCAGCTTCGCTCTCCGGTACTTTTACTCCAAGCTTTTCTTCAATCAATGAAGCCGCCCATAGAGCTACTTCCATTTCCTCGGCATATAGAATCTTAATTTCTGGCAGTAGTTGATTCGTGATTGCTGCCCCGTTCTGCAAACGCTCAATAGCCATGCTTACATGCTCAAATAACGTCGCATATAACCGGTCTCCAAATGTTGCTCCTAACGAATGTTCACTTCTGCGTACGATCTCACGGACCACGTCAACATATGACTCAGGAAAGTTATGCAAAAGCTGGCTGAATTTTAACTGGTCATCTGCTGCCATAACAAAAAGTTTTTCAACCTGCTCTGCCGAAATTTCATCATATTTCTTCTTATTAAAAGCAAGACCTGATCCAAGCGCCACCTTTTCTTGGCCCTGGTCTTTAATAATCGCTGCGTTATTATTTAACACCTTTTGAATTATCATAGGTATCTCCTTGTGAATAGCACTCGACTGTATTTTACTGAAAAACCAAAAAGAATGAAAGGAAGAGCGCATAAAATCTTTAAAGCTTTTTATATGAAAACTAAAAAAAGCTTCAAAAGGGAATTTTCCCCTTTGAAGCCATAGTTTCACCGTTCTTAAACAACCTTAAGAAGGATTAACATTCACAGTTGCTACTGGCGTTTCTCCAGCTGATAAATCCTGCACAGATTCAATACTGTGCGAATTAATTTGGTCTGCTTCCGTAAACACAACAGGAGTAATGGTGCTTTTTGCATCTTGATTTACTTTGTCCATATCAAACTCTACTAATACATCTCCTTGATTAACTGAGGAACCTTCAGAAGTATGGACTTCGAATCCTTCACCATTAAGACTTACAGTCTCTAAGCCAATGTGTATAAGTAAATCCAAGCCTTCATCCGAACGGATACCTAATGCGTGTTTGGTAGGAAAGACTTGCGTAACTTTCCCTTTTACCGGTGAAACAATTTTTCCTTCTGCCGGGTCTACCGCAAAGCCTTCCCCCATCATTTTTTCTGAAAATGTAGGGTCGGGAACTTCAGTTAAATCGACGAATGTTCCATTTGCTGGGGAAAAAACCTGGACGTCTTTAGGTTCGCTCTTTTTTCCGAATAATTTTTTTAGCATAGGTACTCACCTCTATTTTTATGTATAGCCTGAATAGTATAGTTTCAAACTTCAAGCATTTCCCTTCTCCTTGTATATACAAGGTATGAGAGAAGTCAGATACTAATGTAACGAAAGAAGAAAGGAAAGTCAATTCATTCTATTTGCTTGTCCAACAAATCGCAACCAGTATTCACGAAAATATTCTTTCTTAGTACTTTTTCCCTTTTATAATCTGATTAAACAAAACAAACCCAAGGGTAGCCCCCTAGGTTATAGCTTAACAGAAACACTGTACGTTTTTAACCAATGATTCACCTGCCAGATAAAGGCTAACAGTTGAGGTCCTGTCATAAGCTGGCCGAAAAAAGGTTCTTTCACTTCAAATCCCCTCGTACGGCTCAGTTGTTCCAACGCCTTTTCATCCATCAAATCGTGAATTGGTTCATTTTTGTTCTTTAATATTTCTTCTGTCATAGTACCAATCAGTTCACTATACTTTGGATGGTGAGTTTTAGGGTACGGACTTTTTTTACGTTTTTGTACTTTAGTTGGGAGATGAGAAGCCATTGCTTTCCGTAATAACCCTTTTTCCTGCCCGCCAAATTGTTTCATATCCCAGGGCACATTCCAGACATATTCTACGAGACGGTGGTCAGCAAATGGCACTCTGACTTCCAAACTAGCTTTCATGCTCATTCTGTCTTTCCGGTCAAGTAAGGTGGTCATAAACCAAATAATATTCAAATAAAATAATTGTCTTCTTTGTCTGTCTTCACTTGATTCTCCATCAAGAAGTGGTGTTTCATCCAACGTTTCTTGCATGCGGGCTTTAACATAGGCTTCTAGATCGAGCTTCCCTGCTAAATCTTGGTGCAAAAGCGACTCTCTCGTATCTAAAGAAGACATCCACGGAAAAAGCGGACGGTCTACTAACTCTTGGCGGTGAAACCACGGGTAGCCGCCAAATATCTCATCTGCACACTCACCAGACAGGGCGACAGTCACATCTTCTTTCATCTTCCGGGAAAACCAAAGCAGTGATGAATCAATATCAGCCATGCCCGGTAAATCCCTGGCTTCTACCGCTTCACCTAACAAATCAGCAAGTTTCTCCTGTTCGATCGTATGCACGGTATGATTGGTTTTGTACCGATTAGACATTGCTTCAATAAAGGCTGTGTCTTCAGCCGGTGTAAAGGCATCCGAAGAAAAATGGGCAGCATTTTCTTCATAATCAACTGAAAATGTAGGTAATGTTACGTTCTCGTATTTTTTCAGTTTTTTGGCCGCTATAGCAGTTAAAATGCTCGAATCAACCCCGCCTGAAAGAAACGTCCCCAATGGAACATCACTAACAAGCTGGCGCTCTACCGTATCAACAAGCAACTCATGTAATGTATTTTTTGTTTGCGCAAATGGACTGGTATGAGGCAAAGACTCGAGCTGCCAATAGCGCGAAATCGTTTTTTTCTCTGGCGTAATCGTCATGAGGTGAGCCGGGCGCAACTCATGTATACCTTTAAAAACCCCGTGCCCTGGTGTTCTCGACGGTGCTAGTGCAAATAATTCATGCAACCCTTCTTCACCAATTACAGGGTCCATTAACCGATTAGCTAAAATCGCTTTTAACTCAGAAGCAAAAAAGAAATTATTTCCACTTTCAGCATAAAAGAGTGGTTTAACACCAAGTCGGTCCCGAACCAATGTTAATTGCTTCTTTTTTTCATCCCAAACAGCAAAAGAAAAAATCCCATTAAGTCGTTCGGGAGCTCGCTCTCCCCAGCAAATAAATGCATGTAAGACCACTTCAGTGTCGGAATAACTTTGAAAACGAAAGCCCTGGGCATATAACGTTTGTCTTATTTCTTCTGTGTTGTAAAGTTCGCCATTGTACACAATGGTATAATTGGAATCCCCTGCCATCACTGTCATTGGCTGCGCTCCGCCAGCCGGGTCAACTACCGTAAGGCGTGTATGACCAAAGCCTATATCTTCATCTAACCAATGGTTGGTTGCATCCGGCCCCCGGTGCAAAATCGTTGAAGTCATTGCTTCAAGCTCTTGCTTTTCCTCAACTAACGAGCGATCATAATTTAACCATCCGACGATTCCACACATCATCGTCACCCTTCCGCACTTCATATCACTTCATCTGCACTATATGCAATAGAAGGCAAAAGAGTGTTATTCTGTGTTATTTTTTCTGTAAGACAAAGTAGTACCATCCCCCTTCTTTAATAATGGGAGCACTCCTTTTCATCCGAAACCCGGCTAGTTTGCCGTACTCTTTAATGCTTTTAAAGGAGGGAAGAGGATAGAGGTTGTCTTGTGCCGACATAAAACTATTAAAGGCAGACGAAAAAGCGTTTCCATTTTTTACTCCGTTAATAGGAGACATAACGACTAGAACACCTTTTGCGTCCAACAAATCATAGGCTTTTTTAAAAATGGGCAGTCTCTCTTCTGCCGGAAAATAATATAAGACATTATTTAACATCACCATATCGGGGTTATAATTGGTGGGATGTAAATCTTCAATTTTTTCATGCAGTAATTTCACGTTTTCATACCCTTCGGTGCGTTTTTGCGCTTCCTTCAACACATCAGCGTGCATTTCAACCCCAAACAGTGAATGTTTTGGTTTTTTTTGAGCCAAACGAGCTAAATAACCTCCATGCCCACAACCTAAGTCCATTATTTTTTTACAACGGTACCGTTTTATTTCAGATAGAATCTTTGGAAAAGCCAGCGTTTCTAGCAATGCTGATGTTTCGGCGACTGTTTTGCCATGATCCTTATCTACATAAGAAACCTTTTCGTCTTCTACTAGTAATTCCTTATAAGCAAGCATCGTTGGCATGTGAAGCTCTAGCATTTCTTTTAACAAAATGCCTACTGAGTCCGGGCTTGTCGGTGCTACATAGCGAAGCATATGTTTATCGCTTTTAATTTTTCCGTTCCGCTTTGCCTTTAAATGTCCTACCGCCAAGCCAACTTCAACCCATCGCTGCAAGAGCAAATGGTTCAAATTTCGTTCCTTTACCACCTCATCGATCGTCACTGGCTTACGAAAAGCTTCAAACAAGTAGAGAGAATAGCCTAAATGTGCATGCCAAGTCGGCAAGAAGGTTTCATTTTTTTTCATCCATTTTCTAGCCCAAATAAGGCGTCTCCATTCATTCATCATGCTTACCTCTCCCTACACTTTTCATTTTGTTTGTGCATACCAGGGGTAATCGTCAATAGGGGTGAATAAGTATTTCCGCTGCTTAGCGGCCGGATACGGTTTTGAGCTTGTCAGTCCTGGAGGAAAACCAAGATGTTTCATATAATCAAATATTGTAGCTTTCCATAAACCTAAGCCTGATACATTTAACATCTGTTTGAAATGGATTTTAGGATTATGTTCCATATAATATAAGGCTCGTAGTCTTAACTTTCTCCAGATAGGATGTGTGAGCGAATAAGCAAGAGCAGATTGATGGCTTAACCTCGATAAATATTCAGCTCTTGGTTTTCTTACTCGTTCAAACCATTGTAAGTTTTCTAATCCAAGCTCTCCTTTTTCATACATCCATGCTAAAAGTTCCCCTAACACATCTCCGTCTTGAATTGCCAAATTCATCCCTTCACCAGCCATAGGATGGACACTGTGCGCAGCATCTCCTATGATCACCCGATTTCTGTCGACATAGGCAGACGCGTTATGACGAACAGGAATCATGAGTTGAATCTCACGCCATGATCGTAATTGATCTACATATCCCTCCATTTCCGGCATAAATCGTTTGTAAGCCTCGAAAAAACTTTCGAGTCCTTCTTCTTTCATGGCTTTCCATTCCCCAGGTTGAATTAAGAGGACACTGCGCACTTCATTGTTAGGCAACGGGAACAATCCTAGGAACGAATGCTGAGAACTATACATAACCGACTCTCTCAGGCCTGGTGGTTTGGGGAATGAAACTGTTAGAAATTGATGATTGTAATTTGTCTCTTTTAACGTAACATTCATATGTTTTCGGACGGAGGAGGCTCTCCCTTCCGCGCCAATATAAAAATCCGCAACTATGAGTTCTTCCCCGTCTTTTGTTTTTATACGAGCTTTTTGCTTGAACAAATTTGTTTCACTTGTGAAGCCTAAAAAGCGCGCTGGGCGCAAGTGATGAAACGTATCATGCTGGTTAAGCTTCTCGAATAATAAGTCTCTAAGCTTTTCATGTGGTATCATTTTCGCTTTATTATAAGGAGAAGCTAAAATTGAATATGATAGCGAGCTTCCACCTCGAAATGTAGGCGGCGAATCTTCAAATGTATCAACTTCCAGCGAGCGAATTTCGTTTATAGATTCACTTTCTGCTTCTAACTCTTCGTTTAGTCCGAGACTGTACAAAATTTCTACGCTCTTAGGTTGGAGAAGCTCTCCTTTATATAAAATACTCTGCCCTGCATCTTTTTCTACTAACAGAACATCGATCTTACGTTGGACGAGTTTTAACGCAAGGGTTAAACCGGCCACCCCTCCTCCTACAATGAGCACCTGATAATTCATCGCCCCACCACCTTCGTAGCGAAGTTTCCCGAAAAAAACAGGCTATAAACCTCAGGTCTGCCTGTTCATAGGTTATACCTCCCTTGTTGAATAGTTATTTAACACAAGTAAAAATACGGTGCGTGAAATTTTTATTTTTTGTCCTTCTTCCTCAGCAGCTACGACCTCATATGGCAGAGATAAAAAAGGACCTGTCCTATAGCCAGATGGTGGTAAGACCAACATACATGAGGCTAGCGGCAGGTCACGTTAAGGAGGCGAGAATACTACGTTGTCTAACCATAAAGAGAGATTTTTTACTCTAAAAGGTTATTTCGCCTGCTTTAAACTATAATGTTCCAAAATTCGATCTACACTCGGCCCATAGCTTTCTCCGAAGGTATTTAAATGAACAAGTAAATAATAAAGCTGATACAAGCTTTTTCGATGCTTAAACTCAGGGTCCAGCGGTTGAAGTTCGTAATAAGCATGAAAGACCTCATCTGGGAAACCGCCAAAAAGCTCCATAAATGCTACATCTACTTCAGCATGCCCAACATAAACGGCTGGGTCAATCACATATGGCTTTCCTTGCGGTCCTGTTACCCAATTTCCACTCCACATATCTCCGTGTAGGCGCGCAGGTACTGGGTCTTGCGGCAGCCATTCTTCCAATCGGTCAAGTAGAGACCAAGCTAGCTTTGCCCGTTGCTGTGGCAGCCGCCCTGCTGAGCGTGCTAGTTCAAACTGTGGATACAACCTTGCTTCCCGGTAAAATTCCACCCAATTTGTTGAATAACCGTTCGGCTGAGGCAGTTCCCCAATGAAATTATCGCTTGCCAAACCGAACTCATCATACGTCGAAGTGGCTTGGTGCATAGCAGCAAGACCGTGGCCCAGGCGTTCATAACTATCAGGCTGAGGCTCGCGTTCAATCCATTCAAGCAGCAAAAACTTATCTCCTCGTGCATAAATTCGCGGTACCCCTACACTATTTGTCTGCCCAATAAACGTGAGCCCCCGTGCTTCTTGTTCAAAAAAATGCATGGGAGCTTGATGGTTCACTTTTAATAAATAGCGGCCTGCTGTTGTTTCAACATAGTACGTGTCATTAATGCTTCCGCCCGAAACGGCTTCGATATGCTGCAAGGAACTGGAAATTCCGGCTTTGTCAAGGATCGGATCTACTATATTTTTCATAGCTTTTCACGACCTTGAATATGCTGCAGCAAATACGTACAGCTTTCGTCCACCATCTCAAACACTTCTTCAAAGTTGCCTGTGAAATAAGGATCAGGTACATCTTTGTTTTTATAATAGGGATGAAAATCGAGCATTCTCGAAACTTCAGATGGTGGGTCCCCTGTTAGTTGTTCGCGAATGGATGTGAGATTAGCTGCATCCATCGCAATGACGTAATGAGATTTTGTTAAGTCCTTGGGCGTCAACTGCCTCGCTTTAATCCCTGAAAATGAAATTTTATTTTTATGTAGAATATCTTGCGTTCCTTCATGCGGAGGTTTACCGATATGCCAATGACCGGTGCCGACTGAGTCCACACTTATTACGTGCTCTAGTCCTGCCTCAGTTACTTTTTTTCTAAAAATAGCTTCGGCCATAGGTGAACGGCAAATATTCCCAAGGCACACAAACATGACATGAACCATTTTCACAACCCTCTTTCTAAACAGACGAATTACTGTATATTATACGCTATTTTTAATTGAAAAAAACCCTTGTCTACATACTAAGAGGGGCTGAAAATCATTTTTCCTTTTAATTTGATAGTAACCTTTGGTTGCATTAAGTATTTTTTAAAGTCTTGTTGGTGAAGCCACTTCATACGAGTTTATCTCCTTAACATCCTGGTGAAAGCAAATTCACTAAACTGTCAGGACAGTGATTCCTTCTCTATCTATATAGCACATTTATTCAATATACGAAAGGACCTCCTGCTGTTAAAAGTCAGGAGGTCCTATTCACTCATTCGTTATATTTATTTATGCAAAAATTTCAGCGTGCTCCGCTTGAACTTTTTCTAAAATCACTTCAATTGACGTTTCATTCTTATTCAACGTATATTCACACACACGGCTTAACGAATGCTCGCCTTTTCCTCGCAGAATATGAACAACTTCCTGCGTTTCAGCTTCTTTCAAGCAAATCGTTCCATCTGTCTTTACACTAGCATCTGTGTTTTCCATCTTTTCATAAATCACAAAGCAATCGTCTTTCGTTTTTTCAGCAAACAACTCTTTTGACTCAACGAGATCGTGTACGATCATCGATTGAACACTTCCTATTCTTATTTTATTAACGAGCACGATTTGCTCATTTCATACTTTATCGTAACGAAAGCAAGAATAAGGCGCAATCTCGATTAAACAGGGTTACAGGCTAAATAAACAGATGAATAACACTGGAAGCCTTTGCATCTTCTGATTAGTTACTATACAGCCAGCAGATGGCGTTACGCGTGAATATTAACGAGTAAACCGCGTACTTCTCCAACCATATCTAAAATATCAAGACCGTTCTTCTCCTGTTTAATAACTGCATCAGTTAAGTCGAGCAATTTACGGTCCACTTCTTCTACAATTTTATATACTTTGGTGCGGCCGCGCCGGTTGTACCCTCGTTTTTCTTCCAGGCTCAACCCATTTTGTACCGCTTCGTCCATAAAGTCTGTCACAAGCTGTTTGTATTTCCTAAGTTCTTCAACTGTTCTAGTTTCTGACAGGACTTTTCCTTGATCATCAATTTTTTTCATAAGCTGGGTCATACGTTCGTGACTTTTTTCATCACGGCGTTTATCCATCATTTCTTGAAATGAAACACTAGTTTGTGTATCTGTTTTTTGTTTTGCTGCTGCCCGCGCTGAGCCTGTTCGTCCTACTTTTTGTACATCCATTCATGACCCGTCCTTTTTTAACTTTTACTCAGTGTATCATGGCGGCTTGCTTTGCCAAAGAAATAAGAAACCCAGACATAAAAAGCCTGGGGGAAAAATAACCTTATTGCAACAGTTCAAGAACGCCCTGCGGAAGCTGGTTCGCTTGCGCCAGCATAGCCGTGGCAGACTGGTTGATTATATTGTTGCGTGTAAACTCCGTCATTTCTTCCGCCATGTCTGCATCACGAATCCGAGACTCTGCCGCTGTTAAATTTTCATGCGTCACTTGGAGGTTGTCTACGGTGTGCTCCAGGCGGTTTTGCGTCGCACCTAGCTTGGAACGGTCGGAAGAGATTGTTTGTAAGGCCGTATCAAGCTGTCCGATAGCGTCATTTGCCTCATCTTGGGACGAGACATCGAGATCATTAATACCTAGTCTATCTGTATTCATCTCATCAATCTGTACTTCTACACTTTGATCAGTATTTGGCCCAATTTGGAATTTAAGAGGGTCTCCTTCTCCGTCTAACAGCTCCCGCGTATTAAATTCCGTCTTATCGGAGATTTCGTCGATTTCTTCTAAGAGCTGATCGATTTCTTTTTGAATTTCCCCACGGTCATCTTCGGTATTTGTGTCGTTGGCTGCTTGTACTGATAATTCCCGGATGCGCTGAGTCATCGATTGAACTTCATCCATTGCGCCTTCAGCGGTTTGAATTAACGAAATCCCGTCCATCGCATTGCGTTCAGCCTGGTCAAGCCCACGAATTTGGGAGCGCATTTTTTCAGAAATCGCAAGCCCAGCCGCATCATCGGCTGCTCGGTTAATGCGCATGCCAGAAGAAAGCTTCTCCAAGTTGCTGGAGATCTGCATTTGATTTTGGTTCAAATTGCGATAGGCATTAAGAGCTTGGATGTTGTTATTTATTTTCATTTCGGGTCACCCTTTATGTGTATTAATCAAACATGACATGCTGTTCATAGGCATTTGTTTTATGTTTTAACGGTTTTAACTGCTTGTCTTCCTTCTTGGCCATCGCCTGGCGCCAACTTTCAGCAATTGGCCTTAGAACCTTTAAAGCCTCTTCAACTGCTGTAACTTCCTTCTTATAATTAGCTTCAATAATCCGGTCCGCCATATAGTTGTATAGCGAATCTAGTTGATCAGCAATGATCCCAGCATCATAGCTTAAACCGGAGCCAAGTCGATATAATATGTCGTTCGCTTTTTGCAATTTCTCATTTGCCGTCATAAATTCTTTGGCATAAATGGCGGCTTTAGCTTCTTCCAAGTTATCTTCACAAGCTTCATAAAGAAGCGCTGTTAGTTCTTCGGCTGATTTTTGATACAGCAGTTCCTCTGATATAAAGGACAAGGTTTAGCCCCCTCCTTCCGTTCTATTCTATGTTTATATCGGTTTTTTTGCCGGAATCTTTAATATTGATTTTCCATTTCTTCGATCAACAGGAGGATTTCAGCAATCACTGAGTACAATTGCGGCGGAATGTTTTCTCCTAAATCCATATCAAGCAAGTTTTGTACGAGCTGAGGGTCTTCCTGCATCTGAATACCATTTGCATCTGCTAATTCAAGAATTTGCTTAGCTACTTGGCCCTGCCCATGTGCTACAACTTTTGGGACCCCGCCTTCCTCTTCGTCATAGCTTAGCACAGCAGCAGAAGGGCCATTTTGCACACGCTGATTCAGCAGATTCATGTATTGATAATTTTTCATACTTTATAGTCAAACCCCTTCTCTGTAAAAATAGGCAAGGCTTCTTTCTTCTGCTCACTTCCTGTATCTACTGCTTCCGCAGGAACTTCTTCCCCTTCTAAAGGAGCATATGCAATTGAATCAACCTGGTAGCCTACTCCTTCTAACAAGCGCGTTGTTTTTTCAACGATAGGCATCATTTTACCTTCAAAATCCGCTTGGTCATTTTTTAAGGTAACACTAAGCGCACGATCACTCGCTTCTACATGTATGCCGGTTTTTCCTAATTTCGGTGTCTCTATTAAAAAGTAAAGATCGCTGTTTTCCCAATCGAGCTTCTCACCACTTTTTCTTGCATTTACGTATACATCTAAATCTTCAGTTTGATTTTGCAAAAGCACAGGCAAAGTGAAAAACAAGCTTTCCATTGAGCTTCCGTTGTCTTCTTTGCTTAACAGCTGTTGCCCAGTTAGGTCTTGCAACGTTTCATCTGCTTTTTCTGCTCTATCTTGTTCCAATTCATCTTTAGCCAGCTGCAGCAGCACGTGTTTCAAGTTGCGCTGTCTTTCTCCGTCCTGACTTGAAGTAGCTGTTTCTCGGTTGGCTGCTAAGTACTGGGCAACTTCAGGTTCACGATTTAACCCTAGAGTACGCATATATTCAAACATCTGCCTGGCGCTCCCGTCCTGTCCAGCAGCGAGCCTGCCTACGTCCTGAAAGACCTGGGCCGCTTGCTGGTTCGCTGATTGAGCGGATGGCGCTCGCATTTGTTGATTGCTGCTATCATTGAAGAGAAAGTGTTTCGCTTTTCGTTCTGTCGGTTCAAAGCTCATCCGCTCGACTTGCGCCTGAACCTCACGTACCATCCGTGCAGCTTCTTGATGTTGGCCGCGCTGCAGGTGTTTTTTGGCTTCAGCCAGCTGAGCACTGGCCTGCATCATTTGGCGTTCCGTTTTCATGTCAGCTATCATCATCATGTCACTGCGCATAATTTGGCGATCCAAATTTTTTATCGTACTATCTAATATTTGCTGGGCAGAAGGGAGCGCAGCCCGTTGTTCGGTTTGTATAAGCCGAGCCGCCTGGTCAAGATTTCTCGCTGTGTCTCGACGCATCGCAGCAAAATCATCTGTTAATCGTGCTAATCTTTCAGTTACACGTTCTTCTACAAGCACCCTGGACTCAAATGGAGCATTTACTTGAAATTGTTCATTCGTACTATATGCCGCTGCATTTGCAGTGGAGGAAGCAGGTTGAGAGCTACTTGTCTGCTCTACGATTTGAGAGAGGATTTTACGTGCACTTAATTCCCGTCCTTCACTTACACGAGTTTCTGCTGTTTCCAGCCGTTCAGCCAACCCCTGCATTTGACTGCTATTTACATGCGGAAGCACTTGGTCGCGCACATGCTGAATGGCCTGGTTGATGTTTGTTTCAGACTGAATAACCGTGCGCGCTTGTTCTAGCGATTGTGTAGTTTGACCACTGGTTGCAGTTTGAGCTGCAGCGGCTCTTAAGTTTGCCGCTTGTTCAGGTCGATCCAAATTGGTAAGCAGTTGTTGCAGTCGTTCCCCACTGTTTTGCTGTAGCTTGGCAGACTGTCTGCCAAGTGTAAGAGCTTCGTTTACTGTAGTAGAAGGTGCATTTCCTTCCCGCATTAATTGCTGAACCTCTGTTAGAATGCGATCAGAACTGCCTCCTGTCAAAAGTTGTTGTAATATGCGTCCCGCTTCTCCCCCACGGGAACTTGCTTGTTCCAACATACGCAGTGCTTCGCTCATTCTTTCGCTGCTGGCAGTTTGCAGCTGATTGGTTTGAGCAAGCACTCGTTCAATCGACCGGGCCATGTCCTGGCTTACTTGTGCATTATTAGTAAGGTGATTTCTCAGCGCTTCCTGCACCCGGCTCGGATCTTGGCCCCGTTCTAACATTTGTCTTAATTCTTGGGCTATTTCCCGCACAGCCTGAGCTTCGGTGGAGGCAGGCTGTAGCTGGGCACCTGAAGCTTGAGCAACTTGGTTGAGAGCTTGAGACATAGAACCTCCATGCAATGCCTGGTGAACAGCTTGAAGATGTTTAGGTGTCACTTCAAGTTTCTTCGAGGCAAGCGCTTGAACCGTCTGCATATGAGCTTGTTGGGTGGCAGGTGTTTGTTGCATATGTCGCCGTAAGTGTTGGACAGACTCTTGATTTAACGGTATCCCTCGATCAAATAAGGTACGGGCTGCTTGTCTCAGTTCAGCTGAAGGGCGTTCTCCGCCATTCATTCGGGTTAATGTCTGCTCAAATGAACGTGACTCGCCACCGCTTGAGCGGTTAGTTGACCCTTCTTGTACGGCACGCACTTTTAACCGGTCCCCGTCTTTTTCTTTCACTTGTATCGCAGCTCGTTCCTCCTTTGGCACCCCATTTTCAAACGTAGCCGTCAGTTCCCTTCCACGAACTTGAATTGTAGCTTCACGGTCCGATTTTCGGTCCACGATCTTTGCCTTAACCATATCTCCCTGTTGTAAGGAGCCTTGCTGATTGGACCCGCTCCTGCCGGCCAGCGCTTGTTGGCTGTTTACTTGCATATCATTCACTCCCGCTCTTTGCATCTACTTATTATATCGGATAAATACCTCTCATTCTTTACTACATCAAAAGCAAAAACCTCACCTCTTTTCTTTAATACAGGTGAGGGCGTTCAGTTCTTATCTTCCTTTCGCTTAGAAAAGCTCCCTTTTTGGGCTGCTCCTTCGCCAAAGCGCTCAGTCAAGTGGGCAAGCGTTTGGTTAAGGTTTTCTTCACGTTCATCTTCCTTGTATGAAAATAAATCAAGTTGTTTATAGATTTGGTGTCGCTTCTTTACCTCCTGGGCTGTAATACCGATAAGTCGGATCGGGCGCCCATCCCAATGCTCTTCCCACAACTCTTCAGCCGCTTGGTAAAGGTCTTCAGCCTGATAAATCGGTACGTTTTGTTTGCGGCTGCGCGTAATTGTTTCTTTGAGACCGTAGCGAATCGTAAGCTGAATATTATCCGAAAAAAGCTCAAATCGATCTAAGCGCGCTGCTACTAATTGACTTAGCTCAGCGAGGATATTAAAAATACGTTCCACTTCATCTGTATCCCGTGGCAACGTCCGGGATTTCCCTACGCTTTTTCGTTCATCAGCTGCTTCTGGATTAACTGAACGCGGGTCATGGCCATGAGCACGTTCATAAATCAATTCACCTTTCACGCCCAAGTAAGCTTTGAGTTCTTCTTTATCGGCCCGGGCAATATCACCAATTGTATGCCAGCCTTTACGTTTTAACTTTTTTTCTGTTTGTTGTCCGACTCCATGCATTTCAATAATGTCCAGCGGCCAAAGCACCTCTTCGACATCTCGTTTTCGAAGTACTGTAATCCCCATGGGCTTTTTCATGTCACTCGCTGTTTTAGCCAAAAACTTGTTTGGGGCAATTCCAATGCTAGAGGGGAGTCCTAACCTTTGATAGAGTTCAGCTTGAAGTTGCCGGGCGCCCATTAGAGCCTGTGGACCTTCATACACTTCTGTCATATCCATATAGCCTTCATCAATGGAAACGGGTTCCACATAAGATGAATACGTCTTTAAAAAAGCGAACATTTGCCGAGACACTTCACGATACGTATCAAAATCAGGAGGCAGTAACAGGAGATCTGGGCATTTTCTTAACGCTTTCCAAACGGGCATCGTTGTTTTTACACCTTTAGCTCTTGCTTCATAACTTGACGTAACTACGATTCCTCTACGTTGTTTGGGATCGCCAGCGATGGCCAGCGGCTTTCCTTTAAGGTCAGGGTTGCGATTTATTTCAACCGAGGCATAAAAACTATTCATATCAACGTGAAATAGTATGGGATGCTTTTTCATCATAGACCCTCCTGCATCACTTACTTTCATCTTACCATGTTCCGCTTGAATATAGGTGAATGCTGCTCTAACGAACGTTATAGCTCTACTCAAAAAGAGACAGCGATAATGCCGCTGTCTCTAAAACTTGCAAAAAAATGTATAGATTCATGAGAACAACTGTTTTTCCAAGCTTGGAATATGGTACGGTAAATGTAAGCGAATAGAAAGTAGGTGTGTCTGGCGTGAATGATACGAATCTTGCTAGTTATTCTACGATCTACAAACACGTGGCAGCATGTACAAATCAATACAAATATTGCTACGGAACATCGCCTGAACTAAAGCATGTGGCTCAGCTGTTAGGGTATTCTGAAGAAAGAATATTAGAATCTATGGAATTTGGACGCCCTACAACAGTCTATCTTATCAACCACCCGCAGAATTATTCCACTTCTTCCTCAGAGTTCTAGCTAGGTATTCATTTAACTAATCGACTATATATTATAGGTGATAATGCTCCGCTATTCTTTAACGTTTTCCCCGGCAGGCACCGGGTACCCATATACCCAATTGACAAACTCTTTGCCGTGCACGTCTTGATTGATTTCTTCCAAAAAACACTTCAGTTCATCCATAAACTGAGCATGTTCATTGCTTTTATTTTCATAATCGCTCAACACTTGCTGAAGACGGTGTGAATACGTCGCTGACTGTTCTTTTCGGCGTTTCCCCTCTTCTGTCAATGTTACATACGAGATACGCAAATCTTGCTCATCTTTTGTAGTTGTCACTAGCCCTTTTTGCTTTAACCGTTTGATCAGCTGCATGACTGTTGACAAATCCCAGAGGCCTACCTTCGCCACTTGAGACATGGTTGCTTTTTCACCGGAGTCAATGACCCATAATGCATGCTGTTCAGCTTGTGTTAAGCCAAGGTCTTGTGCGAACCGCTGCCAATCTTCCTCCATTATTTTAGACAGTCCGCGCAGAAAGTTCAAATAAATGTGGAAATCTTTCGCTGTAGCCATATGCCGGGCTCCTTACTAAACAAAATGTTGGTTAATTTTTATTGTAACGAGTGAACGGGGAAGTTGTATAGGCATTGTAATTGAAACAGCTAGTGACCACTGCTGAACAGCCATTCACCTCTTCCTCCGTTCTATTTTTATTTGCAAAAAAGAAGGCCGTTATTTCGAAACAGCAACAGTTTCTTGAATAATACTGACGACAAGTTCAGTTACTTTATACAATTCGGAGATTGGCATTTTTTCATCGGTCGTATGAATCTCTTCATAGCCAACCGCCAAATTAACTGTAGGAATGTCGTAGCCTGCAAAAATGTTTGCATCACTGCCGCCTCCGCTGCGAAGCGTTTTCGGCTCACGGTCGATGTTGGATACTGCTTGCATGGCAACAGCAACCACTTGGTCTTCTTCAGACAATTTATAACCTGGATACATTAAATCAATGTCCACCTCAGCAGTAGCATTCATTTCCTTAGCTGCTTCATGAAACGCTTTCTCCATCTCGTCAACTTGCGCATCTAATTTTTCTTTAACAAGCGAACGAGCCTCTGCCGTAATTTTCACATGGTCGCAAACAATATTTGTTTGGCTTCCTCCTTCGAATCTGCCGATATTCGCCGTCGTTTCCTCATCAATACGCCCTAACGGCATTTTAGAAACAGCTTTCGCAGAAACAGTAATCGCAGATACGCCTTTTTCAGGTTCAACACCAGCATGTGCTTTTTTTCCATACACATCAACGTTTACTTTGGCCTGGGTGGGAGCGGCTGTGATTAAATTACCGACTAACCCGTCACTATCAAGAGCGTAGCCATACTTCGCAATTAATTTTGACTCATCGAGGGCTTTTGCACCTATGAGACCGGATTCTTCGCCAACAGTAATTACAAACTGAATATCTCCATGCTCAATTTGTTGTTCTTTGATGAGTTTCACTGCTTCAAGCATAGCAGCAATACCTGCTTTGTCATCAGCACCTAGAATCGTCGTACCGTCTGTTTTCACATACCCATCCTCTACGAATGGTTTTATGCCCTGGCCTGGCACTACAGTATCCATGTGTGAAGTAAAATATATTGGATCGATATTATCTGTTGTTTTTGGCAGCGTACAAATTAAATTATTTGCTTCATGGTCCGTCGTTTCAGAAGCATTGTCTTCTTCCACCTGGAGACCGAGCTCTTCAAATTTTGCTTTAAGCACCCGGGCAATCTTGCCTTCGTGCTTCGTTTCAGAATCTATTGCTACCAATTCCATAAATTCGTCTAATACACGTTCTTCGTTAATTGCGACTGCAGCCATTATGTATAGGCTCCTTTCTTATTGTTGCTTATTTCTTTTCACATAACTCGTAAAGTACCCGCCCCGTCGATTTAGGGTGTAAAAAGGCCACTTCAGCCCCTCCAGCCCCGGGAACAGGTTGGTCTTGTAAAGTACGAATGCCGTTTTCTTTCAATTCTTGCAGACGGCTGGATATATCGGTTACACCTATGGCAACATGATGGACCCCTTCTCCCTTTTTGTCAATAAATGCAGCAATCGCACTTTCTGATCTGGTGGGTTCTAACAATTCCAGCTTTGTCTCCCCAATCTGGAGAAAGGCTACGTTCACATGTTGACTTTCAACATGCTCCGTACCAAGATGCTTTAAACCGAGTACTTGCGTATAAAAAGGCAAATGCTCCTCGAGTGATTTCACAGCTATGCCAATATGGTCGACTTTGTGAGGTGCTTCGTTCATCGCAATCCCTCCTATTTGATACGGTATGTATGCAATTAAGCCTTTACATTTTATTCTAGCTTTCTACAAAAAATCCTTCCCATATGGTCTTGAGGTTCTCTCTATTTCCTTTTACAATGGATGTAATACAATTGTCTCAGGAGGGAAAGACAAATGCCTCGTAAATTTCAAACCATTATTATTTATATAATGATCATTACACTTGTACTAGGAAGCGTACTTACTGGTGCTGCTATGTATATGTAATGCGGAGAAGGAGGCAAGCGTTATCGCTTGTCTCCTTTTCTTTGTTCAATGTGTCGTTTAATCTTTTTCCCTGACACTGTTCTAGTGCGGGCAGGGTCGGGTTTGAACATACGTTTGATCACTAAATATTGCTCTAATTCATGAAGAATATAATGAAGAGCTGCCCGTATTTCGAATTCTTGCCTGGTGTCCGGCAGGCTAGTGTTCTTTAATTCCTCTTTCAGATCTCCTAACTCATTTAAAAATTCTTGTGCTGTATTGCCAGGATGAATACCTTCGCTTAATCTATCCATAAAAAAAGCAATTCGATCTCCCTGCATCACTGAATCATCAAGCGTTGAGACAAAAGGCAAAACACGTTCAATGACTTCAAACTGTTTTTCCCGCATTTTAAAATAATGATAAAAGTAATCATCATGCCTCATAAAATGATTATCCACGTTCCGAAGTGCCATACCTTTACCTTCATCTAATACTCTTGCCGCTTTGGTAATTTCGCTTCCATCCCAATCTGTATCTTGATAACGCAAGTACCTGGCATACTCTTTCCAAATTTTACTGAATAACTCTTCCACCTGCACTTGATACTTCACCAACTCTAACTCAACACTTGGCATATATAGATTCATTAATAACGCAACACCTACACCAATTACAATCAGAGCTAATTCATTTAAAATTAAAGCTGGCGTTACATTCTCTACTGTATACAGGTGAAACATAATCACCGCGCTCGTAACGATTCCGAGCCGAGCTCGAATCGCTACCATGGTAGGTATGAAAATGAGCAGCAATAACGTTAACGATAGAGGATGGTAGCCGATAAATTCAAAAATGACACTGGCATAAAAAAGCCCGACAACACAAGCGATGATACGCTGCCAGGAAGCATGCAAGGAATCCTTCTTCGTCACCGAAATACATAAAATTGTAATGATACCTGCTGACACATAAAATTCTAAATTTAATTGTTGGGCAATAAAAACAGCAAGCCCAGCCCCAATTGCTGTTTTTATTGTGCGGTAGCCAATTCCGAAGAAAGCCCTCACCTCCTAACCACGTACCCCTATTATCATATATCACTCCTTGTTTTTCCAGTCATGCCTGGCTTAATTTATTTAAACTAAACATTTGTAAGCATTTACTGACAGTTTGCATATTACAAGGCTCCTGCACTAAATATACTTTTGCTTTCCCCCTGACGCCGCCTTGCATTACACCTGCGTAAACTAAAATCCCCCTTCTCTCAAAAAGAAGATGAAAGAAGGAGGTAGTCTGTTAAGAGGCAAGGTGTTCGTTTGAATTTTTATCAGTAACGGATCGCTTGAATTTCTGAATGAGCAAAGCGCCAGCAGCCAGTACTAATGCAAGCAAGTCAAAGCGCCAATCCGCACTAATCATGCTTAAAGCTGCACCTAATAATAACAGCCGCACAAACCAGCCTGACCGGTTCGCTGCAAACCACCCCTGCACAGCAGAGGATAAGAAGTAGATACCGATGCTAGCAGTGATAACAGCCAGTGCAATGTTTCCGGCAGAACCAAACAACATCAATTCAGGACTGTAAATAAACATGTAAGGGACAATAAAGGCTGCAATCCCTAATTTAAACGCTTGAACTCCGGTTTTAAATGCATCCTCTCCTGCTACTCCAGCAGCAGCATAGGCTGCCAGAGCCACTGGAGGCGTTATCGCTGACATGACCGCAAAATAGAAGACAAACATGTGCGAGAAGATTGGTTCAATCCCGATGCTGATCAAACCTGGTGCAACAACTGAAGCTGCCACTGCATAAGCTGCCGTAGTCGGCATGCCCATCCCAAGTAAAATGGAGATCGCCATTGCAAAAATTAAAGCGAGCAGCAAATTTGTATCTGCGATGCCGAGGATAAGCGAGCTAAAACGTTGAGCAACGCCAGTTAATGCTAAGACGCCCACAATAATTCCAGCGCAAGCACAAACAGCAAGCAATTGTATCGTGTTTCGCATACCAAGCTCTAATGCTTCAATAACCCGTTTAGGTCCCATTTTATGTTCTTTTGTTAACCAACTGACAATCATACATGCCACAAGTGCGCTCGACCCGGAGAAAATGACCGAGTACCCTGCCATAAGCATCCAAATTAAGAGAATGACCGGGATAAACAAGTAGGCTTGTTTAAATACCCCTTTTAAAGAAGGCAAATTTTCACGGGATAACCCTTTCATCCCATTTTTCAACGCTTGGAAATCGACCATGAAAAATACGGAAAGAAAATAAAGTAAGGCAGGGATTGTAGCAGCTAAAATGATTTCTGCGTAGGGAATCCCAGTAACCTCAGCCATGATGAAGGCACCTGCGCCCATAATCGGAATCATGATCTGGCCGCCGGCCGATGCAGTTGCTTCTGTAGCAGCAGCAAATCTGCCTTGATAACCTACCCGCTTCATCAAAGGAATTGTAAGCGAGCCTGTGGCTACAGCATTACCAGCAGAGGTTCCATTCATCATCCCCATCAGCCCGCTTGAAATAACGGATACCTTAGCAGGGCCTCCGCGCATGCCTCCAGCAAGTGAAAAGGAGAAATCAATGAAATAACGACCAACACCTGACATTTGTAAAAAGGCCCCAAAAATAATAAAGAGGAGAATATATTTCGAAGAAACATCAAGTGTTACTCCAAATACGCCATCCACTCCAAAAATATAAGTCACAAAGCGATCAAAGCTATAACCGCCATGATTAAAGATCCCAGGCATCCACGGCCCGGCAAAAACATACAGAATAAAAATCCCTGCTAACAACGGAAGGGTCCATCCACTTGTCCGTCGCGTAAGCTCTAACACGATTAACAACCCAAGAAACGCTGTAAAGGTGTCCAATGGTTGGGGGCTTACGCCGAAACGAAACAATAATTCTGATACATTTGAAACAATATAGTACGTAACCCAAATCGTAGCTGCAATCAACAACCAATCTACAATTGATACTTTATTAGATTTGGATTTCAACCCTCGAAACAGCAAAAATCCGAGCACTGCCCCAAAAGCTAAGTGCATCGTTCGAAACACCCACGGCTCAATCGGGTTAAAGTTTAAAATGTATAGATGATACAGCGCCCCTACAACGGCGATTATAGTAAAGGCATACTTGACCCACCCATTTAAAAGCCTGGTATTGGAGACATCTTCTCCTCCTTCTTCAGCTTTTTTTAACTCTTCTTCTGACAACACCTCTTCATTTTGATTGGAAGAAGCGGGATTCGTTTTATGTGTCTCTTTGTCTGTAGACATCCCTTTCGCTCCTTTTTTATAATTTTAAAGTGTCAGGCACTCAAAAAGGTCTCCTCCTACTGGCCTTTTTCAATGGCTGACAGTTCTCATTCACCGTATCACCATGCTAATCAATTTGTTCTTTTCACGGAAAAGTCCGGCCAGACTTCAGACCAGCCGGACACATCGCTATTAATCTTGCCATTCTGGTGGGTAAACATCTTCTGGCAATTCAATGCCTTCTTCTTCATAAAATCGAATTGCGCCAGGATGCATAAGCAAGTCTTCATTCATTTCAATTGCTTCAATGTCAGCTTCTTCCGCAGCAGAGTGCGTATTCATAAGTTCTTCCTGGTTTTCATGGTAAGCCTTAACCATGTCATACACGAAGTCTTCATTCGCTTCCTTGTTCACGATGCCGAAATTAAACATCGCAATTGTTTCCAAATCTTCATCCAACTGCTCATACGTATCAGCCGGAATTGTAAATTCATCAAAGTATGGAAGTTCCTCAATGACTTGATCTCTTTCTTCTCCATCTATCCCAAAGAAGCTAATCTCTTCCTGACTTTCCACTTCTGTTACTGCAGAAATAGGAATACCAGCAGCAAAGCCAATAACATCAAGCTGTCCATCCATTTGCTGGCTCACCATATCACTAGCACCAGCTTCTACAGGGTCAACATCAAGACCAAGTGCATCATGAATTAACGGCAAATACGTTCCAGAAGTACCACCTGACGGGCCAATACCAGCTCGTTCTCCATCAAGATCAGCAATCGTTTCTACACCGCTACCTGCGAGAGACCACCAATGGAAAGGTGTATAATACATTGGAAACGTTACGCGAACGTTGTCATGTTCTTGGCCGCCAGTCCACTCACCTGTACCAGTAAGTCCTTCATAACCCGGACCATATGTAATCAGACCAAGGTCTTGGTCACCCGCATCGGTTAGTTGCATATTGTGAACCGGGCCGCCTGTAACCTCTACATTTGCTGTGACATCCAATTCACTTTCTAGCAAAGAGCCAATTCCCCCACCGTAGATATAATACGTTCCCCCTTGAGAAGCAGTCCCTAAGACTACATTATCAGGGTACTCTTCGTATTCGATCTCTACATCTTCAGCTTCTTCGCTGTCTTCTGCCTCTTCTGTTTCGCTGTCTTCCTCGCCGCCTGCTTCTGTGTCAGATGGTTCTGCATCGTCTCCACAGGCCGCTGCTAAAAGAAGGGCGCCAGTAGCAGTAACGAACATCCCGTTTCGAATAAATTTTTTCATTACTCTCTCCCCTTTATATTTTCTTGTTTTCTTTCAATTCAGATTTTATAGTGTTTTCACTATAAAATCTTTATTTGAACGTAATGGTCTTTTTGTTCTTTTCGTTCACACCAAAAATCTACAATCTTCTTTTTTGCGAATGTTTTAAACGTGGTTTGTTCTCTCTGCACACAAAAAAAGAGCGTTTGAAAACGCTCTTTTCCACTATTTTCAACTAGTTATCATTTTGTAGGGAAGACAATTCGTTCATTAAATCCTTCCCAATTTGTTCCTCATACCGGTCATATACAGGCTGCAATCTTTCTCTCCATATCTTTTTTTCCTCTGTACTCAATTCTGTAATTTCAATGGCGGCACTGCTTCTAATTCGGTCTTCCATTTCTTGATTCAAATCTTTTGCATAATTGTTTAACCATTCTGTCGTCTCATTCATTGCTTCTTCTATACTTTCTTGATATTCAGTCGGCAAAGATTTCCAGAAACTTTGGTTTGTTAACACCGCGTAACCTAAATAGTTATGGTTAGAGAGGGTCATATACTCCTGCTCTGTATAAAACCCTTTAGAATAAATGTTAGAGAGTGTATTTTCCGTACCATCCACAATATCTTCATTCAATATTGAAAACACTTGATTAAATGGATAGACATACGGATTACCACCCAGCTTAGAAAAGGTTGAATCCAACACATCACTTGGCATGACACGAAAACTTAAACCCTCGATATCATCTGGTCGATTGAGCGGATGGACATCATTAGTAAGCTGTTTAAATCCATTATCCCAAAAATCTAATCCTTTATAATGCTGATTATCAATGCTATCAAATAACTTTTCGCCAATTGGACCATTCACAGCCTGATTGACTTCATCATAGTCTTGAAAGGCATAAGGAAGATCCATAATCATCCAAGCAGGTTCATGAACTGCAATTTCTGAAAAGGCCGGAGCAATAAAATTCACTTCATGATTACGGAGCGCTTCAAACTCTTCCTGTGCTTCATATAAAATGCCGTTTGGATGCACCTGTATTTCAACCCAGCCGTCTGTTTTTTCTTCTACTTTCTGGGCAAACCGGCTCGCAGCCCTGCCTTTAGGCGTGTTCTCTGCGACAATATGGCTGAAATGAAGGACATATTTTTCCTTAAGTCCATCTAGTTCGCGGTCCTCTGCTTCAATATGTGTGTCTTTCCCCTGGCCAAATCCAATATAAACAGACGTAAGAATCCCTAAAATGACAAAGGCACAGATAGCGAGTAAATTTTTCATAAAGCCCGCTTCTCTCCTTTTTTTGTAAGTTGATAGTACTGAATTGGCCGGCCAATCTGCCCATATGACATTTCCATTTCCACTTCTGCTATTTTCTCAAGATAGTTCAAATATCTTCTTGTCGTCACACGGGCAAGCCCGACGGCTTCTCCGATTGCTTCTGCTGAAGAAGGACTTTTCATTTCTTTCATATAAGCAATAATCTGAGCCAACGTTTTAGAGTGAATGCCTTTTGGCAGTTCTTCTGCATGCTGCTTTTCTTTGGTTGCAGAAATCGTGGAGGTATGTATCAATTCATCGATATGATCCTGCGACACTTCTCCAGCTTCTTGTAAATGCTTACGTCGTTCTAAGTACTGGGTGAGTGACTTTTGCATACGCTCAAACGTAAAAGGCTTAACAATATAATCAACGACACCATAACGCAACAACACTTTTACGGTCTCGGTGTCATTGGCGGCAGTGACAGCAATCACATCTACATCATGACTTGTCTGCCTCAGCTCTTTCAGACAGGTTAAACCGTCTTCTTTTGCCATGTATATATCTAACAGAACGAGATCTGGACGGAGTTGTTCGACTTGCTTCCGTCCTTCATCACCATCCGCAGCAGTTCCAATAACGTGAAAATGCTCAACGCGGTTTACAAACATCTTGTTCACTTCGCGCACCATGGGGTCATCTTCAATTAATAGAACATTGATTTCTTGATTAAGATACTTCATCAAATCCACCTCGTTTCATTGGCAATAACACTTCAATCTCAGTACCTTCATCTACTACGGAATAGACATTAAGCTCTCCGTCTAAGCGTTCAACTATCGAATGAATCAAAAACATGCCGATTCCACGGTCTCTGGACCCTTTTGTAGTAACGCCCCGCTCAAACATTCTTTCTTTTATTTCTTCTGTAATACCACAGCCATTATCCTTAGCCTGGATCATTAGTTCATGGCCGTCTTCATAGATGAAGATTGAGATTTCTTTATTGCTGTGTTCAACTTCTTGCAACGCATCGAAACTGTTGTCTATCAAATTTCCAAGCATGACTACAGCATCATGTGAAGTCATTCCTTCAGGAAAGTGGGCAAACTGACTATCTTGGTCAAGTTTGACTTGTACATCCAACTCCTTACCGCGGCTCATTTTACCTAGCAAAAGACCTGTCACACTATCATCATGTATACATTCGGTAAAAAGTTGTGAACGCTTTTCTTGTTCTGAGGAGAGGGCGAAGATATATTCGAGAGCTTTTTCACCTTCCTCTAGTTGAATAAGACCGGCAATTGTATGCAGTTTGTTAGAATATTCGTGATTTTGGACCCGGAGCGCGTCTACAAAGGATTGCACGCCCGTTAACTCACGCGCAAGCCTATCCACTTCAGATTTGTCTTGAAAAATAGCAACTGCCCCTGCCGTTTTGCCATTTATTAAAATCGGTATTCTATTACTAATAACGAGCCGATTTTGAATATAAAACTCTTTCTGGTAAACAGGTTCACCTTGTTTAACAATTTCCGGCAACCTCGTATCAGGAAGCACTTCATAAATCCGTTTTCCTTCCGGCTGCCCCTTAATTCCCAGCATTACTTTAGCTGCTTCATTAATTACTGTAATGTGCTCTTTTTCATCAATTGCAATTAGACCTTCGTGAACCGCGTTAAATGTTGCTTTACGCTCCACAAGCACTCTCGCTAATTCGTCGGGTTCCATATCAAATGTTTGACGTTTGATATGATTTGCAAGCATCCACGCCCCGCCTGCTCCAAATACCGAGATCATCAGCGTAACAATAAGAGCGGCATGGCGAAAATCATAGATTAAATCTGTTAATGAAGGCAATACATTCCCTGCTACCACAACACCTACTTGCTCACGGTTGTCATCAATGACCGGGACAAAGGCACGAACAGTGATATCGCTTTCATTTGTCGCTTTACCAGTGTACAAATGTTCTGAAAAAGCAGCGTCTGCATCATCGCCAATATACAACGTCCCAATTCGCTGCGCAATTGGATGAGAGACACGGACGCGGTCCATATCCAATACTACAATATAATCATTATTATGAATCGCTCTTGTTTGCTCTGCGACATGTTGCACAACCGAACGATTGGCTCCAGTTTTTAATGCTTCTTGCACACTCGCATCCTGGGCTACAATTTGACCACTTACCATCGCCCGTTGTTCCAATTCTTCTTCACGCATATCTGAAATATAACCTAGCAGTACAATCCCGAGCATAACGAGCGAGAAAGCAACAATACCAAACGATAGCGCAGTAATTTTCCACTTAATCGGAAGTTTACGTATGAAATTCATAGCAGACACCTTTGACGTAGTTTGTATTACTATAGCATATTAGTAGAATATTTAACATTCGAACAATTAGATTACTAGAACTTTCAACAGAGCAACAAATGGGCTATCCTCGTTAACGCCCTGCGAACTTGCGAATAAAACTATATACAATGAACGTTTCACCTTAATGGATTGACCAACCTATAACAACTAAAAAACTCCGGGCAAATGCCCAGAGAGAAAAGTATGTATAATGGCGCGCCTACCAGGACTCGAACCTGGAATACGAGAACCGGAATCTCGCGTGATATCCCTTTCACCATAGGCGCATTATTTTTTCGTTTGGAAAGACAAATTCTATATTACAAAATATAATTTGATTCGTCAATAACATTTTTCGAATTGTTTCATTTTATTTATATAATGTACTGTTTTGAGGATTACTAATTGCTCTAGTATTTCAGTTATGTAAAGCCTCACCGCAAATTATTAATCGTTCCTTCCAAAAGAAACAGAGCCTCACTCCGTTTAGGAAGAGGCCTCTGGTTCTTCTTCTAGCATTTGCTCAAACCGTTCATTAATTTGCTTTTCATTGTAACCGGATTGATGAAGCCGGAGCGTAAAATGTTCAGCCCACAGCTTGCTGCGCTGACCCATTTTTTTGTACTTTTTCTTTTCTTGCTTGTTTTTTGTTTCTTTAATACGGTTTTTCGCATTAGAAGTCAGGCTTTCAGCAATAAATAACGCTCGCCAGATGTCATCTTCTTCCAGCTCCTGGCCACGTTCATTTAGTTCACTAATAACTGTCTTGTAAAAATCTTGAAATTCATTAAATTCGATCTCTTCGTCCATATTCAAGTAAATTTGCACTTGGTTATACAGCTTTTCCATCATGTCTCTCCTTTAATGCTAGCATCCGCCACTGATTATACCACAATAAACTAGTAAAACGTCAAGAAGCCGACAGTGCTGGCTTCTTGACGCTGCTATGATTGGTCACATATTAAGCTTCCTTGGCACAGTGGGAATCAAAAGCTTGCTCTAATTTTTGAACGACATCAATTGGTTCATGCCCTTCAATTTCATGGCGTTCTACCATCATTTGAATTTCACCGTTCTTTAACAAAGCAAATGATGGTGAAGACGGCGGATAGCCTTCAAAATAAGAACGAGCCTGTGCTACTGCTTCTTTATCCTGGCCTGCAAACACAGTGACAAAACGGTCTGGTTTAGTATCGTAGTTCGTCATATAAGCAGCTGCAGGTCGGGCGATTCCACCTGCGCAGCCACAAACGGAATTAACCATAACCAACGTTGTACCTTCTTTTTGCAATGCTTCATCTACTTCTTCTGGAGTAGTGAGGCCTTCGTAACCAGCTTGGTCCATCTCTTGTCGAGCCGTTTGTACGACATCATTTATAAACATGTTAAAATCCATTAAAATCTTACCCCTTTCAAGACTTATTACTGTGTTTATTTTAACTTGTAAACACGTAGCTGACAAATCATATGAGCTGCGCTGCAGTTTGCCTTATGTCTTACAACCTCGCAGCTAAGAAAAACTGCTCACGTGCAAGGGGGCAACACGTGAGCAGCTAAAAGTTATTTAATCATTTAAGCCCGACTCTAGATTTTCTATATTTTGTTCCATCAGGCTGATATAATCTTCATCATTTTCAACATCTTCTTCTACCAACACTTCTAAATTATGAAGGTCAAGCCCATCAACCCCAGCTTCATCCTGAACCACTTCAGCGATGTCATTCGGAATGTTCTGTTCAAAATAAATATACTCAATGTCATTCTCTTCAATGTCTTCAATAATACCTTCTAGTTGTTGCTGGGAAGGTTCATTTGTCGGTGACACTCCAGATATTCCAACTTGGTGCAAGCCATACCTGTCTTCCCAATAACCATAACCTGCATGGGAAACAATAAATGTGTCATGGTCAGCTGCAGTTACCATATTCTCAAAGTCTTCATCTAATTGTTCTAGCTCGGACTTAAGCTCCTCGAAATTCTCTTCGAATAGTTCCTCCTGCTCAGGCCGAACATCAACTAATCCATTTTTAATATTTTCAGCCATTTCCAATGCTAAGACCGGATCTAACCAAACATGAGGGTCATAATCACCGTGGTCGTGGTCGTGATCATGGTCATGACCTTCTTCATCATGATCATGATCATCTTCATGACCTTCTTCACCATGATCATGATCATCTTCATGACCTTCTTCACCATGGTCATGATCATCTTCATGGCCTTCCTCATCGTGATCATGATCATCTTCATGACCTTCTTCACCATGGTCATGATCATCTTCATGGCCTTCCTCATCGTGATCATGATCATCTTCATGGCCTTCTTCATCGTGATCATGGTCATGGTCATGATCATCTTCATGGCCTTCCTCATCGTGATCGTGATCATGGTCATGGTCATGGTCGTCTTCCCTTAAATCAATACCTTCTACTGCTTCAATTACATGAACGTCTTCGCCTTCAACCGTTTCTTTTACAGCATCAGCAAACCCTTCCATACTTGCTCCATTATAAAGAAAGATATCTGATTCGGCGATATCTATCATATCTTGAGGAGACGGTTCAAACGTATGAGCATCTGCTCCTACCGGCACAACATTTTCTACTTGTACCTCCTCTCCGCCAATACGATTAGCGAAATCTTCAAGAGCAAATAACGTCGTGTGCAGCTCTACTGGATCTTCATCTGGATCCTCTTCAGCTGTTTGCTCCTCTGTTTCATCCTGCTCTTCTTCTCCCGTTTCTTCTTCCCCAACTTCCTCATCATCAGCACAAGCTGATAATAAAAGAGAAGTAGTTAATAAGATTGATAGATAAACCGTATGCTTCTTCATGCATAGACTCTCCTTTTTCGTAATGATTACGTTTTAAGTACACAAATGAGTCTATCGTAATAATTACGATTTGTAAAGATGTAAGTAAAACTCTTTTTAACGCAATAAATTCAGTCAAGTTACAACACTGGCCAAAAGATCAAGAGCAACCCCGGCTTGGTCTTCACTTCGTTTGATGCCGCCGCGTCTTTCTTTACCGTGGGTAACGTTTCAGCCTCCTCAAAAGCTTGATCGACTTAAAAAAACGAATGTTATGTATTCGCCTGCGAATGTTATGTGAATCATGTGGAATGTTACATAAATCAACTTCTTGGGGATACAGTTACAACGCTAAAAAACTGCCTTAATTAAAATTAAGACAGTTTCTTGGCAAAGGTTTTCTATCCTATGATTGAAGTATGCTCAGGATCAATTGCTTCTAAATACTGCTTCACTTCTGCTAAAAACTTGCCAGCTATCAGGCCGTCTAGCACGCGATGGTCTAGTGATAAACAAAGGTTGACCATATGGCGGATAGCGATCATGTCACCCTCCATCACCACCGGGCGCTTCACAATCGATTCAATGGACAGAATAGCTGCCTGCGGATGATTGATAATCGGCATAGATTGAATAGAGCCAAATGAGCCGGTATTGTTAATTGTAAACGTACCACCAGTCATATCAGCGGAAGCTAGCTTATTGGACCGAACCTTGTCAGCTAATTCATGTACGTTCTTGGCCAGCCCCTTAATACTTTGTTCGTCCGCGTGACGAATAACTGGCACGTATAATGCTTCGTCAGTAGCAGCAGCCATGGACATGTGAATATCCTTTTTTTGAATAATTTTATCTTCAGCCCAGGTGGAATTTAACTGCGGGTACTTTCTCAATCCTTCTACAGCTGCTCGAATAAAGAATGGCATAAAAGTTAAGGAATATCCTTCCCTATCTTTAAATGCTTGTTTGTGCTTCTCACGTAGCTTAACGAGATTGGTCACGTCCACCTCCACCATCGTCCAGGCGTGTGGGATTTCATGCTTACTCTTTAGCATATTGTTCGCAATGGCTTTTCTTACTCCGGAGACAGGCAGTTCAATATCTCCTGCTGCTGCGACTGAGGTTTCCTGTGGTTTAGTGTCATACGTCGGATACTGGGGCTTAGCATCACTTGGTTCCCCTGCAACTTGTTCTGCAGGCGTCGCCTCCGGTGTTTGCTTTTGATCAGCTTCTGCGCTCGTGATATATGCTTCAACATCTTTTCGGGTAATCCGGCCGCCTCGTCCGGAACCATTTAATGTCTCCAGGTTTATGTCATGCTCTTGGGCCAAGCGGAGTACTGCAGGAGAATATCGTTTTTTAGATGAGTCCACCTTGCTACTGTTTAAGACTTCACTTTCCTCTTGTTCCTTCGCACGATTTGCTTGTGGAGAAGAACTAGTTTCTTCCGGCCCAGCTTCTTCCTTCTCTTTACCTTCCACCTCGATGTAACATATCAACTCACCAACTTGAACCGTTTCATCTTCTTTGGCTACAAGTTCTTTAATCGTGCCAGCATAAGACGAAGGAACTTCAGCGTTTACTTTATCTGTCATCACTTCTGCAATTGGGTCATATTTTTTCACCTGGTCCCCAGGGGAGACAAGCCACTTGCTGATTGTCCCTTCTGTTACACTCTCACCAAGCTGGGGCATATGCAATTCTTCTGTCATGCCAGTGCCTCCTTATCTCTCTAAAATTCAGCGAGATCCCTCATCGCGTGTTCTACCTTATCTGGGTTCACCATAAAGTACTTTTCCATCGGCGGTGCATAAGGCATAGCTGGAACATCCGGCCCTGCCAGACGCTGAATAGGTGCATCCAAATCAAATAAACAGTTCTCAGCAATTATAGCTGCTACTTCACCCATAATACTTCCCTCTAAATTATCTTCAGTAATTAGCAAAACTTTTCCGGTCTTGGCAGCTGCTTCGATAATGCTTTCCCGATCCAGTGGATACACGGTTCTTAGGTCAAGAATATGCGTATCATAGCCATCTTCAGCTAATTTCTCAGCTGCCTGCATCGCAAAATGGACACATAACCCATACGTAATAACTGTAATATCACTGCCCTCGCGCTTCACCTCAGCTTTTCCAATTGGGAGCGTGTAATCTTCATCAGGAACTTCCCCTTTAATTAAGCGGTAAGCTCGTTTATGTTCAAAAAATAACACGGGGTCGTCTGAACGAATCGATGCCTTCAGCAAGCCTTTCACATCATATGGAGTAGATGGCATGACTATTTTCAACCCCGGCGTATTTGCAAAGAGCGCTTCTACAGACTGAGAATGATATAAAGCTCCATGAACACCACCGCCATAAGGGGCACGAATAGTGAGCGGTGCAGACCAATCATTATTTGACCGATAGCGAATTTTAGCTGCTTCAGATACAATTTGATTGACAGCAGGCATAATAAAGTCTGCGAATTGCATTTCTGCTACAGGCCGCAAGCCATACATCGCCGCCCCAATTCCGACACCGGCAATTGCAGATTCAGCCAAAGGAGTATCTAATACTCGTTCTTCCCCAAATTGCTCATATAATCCCTCTGTAGCACGAAAAACCCCGCCTCTAGCCCCGACATCTTCACCTAAAACAAACACACGGTCATCGCGCTCCATTTCTTCTCGCAACGCTTCTGTAACTGCTTGGATATAACTTTTAGTTGCCATAGTCCTCCCCCTTTCTACGATTCATGATAAACATACTTTAGTGCATCTTCGGCATCAGCATATGGGGCATCTTCTGCTGCCTCAGTTGCTTCATCTATTTCTTGTTGAATCCTTTCGTCCATTTCCTCTTCTTTTTCTGCAGTTAAAATGTTATGTTCACGTAAATAAGCAGCAAATGTAACGAGGGCATCTTTTTTCTTCGCTTCTTCTACTTCTTCTTGTGAGCGGTAGGAACGATCGTCGTCATCACTTGAGTGAGCAGTTAAACGATAAGAAAGTGTCTCAATTAAAGTCGGCCCCTCTCCATTCCTTCCTCGCTCAGCTGCTTTTTTCACAGCTTCGTACACAGCCAATGGGTCATTTCCGTCTACTTGGATCCCGGGCATACCATACCCTTGTCCCCGGTCCGCCACACTTTCGCAGGCTAGTTGCTTTTCTACTGGAACCGAAATAGCATATTTATTATTTTCACACATGAAGATAACAGGCAAGTTGTGAACACCAGCAAAGTTTGCGCCTTCATGAAAATCCCCCTGGTTCGAGGACCCTTCACCGAAGGTCGTCAAGGTCACAAATGACTCTTTCTGCATCTTTCCCGCTAAGGCAATGCCTACTGCATGTGGGACTTGCGTTGTAACAGGCGAGGAACCAGTTACGATTCTGTTTTTACGCTGGCCAAAATGACCAGGCATTTGCCGTCCGGCCGAGTTCGGGTCTTCAGCTTTGGCAAAGCTTGACATCATAATATCTCGTATGGTCATACCAAAAGCAAGCACAACTCCCATGTCCCGGTAATATGGAAGTGCATAATCTTCCTCGCGATTTAAGGCCATAGCTGCCCCGACTTGGGCTGCTTCTTGGCCTTGACACGAAATCACAAATGGTATTTTTCCTGCCCGGTTTAACAGCCACATCCGTTCATCCACTTTTCGGGCTGTAAGCATCAATTCATACATTGTGAGTAGCTCGTTTTCTGATAAGCCAAGCTCTTCATGCCGTGGTTTTTCCATCATAATACCTCCTTACAGGTTAAGAGTGTATTTGTTCGCCTTCAACGGCCAAAGCTGCCTCTCCCATTACTTCAGATAAGGTTGGGTGAGGGTGAATAGATTGAGAAATCTCCCAATTTGAAGCGTCGATTAATTTAGCAAGAGCTGCTTCGCTAATGAGTTCTGTAGCATGAGCGCCAATAATGTGCACGCCGAGAAGGTCATCAGTTTCTTCATCTACTACCATTTTCGTAAAGCCGGCACTATCCCCATGTACGAGCGCTTTCCCAATCGCCTGAAAGGAAAAGCTGCCTGTTTTCACCTGATATCCTTTTTCTCTTGCCTGTTCTTCAGTAAGGCCAATGCTGGCTGTTTCAGGCCGGCTGTACGTACAACGTGGAATAAGCTCATCGTTTAACGGCGCAGGCTTGCGGCCGGCCATATGTTCAACGGCTGTTATTCCTTCGTGGGAAGCAGCATGTGCAAGCTGAAGTCCTCCTGTCACATCACCGATTGCATAGATATGAGACTCTTTTGTCTGGCCAAATTCGTTAACTGGAATAAAGCCTTTTTTAGGCTCGATATCTGTATTACTTAAACCGATATCTTCTATGTTTGCTTTTCTTCCTACCGATTGAAGCACAGCTTCTGCTTCAAACTGTACTGTTTCATCTTCGCGCTTCGCCGGAACGGCCACTCCTGACTCGGTTCGAACCTGGTCAACTTCCACTCTTACATTCGTTTCAATTGTAACGCCTCGCTCCCTTAGCTGTCGCGTCATTTCTTCTGAAACATCTGCATCATCAAAAGGTAAAATGCGGGAAGCAGCTTCTAACACCGTAACCTCTACCCCAAAATCGGTAAGCATTGAAGCCCATTCAATTCCAATTACGCCTCCACCAATGATAATGATAGAGGTGGGGAGTTCATTCATATTAAGAGCTTCATCCGAGGTATAAACGGTTTCGTTATTCGGCTTAAGACCAGGCAAAATATTCGGCCGGGAGCCAGTAGCAATAATGACATTCTTCGGGATCAACATAGCATTGTCAGAGCCATCGTCCATTTCCACAGAAATGGTGCCGGCACTCGGTGAAAAGATAGAAGGACCTAGTATACGCCCGGTGCCATGATACACATCAATTTTCCCTTTATTCATTAAATGAGTAACCCCTTGATGGAGCTTGTTAACAATTGAGTTTTTCCGTGCCTGCACTTTATTGAAATCAAGCGAAACATCTGACGTCGTAACACCATAGGTTTCGCTCTCTTTTACTTCTGCAAATACTTCAGCGCTTCGTAACAGGGCTTTACTAGGGATGCACCCTTTATGTAAGCATGTGCCCCCGACTTTTTCTTTTTCCACTACAGCCGTTTTTAATCCTAGTTGAGCAGCACGGATTGCAGCTACATACCCTCCTGTACCGGCTCCCATAATAACTAAATCTAACTCTTCAGCCACCGTAAGACCTCCTATTTATTCGTCATTGCTTCATATGATAATGCTTCTTCCTCATTATTTAATACTCTAAGCGCTCCCTCCGCTAACGCTTGTAGCTCGTCTTCTCCAGGGCGAACATAAACCTGTGAGATCCAGTTTACCTGTTTTCTTATTTGGTTGCACAACGAACGGCTATGTGCCAGCCCGCCTGTTAAAATAATGGCGTCGACTCTCCCGTTTAAAACAGCTGCCTGGGCTCCAATCCATTTCGCAATTTGATAACTAAGCGCGTGCCAAACAAGTTCTGCTTCTTTGTCACCTTTCATGGCTTTCTCTTCTATAAGTTTTGCTTCATGAGTGCCAAAATGATCAACGAATCCGCCTTTTTTTATAATAGAATCTACAAGCTCTTCTTTAGTATGATCGCCTGCAAATACTGAATCAAGCACTGCTTTGGCTGGAAGACTGCCAGAACGCTCAGGAGAAAAAGGCCCTTCTCCGTTGAGCCCATCGTTTACATCAATTACTCGCCCTCGTTGGTGAGCTCCAATCGTAATACCACCGCCTAAATGGGCAACTACCATATTAACATTTTCATAAGGAACACCTAATTCATAAGCAACAAATCTAGCTGCCGCCTTTTGGTTCAAGGCATGAAAAACACTTTTTCGTTGCACGTTTTTCCAGCCTGTAACCTTTGCCAGATCAGTCATTTCATCAACCACTACAGGATCAACAATAAAAGACGGGATCCGAAAAGGGCATGCTATTTCTTGAGCCAGCAACGGACCTAAGTTTGAAGCATGTTCGCCTCCTACAGCGGCCATTACGTCGCTTATCATTTTGTCATCAACATGATAAGTTCCACTTTTTAACGGACGTAACAGCCCGCCTCTGGCAGCGATAGCATGGAGTCGGTCTAAGCGGACTCCTTCATTATCAATGGCTTCTAGAATGGCATCTTTTCTACCTGCCAACTGCTCGCTCACACGATCAAACTGGCCAATCCAGCTGCGTTCATGGGACACAACTTTTCGAAACAAAAGACGTCCATTTTCATAAACCCCAATTTTGGTAGTGGTAGAACCGGGGTTTATTGTAAGTATACGATAATTTGACTTACGTTCAGTAGTTACCATCATCGCTCTCCTCATCGTTCCATATTAACCTTGTTTGACACAACCTTTTATCCTCGAATTCATAACGTCTGCAATCCTGCAAACGTTGACATTGAGTTGAAATCGACTTTTTTGAGTCCGTTCAAACTCAATTGGCCCAGCTGACTTCACTGCTTATCTTCACTTGCTGATTTATCCATTTTACCAGCCACCTCGTCCACAGTGGCTTTTATTTAAAACGTCGGCTTAAAACGTTATGTTCATTTCTTAAAAATTGACTTCTGGATTTTCGCATGTTTGCGATTCGTTCTTCAGCCATGCGGTCTGCTGCTAAATAGGATGGAATCTCATCACGGCGCGCAATATCGAACACACGTTGAATATTATCATAAACGGTTTCCACTCTCTTAAGCGCACGCTCCCGGTTATATCCGTATAACTCATCCGCTACGTTGATCACTCCACCAGCATTAATAACATAGTCAGGCGCATAGACAACGCCATTTTCATGCAACTGTTCACCATGAGCATTTGATTTTAATTGATTGTTTGCTGCTCCAGCAATGACCCGTGCTTTAATGCGGTTAATTGTATCATCATTTATTACGGCACCTAGCGCGCATGGGGCAAAAATATCACATTCTTGGTCATAGATTTCATCAGGTTCGACATATGTTGCACCAAAGTCATTAACTGCCCGTTCTACAGAAGGTTTATGAATATCCGTTACAATCAAAGAGACCCCTTCTTCATCCAAATGCTTGCACAAGTTATAAGCTACATTGCCTACTCCCTGAACAGCAACAGTTTTGCCACTCAAATCATCGCTTCCATAAGCCTCTTTTGCTGCAGCTTTCATACCTACATATGCACCATAAGCAGTGATGGGCGAGGGGTTGCCACTAGAACCGAAGGCTGGTGAAATCCCTGTTACGTAATCAGTTTCTTCATGAATGTAATCCATATCTTCTACTGTCGTCCCGACATCTTCTGCAGTAATGTAACGGCCGTTTAACCCTTGAATATAACGACCGAATGCCCGAAACATCTCTTCGTTTTTATCTGCTCTTGGGTCTCCCATAATGACAGTTTTCCCTCCGCCTAAATTAAGACCGGCAGCCGCATTTTTATACGTCATTCCTTTAGCTAAGCGCAACGCATCTTCAAAAGCTTCTTCTTCAGAGTTATATTTCCACATACGAGTGCCGCCCAAGGCTGGCCCTAAGGTTGTATCATGAATAGCAATAATCGCTTTTAAACCTGATGCCTTATCCTGACAGACAACGACTTGTTCATAATCGTAGCTTTCCATTGTTTCAAACAGATTCATAAGAGTTCCTCCTTGAAGGTACAGTTTCAGTGGTCTTCATCCCGATTGCTAAAGCATTCAATTTTGTTTCCCAGGAATCACTTCTAGAAGTTACAACAATCGGCGCTTTTGCTCCAGTAATAATTCCGCCCACTTCTGCCCCGGCAAAATGGACTAGTGATTTATATAAGACATTAGCAATTTCGAGGTTTGGCATAATTAGAATATCTGCTCTTCCTGCTACTTCGTTATCTACTTCCTTCGTCAATGCAGCTTGGGCTGATACAGCATTGTCCAGCGCTAATGGGCCGTCAATGAGGCAATCTAAAATTTGCCCGCGCCTGTTCATTTGTGTAAGCATGGCTGCATCCACTGTGGCTTGCATGTCTGGATTAACTGTCTCTATTGCTGCGATAACAGCTACCTTGGGCAAGTCGACTTGAAAGTGCTGAGCCACTTTCACAGCATGCTGGGTAATGGATACTTTTTGAGAAATGGTAGGAGTCGGGTTCACTGCTGCATCAGAGAGAAAAAGCAGCTTTTCCCGATTCGGCACTGAAAAGACGCCCACATGGGATAACAGCTCTCCGGTTCGCAAGCCATACTCTTTATTCAAAACCTCTTGCATCAGAGTATAAGTAGGAATCATTCCTTTCATTAATACATCAGCTTTTTGGTCGTGTACAGCCATTACCGCCAGTCTGGCACTTTCTTGATTATTACGAGCTGGAATGATGCGAATGCGCTTCTCTCTTTCCAGTTCAAATTCAAGCAGGAGTTCATTTAATGTTTGCTCATCCCCATACAATCTAAACATGCCAGCATTGCGTTTCAATGCTTCGGTAATAACCTGGAACGTGCTTTTATTATCTGCTCCTGCCACGGCAACTACTACATTATTAGGAAAATCCGTGGTTGGATAGATCGATTGAAAAAGATTCAAGCTGTTCTTCCTTTCCTGTTTGTATATTCATCTGTTTGTAAATGCAATATGTGTGCCAACTTCCACAATGAAATGAAAGCGCTCCATTTCAAGGACCCCCTAAAAAAAGAGCGTGCAACGTTTTGCATGATAAGCAAATTATTGCATGCTAGAATTGTCAATTTGATGTTTTTCTAATTTATAATATAAATTGCGTATGGAAATTTGCAAAGACTTTGCCGCTTCTGTTTTATTTCCATTCGTTCGGGCAAGGGCTCCTACCAACTGCTGTCTTTCAAAGGCCTCCAATTGTTCTTGCAAGGACCCCTCCTCCTCGTAAACCTCGGGAGGCTCTCTATCATGTGAAGTAAGAGCCGGCAAGTCTGCTTTATTTATGTTCGTAGCTGAAAAATCCATGTGAATCACCGCCCGGCCCAGGATGTTTTCTAGCTCCCGAACGTTCCCGGGCCAATCGTACCGGCTTAAATATTCGATAGCTGCCGAGGAGAGCCCTTCCACTTGACGGCCATACTCTTGATTTATTTTTCGCAGCAAATGGTGGCATAAGGCTTCAAGGTCATCTAATCGTTCTCGTAACGAAGGAATCATAATCGGCATTTTATTTAATCGATAGTATAAATCTTCTCGAAAAGATTTGGTTTGTACTGCTTCTTCTAAATCAACATTAGTTGCTGCAATAATGCGTGCATCAATTGCTATCGTTTTCGTGCCGCCAACTCGTACTATTTCACCTTCTTGTAATACACGCAACAGCTTAACTTGGGTCTTTGCTGACATCTCACCGATCTCATCCAAAAAAATGCTGCCTTGGTCTGCCTCTTCAAATAAGCCCCGCTTTCCCCCTTTAACAGCACCGGAAAATGCACCTTCTTCGTAACCAAATAATTCACTTTCAAGTAGACTTTCAGAAAGAGCAGCACAATTCACACGGATAAATGGACCAAAGCGGCGCGAACTCGCATCATGGATCGCGTGCGCAAACAATTCTTTCCCAGTTCCTGATTCCCCCCGCAACAGAACGGTTACAGGTGTAGAAGCACTTATTTCCGCCTGGGCCCGGGCTTGTCTGATTCCTTCAGAGTAGCCCACAATGTCTGCAAAGGTATATTTAGCTTCAAGGGTGCGTATAATTTGCCTGGCACGTTCAAGCTCTTCGGTAAGCGCTTTGATTTCTGAGACATCATGAATTATGCCGACACTTCCTTTTAAGTCACCATCCACCACAACTGGAGCTACGTTCACGACGACATCCTTTCTTTTTGGGCCAACTTTCAACCGTACCCCGCGCACCGGCTCTTTTGTCTTTAGAACTTGCAAATGCATACTTTCCCCTTCATAAATATCAGCTGTAGCCGGTTTTCCAATGACATCTTCTTTTTTCAAGCCAGTTAATTTAGAATAAGCAGGATTTATCATAATTCCCATACCATTTTCGTCTACAACAGAAATCGCTTCTTCTGAAGATTGAATAATAGCCTCTAACATTTGTTGAATACTTTTTAAGTTTGTAACTTCTTCTGCCATACGCACGATTTCAGTCACATCTTTAAATACGGCCAAAGCGCCTACCACTGTATCATCCCGGTATAAGGGCACTCTCGTTGTGACAATTTCCTGCCCATTCTCAAAGGTTTGTGATTGATTGCGTTCGACCTTCCCTGTTTCAAGTACTCTTGGCAGCCGACTTTCTGGCAATACCTCATGAATGTGGGCTCCAAGCCGCTCCGTTTTGTCGTCCCCGGTCATCTCTTCAGCCGCATGATTAAATAAGATGATTCGCTCAGAGCGGTTGATAGCTATCATGCCATCATGGGTAGAATCCAGGACAGTAGCTTGGGCAAGCTCTTGCTTTTGCACTTCATCAATGAGCTCTTTTTTATCTTCGATTAACGTATGTATAATATAGGCGACACTAGAAGGAATCACCGCGACATTAGCAGCAACAGCGGCTTGCAATGATTGTAAGACCTCATCATTTCCAGTCGTTTCTATGACGACATCTGGCCTTGTTCTGTCTAAAAGAGACTGCCAGTCTGTAGAAGCTGCTATATCAGCCTGCCGGGCTTTTTTCATGCCCTCTGCTTCTTCATTCACGTCTGCTACCCCACAAATCTGTAAATGCGGACTTTCTTGCAGTATGTTCATAAGGGCTGAACCACCTTGGCCAGCTCCAACTATGACTGTTCGTTTCACATTAACACCTGCTTTCATAAGTCTTTTCCCTTCAGAGCTGCAGTTTGATTATGAGAAGAAACTAGCGTAAAATAGAAGCAGCTTATAAAAAGGGAGAGGCAGTCTATGCGTTTAATTGCCCTTATCATTTTACTTACTCCTATCTTTTTTGCAGGATTAGGCATAAAATGGATGCGAGATGCACTATTTGGTATATTGCAAAACCCGCTTCCATCCTTAACACTCCAATTTATTTTAGGTATGGTGTTATTAATTGGAGGCATTGGCTTCATCGGTGGTTTTATTGTACACCGCGACCGTAAAAACGGGAAAATCCCTCCACGCCAAAATAAAAAACAAACTGCACCCACCTCTCCGAATTAAATTGGAGAGGTTTTTGCATGATTGATTGTAAATTGCAAAAGCTATGATGCATAGGAAGTTAAAAAAAGGGGCTATGGATAATGTTTCGCAAAGTAGAAACGAGGCACGATTATGACATTTACGAAACAACCTATGTAGACCGGATCTATACAATCATTTATAACCCGACACGCAACCGCATTGAACAGATCAGACCGTTAAGTGATGGTTCTACTGATACGGTCGTACGCCTTTTCAACAAATTCATTGAAAACACAAACACGTAAACGCTAGTTTCTTGTAGTGTAGCAAACCTTCAGCCTTCTAGCTATCCAGACGTATAGCACAACATAAAAAGAGCAAAGATGGCAGAAGCTGACACCTTTGCTCTTTCACAATTTACTTTATTAACTCACTTTATGTTCAAGTCTCAGCTTATCAGCGATCATGGCGATAAATTCGGAGTTAGTTGGCTTAGCTTTCGTGCTAGAAATCGTGTATATACTATCAAATGGGGATTAAAACGGGAAGGAAATATTTAATATAAACATATTTGTTGGTAACCATTCAGCTTGTTTATTGGTTAACTGAATACAATAGTAAGCCATTTCCAGTTAACAATCAAGGGGTTATGATGAAATTTTTGCAATTATTTTCTTGTTATTTATTTAGGGGAAATATAAAAAAGGAGGGGAATACTGTTATAACAGTAGTAAAGGGATTTAGTCACCCAAGAGAAGAATTAGAGGTTTTGTACTTATTCTCTCATAGGAGACAAAATCCCCAATATCAATCAAACATCATACAAGCCTACTCACACTCTCGTCAGTAAACTTTATTATCTAAATGATTAACACGTCTAACAAATTATAGAAATGGATACATGAAGCCACCTATAGGGTCACATAAATTAATATCAGAATATTGGCAAAACTATTTAAGTAGCACAGTCCTACTATCCTGATCCCAATCCACACTCAATCCAATATCTTCAGCAACTTCACGTACAGGTAAATATGATCTACCTTCAATCACAATAGGATCAACAACTTTACCATCAAATGTGATCTCTTTTGTATCGTTATCATAATCAATCTGTACGCCAACCAAATCAGCCAAGTTTCTAAGCTGCACATATGTACGCCCATCTTCAACAAAACCTTTTACATCATTGCCATCATATACAATCTTAGCATTCAACTCACTAGCGCTAACACCTTTCTCTAACGCAGCTTCTACTCCATCTTTAAGCTCACTCATACGGAAATTACGCTCAGGACAAGCAGAAGCAGCTACATCACCATGTCCAACAATTTCATCAGCAGATAAGCCACACTCTTGCGCTAACCAAGCATTAAGAATAATACCTGATTCAAGTTGCTCTTCAGTCATATTCTGGCTGCCAAAGTGTCCTTGATAACCAATTCCATATGTATAGTGGTTGTGGTTGCTTACGTGAGCACCCTGTTTGAATCCACGACATTTATAAATTGTTCCATCAAAAGCAATCCAGTAATTGTAGCCAATATAATTCCATACGTTATCATCCATATGCCATCTAGCCACATCATGTAAGTTACCAGAGCTGTGAGCCATATGATGCTGTACCAATAAGCCAACATCATTAGGTGATAAGTCAGTTAATGGTGAAGATGCTTGCCTAGGGGCAGCTCTCATTTGTGGTTTTTTCATGTTCATTCTCCTTTATTAAAATTAAAAGCGCCCTCTTATGAGGACGCTGCTATGTATTATTTATTTTTCAGCATCTGGAAAATCCTTATATGGGAAATCTTCATTATTCTCTTCTGCTGCTTTACCTTCATTAATATGCTGCTTATCTTTCTTAGCTTTAGGTGTAGTATACGTATTAAGCCAAATAGCTACACCGACAGCTACACTAGCTAGTCCATCTGCTACTGTATCAATTGCCTCCTGTGGCAATTCAATGCCGAAAGCAGACAATACTACTTTAACAGCACCTAAAAAGCCACTAATCAATACAGCATAATCCTTCTTGCTATCCATATTTTTCAGCTTGTTAAACATTATGTACCACCCTTTAAATAAAAATAAGCCCCAATAAAGCGGCTACAATTGTGCCTACGATGAGGCGTAAAATCCAAGTTGTGTTGCTATGTATGCTTTGTATGTCCTTTTCTACGTTCTTAATTTTCTGCTCAGAGAGTGTAGTGCGTGTTTCAACCGTTCGCACGTCTTGCTCTAAGCCCTTCACATCTTCCTTAACTCGCTCAATCTCCTGCTCATTTCGACTAATACGGTAGCTGTCTGAGTGATTGTGATTTTCCGTTGTCATTTGATCACCTGCCTAAAAAAATAAAAAGAGTGAACTCTTTATGAGCTCACCCTTCCATTAAATCACTATTAAAATTTTTTATTAGTATCCACTGCCTGTAATTCAATATACCCATTGTCAAAATCAACAACTTTTCTATTACCATTTTTTAAGTTAGTGGATTTATTATTTTTTAATTTATCTTCTACAGAGGTTTGATAAAGTGGATTCGCTAAATACTTCCGTTTTAAAGTATAGTCTTTTCTCACCATCCTTGTAAACCTCCTTTTAAGAGTATTCTGGCAAAACCTCTTGAATAAATTCCATTGCTTCTTGAATATTATCGTATACTCCCTTTACTTTGTTTATCTTAGTGGTGTTCCCACTTTTCTTAACATGTTTGTAACCATAAGTCAAACACTTTTCCTTTTGTATGTCTACATTTAATGTAATAATTGACTTTGAATTATCAAAAATCCAGCTTTTTGTTTCATTTTGGTCAAAAAACTGCCAGTCTAACATGTTATCGTCAATATTACTCAAATCATTTATTACAGATAATACATCTTTATAACGTTTATCTGGGTCATGATGAATCATTTTATTTATAACTCGCTTAAATTTCTTTGGAATATGAGCGTGGTATTCATCTCTATCAGGAAATTTTCCCCTCTGCACTTCTTTTATAAAATTTTCTTTTTTGCCATTACCACTTAACCATTTTTCTTCAAACTGCTCCTTAAAGTTTTGATTGCCATTACACATTCTGTACAAAGTCATTCCAGCCTGATATATATCATCTGAAATTGTCCTATCAAATGAATCAAATCCTTCTGGGGCAATATGCAAACTGTATTGCATTTTCTGTTGAGCTAAACCATTTTCATTTAGATATCTTGAGAGACCAAAATCTGTCAAAATAGCTCTATCTAAATCATTAATTATTACGTTGGTTGGCTTTATATCTAAATGTAACATTCCGTTAATATGCATAAATAACAAGCCTGACAAAAAATCTAAAGAATACTTTATGATCTCTCTGACTGTTAAATAACTATTTTCCATCATAGTGTTTAATGAGCCTTTTTGATAATGAGGCATGGTAATATAAACTTTATATTCATCTTCAGCAGCGTATCTCACTGGCATTATATTTGGGTGTGCATTTTCATTTAAAATTTGAGATTCTAGAAAATAAGTTTCTACATTTTGTTTTTCTATTGCCTTTTTTGATATTTCTTTCAAAACTAATTTTTCATTTAATTGTATATCTTTAGCAATGTATACATCTGAATTTTTTCCTTCATCGCTACCTAATGGCTTTTCTTTATCCAATTTCACATAAGCTTGAACTTCATCTAACTTTATCATGACTTTGCCACCTTTTTATAAGCTGCCAATCCTACTAAAAAACTCTCCCGTTTATTCGAATTAATTTTCGACCAATCTTGAACATCGAATATATCTTCGCCATTCTTACAGTCTGTTATCTCCTGCACTGGTTTATTTAACTTAGAAGCAATTGAATTTAATTTACCAGTGAAATAGCTTTCAATCCAACTGTTTGAGAGCAACTCTTGAATAACTCCTTCTACATTCATCCTAAAAACATCTGGGTTTGCTACCGTTTCAGCGGTTCTTAAACCAGCAACAGAAACATTGTTTTCACTTATTATTGATAGAAATGAAGTTCGAATGAAGGATAATTGACGTGGCGTATCATCATTTAAAGCTAATGGAATTTTTAATGTGTTAGTATTGTAATTTATTTCTGATATTTCTTCACCTGTGATTTCTAAAATTGAATATGTAATTTCTTTTGGAGCTACCCTTATACCCATAGCTATCATTGTAAAACCTTCCTTAATAGTATATTAGTTTTATTATAACTTACCTACTACATTTTGGGTATAAAGGATATATTTTAATTTATCTTTTACTGCGCATTATCCTCCTATTAGTCTTCATCTTCCTTTTCTTTTAACCGTTCCTCTATCACTTTTTCCATATCCTCTTCCGTTGCTTCGAACGGTAACTCATCCTTTTTAAATCGGAATGACTGTTCTTCTCCGTCCACTTCCGCAAAAATTCTACGTCCGTTGTAGTGATCTTTTGTGGAACGAGTCACACCGCCTGTTTCTGGGTTTTTAAAGCGTAATTTTGTATTAGTGATAACAATATCCATATTATCCAACCTCCGTAATTTCATCTATTTCAATAATTTCATCGTCCGAATAAGCGTAAGTCTCGCCTGTCCAACTAACTCCGCGTTCACGCTCAATTTTCTGCTTGCCGTTTTGCTGTACGGCATCATCGTTACGTGTTCCGATAACTAGCACTCGGTACTTTCCGGCTTTTTCGCAAGTGACTTTGAGTACATCGTCTTCAACGTCTGCATAAGCATTTCCGAAGTGCTTTACACCGTTTACCCAACATTCAACATCGGTATTGAGATACGGGAAGTAGTCCGGCAATTCCAATTCAACCGTTTCGTTGTCTTCCTCTGCTTCTACTTCAAAGCGAGAAAGTGTATCACCTGCGGTTGGAGATTCGACTGCCCCGTGGCGTAGTCGGTGTGTATCTTTTTTGTCTGGATGAGGATGTGCAATTTCAAAGTCCTTTGAGCCTTCGACTGTAAAATCACCGGGAATTATAATTGAACGAAAAGAAGTTCCTATTACATGATCACTTCCATTTTCTGCTATAGCATTATGACCTATAGCTACTGTATTAATACTCTCTGCCGAAGCGTAACGCCCTAAAGCTGTTGCGCTAGTATCTTCGGCTGAAGTCCCACGACCTACAGCAGTAGAACTCCCTCCCCCTGCCGTCGCATCTTCTCCAATTTCTACGGTAATTTCTCGTAATCCGTGTACATTGTTTTGAGAAGCATGGCTACTTATTTCATCATCAACATACTCTTCTGATATTCCTTCTTCCGCATGTACCGTTCCATCTCCTTCAACCGTCAAATTGTTGCCTATTTTAACGTGTCCTAACTGGTCAGATGATGCAATCTCTGCCGAATGCGCAGCAAGTTTTTCTAGTAATTCATTAATGGATTTAACTAAATTTTCCTTTTCATCTGTATCAAGCTCTTCTAAATTGCCAATACTCTCTTCAATTTCATTGAGCTTTTCTTCCGTTTCGCCATCCATATTTTCGCTAATATTTTTAGCAAAATCATCTATTTTCTTCCAATTATCATTAAGTATAGTATCCAAATTAAAGTTATCTTCGCCTTCTGTTTCAGGATTAGGCTGATATAACTCTAACTCTTCTGTGTATGTTTTATCGCTCATTAACTCACCCCTCCTGCAAAGTTTTCCAGTTGTATGCTGCTTAGCTCATTAATTGTCATGCTGGATACCTCATCAATTGTGTAATATCTAAAGTCATATTCTACTCGCAAATGAGCAGGCTTAGTTTCTTCAATCGCTTCTTGCAAATCACTTAGGTTAGGCGGTCTCCCAATCTGGCTGGTAAATTCTACTACAATAGCATCATTAAAACTAACCACAGTATCACCATTTGTGTAGCTATCAGCTACCACTCTAATTAAATCAGCATCAACCTGCCCGTTACCTCGCCATTGGCTCTTTATCACACTTCTGCGCTCAGCATATGGCTTGCTGCGGTCAATCTCAACATTCAACTCTTTTTCAAATACATCTAAACCCCATGTCGCTGTGTCTACGTTCATTTGCTGCTCAATATCCTCAATATCAGTAAGCAAAGCCTGTATTTGCTCGCCTTTACTGTTAAAAATATCTCGATATACTTCACTTTTACGCAAAAATAAAGGCAGTGTATTAATCATCTCATTAGACAATCTCAACACCACCTAAAACAGCGACCTCTTCATCTTCAATATCAATATTGCTTGTGCCACCGTTAACTTCTAAGTCAGTATAATCACCGATACCATTGGAATTAAGCACGATGGAGCCAATTTGAGCATAACTAACAAAATCCTCTTCAAAAGCAATATCATATAAATACTCAGTAATATTTTCTTTTACATTATCAAGTGCCTCTTCTTCTTCGTATCCACTGGATAAAGTAGCAGAAAACTCCACATTGATCTCTAATTCATCAGCACTCTCAACAGTCACATAAGCACCAATAGGCGCTTCACCTTCCCCTTTTCCTTCACTATTAGGGTCTATGTGCTCCTGCACATCCTCAACTAACTCATCACTGGCAGGCTGCCGATCAGCGTTAATGATAACTACTTTAACTGTGTTATCACCATCCCATAATGGGAACACTCTAGCCTCTCCTACTCCATCTACTTCCTTTGCCCAATTTAAGTAATGATTTTTGTTACCACTTGTAGCAGGAGTCTGGATACGCTCATAATAACGCTCAAGTAGCTCCTCATCTGATTCAGCTTCAAAGCCATCGAAGGAGGCTTCAGGGTTATTTACTAAGTCGATACCGCTTAATGTAACAGGCAAATGGGTGATTTGATCAGCTGGCACATTGCCATTTTCTCCGGCTTCCACAGCTTGAAACTCAACCTCTGCTTCATCATCTATCTCTTTATCTTCGACAGCTTCAAATTGCGTACCTGATTCAGTTTCTGCAATATCACCCTCGCTAATCTCTCCATTTCCCTCTACATCGAGATAAACGATAGCATGAGTAGCGCTTCTGCGTTCGATACCAGTACGCTCATAAATGCGCTGCTCAAGCTCATCACCGGACAAATTTTCAATACTAAGCTTATCTTCAACTTCCTTTTTTGCCTCATACGCTTTCTCTAATTGAGTAGCAGCAGGTCGAGTTGCTTCATATATAAAGCGTCCTTTACGTTTATCATGTTTACTTGGTATATCATCAAGCATTTCTTCATGAATTTCATTTCTATCCACTTAACTCCACCCCCTCATCATGTGTGCCATATATTGAGTTAACTCGAAATGACAGCTCTAATTTGCTCCCATCAAACTCATAATCCCAGTTGGTTAAACTATCGATCTCATCGTTTTCTAATAACGCATTACTGATTTCACGTTTAATCTCACTTCTTGCAAAATCCCTGTCAAATCCAAACAAGTCCTCTATCTGCACTCCATAATCCTCATCATCTTCATACACTTTGTATCTTCCTACCTCTGTTCTAAGTACCATTTGTATCCACATTTTGAGCGCTTCAACACCTTCTACTTCAATCATCTTGCCATCTCGTGTAACAAAATCACCTGTAGCAAAGTCGAATAAATAGGTTAATCCAGCATCATCAATGCTTTCAATTGGCTCATCTGTGCCATTTTCAGTAGGCAAACTTAATTCTGTGACTTTAGGCAACATTTAAAATCGCCTCGCTTTCGCCAATACATAAAAAACCTGCTGATTACCAGCAGGAATTATGATTACTTCATCATCTTTTTCAATTGTTAAATCATCATCAAATATTAGGTGCTGCTTATCCAAAACAATATTCTCATCGATTCTGATTTTAGGCTCAGGTGGTGGCTCAATAACTGTGCCTGTCATAATCCCCATTTGCTTAGGATTCTCCCTATCTTTGAATAATTTTGCTAATTTACTATAGCCATCAGCCATTAGCTCACCCCTTCTAAATCAAGATTCATTCTATGTATACCGTTAGACACAGTATGTTGCACACTAGTTATCATATAGCGTCCAGTCATGCCTGTAATTGGCTCTTCTATGTCGATCATTCGCCCAGCTAACACTTGATCATTTCCCATTGTTTCAATGCTGTTTTCTTCTGATACTTTGGATAATTCATCAAGTTTGTTACGTGCTATCTGCCTAGCTCTGGATACATCTTCATCTTGAATATCCTCAATATGTGATAATAAACCATATTCGTCTACACTTGGCTGATCAGTTAACTGTGTAATTTGGCTATCATTGTGTACGATTTGCACCCTGTTTTTCAGATCATCGATTGATCTATTCCTAGTGGGGCTTGCAACCATATCTTTGATATCTCTAGTTGTTAAATTTTCAGCCAATTGAAACTTAGGCTCAATTACCATATCAACCGCAGCATATACAAAAAACTCGCCAAATCGCATCTCATGTATGTATTTTGTGCCTGTTTCGTTTTGTACCTGTTCAAGAATATCTTCAATGATAGCTGCTAAATTTTCTGAGCTGTATATCTTATTGATCTGTGTAGCCATTTGCGCTATTTCGAGTACAGGAATATTATAATCAGAGCAAATACGCTGTATAGCGCTTGTAGCAGATGTGCTATTAAATTGGTAAACTGCTTCATTTTTATTTAAATACCAGCTTAAATCAAAGCTGCTGTAACTAATTGGCTGTCTACCATTAATACTTTCATCAACCACAATTGTGCGTGTTATTTCAGCGCCATCAGCGCCTTCTAATATGATCATGTCGCCAAGCTCGACTTGGTTTTCAGGTACATAGCGTGCATCTGAGTGGATAATATCAAAGTCAAGCTCAGTTCCTAACTCATCCATGTTTGAACTCCAGCTAAAGTTATCTACCACTGGTGTAATGTTAATTAGCTCATTCCCTTTATTAAGTAGTAATCTATGTGGCATATCACTACACCCTCTCAGCAAAAACAAAGCGAAATTGTTCAAGCGACAAGGTGTAGTAAATATCCTTTGTGCCATCCTCAGAGCTATATGTAAGCTCTTCAATTGCCATCGGCAAGTTAATATTCATTTCATCAATCACTACTCTGATAGGTACTCTGCGCTCTTTCCACTCTTCTAATAGCTCGATATATTCAATGCCGGAATAAGCACGATCACGTACAAAGTAATAGTCATTAGCAGGAAAAAAAGACTGAATATCAAAAGACTTCAGCCCTGATTTACCTATTAATTTCATTTCACCTTTTTCGATGGAGTCAAAATTTTCGTTGTTCTGTGGGTCTGATATGCTTAGCTCACTTGGAAGAACAGGAAGTTTTATTACCTGTTCTCTATTATTAATTGATAAGTATATATTCATTCCTTCCTGCCTCCTTTAAGCCATATTAGCAAGTCGTTTTTCTAGCTCTTTTGCTAACTCGTCTGCCTGATCTTTAGCATTTGAGCCATTACTGTTAACTGTAATATTCTCGATATGTACCGACTTGCTGTTATGCTCTGTTTTCTGTGTAGCAGGTGAAGCATTAGTTTTAGTCTGTTTAGGTGCTTCATATTGTAAGCCCTGTTTGCGGTACTGATTAGCTTCTCTGCGTGGTAAAACTGCCTCATCTTTGTGCAAGTTTGCTATGTATCCATCACGAGGCACTTTATCTAACCCTGTTCTATGGCTTCCATCTGTTTGTATTAAGCCATCACCGCCCATGAACTCCGGCATACCAATACTCGGCATTTCAAAATTATCAAGTATAGATGTAAATTCATTCCATCTGTCTCTGGCATCGTCGATAAAGTCCAGCAACGGTGAAAAGAAACGTCGCACACGCCTTCTACCTTCATCCATTGCGTCACTCACTCGCTCTTTAACATCTTCCCAAGTCTCTTTTGTACTTTCTTTTAAGCTATCCCAAGTCTCAGATATTGTATCCCACAGCTCTCCTGCCTTCTCTCGTACTGTATCCCAGTTTCGGTAAAGCGAGATACCAACGCCTACTAATATCCCAATCAAAGCAATCACTGCGCCTAATGGATTCATCATCATAGCCAAATTGAGTCCTCTTTGCGCCACAGTAGCAGCAATAGTAGCAGCAGTCTGTGCAACTGTAACAGCTCGTAATGCAGCAAATGCCCCAGCTATACCAAATACAACAGGCTCAATCATCGTCCAGTTATCGGTTACTGTTTCATACAAATCGATAGCTCCATCAACCACATCAGCTAAATAGTCTACTGTGTTAGGTAAGCCTTCTTCAATTAGCCAATCAATTGCTGGCTCAGCTTCTTCAAAAGCGTCCACGAAAAACTCGCCTATCTCCTCAGCGGTATCTCTCAACCTTTCAATAGTAGGCTCGTTATCTTCTACTGCTTCCTTTACACTTTGAAAGGCTTCATACCCTTTTTCACCAACCCATACTAGTACATTACCTACTCGTTCAACTGCTCCACCAAATGTTTCACGCATTTCTGGTGCATGCTCCATGAAAAAATCCATAAATTGCTGGGCATATGGTAATGCTCTAGAAGCTATTTCGTTCCAAAAGCCTGATAATATGTTGCGTCCTTTGTCCAAGGTATCGTTAAAAAGAACTCCTGCATCAACAGCGTTATCTTCAATAACAGCACCATAGTCAGAGGCTGAGTCTGTTAATTCATCTAGTTTATCTCCACCTGCTTCAATTGCTGGGAGTAGTTTTCTAGATGTACGATCACCGAAGAATTCGCCTGCAAGCGCTGCTCTCTCCTGACTGTCTTCAATGTCGCTTAAACTGTGGATAGCATCTTTAAATACATCATCTGTATCACGCATGTTACCCTCGCTATCTTTTAGGGCAACATTCATATCATCTAAAGCTGATTGATAGCTCTCGTTGCCTGCCTCAGCTTCACCCATACGCTGGTTAGTACGCTCCAACGTTTTTTGTAAAGCCGACTCACTCACACCAACTTGTCCTGCCCAAAACTCCAACTCCTGCAAGCTTTCAGCACCAACACCAGCACGTATACTTGCTTTATCTATCTCATCTGCTGTGTTAGCAAAATCAGCGCCCATTCCCATGATAGCGCCACCTGCTGCAACTCCAGCAGCTCCTACAGCCGCTCCAAATGCAGCAGCACCTTTTGCAGCAGTGCCCATAGATGATTTTAAATCGCCTACAGCGCTACCACTTGAGTCTGTTTTTTGGACGAAATCGCCAAGTGAGTCTGAAGCACTCTGCATCTTACTTGAAAACTCGTCTTTAAGCTGTATTACAGCACTTAAAGTTTGTGCCATTTTCTACCCCCTTCCTATATGGGGAAATAAAAAAGACAGAGCAACTATTTGCTCTGTCCGTGTATTGTTTTCAACTCTTCTATATGCTCATCAATGCTTAAGTACATAGATGATATATAAAAATGCTTTTCAGCTTCCGATAGATTAAGCAGAAAATCATGTGAAAAACCTCGCTGTATATAGTGATGGAGAAAATAAGCATCTCCATCACTCTTAATTAGTTTTTTGTTTCATCTACTGCTTTAACCGAGCCTTTAGAGTAGCCAGCTAACTCCATCATGTGTTGTGCAATCATATGGGTTTCAGCTTTTTTGAATAACTCCTTCACAATCTGCTCTGGCTCCTGCACACCGTAACCTTTCTGCAAATCAGCAGACTTTAAGTTAGGCTCGACTACGTTGTTATAAATTAAAAACTCATCGGCACCGCCATCTTTCATCTCCATAGCGTCAAGAATATCAGCGTTTGCTGGCTCCTGTACTTTAATCGTAGCGTCGAGTGATTTAATATATAGCGTACTCTGCTGGCGTTGCTTATCTTTGATCTCGTCCTTGCGCTCCAAAAGTGCCTTTACCGTTAAATTTTTATATTGTTGCTCTGTCATTTTAAATTCCCCCATTGTTTTATTTGAATATTCAGTATTTAATATGTACTATTAAGCATCAATAGTATCTAAAAAGTCGATGTTATCAGGGTTAAATCCAAAAGAAATCTCTCGGGTACCTGCTTCACCCGACTCAAAGTTTAAAACTTGCTGCTCATTGAACCATACGCCATCAATAGCAACTCGCTCAGCTTGCCCACCTTCTGCATCTGGGTCATCCAAAGCCGCCACAATTTTGCTACGAGGGTCTCGTCCTTCACTCCACGCTTCAATCAAAGCTTCTTTGCCTCTACTAAATACTTTATGTAGGGTTATTTCTCCTTCACCTTCATAGTTGAGCAACTTACTATCTTGCCCCATGCTTTGAACCATACTAATCTCTTCACGATTTGGCGTAACAGTAGCACTAAACGCCTGTACCTCGGCAATGTATTCACCATCTAAATACAATTTGCCCCACTTACCATTGATAACTCTTCGTCCTTCAATTTCTTTTGGCATTATTTATTCACTCCGTTTCATTTTTTTCATAAAAAATAACCCTTCAAAAAACAAAGGGTTACACATTAATATCTAGGCTAAGGTCTTCCATAGCATCCAATAGACGCACTTCAGCCTCTAAAAATACTTGACTACCAGTATTCTCTTCCTTAATCTCCTGTTCACTCATATCCTCTACATTCCTGCCTTGCAGCTCAAGATATTCACGTTGCGCTGCAACATCAATTTTAGCTTTATTTTCGCCTACTTCGTCGAGTGCTCCTTCACGAGTCATCTGGCGGAAATAAGATGATACAGCAGCAATAAACTGTGTCTTTTGGTCATAGTCATTGTTGACTTGCCCAACATATTCATCATTAAAAGTGTTGCGGATATCATCTTTGATCTGATCCATAGCATCAACAATTTTAATTTTAGTCCACTCATCGGATTCACCATCACCAACATCAGTAAGCGAGTTAACAGCTCGGCTAATCTTAATTTTTTCCCCGTCGTCCACTAAAAATAGCTCGCCATCTTCAACCGCTTCATCTAAATCATCTGGCTCTGTTACGCTCTCTACTTCATTTAATACAGAGTATGTAGCGCTTCGAGTAAGTGGCATAGCCGCTAATACACCTGCGATACGTGGGGTAAACTCTGCTGTTGTATATGTAGTACCATCCACTTCAATATTATCTGCGGTAAAGTTAATAATACCTTCATTATCCGCTGATTCATTGGCTAATACAGCCTTAAATGTTTTCTTCTTATTGCCTCGTTGTTCGGTGATAAACGTAGCAACATCCTCAGTTTCATCATCAGCAAATGGAACAGCTAAATAATTGAAGCGTTTATTCTTCAGTTTTTCAACGCCATCTAATGCGCTACCATCTTCACCAACATTAACTACAATCACCTTTGAAGGTGTACCTTCAAGCGCCATTCTAATATAGTCATAATTTTGTTCAGTGTATGTATCTTCATCTAAATCAGTAATCCCAGTGTAGCTAGCAACACCCTCATCTGCTTCTTCATCTTGGATAATTAACGCCACAATACCTTGCTCGCTTCGTTCGATAGCTGTAATAGCTTTACTGGTAAACTGAATCTGTACCTCTGGCATTCCCATTATAAATCCATCCTTTCGTTTAGTTCTCTGGCAAGTTCAACTTGCCCATCTGTATATCCACTGGTTTCATCAACTATCGTATATACCTCTTCACCTTCATCGTTTTCATTCACAACAATCTGAGCTGTGCCTACTTCAAAATGCAGCCTAACAGTAAACTCTAGGTGATCATCTACAATCTCCTGATTTGTTCGGGTAACTGTTATCTTTCTATCTTTTATAGGCAAAACAGAGCTGAATAATTTAGCTAACTCGTCTGCCATTTCCCATTTAGAGCTGTTTGTATCACCAAAATATTTGATCTTAACAATAACGCTGTGCTCCATATAATGTGCTGAATGAGTAGACTCAAGTGGAAGCATGTAAACAAAAAAAGAAGGCTTCTCAAAGCCCTGTGGTATGTGTTCAGCATATATTTTGTAATCAAATTTGTTATGTAGCTGCTTAATTACAGCCCTTTGTGTATCGACTAGAGTAATATTTCCCATCACATATCCAGCTCACTTTTTAGCCGATCAAAAAAGTCGCTTAATTCATTATCTGCTCGATCATCAGCCTGCTCCAAAGATTGCTCAAGCATGTGTGCACCTTGTACAAACTCACCCGATGGTTTATGAGTAAAGCCTTTTTCAACAGCTTCAGCATACTCTACGTTAGTACCTACATTACCTTGCCCATTGGCGATATCAGATATCATCCACCTACGCTTTAAATTACCGGAATCAACAGGTGTTAGTAGTTTTACATCAGCTAGTACCATAGTAAGCATACGCTCAACTTGATCATCGATCATTTGCGGTGCTTCATTTTGAGCAACATCCATTAATTGCTTTTGTAGGTCATCGAATCCCTTAGTATCCATCAGCTCTCACCTTCCTTTACAAGTGGAATTTCACAGTGATCACTAAAAAAATAGCCTTCGCCAGCTTCAAATGTACGCTTTGCTTCCTTATTATAGTGAATAGTTACCTTATCACCTGCGTTAATCACCTTATCAGCAGGATAAAACAGCACAATATCATACTCTATTTCGCTATTGGCGGTCATTCGTGTGATATTTCTGCTCACTCCTTGAGATACAGTGCATGGCATATCTGTATACTTATCTACTAGCTCAGTCTGCGTTTCGCCCCAATCAGTAGTTTCTTCCACATATCCCTCTACATCAGCTTTAAGGTTGAATGTTTTCTCAATAATTTCTTCAGTATTGAACAACATCATAATGCCCTCACTTTACGAAATCGCTGAAGCTGATTCTCATATTTTTCAAGGGTTGATTCAGATACAGTATACTCAAAACTAATATCTCCACTGTTGGTTACTCGTTTATTATGGAGAGTTTTTTCAACGATAATCTCAGCGACAATATGATCTAATTCATCTGGGAAATCATCTCTATACAGATAGTTTTTAATCTGCTGCTTATGACTATCAATCATCAGCTCAATCTTCTTATCTTTAGTGTCATCATCAATATCAAGCATCGTTTTGATGGTATCTTTAATGTCCATATAGATCACCTATTTTTTGCAAATCAGCCTCAAGCTCTTTGCGCTTCACACCATGAATTTGTAGCCCTTTTTCTGCTGCTAAAGCACGTAAATCATGCCACTGCATAGTAGTATAATCAGGCTGCTCAGGTGCTTCTTTTTGCTCATCAGGCGTATCATCAGGCGTATATTCAGTCTCTTCTGTATCAGCTTCCTGTGTTGCTTCTGTTGGCGTTTCAGTAGGTGTATTATCTTCATTATTACTTTCTACTTGCTCAAATTTAGTGGAGCTGAGTAGGCGCTTTTGATGGGCTTCATTCGTTACTTTCCAAACTAGTCCGGTATCTTTGTTTTTAAATTTCATTTAATCACCCTTTCTGTTGGGTTATTTATTGCTATGTACAAAATGGGCTATAATAGGTATATATAATTGGGGAAGCGCAACACTCCCCCAATCAATAATTACTCTACTGTAGCGTTAAGCGTAGCCAATGCTTCAGGTCGTTTAACAACTGCACCGTAAACCATCAGACCACGTACACCATCAGCAAACTTATCTTGTAGGCGCATAGCTTCAACCTCGTTGATTTGCTCGCCTAGTCCAATAGCAGAAGAGTGTAGAGCCATTACTTTAATAACACCATCTTCAACGTGTGTCTCTTCGGTTACTACTACAGTCATGCCATTAACAGAAGCACCGTCAACAACACCATTCTCTAGAATCTCATAATTGCGAGTAAAGCGCTCATCTTTACTCAATTTACCTAGCACATCATGGTTAATAACAACATACCGATCTGCTTTAGGTACTTTCTTTTTACTCAATTTAGTACCCAAATCAACCAATTTATCATATGTATTATCAACAGTTAGCTCAACTGCTTCTTCATCAGAGCCGATTACATTATCTTCATGTGCATCAGCGTAGTGAGAAAGCACATATTGATCTACCTTTTCCTGCAAGCTACCGCTGGCTTCTTCTGTCGCGTCGTCTATCAATTCCCCCGCAGATTGGGCAGCATCCACATCATCCAAAACAAAGGAAAAGTATTTTTTCTCGGAAAGATTAAGCTCGACTGAAGTAGTGGAAATCTCGCTCCAATCAACCTCTCCATCATAATCATTCACATCTACTGCACCAATGCGGTTAAACTTAACCGTGTTACCTGTTACCTCGGTTGGTGCTGTGGTAATCATTCCTGCAATTGAATTACTTTTGTAATTGTGTAGTAGTCGACTTTCCCAAACTTTTGGAATAAAACTATTTACTGACATATCCTATCATTCTCCTCATTTTTAATTAAATTTGTGCATTAAAAAAACCATGCGCTGGGCATGGCTAAACTCATTGCTTTGTTTAATTTTTGCTAATTTGCTCCAATGTGCTGGAGTCTTTAATGGTGTCCCATTGAGCATTTACTTCTTCAATGCTCATTTCATTAAGCTCTTCTGGCGTAAAGGTTTTTGTGTTTCCATCGTCTGAGGCAGGTGGAGTGTAGCTTGAGCCTTTAACACGTTCATTCACTTTGCTATCAACATATTGTTGCATCGACTTCTCAAATGTAGAGAGATTAGTTAGTGTGCTCTCTTCATCGTCGCCCAGCAAATAATCAATCACATCATGCGGAATACCTTTATCAGTAGCTTGCTTGAGTGCACTATTGCGTAGGCTTTCTTTAGTTTTCTGCCCTTCCATGTCGGCAAGCTGCTGCTTAATCTTATCGATCTCGATATCCTTTTCATCCTTTTGAGGGTTTCGCTTTTTAACCTCATCTTCTACAAGTGATTCGAGATTATTGTTTTTCCACGTTTCCAATGATTTATTTGCATGTCGATCTTTTTCACTATCCAACCACTTCTTCACATCAGAATCCTGTTGAGCTAGTTGTTGAACCTCTTCAACGGTTACTTTTTTATCACTTTGTAACCCCTGAAGATATTCTTTCACTTGCTCATCATCTTTATTTTGCTCCAAAAACTGCTTTACCTCTTCTAAATTCATATGTAATTACCTCCATAGCCCCGTTAACGCAATGCCCTAACGACGCAAAATATTTTTGTTATTAAATTTGTGCATAAAAAAATCACTTCATTTAATAGAAGTGAATCGTAAATAAACATATACAAATATGTAGTAAATCAAGTATTTTAATTTACTCATCATCATCAACCTCGTCGCTAATACCCTTGGATTCCTTCCATTTCGGGTATGATTCGTAATCAATAGTTTCACCTGATTCGTTATCACGCTTAGTAGTAGGCTCCCATCCATCGACAACTGGAATGTAATCTGAGCGACAGCCAACATGCGTATCACTTGGAATCTGCGGCTTAGTATCGATCTCGTCGATACTGTAGCGAGTGCCATCGAGTTCTCTGCATGTATCGCTAGTGTCGCTATCAAGGGTAGAATCGAACATTAGTTCATTGACAACGTTTGAATTTTTGTACATCGAATCCGCAGCTTCTCTCGTACACCTAGCCACCTCGTTCTGTACTAACCTAGCACTCTCGTAAGCTGAAGTATTGAACTGTTTAGTCAGCTCCCTAGCAAGCTTTGCAGGGTCAGCACCATCAACCATTGAGCGCTCTAATAATCCCCGTGTACGCTCAATCAGCTTATCCTTATTATCCCAAATTCTGTCGCTAAACATCTTGCCTTCTATTGGCATATTAACAGCTTGTTCTACCATTTCAGGTCTAAGTAAACCAAAGCTACCGCCTCCACTCATCCCTCTTTCCAAGTGGTAAGCAGTCCTATAATAACCTTCTGAGTAGCTTCTCTTTAGCGTTCGTTCACTAATTTCCACATCCAGCTCACCAAGTTGATTAGTTTGCTCAGCAATTTGCTCTTCTAAATCTTGTAGAGCTGAATAACGCTGAGCGTCACTGATACTAAGCTCTCCACCTTCAGTATATCTGCTGGTAATTTGTGATAGCTGTCCTTGTACTCTATCAAGTGAGTCTTTATAAGCTTTCATAAGTGGCTCCATATCACCGCTTGCTTTACGCTCCATTAGCTTCTTTACGTTTAGTATGGAATCGGGTAAATTATCACTCATTGTTATCGCCACCATTTAGCGCTTCAGGGTTGATACCTAGATTTTCAAGGTCAACTTGCCCCTCCATCTCCATGTTGCGCTTCTCTTTTTGTTCTTTATAAAACTGTTTTAACTCATGCTCTGGATTTTCAATAAATGGTAGCAGGCTGAGTATGGTACGCTGTGATACATTCTTCTCAACTTTGGAAATAAAGTCACCTATGTTAACTAAATCATGCGGAATGTTCATGGTAAAATTTGTCTTTATATCTTTGTAGTTATACTCCCTACCATGCTTAATAGATAGGTAATGGAAGAAGTTTTTCAAGCGCTTTTTGATAGTTGATTCCATCATAGTCTGTATAAGGCTACATTTTTGTTCGAGTCCTATCATTCTAGACCGTAGACTGACTCCCGAGACGTTGCTGGAAATTTTTTCGTTAACGTCTATATGGCTGGACAACTTATAAATCTTTTCTTCTAATTCACTCAGCAAATTTTGAACAAAGGTATCATTAATCTCTTTTGTCAAAAAGTCAATTTGAGCTTGACTGGATATTTGAATAATGCCATTCTTCTTCATCTTTTTAGCTTCATCCTCATCCAATTCAGCACCAGTGATACGCAAAAAAGCCTGCCTAAAGTCTGATACTTCGTTAACCAAATCAGATAGAGTATTATTATAAGCATCGTTTTCTGATTTAATATCAACCAACAGTGATTGTCTCTCTTCATTATATGCGTTAACTCTAATAGGTGGCTTTTCAAAGATGTGCTCTCTCTCTCCTACAAGTGACATAGCATCATTTTTGCTCAGCTTGTATGTATAAATTTTGTTGCTATGGTAAACATCTAACATTTCCGTTTCGCTGAATTGGCTAATTTTATAATTATGTAAAGCCAATTGAATACTCTGATCTGCTCTACCCGATTCGATAGCAAAACAATTTAGTGGAGTAAGTACAGTAGACTTAAACTCTCCATCTTCATCCACATAATCAAGCTCAAACGCAAAGCCATAAGTAGCTGTTTTAATTGCTAATAACTGATCATGCCGTTTTTGCCAATGACTAAAGTTGCTATCTATCTCCTCAAGTACCTCTTCGTTTTGGCTTTTAGATATGTAACTTATTGGATTACCAAGTGAATAGCTGACCTCGTCCTGTATAAACTTTTTGAAAAAATTGACCACTACTTTTTGATTTGAGCGCTGATCTTGTTCCGCATATTTATAAATTATATCGTGCTGCCCATCATAGTAGCGTTTGTTTACACTATATTTTTGCTGTTGTTTACGTAATTCCTTTAATGATTTGCGTAAAATATCCCTTGTTAAATCCATTAATTCACCTCCCTAGAATAATAGTGAGCTAGGTGATACTTTAATCTTTGGTGTCTGCTCATCCAGCTCATCGATTCTTGTTACAAATTCAGCCAATGAATCCGCTGCGTCGTCATGTGCTGAATATTTTTGTCCTTGAAAGCTCATCACTTGCTGTAAAAACTCATCATCAACCAACTCAGAGCAAAATATTACTCTGCCATTATTCACATCACTAACTATAGTGCTGATCTTCTCGTCTTTGTTTTTACGTTGCATCTCATTAATAAAGGTAATGTTGCGTCTTTTAAGTTCAGAATGTTCTGATATTTTTGTTTGTATTCGCTCAACATCTAACCCTGTGTAGGTGTTTTTCTCGATGTAGATAGTGGCAAGCTCTTCATATTCCAGTAGGTAATCAATCACTTTGTTAATGTATTCGTCGAAATCGTAAAACTTATGTAACTCAGCTTTGCGGACATATTTAAATCCGTTGTATGTAGAGCCAAATGTGAACGCAAAGTAGTCAGAGGCAGCTTTGTTTTTGTTTTTAACGCCTGCTGTATCTATTGCTAATAGTGTATTCTCAAACTCAAGCTCATTCATTTCATTTGCGCTCATTATTCTATTTGATTTAAACCACTTGTCTCCTACATTTTCAATATTACACATCAACTCCTGCATAAAGGCGATTCGTTTATTGAAGTATCTGATAGCTAAATTAAGTGGATTAAACTTATCCCAAATTGTAGGGAATTCCATTTGATCAGTATTATCCTGATAGTATTGTTTCGCCTCAGCTTCAGGGTCATCTAATGTGCTATCAAAATATATTGATTTAAACTGCTGCCAATATTCGTTTTGCTCAAAATACTCATCAACATCGAAATCAACCACACCCTTTTGATATGTTTTATATTCTGGATTGGCTTTTAGCTGATCAATAAAGTCCCCCTTGGCAAGTGGAGTACCCAACACAATAAATTTAGTCGCTGGTTTAATAAGCTGACCATTACGATATACAGCCTCATCACCACCCTCTTCAATCTCTTTGAGCCATCTCACATATTTCTTCTGCTTTGCATCATCCGTTAATATATCCTGTTCACTGATATAGTCATCAGCTATGTAGGCTGTTGGTCTATAAATACCTTGTGGCGATACATAGGAAGCACCACGAACAGATGAGCCTGACGAGTAAGCTGATATTTTAGTATCGTTGATTAGCTCTAGCTCAAGTTTATTTACTGTGCGTTGCTTAGGCTGTACCAGCTCACCAAATGTATTTATTAGATAAGGTGAGTTGAGCGCTTTGCGTGTTTGATCAACAAAATTGATAGCGTCTAATTCCCTGTTTGCTAATACTATAGAGTAGATTGACTTGCGGTAAACGTGTAGCCAAACAGATAAAGCCATATCAATGATGGTTGTTTTAGCGCTACCTCTAGGCAAGATGAAGAGTTGTTTGTCTCTTTTGTTGTGTAGAAAGATATCTTCAAGCTCAGCCCAAATGTCGAAATGGAGAGGCGCTAAAGGTCTGACTGTGTTGGTGTCCTTGGGTAGAAAATAATCCTGAAGATAGTATTGGCAAAAGAATGATATGTCCTTCTCGCCTAATTGATAGGATAAAGAGTGTGCGCCAAATAGATAATCGTGATTGTGTTGCTCTGATTTTTGCTGGTATTCGGACATGAGTTGTTTAGTTTTGGTGCTGCCGAAGTGTTTGGTTAGGTAATCTGCTAATAGAATAAGATTAGATTGAGTGTGTATTTGGTTTGTTTGTGTTGTGATTTGAGTACCTCCTTTCTGTTGGACATAAAAAGGCTCACCAACTAATTAGTTAGTGAGTTAATAGCTTTACCTAGTTTAATTTTCTTATTTTTTCCTCGATGATCAATAACCAATAGATACGAGTTATATTTAATGTATGCATCAGCTTCCTGTTGACCAGCCACAACTTCCCTACTTATTTTTTCTCCATTACCTTCTTCTAAGGAAAAGATTTTTTTTGTAATTAAAGTGGGCTTATCAATACCATCATTCTCAAGATATATACTAATAATAGACAAATTTCGTTTACCTTTGTTACTAATAGTACCATTCAATCTAAGCTCAATACTGATTGCATCTTCTTCATACTCACCTAATTCTGTAACAATCTTTCCACCCCAACCATCATAAATCATACTAACAACTTTTAAAGGCTTAGTTTTGTCTATAGTAAAAGCTAACTTGGGCTTATCAATGATAAAATTTTTAATCAAAAAAAATGTTGTCGGTAATATAGCACCTGTTAAAAATGCAATAATTTGATCAAGGGAAATATTCATAGTTTCACCAACTGGAAATGTTTAGTGCTAGTTTAACATTTTTTGCTCGAAGGTTGTGTTATTATATAAAAAATTGTGTAGCTCCCCAACCCATCAGCCAGCTTCCACAGTTTAGAATATCCCCCTGCTCTTCACTCTGTAAAATTTAGCTTTTACCTTAATTACATTTATGCATTTTATGTATTTATATACTGTTCGTATACAAAAAATCCCCTTTATAACTTCGCAAAATAAATCATATGCGAAAAAACTATGAATTAAATATACTGATAAATCAACACTTACCATTGTAATTTGTAACAGTTGCACCACCTATAAAACATGCACTTGATTTATCAGTACTTTCAGCGTTTCATCATTTTACTACTTAGCTTTAAGTAGTGCATAAAATTAAGCAGATATCTCACCTACTCATCTCCACTCTCAGTCTCATCTTCAGCTTCACTATATTCAGCCTCCACTATATCATCAGAGTGCTGTGTGCTGGCTTGTGCTGGCTGTGTAGTAGATTGTGTATTGCCAATGTGATCAAACACATTCTGCATTTCGTCGCTATCTATAATCACCTTGCGCTCGCCATTGGTGGTGATCTCGTGCTTATTAGTTGGTCTGCCAATGGCGTGATCTAATATAGACTTGAGTGCTTCCAGCCTAACCTTCTCAGACTCAGCGTTTAAAGCTAAATCATACACTTCATTTACTGCTCTGTTTACTTTACCAATTAAAAAATTTTCTCCCTGAGTTTTTGCCTCCAGTCGAAGCCTGTCTACTTCAGCCTCCAGCTTCCCCTTCTGAATCCACTCATGTAAAGTTTGTCTAGCAACGCCCACTTCTCTAGCTATATCCTTCTTTGTCATTTGTCCAGTGGCTAGCAACGTAGCAGCATGTTGCTGATTATCAGGTAAGTTTTCCATCTCTCGCCCTCCCTTACATCAAGACTATGTGTCAAGTATTTAACCTTGACACTAATTATATATCAACTCATCCTTCTCTTGCGCTTGTCTCTGTTCTCTTTGTAGTTTCGGTTTAACATCATATAGGTGTTTATAAGATATGCCATAAGCAATACCATTAATATAACTAACCTTAACATCAAATTTACTAGCAATCTCCTTGTATTTGGAGTCGGTAAATACAATTTCATTGATAATATCATCAATAAATCTCTCATGTTTTTCTTGTTTTATGTCAGAAGGGTTTTTATCAAACAAGTGTGTCCATCCTCTACCAGTAACAATATTACTAACAGTACCATCACTAACCTCAAATTTATCTGCAATTTGCTGAATTGTTAAGTTGGTATCTATATATGTATTTGCTATATCTTTCACTTCTTCTTCAGTTAACTTTACAGCTCCATTGTTCTCACCACTAATATTTGTTAACCCAGTTTTTACAGCATGTTCACTATTTTCCTTGTGGGTTACCCACTCTAAGTTAGTTACACAATTATTCACTTTGTTACCATCAATGTGATTAACAGCCGGTTTATTTTCCGAATTGTTTAAAAAAGTTAAAGCAACTAAACGATGAATATCAATTTGTTTTACTTTACCGTCTTTCCGCAAGCCAATGAAGTAATAACCATTTGATTGGTTCTGTTTTAATACTCTACCCTTTCGAAGCTGACCTCTCCGATCAACTCTATCTAAACTTTTAACTCTACCTAAATTGCTCACTTGATAAAATTGCTGATATCCCTCTACATTAACTGGTTTCCACTTTTCTTCCATGTGCATCAGCTCCAATTTATATATTCTTGGAGAGTGCAGATAAACAGTCTGACTTCCTTATTTGCTAATCGAAAAACAGTCGAAAGCAAAAAAATAGTCACTGCATTTGCAGCGACTACCTCATAACAGACACTATATGTGCTAACCTGCCATTTAAAAACAACCCAATCGTTCTATGCTCATCTACTTCAGCAAGCACCTTATAATCTAAATTTACCGTAATATTTTCCATTTTAATCACCTTTTGATATGTATCAACTCTTCACTTTATCTGCCACATCATAGCCTGCATCACTCAATAATCCAGCAATCAACCTACTCACCTTATGCTTTTTTGAGCACAAAAAGCCATAGTCCACACACACTCTATCAATCGGCTCATCTTTATCTATAGAAAAGCCAAACGTTGCATTGTAGAAGTCCTGATCACTCTCAAACCGTCCACTATACCATTTGCGTATTCTTTCTTTGTACTCTGTCTCTTCAGGCTTTTTAGCCTTATATTTGCTCTTTTTAACGCTATCAAGGTAAATATGTACGTTGCTTAATCCATCCCATTCTTCTAAATGCCAATGTTTTTTCATTGGATAAGTAAACCTAAAGCGTTGCAAATGACTCTCATCTTCAACACCTAAAAATTGATTGATATATTGCATAACTTGTCCATCATACTCTGGCTTTTTATTTGGCTCATTTGTAAACAAAAATACGCCTTTATCAGCATCAAGCAACTCCTGCTCTTCTTCTAACTCTTTCCTTTGCTTCTTTTCAATTTTTATCAACTTTTCATCACTAGCAGTAAGCTCCAGGCTCTCCCCATCAATCAAACACTCTCGCTTGATTACATCAAAATAATATTCACTTGTATTTTCGCATTCAATACATATATCCACTGTTCCACCTTGTTTAAGCTTATATTGGCTTAACATGTAGCTCTCCATATCCTTTTTACACACATAACAGCTCATGTTCCCACCTCTTCCATATAGGCACATAAGCCACACACATGATCACTCGCATACGATATGTCATAATATTCTGAATTAAATAAATGAAAGTGATACGCAAGCGCATCTAACTCCTTGGTTAGCTCATCCTTATCATCCAATTCGCCAAAAAACACCTTATCTTGCTTTACCCCTTTTTGCCAAACACACAGCACTGTGCTTACACTAGTACCACTCAATCCAGCCTGTTTAAATGTATTGCTATCCAGTGGAAAAATACCTTTGAGAGCAACCTCATCTTTCATCCACTCTCTCAGCTTTTCCGTAGCATTTCCTTTATACAAATGCCCATATGGTAAAACCAAAGCAATATATCCTTTATCTTTTGTTTTGCGTATCGCTAAATCAACAAAAGCATCACATATATTATTCTTTTTTGCTTTGCCATTCTTAGCGTGATTCCACTGACACCAGTATGGAACTGAACCACTAAATGGTGGATTGCCTATAATAAAATCATACTCACCTATTTCATCGTTTCGATCAATACTGTCAAAACTGCCATATGTATTTACTTGGGCAAAATCACTCCATGCCATTTCAGAAGCTACTGAGTTGTTTTCATCATACTCGTATAAATCGACCTCAACATTACCCTCTAGCTCTCCATATGTTTTTATCATTGGTTTTACCATATTACCAATGCCAGCAGACAAATCAGCTACTTTACCATTTTTAATATCAAGCAGCTTATAAATAAACTCGCATATCTCGAATGGGGTGAAGTAGCTGTTATTATCCTCACTCATGCCCACAAAATCAGTAAGTATCTTTTCCTTTTCTGCTTGTGTAAATGGCTCATTTGCTTTGATACGTTTTACTATATCCATCGAGTAATTAACTTTACTTAGCATTTCCTTATTGCTTGCCAATTTATCACCTGCTTAATTAATAAAATAAGACACCTACTATTACAGCAGGTGTCTTTAAATATGTAAGTCCACATCGATTTGTGATCTTTATTGTTTAATATTATTATACGCTTGCCTCTCTTTATCTTTAATCATAACAATCGCTTTAGCAATATCCAAAAAATACTCTTCGTCTAGCACTTTATCTAAACTATCGACCCAATTATTAAACACTTCAGTCGCTTCCTTCTCAGTATTTCTGCTTACAGTTTTAACAGCCCAACTATTAGCCTCTTTTAGTTGCTCTAAATTTTTAATATCCATATATATCCACCCTTTATATTAGTTTTTGTTTAAACGCTCTTCCATTTGCTTATTCATCTCTTTAAACTCATCTTCTAATCGCTTAATGCGCTCCAAGTTTTGCTCTAAGCTAATATTATCGATATGTACATCTTCCATATATATATCCACCCTTTTATATTTGTTTTATCAAACTCAACATGCTATTATTAAAATGGTTAATTATGTACTTTTATTCATTACATAGATAAAAATAAATACGCCCGTCACTTAAGCTATCGACATGCTTATTTGTTTTAATATCAACATTGCTAACAACACCGTCATCTTGCCCGTAATAATCAAATATCATATCAATTGCTGATTTGTGAAAATTCTGAATATCATAACTCGGCAAACAATCATATGCTAAGTAAATCTTCACTGGCTTATCCCAATCAACATCCAGCTCGTTCTCATCCGGCATTTTGAAATAAGGAAAATACATCTGCCAATTTCGATATGCTTCTGACTTTCCCCATTTGTTCAACGTAATAGGCTTATACATACTGTTTTCTGTAAACGGATGATGAGGCAAACGATAATATTGATTAATATCAATCGGCTCTAATTCATTCAACTTAGCATTAAGCTGCTTATTAGCTTTGCTTAATTCCCTCTTTTGTGCTCCATTTTGCCAATTTCTAATCTTATCAATATCTTTTGCTACCTTCCGTAACAACTCTTCCACTTTAGCAACAAAAGCTATATCTGTGCCGTATGTATCCTTTTTATCAAGTAAAGCAAGCTCAACGTGCTTCAGTACCTTCACCTTCTCATCAGCAGTCCAGTTGCTGATATACTCACCAATTTGATCATATGTAGCAAATATACTTTGCTCTCCATCAATTGTAGCTTCCATAAGCTGCTTTCTGCGTTTTTGTGGAGTAGAAAATTTAACAGCATGATCAATCTCCTGATCTGTCGCTGAAGGGTCTATGTAAACTTTGTTTTTACGTATTTCCGGTAGCACATCGAATGCTATAAACTTTTGAAAGCTAACAGCAACTTCGTTGTTTGCCTTCATTGCTAGTAGATACACATAAGTTTCAGGTATGTAACCGCCTTTCGTAACCTGCTGCCGAAAGCCAAACTCATCAAGGTAATTGTTGATTCTGCTCCACCTGATTGTTTCGTTGCCACTTGTGGCTACGGTAGTAAAGCCTAAATTCCTAGCAATTTGCGCTGCATCAAACTCAATCTCACTGCCATTTTCCCTCGCTGTTACCTCAAATTGATCATTGCTAAATACTTGCACATCATTCATTTTAATACCCTCCAAAAGTGATTTAAGGGGAGCATCTCACCTCCCCTATTGCTTCACTGTAGCTAGGCATCTCACCCTAGCTTATTCACTGTTGGAAGGCTTAATTATTAGCCACTAGCGTATAAACTATTGCCTATACGGTAATATAAAAAGCAGCAAGCCAATGCCTGCTGCCTTAATCGATAAGTTAATTATGTATTATGTAATTATTTAAAACATTGCGCTTTCATCAGCTAATAGTCGCTTAGCTCTGCGGTATAAATTATCAAGTTTTCCATTACCTTTTTCACTTTTTCTTATTTGATCAAATCTCTCATTAGCTGCTACATAAACGCTCATTTCATTTTTATCCAAATGTTTACTTCTATTATATTTGTCTTCAATTGTTTGGTATATAACATACTCATATGCATCTATTTTTTGCTTTGATTTAAACACTTTCAGTGCTTCTTTCAGCTCAAATTCATCATATTCATAACTAGCAGCTCTCACATTTTGTTTAATTTCTTCTTCGTTATCCTTCTTTTTTTGGCGCTCAGTTTTATTTGCCTCATCAACAGCATCAGTATGGTATGTATTCATTTCTTGTATGTATTTATCATCATTTTTTATGTAATCACCAGTATTTACGTAAATTACACCACGCTGCACAGCATCTTTAATTATATTTTTTGCTTGCCTGTCGGTTACATCTAAAAATTCAGCCCATTGTTTATAGCTGATAGTAGAGCCTTTGCTCCATTTGGCTGCATGGCAATAAATAAAACAATCTCTAGCAGAATCGAATTGGTTAAATTTATTATAATATAACCTTTCAAATCCCGAATGTTTGCTGTTCGATCTGCTTAGCAAATCATAATTCAAAGATACAATCAGCAATGTTTTTGCCTTTAAGTTGTAAATATCAATATCATTATGCACAATGAGAATGTTTTTTTCATAGAGTCCAATTAGTGCTTCTTTAATTTTTGCTTTGTTATCTTTTTCCGTTTTAACAAAAGGTGAAGGCATAACCAAAGTTAACAAATCTAAAATAGTGCTAACCGTCTTGTTAAACTTTTCTTCTTTATGTAATACGCAGTATATGTATAGCTCATTTTCGTTTAATCTATGTTTGCTATTAAGCTGTAACATCTTATCAAACACTTTAATAAAATCATTTTGCTGACTTGCCATAGAAACCCTCCAGAATTTTTTAAATAGTAGATTTGATTAAATTTGCTGATTATGTGTTTAGACTTACTATGTAAGTTATTAGTTAATAAACTTTTAGTTTATTTGTAATCTGTGAAACTTTTATCATTTTCGGGTAGTTAAATTTCCCCTATTTGGAAATATCAACCTCAAATCAGGGGTGACATTTCACAGTAGTGATAGTGAAATATTTATTAAATTTAGTGGTTAAATTTCCACCATTTAAATCACCAAATTATAAAAAGTGAAATTTCAACTCCAATTCAGGGGTTAAATTTCATTATCGTTAAACTCATCAATTGCATTAATAACCAGTGTATTCCGCTCGAATACGGAAAAAACATCATTTGTTTTCATGTGTTTTGCAACTGTAATTGGCTCTTCGCCTTTTGATTGAATATAAAAAGAAAGCAGCTTATTGTAACAGTAAAAATAATTGTTAGTTTTCATTAAGATTTGCACTCCTTTACATTTGTGTCAGACAATAACTATAACCATCAGAAGGCGCTTTTCATGCGCCCTCCGACCATTTTTTACATCAATTTCCACACGACTTGCAGGTGGCTCGAAAGCCATCTTTTGTTGATTTATTTTTCTTAAAATATCGGTTATTATCCATCAGCTTATTTTGTTTACACTTCCTGCATTTTTTATATGTACCCTTTAGCTTATATGTATACAGCCACTCTTCTGTTTGCGTTATGTATGTATCGAGTAGCTTTTTAGGCACTTGCTGCCTCAATATACGCCTCACCTTATCAACAGAGCAATTGTGATCAGTGTGTTGATCAATATACCTATATATCTCTTCTGCATAGTAGCCTTGAAACTTCTTGGTTAATACTTCATATTCCAATTCTGTAAGCTCAGTCTGCTCCAATATCCGTTTAAAGTCAAACAGCAACACCCAAAACTCATGATCTGGCTTATGTGCAATATTGTTTTCCAACTCGCTATATGTATCAATCATTGCCCAATAAAAATCCACTGTGCCATAATTTACAAAATTCTTACTCAGCTCTACTAATTCACCATTTTTGTTATAGTAATATGTATCATTATGTATGCTATAAACTGGCTTATTAGCTTTTGATTTAACTGGTATCTCATCAATAAGTATTTGCTCAGCGGCTTTAAAATCGCCCATAAAGTCAGAGTACATCGTTTTAAGCGACTGCAAAGCTCGTTTGCCATCTATTCTTAAGGTATTGCCATTATTTTTATATGATATGTTTTGCCTATCAAAATGCTTTATCAAATCAGCTTGGTGATTAGCTCGCTCATTCCTGTCCTTTATATGTAACCCAAGTTGCTGCTTTAACATGTTACGCTCATGTTCAAAATTATCGTATATGTTGCGTCGAAACTCCTTGCCTGATTCTTCAGGATAGCCTACATGCGGTATCCTATTAACTACCTCATCTGGGTACATATCATCCCAATAGGCATCATTTATAACCCTTGCTGGCGTTGTGTACACACTCTTTTCAAATTGAGTTGTTTTATCGTTATGTGCTGGCTTGGTTAATATGTCGCCATCTGGAGCCTCTCTATATAAGCGCCTATTCTTTGCTTTCCTGTTCTCTACTAGTTTGTTTTTATATGTATCCAGTTGGTTAAATACAGAGTTAATATAAGCTTGTGTGTCAGCATCAATATCTTCCTTATGTAACCCATTTAAGTATTCTTTTTCATCTTTCAGCTCTTCATATTCTTCTTGCTCATCTTGGCTTTTAAATTTTGGTCTAAGTAAATAATCAGATATAACTTGTATAACTTTATCGGTATTACTATCTTCAGCTAGAAAGTCCTTTTGGCTTTTCAATTCCTTATCAATCATCATATTTGTTGATAAAAGCTCAATTATCCAATCATTGTTATGTATAAGCTCATCAACTTGCTCAATTCGATCATCACCGTATTCAAGTTGATAATCAAGCTGCTTCAGTATGTTTTCCCTTATGTCGCTCACTGTTCTATTAGAGCTTACCTTGTTTATACTTGTTTCGATGCTGTCTTTTCTTATGTAGTGTAAATCACCGACAGCGTCTTTTTTGATCATATTTTCAGTAAAATTGATATAGGCTGTTTCATCAGCTTCCAGCTCATCTACTTCTAGTTTGATTCGATCATCAAAGGGGCTATCATACAGCGTAACCTCCGTTTCAAAGTGGTTTTCAAGCTCTTTGATATCGTTAAATTTCAGCATTTCATTTACCCTCTCCTTAATTTTTTAGAATTAGTTGCAGTTTGTGTTATTGTTATTTGCAGCATTCGGATTACATTGGTACCACCCCCTAAAATTAATTACAAGATTCCATTGAAAGATATTAGTTTACTGTGGTATTATACATATAGGTTAGTTAAGTAAATTAAAATATTTCTATCATTTAAGCGTGCCTTCCATTAGTTTAGCACGTTCTATTTCACGTTGCAATAGGTTTATATTACTTTTTCTAAAAATAATAGATTTCCATATAACCCCACTCACGTCCTCACATACCCATTCCACACTCCCTGAATACCATAAGTCTACTTTTCTATTAAAATCCACACAGCAAGCTCTGAGTATCCTATATATTTATCTGTATTATTTTATTTCAAAATATTCTGTTACATGTATCTACTTTATCCCAAAGGGGGTTTTTTGTACCCAACCTAGAACTAATGATTTTACACTTATTCTCTTGTTGGGTACAAAAAACATCCTCACTGTCTGCGACGCTATCAGGTTAATTACTAATAACACCATATAGCTCATTACTAAACACACGCTCAAAAACTCTACTCACCGCACCATAAAAGTATCCACACATGCTATTTACCTTACCCTTCTTCAAGCCTAAAACAGTTGATTTGAAAGCCTCCAGCACATTATCAATATACTCATCTACACTGTAATCTAAGTTACATTTACTATAAGCTAAGCACACTTTGCTCCACAGCTTATCTATCAATACAGCATCATCAAATATCGGCTTCACAGCCTTCACAAAGGCTTCTGGCACATAACTAGGCGTATATGTTGCTGGTAAATTATGTTGCTCAGAGAAGCTATGAGTAGGATTATATGATGTGCTAGTTTTATTATCCGTTTGCTGCTTACTATGCGTAGTACGTTCTTTTAAATCTAATAGGTTACTAGATTCACTAAGCCCAGTTTCCCCTTCAGTTTTTTGTGATTCAACACCTGATTTGTCGCTATTTTTCGTGCTATTTCGAGTGTTCAATGTCGAGTGTTCAGGCGACTGATCAGCGTTATTTAGAAAAGGTGTAATAATAAATACAGAATGTCCATAACCGCCTTTAAGCTCTCCCTTTTGCCGTATAGTTCGGTGTACTTCTATCATTTGGTGTTGTTTAAGTAGAGTGATAGCTCTACGGACGGTGCTGAAGCTAATTTCAAGTTGTTCAGCAATAGTTTGATATTTCATAAAGGCTATTCCAGTTGCTTTAACAGAATGTTGTGAGAGCAATTTAAATACGCTTACAGCCGATTTGGCTAAGTGGTGAGTGTTATGGTATAGGTGATTGCGGATAGATGTGTTTAGTTCGTCAATTGTAGCAAATGGAGAAAGTTGCTTGTATTCGGATAGATTTGCGTTGGATAGGTGTGTAGTAGTCATAATAAATACCTCTCTTTGATTGTATTTAGAACATACGTTCGTTTTAAACCAAAGAGAGGCAGAATATTTCACCTTGAATTTTTTGTATAATAAAGGTAAAATAAAATGTAATAGGTTTTTGCTTACTGCCTCTCAGTGGTAAGTGGAGCTAGAGCTATCAGTGCGCTAACACTGGTAGCTCTTTTTATGTTTGTTTAGCATTCATCATCTGCAAATAAGGTGGAGTAATGCAGGTGATGATCATGCACATGTAGAGTTTGTGTGCTACCATCTGTTAATTTAACGGTCATTTCGATGGAATCGATGCTCATTTCATCCAATTGAGTGCAAGCTACCTCATGCGCTGCTTGTCTACTTTGTGCAGCTATGCTTAGTGATACTGGCGCTGTTAATGTAGCAAAGGCTTCAAATTCCTGAGTTTTTGGCTTGTTCATAATAAATTCCCCCTGATTAATTGATTGATAATTACTCATTAGTTTTGCTTCATCTTCTTCGAAAAATAAGTCAGTTACTTCAATGTCAATTTTCATAATCTCAGCTTGTAAATCCATGTGTTGGTAAAATTCAGCCCAATTCGTTGTGTCTAAATCGTGTTGTTTGTTCATTAAGAGTGCCGATTGATGAAGCTTGTCCAGTAGTTTGGATTTAACTAGTTGCATTGCTTACCCCCCTATTTAAATTAGATATCAAGATGATTTAACGGTGAATGCCGCTGATATTTTCTACCAACTTCTTCATCTGTAAAATCCAAATAAGCTTGCTGAGTAACCTCAATAGATGAATGCCCTAAAATCCTCGACAATGAGGCAAAATCACCGCCAGCCAGCAAGTAATACTTAGCAAAATTATTCCTAAGCTGATGAGGGTGAATTTCGACACCTGCTTTTATACCTGCTTTACGTATCGACTTTTCAAAGTTACGCACATCAAGTTGTGTACCTCTAATAGTTGGAAAAAGGAAATCAGAGTCGGAAAATCTATCCCTATACATCATCCACCGTTTCAACTCCCTTGAAAGCTTATGGCTAAAGTATACATATCTCTCCATATGATTTTTTGGATTACGTACAAGCATTGATTTAGTTCTAAAATCGATATCGGCAGGTATCAATGCACAACACTCACCTGCTCGCAAGCCAGTATCCAAAATTAAGCGCATTTGCATGTATGTGCGATACTCATGGAATATCGTTATATCGAATTGGCGCAGTACTTGCTGTAAATCATGTTTGGATAACAGCGGTTTTTTCCTTCGTTTTGGCTTGATGTTTTCAATTCGTTTTGTCGGTGCTTCTCTTATCTCGCCTTCTTCTTTTAAAAAATTGAAGAATACTTTGATATTGCGTAAATAATTAGCAATGGTTGTGTCGCCTATCTGCTTACCATGATCAGTTCGATGATCAGGGAAGTTGATTTGCTGACTTCCTTCATTTCCTACTACTGTGTATTTGCCACGTTCTTTTAGGTGCTTGATATATTGCCTAACATGCGTTGATTTTGTGTTACGTACATCAGTAATGTTGTGTTCATTTTCCAGATAGATGAAAAACAGTCGCAGCGTTTGATCATAGCTTTTTATGGTTTTTCTTGATAAGTTTTTCGACTCGCAATACACAAAAAAGTCATTTAAAAATATATCCGACTCTCTAGCCAATATAAAAAACCCCCTTATTTGCTGAATAATTACAACAAATAAGAGGGCAAAAGTCCTCGACACTTATATTAAATATTGGTTGGCTCGAAAAACGTGTTTGTTGGTAACCTGTGTACGTTTTCCAAACTTTCCCTTACCCTGTAACCCCCGTCACTCCAACCTTAACTCACTTTATGTTCAAGTCTCAGCTTATCAGCGATCATGGCGATAAATTCGGAGTTAGTTGGCTTAGCTTTCGTGCTAGAAATCGTATAACCGAACATATTAGAAATCGAATCAATATTTCCCCTGCTCCAAGCTACTTCAATTGCATGGCGGATGGCACGTTCCACCCGGCTTGCAGTCGTATTAAAGGTCTTGGCAATCTCTGGATACAATTCTTTTGTAATTGAACCAAGTAATTCAATATCATTGTACACCATCGTAATCGCTTCTCGTAAGTAGAGATATCCTTTAATATGGGCTGGGACACCAATTTCATGAATAATGGAAGTAATGCTTTGGTCAAGATTTAAAGGTTCATCTTGTTTTTGCACCACCTGAGAGCTTCCTCCTGTAGATGGAACGACCGAAACCGTGTGCTGGCCGCTGATTTCACGAATATTTGATAATAATGTATCCATATCAAATGGTTTTAGTACATAATAAGAAGCACCAAGATTCACAGCTTTTTTTGTTACATCTTCTTGACCAAAAGCGGTAAGCATCATTATTTTTGGCTTTTGAGTCCCTTCCACTTGTAATTTTTCCAAAACAGCAAGTCCGTCTAAATGAGGCATAATAATATCTAATATCAAAATGTCAGGCGTCTTTTCACGAACGAGTTCAAGACACTCTTGACCATTATAGCTCACTCCCACCACTTCCATATCTTCCTGGGCGGAAATATACTCCTCTAGCATTTGGACAAGCTCACGGTTGTCATCTGCGATCGCAACTGAAATCTTTTTCACGACATTTCCTCCTTGTTAATTAATCATTCCTCTTTCACTAATTCGACACTCAATTCCTAATACCTTTTATTATCTGTTGAAATTAGCTAAAATTTTAAATTAAGTCCTATATGCTCATCTATTTTTCCATTTACGACTGTTTTCGTCACTATACATCATCTTTTTACTGCATTTGTCGAATTTTCTTTGTGTGAACATTTATTATCATACCATAAAACCATTCCACTTTTGGTAAAAAATGCGCTTTTATGTATTTCTTTTTTTCTACTTATTCTCCTTCTAATCACTATAAATTTTCGTTAGTTTGAAACTTTATCCACACAAAAAAGACCTTTATTATAAGCCAATTCTCGGTAAAAGTAGTTGGACTATTTGCATTACGAGACTGCTGAAAAAGTCAATGTGTCGCTCTTTACATTTATATCATTAGGTCAGTACCCTATAGGGTAAAAAAGTCCATGAAACCGAAGAAAGCTGTGGAAAAGGAAGTCAGGGCAAGACCCTGCAGAGCAACGCTCAAAGCGGATTGCCGACTTCTCCACATAAAGCGAGCGAAGGCTCATCAAGTCCTTCATACAGCTTATAGTATAAAGATAACCAGGTCTTTAAACGATGAAACGTTTAAGTGTCCTCTTCCTTTATCGGCAGGCGTTTCACAAATTCGGCTGCTGATAGATAGCACTAATTTTTCCGGTTCTCTTCATACAAAAAGCCAGCTGTTAACTGGCTTCTCTCATATCTTTGTACGTTTCAATGTCAGCTTCGTCCAACATCCATTCAATGTGGCTTGCATATCCTGATTTCGCATCATTTACAAATACATGGGTAACAGCACCGACTAATTTGCCATCTTGTAAAATTGGGCTCCCGCTCATCCCTTGTATAATTCCTCCAGTAGCTTCAATTAAACGTTCATCGGTAACTTCAATGACCATACCTTTCGTAGCTGGGTGATTCTGTGACATGACCGAAGTAATGTTTACATCAAAGGATTCCACTTTATTACCTTCAATTACGGTTCTTAGCTCTGCTGGTCCTTCCTTTACTTCCTCTGGAAAAGCAATCGGAACTGCTTCCTCTTCATTTGCTGTTTGTTTCTTCCCTTCTAAGGTGCCAAAAATTCCAAATGCATTGTTTTTTGTCACGGAACCAAGAATAGTAGGACGATCATCTATGGTAGCTCGTTTTTCACCAGGCTGGCCATTACGCCCTTTTTCGATGTCTGTTACGGTAGAACGCAATAGTTTGCCTCCGCGTACAGGAGCGGGGTGGTCTGCTGCTGCATCGGATATTACATGTCCTAACGCACCATATTTTCCAGAGCCTTCTTCATAAAACGTGAGAGTTCCTACTCCCGCTGAAGTATTTTGAATATAAAGACCGAGTTGCAGCTGGTTCTTTTCTTCCGACTGAATTGGAGCTACTTCTACTTGTTTTTCTTCCTTCCCTCGTTTTACAGTAAGAGGTAAAGCATCTTTAGCACTTGCGTCAGCTAAAACATCCTTAATATCTCGAGCTTCATTAACTTCTTCTTCTCCAACTTTCATTAAAATATCACCTGGTTTAACTCCTGCTTCTTTGGCAGGAGAGATACGCTCAGGTCCTTGTTCTACATAATGATACCCTGCAATATGCACACCCTCAGCATCAACACGTACACCTATGGAGTCTCCGCCCGGTATTACTTCAATATCCGGAAGTGCTTTAATGTCCATTTTTTTAATTGGTGTAGAACCTGCTGTTACTAGTACAGAGTCTTTATCATTAGCTTTTATGCTTTTAAGGGCTTCTTCTTTGGATGGATATTTTATAAAAGGGTCGGGGAGTGCTAAAGTGTTTTCCATTTGTGCTGTTTCACTGTGAAAAAAAATGCTCTTCTCAGGAAGGTCAAGCCATGCCTGGGTTACCGGCAAACAGCTTATACCTGCCACGGCGAGCAAAAGGCATACTCCAATCCACCTTCTCATGTCCATTTCGTTCACTCCTCCGCTCGCCACCTTACACCTGCATTTTTAATGTTGCCTTATTAAAAGACAAATATAAGTGAAACATAAAAAAACGAACCGGGAATCTTCCCCAGTTCGTCAGTCGTTTCCGCTTGCTTGTTGCAGCAGATCTTTAGCATTTTCCAAACTAGCAGCTGTAACCTCTGTACCCGAAATCATTCGCGCTACTTCTTTTGCTTGGTCTTCTCTAGATAATAAGGATACATCAGTCAGCACCCGGCTTCCTATCTCCTCTTTTTTAATTAACAGATGCTGGTCTGCTCTAGCTGCCACTTGTGGCAAATGAGAAATACAAAGAACTTGTGAGCCCCTTGCCACGAATTGAATTTTTTCGGCAATTGCTTGTGCTACCCGACCGCTTACCCCCGTATCAACTTCATCAAATATAAGAGCAACTTTGTCTTGAAAATCCGATAATACAGATTTTAACGCAAGCATAATTCTCGATATTTCTCCCCCGGACGCCACTTTTGCAAGGGGCTTTAACGGTTCCCCGGCGTTCGTAGAGATTAAAAACTCCACCTTTTCCTGACCAGTCTCGGTAAATGTATGCTCTTGTCCATCCAATGCATACGTTTCACCTCGTTCAGGAGGTTTGAATTCGACCTTTAGACTGGCATTTTCCATATACAGACTTTGCAGGCCGGCAACAATTTGTTCAGTTAGGCGTTTGGCCGCCTGCTTACGAAGGTCTGAGAGCGTATCAGCTTCAGCTTTCACGTCCCGGGCTAATTGCTCCAACTCTTCTTCATAAGCCTGCAGTCGTTCGTCCCGGTTCATAAGTGAATCATACTCTTCTTCAATGGAAGCCGCATACTCCAAGATCTCACTTACCGACTCGCCGTATTTTCGTTTTAAATGTTGAATTTCATTTAAACGAGCTTCAATAACATGCAAGCGGTCCGGGTCAAACTCTAGCGATTCAATTTGGTCACGCAAGGTGTATGTCGCTTCTTCCAACATGTAATAACTAGAACGAATTGACTCTTCTGCTTCTTTTACATCTTGGTCAATGGCTCCTGCTTCTTCGCTGTGATTCAAAGCCAGTGAGGCCCAGTCAAGACCTTTTCCTTCTCCATACAAGCTGTTGTAAGCTCCATGAAGCGCTTCGTATAATTTTTCGCTATTGCTTAATTTATATCGTTCTTGTTCTAATTCTTCGTCTTCACCGGGTTGAAGATTTGCCTCTGTAATTTCTTTTAGTTGATAATCAATTAAATCGAGGCGGTGGGCTTGTTCTTGGTCATTTTCTTTCAGCTGCTTCATTTTAGCTTTTGTTTGTTTAAACGCTTTAAACAGCTGCTGATATTCAGCTTTGCTTTCTTCTACTTCTTCACCAGCAAATTGATCTAAAAAAGAGAGATGGCGTTCTCGCTGTAATAACTCCTGATGTTCGTGTTGGCCGTGAATATCAATCAAGGATTGGCCGATTTCTCTTAATATTGCCAGTGTCACTAATTTCCCGTTAACCCTGCAGACACTCTTTCCTTTATGAGTCACCTCACGCCGCAGCACGAGCATTCCTTCTTCAACTGCAATCCCTGCTTCTTCTGTTTTTGCTTTTGCCTGATGAGTATCATGAACGTAAAATAATCCTTCAATCTCTGCACGGTCTGTGCCATGCCGTACAAAGTCCACAGAGCCTCTTCCGCCAATTAATAATCCGATTGCATCAATAATAATTGATTTCCCCGCTCCGGTTTCTCCCGTTAAAACAGTCATTCCCTGCTCAAATGAAAGGGTTAATTCATCGATTAAAGCAACATTTTTTATAGACAGTTCTTCAAGCATGCAAACCTCTTTCCTACCGGGTTAAAGCATTTCTAGAAAACGGTCGGCTACACCATCGGACTGATCCTGTTCCCGGCAAATGATGAGTATTGTATCATCTCCGCAAATGGTACCCATAATCTCTGGCCAATCAAGATTATCTACGAGCGAGCCAATCGCATGAGCGTTGCCTGGCAGTGTTTTCATCACAATTAAATGTTCTGCCCGGTCGATACTTACAAAGCTATCCATTAGCGTTCGTTTTAGCTTCTGTAACGGGTTAAAACGCTGATCAGCCGGCAGACTGTATTTATATCTTCCATCCATCATCGGTACTTTAACAAGATGCAATTCTTTTATATCTCTTGAAACAGTGGCTTGTGTCACATTATAACCCGCTTTTCTTAATTGATCGACAAGTCCATCCTGTGTTTCGATATCATTATCAGTTATGAGTTCACGTATTTTTATATGACGTTGTCCTTTCGTCATTACTTCAACCTCCATTTTGCCAGCATGTAATATACATGTCATCGTATATCTGTACATAATTATACATGTGATATTCATTGCTGACAAACACCTACAAGAACGAGGCTGATTTCGAAAAGATTGTTGCTCTTTTAAAAACTTTATTAAAGAGCAATGTTAGTATTTCTTCTATAGCTTCACTTTGCGCGAGCAATGTAAAGCCTGCACGTGAGAACCCCACCGGCAGGAAAAGCCACAGTCTGTTAATTCAGGGAAGAAGAGATGACAGTCTCGATCTTTTCTGGCGGAAACAAAACTTCAGGCATGGCACCATCCCACTTTGCATGCAATAAAAATTCTTTGTTTCCTTCTGTTCCAGTAATTGGAGAGATATCTAACCCTTGGATCTGGTAGCCTAATTCTTCAGCAAATCGAATGACTCCTGTTACGACTTTTTTATGAATAACAGGATCTCTTACGATTCCTTTTTTGCCTACCTCTTCGCGCCCAGCTTCAAACTGCGGCTTGATCAGAACACATACATCTCCGCCTTTAGGCAGCAATTTCGTCAGTGGGGTTAAGATTAGGCGCAGAGAAATAAAAGATACATCACATACCGCAACTTCAGGAAGCTTCCCTTCAAACTGATCCGCTGTTACATAACGGAAATTCACTCGTTCCATAACGGTAACCCGTTCATCGGTGCGAAGCTTCCAGGCCAGTTGATTATAACCTACATCTACTGCATAAACATGCTTAGCTCCGTGCTGAAGAGCACAATCTGTAAAGCCGCCTGTAGAGGCCCCAATGTCCAAAACCGTACGCCCTTCAACCGTGAAAGGAAAAACATCAAGCGCTTTTTGAAGTTTTAAACCACCTCGGCTCACATACGGTAAAAGCTCCCCTTTCAAATGAAGGGGAGTTGCATTGTCAATTTTCATGCCGGGCTTATCAATGCGTTCGTCTTCGGCATACACAAGCCCTGCCATTATAGTACGCTTGGCTTTTTCACGGGTTTCTACCAGCCCTTGTTCCACCAAAAGAGTATCTACTCGTTCTTTTTTTGCCATGCTGCTACGCTCTCTTCTTTTGTCTTGGCTTCATTTTGCCAGCTTGTTCTGCGACCCGCTCCGGAGTAAGGCCAATCTCCTCATAAAGCTCAGGGACGCCACCATGCTCAATATATCGATCTGGAATACCGATTCGGTCAACAACTACATCGTGAAAGCCATCGTCATGGAAGAATTCTAGCACCGCACTTCCAAAGCTTCCCTGTACCGCAGCTTCTTCAAGTGTCAAAATAGGCATTTTGCTATTTGCTATTTCTCTTAACATTGCTTCATCTAACGGTTTAGCTGAATTTGCATTGACGACCCGCGCCGATATGCCGCTTGCTGCTAATTGCTCGGCTGCTTCTTCAGCTACAGGGATCATGGTGCCAAACGTTAAAATACAAAGGTCCGAGCCTTCACGCAGGACATTCCATTTGCCAATCGGAAGTTGTTTTAACTCTTCGTCCATCTTAATTCCTAAGCCATTGCCACGCGGATATCTCACTGCAATTGGTCCGTCATCATATTGAACAGCAGTATAAATCATATGCTGCAGTTCATTTTCATCTTTAGGCATGAGTATCTTCATGTTTGGCAAGTGGCGTAAATAAGCAATATCAAATACGCCTTGGTGCGTTTCCCCATCAGCGCCTACTAATCCAGCTCGATCAATCGCAAAGAATACATTTAAATTCTGGCGACAGACATCATGAACCAGCTGATCATACGCTCGCTGCAAGAAGGTAGAATAGACGGCAAATACCGGCTTCATTCCTTGAGTAGCCAAACCTCCGGCCATTGTGGTGGCATGCTGCTCAGCAATCCCCACATCAAACATCCGTTCCGGGTAGGCTTTTGCATATTGGTCGAGTTTAGTACCTCCAGGCATCGCTGCCGTTAACGCTACGATGCGGTCATCTTGGTCAGTAATTTTTTTAAGTGTCTCACTGAACACACCGCTGTAGCTTGGGGGTCCCGGCTTTTTTACAACCTCGCCGGATTCAATTTTATATGGTCCCAGCCCATGCCACGTTCCTTTTGCATCATTTTCTGCGGGAGCGTAACCTTTCCCTTTCTTCGTAATAACATGAATTAAGGTCGGTCCTTCGGTCTTTTTGGCATAGGAAATGTTACCATTTAAATCATCTAAGTCGTGTCCATCTACAGGGCCAAAATAAGTGAAGCCCATCTCTTCAAAGAAAATACCAGAAACGAGCAAATACTTTAAGCTATCTTTGACTCGTTCAGCTGTAGCTGCTAATCGTCCACCGAAGGCAGGAATGCGTTTAATTAAATATTCGAGTTCTTCCTTGGCCTTATGATAGTGTCCTGCTGTCCGCAATCGAGCGAGCACATTGTGTAAAGCTCCTACGTTTGGAGCTATCGACATTTCATTGTCATTTAAAATAACAGTTACGTTTTTCTGTTCATGGCCAATGTGGTTCAATGCTTCTAGCGCCATGCCTCCCGTTAAAGCTCCATCTCCGATAACAGCCACAACATGGTTATCGTCTCCTTTTAAATCACGAGCGGTTGCCATCCCCATAGCTGCAGAAAGCGAAGTTGAACTATGCCCGGTTTCCCATACGTCATGTTCAGACTCATCTCGTTTAGGGAAGCCGCATAACCCTTGATATTTACGAAGCTGATCAAATTGGCCAGCCCGGCCGGTTAGTATTTTATGGACATACGCTTGATGACCTACATCCCAAATAATTTTGTCTTTTGGACTTTGATATAAGGAGTGCAGCATTAACGTTAGTTCAACCACACCTAGATTCGGGCCTAAGTGCCCTCCAGTAACTGAAAGCTCCTCAATTAAAAATTGGCGTATATCTTGCGCTAATTGTGTCAGCTCTTGTTGTGAACAATCGCGAACAAAGCCCGGATCCTGAATTGTTTCCAAATCCATGCCGTGACCCTCACTTTCCCTTCGGTTTACTTTTATTAGTTTGTTTCCCTTTTTTCTTCCCATTACTTGAAAAAATCTTTATTTTAAATTTTACTTCTAACACGTATAAAATTCTACCGACCTGATAGATGATAGGGGTGGAAAAATAAATGGCAAGTGTTTTTCCAAATGACTTTCCTCCTACTGTAAGCGCTGCGATTACACTTGTAAATAAGACAGAGATCACGGATTGTACAATACTGCCGTCAGCATAACCTACAGCTAGCGTCAATTGAATAACTACAAAAGCAGAAGCTGTACCACTTACAATACCCGCAATGTCACCGATTACATCATTACAAAAACTCGCAAAACGGTCAGCATTTCTCGTAATTAACACGGCATGTCTTGCCCCGGGCAGTTTCTTTGCTGACATTGCATGAAACGGTTCTTCTTTTGCAGATGTAGCTGCAATGCCAATTGTATCAAAAAACACACCAATAAACACAATAATTAACACAAGCAGCATTCCAAGCGCCCAATTAACGCCGGAAAGCATCAAGGTTGATACAATCGAAAAAAGAGCCGCTAGCACAAGCGTGATAACGGCAACAGCAAGACTCCAATTAATTGATTTTGTCCACGAGTTCTTCATTTTTATTAACTGACACCTTTATCATTGGTAATAACTTCTACGTCCATATGTACGGGTGGTCATTTAAAGAGTAAACTTTGTGGCTTAAGGTCCAGTAGGATTTCCCATTCAGTTGCCACGGCGTCGCCGCCACGGCGGTTTCCCTTTCAAACTGAATCGATACCGTTGCCGAGTATCGGACTGGATTACCACTTAGCGCACACCGTAATCCCCTTTAAATGTCGTAGAACAGTCTAGGAGTTTTCCTCAACGGCTTCGGGTCATCTCTTAGCCTCTTTTGCAGACCAGGTTTCAGATGTGAAACGAATGAGCCATTGGCCGATGATTCATTCGTACGTATACACCATCATTCCCACTGCTCCACTCAAGGCAGGCTACGCTACTTGCAAACACAGAATGCTCACGAAGCAGGTCTTACCCCGGACCGCCTATCGTCCGCGGCGATAGTACGGAAACCGGGGCCTCCACGGTTGGAGGGTTCGCGCCCACATGCCATTGTGGATCGCCCCCCAACCTTTACTCCCAAAATCGACCCAAAGCTGGGCGCTTCAAGCCGAAACCAGGAACTTCATCGATGTGCCCTTCAGCGGATTTTTAGGCCCGCCTTCGAGATGGGAAGCCGACTAGAATACTGCACCACCCATTGATTTAACTATATTATAACATGCAACTATCCTTCTATCCAACCACAAACAAAGGAAGTTGTTTCAAGTTTTGGCTATCGGTCCCGATCAGCAATATATAAAGCTAAGTGACGCAATGATTTCAACTCAGTGTCGATCTCGTCCAATTCTTTCATCGCGTTTTGTTTGTGAAAGGCTAGCTTATCTTTTGCACCTTCCAATGTAAGCAGACCCGGATACGTACTTTTATTCAAACCATCATCACTTCCCACTGGTTTTCCGATGACTTGCACATCACCTTCCACATCTAAAATGTCATCTTTGATCTGAAAGGCAAGACCAAGCTCTTTGGCAAATCGATACAACTTTAGTTGGTCATTCTTTTTCGCTCCCGCAAGAATCGCACCAGCTTGAACAGCGTAAGCAAATAAATCCCCGGTTTTATGATGATGAATGTATTCGAGCTTGTCTAATTGGACTGCTTTGTTTTCAGCTTCTAAGTCAGCCGCCTGGCCGCCAACCATTCCTGCTGCGCCTGCTGCTTTTGCCATAAGACGGATAAGCTCTAGTTTGACCTCGCTCGAAACTTCCTCTGTAGGCAGAGTTGCTAATACCTCAAAGCTTTTAGTAAGGAGAGCATCTCCGGCCAAAATTGCATGGGCTTCCCCATATACTTTGTGATTAGTCGGCTGTCCCCGCCGCAAATCATCGTCATCCATGGCGGGCAGATCATCATGAATTAACGAATAGGTATGAATCATTTCAATCGCAGCAGCTACCTGGTAGGCTGACGAAAAGACACGGTCATACCCTTCACATACTGCAAGTAATAAAATCGGACGAATCCGCTTTCCTCCAGCTTTTAAAGAGTAGAGCATTGCGTTTAGAAGCTCTTCTGGCACAGCCTGATCATTTACTATTTGATGTAGCTCAGCTTCAATGTCAGCTTTATAGCGATTAATTACAGTTTCATAAGCCTTCACGTTTTAAACCTCCGAATTATCGATCGTTAACGGTTCAACTTCCCCATCTTCATTTAAAATTTGGTCCATTTGTTTTTCCACTCGTTCTAATTTATCATTGCACAATTTGGTAAGCTCCATCCCGTTTTGATAAAGCGTGATTGCTTTTTCGAGAGGAACATCACCTGTTTCTAATTGCTTGACGAGCTGTTCCAATTCTTCCATCGCTTCTTCAAATGACTTTTCTTCTCGGTTTTCCTGCTCACTCATCATCTATTTCCTCCTTTGTGGACTGCACGTGGGCAAAAGGATTAGTTTCTTCAACTGCTTGAATAGATGTTTTTATCTGTCCATCAGCGACTAATAACTGTACTTCCTCACCCGTTGTTACTTCATTAACACTGCGTACAGCCCGTCCATTTTGTTTTAGGCCCACGCTAAATCCTCGTTTCAATACGTGGAGAGGGTTAAGAATTTCAAGCTGTTGAATATTAGTTGTCAAGCGCGCTGCTGAACGTTCGAAAGCATGCTGCATTTCTTTTTGAAGTCTTTCTTTTTCTCGTTCAACTTTAAGGCGTCCTTCCTGAACCTTTTCAGTCGGACGCACCCGATGTAAGCGCTCGGTCAGTTGTTTATATTCTGTTTTAGCCTGTTGAAGTTCTGTGGAAATTCCCCGGTTTAATGAATCAATAAAACGATCGAGCTCTTGTTCCTTTTGTTGCAGTAAATGGGCTGGATATTTAAAGGCATACGACCTTTGTAAGTGTTGAAGTTTTGCTTTTTTCTGTTCCTTGCTGTGAAAGAGCTGCTGGCTGAGCCGGCGCTGATATTCACCGACTTTGTTCTTCAATTCTATAATGTCTGGAACAGCTACTTCAGCAGCAGCAGTCGGAGTAGCAGCACGAACATCAGCTACAAAGTCGGTAATCGTTACATCCGTCTCGTGGCCGACTGCAGAAATGATGGGAATGTGACTCGCTGCCACAGCCCGGGCTACTGCTTCATCATTGAAGCTCCATAATTCTTCAATCGAACCGCCGCCGCGGCCGACAATAGCTACATCAAATCCTTGCATCGCATTGATTCGTTCGAGCGCGTGCAAAATAGAGGGCACAGATTGATCACCTTGAACAGCTACCGGAAACAGTGTAATACCAGCCAACGGATAACGCCGCTTGATGGTCGTATAAATGTCACGAATTACAGCTCCGGTTTTTGAAGTCACCACAGCAATACGCGTCGGATAAGGTGGAAGAGGCTGTTTATGCTCTGGCGAGAATAACCCTTCTTCTTCCAATTTCTTTTTTAACTGCTCGTATGCTAAGTATAGCTGACCAATTCCGTCAGGTTCCATCATTTCTGCATATAACTGGTACTGCCCATATGGTTCATAGACGGAAACTCTTCCTTTGATCAATACATTCATGCCCGACTCAGGGCGGAATTTCAGATGCCGATTGTTTCCGGCAAACATAACTGCAGAAATTTTTGAATGCTGATCTTTAAGAGAAAAATACATGTGCCCGCGACTATGGTGCTTAAAGTTGGAAATCTCTCCACGAATATAAATCTCTCGAAACTCAGGGACTGCTTCTAAGGTAGATTTGATTTTCCTTGTTGCTTGGCTTACGGAAAGATAGCGGTCGTGTACACCTTCCATGCTATTTTTGCTCCTGTAAAGTCCATTCCAGTGATTGGACTGTATTGTATAGAAGCATTGTAATTGTCATCGGCCCTACCCCGCGAGGAACTGGAGTAATCCAGCCAGCCTTCTCTTCAACTTTATTATACGCAACATCACCAACTAGCGAGCCATCTTCCACTCTATTGATACCCACATCAATCACGCAGGCACCCTCTTTTATGTATGTCTCGTCAACCATTTCTGGCCGGCCGACTGCCGCAATCACAATATCAGCCTGTTTCGTTACTTCTTTCATGTTTTTTGTTTTTGAGTGGCAAATGGTCACCGTCGCATCGCGGCTTAGCAGCAATTGCGCAATTGGTTTTCCGACAATGTTGCTTCGACCAATAATTACAGCATGTTTCCCTTGTATTGGGACCTCGTAAGCATCAAGCATCTGCATAATTCCATTTGGAGTGCACGGAAGAAATGTTTGCTGTCCCGTCATCAAACGCCCGGTGCTGATCGGATGAAATCCATCAACGTCTTTTTCTGGTTTGATTTGTTCAATCACTTTCATTTCGGACATATGATGCGGGAGTGGCAATTGAACTAAAATCCCATGAATTTGATCATCATGATTATATTGGTTAACCGCTTCTAAAAGCTCATCTTCACTGGCATCTTCAGATAGGGGATGAAGCACAGAATGCATGCCGATTTTTTCACAAGCTTTCTGTTTTCCGCGTACATAGCTGTGCGAGGCAGGATCATCTCCCACAATAATCACAGCCAGACCCGGTGTAATCCCTTTTTCCTCTTTTAACGTTGATACCTGTACAGCAAGGGTTTCACGCATCTCATTTGCCAATTCACGACCGTTCATGATTTTCGTCATCTGTAGCGCCCTCCACTTCCACTTTACACTCGTTTAAAATAGCAGATAAAATACCATTGGCAAAGCGAGCAGATTCCTGCCCTCCAAAAGCTTTTGCCGCTTCGATTGCTTCGTTCACACTGACATGAAGGGGGATATCCTCTCGGTAAAGCATTTCATAGACAGCGTTTCGAAGAACAGCTCGGTCCACATTGCCTAGACGGTCCAATGTCCAGTGGTCCATATGCTTCTCAAGACGTTCGTCAATTACGGCAAGGTTTTCAATTACTCCATGGACGAGTTCCACTAAAAAATCGTCTTGTTCTTCATCATCTTCTAATACATTTTTAATTGCCATATTTGGATCCGTCTCAATCAAGTCCACTTGAAATAAGGCTTGAATTGCTCGAAGCCTGGCTAATCTTCGGTTCATCTCTTCTTCTCCTTTTATGCAAATGATTCTGGGCAGATTATGTTTCAGTCCCTTTGCTTCTCCTTGCAGTTGATCCCTCATTGTGCTTAGGCCAACCCTTCAACAAATACAGGCCAATTCTCCCGCTATTAGTATTGCAACAGCCTTCTCCTACCTATTCTTTCGGAGCATTTCATGTATGAAGGCTCATTAAAGAATGCTTGAGAGAGGCTCTCTCAAGCATTCATCTCTTAATCTCTTTCTTCCTTCACCTCTTCGTCAGCTTCAAACTGAATACCTACAATATGAACATTAATGCTGTCCAACTGCACAGAAGTCATGGTTTGTAAAGTTTGTTCAACATTTTGTTGAATGTTTTTAGCTACTTGAGGCACTGACACTCCGTAATACAAAAGTACTGAAATATGAATTAAAACTCCATCTTCCCCAAGTTCAACCTTGATGCCTTTGCCGTGATTTTTTTTACCAAGCCTTTCCGCTACACCGCTTGCAAAATTCCCACGAAGCGCTGCCACCCCTTCTACTTCTGAGGCGGCCATTCCAGCAATCACTTCTATTACTTCCGGAGAGATCTCCACACGACCTAATTCATTATTTTGTTCTTCAATGTCAAATACATGCTGTTCGTTCAAATCTTCCACCTCCGTTTTAAGTAATCACACCTACAATCTGTATAAATTATTCGTTAGCTTCCTGGCTCGTTCCTGCTTCAGTCGGTTTCGAATCATTTTTATATTGGCGGAACACTGGATACTCAGATAAATTATCTGGAACTTTGCCGTCTTCTAACAAAATAATTTTAACGATATTTTTGTTACGCGCCATATGATACTTTTCCCCGTATTCATTTTCGTTCACGTATTTTTTTAAGCTCTGATAATCCTCTTCTTGAATGGAGACAGCAAACTTTTCCTCATCCTCAGTTACCTCTTCTTCAAAACCAACTTCAAATTCAACAATTTGAATGTTATCGTTTTTTAAATTTCGAGTTTGTTCGAGAACCGCTTTAGCTCCCTCGGTTAAATCATTCCATTCCATGCATGTTCTCTCCTTCATCACTATGTCCATTCAGTAGTATGTGCAAATGGAGCAAAGATAGATTCCTTTGCTATTGTATCATGTTTCACTTGCTCTAAACTACTCCCCATTCAGCAGAGAAAAAACAAAAGAAAAACCATAAGCAAAAAAACTTTATCCTTCTAAGTCTCCCCCTCTTTCTTGCCTCGCGCCTGCGCGCATGTCACACAACAAGTAAAAACCCCGATCTGTAAAGATAGACCGGGGGCTAGCCGTATAAGGTGATTCTGTTTTACTATGGCCAGTGCAGATTATGGCTGATGATACCCAACAGCTACTTCTTTTCCGCCAAGCTCTTCAAAGGCAAGCTGGTGTAATTCTGCTGCTTCTTCTGAATCAAGGTCTGCAGCTTCTACTAAAATTCGAACTTGATCATTTTCAGAAAGAACTAATGCGTCTGAATAGCCTTTCGATTGAATTAACATTTCTAATTGATCTTCTTTTTCCCGCACTTGCTGCAACTCTTCCTTACCTTCATGCGCTTCATTTTTTGTTTGCACGGACTCATCTGAAGAAGCAATGGTTTCGCGTAACCGTTCTTGCTCCCTGCTTCGCATCTCTTCTCGCTCTAAGCGCATAGCTGTAAACCATTCATCTTGAGAGACTTCTTCGCTTTCTTCTTGAACCTCTTCTTCAGGATCAAATGGCTCCTCAATTTCTTCTTCTGGCAATAATGGATCTTCTGTTTCTTCATCACCTGGCAACTCGTCCTCTTCAATGATCAGCTCTTCATCTTCAATTTCATCAATAGAGACCGCTGCTTCAGGGTGTTCTTCTAACCACTCTTCCCACGCTTGCTCTTCTGGTTCGCTCTCTTCATCGCTCGTTTGTTCAGCTTGAGGGGCCGTCATATAATACACCCCTAGTACCACTAGTAAACTGATCATTGTCATTAACCAAATCGTCTGTTTTCGAATAACCATTAATCTTCCCCTCCTTCAGATTTAGGCAATACTGATACACGATGAGCAGGTACATCAAGAACACGAGTAACAGCTTCCATTACCCATTCTTTCTTTTTTAACTGTTCTACTCCATTGGCTGTGACTAATACGCCTGTTACCTGTGGTCTATCAGTTCGTACTAAAATGGGACGTTCCTCCTCACCACTTCGCTTCATCACAATTTGTTCTTCTGCAGTTCCTTCCTCCAACTCTCTAGAACCGCCTTCATGGTCTGTTTCTTCCGTATGTTGATGTCTTGCGTTGCGATCCTTTTCGAACACTCGCTCTTCACTTGAGGCGACTGTTACAAACACATCTACATCAGAAACGCCTGAAATTTGATTTAAGTGGGTTCGCAAAGCTTGTTCGTATATTTCTTCATAATCCTTAGATTCTTGCTTAGACTCTTCCGCAAGCACTGGAGATGTCTCTTCATTATCGGGCTCTGGAGGAGGCAGAGAATTTTCTTGTTCTGGAGGAGGTTCATTGCTTGTCGAGATCAACATTAATATAACCCCTACAATCAATATCGCTCCTGCATAATAAAACCTGGCATTTCGATGACCTATGCGTTCTTTAAACCAAGTTGACAATCGATGAAAAAAACGATCCTCACCTGGCGGACCTGCCATATCAATCGCCTCCTTCCCATACCAAATGAAGTGCTTCTTCTTCCATCCCCCAAGCGCCAGCTATCATCTTTCGAACCTCACTTTCATGATCTGACACTTCTTCAAATGCAATACCATCACGATTAGCTACTTGAACATCCACAGGTTCAATGCTCTCTGTATGAGATGTTTCTTCGGAGTTTGAACGCAGCCATACTGTTAGTTCTCCTTTCTCTTCAAATTCATCCACATCAATTTGATGGATTGTTAACCCAAATGTTGACTCAAGAGGCTCTTCTACGTCGAGAAGTAATTCACGGGTCATCTGCTCAGAAATATATGCATCATGATGAGCTTGTATATCTGTTTTCTTATCTTCGATCATTTCTTCCATATTTCTGTCTTCTAAAGAACCTTCCATCACCCGCATCCAATGGTCGACAGATACATCTGTTTGCGTCAGATCAAAAATAGGCTGAAGGAGTAGCAACATTAAAATTAAAGAAATAGACAACTCTGCATACCGTTTCAAATTGGATTGAGGCATTAATAAATCAATCAAGGTAATGAGCATAATAAAAACAATCAAAGACGTAATCCATGCCGTTAAATAAGCCATTCGATTATTAATTTCACCTCATCATTAATGCGACATTACCTGATGCGATAATCATCGTGAGTGACAAAAAGAACATAAGACAAACGACACTTAGTGCTGCAAACATGTACAATACGGTACGGCCTAACAAGCTGAGACTTTCAAGCATAGGACCTGCTCCTAACGGCTGTAAAACTGCAGCAGATACATAAAATATTAGCGATAGCACCAGTAGCTTAATGGCAGGAAAAGCACAAATAACAAAGAGGAGAACTAAACCAGCCATCCCAATTGTATTTTTAACGAGTACAGAGGCCCCCAGTACAGTATCAGTTGCGTCTGTAAACATCCTTCCAACCACAGGTACAAAGTTTCCGGCCACATATTTTGCGGTCCGTACTGCGATGCCATCTGTAGCTGCAGCAGTAGCTCCCTGCACCGAAATAACACCGAGAAACACAGAAAGAAATAACCCTAAAAACCCTAGCGCTACGTTACGCATAAGCCCTGCGAGCTTTGTTAACTGAAATCTATCATTCATAAAACTAATCACACTCAATATGGCAGAGAGAAAAAGAAGCGGAAGAACCACATTTTGGATCAGTAAACCGCTCGTGTTTACTAAAAATACAATCAGTGGATGAAACAAAGCAGCCGATGCTACCGCCCCAGTTGAAGCAAGCAATGCTAATAATAACGGCAGTAGAGCCATCATAAAGTGGACCATATTACTAACAGCTTCCTGGGTATATTCCATTGCAATATAAAAACTGTTGATGGCAAGTAAAAACAAAACAATATAAGTCACGCTGTAAGCAACACGACTAATAGCTGGCCGTTCAAAGGTATTTTGTAAGGCTTGAAGCATTGTGCTAAAGACAGCTAGCAGAATAAAAGTTCCTAATAGCTTCAAACTGGCCGTCCATTCGTGCAAAAAAAACTGAACAGCTCCTTGCAGCCAGTGATTAAGGCCTGAACCATCTTCATCTTCTAGCCATTCACTGAATGAACGTTTATAACTTTCAGGAAGGAAAGGCCCATAAGACTGCCGTATGTCAGTCCACACTTCTTCAATTTCATTGGTATTCAAACTGTTAAACTGTTCTTCATAAAGCTGCTCGGGTTCATGCACTTCTTCTGGTGTCTCATTTGCATACCCCTCGTCTTGAACGAACATCCATAGTGCAATAAACGACAACAACCAAAAGATTTGCTTCATCCTTTTTCCTCCCTACGCTCCGGGAAGCAGTGAGAGCACTGTTTCAAGCAATGTCCTAAATATCGGTATCGCCATGACGAAAATAAGAACCTTTCCTGCCAACTCGATCTTTGCGGCAATCGTCCCTTCATCAGCATCTCTGGCTAACTGAGCTCCAAATTCCGCTACATAAGCAATTCCGATAATCTTAAGCATGGTCTCTAAATAAACAGGTTCTATGTTTGCATGATTTGCTAGATCATCGAGCATCGTTAACGCAGCCTCAATGTAATCCATTAAAAAAAAGAACAACATAGCACCAACAAATAACGTAAGCAGAAATGCAAAAGCTGGCTGTTGTTCTTTGATGAGTAAAGCTAAAAACGTAGCGACCAGGCCGAACCCTACCATTTGCAACAAATCGAGTGTCACGGATTATCCCCCAATATATAAGAAGACAGAGCGTATTCTTTGAAACAAATCATCCACGATAGTTGCTACCATGTACAACACGACAACAAAGCCGATCAACGTAACCCAATGCGCCCAGTCTTCTTTTCCCATTTGTTTTAAAACGGTATGAATCATCGCCACGATTATCCCAATACCGGCAATCTGAAAAATCGCATCTACATCATATGCCACCTTTTTCTCCCCCTCTTGCACCTCGATTAAATCAGCAGGAGCACCAGGAGCAGACCAGTCAATAAACCGAGAGACCGAAAAAGCTTTTCAAATCGCTTAAGTTCATCCCGAGCCTCTGCTTCCTCCCGCTCTAAATGCGTTAAAGCAAGCATAATTTGTTTTTTTTGCTCCGTTCGTCCATAAACTCCTAGTGTTTGCCCAAACTGAGTCAGAATTTCCTTTTCACTTTTTTTCAGCGAGGTGCGAGTCCACAATTCGTTTAGTGCTTCTTCCCAGGCCCTCTCTGCTTGATAGCCTCCTTGCTTTAAGCGGTTTGAAAAATCCGATATAAAGGTGGAAAGAGGTGGGTCACACTGCGCGGCCAATTTGTCACAGGCTTCATCAATTGGTGTTAAGCCAAACGTAACTTCAGCCTCTAATGCTTGAAGAAATGTTTTTAATTGTCTAATTTGTTGAGGTCTTTGTTTAAGTCGATTACTCCATTCCCAGCCCGCCCAAGTTGTAGCTACTAAGACAATACTTGCCCCGAACCAATTCATATCGAAATGACACCAAGCTGCTGAGAATGGTCATAAATGCTGACTTGTCGTCTGTTACGGGGAGTGGAGAGAAATAAAATACGATCAAACACTTTGTCATTAAATAAAGAACGCATAACCGGCCGTTTTTTCACATCACTGAAAGAGGAGCCATGTACTGAACAAAAAACGCTTACTCCCGCCATTGTTGCTTCATTTAATGCTTCCGCATCTTCAGCCCGCCCTATTTCATCGACAACAAGGACATCAGGGTTCATAGACCTGATCATCATCATCATGCCTTCGGCTTTCGGACAGCGGTCTAATACATCAATTCTCCGTCCTAAATCAAAGCTGGGTACACCGTCAATAGAGGCCGCCAGCTCAGAGCGCTCATCAACTATGACTGTACGTTTAGGGGAGATATTCAATGAATTAGAGCCGGTCGAGGCCATACGAGCTAATTCACGAAGCAGTGTCGTTTTTCCACTGCCTGGAGAACCTACGATCACGGTTTGCATCCAGCGTTGATTGTATAGATAGGGATATAATTTGCTGGTATCCAATTCGACGTGCTTTGCAATACGAATGTTAAACGAGCTTATATCCTGAAGGGTTTGGACTTGTCCATCGACTATTCTTGCCTTTCCTGAAAGGCCTACTCGGTGCCCTCCGGCTATCGTTAGAAAACCTTGGCGAATTTCTTCTTCATATGCATAGACAGAATAGCGGCTTAATTGATTAAGGAGATGGTTGGCATCTGTACGATTAAACAAATACAACCCCTTTGGCTCTCTTCCTCCTAATAATCTTGAGGATTCGTGTGATACACATTCGATAGGCTGTCCTACTCGCAATCTGATTTCTTCCAGACCTGATGTATCCATTAGCTGTTCGGAGAGAACGGTCTGTATGGGTGGAGGGAGTAGATCAAACCATGAAACTTGGTTCAAAGCTTGTTCCACTCGAATCACTCCTCTCTACACATCTTTCTATAACCTGGAATTATCTTATGTAGCAGAAGGCATAGATAGAACTAAGGGTGATTGGCTCTATCCTTTATACGAAATAGCTGAAAAAAATGGAGTGGAAAAATTGCGTTCTTATGAGGGAGTGGGGCTGCTGAAAAACTGGTTATCGTTTAAGAACCAGGTTATCTTTATACTATAACCTGTATAACGGGATTGGTGAGCCAGCGCAAGCTCGCTTTCCGTTGAGAAGTCGGGATTTCGCTTCGAGCTTTGCTCGGCAGGTCTTGCCCTGACTTCCTTTTCGGAGCTTGCTCCAGTCTCAGCGACTATTTTTCACTATAAGGTGCATCGTATAACGAGGAGTGTAAATATTGATAAATAAATATTGATAAATTAACTTTTTCAGCCGACTCAAAAGGAGCGCCTGCCCTGAACCCAGAGGACGTAACCTATGAAGGCTTGCGGAAAGAGAGGCCACCGAAGAAATGTCAACACTTCTTTGTCACAAAACCAATATAAAAATAGACCGCCCTCTCTAGAGGACAGTCTATTTTCTGTTGAGCTTCCTACAATTACGCCCGCGAAACATATTCTCCTTTGCGGGTGTCAATAACTAAAACATCGCCTTCATTAACAAAGAAAGGAACTTGAACAGTGTATCCTGTTTCAAGTGTAGCTGGCTTAGACCCTCCTGAAGCAGTATCTCCTTTGATGCCTGGTTCAGTTTCTGTCACTTCCAACTCTACCGTGTTAGGTGTTTCAACCCCTAAGGTTTCATTTCCATACGAAATGATTTCTACTTCCATATTTTCTTTTAAGAAGTTGAGTTCGTGTTCAATTTGAGCAGACGTTAATTCCATTTGCTCAAATGATTCGGTATTCATAAATGTATGCGTATCCCCGCTTGAATACAGATACTGCATGCGGTTTTTTTCAATATGAGCACGGTTTACTTTTTCTCCAGCTCTAAACGTTTTTTCTTGGATGTTACCAGTGCGCATACTGCGAAGTTTAGAACGAACAAAAGCTGCACCTTTTCCTGGTTTCACATGTTGGAAGTCTACAACTTGCCAAATATCATTATCTACTTCAATAGTAAGTCCTGTTTTAAAGTCGTTTACAGAAATCATTTTCTTCTATACCACCTTTGGTCAGAATGTTGTTTTAACTAGGGTTAAAGAATTAAAAGCTCTTTAGTAGAATGAGTTAAGCGCTTATTTCCATTTTCAGTGATGACTGCATCATCTTCAATCCGTGTGCCGCCAAGCCCAGCTACGTAAATACCTGGTTCAACCGTTACTACCATGCCAGGTTCTAGCATTTGTTCTCCTTTAGGGGAAAGGCGCGGAGCCTCGTGTACTTCCATCCCTAAGCCATGACCAAGCCCATGGCCAAAATATTCGCCAAACCCGGCTGCTTTAATATGGTCCCTCGCTACGGCATCCGCTTCAACGCCACTCATGTTTGGACCTAAGTGCTGCATTGCTTTCTCCTGAGCTTCATGTACAGTGTCATAAATTTTCTTCAGTTCTTGTGCCGGTTCCCCTACAGCTACCGTCCGGGTCATGTCGGAGCAATATCCTTTATAATAGGCCCCAAAGTCCATAGTGACAAGCTCGCCTTTTTGAATTTCTTTCGTACTGGCTACACCATGTGGATACGCACTTCTCTCTCCCGATGCAACAATGATATCAAAAGAAGAACAAGCGGCGCCTTGCTTACGCATGAAAAATTCGAGTTCATTCGCTACATCGACTTCTTTAACACCTGGTTGAATAAAAGACGTAATATGGTCAAATGTCAAATCCACAATCTTAGCCGCTTCTTCAATAATGCTCAGCTCTGCTGGCGTTTTGTAAAGACGTAACGATTCAACCAAACCTGAGACCGGTTCGAGTGTAGCTTCAATATATTTATCAAATTGTTCAAACTGCGCATATGTAACATGACTTTTTTCAAATCCAACTGTCTGCAAGCCCCGTTTTTTGACTTGCTCAGCAATTTCTTCAGCCATTGATCGTTCTTGTTTAATAATTGTAAAGTCAGGGCTTTGCTTCTCTGCTTGTTCTACATATCGAAAATCCGTAATAAACAGAGCATCTTGTTCGGTGATCAAAAGAGCTCCCGCTGTGCCTGTAAAACCAGATACATACTCTCGGTTAACTGCACTTTCAATGATGATAGAACTCACATCACTCTGCGCTAACTTTTTTTGCAGTCGTTGTAGTTGAGTCATAGATATCCCCCTATACAAAAGCTCTCAAGCCAAGTTCATATCCCATTTTGCCAAAACCTACAATTTGACCAGTTGTAACAGGAGCCAATACTGAAGTGTGTCGAAACTCTTCACGCGCATGAATGTTTGAAATATGTACTTCTACCACGGGGATTTGAATGGAAGCAATCGCATCTCGAATCGCATAGCTGTAATGAGTAAAAGCCCCGGGGTTACATACGATCCCATCGTACTTCTCATCTGCTTCATGAATCCGGTCGATCAGTACACCTTCGTGATTTGATTGAAAGAAGTCAGCTTTAATCCCTAATGCTTCAGCCCTTTGATGTACGTATTTCTCCAAATCGACGATAGAAAAATTACCGTACACTTCTGGTTCCCTCAAGCCTAGTCGGTTTAAATTCGGTCCGTTAACTACTAAAATACTCTTCATTTTGTCACCATGCTTTAAACAATAATGTTCTTCCAAAACCTATCGTACCATAGGCTAGATAAAAATAACAGTTGTCAACGGCTCTGGTCCTGCTTTCGAATCGCCCATTCATAGGCCATAGAGTAATTAATAAATATCCCATAGATTAAAAAGAGCGACAAACTTGTAACTATAGTTGTCGGCTGCAAGGCTGCCACGGGCTTAATTTCAGGAAACCAGGCATTCAACCATAGGAAAAACACTGACCAAAGAACAAAACCCACAATGAGACCAGGCCATACCTCAATTACTTTTCTCGTTGTAAAATAGGCTAGTACGATAAGCAAAAAAGAAGCAATAATAAAATATACGACGGTCAAAAAAGGGACAATCTCGTCATTAAAAAATGTAGCCCGAACTGGCAAAATACTGCTTGGGCTTACATCAACAAACAAGAAAAAATTTGCAATCCACCACATACAATACAACATCACTCCTGCAAAAATAGCAGTTACAATCATATAGCCAACTAGTGGCAATTCGTTTGCTTTCGTGTTCTCACTCATAAATCATCCCTCCTTATACCTACTATGGCTTGCCTCGCTCGCACTTATCCAAGTAATTTATAAACCTGCAATGAACAGGTGTAAAAACTTGATGGATCGGGAATGTTACAATTAACCAAACTATTTTGCAGCAGAATTTTTCAAACGATCTCAGGCTAGAGTGAACTGGAAGGATGGTGTAGAATAGAGAGAGGAGAACTACTGCCTCCGTCATTTTCCCATTCATCCTGGAGCACTTCTTAACTGACATACCCACACCGTTTAACCACATCAGCCATAACATACCACCACGACTAGTTAAACGAGATGATTAAGGTTACACCACAAAAATGACACCCCCGGGACAAGCATAAAAACATTCATGGTTGCCTTTAGTCAATTGGTCAATGGAGTCAGTTAAAGTATAAGAAAAGAGAATAAATTTTGTAAGTTTTGGGCTTCATACCTATAATCATTTCATTTTAGTGTCTTTTAGCCACTACTCCCCGTTCAGAGTAGTAACAGTCTTTAAGGCATCACCAAAGCAACTCATCACGTTGAAAACTGCACGTGCACGTGACGGTTAAAACAATTGGAGGTGACTATTATGTCCCGGCTTGTTCGTCAGCCTGTGCTTTTTTTAATTTTTGGTCTTGCAATTCTTGGACTGGGTCATCAACTTTTGAATAATCCAGTTGGTCTGCTCCTTTCACTTGCTATTGGCGCTGCTATTGCAGTTGGCTTGTATTTCTTATTCACCCGCGTAATTATGAAGCGCTTTTCTGGCCATTACGGGGGAGGAGGCATGTCTGCTCAGTCTAAAGGTGCTCCCTCGTCATCACCTAAATCTCAACAAGTTTTCAAAAAATCTATGCAGCAACAGCAGCCGGCTGCCCGCCAATCCCAACCACAAAAACGAAAAGCTCAACGAAGCGCCGCAAGACGTAAAGAAGATCCTAACTTGCGTGTGATCGAAGGGAAAAAGAATAAAAAAAAGAACCGGGCGCTGTTCTAGATCCGGCGCCGGGTTCTTTTTTTAATGGGGACCGTTGTTTATAAGGGGGGAGGTTATGTTTTACATTCGTATTGAACCTATACTCTCGACCATCCAGCATCCAATTCTAGATTGGTATACGGCCACTACTGCCTTTCTTGGTGATGAGTGGTTTTATCTTCTAATGATTCCGCTCATTTTTTGGGCTATTGACAAAGAAATTGGATTCCGTTTACTTTTTATTTATTTTTTATCAGTTTACTTAAATTTATTTATAAATGGCCTACCGTCTTTAGGTGGGGGAGCCAGTAATTATTTGCTCTCACCGAACCCAATGGTACAGGCGGCCGTAACGTTTTGGGCATTTTTATTACCTGAAATCGGCAAAAAAGGCTTTTCTGCAATTGCTCTATTTGCTATGTTTTCTGTATCATTTACTGCCTATTACAGTGTAGGGGTAGAATTCTTCTCCATTGTTAGCGCTTGGGCATTAGGTGGATTTATCGTCTATGCAACCTACCGTTCTATGGACTGGACGGGAGGCATGCCAGATGTGTATAAATTAGCCTTTTCCTTTGTATTTCCATCCTCTCTTCTCTTACTCTTTCCAAACGGAGCCATTTATGCTGGTCTCCTGCTGGGAATAAGTACAGGTTACGTTTTCGAACAGATTAAAACCCGGATGCTCATTTCGTCCCACCCGGGAAGAAGGTTGCTAGCAGGCGTAGTCGGATTAGTAGGGATGTTTATTTTTTACTATGCAGGCACATGGCTAGTGGACTCTGTAATTACTCAATTTCTACATTCAGCATTTACTGGTCTCTGGATTACATTTTTCGCCCCATTCTTGTTTATGCAGTTAGGTGTGTTTGAACAAGAGGGCAGACCATGGGTCAATTAAATTAAGGCCAAAGGCCATCCTTTAGAAACTCTGAAGTAGCATGTTTTCCAGATTCAATTAATTCCTCGTATCGCTTTTGAGCTTCGCTAAACGAAGTAGCACTTATTTCATCTGCTGAAATAAAAACAATATTTTGAGCATCTTTTTTAGAGATATAACGCAGATCATGGGCTTTCCTCATGGTCGAAAACATCGATCGATAAAAATCAACTGCATTTCGGATCTTCGGGGAATGACCATTGTCGATATCATGGCTAAGCTGGAACCCTAACACTGGGCGTTCTAGCTTTTTTTTGTTTTTAGACTTAAACAACCACATCGGAAAATTGCTTAAAATGCCTCCATCTACGACTAGAGCCTGTTTTTCTTTCGGACAGCCAATGCGAACCGGCTCATAAAAATATGGCAATGCACAACTCATTCGTACTGCTTTTGCTACGGAAAAGCGATTTTTATCTTCGTTATAACGTTCAAGATCATCAGGTAAAATGATAAAACGATTATTACTAACATCAGAAGCCACCAATCTCAACGAGCCTGGCTCCATGTCGGCAAATGTCCTCACACCTTTTGCCGCAAGTTTTTCTTCTACCCACTTTTCTAACTGATCTCCTTTATATAGCCCTAGGTAAAAATATACACTAAGCCAGCTCAGCACATTGCAGGAGCTGCCCGGCCATTTTCGGTCTTTAAATTGCTCTAAATCAACCTTTTCCAGCATTAATTTTATTTCTGCACTACTGTAGCCAGCGTGAATTAAACTAGCGAACAATGCACCAGCACTCGTGCCGGCAAGGCGTTCGAAAACGTACCCTCTATCCTCCATTGCTTTTAAAGCTCCGATAAAGGCAATCGCTTTCGCTCCACCACCAGCAAATACACCATCGATATTCACTTTCTTCCCTCCTCCTCTAGCTATCATATGCAACAGCCCGGAAGAAGGTCTTTCATTAATTGAGGTTTTTCTTTGATTTCTTAAAGTGAGTTCGTAAAGACTTGAGGTCACCTGTTTTACGTAATATTTTCATGAAAATTCGTAACATTCCAGACGATTTACACACATTCTACTGTTTCAAAGCTAGCCGATGTCGCTCTGGTCACTCATTTAAGATAACCAAAAAAAGACACTCCCTCGGAGTATCTTCTTTATTCTTCATTTTTTTCTTGTACTACACGCAACTCATCAATTCGCTGTTCCTTTTCTCTAAAGTACTGCACTAAATCACCAATTCGATCAATTGCATCCCAGCTTAAATGATGTTCAATTCCTTCTACATCACGGTAAATGTTTTCATCATCCACCCCAACGATATACAAGAAATCTTCCAGCAGTTCATGACGGTACACAAGACGTTTGCCTATTTTCTTCCCCTTAGGTGTTAATACGAGTCCACGGTACTTTTCATATATTAAGTACTCTTTTCGCCCTAATTTTTGTACCATTTTCGTAACGGACGAAGGGTGAACTTCCAATGTCTCAGCAATATCTGAAACCCGTGCGTATCCTTTTTCTTCTATGAGCTGGTATATTCGTTCTAAATAGTCTTCCATACTAGGTGTTGGCATGACTGAGTCCCCCTAAAGAGTACGGTTCGTAACCATGCTGCAATCTTATTGTACAAAATCTTTCAACCCCGAACAACGCCCTAATGAAATCTTATGTAAAGTTATTCAGGTTGGGCCTCTATAAAATATTTGGCTTTAACTTAAGAAATGAGGCAGCCTCCTACAGCTGCCTCACATTTTTGTACGGTGCATCCTACTCTTTAGATGCCGCACTTCAATTGAGCTCCGCAATTTGTACACGTATTGCAGCCGCCAATGTCCTGAACGTCACCTTCCCGACAAACCGGGCACGTGTCTCCAAGTTCATTACCGACATTTACTGTGGTTGAACGTAAATCTTTAATAGTGTCTACTAATACTACTTTTTGCTTGTCTTCTTCTTCAAACTGTTCCGGGTCGATTAACTCCGTTTGTTCGACTTCTTCTTCCTCTGCTTGCAGAGTTAAGACTTGAGCGTCGCGGCTGCCGTCTACATAAACCGTGCCACCTTTTGCTCCACCTTTATACAGGCGCTCGTAAACGCTTTGCACTTGCTCCACTGTATAACCACGCGGTGCGTTCACTGTTTTAGAAAGTGAACTGTCCACCCAGCGCTGAATCACACATTGAAGATCTGCATGTGCTTCTGGCTTAAGGTCCATAGCAGATACAAACCATTCCGGTAAATTATTCGGGTCGGCATCAGGGGTTCGGTCTAAATATTCCTGTACAATTTCGGCGTTCACTTCGATAAACTTTCCGAGGCGACCACTGCGGTAATATTTAAATGAGAAATACGGTTCAAGGCCGGTAGAAACCCCAACCATCGTACCTGTACTTCCAGTTGGTGCAACGGTTAGCAGGTGAGAATTACGAATGCCGTATTCTTGGATCCCTCGGCGAATGTCTTCAGGCATTTTTTCCATATAGCCTGTCTCGGTTAAACGTTCTCTAAGCACTGAGGTCTCTTCTTCGCTCTCTCCGATCAGATAAGGGAAGCTTCCTTTCTCTTTTGCCAGTTCAATACTGGTACGATAAGCCGTTTCAGCAATGGCAGCAAAAATTTCATCTACTAATTGATTCCCTTCCTCAGAACCGTAAGCTGTTTCGGTATAAATCAAGAGGTCATGAAGTCCCATTACTCCTAAACCGACACGTCGTTCTCCTTTTGCTTGCTTCGTGTTTTCCTCGAGGAAGTACGGTGTAGCATCAATAACATTATCTTGCATGCGTACCCCAGTAGCAACGGTTTGCTTAAGTTTGTCGTAATCTACGCGTTTTTCGTCTTTATCAGCCATTTCTGCCAAATTGACTGCTGCCAGGTTACAAACACTATATGGAGCAAGCGGCTGTTCTCCACACGGGTTAGTAGCAACTACTTTTTGGCCATAAGCTTGAGCGTTTGTTTGCCGGTTCGCATTATCAATGAAGAAAATCCCTGGCTCGGCCGAATAAGTCGCACATACATTAATTAATTGCCATAGTTCTTTTGCCTTAATGGTACGATACGTTTTGATACTGAACCCTTTAGCTTCCCATTCCCGTACATCGCCGACTTCATGCCATTCCTCGTTGTAGGCGGCCATTTCATCTTCATTGTAGGCTTCTACATTTGGAAAACGCAGTGCATAATCGCCATCTTCTTCTACTGCCTGCATAAACTCATCAGTTAAACAGACCGAAATATTTGCTCCAGATAAAAATTCGGATTGATGCACCGAGTACGTGCCGCCAGTGCGCAGCTTTTCTTCAGCATCGCGAATGACTTTATCATCAAATCCACCGCGTCCGGGCATGTGTTTATAATTTACAACTCCTTGATACATCGCTTCTTCTACTTCGGTAAGCGGGGTGAAATCAAGCTTTTCTTTAATTAAGCTGCAAATCTGTTCATCTTCAATTTGTTCGAGCAAATAACGAAGAATACGTGGGTTTTGCATTTTAGAAATGATAAATTCCAAAATGTCTGGATGCCAGTCAGCAAGCATTATCATTTGTGCGCCACGGCGAGAACCACCTTGTTCAACCAGGTGAGTTAATTTTGCAATATCATCCAGCCAAGAGACGCTTCCGGAAGATTTGCCATTCACACCCCGAGCCAGGGCATTTCGAGGCCGGAGCGTCGAACCATTGGTGCCTACTCCCCCGCCTCGGCTCATAATCTCCATAACTTGTTTGCGGTGCTCTGAAATTCCTTCTCTTGAGTCTTGTACAAACGGCATGACATAACAGTTAAAATACGTGACATCTGTGTTCGCTCCTGCGCCGTAGAGAACACGACCAGCCGGTACAAAATTCATGGTTACAAGTTCATGATAAAATGCTTCGTAGGCTTCTTGCCTTTTTGTCTCATCGACTTCGACAGCAGCTAGTCCAGTCGCATTTCGCTTAGCAATTTGTTCATAAAAAACTTCAAGCGGCTTTTCAATCGTATCAAGCGATCTGCGGACGATGCCCGTTTCTGCTTCTTCTCCTTGGAGGATGCCTCGGAACTCCTCATCCACAAGAACCTCTGCCCGATTAGCCTCATAATCCAACGCTTTGACCAGTCCGTATCCACGTGCCGGAAATTTAGGATCATCTTTTACAGTCAGGACGACGAAGTCTCCTGTAGTTAATGTTTTTTTCTCTGTGTCTTTGAAGGTGTAACGGTCCAGCATTACAAGCCGGGAAACACCAGCCTGGGTCGTATTCATATCTGATGTGATAGAATGTACTTGAGGAAAGTGTTTAATATCCTCGTTTAATTTGTCAATATTAACTGATTCGTGGGCAACAGCAAGCGTAGTCATCTGCCGTCCTCCTCTAATGATATAATTCATTTTACTTGTTCGTTTGTCATTTACATCTTCTACTTTCACTTTACCATAACCGTTAGAAACACTTCAATATATAGTGTGGCTAACTCTTTTGTTAACACCATATATTGTGAATATAGTTCTGTACCCGATTCAGCCATTCGTTATACATGTTTATAAATATAGAGGCATTAACCTGTTCTATAGAGTCGTTATTGACGCAAATGTTTACCTTCTGTCCCTTTTTAATTTGTGGGGAAACAACCATACTCGTTATAATAAGAAACAAATGACAGCATACAGGACGTTTAGTGAAGATACTAGACTTCTGTACATACTCCATCGTGCCATCATTTTTCTACCACGACCTTTTTTCAAAAACATAGTTATTAAGGAGGAACTACCATGCCTTATGTATTGGTCAACCAAGAGATTGTACCTGAAGAAGAAGCTTCCATATCAGTTTTAGACAGAAGTTACTTATTTGGCGACGGCGTGTATGAAGTGATTAGGATTTATAACGGCTTGCTTTTTGCAGCCCATGAGCATATGACCCGTTTAGCCCGAAGTGCAAATGAATTAGATATCCCCCTCCCTTATTCACAAGAGGAATGGGAAGACCTAAGCCGTGAACTTGTGCAGAAAAATAATATAACAGAAGGATACATTTATATTCAACTCAGCCGGGGACAAGGTGTACGTAATCATTTATATGAGCGTTATCAAGATGCTCTCGTCACCGCTTTTACAAGAGAGCTTCCAGCGAGCGGCCCATTCAACTCTCCTGTCACTGCTTTTGTTACACCGGATATTCGCTGGCTGCGTTGTGATATTAAAACAGTCAATCTATTAGGAAATGTAATGGCTAAGCGTAAAGCAGCAGACCATCATGCAGCAGAAGCGATTCAGCACCGCGATGGAATTATTACGGAAGGGTCCTCTGCCAATGTCTTTCTCGTAAAAGATAATGTGATTTATACCCACCCTGCCAACCATTATATCTTGAATGGAATCACCCGCCAGCTCGTCCTGAAGGTGGCAGAGCAGCTGGCGTTCTCCATTAAGCTAGAAGCTTTCACGACTGAAGACCTTCTCTCAGCCGATGAAGTATTTCTGACGAGCACCAGCCTTGAAGTAACGCCTGTGAAAAATGTAAGAGGCGATATATCTACTTCCTATGGTGATACACGAGTAGCTGATAGACTTCAAGAAGCCTTTAATAGAACAATTCCTGGCAGAATGGAGTAACTGTTATTTCCGGTAGGTCCATTCCTCATTTGCATAGCGATCTTTAGCCAGGTCGTAAACGAATTGTTCTTCTTCCGGCGTTAAGGTGTACGGCTTTAATTCAATATTCATCCCTTTTTCAAAGCCTTTTTTAAAAGCTGGACGTACGTCTTCCATGGGAACAGGGTGCCCTGCTAATTCCCGCAGTGAAACAGCTTTTTCTTTAAAGCCTTCCTGCATGCGGCGGCGTACACGCTCACTCGGATATTTAAACAAGTCAAACAGTTTCTCTTCATCTACATCTAAAATAATTGAACCGTGTTGAAGAATAACTCCTTTTTGCCTGGTCTGGGCACTGCCAGCAACTTTCCGGCCCTCAACCACTAGTTCATACCAAGAAGGGGCGTCAAAACAGACAGCAGAGCGAGGGTTTTTTAACGCCTGTTTCTCTTCATCCGTTCGAGGGATCGCAAACGAAGCATGGAAACCTAACTCGCGAAAACCTTGAAGAATGCCTTCAGAAATCACACGGTAAGCTTCTGTTACAGTAGCCGGCATTTCCGGGTGGGACTCTGGTACCACCACGCTGTACGTTAGTTCATTATCATGCAGGACACCCCGGCCGCCAGTTGGCCGCCGCACAAATCCAAAACCGTGCCGCTCTACAGCATCCAGGTCAATTTCTTTTTGTACTTTTTGAAAATAACCAATTGATAAAGTGGCAGGCTGCCAATCATAAAAGCGGACGACAGGCGGCATTTTCCCTTCGTTTTGCCAATGCAACAGCATTTCATCCAGTGCCATATTATAACTAGGGTCTGAATATCCCGTATCAATAAAATACCAAGTTTCTTTTTGCATAATTTCCCAGCTTTCGTCGAGGTTTATGTTCGCGTTAAGTTTATCAAACCGATGTAAAAAAGGAAAGTTGAGTGCATCTGGAAGATTTCTTTTGCTTAAAACGCTAAACACCCTTATAATACGACTTGGAAGTTTTATATAAAATAGCTAATTATCGGAGAGAGGGAGTGCTCTGCCACCGCAATAGAGCTGACTGCCTCCATGTAAACGTACATCTTCAGCTGTTTTGGATTATCTGCTAAGCATACCTTTAAATAGTAGAATAGATAGGGAATTATATAAAGGAGAGAGAGATAGATGGATTTATTTACACTTATTATGTGGGGAGTCCTCATTGGGTTTTTGCTTTTTGTACTCGGACGCCGTTACATGACACCAAAGTATCTAACAGAGTTGAATCAGGTAGATTTTAAGAAAGGCTACCGCAAAGCACAACTAATCGATGTGCGTGAACCACGCGAATATAATGGTGGCCATATTTTAGGTGCCCGGAACATTCCAATGTCGCAGTTAAAACAACGATTAAATGAAGTCAGGAAAGACCAACCCGTTTATTTATACTGTCAATCCGGGGCCCGAAGCCGACAAGCTGCCCGCATTCTTAAAAAGAAACACGGCCATGAAGATCTCTATCATTTGAATAAAGGTTTCAAAAAATGGACAGGCAAAATTAAAACCAAAAAATAAGACAGTTTTCTAATAGATGGTTGCTAATTACATGAGTTAACCTTCTTGGCTTCGAGAAAAAAACCTGGAGTCCGATAAAGAAAACTTGGCTCAGCCTAGCCTACGGAGTTGGCTGAGCCTTCGTTGCACGTATACTGTTTCCTTCTAACTATTTATACATTCTTACGGTGTAAGGAAAAGAACCAGCGAAGGCTTAAAGCCTTGCTGGTTCTTTTTCATGATCTGGATTTTCATATTTTAACACTGGCTTTCTGGCTGCAGTGGTTTCGTCTAATCGTGCCACCGGTGTAGTATGAGGTGCTTCTTGAACGATCTCCGGGTCTTTTTCTACTTCTTTGGCAATCGCAATCATCGCCTCAGCAAACGCATCTAACGTCTCTTTCGATTCAGTTTCCGTTGGCTCTATCATCATACATTCATCAACATTCATTGGAAAATAAATAGTCGGAGGATGATAGCCGTAGTCGAGGAGGCGTTTGGCAATATCGAGCGTACGAGCCCCTAATTTCTTCTGGCGCTTGCCTGAAAGGACAAACTCGTGCTTACAGTACCGCTCATACGGTGCCTCGTAATACGGCTCAAGTCTTTTCATCAGGTAGTTAGCGTTAATAACTGCCAGTTCAGAAACTCGTTTTAGTCCCTCAGCTCCCATCGTGCGGATGTAGCTGTAAGCCCGAACATTAATACCAAAGTTCCCGTAAAACGGCTTAATTCTTCCGATCGCTTGTGGTCGGTCATAATCCCAGGTATATCCATTTTCCGTTTTAGCTAAAAGCGGCTTCGGCAAAAATGGTACGAGATCCGCTTTTACACCGACTGGACCGCTTCCTGGTCCCCCTCCGCCGTGCGGGCCGGTAAAGGTTTTATGCAAGTTTAAGTGAACAACATCAAACCCCATGTCGCCGGGACGGGCTATACCTAGAATAGCATTAGAATTGGCACCGTCATAATAAAGCTTTCCGCCGGCTTCATGAATAATTTCAGCCATCTCGACAATATCTTCTTCAAATAACCCTAATGTATTCGGATTTGTGAGCATGAGAGCTGCAGTATCTTCTCCGGTTACTTCTTTTAAATGCTCAAGATCAACAAGTCCTCTTTCATCTGTTTTAACAGTAACCGTCTCAAATCCGGCCACAACAGCAGAGGCTGGGTTTGTGCCATGGGCAGAATCCGGCACAATGACTTTTGTTCGGTTGGTATCTCCATTCGCTTCATGATAAGCACGGATTAACATCAGCCCGGTCCATTCACCTTGTGCTCCTGCCGCTGATTGCAAGGTTACTTCTTCCATCCCAGTGATCTCCGCCAACGAGGTCTGCAGATCATACATTAACCGCATCGCCCCTTGTACTTGTTCTTCAGGCTGATAAGGGTGAATGTTGGTTAAACCGTCCAGTTTTGCCACTTCTTCATTTATCTTCGGATTATACTTCATCGTGCAAGAACCTAATGGATAAAACCCTGAATCCACCCCGTAATTGCGGGTGGATAAAGACGTATAATGGCGCATAAGCTGCAACTCAGAGACTTCCGGCAAGTCAGGCGCTTTTTCGCGAATGAATTCGGATGGAATCAACTCTGAGACAGGTGTTTCTTCCACATCAAGGTCAGGCAGCACACTCCCTCTTCGTCCCGGTGCGCTTTCTTCAAATATTAACGTGTGTTCTTGTTCTCTCATGAAAGGATCCCTCCGATCGCCTCAGCAAATGCATCAATTTCCTCTTTCGTTCGCATTTCTGTTACACAAACGAGCATTTCTTCATTCCGGGAAGCATCAATCTGACCAAGATCAAACCCGCCGATAAAGCCTTTCTCAAACAGCAACTCGTTCACTTTTTTCACCGGCTGCCCAAGCTCTACTACAAATTCGTGAAAAACTGGTCCTTCATAAGGGAGTTTGCAACCTGCTTCCTGAAGTTTACGCTTGGCGTAGTGTGCTTTTTGCAAGCTTTGATAAGCCATCTCCTTAACGCCTTGTTTTCCTAGAGCTGCCATGGCAACTGAAGAGGCTAACGCATTTAATGCCTGGTTAGAACAAATGTTAGACGTCGCTTTATCACGGCGAATATGCTGCTCTCTTGCTTGTAAGGTCAACACAAAGCCGCGGCGCCCATCTTCATCCACCGTCTGACCGACGAGGCGGCCCGGCACTTTCCGCATTAATTTTTTCGTAGTGGCAAAATAGCCACAATGAGGTCCACCATATTGAGCAGCAATCCCAAACGGCTGCGTGTCACCTACGACAATGTCAGCTCCGAATTCTCCAGGAGGGGTCAACATCCCCAGCGCAAGTGGATTACTTTTTACGATAAACATTGCTCCTGCTTGTTCAGCCTGCTCTTTTAACTGGCGAAGGTCTTCGATGGTGCCAAAAAAGTTCGGGTACTGGACAATGACAGCTGCTACTTCTTCGTTGAGCACTTGCTTTAACGCTTCCTCGTTTGTAGCACCGCTCGTAACTGCTACTTCTTCTACTGTTAATCCCGGACCTTTAGCTTGTGTTTTAACCACATCGCGTGCTTCCGGGTGCACCCCTGCAGAAATAAGCAGTTTCTGCCGTTTCATTTTATATTGGCCACAAGCCATAACAGCCGCTTCAGCCAAAGCCGTATGGCCGTCGTACATTGATGAATTAGCGATCTCCATGCCGGTGAGCTCACAAACCATAGTCTGGAATTCAAAAATCGCTTGGAGTTCACCTTGCGACATTTCTGGTTGGTACGGGGTATAAGCTGTATAAAATTCCGAACGAGAAGTAACATGGCTGACGACGGAAGGGATAAAATGATGATATACTCCCGCTCCTAAGAAAGACGGTGTCGTCTTCATGGTCGTGTTTTTAGCAGCTAGCTGTTCAAATTCTTTTACTAGCTCCATTTCTGTAAGAGCCGGCTGTAAATTAAGCGGCCGCTGTAACCGAATCGTGCCATTTACATCTTCAAACAACTCTTCTTTATTTTCCACACCGATTGTGGCCAACATGTCTTCCTGGTCGGCATCTGTCATTGGTAGATAGCGATAAGACAACTTCCTCTCTCCTTTACTTACATTCTTTTATAAAAAGGGGTTTTTCGAACGACTGCTTTTAAACGTTTCTTGCGGACTTGCACCCATAGGGGCTGTTCCAAATTTGTATGCTCAATGTCGACAAGCGCAAGTCCTACATTTTCTCCTAAAGTTGGGGACTGAGTGCCGGTCGTGACATGACCAATTTCATTACCTGCCTGATCATGCACAGAATAATCTGTGCGGGGAATGCCTTTATCCACCATTTGAATGCCTACTAATTTACGGGTTAGACCTTCTTCTTTTTGTTTTTTTAGTGCTTTTTGCCCCGTGAAAGCCGTGTCTTTATCTAGCTTCACAGCAAAGCCAAGTCCTGCTTCAAGCGGAGAAATCGTTTCAGTAATCTCCTGGCCATAAAGCGGCAGCCGCGCTTCAAATCGCAGCGTATCCCTTGCGCCCAGGCCGCATGGCACAAGACCTTCCCCCCGACCAGCTTCGAGAAGCGCCTCCCACAATTCATAAGCATCTTCCGCTGCACAATAAATTTCAAACCCATCTTCACCGGTATATCCAGTGCGAGAGATAAGGCCTTTAACATTTCCAAGTTTTACTTGCTGCCTAAAGCGGAAAAAGCGAATTTCGCTTAATTCAAGGTCAGCCAACTTTTGTACAATCCCTTCTGCAACTGGTCCCTGGACGGCAAGAAGTGCATAGTCGTCCGAAACATCCGTCACTTCCACGTCGTCTTCAGGCTGGATATGCTCTTTAATCCAGGCAATGTCTTTCTCTTGGTTCGCTGCATTTAAGACAAGAAAATAATCATTTTCAGCTAAGTGATAAATGAGCAGATCATCAACCGTGCCACCTTGTTTATTACACATTAAGGTGTATTGAGCCCGGTCTGGCGTTAATTTAGAAACATCGTTTGTCATTACGCGCTGCAATAGAGCTAAAGCATCCGGGCCTTTTACCCGTGCTTCGCCCATGTGGGAGACATCGAACAAACCTGCTTGATTACGGACAGCATAATGCTCTTCTTTAATACTAGAAAATTGCACAGGCATCTCCCAACCGCCAAAATCTACAGTCTTTGCTCCTTCTTTTTCATACGCCGGAAAAAGGGGAGTGTGCTTTCCCTTACTCATATTACCGCCTCCACCTTACTAAATTTCTTTTGCTCTTCATTCTTTTGGCTGTTTTCTAAACAGTGAGCCTTTGCATTCGCTCGAGGCAGATGCTTTCAGCCCTGGCACAAGAGCGCCATCACCTTTCACTTCTTAATCATATTCGACAAAAATAACAAAGATTGCGAAAACAGCCTTCCTTTTTAACCATAATCAACAACAAAAAAGGACAGAAACGCCCCTTTTTTGTTGCAGGGGGTCTCTGTCCTTCAACCAGAAAGTTTCTTCTCTTATCTGCCGATAAAAGAATGTCTTCGTGGGTGGTCTATGTTAATGAAAATTAACAGACACTCTCCAGAGCTGCGTCAAGCAAGAGTCTCTTTGCCTGAGAGATTCACATAAACATGAAGTTTAAGTTTGCTCCTTCGGCGCTGCTTCGTCAGCAGTCTCTCCCCTTGCTCTCATCCGCTGTATGTAATTCTAATGACTCGCACACAATATAACTAGAATCGCTTATAGTGTAGCACTTTTCATATTTTTATGACAATCCTTTTTGAAAGGAATGACTTTAATGTTTGTTGACATTCGCTTTTGTGAGGCTTGGCAGGAGCCTTTTTTTGATAAACCAGCTAACGAACCGAATGTTGCCAATTGGGAGATGTTCCAGTTAGCTTACGAAAGTGCGACCCACCAGGCTGTACCTTCTTTTAATGGGCTTCTTTCTCCTCGGCATCTGCCCTTTATGAAGTTTCATAATTACCAACTAGAAGCAGCACGACGCGTAGTTGAAGATATGAATGGGCAAGCAATATTAGCTGATGAAGTGGGATTAGGAAAAACAATTGAAGCAGGTCTTATTTTAAAAGAGTATTTGATTCGCGGGCTTGTTAAAAAAGTACTCATCTTAACCCCCGCGTCCCTTGTATCACAATGGACCCAAGAGCTATACCAAAACTTTCAAATTCCCGCAGTTGCTCAAAAAAAAGCATATTCCTGGGAGCAAGCTGACGTGCTGGTAGCATCACTTGACACGGCCAAACGTTCTCCCAATCGTGAAATTGTGCTTGACCAGTCCTATGATCTGGTTATTATTGACGAAGCCCACCGCTTAAAAAACGCGCAAACGAAAAACTATGCCTTCGTACAAGAGCTTTCAAAAAGCTATTGTCTGTTATTAACTGCTACACCGGTGCAAAATAAAATCGAAGAATTATTTTATCTGATCTCTATTTTAAAGCCTGGCCATCTTGGCCATATCTCTGATTTTAAAAATTTATATAAAGACCAAGAACAGCGTAAACAATTGCAAGGTTTGATTCGCCAAGTCATGATCAGAAACCGCAGAGCTGAAACTGACCTGGACTGGACCAACCGTCATGTGCGTAATCTGAAAGTAAGCTTTTCTCCGGCTGAACAAAAGCTTTATGACTTTATTGAGACATTAAGTCAGGAAGCAAACGAAGTGACAGGCCTCATGAAAACTACATTAAAACGCGAATTAACGAGCAGTAAGGAAGCGTTCTTTTTAACCATGAAAGAAATGCCGGTGACCGATGAGCAGCTTCGAACCGCCTTTTCCTATCTAGAAGAGTGCCAAATTAACTCCAAAGCAGAAAAGCTTCTTTCTTTACTCAAAAAACCTGAAGAGAAAGTAATTATTTTTACAGAGTACCGGGCTACCCAGCTGTATATTCAATGGTTTTTAAAACAGCATGGTATTGTCTCTGTGCCATTTCGAGGAGGATTTAAACGCAGCAAGAAAGAATGGATGCAGCGCTTGTTTGAAACCCGCATTCCGGTGATGGTCGCTACACAAGCAGGTGGAGAAGGCTTAAATCTTCAATTTTGCCATCGTATCGTCAATTTTGACCTGCCCTGGAACCCGATGAGAGTAGAACAGCGGATTGGTCGGGTGCACCGTATTGGGCAAACGCAAGACGTAGAAGTAGTGAACATGTACGTTGAAGGAACAATTGAAGAACATATCGTTTCCTTACTCTATTCAAAAATAGGCATGTTTGAGACGGTGATTGGCAAACTTGATGATATTCTCGAAAAACAACCCGTTCATTCCGTCGACCAATCCTTCAGATTAGCAATGGAACAGGTTCAATCTTTTTCTAAGCAGGTAAACCAGAGGAGCGAAGGAGGAAAGCGTTATGAAGCCTGAAGAAATCTATTCATTTATGCATCGCTTTTTCACAGCCGAAGGAGCGGATATTCAACGTAATGACGGCGTGCGAATCACAGCTAGACTAAATGAAAAGCTGGATAAAGCATTGATGAATCGTCCATTTTATTGGCAATATGTACGAGCTGCAGGCAATGAACCTGAACCGATGACCATTAACTGGACAACAGTTGAACCATATGATCATGAGGAATATATTTATTATGGTTCGCCGCGTCTGCACCAATTATTTAATTATGCAAAGGGAGAGGGGAAATACACAAAGCTGTATCAACAGCCAGCCTACCAAGCGGCATCTAGTTATCCGCTTGAACCATGGCTTTGCATGAACATTCTCCTTAGTAAATGCTGCGAAAAGCGGGAAGACACGATTTATTCGTTTGGCTTACAGTTAATCAGCGGAGAATTACGCAGTTCTTTTATGGATGAATTGAAAAATTACAGGTTTGCTGAATCGATTCCGGATTATGCTTTTACCCTTTCTCCGTTAATTCAGCTTGGCTCGGCTTATGAACGGATCCGGTCCTACCTCTTAACAGAATGCAAAGAAGCTAACCATGAATGGGCAGCCCATTCGAATCAAAGATTAGAAGAGGAACTTGAGCGGCTAAACAGCTTCTATGAAGCCGAAGAAGAAACAGCTGCATTTAGAGCGGAAAAAGAAGCTCTCATTCGTTTATTCAGCCCTTCCATCCAAGTACAAATTATCAACAGTGGGTTGTTTTATCTTCAACAAAAAAGAAGACACCCTCCTTTTACTTAAAAGGACAAGGTGTCTTTTACGTCTTTTTTTAAGAAAATACAGGAGCTGCTAAGTCAAACAGGTTAGACCTACTATTTCGAGTCAGGTTTACTACGAAAGTTGCCTAGAAGCAGACGATCGTATCTTTCCCCCCTAAACTTCCGGAGCCCCACTTATGAAAATGGTCATTACAGAAAAGAATCCAAAAACGAGCACAGAAAGAACAGCGAAGCCCGCTCCGAAAAAATTACGGCGCTTTGTTTCACGTACTACGGCAATTGCAGATAAAATAGCAACAAATAATAAAGTAACACCAAGAGCCACTATACTTCCTCCTTCCATATGTAAATCGAATAAAGGTGGACCTCAACAGACCTATCCCTATGATTGCACATCTAACTACTTTTTATTATACGGTAATTAAATTTGTTGAGATCACATAAATTTGACAATGGAGCGAAAAAAAATATAAATTAATTTCATACCTAATTTTACAAGCAATCATTTCATTTGTCGAGTTGAAAAAGCAGGTCACGGTTTATTTTACAGTTACATCTGTATTACAAAAACCTTCCAGCTCATGAAAAGGTATAAATAAGGAGGAAACGTACTATGCATTGGACACAGTTACCACTCGGACCTATCCAGACCAACGCTTATGTATTAGAAAATAACGACAAAGCCGCTATTATTTTTGACCCCGGCGGTGACGCTGCCTCATTAATTTCCTGGTTAACAGAACGAAACATAAAGCCTTTAGCCATCTTACTTACTCACGCGCACTTCGACCATATTGGAGCTGTTGATGAGGTGCGCGACCATTACGACATTCCTGTTTATGTGCATGAATTAGAAAAAGACTGGTTGGGCGACCCTGAGAAAAATGGATCAGGAAAACTATTAGCCAATATGCATATTACAACTCGTCCTGCTGACCATTACGTAAAAGAAGAAGGCACACTTTCAATCGGTGGCTTTTCCTTTACCGTCTATGAAACACCGGGTCATTCACCAGGCAGTGTGTCCTTCTATCATAAAGAAAGCGAAACAGTTTTTTCCGGTGATGTCCTCTTCTCAGGCGGGGTAGGCAGAACCGACCTTCTTGGCGGAGACATGGATACCCTTCTGTCGTCAATTCACAATAAAATATTAGAGCTCCCAGAAGAAACGCAAGTCGCAAGCGGACATGGACCAGTAACGACTGTAGCCAATGAAATGAACGCAAACCCATTTTTAAATGGCTTGTCATAACTCAACAGTTTAAACGGCAAAAAAGAAGCGCCCTCCCTAAAGTAGGAGAAAGCGCTTCTTTTTGTTCGCCTATGTAGCTTAGCGGAAATGTTCGTTTTACACCGTTGGCTCTAACAAGAACGTTGTATAGTACGTAAACCCAATCATGAAAACAGTGAGATAAGCACCAAAAATGTAAATGTACATACGCTCTGTTAATCCCATATAACCAACAGCTAAGAACCCTGCTGTTTGAGCAAAGAATAATAAAGACAATTGATAAAAGTCCCCAGCAAGAAACAGAACAGCAAAAATTCCGGTCCAAAATGCAATAACGCGGAACATACGATCCATAAGCGGCCCTCCTTATCTTTGAAGTTTTCGCATGCGAGAGCTCTCCTAGAGATTCTTCGCATGCACACCTACTTGCATTTATTATATACGACTATAAAAGGCTTTGTAAATGTTCCCGCTCTCAAGAAAGTGACAAAACTTATACATTTCGTGAACATAGACAGAAGTATTCATCGAGTTACTCAGAAGCAGCGCCTTATTTGGTTTTTCTGCTTTTTTCTTTTTTCACTTTCGGGCGCTTTTTGTTCCAACCGATTTTTAACGCCATCGGCACCATGCCAAACCAATGAAAAGACAAAGAATGCGGGCGTTCTTTTTGTTTAGTTTGTCGGGTTCGACCCTCCAGCCTTTCGACCATCTGGCGGACAAGATAAGTGATGAAGGAATTAGGCTCCACCGTGCATCACCCTTTATCTTTTTTTCTAGTGTCACCGAATCGCATTCCCATTATTCTTCCTCTTTTTCCTTATCTTCTTTTATACCTTCAGCCGTTTCTGTAGTAAATGCCTCTTTTTGTAACAAATAGCCATGCTGGGCCACCGCCCCTTCCTTTGTCTCAGCCACCCAGCGTACTATCATTTCTTCTTCCGAATACTCCCGGTGTTGAACTTCGACAGTACCTTGCTGAAATTCATACGTGAAGGTACTTTCTTTTTCCACGGCCGCTACCTCCTCCCACCATTTGCGCTCAGCCAGCGTTAACAAGGCCTGGGCAGAAAAGTGTTCATGCTGTGATTGCATAGATTCTTTTTCTAGCATAAATAATGACAATTGATGCAAACAGACAACACTAAGCAAAAAAGAAATCATAATGGCTATCGGTGTTACGGCACCTCTCTCACCCACTTCTCCACCTCCTCAGGCACCAACCATGTATATAAGGGAAGCTCATAACTCCCGCCATTTTGCAAATTGAGATGCACAACCGTTTGATTGGAGTGGCTCTCAATATTAAACTCATCCACACCTTGCAAAACAATTTCATGCCCTGACTGGTCAACACGGCGGATCAACTGATTATTACTCTGGCTATAAGTAACTACCTTCCCACTGCCAAGAATAAGCGCTACATGCTCATGTTCTTCTTCAATTCGTACAGCGGATTTAGCTTCTTGCGTTAAGCGCTGTGAAAAAAGGATCAGTTCTTGTTCATTTGAAGCATACGAAGCCGTTGCTGACTGAAGGAGATAGATAAAATAAACGAGCAGTGGAACAATTGTAAAAAAAACCAGACTGGCAATTATCGTTTCCAGCAAAGTAAATCCCGATTCGTCTTTAGTTTTCATAATACTCACATCGCTTTTTCGCTTGATTGTTATCAGCCAGCCAATGTACACACCATTGCCTGCTAGCCTTATTGTGGCTGAGTTCATAGTCAAAGGATAAGGGAGAAGGCTTCTCTCCCTCATGAAGGATAGCTTGAACGTGTGCTTGCAGGTACAGTAACACTTCTCTTTCTTCTTTTACTGCCATTCTTTCCTCATACGTCGCTACTAGTACCGGCACCATTACTGTTGCGATAAAACTAACAAGAAATAAACCGGTAAGAACTTCAATTAACGTAAGTCCCGTCTGGTTTCTCAATATAAAACCTCCCTTGCCCAAGTAAGACAACTAATCGATACCTGCCTTCTTCGCTATAAAAACCTACACTCCCGGCATAACGGACATTCCCATTCATGTTATAACGGACCGCCGCTTCATGTAGGCTTCCCTGCCTAATATCAATATGGTCTGGGGCTTCTCGCTCAACGAAGGTAGAACCTTGTTTAACGACACGATAAGCATTGCCATATGGAAAAAATTCAACATGTACAGGGACACGGTAAGTAATTGCTTTTTGCTGAGCAAAGAGAATATCTTGTTGCAATTGTTCAAAAAACTGGCCGGTTGTAAGCCCTTTATTGTATGGAGAAATAGTAAACAAAGGAATGAGAAGAATGATAGAGAAAAGCAGTAAAACGATGATCATTTCCAGGAGAGTATGGCCGTTCTGATTATTCCTACTTCTATTCATCACGTTCGATTGATCCATTTGAAATTGTAAGCGGTGTTCCATCAGGACAAGTCGTGCGATCAACGTAATCACCATCAACTAAATCATCAAGAGATGAAACCTCTTCTCCTGTTTCTATCTCATACGCTCCTAATTGAGCCTGCAATAAATCTATAGTAGCATCACATCCGGTAGAATGAGCTACTGAACTATTTGTAACCATATTGGGCACAGCAACCAACAACAGCACAGAGATAATAAGAAGGACGATAACCATTTCTATTAACGTAAAACCTCTATCATTCTTAGTCAATTTCATATGCATTCTCCTTTATGTTTGGCCCCGTAAGAGCCTTTTTTTATTTACAACTTTTTGGGAAAGTGATTGAACTGAAACAGTCACCAATCACCGCTTTTAACTTCAGCAAAATGGAATTCGTTTAATATGCAGCATGAACAAAACTTACTCTTTATCAGAAAGCTGATAACTGTATATCCATTTTAAAAGGCCTACCGTGTCTTCATGTTGATGCTCTTCAAGTTGTTTGATTCTATCTTCGAGATATAGCAAATACTCCATTACATGGTGATCAGGTGAAGTGTTATCCATACGCTCCTCCTATTAATAATATTTACTCGAGAGCTGATATCAGTTGAAACACTGGAAGAAATACTGAAAGAAATAATAGTAAAATCAACCCCCCAACCAGGCAAAAGAGAAGGGGCTGAATAATCATCAAGAGCGCTTGCATGCGCTCGTGGATACGGTCCCATAAGTGTTCACTATAGTAAATAAGATCCTTGCTTAAAGACCCGCTCTGCTGCCCATGTCTAATAATTGCTGGTAGTTCCGGCCGATATATTTTTCCAGAATTCATCGTATCACTAAAGCTTTCGCCTGCTATAAGCTGAGCAGAGATCCGTTCTGCTTCAGTTTGAAAAAAAAGTAAATCTGCTTGCTTAGTAAATACTTGTATCACATCATTAATAGACAATCCACTACGAAGCAAGCGTCCAAAGTGATAACTAAAATAATAAGTGATCACTAACTGGACCATATATGAGAGTCCTGGAACTTTTTGAAGACCTTGAACTTGGCGCCTCGGTGTTAAATGCCTAAAGACACGAATATAAAAGAAAGCTAGCACCAGCAAAATCATTGCTGCTACACCAACTAAAAAAGGGATGGAGTCAGCAATGCTTAAAACAACACGCGTGATTAAAGGAAAATCTGTATCGAGTGATTGAAAGAGGAGTTGAAATTGGGGCAGTACATAAAAAACCATGAAGGAAAATAAAAGAAGAAATAACCAGAGTAAAAGAAGCGGATAACGCAGCAACCTTGAGATATTCTGACGAAACTGTTCTCGCTTTTGATACATTTCACCAGCCCCAGCTAAGCCTTCTGCAATATTACCTTCCTGTTCAGCGAAATAAATATAGGCTTGAATTTCGCCAGGCAGTTGAAATGCACAAAGACTTTCATATAGGCTTGTCCCATTCTTTAATTGCTCAATCCACTTATTAAGAGCAGTAGCTGTGGGGCCGCTATGTTCATGCTTTAATAATTGAGCAGCTTCTTGCAACGGGTACCCTTGTTCCATCAACCTGCCTGTTTTTCTTAATATATCTGCTTTGTGTAAGGCTTTCATCCGTTTTCTCACGCTTAATCGCCCTCCCACTCATGATAGGAGCGTTCATGCAGATAACCAAGTGCAATTCCTTTTTTTATTTGCTTGCCCAATTGTCCTCTTCGAAGCTGACTAGAGCCATGCGTCATTTCTTGGGAAGCTTTAAGCACTTCTGAGCGGTCTAAAATATCATATATCGCTTTACGGCCTTGTCTTTCATAGTTCGGGCAATAAAGCGAGCATTCGTCTTCACACCACGGACACGTTAATGGAATCAACCGTTGAGAAATAACTGCTTGCAATGTCTCTTGAATATCCGATTCTAAAACGCCAAATTCGCGAAGCCGATAGAGCGCGCCACGCGCTGTACTCGTATGCATCGTACTAAATACGAGATGACCTGTTAACGCTGCCCTTACAGCAAGTGCTGCTGTTTCTGGGTCCCGAATTTCACCAACCATTAAAGCGTCAGGATCATGACGAAGAGCAGCTTTTAAGGCATGCTGGTACGTAAGCCCAGCCAGTTCATTAACTGACATCTGCGTGAACGAAGCCGTTTGTTTTTCAACAGGATCTTCAACTGTTATCACTTGTCGGTCGCTTAATGTCAAATAGCGCTTGAGCAAGGCATACATGGTGGTCGTTTTGCCTGAACCTGTAGGGCCGGTGGCAACAATTAATCCTTGGGGATAGTGCAGCAACCGTTCAAGCCGTTTTGTGTCAGCGATAAATAAGGGTAAGTCTTGAAGGAGATCAATCTCTTCGTGAGGGAGGAGACGTATGACGAGTCTTTCAAAGAAAGGGGTAGGGAGTGTGGACAGACGAAGATGAAACAACGTATCATCAATACGCATTTGCAACGCACCGTGCTGGGGCCTGCGGTATTCCCCGATGTCCATGCCGGCTTTAAATTTAAGATGGGAGATGATTTTAGTGGCTTGGGTTTTTAAAAGGGTTTGAATGCGGTGGAGTTTGCCATTAATGCGCATGGAGAGGACTACATCAGTGGGACGGGGATGGAAATGGATGTCGCTGGCCTTCGCGTGAAGTGCTTGGCGCAAGATGTCGTGCGTTATGTGTTCCAAGCTTTTCAATGCATCACCTGCTTTCTTTATCTAGGGTTATGCAATTATTCGACCCCTCTGCTAAAATTCCCTTCTTTTTTTAAAATAAATGTATATAAATTTTCTCTTTTTGGCATCATAGAAAATAGCAATGGGATGTAGCCAAGCGGTAAGGCAGCGGACTTTGACTCCGTTATGCGCAGGTTCGAATCCTGCCATCCCAGCCAACATAAAAACAAAGGGCTTTCTTCTTTAGAAGAGAGCCCTTTGTTTTTAATTGTTCGTTTATTGATGTTTTTTGTCTCTAACCGCTTGTTTTTTACCTTCAATCGATTCCACCGTGTCGCGGCGGTCATCGATACGTATATTGGTAGCCACGCGGTTAGCTCCATTTGAAAAAGGAACATGATGAAGTTCTTCAATGATCTGGAATAAATCATGCAGGTCCCCTTCAATAATGGTACTCATTGAGGTTAATTCATATTTCACTTTATCGTCGTATTGGTCTAACACTTCATGGACCCGGGCTACTTCATCGCTCATACTTTCTTGTCCCACCGGAACAATTGTGACATCTGCAATAGCCATGAGTAATCCTCCTAAACATATGATGATGTGTTTTCATTTATGGTGTTCCCGTCCCTTGTCCTCCTGAAACCTCCCCTGCTTCAACAAACCGTTCAATCACCCAGGAAACATTTTCTTCATCCTGCCCTGCAAAGGATGGGGAGAAAAAGCGAGCATCCTCGCTTTCCAGGCCGTCATGCTCCACCCACGTATGCAAATAACTCACACTGGCCGACTCAGCAGATCCTGTAATGGTCATATTTATGTGTCCTTCGTTTCCGTATGTTACGTTTTCTTCAAGTTCATTAGGGAATGAAAAGATAATCCCATTTTCTACTTCTTCTCCTTCGGTTTCATAGATCACGTCTTCCCCATCAAATAATTGTAAGGAAGCCTCTTCAATCTCTTCAGACAAGAGCGGTTGTTCATCCTCATCTATTACAGAAATGCCAATGTAATCCTCGCCTACTAATCCTTCTTCAGGCGTCTCCCTCCACTCCCAGGATACGTCTAGTTGCTGGGTCGAGTTTTCCTCTAACTGAGCTTCTAACTCTACATGTTCATAAAGGTCTTCATTACTTATTACGTCTGACTGCTGCAAATAAAACCATCCACCAAAAAACATAAAAGCCATTAAGAAGATCGGCAAAATAACGACCAGTTTATTTCCATTAAACAACCCTTTCACCTCGCCTATAGTATCACTCACTTCTAACAATTCAAACGCTGGATTATACCGCCGTTTAAATCATCTTAAATTTTTCCCGGTATGTAAAGCAAAGTGAATGAAAAACCTTTTTGAAAACGTTTCAAACGTGGCTGTTCACATCAACCTAGAAAAAACTAAAGGGGACGACTCCAGCCGCTGACTTCTCCACGAAGATCGAGCTTGCGCAAGCTCATCAACCCCTTTATACAGATTATAGTATAAAGATAAACCATTTCTTAAACGATAAACAGTTTTTCAGCAACCCCGAATACAACGACTAAAGACCCCGCAGGACGGGGGTTCCGAGGAGATGCAAGCGTTGTCCGCGAAAAAGAAGACATGGCGAGGTCAAACGAAGTGAAGACCAAGCCGCTGGCGTCCTTGGGCCTATGGTGAAAACGTCCACCTGTAGCTGTAAAGGGTTTGTGGATGTTGGCTAAAATGAAAAACTCTGTTAAAGGGGCTGCTGAGACTTATGGATCCCGGGGCTGACAAGATAATTACCTTATTTTCCTTCAGCACCACACAATAAGCTTACTCAACAACTTCGTTTAACAGAGTTTATAACGTCAACATTAATCCTGATATAACCGATACGCAGCATGGTCCGTAGGCCCGATGCCTGTACCGATATTTAACGAATGGACGATCGCTTTCGTAATATAAGCTTTGGCAGTAGCAACAGCCTCTTCTGTTGTATTACCTTTTGCCAATTCTGCAGCCAGACAAGCTGCAAAAGTACAGCCAGTGCCATGAGTATGTGTAGTCTCTACACGGCCAACACGAAATTCTTTCACTGTTTCCCCATCGCACCACATATCAGTAGACTCTTCCCCTTCTAAGTGTCCACCTTTAAGCACAATATGTTCTGGCCCGAGCTCCCTAAGGGCAAATGCTGCTTCTTTCATATCTTTTTTATCCCGTATTTCTGCTCCTTCTAAAAGCTTTGATGCCTCCGGAACATTCGGTGTCAGCATATACGCGTGAGGCAGGAGCTTTTGCTTTAAAGCTTCCACGGCTTCACTTTGCAATAACTCAGACCCGCCTTTAGCAATCATAACCGGGTCAACCACCACATGTTCAAGCTCATATCGATGAAAGTATGAAGCAATTAATTCAATGAGCTCAGCTGAAAAGAGCATCCCCGTTTTAATTGCCTCAGGGCGTAAATCATCCAACACAGCTTGGAGCTGAGCTTCAACACAATTTGTCGTTTGAGGAAAAACCCCATGCACACCTTGTGTGTTCTGAGCCGTTAAAGCAGTGATTACACTCATGCCAAACACTTCTCGTTCTTGAAACGTTTTTAAATCTGCCTGAATACCAGCGCCACCACCACTGTCCGAACCTGCGATCGTTAATGCTTTTTTTATCGCCACAATTCATGCTCCCTTCGACTATTTTCCACTTCCCTATTTTTAAAAGCTTATATACCTGTCAAATCTATTCCCCGTGGAACGGCCCTATCTTGTAAAGCGTTCAGGTTGAAAAGCGTCCAAGGCTAGCCGATCTTCTTTTTGTTCAATCCGGTCCGCTATAATCTGTGCCGTAATTGGACTGAGTAAAATCCCATTACGATAATGACCAGTGGCAAACAAAATATGAGGATAATCCCTTAGACTGCCTAAGAACGGAAACCCATCTTGTGTTGCTGGTCGCAGGCCGGCCCATTCATGAAAAGGAGTTTCTGCTTCAAGAAATGGGAAAACATTTGGATTCCAATTCGTTAAACGATCAATTCCTTCTTGCGTTACGTCGGTATTAAATCCGGCCAAGTCTTCAGATGCTCCGTTTACAAGCGTTCCATTATCTTTGGGAACGAAGTAACCCTGCGGAGAAAACACGATATGAGATACAGGGTGTGTTGGCGTTTCATAAGCACAAATTTGACCACGTACTGGAAATACCGGCAAGCGAAGACCAAACACCTCTTCCATTTCTTTCGCCCAGGCTCCAGAACAAATAACTAATTGATCTGCTTCCACCTGCTCGCCACTCTCAGTGAGTAAACGGACCGTATTCTGCCACTCGTTTACTGTTACAGAACCTAACTTGTCTTTCAGTACAACCCCTGTATTTTTACAAGCATCTTCTAACGCTGCCACATAATCTGGGGTATAGACATGGCTCTCTTCCGGATAATACATCGCCGCCTGCACGTTTTTAGAAAGCGCTGGCTCAAGTTTGGCCAACTCTTCTCCTTCTACAATACGAGCATCGACGTTAAAGTCTCCTTGCCAGCGTTTCCGGCTTTCCAGCGACAATCGGTCTGCTTCATGATATACAATATGAAGACTTCCACTGTTGCTGTATTCAAATTCAAGCTTCGTATGAGCCCGCACCGTTTCAACCCAACTTGGATAAAAGCGTAAACTTTCCATTGCGAGCACAAAAAAATCATCCGGATCTTCTTCAATTTCTGAAAAAGGGGCTAGCATGCCGGCCGCCGCTCCTGTTGCTGCTCCGCCAAAAGCGCTTTTTTCCAACACTGTTACCTCAAATCCTCTTACCCTGCACTCTAAAGCAGTGGACAGGCCGACGATGCCCCCGCCAATAATTACAATTTGCTTTGTCATTTCCTACTCCTTATGAGATCAGCTATTATTTGGCTTTGAAACGAGCGAATCATATCCGCTTGAAGCTGTGGCATAGCGTTTTTTAGGAATTCGTCCGGCCAAAAACGAGTTGCGCCCTGCTTCCAACGCCTGTTTCATAGCAAGGGCCATCAGCTCAGGATCTTTAGCTTTTGCAATCGGTGTATTCATTAAGACGCCATCTACTCCTAATTCCATTACTTCCGTTACATCTTTTGCAGAGCCAAGACCTGCATCCACAATGATCGGCACAGTTGCTTCTTCGACGATGAGCGAGAGATTATAAGGGTTTAATACTCCAAGTCCAGTTCCGATTGGGGCAGCTCCCGGCATAACCGCATGTGCACCTGCTTCTTCCAGGCGTTTGCACAATATAGGGTCATCGGACGTATATGGGAGTACTGTGAACCCTTCGTTAGCCAGTGTTTCGGTCGCTTTTAACGTTTCAATCGGGTCCGGAAGCAACGTTCTTTCGTTTACACTTACTTCAATTTTAATCCAATCACTTAAACCAGAAGCTTTCGACAAACGAGCAATTCGAATAGCTTCTTCCGCCGAATTAGCACCGGACGTATTGGGGAGGTACTGAAAACTCTTTTGTTTCACATGCTGTAGAATTGCATCTTCATCAGGCGCTTCTAGGTTCACGCGGCGAATAGCAAACGTAAGAACATCTGCTGCACTGGCATCAATGGCCGCTTGTTGGACAAACGGATTTGGGTACCGGCCCGTTCCAAGGAATAAGCGGGAAGTTAATGTTTTATCGCCAATCTTTAGTACATCTTTATTTGTCATCTCATCAACCTCCCCCAACAAAGTGAACGAGTTCAATTTGTGTCCCTTCTGACAGCTTCTGGTCTGCCCACTCGCTTCTGTCAATGATGACACCATCTACTTCAGTAGCCACCATGCGATTTTCAAGGCCATAATGCTTCACTACGTCGTATAACGTGCTAACATTATGAAGTTGTTCTTGTTCTCCGTTAATCCAAAGCTGCATCTAGGCCCCTCCTTTTTCAGTTAACTTTTGCACGAAATGCTGGCAGACACCTTTCACATCGTTGCTGCCTACAATTTCACTAACTACACAAACACGTGTCGCTCCCGCTTCAAGAACCTCGTCGACGTTTTGGAGCTTAATGCCTCCAATGGCCACGAACGGGATGGACACGGAATTAGCGATTTCTTGAATATAACCAGTTGTGACCGGGTCAACAACATCTGATTTTGTGTTTGTCGGAAAAACAGGCCCCGCGCCAATATAATCCGCTCCATGCGCTTCTGCTTCCTTTGCTTCTTCGACTGCATGGGTAGAAATGCCGATTAATTTATTCGGTCCGACAATACGCCGGGCTTCTTGTAGCGGCAGGTCGTCCTGACCTAAATGGATCCCATCCGCATCAACTGCTAAAGCTACATCGATGTGGTCATTCACAATAAATGTGACACCATGCGCTTCTGTCAGCTCGCGCAGCATATATGCTTTTTCAAGTACCTCTTTTTTGGAGCTTGTCTTATCACGAAGTTGGATAATATCAGCTCCTCCTTCACATACCTCTGTCATCACTTCTTTTAAAGATCGGTTAGGATGAAATTCTTCTCCGGTAATAGCATATAAGCTAAACTCTTTCATGTGTACCTGCTCCTTTTTATATTCTTAATGCATTCAGGATCCGCATGTAACCCTACTATATTAAAGGCGCGCCACCTTAGAAGATTTTTAATAAATGGCTTTGTTAAATGTTGCTGTGGATTTTCACTAAAGACGCTCGCTTGCCTCAGGCATTGCTTGTGCTTCCTCGGGAAAACCACCCTGAGGGATCATTGGCTAATGCTCTTCCCGAAAGCGTCTCGCGCTTTGAACTACAAACAACATCATTCTAAACTATCAACATTTGCCTTTAAGAGAGTCAAAAATAAAAACGCCACCTCAGGAGAGATGACGGAGCATACGTAAGCAACTGATCCGACTTCCCTCCGCTGGTTTTAACCAGTTCAGGTTCTTGGGGTAAAAGGACACACACCTTTTTCTCAGCTCGCTCCAAGGCAAGCACCCCCAGTCGTTTCCCTTATCCAGTTAACTCTATTATGACATAATTTTGTCCTGCGAAAAAGGTTTCAGCTTGCTTCTCTATTACAAAAAGGTGTTCATCCATAAGGAACTCTCCTTACTAGCAAATGTTCAGCCACCCTATCATCCACTTATGGTTTGTCATGTAGAGTTCAAATTTAATTTTCTCAGCCGATACTGCAAACTTTGCCTGCTTAATCCCAGGGCTTCGGCCGTTTTGGAAACATTCCCGTTATATTGGTTTAACGCATGTTTTACATAGTTTCTTTCTTGTTCATACAAAACGGTTTTTAATGGCAGAATTTCTTCTTCATAATTTACTGGGCTCACGATTGCTTCTTCATTTTCATTTTCTATCTCTTCTTTTTCAAGTTCAGGAAGAATTCTTATTTTAAAGTGACCAGGTAAATGCTCAACCTTTAAAACCTTTTCTCCAGCATCCATAAAATTCAGTCCGCCTTCAATGATATGTTCAAGCTCACGCACATTACCCGGCCAGTCATAGGCCTTCAAGTATGTTAAAACCCCGGTAGAGACGTCTGTTACGCCCAAACGAAACAACTGATTGTATTTTGTAATAAAAAATGAAATAAGTTCATCAATATCTTCTTTTCGTTCCCGCAATGGAGGAACAAACAAAGAAACAACACTCAAACGGTAAAATAAGTCTTTTCTAAGTCTCCCTTCATTAACAGCTTCTACAGGATCCTGGTTCATGGTAGCAATGATGCGGACATCTACTTCTTTTTCTTTCGTATCTCCGACTCGGCGAACTCTTTTTTCTTGAATCGCCCGCAATAACTTGGCTTGTAAAGGTGTATTTAAAGAGTTAATTTCATCTAGCAGCAGTGTCCCTCCATTAGCCTGTTCAAATAAACCAGCCTGTTCTTTCGCTCCGGTAAACGCTCCGCTTTTGGTTCCAAATAAAAGACTTTCTAGCAATTGATCGGGAATAGCAGCACAATTTTGAGCTACAAACGGCGCAGCTGAACGTTCACTGCCGGTATGAATACTTTGAGCAAATATTTCTTTTCCCGTTCCCGTCTCGCCGACAATTAACACCGACGAACTTGTGCGCGTCGCTCGTTTGGCGTCTTGAATAACTTCCTGAAGCGCTTTAGATTCGCCAATCAAATGATCAAACGTAAATGAGGTACGAGCACGCTTTTGCATATGTTCTTGAATTAAATTCTCTAATTGAGTGACATCCCGGGCCAACTCAATAGCGCCTACTATATTCCCCTGCTCGCTGCGTACAGGAAACGTATCATTAATAGTTGCAATCTTGTCACCATATTGATTCTTATATGTCTGGCGGCGTCCGACCGTCTGCTTCCCTTTGGTCAACGCTTCATATAAGGTACTTTCTTCACTTTCCATGAAAGAGAAAAGCTCATAAATTGGTTTTTCCAACACATCTTCTGGCTTCATCCCTTCAATCTCAGCCATTTTCGTATTGTAATAAATGGTTTGTGCTCGGTCATCAATGATATGAACACCAGTATCGATATGTTGAATAAGGGCATCTGTCATATGTTTTAACAAGTTTTCGTCTTTTGAGGATACCACTTGCAGTCACCTCCTGGCTGCATATCTAGTATACCTTGCTCTCTTCAATTTGAAAAATAAATTTGCATATACGGAGCAAATTTATTTTGCTCCGCTTAACTTTTTTTACAAATAATAAAAGGAGGAAATGGCAATGCTGACTCACGAGGATGATGGATTGGCACATTTTTTGCATAATTACATAGCGGAGCCAATAGTGAAAGGGGTAAAAAGAGATGGTGAATACGAGTACTCATATCACACTTCATGATGAATATGGAGCGAAGAATTATCACCCACTGCCTGTAGTTCTCGCTAAAGGCGAAGGTGCGTGGGTCGAAGACGTCGACGGAAAGCAATATTTAGATATGCTTAGCAGCTATTCTGCTGTGAACCAGGGCCACCGCCACCCTAAGTTAATAGACGCATTGAAACAGCAAGCAGATCGGATCACGTTAACCTCCAGAGCCTTTCATAACGACCAGCTAGGACCATTTTACGAAAAGCTCTCAAATCTTACTGGCAAAGAAAAGATACTTCCTATGAATACAGGAGCCGAGGCCGTTGAAACAGCTGTCAAAGCAGCCAGGCGTTGGGCTTATCGGGAAAAAGGAGTGCAGCAAGAACAAGCTGAAATTATTGTGTGTGAAGATAACTTTCACGGAAGGACGCTGACCGCTGTTTCCATGTCTTCGAATGAGAAATACCAGGACGGGTTTGGCCCGCTCCTGCCTGGTATTGTTGTCATTCCGTACGGAGACATAGACGCTCTAAAACAAGCGATTACCAAAAACACGGCCGCCTTCCTCTTTGAACCTATTCAAGGTGAAGCAGGTATAAACGTTCCTCCAGAAGGCTTTTTGAAAACAGCGAAACAAGTATGTGAAAAGGAGAATGTACTCTATATAGCCGATGAAATTCAGTGCGGGCTCGGCCGGTCAGGCAAACCTTTTGCCTGTGATTGGGAAAACGTCTCTCCAGATATGTATATTTTAGGCAAAGCTTTGGGCGGCGGAGTTTTCCCAATCTCCGCAATTGCAAGTGATGCTAAAATTATGGATGTGTTTGAGCCAGGTTCGCATGGGTCTACCTTTGGTGGGAATCCACTTGCTTGTGCAGTCGCCTCAACAGCCCTGGACGTCCTGGAGAAAGAAGATCTATGGACACGGTCGCAAAAGCTTGGGAATTGGGTACAATCAGAACTACAAACTATAAACAGTTCCATTATCAAAGAAATTCGCGGCAAAGGGCTGTTTATTGGAATTGAACTTACTAAGGCAGCCCGCCCCTACTGTGAACAATTAAAAAACCGTGGGCTTTTGTGTAAAGAAACACACGAAAATGTGCTTCGCCTGGCACCCCCTCTTATTATTTCGGAAAGCGACTTAGAGTGGGCACTGTCCGAAATCAAAGATGTTTTGGCTGATTGAAACATCAAAAGGATGGTCTTGTTTAAGCAAATGAAAAAAGACAGCTGCTAAATTAGGCAGCTGTCTTTTCTATCCTACATAGTCGGACACTACTTATTGATACATAAAATGAGCCCCAGCAATGCCTGGGTTTGTCATTTCTTTTGCATCCAAGATTTCATTTAGTTCCTTTTTGGAAAGAATGCCGCGCTCTAAGCAAATCTCGCGCACTGAGCGTCCCGTCTGCAGAGCCTCTTTCGCAATGCGAGAAGCCGTTTCATAACCAACATGAGGATTAATAGCGGTTATGATGCCGACACTGCCTTCCACTAGTTCGCGACACCTTTCTACATTTGCAGTAAGACCTTCAACCGCATAAGATTTGAAGACCTCTAACCCATTTTGCAGTACAGATAAAGATTGAAGCAGGTTAAAGACAAGCACGGGCTCCATTACATTCAATTCCAGCTGTCCTGCTTCTGATGCCATGGAAATTGTGTGGTCATTACCGATAACCTGAAAAGAAATTTGGTTAATTACTTCACACATTACGGGATTTACTTTCCCTGGCATAATCGAAGACCCTGGCTGTCTAGCCGGCAGATTGATCTCATTGAATCCAGTTCGCGGTCCCGAACTCATTAAGCGCAGGTCATTTGAGATTTTGGAAAGGTTAATCGCAAGCACCTTCAATGAAGCTGATAATTCTGTATATGAATCCGTGTTTTGCGTTGCATCAACAAGATGATTGGAATGATAAAATGGAAAACCTGTTAAATCAGCCAAATGATTGGTCACTGTTTCAATATATTGCGGATGAGCATTTAACCCAGTACCAACGGCTGTTGCTCCCATATTGATTTCATATAAATGTTCCAATGACTGCTCGACCCGTTTTAAATCCCGTGTTAAGACGCGCTTATACGCCCCCATCTCCTGGCCAAGCCGAATGGGGACCGCGTCCTGCAAATGCGTGCGCCCCATTTTTAGTACATCGTCAAACTCTCGCTCTTTTTCTTCAAACGCCTTAACCGTTTCTCCTAATGCTTTTTTTAGACCTTGAGCCAGGTGCAAACAGGCAATATGGATAGCAGTCGGAAATGTATCATTCGTAGATTGCGCCATATTCACATGGCTGTTTGGACTTAACCTCTTGTAATCTCCTTTAGCCCCACCCAACTTTTCAATCGCGCGATTAGCGATGACTTCATTCGCATTCATATTAAAGGAAGTACCTGCTCCGCCTTGAATAGAATCCACGATAAATTCATCGTCAAAATCACCATTTGTCACTTCTTCAGCTGCTTCTATGATCGCTTCGGCCAAATCAGGCTGAAGCCCTCCAACATCGCGGTTGGATAAAGCAGCAGCATGCTTCACATATCCAAACGCTCGAATCAGCTCTTTATGTGGCGGATAGCCGGTTATCGGAAAATTTTCTTGTGCACGAACCGTTTGAATGCCGTAGTAAGCATCCTTTGGTACCTCTTTTTCTCCGATATAGTCACGTTCTGTGCGATAAGCGCTCATTAATGCTTTCCCTTCCTTCTCTCAAACATTCATTATTTTAATTTTTCCCCGAAAAGGGAGCCTATAAGGGCCACCGCCGCTTCAGCCGTTTTATTCTTTTCATCGAGTATAGGATTTACTTCCACAAACTCAGCCGAAGTCAATATGTCCGCTTCTGCAAGCATTTCCATAGCCAAATGACTTTCACGGTAGCTAAGACCTCCTACGACCGGTGTCCCCACCCCTGGGGCATCGATTGGGTCCAATCCATCCAGGTCAAGGCTAAGATGAACCCCGTCACAAGTTGTACTTAATGTATCAATGGCTTCCTGCATAACACTTGCCATCCCGCGCCGGTCAACTTCATGCATTGTAAGTACTTTCATACCTGTTTTTTCAATGTATTCTTTCTCACCCTCGTCCAAGGCGCGGGCGCCAATGATTACCACATGTTCTGGATTGATTTTTGGCTCATCGCCTCCGATCGAAGTGAGCTTAGGGTGGCCATGGCCAAGACCCACCGCGAGCGGCATGCCATGAATATTGCCTGACGGCGATGTTTCTGCTGTATTTAAATCTCCATGTGCATCATACCAAATAACACCCATATTTTTAAATTGCGAAGAGGCCCCAGCAAGCGTACCAATGGATATACTGTGATCGCCTCCTAAGATAAGCGGAAAATGTGAACGAGACAATATGTCTTTCACATATTCGGCAAGCGATTGGCTGATAGCTGCCACCTCAGGCAGATGTTTAAGGTTGCTGGTCGATTCTGTTTTTATCCTATCCTTTTCCACTCTTAACTCGCCCAGGTCTTCCACATTATAGCCTATCGCTTCGAGACGCTCCACTGCGCCTGCATATCTCATTGCACTAGGGCCCATATCCACGCCTCTGCGATTTTGGCCTAGATCCATTGGCACACCAAGTAAAGAAAGATTTTGCTTCATTCGTTTTCCCCTTCCTCTAGCTTGTTATTAGAGCTGTTCGCCTATCTTTTATGCAAGAAAAGTGCCAACTATTTATTCTATTTGATCTGCAGGAAGCCTATCGAGTCGTTTAACTGCTAGCCAAGAACCTCCATTCACCCCGGCCTCATTGCCTAACTCAGCAAATGCAATCTCTGCACTGGCACCGGCCTCTGGAAGTACAAACTGTTCGAACGCCTTCCTAACTGGTTGCAGCAATGTATCACCAGCAGCTGACATCCCGCCGCCAATAATTATCTTTTCTGGATTTAACACGGTCGCCATATTCGCAATGGCATATCCAAGATAATACCCGGCATCATCTATTAACTTCTGAGCAAATTGGTCACCATGGTCTGCTGCATGATATATATCTGCGGCTGATATAGTATCAATTTGATGTAAGGAAGATTCTTTATGCTCATGCAGCTGTTCGGTTGCTACCCCTACTAGACCAGTAGCTGACGCATAAGACTCTAAACAGCCGTATCCACCACATTCACACTTTCTTCCTCCCGGTACCACATTGACATGGCCAAATTCCCCAGCCGTTCCAGCTTTCCCGCTTAAAATATCCCCGTGCACAACTAAGCCGGCTCCTACGCCGGTTCCCAAGGTTATACATACCGCATTCTCTGCACCTTTCCCAGCTCCGCGCCAAACTTCTCCCGCAGTAGCTAAATTAGCATCATTGTTAACAAAAACCGGGCGGTCCAGTGCTTGATTAAACGCTGTGGCAGCCGGGTAATCTCTCCATTTGATGTTTACTGCAAATTTCACCACACCATCGGCAGGTCGAACAAAGCCTGGGACTCCCACTCCGGCCCCGATAAATTTTTCTTTATCCAGTTCTAGTGTGTCTATTTTTTCATATATGGATTCTGCTACTTGCTGAGGGATGTGTACCCCGGTGTCACTCAAGTCTGTCGGTATATTCCAAACCTCGATCCGTTCTCCGAGAATAGTAAATAACCCGAGTTTAACGCTTGTCCCTCCCACATCTATTCCTGCAACGTATGTAGTCACTAAACCCAACTCCCTCTTAAGTATTCGATTAAAACAAAGGCTTTTCTTTACGAGCTTTTTGTATAATAACACGAGCTTTAAGGTAAGTCTCCTGGTCCAAAAGCCCGTAGTTCTTTAATTCTTCTAATTCTAGTTCCATGAGGTCTGAATCAACGTTTTTATCCTTTGTATACACAAATGTTCCATATGTTTTTAATAATTCTCGTACATCTCGCATGGTTTCCATTTACAACACCCGTTTTTATTATATCAATTTTAAGACTATCGTCACAACGAGAATTCCAAACGGAATCAACGGTGCGGTCCGAAAAGAAAATCCACTGACAAGCAGACGGTTCATGCCCAGCATGCCAAGAATAAAAAATAAAGTCATATAACCGCTTACTAATAAATAGCCAAAACCTTCCCCAAAGATATGCAGTGATTTTGCTCCCAAGAAAAAGGAGGCCACAAACAATAATACCCACATTGGCTGCGTTTCTCTTCTAAACAACCCTTGAATTGGCTGATATGTCATCAAACCCAGGACTACCATTAATAAAACAGCTAAACTCCAACCAATTTCGAGAACAATAGGAACATACAGCACTTCCCACGTGTGAACAATCACCCGTCCTACATAAGCACCAACAAGCGTTATAAACCAGATCATGAAAGCCAGCCGGTTAGGAGACCATGTTTTCTGCAAGATGATAAAACATCCCAAAACAAAAGCAAAGCTTGCGGGGTCAAGCATGTTCACACCTCCTTAATCGTTACTATATGCTTGACCAGATAAAAAACATGCTCAAAAGGTATAGTAGAACCGGTTTTTCCACAATTTAAATAGAAACGACAGGTTGATGGAGGTAAAAGCATGAGATGGATATGTTTCACTCTAGCCATTATAGTTTTCATATGTATGGACCAAGAACAAGCGTTCAGCAAAAGTTCAAATGATCCGTTAAGCCTTAAAATAGACACCGAACTTGAATTAGCAAAAGTAGAAAATGAATATGAATATCAGCTTGTCACCCAAGCTTCCACCGAGACAAAAGCAAAGATGTATGAACAATCCAGCCTAACGCTTGTGTTCGAGAATAGTCATTTATCTTTTTTTCTTGAAGCTTGGGAACCGGACACAGATAAGCTTAAAAAATTAAAAACAACAACACATGAAGGAAGCCGACGCTTCGATGCGTGGACAAAACACCAGCTTAAAACAAAGAATTTAGAACGGGCAACCGCAATCTCTTCTGCCCAATTGTATACAACGAATTCCCCTCATACGAACATACATGCTTTTACTCAACCCAAAAATGACCGTGAGCGGAAAGGGCGGTATGTGCTCGACCACGTGTTTCAGCAGCAGCTTCTTCATGAAGCCAAACAGTTGCGGCTTGCCTTTGACATTCCTAAAGACATACCTGCTATTAGTTGGAACCATCTTAACGAATGGATGGAGAGCGGACCAAAACAGTTATCTGACAGAGAAGCTAAGCAAGTAGTTACGACAAGCTGGCACATGTACCGAGACCATATTCTCGAAGGGGTGAAGCGCGAGGATGGAACTCTTACAACGCCAATCGGCAGCTCAATGCCTATTATTGTCTTAGATGAAGAAGACTTGCATTTATTATTAATGCTAGAAGACGGCACCCCATACAAACTTACTCATCCATGGAGTTTTGAAGGTGCTGCTTAAGCCTTTCATACTCTTCTTGTTCTTGAATGGCTATTGCTTCATTAACATAAGTTGAGGCTTCTTCTTTATCACCCAATTCAACATACACCAGTGCTAAATTATAATATGCTTCATGAAAATCAGCTCGTTGTTCCAAGGCGTCAAAGTAACTTTCTCGAGCTTCTTCGAACATGGCGAGCTGAGCTTCTGCGTTTCCCTGGAGAAAATAAGCTTCGGCACTATCTTCCCCTTCCTCTATTGCAGAGGTAATTAATTCGTAAGCCTCTTCGTACTGTCCCTCCTCTAATAGCTCCTGACTGATTTGCAGTTGAATCATCCCAGCCATTTCACCGTCTTCGGTCTGTAGCCCAAATATAAACAAGCCAATAGCCCCCACTCCTGTTAAAAGCAGGATCACCGGCTGACGCCATTTCAATCCATGTTTTGGCAAATGCACGGCCGCTGAAGCAAGAAACCCTCCTACTAAACCGCCAATATGCGCCCCGTTATCTACCATAGGCACCATAAAGCCAAAAGCAAGGTTTATAACCAGGATCACGATTACACTTAGCCCCATTGTACGAAAAAATAGCTTTCGATGAATGCTTCCAAAATATAAAAGCGCTCCAAAACAACCAAATATAGCACCTGAAGCTCCAGCTGAAATTTGATCATTAAACGCAAAGCTTGCTATTGAACCTATAAGGCCAGCTAAAATGTAGATCAAAATAAAACGAGTAGTGCCAAAAATTCGCTCCACAGCTCCACCTAAGTAGAATAAGGCAAGCGAATTCATAAAAAAATGAAGAAACCCGATATGCAAAAACATAGCCGATCCTAACCGCCACCATTCTCCCTCTATAATTGCTGGGTTGTATTTCGCGCCAAATTCAATCAGCGTTAACACACTGGTCGTATCATCAACCGTTTCCATATACATAAAAATTAAGGCAATTATAATTAGGAGCGTTGTCGTAAATAAAGGCTTTCCGAACAAAAAAAACTCTCGGTCTTTTTCAGTTGCCTGTTTGTGTTTATCTTTCACCTCTTGGCGCAGGCGGGCTGTGTCCTCTTCGTGCCATGTAAACCCCTCCGGATAAAACCTCTTTTCGCACTTAGCTGAAGCTACAAAGTCTTTTACTTCATCGAGCGTGTGCCAGCGGTTTGGAATTGCCGGGAGCAGGTAACTTTTAATAGGCGTTTGACCTGCTGTTCTATCTTGCTCCAACAGAGGACCCGCCTCGTCTACAGGCGGGTAGCTCGTGACATAAACATTATACAAATCTGGTTTTCGCAGCGGCATTTGTTTACGGATTTGCCGAAATTTAACCGGCATGCTATCCAAGTCTTTCTGTAGCTCCCTGCTCCAAATGACATCCATTTTCACAATCCGAAAAAGAGCAGGGTCATCTTTATCTTCCCGTTCAAGCCACACCTGCTTATTATCTTTACTAATATTAACAATTCTCATATCACATGTTATAGCAAGATGGTAAACAAGCTGCCAATACATATGGTTTTGGCGCATGATTTCTTCATCCATCTTCTCACCTCGCTTTTGAATCCAGAGTCACAATTAGCTCGATCGCTTCTTTAAACGACGATGCCTGGCCGACCGGTTGGTGTTCAGTAGTGGGCAGTTGAGCACTCGTATTGAGATAAAGGGCGTCCCAGCCTGCTTCTATGGCCCCGACAATATCCAATTCCCAGGCATCTCCCACAAATAATGCTTCATTTGCTTCCACCCTTAAGTGCTCTGCTACTTGTTGAAAAATGGTTCTCTCCGGCTTGGCCGTTCCCATTTCCCCAGAAATAAATAAAGATTTTTGGGAGATATAGGAAGACAGATTGAGCGCTTCAAATTTTTTAAGCTGCGTAGTCGAACGACCATTTGTTATTATTCCTAATTGAAATCCATGCTTTTCCAACTGTTCCAAACCTTCATACAAACCTTCGTAAGGCACACCATAAAAGGGAACGTTTTTTTCATATTCTTCATGAAACCTATCAGCTGAATGAAGGTCGTTCGGTAACTCATATGTTTCCATTGTTTGTTTATATCTCTCTCTTCGGTAAGTTTCCCGGCTCCATTCGCCACTTTCTTTTTTGTCCCATAACTCATCACTGAAATATTTAAACGTGCCTACTACAGAGTCAAGCTTAATATGAGAGACATTCAATCCTTTATTACGCCATTCATGCAGTTTTTTATCAAAAAGCATTCGTACAGTACGAATAAAAGCTGTATCATGTGAATGCAGCGTATTGTCTAAATCGAAGCAAATCGTTTTCCAGCGCATGCATCTACCTCCTGAAGCTAGTATAGCAAGCTTTAAGCAAAGTGGCGATTGCTTCGCATATATGCCATTCTTAAATTCTGATGTACTTTTCCCGCTATAAGGCAATTTTATGTTAAAGATAGTAGCAGTCAACTTTTTTATACATTAAAAGAGCGAACCGAGACTACTCGGTTCGCAACTCAAACCTTTGCTGAATGCGTCGCAAAATCAAAGTGCGCAGCCATGGAATTTGAAGCATCGGTTTTAGCAAGAAACGCATGAAAAACCTATAGAGACTTTTTCGGTCTGTTAGGTACCACACTAATGCGAGCAAGACAATAATTAAGGAAGTACCTGTTGTGTACCATAATTGATTATTCATATCCATCACCATTACGTAGTGTGAGCCAGTCTGTGGCTATTTATGCGCAACGATTGAAAGTGGCACTAAAGCGCCTGAGTTATATTTTTCATTACATTAACGGAATGTTTAAATTTTGTTTCTTCTTGAGAGGATAAAGGAAGTTCAACCACTTCGCGGACACCGTCACCATTAACTATGGCAGGAACACCAATATACACATTGTCTTCACCATATTCCTGCTGTAAAAGTACAGAAACGGTAAGCACTGCATTCTCGTCCTGGAGTATAGCTTGCGTTAAGCGAACGAGCCCCATAGCAATTCCATAATACGTAGCTTGTTTACGTTCAATAATATCGTAAGCTGCTTCACGTGCCTGGACAAATAATTGCTCAAGGTCCTCCCAATTGGCATAATGGTTCTCATCCTTCACATAATCCGAAATAAATCGGCCGCCTATGGCTGCATGACTCCAAACGGGTAGAGCCGTATCTCCGTGTTCTCCCACGATTGAAGCATGAACGTTTCGAGCATCCACTTGAAAGTAGTCACTTAACAAATAGCGCAATCTGGCGGTGTCTAGAATTGTACCAGAGCCAATTACACGTCCGGGTTCCAGACCAGACATGCGCCAAGTAGCAAAAGATAACACATCGACAGGGTTTGTAGCTACAAGAATGATGCCGTCAAACCCAACATTCATTACGTCTTGCACTATAGATTCAAAAATGGCAACATTTTTTTCCACTAAATCTAAACGTGTTTCTCCAGGTCCTTGATTGGCGCCAGCTGTAATGATGACAATATCGGCCTGCTCCGTATCCGCATAAGTCCCGGCCCAAATAGTCATTGGCCTCGTAAAAGGCACGCCATGATTTAAGTCCATCGCTTCTCCCTCAGCTTTTTGCTGATTGAGGTCAATTAACACAAGTTCATCTGCTACTCCCTGATTAAGAGCCGCATAGGCAAAGCTAGAACCTACAAAACCAGCGCCGATTACCGCTACACGGGTTGTCTTTTTCCACGACATAATCCATTCTCCTCTACAGCCAAACTTTGTGAAATCCTTCACTTATATTGTACATTATTTCACAAGTTGTTAGGGACGGAAAAATCATTAGATTTCAACAAAATTGTTAAGAACCAATATAGCGAGCAACCAATGTTTTAGCTCTCGAAATATCGTCTGTACCCTGGACCAGCACACGCCCGTCAGAAAATACGACCAATCGTTCATCCGAACTGATCTCAACGCGAAGCAAAAATGGGGTGACCTCAACGTTAAGTACCGCCTGTAATTGTTCAGCCAGTTGATTTAAATCAAAGGAAGTACGGCTGTGGATTTGGACACTGTCTCTTCCACACATTGAAACCGCTTCGTCTGCTCTTGCCTGCTGCAAATCCGGATACTCCTTTGTTCCACACGTCAGGCAGTCTGGCCGTGGACTCTTAAACGTGATTTCCTGTGTTTGAAAGGACCACACGTCCATTTGTAAAAGTGACCGTCTCATTTTATCTTTACGACCCGTCAACCATTTCAACGCCTCAGCAGTTTCAATTGAAGCAATAATATCAACAATTGGACTAATAACCCCAATCGTGTCACATGTATCACCACTTGAATCATAACCGCTCCCAAGTAAGCAGCGTAAGCATGGCGTCTCACCTGGAATAAAGGAGGCACTCATTCCTCTCGAGCTGACCGCTCCCCCGTACATATACGGCAGGCCATGTTTATAACATGCGTCATTAAGTAAAAAACGCGTTGAAAAATTATCCGTACCATCAACAACCAAATCCATATTCTCCAACAAGTTTTCAATCGAGCCCGCATTTACATCGGTCACAATCCCTTCGATTTCTACCCCGGAATTCATTTCTTCCAAGCGAGATTTAGCAGCAATTGCTTTTGGCATCATATGAGCTGCATCTTCTTCTGTAAAAAGCATTTGTCGTTGTAAATTGCTTGTTTCTACAAAATCACGATCGACAATACGCACATGGCCGACCCCAGCACGAACCAACTGATTTGCCGCAACCGTTCCTAATGCGCCGCAGCCAACAATAAGTACAGCCGAATTTTTTAATTTCTCCTGGCCTTCTTCCCCAATCGGAGCAAACAACATTTGCCGTGAATAGCGTTCCCGGTCCATCTCTGTTTCGCCTCCCTTTATTTTCTTTTAACAATAAGCCTTTGTGAAATGGTGTTGATGTTCGCTTCAGCCTGTTCGCGGGACACGTGTTAATATTGCAACAAGTGATTTGGCCTCCTCTTTCACACAGTGTCCCATTGTTGCTTTTCTAACTCACTCTCAGCAACCCTTTTTTAAAATCAACACTGGCCTTTAATAGCACTTATAATAAAAATAAAATGGCAAAGGCAGCACCACTTAATGTACAGCATGTATTAACTACTTCATTATTTATAAATGACCACCCAGAAGCAACAGCGCCTGCAGTCTGGCAATGCATTTTGTCCTCGCTCACAATTCCGCATACAGAACACTCATATTCCACTTCAAGCAGTGCTCCCATTAACGTGTCGACCCACTGACCTAAAAACCCGCTTAACGTTAATATCACTAAGCTTGTTAATGAAAATGAATTCTCTCCTCCAACAATTAAATAAGCCGTACCCGTTACAAATAGTGCTCCGCCTAAAGCTGCTACAGTCCCTGGCCATGAAATAGCTCCTGACGTTCCTTTAGGCTGCAGCTTAAAGGTGAGAAGATGTCTCGGCTTACCACCAAATATCCGGCCAAACTCCGAAGCCCACGTATCACTTGTTGCCGCTGCTAACGATGCAATAAATGCAGCAAACCAAATAAAATCGGGGAACACGATATAGACTAAAGCCGCACTCGCTGCTACTCCGCCATTTGCAAATACTTGCCTGGCCGTGCGGGTACTATCATCTTTTACTGTTTCCTCTTCCCCCTTTTTCTTCAATTTACTTACCAATGAAGAGGAAACAAAAAAAGCACCTAATATGATAAGGCCTGGCCATGAAAAAGCGAGGGCGATAACTAAGCCAACAATAAATGCTGCTGCTGCACCGGTTGGACTGAGCCACTTTTTATAACTTGCAATTCCGATAATACACACGATAAATAGAAGTAACATTAACATTTTCGGAGTCCATCTTCACAAACAAGATACTGAACCGGTATGTCGTGTTCTTCTACTGGGAATGCAATATTGGTTTGAAAGGGAAAAACAAACGAACAGGTTATACCATTCCAGTTTGCTAAAAACCGATCATAATAACCGCCGCCATACCCAATACGGTAGCCGTCATTCGTAAAAGCAAAACCTGGCACAATTAATAAATCAATGTCATCCGAATTCACTTGTTTTTCGTTTGCTCTTCTTGGTTCTTTTATGCCTGCAAAGCCGGTTTGAATATCAGTTAGATCATCAATAAAATAAAAATGAAGCATATGTCCGCCTTTATCAACAGCCGGCAAGGCTACACGCTTACCTTCTTGTAAAGCAGATAAGATCAGCGGCATCGTTGCAACCTCCTGATTCGTAGCAACTGTAATACCAATAACTTGAGCACGCTCCCAAAGCTCAGAGCTTTTTAAATGCTTATGAAGTGCTGCGCTCGAACGTAAGTATACGGCCTCATCCATATTTTTAAAGCTTTGACTCACGCGTCTTCTAATTTCACTCTTTTCAACCACTGCATTTCCCACCTTTTTGCTTTCAGTGCTGCAATCATTTTACTCACTCTATCATGTTCTGCAATTGATTAAGAAGAAAAGGGCTACACTCTAAAATCTAAGGATAACATGGAAACACCTTCTCCGCACCGTGAAATCCCGCACTGAAGATTTAAACCGTGTACTCAATTCTCACAAGCTCACTGTTTGATTTAGTCCCCTTCCTTTTATCGGCCCAACAACTTTGCCAAAAAAAAGAAGCAGCGGAATAAATCCGTCTGCTTACTTCGTCTCACGATGCACAGTATGGCGATTCAAACGAGGACTGAATTTTTTCATTTCAATACGTTCCGGGTTTGTTCGCTTATTTTTTGTAGAAATGTAATTACGGTCACCAGATTCAGTGCACGCAAGTGTAACTTGTACACGCATAATGGATTCCCTCCAATCATCGTTCTCATTCATACTAACTCATAATAGCAAACCGATGGACTTGAATCAAGAAAGAGTTATAAAATCTTTTAGAAAAACTCGATTCTCTACTATTTTCTTATGTAAGAGCGCGGTATTCATAACTTGTATCCTCTAGAAGGCAAGACAGTTTTGAAGCATGAAGCCCTCAACTAAAAGCTCGCTTAACCACTATACGGAATAATTTGGTTTCGTTCTTTTACATGAACATTGTATAATGAGTTCGTAAGTGAGGAGGGATTGGTAAATTGGAATGGTTGATTTTATCATTTCTAATAATAAGCACATGTTTATTTGCTCTTTCTTTTTTGGTGACCAAAAAAGAAACAAGTGCCAAGGAAGATGTTGAACAACTTTCAATGACTATGATGGCAGAAGTGTATCAACTGAAAAAAAAGCTGAACGTGTTAGAGGAAGAATTGCTGCATGAAACCACTTTACAAGTTGGCTCAACTCAGTTTACAAGTGATCAATTACAAGAAGAAGTGATCAGTTGGTTCCGCGCCGGATATTCAGTGGAAGAAATTGCAACAGAAATGGAGCTTACCCCTGATGAGGTCAGACATTTTCTAGCAAGGTTACCCTAACATAGTACCCCATTACATAAGGATGTGACACTATATGCAAGGCTGGCTGCGCGGTGTGGCTTCAGGTTTATTAGTGGCTGCCATCTTCCTTATTCTATATTCACTTATCTGGATAGAGGATGTAGATGAGACGGTGAGTGACTCAGGCGACCAACCCTCATTATCGTTGAAAGAAATGAGAGATCGGTTGGAAAATGAAGGGTATGCTGTTATAGAGCACGAGGAACTAAACAACTTACAAGAAGCAAAGACCGCCGAGAAAGAAGAAACTTCGGAACAAGAAGAAGCAATCTATAGGTATCATTTAATAGTTGAAAGTGGAATGAGCTCTTCTGACATCACCCAACGTCTCCATCAAGCAGATATTGTTGACGACCAAAACGCTCTGCAATCATTAATTGCTGAGAAAGAGGCTGATGGAGCTATCCAGACAGGCACTTATGAATTTGAGAGTACCATGGAAAAAGATGAAATTGTCGAGCACTTACTTGGCCACGAGTAAGTAAAAAAGAGGAGCTGGCCCCAGTTGGGACAGCTCCTCTTTTTCGCTTGCTAATTTTCGTCTGTGTTAAAGAGTGTTGAGAAAATTATTCTTCAAGCTCTTCAGCCCCGTCTTGATATTCATCTTGTGTCGTACCCTCACTCGCTTCTTCTGGGTCAGGACGCTCTTCCTGCACTTCAAAAAATCCATCGAGAATCCGACGAGCAATTGAATTTGCAATACCTGATCTTCCACCTTGGTCTTGGATACGAGCATTTGGCACTACAACAGCGAAAGCCACCTCTGGGTCTTCATATGGAGCGTAACCTACAAGCGTCTGATTGTTCCCGTTTTGGCCGTTAACCGAAACTTGGGCTGTTCCAGTTTTAGCGGCCAGTGTATATTGCGTACCTTCAAAATCTGCAACTGCTGTACCTTCTGAACCTTCCACCACGTGGCGAAGTCCTTCCTGAACCCGGTTTATATCAGCATCGCTTGCACTAATTCGATTCATCACCTGAGGTGTATTTTGTGTAATCACTGCCCCCAAATCATCATCTCCAATACTTGGCTCACGAATTTGCTTAACTAATTGCGGCTGCATTCGGTAACCGTCGTTAGCAATCGTTGCAATATATTGCGCCAATTGCAGCGGCGTATAGGTATCAAACTGACCAAAGCTCATAAAGAGTAAATTTCCTGGGTCGGCAACCCCACCGTCAATCCCAGTTGTTTCAGATGGCAGATCTATACCTGTATCAATCCCTAATCCAAATTCATGGTAGTAGTTTCGTAATGTTTGGTAAGCACTGGGATAATCTCCCCAGTTTGTGCCTCCTTGGAACCCGGAAAGACGCATCGCGATTTCTGCCATATAAATATTTGATGAAACTTCAAGGGCCTTTATATCATTAATTGGTCCGAAGCTGCGCCAGGAACTAATAGGAGGAGTGCCTGGCAAATCGATCGGCGTATCATTGATAATGGTTCCGTGATCAATTACACCTGATGAAAAGCCTGCTAACATTGTAGCCGCTTTGATGGAAGAACCCATTTCAAATGAACTGGAGACTGTCCCTAAATGCTCATCGTATCCAGCCATGCTTAATATTTCTCCTGTGGATGGGTCCATTAATACGACATATGCTTCTTCTTCAGCCAAGAACGCCCCCGGCGATGCTTCCACTTCTTCACGAATAATACTTTCTACTTCTTGTTGCAAAGCCATATCGATACTTAATACCAAATCATTTCCTCTGCTTCCAGGCGTTTCATTCACGGTAGGCCCCGTGTCTCCAAGCACTGTCTCTCGCAGGCCTTTTTCTCCCCTTAATACATTTTCATATTGGCTTTCAAGGAAAGTAGTCCCAATGATATCTGAACGTTCATAGCCTCTCGCCATGTATTCATTAATACTTTCACGTGGAATTGATCCTGTGCCGCCAAAAAAGGTCGGAAATGTATCACCATAAGGGTACGACCGTTCTGCATCACGTAACAGATCTACATTAGGGAGGTTTTCAAGATCTTCACTAATAGCATGAGCCTCCTCTGTCTCAACACTCGTGACCCGGTGTGGGGCATGGTTATATCCTCCCAGCGTTTGCCGCCATAGAGCCACAGTTTCCATTTCTTCATCATCAATATCAGCTAAATGTTCTTCGGTAACACGGTCAAGCTGCCGTTCATAAATGAGATCGTCCTCTTCCTCCAACTCTTCGATATCTTCTTGGTCTATGAGAGAAGCCGCTTCATCTTCACGAGTTTGCAGCCAGTAATCTTTCAATTCTCTTTCAGTAATGTTATCTATATCATCTTCAGTGACTTCTATATACTTTGTTAACTGTTCACTTACTTTTAAACGCTCTTTCTCGTTATTCGGTGTATTTGTATACGTTAAAGAAAGAACAAGATCATTATTAACAACTACATTGCCATGCCGGTCATACATTAGTCCACGAGGGGCGTCAATTTGGGCTGAAGCCTGTTGTGTAGCTTGCAGTTCTTCTTGATACTCCTCTCCTTCAACAATTTGAATATATCCGAGTCTAAGTATCAATGTTAAAAAAAGTAAAAATACTACGAAAAATAATACATTCAGTCGCATAGCAGGCAGTGCTTTTTTTGTTTGTTTCCCCATAATGCTTTCCTCATCCCCATTATTTCCTATATCCATTTCTTGAGCAACGTTATTTTAGCACAACTTTTACCAACTTTAAATATGCCAGTTGACCTGTTCTTCCATCCTTATTTCATTTTGTCATCACGCAACTATTTAAGCTTTCAAACCTGCGAGCGTGACTAGTTTGTCTATAAGCATAAAAAAGAGCTGACGCCAAAAGCATCAGCTCTACAAAATGGTGTTTACCCATTCAAGTTTATTTTGCTTCGTTAAAACGACGGTTCACTTCTTCCCAGTTTACTACGTTCCAGAATGCGTCTACATATTCTGGACGACGGTTTTGGTATTTAAGGTAATACGCGTGCTCCCACACATCAACACCAAGAATTGGCGTTTTCCCTTCAGAAAGTGGAGAGTCTTGATTGAGGGTGTCCTGAATCTCAAGGTTGCCGTTATTTACAACGAGCCAAGCCCAGCCTGAACCAAAACGGGCAAGAGCAGTGTTTTTAAATTCTTCCTGAAACTTTTCAAAGCTTCCAAATTTACTATTAATTGCATCGGCTACCTCACCAGTTGGCTCACCGCCGCCTTCTGGGCTTAAAATAGTCCAGAACAACTTGTGGTTAGCATGACCGCCACCGTTGTTGCGCACAGCTGTACGGATATTTTCAGGAACTTTATCCAAATCACTGATCAACTCTTCAACAGATTTTGAAGCTAGCTCATCGTGGCCTTCAAGCGCTGCATTCAGCTTAGTCACGTAAGTATTATGGTGCTTCCCATGATGAATATTCATCGTTTCTTCATCAATGTGTGGTTCTAATGCGTTTGCTGCGTAAGGAAGTTCTGGTAGTTCATAATTAGCCATAAAAAACGCCTCCTTGTTTAATGTAAAATAGTGTCTTGTTGTGCATTCATGGAGTGCTACGAACAATGAAACGGACTTTTATACTCATAACCATTTCATTGAATAACTTACCAAAGTTATGAATACTTTTCAACAATAATGAATCAGCCATTGTTACGCTACCATTATGTCTTTTCCCTCTCCTCATTTTTTCAAACCTGTAAATAAAAATAACTCTTTTTTCACGTTGGCTCTGTTAAACGTTGTGGTTGCTGTTCGCTACAGGCGTCTCGTCCCTTCCGCCTCACTGCTCACTACTTTAAAAATCAACCCTGGCCGTTAACAGAGCCTTCACATCAACAAACACTAAACACAGGTTCCAACTTATTCTTCTATATTTTGAATAGCAATTCCTTCTGCTTTATCAGGTTCATAAGCGATTAAAACAACGCCAATCTCATGTTCTAGCTCTTTAATCTGCTCATATTGCTCTTCTGTTAGTTCGGCCACACTGTAAATCACGCTTCAACCTCCTTTCTTCTCCCTATACTTTTCCCACCCAGAGACTTATCATCCATCGATCTGAAGAGCAGCCAATCGATCCACCTGCCAAACAAAAAGCCCCCTCTAGCTACCTAGAGAGGACTAAAACGAGTTATGTATGTTACCTATTACAAAAGTGATATATAAAATCTTTGCTAGTATATGTCAATGGCGGAGGAAGAGGGATTCGAACCCTCGCGAGCCGCGAAGCTCCTAACGGTTTTCGAGACCGTCCCCTTCAGCCGGACTTGGGTATTCCTCCAGCTCATTCAGGTGTATAAATGGTGGACCCTGCAGGACTCGAACCTGCGACCAGACGGTTATGAGCCGTCTGCTCTGACCAACTGAGCTAAGGGTCCAATGTATGGGGCGGTTGATGGGGCTCGAACCCACGAATGCCGGAGCCACAATCCGGTGCGTTAACCACTTCGCCACAACCGCCAGATGAAATGGTAGCGGCGGAGAGAATCGAACTCCCGACCTTACGGGTATGAACCGTACGCTCTAGCCAGCTGAGCTACGCCGCCATTTTCAAGTCAATCGCCTGTGTTTTAAGCAACGAAAATTATAATAGCACCAGTTGCTTATTCTGTCAATCACTTGACCAAAATTAATTTCAAAAAATATGATTCAAACTCTTCCTATGGTTTCAGGGCTGAATTAAAGCACAATAAAAAAGTAAATCAAACCACCTAATAAAGCCATTCCTTTTACGACTACACCAGCTAAAAACCCAAGTAATGAAGCAGAACCAATCGATAATAAATGACGAAACGTTCTAGCACCGCCAATAATCTCTCCTAGTATAGCTCCAATCACTACCCCAATTACAATGCCGAAGACGGGAAGAACAAAAGGACCTATGATTAAGCCAAGTAAGCTTCCCCACACTGCCCATTTTGAACCGCCACTTCTTTCAATGCCAAGCATACTTGTTAAATAATCAACAATAAGAAGCAATAAAAGAATAACGAATTGAATCAGCCAAAATCCTATACCTACTTCGCCCCAGCCCAAATACGTCACCCCAAATATGAGCGCGCCGACGTAGAAGAGAACACTAGGGAATAAAGGGTAGATTAATCCTACCCAAGCTAAACCGTAACATATCAAAGCTAATATAAGTAGTAGCATAGCTCCCCCACCAATTACAAATTCTAAAAATACGGCTATGAGCCATAAAGCCATCGGCCGTTGTTTTTAAAAACGACCGACGGCTCTGCTTTTCCCTTACTCTGTTTCTTGTAAAACTGCTTCTGCAATATTTACGGCGTGGTCACCTACACGTTCCAAGTTACTTACAATATCTACAAATATAATTCCTGCCGAACCGGAACAACGGCTTTCATTAATACGAAGAATATGCTTTTTACGAAGCTTTCTTTCCAAGCGGTCAATTTCTTCTTCTTGACGCACCACTTCTTTAGCTGCTTCGATGTCACTGTTTTCAAAGGAGCTGACTGCATCTTTCATCGTTTGCAAGGTTAATTCAAACATTTCTTCCAAATCAGCCACAGCTTCTTCAGAAAGTGTAACTTTATTAGTCAGCTGGTAATCGACAAGTTCGATTACGTTTTCCATATGATCCCCGATCCGTTCAACATCACGCACCGTATTCATGAGCATCGAATGAAGCTGTGAATTTTCATCAGAAAGTGAGCGCTCAGAGATCATCATCAAGTATTCGGTAATCTTTCGGTCTAAGTTATTAATGGCTTCTTCAAACTGTATCGTTAATTCTGCATGTCGTTTTTGGTTTGTTTTTAAATATTGCTGAGCTTCGATTAAGCCTTTTTCTGCGAACTCCGTCATCCGGAGTGTTTCTGAGCGTGCCTGCCCAAGCGCAATCGCCGGCGAGCGTTGAATAAACGAAGGATCAAGATGTCTAGGTTTATACTCAATCTCCACTTCTTTACCTGGTATAAGCGTCGTAACGACAATCGCAAGCAAAGCTACAAATGGCAATTGAATAATTGTATTGGACACGTTAAATATCCCATGGGCAAACGCAATAGTCATCTCTGGGTTCAAGTTCAAAGTCTCCTGAAAATAAGCCATCAGGTTCGTATAAGGCACAAGGACTATTAAAATAATCGTGGCACCGACCAGGTTAAAAATAACATGGCTTAATGCTGCTCGTTTAGCTGCAATTGAAGCACCGATAGAGGCGAGCACTGCGGTAATAGTTGTACCGATATTATCACCAAATAAAACCGGCAAAGCTGCTGCTAAATCCATCGCACCTTGCCCGTATAATTGCTGTAACAACCCAATAGCTGCCGTCGAACTTTGCACACTGACAGTAAATACGGCTCCGATTATAACGCCGAGAATTGGATTTTCGCTCATACTAACTGTTAAATCTTCAAAGGCCTGCACTTCTCGTAAAGGGCTTACCCCTTCACCCATCAAAGTTAAGCCATAAAATAAAGCACCGAAGCCAAACAGTACTTGTCCATAGTTATTTGTTTTCTTATGTCTAAAGAAAAAAATCAAGGTTGTTCCAAGGAAAATAATAGGAAGGGCATACTCTGCTATATCAATCCCGATAATAAATGCTGTGACAGTAGTTCCAACATTTGCCCCCATAATAACACCGATGGCCTGTGCTAATGACATAAATCCGGCATTAACTAAGCCGATGGTCAACACGGTTGTTCCGGTACTTGTCTGTAAAAGCACCGTTACAAAAATACCAGCTAGAACCCCCATTACTGGGTTGCTAGTAAACTTGTCCAAAATCTCCCGCAGGCGGTCGCCAGCAACTTTTTGTAAACCATCACCCATAAATTTAATCCCAAATAAAAAGATGCCCAGGCCCCCGAGAAATGTAAATAGAATCTCCTGTGTCTCCATGGATGCTCCTCCCCCAAGATGTACAGTATCTTTATAAACCTATTTCAGCTTACGCGCACAATATTGAGCCACCTTTAATGAATTGTAAAGATTTTATTAAGATTTTTTATAAACCCTCGATAAAATATGCTGAGGCTCTAATTGCTCCCTTCTCCTACTATGTGAAGATTTTATGACTATAAGGCGAGAATTTAGTATGACGATATAAGGACAGCTTGTAGTTAGAAGGTTCTTCCCCTTACAATAAAAACATGTTTTTTATCAAGTTTTGGTTTCAGTATCAGGGATAATAAAGGATGTGCGTTTATTGAGCGTATTTAAACAGTTTGTAAAAAGCATGTACAACCCGGCATTTATTTCTCAATTAAGGTTTCAAGGGATTGGTAAAACTATACGCTACGTTTTCGTTCTTATGTTAATAACTAGTATTCCAGCAGGTTGGATGTTAGCATCTTCTACGTTGTCTACTTTAAGCCAAGCTGAGGAAGTGGTGAATCACGACCTGCCTGCTTTTACTATTGAAAACGGCGAACTCCATTCCGATCAGGAAGTACCAATTGAACTAGAAACATCAGAAGGCACTTTTTATTTTGACCCGTCAGGAGAAATTGATCGTGAAACGTTAATCGATAAAGGTTCCGCCCTGGCCTCACTGGAAAACGAAGCTCTGCTAGTAGAAGGCAGTGAAGTGCAAAGCTATACATATGACCAGTTCGGTGAAGTAACACTCTCCGATGATGATTTGACTATGTTTGTAGAAACGTTTAATGACCTGCTGCCGATCTTCTTGCCATTAGTATTGATCTTAATGTATGTATTTACTACGGCGATGAAGTTTATAGGTATAACGGCCCTGTCCCTATTCGGTTTAATCCTGAAAAAAAGAATACAGATCAAGTTAACGTATAAACATATCTGGGTCATGAGCGCTTATGCTGTTACATTGCCAACCACCTTCATAGCACTCTTAGATGCTATCTTTCCAGCAGTGCCATTTGGGTTTACTATTTATTGGTCTGTGGCTATAGTTATGCTGGCCCTCGTATTTAAAAAACTGCCACGCCCGAAATCCTCAAAATCTGCATAAACAGTTGCCGTTGCATCTTGCCTATTATAATTAAGAGGCTGCCACAAAATGAGTCTTTGTGGCAGCCTCTTTTACTATTCATTAGATTCTGTTTCTCCCGCTTTTTGGCGCACTACAATTCGCGTCCCGTCTACATTATCCACCGTAACTTTTGTACCGCTTTTCAACCACTGACCACCGCTGGTTGCACTGTATGCTTCTCCTTCGATTTCAATAGTGCCGGTAGGACGAAAATCGGTAATCGCCTTTCCTTCTTTGCCTACTAATTCATGATACTTTTCATTGATCGAGTTGTAGCCTTCTTCACCACTTAAACGATCACGCAACGTGATTTTCGTCCAAAGCTCACGACGCGGAAACACTTTTAAAAACAAAGCGGCCGAAAAACCACCAAGAATGATGCCCATAGTGACAAGCAGACCATAAACCATATCTGGTGTGGGAACAGCAACACCAATAATCATCAAAACGATACCAAAAATAGCTACTGTTCCATCACTTATTACTTTTCCATCAAATATAATTAAAGCAAGTCCGGCCACATATAAAATAATGACCCATAACCCTGATACTCCATCAATGTGATGTCCAAAATAAAACGCCATCAAGAGAATTCCAATTGCTCCAAATATCCCTTTGGATTTCACAAGCAGTTCGCCAATCAAAAAAGTTGTCGCCAAAAATATAACCAGAAAGCCGAAGCTACTTATATCAAGCCAAGCCATCACCTTTCTCTCCTTTCATTACGTCTTCCTTATCCCCCATCTTACCACGAGAACCCCACTTGGTCACGAAGGAGAAGATGGTGACTAGTTAGTGTACGCCCTGGGCGTTGAACAGGTTTCACTAGTTGGAGTAGTCACAAGAAACTTGATAAAAAAAAACATTTATCTTTAAAAAAGAGCTGCCCCCAAGATGGGCAACTCTTTTTTACTGTTTCTTGAACGATAGCCTGATTCCGCCAAAGCCTTTGTGCATTTGTTAGGAAAAACATTCATAACGCGGCTGATGTGTTAGCTGTTATGATTGTTCCGTGGTGAACCAGCCCTGTACCGTGTCAATTAATTCATTTAAGAAATCCATAAGATTTGAAAAGAAGTTCTCAGCTTCACCAGAATCAACCCAATCATCAAAATTATCGCGTAATTGGTTTAGTTGGTTTTGGACTTGGTTCCAGTCAATGTCTAAGTCTTTCATCCGGTCAAACAAAGAAACGAGCTGCTCCCGGTTTTCTTCACTTAGCTCAATACCCAGCTCTGCAGCTATTTGATCAATCAGGTCGCGAAGGTCTTCTTCTGTTTCAATGGACTCATCATCCAGGTGTTCTTTGATACGGGTGATCAGTTCAGTAGCATCCTCTTCTCCCACTTCATCCGCAAGCTCTGCGGTCCGTACCATCTCTTCGTTGGCCACCTGTTTTTGTTCTTCCGTAATTTCCATATCCGCTTCTGCTTCATACGCTTTCAACAAACCTGTAAGAGCCCCTGTCCCCGAGACTTCGAATGGCGCGGTTACATATACTTCAGCATCTTGAACTCCGGCGGTTATTAACGCATTGGCATACATGCCTTCAGAGACCCAATTGATATTGTGTGTCTCTACGTTTATGCCTTCACCTTCTTCTTCAATTGTGATTCTTGAAGAAGAAATAGCATTTGAACCGATCTGCTCCGCACTGACATAAGCACCTAGCGCTTCATGCTCCTCTTCATTGCTCACTTCCACAATGTGAGATTCTTCATCTCCACCCATTTCATTAAGTAAATTAGAACGCTGAGTAGAGTCAAGATCCTCCCCTAATGTATAGATAACATCTCCTGGCTCAGCAACACCTTGAGCAGGCTGAGTTAGTCCCAGTGAAAATACCATGGCAAAAGACAAGGTAACAAACCAACTTTTTCGTAATTTCATATCGATTCTCCTTTGTTAACCACTTTCTCTTTTATTATGTATCATATTTAACCATTTATTAGAAGAGAAATAAATGAAACGTTCTATGAATTATTGTAAAAAATTACGGATAAAATGCATAACTCTTGCTTTTCATGCATACACATGGCTGAGAGGAGGGGTTGTCCTTGAAAAAATGGTGGTTTCTTTTATTTTGCATAACAATCGTCGCTGCTGTCGCGTATGACATAACCTTGGGGACACTTCCCACTCATTCGGAAGAACCAGTAGAGCATGAAGAAGAAGAGCTGGATGACCCAAGCGAACCCGAGGTACATAGAGACAGTGAAGAAGAACAGACACCGCCCTATAAAGAGGTGCTCGTTGAACCCGGCGATACAGTGCTTACGGTCGTAGAATCCATACACGACCAACCAGTAGACAAATCGATTGAAGATGTAAAAGAAGACTTTATGTCCTTAAACGAAGGGACATCCGTACATGAAGTTATAAGTGGTCGTACGTATCTCTTTCCACACTATCAAAGTTCGGATGAAGGAACAAACTAACCCAAAGCGCTTGCTTATTGATGTCGAACGTTGCTACAATGTACTAGACTAAGTGTTTTAACAATGCAGAAATTGTGGAGAGCTCTCCACATCAAGAGAATAAAGGGGCGGATGAACAGATGACTGAATTGACTCACCGGACCAACACTCGACCGGTACGAGTCGGTAATCTCGTTATCGGGGGAAATGACGAGGTTGTCGTTCAGAGTATGACGACCACAAAAACGCATGACATAGAAGAAACGGTTAAAGAAATCCACCGGCTAGAAGAAGCTGGCTGTCAAATCGTGCGGGTTGCATGCCCAGAAATGAAAGACGCCGAAGCCATTCCTCATATTAAAAGCCAAATTAACATCCCTCTCGTAGTGGATATTCATTTTGATTACAAAATGGCATTGAAAGCCATTGAAGGCGGCGCAGATAAGATTCGGATCAACCCAGGGAACATTGGAAAACGCTGGAAAGTAGAAGCAGTAGTAGAAGCTGCCAAAGAAAAAAATATCCCGATTCGCATAGGTGTAAATGCTGGCTCATTAGAAAAACGTATTTTAGATAAATATGGGTATCCAACAGCTGATGGCATGGTTGAAAGTGCGTTACATCATATTAGCATTCTTGAGGAGCTGGACTTTCATGACATTATCGTCTCCATGAAAGCTTCGGACGTTCACTTAGCCATTGAAGCATATGAAAAAGCCGCCCAGGCCTTTGATTACCCTCTTCATTTAGGAATTACTGAATCAGGAACAAAATTTGCCGGCACCGTTAAAAGTTCTGCTGGTTTAGGTACGATTCTCCATAAGGGAATTGGAAATACGTTACGTATTTCGTTAAGTACCGATCCTGTAGAAGAAGTTAAAGTAGGACGTGAACTGCTTAAATCCTTTGGCCTTGCTTCTAATGCAGCCACGCTAATAGCGTGCCCAACCTGCGGGCGAATTGAAATCGACCTTATTAGTATCGCCAATGATGTCGAAGAATATATTGCTAACATAAAAGCACCAATCAAAGTGGCAGTTCTGGGATGTGCAGTAAATGGACCGGGAGAAGCAAGAGAAGCTGATATTGGAATTGCCGGAGCCCGAGGCGAAGGTCTCTTATTCAGGCATGGTGAAATTATAAGAAAAGTCCCTGAAGAGACGATGGTCGAAGAATTGAAAAAAGAAGTCGACAAAATAGCCGAAGAGCATTATAAAAAACAAGCTGAAGAAGAATCTGCTTCCACTCCAACTTCCTAAGCAAACGTATAAAAACCCCCTTGTATTGAACACAAGGGGGTTTCCTCATGTGGTTAGAGGAATCTTGTTACATGAACGGACCGAAAAACAAGGCAACAATGATAGAGAAGGCACCGATACCCATCGCCCAATAACCAGAAGTTGAAGCTCCTTGAGCTCTTGCAAAGAAACCACCTAAAATGGCTAGACCACCTAATACGACCGGCAAGAAGAATAAAGAACAAATCGCGAGAACTATAGAGGTAATCCCGATTCCTTTCCCTAAGCTGTCGTTATTAACGTTGCTTTCCATAGTTGTTCGCTGTTCAGTTTCTTCTCGTTCCGGTTCACTAATGTTTTCTCTGCTCCCAACCCCTGGCGAAGCTACTTCTGCAGCCGTTTCCTGCGTATAATCCGGCCATTTTTCTTCTATCGGCTCACGTTCGTTAAATTCTTCCTCGAACTTCTCTTCATCTCTCATCAAAATTCCACCTCCTGCCCTCCAATAGTGAAGAGCATTTTTATCTTGTGCAGTGCAGCGATACCTTAGCCGTGTAATGATTGGCAATTCGTTTAAGGCAAAGAGGATTTATGCTATGATAATTATGGTGAGGAGGATGATTATGACAAAAGAGCAAAAGCAGCTTCATTTTGGTTTTGATATAGATGGGACAGTAACAGACCCTGCCACATTTGTCCCATATTTAAATCATCATTTTCAAACGAATATCACTCTTGAGGATATTACCACGTATGATTTAACCAAAGTACTAGGCATATCAGAGGCCATGTTTTGGGAATGGATGGTGGCTCATGAAGACACTATTTATAAAGAAGCAGCGATGGCTCAAGGTGCTTATGAGGCGATAAAAGCATGGAGTCACCAACACCGGATGACCTATATAAGCGCCCGCGGCAACCATTTGCAGCCAACAACCACCAAATGGTTTGACCATAACGCCATCCCTTATGAACACATTGAACTGATTGGACAACACGATAAATTAACTACGATTGATAACCACTGCCTTGATATTTATTTTGAAGACAAATATGATAATGCCATTAATATATCAAACCACTGTCAAATTCCAGTGATATTATTGGATACACCTTATAACCGAGGCGATCTTCCAGAAAAGGTTATCAGGGTGAATAACTGGAATGAAGCTAAAGAATGGGTCGATGAGTGGGTCGAAAGCCATCCGGTCTATACAACCGAGAAAGCTTAGGAAGTCATGGTGATTTCCTAAGTTTTTTTATGCTTATGTAGTAGCTCTATTCTCTTTCAACCCCGTTTTTTGAAGCTGTCGAAAACAAACGAGAAAAACTCTTAAGGCTCCGACATCATTCGAACCGCTCTGAAGGAAATGCTCCGTATAATAAAACGCATAGTAAATAACAGTTGTCCAAATAAGAAAATAAAAAAGGGGCGGATCCACCGTGCAAAAGTCAGAAGAGCAAGTGCTCCGGCACATCCAAATGTTTGAAATGATGATATACTGCCTGCCAGATAATCCTCGCTATCAGGAGCAATACTATACTTATTTTCAAGAATTGCTCAGGTTAGAGGACCCATCCTATATTCCTCTTCAAGAAATCACGTCTTTGCTCCGTGCTACAAAACCATATGTTTATGAAGAATTAATTTCAGACTGGAAAAAAGATCCTACACTGACGTTTTTGTTAAAAAGCTTTATTCCTCAGGAGGAAGCAGAAGAACGGTTAAAGCAAATAAAAGCGGATATCCTCACAACTATGACAGGATAACGATTTTGTCACCTTCCTAGTGTATGCAAGCCATTAAAAATCATACCTAAACGCAAAAAAAGCTAAAATAAGCGGGGGCAATGACGTTTATGCCACCCTCGCTTATTTTAGCTTTCTGACGTTAATTAACAGGTGTTGTTTTACATTCTTGGCAATACCCATAAATTTCAAATTTATGATCGGTAATCTCAAACTCCTCTTTTACCGGGTCAAGGGTATCCATCGGACAAGCATGGACATGCTTTGTCCGCCCACATGACATACAAATCATATGGTGATGGTGGTGAGGGGTTGCACAGCTAAGCCGAAAGCGCTTCTCCCCTTCAAGTTCAGTCATCTCGAGAATATCAATGTCGCTAAATATAGATAAATTACGATACACTGTGTCAAAACTCAATCCGGAATAACGACTCTGCATATAATCGAGCACTTCTTTGGCGGAAATATACCGTGAATCACGCGCAAATAATTCCAAGATTTCTTGGCGCTTCGTTGTGTGTTTATAGCCTTTCTCTTTCATCCGCTCAAGAGCTTCCTCTACATTCATATACTGTCACCTCATTATGCTGCCGTAGTCCACTGCCAAAGACGCTTGCCTAAAGACACTACAAACAATATGGTTATGGCTGTCATGACGATCGTGCCGCCTGTTGCTATATTTAAATGGTAAGAGAAATAAACGCCAAGCAATACGGCAAGCTCACCAAAAATTATCGAATAAATGATAATTGACCGGAAACTGGCTCCAATTCGAATAGCTGCTGCCACTGGCAGTGTTATTAACGCACCAACAAGCAAAATCCCTACTACTTGCATCGACAGGGCAATAACTAAGGCGACTAGCACGGAAAAAAGAAAATTAATACTCCGAACAGATATTCCGGTCACTTTGGCAAATTCCTGGTCAAAGGAAACAGCAAGCAGCTCTTTATACATTAGTATGACAATGGTCAAAACCACACCGCTAGTAATTAAGATAAAATACAAATCCGACAGGGTCACCGAAACAATACTCCCAAACAAATACGAAAACCATTCGTTATAACCACTTTCAGCCATACTAATAAACACTGCACTTAAACCGATGCCGGCTGAAAGGATAATTGGGATGGCCAGCTCTTGAAAGTGATGATACTCTTGCCGTAATTTCTCAATTAACAATGATCCGACTAACGCAAACAGCGCACCAAAATATAAGGGGTTCAAACCTTCCACCCACATTAGTGTTTGTGATAAAAGCACAGCTGCAGAAATGCCGGTTAAGGTTACGTGTGATAACGATTCAGATATAACGGAAACACGGCGCACCACAAGAAATGAACCAATTAAAGGAGCAATAATGCCAATTAAAACACCAGCTACAACTCCTCTTTCAATGAACGTTAATGCTTCTAAAAACTCCATTACAGGCGCTCTCCATTCATTACATAACCTATTTTACTAGAAATGTACCAATTAATAAAAGCTTTTCCATTAAGCCGGCCGCCGAATAGAACGCAAGCTTACGACCGTTCCGTCCCTTAACTTCCTAACAGATATAGATAAAATTAAAATACCCACTGCGAGCATAACTATGGTTCCCCCAGGAGCCAAATCCAGATGATAAGCTGAAATTAAGCCAAAAACAACCGCGCCTTCTCCAATTAAAATGGCGAAAATAAACATTTGCTTAAAGCTTTTCGCCCATTGCATAGCTGCTGCCACAGGTAACGACATTAAGGCAGAGACGAGCAGAATACCGACTATTCGCATCGACGCTGCAATCACAAGAGCTACCATTACAATAAACATAAGGTGAAGCCACCGTCTGGGCAGTCCAGCTACAGCTGCTTGTTCTTCATCAAATGACAAAAAGAACAATTCTTTATAAAAAATAATAATAAAGGTAGTAACAATAACAGTAATCCCAAGGATCGTCCAAAGATCAACACGAGTTACAGCAATAACACTGCCAAACAAATAATTAAATAAATCGGTATTAAAGCCATCTGCTAGAGAAATAAACACCACACCCAGGCCAATACCGCCTGACAGTATAATGGGAATAGCCAATTCTTTATAATACGTATATACATGACGTAATTGCTCGATTAAAAGGGCGCCTCCCACTGAAAAAGCAATCCCCATATATAGAGGGTTTACCAGCACAAACGCCGTTACATACTTACTCATAAGCAAGCTGAATGCAATACCAGTTAAGGTTACATGCGATAACGCATCAGCGATCAGCGACATTCGTTTCACCACAAGAAAGACCCCTAACAACGGGGCGAGAAATCCAATCATGATGCCTGTAAAAAAAGCATTTTGTAAAAACTCAAATCGAAAAAATACCTCTATCATGAACCATGGCCTCCGTGCTCGTGCGTCAGTAAATGAACATCATGGCCATAGAAAGCGGACAAATCTTGATTCGCTTCAAATTCTTTCGAAGAACCGTGGAAGTGAAGAAATTTATTCAAACAAGCGACATCTGTTACATGTCTTGTCATAGCTCCCACATCATGAGTCACTAGCAGAAGCGTCAGCCCATGTTCTTTGTTTAGCCCCTCAAGCATCGTGTAAAAGTTCTGCACAGACTTTGCGTCAACCCCCACGGTAGGTTCATCTAAAATTAAAAGTTCTGGGTCACTAACAAGGGCTCGTGCAATAAATACGCGTTGCTGTTGTCCACCCGAGAGCTCGCCAATATTACGCTTTTCATACGGTGTCATCCCCACCCATTCGATGGCTTCTCTCACCTTTTGTTTATCCTTTCGGTTTAAAAAGCGGAACAAGCCCTTTTTTCCGAAGAGGCCCATGGATACTACCTCAAAAACGGTAGCTGGAAAACCAGCATTAAAGCTATTCGCTTTTTGGGAAACGTAGCCAATCCGGTCCCATCCTTTATACTTCTCAACTTTTTCTCCGAATAGGCGGATTTCCCCTTTTTGCGGCTGCTGTAAGCCAAGCAGGCTTTTAAGTAACGTCGATTTACCTGAACCATTCGGGCCCACTAAGCCTAAAAAAGCACCAGGAGCGAGACGCATGGAGACATCCTCTAACACATATTGGTTTCCGTATCGGAAAGAAAGGTTTTTTATATCTACTACGGGAATCTTATTATCCGTAAACATGGTATCCTCCACTTATAAGAATCATTACGATTTAGCCTTTATTTATTATAACGGACCTCCCCTTCCGTGTAAATGTATTAATCCTTGTAGTGATTAAGCATCTTTAAGTATGATAAAAGTAGCGTTATTTTTCCGACAAAACCTAGTTCTTTTTAGCAGCTATTTTTAAAGCGTGGCAGTTGACTAAAATGGAAAGCATTACAGTAAAAGGTAGAGGAATTAAAATAAGGTAAAAAAACGAGGTGTTCGTACAATGAATCGCCATAGCAAAGAAAAAGTTGCTGTCATTGACATGGGATCCAACTCCATTCGACTTGTCATTCATCAAGTTGATGAAAAACGGGGGTACAGGCAAATACATAACGTTAAAGATGTCGCCAGATTAAGCAATTTTATTGACCAAGACCGCAAATTAACTGAAGAAGGGTTCCGCGCTCTTGAACAAACAATTGTCCGTTTTAATGAAATTATTGAAGACCATCAAGTAACCAACATTCGCGGCATAGCCACTGCAGCTGTGCGCCATGCCTCCAATCAGCAGCAAATATTATCATTTATTAAAGAAAAAAGCGGCATGGACTTTGAAGTTCTCTCTGGACATCAAGAAGCCTACTATGGCTATGTAGCTGTCATCAACTCCACCCCGCTTACAGATGGTATCACTGTTGATATTGGCGGCGGCAGCACAGAGGTTACATTGTTTAAAAACCGCAAACTCCTTCACACCTATAGTTTTGACTTTGGAGCCCTTACGCTAGAACGGTTATTCTTTCAAGGGGCTGAACCAAACGATAAACGCCTAGCCGAGCTTAGTTCGTTTGTACAGAACCAGTTTGCTAAACTCCCTTGGTTAAAAAACGCCCAAGTTCCTATAGCCGGCATTGGCGGCAGTGCACGAAACATGGCTTTAATTCATCAACGCCAGCAAGGATACCCTTTATCTAATTTGCATCAATACCCAATGGAAGCAGAAAGTGTCAATCAAACCTTAAAGTACCTGGCTGCTCTCCCTTATGTTAAACGTTTAGAAGTTGATGGGCTTTCAAAAGACAGAGCAGATATTATCGTTCCTGCAGTCGCTCTGTTGAATGAACTCGTTCAATATACAGCCGCTCCCCAATTTGTATTAAGCAATAAAGGATTAAGAGACGGTCTGCTCTTTGACACACTGTTAAAACCTTTAGAGATGGATTGTTTTCCGAGTGTTTCCGAAGAAAGTTTTTATCAACTTGAACGAGAGTATGATTTACCAGCTGGCCTGACAAATAGTGTATTGATTACCAGTTTGATGTTATATGATGAACTTGCAGAGCATGCAGGTAATAACCCTTTGCCAGCAAACAACCGAGAAATACTGCGAATGAGTGCAAAGGTAGTTTATCTTGGTGAATATATTGATGAATCCTCTAGCAGCGACCATACCTTTTACTTATTACTTCATCGCTCAATTGACGGAGTCTCCCACCGCGAGCGGGCAGCTATGGCCTTGATCGCTTCATTTAAGTCCCGGAAACTCTTTAAAAAGCGCGCTCAAGAATTTAATGGCTTCTTTACATCACAAGAATTAAACCAATACGAACAACTTGGGGCTATTTTAAAATTAAGTTATAGCCTTCATTTAACACGAAGAAGTATCATTTCGAATGTAAATATTATAAATAAACAAGGGGCACTGCATTTTCAAATTGAATACGACCCTGACCGTGACCCCCACTTTGAAATTCAAGCGTGTGACAAACACAAGAAACATCTAGAAAAAGCCCTGGGCACGGCTTGTATGTTTGAATTTATTAAAGGTTAGACGCATCAATCAGCCAATCCATAACATAAAATGGATGATAAAGTTGGTTATGTACGGTAAAGCTGGATTCAGAGCAGGTAGAGGGGGCGCAACATTTGAAAAAAGATGAGATTAAGAAACTTCCAGATCTGCATCACCCTAAATATTATAACAACCGCGAGCTTAGTTGGTTATTTTTCAATGAACGAGTTCTTGAAGAAGCATTAGATGAATCAAACCCACTCTTAGAACGGATTAAATTTTTAGCGATTTTTAGTTCCAACCTCGATGAATTCTTTATGGTTCGTGTAGCAGGTTTAAAAGACCAGGTAGAAGCTGGATTCAACAAACCAGAAAACAAATCTGGGTTAACCCCAAAGCAGCAATTGCGAGCTATTAGCGAAATCAACCGCAAATTGGTTAAACGCCAGGATACTGTTTATACGGAAACGATGCTGCCACTTCTTAAGCAAGAATATATTACGTTTAATTCAATTGAAGAGCTGACCTCCGAAGAACAGGCCATCGTAAAAAAACATTTCAGGCAATATATTTTTCCCGTCTTAACCCCGATGGCCGTTGATGCATACCGTCCATTTCCAATGCTGTTAAGTAAAAGCATTAATCTTGCTGTTATGTTACAGGACCTTACCACCAAAGGAGAACCTACTCTCGCTATTGTTCAAGTACCAAGTGTTCTTTCCCGCTTCATTGAGATCAAAGAGGACGACCCAATACAAAGAACCTATGTATTGCTCGAAGATGTCATTTCGCATTGCATCGATTTATTGTTTCCAGGTTATAAAGTGCTTTCAGTTTCTCCTTTTCGTATTACAAGAAATGCAGATCTTTCTCTTCATGAAGAAGGAGCCCGTGACTTGTTGCGTGAAATTGAAAAAGAACTCAAGAAAAGAAAATGGGGAGCAGCTGTAAGACTAGAAATTCAGCAAGGTCTCATGGACCATCGGGTGGAACGATTTTTAATGAAAGAGCTCGAAATTCATGAAAACGATATTTACACACTAAAAGGTCCGTTGGATTTAACATTTTTGTTTGAATTCTATAAAGAACTTGGTCCAGAATATGAACACCTTACCAACCAAGCACTTATTCCTCAGCCGCCTGCTGACCTTCTCTGGGTGGACGACATTTTTGATGCGATTGACCACCAGGATATTCTTTTGCATCATCCTTATGAGTCATTTCAACCAGTAGTGGATTTCATTCAGCAAGCCGCAGAAGATCCCAAAGTGTTAGCAATCAAACAAACATTGTACCGAGTTGGCGGTGATTCCCCTATCATAGCCGCTCTGTTAAAAGCAGCAGAGAACGGCAAACAGGTTACAGTTTTGGTCGAATTAAAAGCACGCTTTGATGAAGAAAATAACATTCAATGGGCAAGGATGCTTGAAAAATCTGGGGTTCATGTTATTTATGGCTTCACCGGCTTAAAAACCCACAGTAAAATTACACTCGTTGTTCGACTAGAAGGTGAACGCATTCAACGCTACGTTCACCTTGGCACCGGAAATTATAATGAAACCACAGCTAAACAATACACAGACATCGGACTATTAACCTCTAGAAGCAGCTTCGGCGAAGATGCTACTCATTTTTTCAATTACTTGAGCGGCTACAGTGAAAAACCTCAATGGAATGAAATAGCGGCTACTCCCTTTGAGACACGCGACTATTTCCTGCAATTAATTGATGAAGAAATCACTTCTCATCACCAACATGGAAATGGATACATTCAAGCAAAAATGAACTCATTAACAGATAAGCCAATTATTCTCAAATTATATGAAGCTAGTCGGGCAGGAGTGAAAATTGATCTATTAATCAGGGGAATCTGTTGCTTACGGCCCGGTATACCAGAGATTAGTGAAAACATTCGGGTCCGCAGTATTATTGACCGCTTTTTGGAACATAGTAGGATCTTTTATTTTTATCAAGGAGGAATGGAGCGATACTTCCTCTCCTCTGCCGACTGGATGACCAGAAACATGGAAAAAAGAGTCGAAATCCTCTTTCCCGTGTATGATGCTAGAGCAAAGAAAAAATTACAAGACGTCTTTACCTTTGCCTTTTCAGATAATGTAAAAGCGAGAGAACAATTGCCGGATGGAACTTATGCTTACGTTCAGCCCCAACTTGGCGAACCACTCATTCGTAGCCAACTTGAATTGTACAATCAAGCCACCCCATTTGAAGACGAAGTCGACGACTAAAAAGGACTCCGAAAAAATCGGAGTCCTTCTTTTAGTTATTCGATAATAACTCTTGTTGTTCTTTTGCATTCTCTTGTATATCTTCGGCATACCAGCTTCTAGCGGTGCCATTTTCCTGCACGTATTGTTCCATCCCGCCAACTCCCCGATGATATGCAGTTAATGCTTCGTCCCAATTGCCGAATTCTTCATAAAGGTAATCGAGATAAGTGACAGTTAACTTCATTGAATAATATGGATCAAATAAAAAGTCGTCTTCATAAGGAAGTCCAGCTTTATCTGCAATCCAAGGCCCGGTATTTTTCATAAACTGTCCTAATCCATATGCATGTCCATGGACAGTTTCAGGTCCAACAAGGTCCGGGTCAAACTTATCACCTGTTTCTATGCGAAGCAGTTCGAAAGCCAGGTAAGGATCGATTCCTTCTTCATATGAATGATAAGATAAATAAAGACCCCACTCTTCGGAAAACGCTCCTTCTGACGCCTCATACAGATGCTCCGCTGTTTGCGCAGCCTCCTTAAGCTGGTGATAATCGATATCTTCATCAGCCAAACCGGACGTTAGATGGTCAGCTCCATCTTCTGCTAATTCTTCGACAGCAGCCAATTCTTCTTGCTGTTCTTCAAACGTATTTAACCGTTCTTCAATTTGGACGCTGTCAAATGCTGTTAATAAAAACACTAATGATAAAATGACGATAGCCAAACTTTTCAAGGTGCTCACCTCCATTAATTTCTGTTAGCATGTGAACTAAAAACAAACTTGTCCACCCTGGCTAGTTAGTAAAAAATCTCTATAGAAAAGACCGATTGACGCTGGTTCCCGCGCTTAGAAATCATGAAAAAAGACGCCCGACAATCGACGCCCTTCCATCATATCTTCTATTTATACCAAACAGGATCTCTTGAGTCAAACAAAACCTATTACGCTGTACAAAGTATCACTGCCTAAATCCGTACATATATGGTGAAAATACCCAGATTACAAACTGTACCAATCCATAGTAACGGTACTCACAAGGGAAGGATGGAGGAAGCAATGGTTACGGATTCCTTTCACTACACGAAAAAAAGCTCCGGTATACTTGTGCGCGGAGCCTTGCCACCCTGTTGAAGCAGGGGCTTGACTTGTTCTAGGGATAGTAAAAACCTCCCTCTTGGTAGTAACTGGAACCAACTCTGGCTGTGAGTTCTACCAAAAAGAGATGAGGTCAACCATCTGTTGAATGTCACTGCTAACCTAAATGGCCCTGTTCGGAATTTGCACCGGCTGGTACTCGCTGGGCACCAGTATTTATAGGTACAACACTGTGTTATTATTGTCGCTAACCACTTCTGTTTTAGCGGCGCTGTACTTGTACTCACTTTACTCTTCCAGCAATGGAATATTCATTTCAATAATTGTCCCATGGCCGAGCTGGCTTTGAATTTTAAATGAACCTCCATGGTCTTCAATAATCTTTTTAGACAATGGGATTCCTACCCCTGTACCTTCCTTTTTAGTTGTTACAAACGGGCGGCCCATTTTCTGCAATGTCTCTTCTGACATTCCTGTACCATTATCTTTTACGCGAATGTGGTAATAAGCGGATTCCACCCATGTTTCGAGCGTAAAACTCTTTACGTTTCGAGCTGATTCTTGTAATGCCTCAGACGAATTTCGCAATAGGTTTAACACTACCTGTTTTATCATTGTGCTATTCATTTTTGACTGTTCGTCGCCCCGGTGTAATTCAGAGGTATACGTAATATCCTGCAGCATACACTCGGATCGAATTATATCATCTAATTCATCGAACACCACTGTTGGCTTCTGAATTTCGTGCTTCCACCTTCGTTTAGCCATGGATAAGAAATTTTCAATAATATTGTTCATACGGTTCACTTCAGAAAGAATCGTTTTTTCATATTTTTCAAATGAATCTGTGAGTTTAGAAAGTTGGAGAAACCCTTTAATAACCGATAATGGATTTCTAAGTTCATGAGCTACACCTGCTGCTAGATGTGAGACAGATTCCATTTGCTGCTGATATGTGAGCAGCTGTTCATATTTGAATTGGGAAGAGACATCCAGCACCATTGCAACCGCTTTCTTCTCAGTGGGTAAGTATATCGAAACAATTTCCAATTGTTGCCATTCACCATCATCATACATATTGTACGCCGTCTTTTGTTTTGATAAAGAAGCCACGATAGTCTCAAATACAATTTCTCCTGCCCCACTTGCTGCTGAAAGATCATGCAAGGAAGAATAAGCTTCGACTTTATCGTCTGCACCAACAATCTCTTCCATTGTCTCATTCATCATTTCAACATTTAACTGGTTGTCCACCAACAAGGCCGGGTATTTCAATTTTTTTAATATTGTAAATATTCCAGCAATCTGTGTTGAGGCTTCTTCGGGTATTTTCCCAACCAAAACTACGTGTCCCCGGTCCTCCATACCTTCATAACTAAACGTCTTTTTTCCTTTCTCCGTGAAGTGAGTTAGCCTGATTCTACGCGCACCCTGGCTTTTGTGTAAATTTGCAAAAAAATCTTGTGCTTTCTCTCTATCTTCTGGTTGAAGTATATCAAACCAATTATCCACATCATTAAAAAAACGCTTAGCCACTTTATTCATGGTTACGATTGAACCTTCGTGACTTACCACCAATTGAACCTCCCGACTAAGAGCCGCAAAGGATGAGGCGTACTCCGTCAAGTTTGGTTTTATCGTGGAATAAGCCATAGACACGACACCCTCCTTAAATACTTCCCTACACCCTATTTATGAATAATTTTCCATCATCTTTATGTTAAGTATACTAAATATGTAATATAAGTACCACTATAAATCCCAATATTTTTTATAAACTTTTACATTCACATTGATATTCCCTCTATGACAGAGGTTTTAAATTACAATTTTTTGCTTGGCTATTTCGCTTAGGAAAACTCACTTCATATTGCCATTTGTGAAAGCTCCCCTAAAAATATCTACGCATAAAAAAATAAATTATGCAAGAAAACTTTCCAGGGGAGCACTTCTTTAAAGTAAATTCTTCTTTAATATGTCTTATTGTGCTATTAATTGGTCTTTCATTTTAGGGTCATGTTCCTTTTCAGTCAACATGCTGATTTCATGTTTGTATGGAGGCTTTTTATTTTTCTTGTCCGTGCCTACATATGGCGTTTCAAGGATTTTTGGCAAGTGGGTAAATTTCTCATGATGCACGATATTAGCAAGAGCTTCGAAACCAATATGGCCAAATCCGATATTCTCATGACGGTCTTTTTGAGCTCCACACTCATTTTTACTGTCGTTTATGTGAAGGACTTTCAATCGATCCAGTCCAATGATTTGGTCAAAGCTTTTAATAACTCCTTCAAAGTCATTTACTATGTCATAGCCCGCATCATGAACGTGACACGTATCAAAACAAACCGAAAGTTTTTCATTCAAAGTTACCCCATCAATGATGGCCGCGATCTCTTCAAAGGTGCGTCCAATTTCCGAGCCCTTTCCAGCCATAGTTTCAAGGGCAATGTCTACGTTCTGATTTTTATGAAGGACTTCGTTTATCCCTTCAATAATTTTCTTTATACCTTCTTCTGAGCCAGCTCCGACGTGAGCTCCGGGATGCAGGACAATTTGCTTGGCACCAAGCGCTTCAGTTCGTTCAATTTCGGAACGAAGAAAATCAACCCCAAGCTGGAATGTCTCCGGCTTTTGAGTATTGGCGATATTAATAATATATGGGGCGTGCACAACCAATTCTTCTACTCCATTTTTTTCCATGTGTGTTTTTCCGGCTTCGATATTTAAATCTTCAATTGCCTTACGCCTCGTGTTTTGCGGAGCTCCTGTATAGATCATCATAGCTGTGGCGCCGTAAGAAGCGGCCTCTTCGCTAGAGCCTTGCAGCATCTTTTTTCCGCTCATCGATACGTGTGATCCTAATAACATTTTACCTCTCACCTTTCACATCTAAGCAATCAATTATTTGCCTCTTTGTTTTTTATTTTTAGCATGCTTCTTCTTATATCCTGGCTTTACTTGTTTTGGTTTTTTGGTCGGACGTTTTGGTGCTCCTCTTCCGTCAGCACTTGGTTTTTGTCGTTTCTTTTCTCCTGGCTTAAATCCCGTACCCAACGAAGAGAGGGGACGCCACTCGTTCTTTTTTAGATCGGTATATCGAAACGTAATTCCTTCTTTCATCAACTTTTCAATAGCCGGTTCATCCTGCTTGTCTACAATTGTAAATACTTCACCAGTAGCTCCCGCACGTCCTGTTCTGCCGGACCGATGAACATAGTAGGTTAATTCTTTAGGAAGACCGGTATTAATGACATGGCTCACCCCTTCAATATCCATGCCTCTTGCTGCTAAATCTGTTGCAACCACATATTGAACGCTTGCCTCATTCAAGCGACGCATTACCTGCTTACGCTGCCGGGGCTTAAGACCGCCATGTAAGACGTCTACATTTAAACCAGCGCTGTGAAGCAGTTCAAATAATTCATCCGCTTCTTGCTTGGTATTAGCAAATACTAACGCAAGATAAGGGCGTAGACTTTTGGCAATTTCGGTTGTGAACTCTAAGCGTTCTCTACTTTTTAATGGTAGTAAGAAATGATCAATTTCAAGCGGAGAAGCATGCTCGGGTTCAACTTGAACGTGCCGGGGTTGATTCATATATTTTTTCAGGAAAGGTTGCAGCATTTCTGGGACTGTCGCCGAGAAAACAAGCATTTGCAAATCATCCGGCATCCGGCCAGCCACTTGGTCAATCAGTTCAATAAAGCCCATGTCAAGCATTTGATCAGCTTCATCTACTACTAACACCGGCGTCTCATGAACATCTAGGACCTGTTCCTTTATGACCATATCATTAAGCCGGCCAGGAGTCGCAATTACAATGTGAGGAGGGTTTTTTAACTGTTCCACTCCTCTTCCGCGGTCAGTTCCTCCAATTACACGTTTTGCTTTGATATTATCATTAGGAGCAAACTGTAAGAGCTTTTCAAGTTCTGTGAACAATTGATTAGCAAGTTCTCTCGTTGGAGCTGTAATCACAGCTTGGACTTGTTTTTTCTCTGGATTAATTTGGTTTACGATCGGCAACAGAAATGAAAGGGTTTTTCCTGTTCCAGTCTGGGATTGGCCGATAACATCTTTTCCTCTTTGAATGGGAAGAATTAATCTTTCTTGTATGGAGGTCGGCTTTTGAATACCTTCACTTTCTAATGCTTGTATGAGGCCTTCATTTAACTCAAATTGCTGAAATGCTTTCATATATTCCACTCCTGAACTGTTAAGAGACATAAGCTCTTAACTAGGTCTATTCATTATGCTTAAACATTTTATCATAAATACTTTCTCCAAGCAGTGATAAGCTTTAACTTACATACTTGCACATGTCTTTCGTTTCTAAAAGTCTCGTAGTATAATGGGCTTGAGCCAGATAGCAATTTACGCTTTAAGGAGGCTACTATGGACGTTGTAAAAATTTCACCACGCGGTTATTGCTACGGCGTGGTTGATGCGATGGTACTCGCACGCCAGGCTGCCAGCAATCTTGACCTGCCTCGCCCGATCTACATTTTAGGTATGATTGTTCATAATAAACACGTTACAGATGCGTTTGAAGATGAAGGCATCATTTCTCTTGATGGGGAGAACCGGCTTGAGATTTTACGAGAAGTTGAAAAAGGTACTGTAATTTTTACCGCTCACGGAGTTTCTCCCGAAGTGCGGGAATTAGCCAAAGAAAAAGGGCTGACTACCGTAGATGCTACGTGCCCTGACGTGACCCGTACACATGATTTGATTCGCGAAAAGCGTGATGAAGGGTATGCCATTGTTTATGTCGGAAAACGAGGCCACCCTGAACCTGAAGGAGCAATGGGTGTAGCTCCAGACGCTGTTCATCTTGTTGAAACACTGGATGATGTTGAAGAATTAGATCTGTCAGCTGAGAAGATTATTATTACGAACCAAACGACGATGAGTCAATGGGACGTTTCAGATATTATGAATCGTACGATGGAGAAGTATCCACAAGCAGAAATTCATAATGAAATCTGCATGGCCACGCAGGTGCGCCAAGAAGCTGTCGCAGAACAAGCAAAGGATACTGACGTTGTCATTGTAGTAGGAGACCCGATCAGCAACAACTCCAATCGATTAGCTCAAGTATCTCAATCAATTGCTGGCACACCGGCTTACCGTATCGGTGACATTACTGAGCTCGATCTTTCATGGCTTGAAGGTGTTAACACAGTAGGGGTAACTTCTGGTGCTTCTACCCCAACACCGATTGCAAAAGAAGTAATCCGCTTTCTTGAACAATACGACCCCAAGAACCCTGAAACCTGGGAACTAGAGAAAAAGGTAAAAGGTTCTAAAATCCTACCTAAAGTAAAATCAAAATAAACTTGTCAGAAAAGAACTCTGGAGCCATTATGTGGTCCAGAGTTCTTTTTATATCGGTCTGACAATTTGTTGGCTAGCTGCCTTCTTCATTATACTGATGCAGAACGGGCATACCTGCTATCTACATCGCTTTGCAGTTAAATAATAATGTCATTTATATAATCTTGAAAGGGTCGGTAGAGCGTTCAGAGATAAAAACTTCCGTATCATAGTTTAGCTCACTCAAGCTCGTTTGCAGCTGCTTTTTTACCCCTTCTTTCATGACATGTTCGATGTAATGACCGGCATCAATTATATACAATCCAGCCATGAGCGCATCCTGAGCTGTGTGAAACTTTATATCACCGCTTATTAACACGTCAGCTCCACTTTTAAGCGCATCTTCCCAATATTTATTGCCATCTCCACCCAAAACAGCAATCCGTTGAACCGTCCCGTGTTCTGGTCCAATCATACGGAGTTGAGATACACCGAGCGGCTCTTTAATACGTGCAGCAAAATCGGCCAACGTTTCTTGAGTGCTTAAGTTTCCTACCCGGCCTAATCCAAATGTTTCCCCTTTTATATCCAATGGATAAACATCGTATGCTGGTTCTTCGTATGGATGAGCATCCGCTAATGCGCGGAGAACTTCTTTTTCCAAATGAGCTGGAACAATTGTTTCCATCCGTTTTTCCGAAACAAATTCCATTTCTCCTTGTTTTCCGATGTAGGGGTTCGTTTCATCTCCTGGAATAAATGTACCGGTCCCATCTGTTGAAAACGTACAATGGCTGTAATCACCAATGTGCCCTGCTCCAGCATCTCCTAGAGCTTGACGTACTTCTTCTACGTGGTCCTGCGGCACAAAAGCCACTACTTTCTTTAAGTCTTCCTCATAGGTGGGGATAAGCACCTCAGTGTTTTCAAGACCAATTGCTGCTGATAATAAGTCATTGACTCCACCATGTGTAATATCTAAATTCGTATGAGCCGCGTAAACACTGATCTCATGTTTGATGCATTTTTCTATGACAGGCCCTTGTCCTTTTTCCACATCGATGCTTGAAACCGGGCTGAAAATCAATGGATGGTGGGCTATAATCAAATCGACACCTTTTTCAATGGCTTCATCTACCACTGTTTCTAATACATCAAGAGTGATCATTACTTTTTGGACAGGACGATTTAAAGAACCAATCATTAAGCCGCCAGGATCTCCTTCTAGTGCTAAGTGCCGTGGTGAGAAACGCTCAAATTGATCAATAATCATTTGACCGGACGCAATTTTGCTCATTAAAGTACCTCCTTCACGATTTTCATTTTTTCTAGCAGTCGTGCCCGTTTTTCTTGTAACTGCGTTGTTTTCTCTGCAGCATGCTCCATTTCGCCCAGCACGCGTTGCCAATTTTTATATTCCCTTTCCCATTTAGCTTTAAAAGCAGCATTTTTTTCTTTCATTAAGTATGGGCCAAGTAATAAAGCTGCCTCTTTATTAATGGACTGATAAGGGCGGTCGGGCTGACCAGGTGATGCCACCAGAATTTCATAAAAATAAGGTGCGTCTTGTATGATTTCTTCCGTTTGCAATTCCCACCCATTCTCTATCAACCAGCTCCGTACTGAGTCAGCACTCACATTAGGCTGTAAGACAAGCCTCTTCACATCTTGCAGTGAAGAGTTTCCCTCACTTAGGATCGTGCGAATTAACTCTCCACCCATTCCAGCGATAATAACAGCATCCACCTCTTCCGTTGAACTCAGCACTTCCAAGCCATTTCCTTTTCGTACTGAAATCTGCTGTTCCCCTTCAAAGCGTTGTACATTCTGAATAGCCGATGCGTAGGGCCCTTGTTTATACTCACCAGCAATAGCTCGAGAAATAATTTCACTTCTCCACAACGCCAGGGGCAGGTGGGCATGATCACTTCCTATGTCAGCTATGAAGGCTCCTGAAGGAATATGTTTCGCAATAGCTTGTAGCCTAGGGGACAGGTTCTCTACGTACATGAATACCTCCTTTCGAATATGGTTTTTACCCTTATAGGCATTAATCCGTCTATTTTATAAAAAACCATACTCAGTTTTTGGCATAACCTATTAACATACTGGTTATTAGCGATTGGCATAAGAAAAAGGAGGGAAATCCCCTCCTTTTTCCCTCTTATTATACGTTTCTACTATTCATAATTCTCTACGTATTCTGCTACAGCTTCAGCTTCTTCGCCATCTACCAGGCCATCAGGCATTGAACCTGGACCTTCTTCAATGGCTTCAATAGTTCCGTCATGGTCATAGCCTTCAATTCCTGGGCCGCTAGCACCTTCTAAGTTATCTCCATGACAACTTAAACAGTTTTCTTCATAGACTTGTTCGCCAAGTTCAATTGGGTCATCAATCTCTTCTGTATCTTCGCCATTTTCTTCACCATTCTCTTCTTCATCTGGGTCTACTTGTTGGTTTAAACCAACAAAAGATAGAGATAGCATGAGAACTAAACCGATTACGGCAATTAAGAAAAATGGGATAAGTGGCTTTGCTTGCATGGTCTTCCCTCCTTTATGCTCCCGTGTATTAAGTAAGTAATCGGATGGATTGATTCCGTCTTCATTTTACTTTAAATTCAAAGCGCAGAAAAGCATTAACTATAGTTTTTACGCTTTTTGTCACGATTAGTCGTCTGATTATAAAAGAACTACAAAACCAATAAGTAATAATACTCCCAATATGCCGGCAATCAGGAAGTAGTTTAACCTCCAATACCACCCTGCCGCAAGCCAAGACATACAATTCAGCGCTACGATTATAAGTACTGGTGCGTGTGTATGAGGGAAGAATTCAGAAGCGAGGTGGCTCGATATCAAAAATACTAGTAGAGCAAACGTAAATATAAAAAAATGGCTAAGTAAAAAATATCGCTCTTTCAGGAACAGCGCAAGTAGTAGAACAGCACTAGCAAAAATTATTGACAAAAGAATTTGCACTAACATGGAAAATTCAGTAAAATAGATGATACCAACCGTTACGACTACCGCACTTATTACAAAAAAGATTGAACAGGTAAGCCAAAGCAGATGAAACCAACTATAAACTTTCTTATCTCTTGCTTCATCGCTAGAATCAATAGCAGAGGTTTCTTCTCCTTCAGAGTAGAGCATCAATAAAAAATCACAGTATTCTGAAGGCAATAGATGATTTTGTTTCCAGTATTTGATTTCATCGATCACGATTTGTTTACGTTCATCCATTACATTTTAAGCCTCCTCACCTGAAACAATCAGCCGCGGCTGACCAACTACTTCCTATGTTTAGCTGACTTGTTTACAGTATAGCTGCTTGTACAATCTTATTTATAGCAAGGGTAGATATTTAATAGCTATACTTTGAGTCCCTTGCCATCTGATATGGTTATCACTTTTTAAGATAAACATGAAATGAAAAAGGCCCCTCCATGTTAAAGGAGGGACCTGTACGATGGAGTTATTCCATAAAATCTTTTAAACGTTTGCTGCGGCTTGGATGACGTAACTTGCGTAAAGCTTTAGCTTCAATTTGACGAATCCGTTCGCGAGTGACTCCAAAGACTTTACCTACCTCTTCCAGCGTTCTAGTCCTGCCATCATCTAGACCAAAGCGAAGTCGCAGAACATTTTCTTCACGGTCAGTGAGGGTATCTAGTACATCTTCTAGTTGTTCTTTTAATAACTCATACGCAGCTGCATCAGATGGAGCAAGTGCTTCTTGGTCTTCAATAAAGTCACCTAAATGAGAATCGTCTTCTTCACCTATCGGCGTTTCCAAGGAAACAGGTTCCTGGGCAATTTTGAGGATTTCCCGTACCTTATCAGGAGTTAAGTCCATCTCTTCAGAAACTTCCTCCGGTGTTGGTTCACGACCTAAGTCTTGAAGAAGCTGGCGCTGAACACGGATTAACTTATTAATCGTTTCGACCATATGCACAGGAATTCGAATGGTACGCGCCTGATCGGCAATTGCACGGGTAATAGCCTGGCGTATCCACCAGGTGGCATACGTACTGAATTTATAACCTTTGTTATAGTCGAATTTCTCAACTGCTTTAATAAGGCCCATGTTCCCTTCCTGAATTAAATCCAAAAACAACATGCCGCGTCCAACATAACGCTTTGCAATACTTACTACAAGACGAAGGTTTGCTTCTGCCAGCCTGCGTTTGGCCTCTTCGTCTCCTTCTTCGATTCGCTGGGCAAGCTCAATCTCCTCTTTCGCCGAAAGGAGGTGAACCCGGCCAATCTCTTTTAAATACATACGAACGGGATCATTGATTTTAATTCCGGGCGGCACGCTTAAATCATTCAAGTCGAGCTCGTCCTCTTCTTTCGCAACCTGTTCCATGCTTGGAACTTCTTCGCCTTCGTTTAATATATCCACGCCTTGCTCACCAAGAAACTCAAAAAATTCATCCATTTGTTCTGAGTCTTGATCGTACGGAGCTAGTTTCTCTGTGATTTCAGCGTAGGTGAGCACACCCCGCTTTTTACCCATTTCCACAAGCTGCTCTTTCACTTGATCAATTGACATTTCGCCTTCCGCCAAAGGGCGCATTGGTTTCTCTGCCAAAGGATCCCCTCCTTCCATTCTTCACACGACTTACTTCTCTATATCACTACAAGCTAAATAAAGAGGCTCTCTATTCATACACTAATCCTCAGCGTGTCACTTTACAGCATTTATCATTCAATACGTGAGTTCTTTGCGCAAACTTATTACTTCATTTGCTATATATAACGCTGTGGTTACATCATTTTTTCGTTCCGCTTCGCGCATTTCTTTTTCTTTTTGTTCTATTTCTACCCATTTTGGGTAATTCTTAATCTTCTTCATATAGTCCATAAGTTCGTCATCGGTTATATGATCTGGGATTTCAATCATGGCTAGTTCAGTTGCCAACCTGGTTAATTCCTCATCATTAATTGAGTGGATAAAGTGAGCAGGGTCCGGCTCTAATCCCCGGCCATAATAGCCATATAGATATACAGCCAGCGCTGCGTATTCTTCCACATTAAACTCAGCCCCGACTTCCTTTTCAACAGTTTTTGTTATCGAATAGGAATTCATCATATGCGCCAATAAATATCGTTCTGCGTTTTCAAAGGCTGACCGAAGCTTTGTTTCTTTAAAAGAAAAAGAACGCTTCTCAGCTGATTCATATGCAACATTTTCATTTTGTTGCCTTTTCTTTTTACGATACAAGCGGGATTGTTCATGTTTAAGTGCTTCAAGCGAGAGAGAAAATTCCTCAGCAAGCTGCCGCATATAATGTTCCCGTTCCACAGCTCCTTGAATGTTGGTCAGCTCTCCGAGGACTTCTTCGATATAAGCTAAGCGTTCCCCTTCATTTTTTAAATTTTTATTCCGTCTCAGCACGTTCATTTTAAACGTCATTACCGGAACAGCTGCTTCAATAATTTCTTGCTTGAATCGTTCCGGTCCAGCTTTTTGAATGAAATCATCAGGGTCTTCGCCATCTTCTAGCAAAGCAACTCGAACTTTACAGCCTTCTGCTTCGAGAAGAGTTGCTGCCTTGATTGCAGCTGTTATCCCAGCCTCATCTCCGTCGTAACACACTGTCACTTCTTCACTGTTCCGCCGTATAGTTCTTGCCTGCTGTTCTGTTAAAGAAGTTCCTAAAGTCGCAATCCCCGTGTTAATACCCGCACTAGAAGCTGCTATCACATCCATGTACCCTTCAAATAAAACGGCCAGGTTGTGCTTTCGGATAAAGGGACGAGCAGCTGCGAGGCCATACAAGGTTTCATTTTTTTTAAAAATCGCTGACTCAGAACTGTTTAAATACTTGGGCCCATCATTCGTTAAGGTCCTTCCGCCAAAAGCAATAACTTTCCCTTTTCCATTTTGTATAGGAAATATAATTCTCCCTATAAACCGGTCAAAGTACTCGCCGGAAGACTCGGATTGCATCACAAGCCCAGCTTCTTTCATCTCAGCTAATTTATACTCTCTTTTTTCCAGAAGGGCAGTTAAAGCTTGATGCTGGGCAGGAGCATATCCAATTTGAAAATGCTTCATCATATCCTCGGACACACCTCGACTTAATAAGTAGTCATAGGCTTCTTGTCCTTGGTTGGTGTTCATCAAAATATGATGATAAAACCTTGCCGCAAGTTCATGTCCATCAAGCATTGCTTGATGACCAGAATCATTTCCTTCTTTAGCAGCAGCTATCGTTTCAGGCAGTGATACACCGGTCTTCTCCGCTAACAGCTGAATGGCCTCGATAAATGAAATTCCTTCACTTTCCATTATAAAGTTAATAACATTCCCACCAGCTCCACAGCCAAAACAATGATAAAGCTGGCGGTCCGATGAAACAGAAAAAGAAGGCGTATTTTCCCCGTGAAAAGGGCAGAGTCCTGTATAATTCCGACCTTGTTTGGTTAACTGCACATACTCATTGACCACTTCGACAATATCAGCACTTGTCCGTATTTCTTCGATTGTTTCTTCTGGTATACGCTGTGCCAAGGGTCATCACCCTCTTCCCCCGTGTTCGCTAAAGCATAGCAACTAATATATAAAGACGGATAAAGATCATAGTGGTTGTATTCACCAACCATTGGCTGCTCCCTTGAACAAAAGGGGCTAAACTGAACGTTCTACAAAAACAGACAATCTCCTTTTTTATTTTCAAATTCTCAAAATATAAAAGTTTTCACGTAATAAATATCTTGCTTGCTAAAATCTCAGCACAATACTCTATTATATAAGATGAAAAGGAGTTTGACTATAAAAATCTATTAAAAATTAATTCTGCTTACTCTTTACTATCATATTCGAAATTAAATTCGCTGTCTCCTCGACTGCTTTATGAGAAACATCTACCACTGTGCAGCCAATCCGTTCCATCACTTTCTCCGAATAATCCAGTTCAGTTTTGATCCGTTCCATGCTCGCATAGTTTGCTTCTTGTTTTAACCCTAACGAACGAAGGCGTTCGGTCCGGATATCATTTAACTTTTCAGGGCTGATCCGCAAGCCAATACATTTTTCCGGTGCAATCTTAAACAATTCCTCAGGCGGGTCCAGTTCTGGCACAAGTGGTACATTGGCTACTTTTAGCCGTTTATGAGCCAGGTACTGAGAAAGAGGAGTTTTTGAAGTTCTAGAAACACCGATTAGTACAATATCAGCACGCAAAATACCGCGGGGGTCCCTGCCGTCATCATACTTCACCGCAAATTCAATGGCTTCCACTTTCCTAAAGTAATCTTCATCTAATTTATACACTAATCCTGGTTCATTTTGAGAATCCACACCAGTAAGTTTAACCATTGGCTCTAGAACTGGGCCCAAAATATCAACCACTTCAATTCCTTCAGCACCAGCTCGATTCATTAGATACTCACGGCGTTCAGGAATAACAAGTGTGAAAGCAATCATAGCCTTTGTTTCTTTAGCCAGCTTCACTACTTCTTCTAGCGTCGCTTCATCCTCTACATATGGAATCCTTCTAATATCCATTTTCCCGTTTCCAAACTGGCTGGCAGCTGCTTTTACCACTAGTTCAGCGGTTTCTCCAACCGAATCTGAAACGACATAAACGATTACTTGTTCACCTAATTCATCCATTCACTTCTCACCCCCGTTAATATTGATCAGTCTGGCCCCATTCATCATTAGCGATATCTACCAACAATTTGGTAACATTCGTTTTTGTTACTCGGCCAATAACTTCATATCCTTTGTCCTCACGTTCACGGACAACGGGTAGAGCATCTATCTGCTTTTCAATCAACTTATTCGCAATTTCTAACATCAGATCGTCTTTTTTGCATACTGTTAAATTTGGAGAGCGTGTCATGATAATTGAAACAGGAACACTTTCTAAATCCTGTTTTCCGATGCTTGCCCGCAGCAAATCTTTCCGGGACAAAACACCTACAAGAAGTGATTCCTTATCAACTACAAATAATGTGCCCACATCTTCTAAAAACATCGTACAAATCGCATCATAAACTGAGGCAGATTCGTTGACGACAACAGGTATCGATTGATATTCGTTGACATGAATCTGCTTGACACGTTCAGTTAATAATTCCGATCCCTTTTTGCCGGTAAAATAATAACCTACCCTAGGTCTGGCATCTAAAAATCCTGCCATTGTTAAAATAGCTAAATCCGGACGCAGGGTGGCCCGGGTAAGAGATAACTTCTCAGCAATGTGTTCTCCGGTAATAGGTCCTTCAGCTTTAACAATTTCTAATATATATTCTTGCCGGTCTGTCAGTTCGATGAGTCTCACCGCCTTGCTAACACACCTAATGTGTTATGCTATTTCCAATATATTATATACGAATGAACCCTAAAGGGAAACAAGAAAAGCGGAGGGCGTTTGAGCAGCGGCGCTGCACGCCTCTTAACCGCCGAGGCGGCTGGCGCCGCCGCAGCGCGGTACAGAAGCGATTGCAAGCCGCTAACGCCCGTAGCTGGACAACGAAAAGCGGAGGCGCCTTGACCACATGCACTAAGTTTTCTACACCTGCGCAGCACAGCCGAAGTGCGTTTGCAAACTACTCACTTCTGCAGTTGGCAAAAATGCGAAGCGTTATACTCTATTGGCACATGCTTATAACTACTACAACCAATGTCCATTAATCAATACTCTGTTGTTGCTATTTTTCCCCGCTAAATCTTTAGACCACCTAATGGTTTTCTTATTTGTAGATCGGCTCTGGCCTAAACTATTGGCGATAGCCTCAAGCTATACCACATGAGTGGGAGAGCAGACACATCTAAGCTCTCCACACTTTGCTTCAGGATTCAAATTACGACGCCTTCAACATCACCAGTTTACAAAAGGCGACACATTAAGTTGAAGTCAACACTAGCTTTCTAAAGTCAGCGAAAGACTGAATTAAAACGGATAAATGAGCCATGAGAGCAAGGCGGTTGTTTTTCAATGCTTCATTGTCACTCATTACCATAATTTCTTCAAAGTAGTTATCAATAACTGGTACCAACTGTTCAAGTGTTAAGTAAGCACTAGCAATGTCTGATCGTTTCATAGCTGCTGGGAGTTCAGCTTGCACTTGCAAGTAACTTTCATACAATACTATTTCTTCGTTCTGTTCAAAAAGATCTCTAGAAATCACAGCTTCTTCAAGCGCAGTGTTTTTCGCGATATTTGTAACGCGGCTTAACGCTTCAACCGTCCGCTTAAACGCTGGATCATTTGCTTTTTCATTTAAAAATTGAGCGGCAGCCTGAAGAACATCGACTCTTTTTATTTTTTTGGCAAGAATCGAATCGATTACATCATAACGAATGCCCGTATCTAACAATTGATTTTTGATGCGCATCCGGAAAAATTCCTCGATTTCCTCCTGCAAGTTGGCAGCGTCTGCAATTTCAATTCCATTAGTTTTCGCTATTTGGATCGCTTCGCTTACCAAATCACCTAAATCAGCTGGCACTTCATGAAACAGTAGCGTTTGCACTATCCCAGCTGCTTGGCGCCTGAGCGCATACGGATCTTGAGAACCGGTCGGTTTTAAGCCGATGGAGAAACTCGTTACAATCGTATCCATTTTGTCAGCTACACTTACAATCGCTCCCGCTCTCGACTGAGCTGGTGTATCTCCGGCAGAACGAGGCATGTAATGTTCATTAATAGCTATGGCTACTTCTTCTGCTTCCCCTGCTTTTAAAGCATAGACTTCGCCCATTCTACCCTGCAGTTCGGAAAACTCGTCCACCATATAGGTAACAAGGTCAAATTTAGCAATCGCAGCTGTGCGTTGGGCAACTTCTTGTTCTTTTTCATCTGCCTGAAAGGCATCAGCATAACTTTTTGCTAACGTTTGGATGCGCCGTACTTTGTCCCCTACTGAGCCCAACTCTTCATGGTAGACAATGTGATCAAGCTTGTTCGTGGTCTCATCAATGTTTAGCTTCAAGTCCTCTTGATAGAAAAACATGGCATCTTGCAGCCTTGCTGTAAGTACTTTTTCATTGCCTTTTTGGACATTTTCCAAATGTTCATGGTCTCCGTTTCGTACGGTAACAAAATAAGGAAGAAGGGTGCCATTCTTGTCTTCTACTGGAAAATAGCGTTGATGTTCCTTCATCGAAGTAATCAAGACGTCTTTTGGTAGTTCCAAAAACGATTCCTCATATTGTCCAAACAAAGCGGTGGGGTATTCAACCAGGTTGTTCACTTCTTCTAATAACTCATCATCCATTGGAACCTGCCAGCCTTGTTCCTCTTCAATCATATTAATTTGCTGAACAATCGCTTTTTTACGTTCTTCAGGATGAGCCAGCACATGCTCTTGCAACAGGGTTTCCCGGTATGCTTCCACATCCGTAATTTCAACAGCTGTGCCGAGAAAACGATGACCGTACGATTGACGGCTTGTCTTTACATCCGTGATTTCAAATGGAATTACGCTGTCAGCAAAGATAGCTGCAATCCAGTGAATCGGCCGCACAAATCGGAGCGAGTAATGGCCCCAGCGCATATTTTTAGGAAAGGTCATGCTTGTAATCACGTCTTGCATCTGTTGAAGAAGTACGGCCGTATCTTTTCCTTTCTTTTCGACACGGACAAAAACGTACTCCCCATTTTCTGTTTCTTTAATCTCTAGGTCATCAAGGGAAGCGCCTTTACCTTTCGAAAAACCGATGGCTGCTTTTGACCATTCACCGTCCTCATCAAGTGCAATTTCTTTCGAAGGTCCTCTTGCTTCTTCAACCACATCAGCTTGTTTCGTATCCAACCCTTTAACAATTACCGCTAAACGGCGCGGAGTTGAATAGGCTTCAATCGATTCATACCCAAGTTGCTCTTGTTGTAAAAACTCTTCTACTCGTTCTTGTAACTGCTGCATTGCGCCAGTTACAAACCGAGCAGGCATTTCTTCTAAACCAATTTCAAGTAAAAACGGTGCTTTACTCATCACAAGCTGCCTCCTTGTCTTTCAACATCGGGAAATCCAATCGCTTTCGTTCTTCATAATAAGCTTTGGCACACGCTCTTGCTAAATTACGAACACGCGTAATATAACCTGTGCGCTCAGTAACAGAAATTGCTCCACCAGCATCGAGCAAGTTAAAGATATGCGAACACTTCAAAACATAATCATAGGCTGGAAATACGAGGTTTTCTTCCAAGGCCCGTTTTGCTTCTTTTTCGGAAGCTTCAAAGGAATGGAAGAGCATATCATGGTCTGCAAGTTCGAACGTATACTTAGAATGTTCATATTCCGGTTGATAGAACACGTCACCGTACGTGAATCCATCTACCCACTCGAGGTCAAAGACATTCTCAGTGTCTTGAATATAAGAAGCAAGACGTTCTATCCCGTATGTGATTTCTGCTGAGACTGGCTCTGCTTCCAATCCGCCAACCTGTTGAAAATAAGTAAACTGAGTGATTTCCATTCCATCAAGCCAGACTTCCCAGCCAAGTCCCCATGCGCTTAAAGCAGGGTGCTCCCAATTATCTTCCACAAAGCGAATATCGTGTTCTTTTGGGTTAATGCCAAGCTCTTCAAGGCTTTGTAAGTATAGCTCCTGAATGTTTTTCGGAGAAGGTTTCATAATAACTTGAAACTGGTGATGTTGATAAAGACGATTTGGATTATCGCCGTATCTGCCGTCAGCAGGACGGCGGGACGGTTCAACATATGCTACATTCCACGGCTCCGGACCAATACTTTTTAAAAAAGTCATCGGATTTAAGGTTCCCGCTCCTTTTTCTACATCATAGGCCTGCATGATCAAGCAGTTTTGCTTAGCCCAAAAGTTTTGTAACGTTAAAATCATATCTTGTACGTTCATATCTTCGCTCCTCCTGTTTTCTTTGCCATTTACTTGCTTAAAAAGGCTGTTTTCTATAGGCTTTGGAAAGTGTTATTGCAGATTTTCTCTTCAGACTGCTCGTTTGCCAGAGGTTGAGCAAGACCCTGCTGGTGCTTGGAGCTGTAGGGGGCACTTGTCCTACTTTCCCGCAGGCCTCCCACATCTTCTGCTGCACTCAACTTCTAAAATCAACAGTATCCTTTAACAGAGCCTTTGTTTTTTGAATGAGGGTGGCTCCTTGACATTCGTTCCCTTGCAGGCAGGCGCTTTCCTAGGTTTTGTGTAAACTGCAACGAATATGAAAACAGCCAAAATAAAAACCGCCCCTACGTCTCATGATAAGACGTAGGGACGGATGATCCGCGGTTCCACCCTACTTGTTCAGCCTACTATAATCAATAGACTAAACCTCTTTTTTCATCGTGTGCTCAAGAACGCCTTCCTTATTGTCAAACACACGGCTTCCACCATCCCGTGCTCGCTAACGATTGAGAGAATAAGTACTACTTTCTTTCATTGCACGTATTTGTTAATCAGTTAACAGCCAAAAATTGTAAGTCGGTCCGTGCAGCTCATCACTTTAATATGTAGCAGCACAATTTCAACGTATGTAGAATCATACGAAAAGAAAAGCTATCTGTCAAGAATCTCTATTAATCGAAGTTCAGCCGCTCCATTTGCTCCAAGAAACGTTTTGATTTTAAAAACACGCCGGAATACGTATCATAATAACTTTCTAGCACCCACTTTAGTTCTTGCTTTGTTTCTTGTTTTAATTCAATAGAACCTAAACGCCGAAGGTCTACGTAATACAGTGTTCTAAGGAGCTGTACCGTTTTCTTCGAGATGCGGAGACGGTACGGATCCTTATGAAAACATTGGTCGCATAAAAATCCTGCACCCGAGACGGAAAAATGAAATGTTCCTTCCGTCCGGCCGCAGGAAGTACAAGCATCTAGCTCAGGGCGTATCCCGGCTACGTCAGTCATTTTTAAATCAAACATGCGCACCAATACTTCAGGGTCCTTTCCTTCTTCCATTCGAAGTAACATTTCATGCAAAAGGCGAAATAAGGCAGGGTTAGAACTATTCTCATCAATTAATTTTTCCATTAATTCCATCATGTAGGTCGCATATGCTGTCTTTAAAATATCACTGCGGATTGATCGAAAAGATTGTTCAACCTCAGCTTGAATGAGGGTTTTGATCCCTTTGCCACCGCTGCCTTTATAAAGATAAGTGCCATGAATGAACAGTTGAGCAGAAGATGCTAACTGGCTTTTTGGTTTTTTTGCCCCTCTAGCCATAAACGCCATTCTTCCTGCTTCTTTTGTCAGTAGATGCACAATAATATGTGACTCTCCATAATCAACTGTTCGTAGGACAATACCTTCTACCTTATTCATCATAAGCCTACACGTCCATCTTTATTAATGATCCATTTCTTCTAGTTCTAACTCCTTAAACGGTTCATCCATTTCTTTATCTTCGCGTTCCATTTCTTTATGCAATAAATACGCATCAATATTCCCTGTTTCTGTGAATACTTTCCAAGAGAATTCTAACATAAGCTGAACACTCCTTATGAATGTGATTCTAGGTTTTAGATTTCTCATTTGATGATGGTTTGATGTGATGGAATATTTGACAGTTGTTTTTAACTTATTTAACTCTTCCCACCCTCATCCGTTGTCAAACATCTTCTTTGTAACCCACGGAGGCTCAACAAAGCAACTAATTATTCTTCTCGGTATCCGTATTCATTTAAATGTCGCTGGCTGTTCCGCCAGTTTTCTGTAACGCGTACAAATAACTCAATATACACTTTTGTGCCAAATAATGCTTCAATATCTTCTCTGGCATGCTTGCCGATCTCTTTTAGCATGCTGCCTTGCTTACCGATAATTATTCCTTTTTGAGACTTTCTTTCTACATGGATGGTCGCTCCTATATATACAGCGCCTTCCTCTCGCTTCGTTAATTCATCGATATAAACAGCAACAGAGTGTGGAATTTCTTCTCTTGTAAAATGAAGCACCTTTTCTCGAATAAACTCAGCCACAATAAACCGCTCAGGCTGGTCGGTTATGTGGTCGTCCGGGTAAAATTGTGGACCTTCTTCCATGTAAGACTGAATTTGTGTCATTAGTGTATCCACATTATTTCCGTTAAGGGCAGAGACTGGAACGACTTCAGTAAAATTAAACCGTTTGCGATAATCATCAATTTTCAGCAGCAAATCGTCGGGATGGACGAGGTCAATTTTATTAATAACTAAGAACACAGGGGTTTTGCTTTTTTCAAGCAAAGACAAAATATATTCTTCTCCCGGCCCAAACTTTTCTGTGGCATCTGCCAGAAATAATACGACATCCACTTCACTGAAGGTTTGGACGGCAGTTTGCACCATAAAATCTCCAAGTTTATGTTTTGGTTTATGGATCCCTGGCGTGTCCAGAAATATAATCTGAGCTTCCTCACTTGTATAAACACCTTGTATTCTGTTTCTCGTGGTCTGTGCTTTATCACTCATGATTGCCAATTTATACCCTAATACTTCGTTTAACAACGTTGACTTACCTACATTTGGTCTTCCAACCAAGGCAGCAAATCCTGAAACAAACGAGCGATCACTCATGAAAATCCCCCGCTTCAAAAGCCCCCGGCAACAGTTCACCTACAGTAGTAGTTAACGTAGCTCCATGAAGGTTACTTAAAATGACAGGTGCATCACTGTTCAAGAATTCAGTTAGTACTTGGCGGCAAGCACCACACGGAGATACAGGTTCTTCAGTATCGGCTACTACCGCGATGCTTTCAAAGGCCGAAGCACCTTCAGATACTGCTTTAAAAATAGCAGTGCGTTCTGCGCAGTTTGATAACCCGTATGAAGCGTTTTCTACGTTACTTCCAGTATAAACCGTACCCTCTTTAGTAAGGAGAGCCGCTCCTACTTGAAATTTGGAATACGGGACATAGGCAAAGCTTCTTGCTTGCTTGGCTTGTTCGATTATTTGTTCATTCGTCAATATTCTCAGCTCCTCTATTGTTACCTGCTCGAGAACCATTGCAGGATGGGTTCGTAAAAAATGATATAGCCTACAATCAGCGCCGTGATACTATAAATAAGCACAGCCGCTGCGGCAATATCTTTGGCAAGCTTAGCGATCGGGTGATATTCACTAGTCACCAGGTCCACCGTTCGTTCAATGGCTGTATTCATCGTCTCAAGAGCAATCATTCCGCCAATTAATAGAATCAGAACGGGGTAATGGGCTTCGTTCACGTCAAGAAAAAAAGCAGCTAAAATTACAATACAAGAGAGTAGCAAATGTATTTGCATATTTTGCTCTTTTTTAACCACGTGAGTAAAACCTCGGCCAGCGAATACAAAGGAGGCCAGCAGGCGCCTCCACCCCCTTCTTCCTTTATCGTCCAAGGTTATACGCTTCTAAAATATCTTTCTGGCGGGCAAACATCTCCTTTTCCTCTGCTTCGGTTTCATGGTCATACCCTAACAGATGCAAAAAACCGTGAACGGCTAGAAAACCGAGTTCTCGTTCAAAGGAGTGCCCGTATTCTTCGGCCTGCTGTTTTGCTCTAGGGACAGAAATCACAATGTCACCCAATAAATCTGGTATATCCTGATCTACATTTAATGCTTCCTCTTCACCTTCATTTAAAGCAAAAGAAAGTACATCTGTAGGTGCGTCTTTCTCGCGGTACGTCCAGTTCAATTCCTGAATGCTTTCATCTGAAACAAACGTAACAGAAAGCTCTGAGCCCGATGGAACCTTTTCATAAGCACAGCAATGTTTTAATAAGTCTGCCACCAAGGTTGTAATTTGTTCTTCCAATGTGTTTGTTTCATCATGTAAATCGATCGTATACATGGTCATTTCTCTCCTTTTGCTTCATCTGGATATTCTATACGTGAGTGAAATGTTCCTAAAAGCGTTTCATATATTGTTGTAGCGACAATATTTAACTCGCTCATCGTAAGGTCACATTCATTAAATTGACCATCTTCCAACCTGGCTGAAATGATGTTTTTAATTAGTTTTTGTACTTCCTCTGCGCTAGGCTGCTTTAATGAACGCACCGCAGCTTCCACGCCATCTGCAACCCCGACGATTGCGGCTTCTTTGGATTTTGCTTTTGGCCCAGGATAACGGAAAGCTTCCTCACTAGCCTCTCCATTTTTTTCATGTTGTTTATGGTAAAAATATTTTACAAGTGTAGTACCATGGTGCTGTTCAGCTATATCAATAATTTCTTTTGGCATTTTTGCTTTTCGTAACATATCAGCCCCATCATAAGGGTGCGCAATAATAAGAGTCCGGCTTAACGTCGGAGATATATAGTCATGAGGGTTCCGACCTCCCATTTGGTTCTCAATGAAAAAACGAGGCCGTTTGGTTTTGCCAATATCATGATAATAGGCACCGACTCTTGTTACCAGTCCATTAGCTCCGATGGCTTCAGCTGCTGCTTCTGCCAAATTGGCCACCATTACACTATGATGATAGGTTCCTGGTGCTTCCAATAAAATTTTGCGTAACTCGGGCTGGTTTGGGTTGGAAAGCTCGAGCAGACGATTGGTTGAAAGAATGCCAAAACCCGTTTCAAAAAAAGGCATTAACCCGAGCGTCAAGACAGCTGCTAAAAAACCAGATAAAAAGGCAAAGCCAAGCTCTGGTCCATATGCTATCCAAGACTGCTGTCCGCCTTTTATCATTTCCAGAGCAAGCAAACTGACAATATTAACAAGAGAGACAAAAAGCCCTGCTTTCAGCACCTTCATCACACGGGGCGTTTTGCCAAGAAAGAAAATGCCAGCAAAACAGCTGAACAATACATACACCCCTACAGTGAAATGAAATGTCCCCACAGCTTCTCCGTTAAAAATGATAGTGGCACACAAGGCTAAAAATATACTAGAAAACAAAGCTATTCGATAAGACAATAGATGCGTCATTAACATCGAACCTAGAGCAGCTGGCACCACCCAGTGCGTGGAAGCTGCCTCCAACCCTTCAAACCGGCTTGTCAATTTCATAAGCATAAGCGTTACAGTAAAAATAAGTATAAACATCAATAAGTGACTATTAGTTGAGCGGAGCGTCGTGTTGGCTTGAGTAATATAAAAACTATACATTCCCAATACTAAAAAAACAAACAACGCTAGACCAATATAAGGAAAAAATGGAAATGAATCTTCCGTTAGTCCAGTGAGACTTAGTTCTTCATAGATTTCATGGTCAACTAGTTCCCCTTCGCGCACAATCAACTCGCCTTCTCGTATCAAAACCGGCTCTACTTGCTCTTGTGCAGTGCTGCGCGCTTCTTCAGTTGCTTCATCATCATATATATAATTGGCAATCACTGCAAATTGTGCCAGCTCAACAACGACATCGTAAAGGTCAGAGCTCACTGTCGTTAACGCAATTTTATTTTCCACATTATCTCTTGCTTCTTGAACTTCATCGACTGGAATTTGTTGTTCCATGATTTCATACACTGCATTTTTTGCAGCTTCACGGCCCATTTGGAAAGAGCGCTCATTTACCTCTAACAATACGTCGACCATCTCTTCATCCAATACAGGCCGCGTCTGACTAGACAATGCTTCATTAAGCTCGTCTACCGTGTCAGTTGCAGAAGCGGGCTCTACTTCCTCTTCTTGTTCTCGTTTTTGTTCAATTAATCCGAAGATGTCACTTAACCGTTCTACCTGTGTTCTAGCATAGTGAGATTGATGAACATATACTGGTTCTACATTGTTTAACGCTTCTTCTCTCCGCTGTTCCGTAGCGCTTTCATTTTCTACTGTAAGTGGAGCTCGAATATCTTCTGGAGCCTCTTCAGATAACGTAATCTGTAATTGCTCAGGTTTCACATGACCGACAAGAGCAGCATACAAAATGAGACCAAACAAAACGAATAAGGCGACGCGAACAAGACGGTGGCTTCCCCACCGTCTTGTCTGTTTTTGATTGTTAGAAGATGACTTGGTCGTCATCTGCTTCACCTCTTCATTTTTAATTAACGCAAGTGAAAGCGCCACGCCCATCGTGATTTTTAATTTCTAACGCTGTCACTCCTGTTCATGCAGCACCTCATTTACTTACGTTTGGTCTTCTGCTTTTTCATAAGCTGCTAAAATGCTTTGTACAATCGTATGACGTACCACATCTGTTCCTTGCAGATAGATAAAACCAATCTCATCAACATGTTTTAATACATCTAGCGCAACACGGAGCCCAGAGCGCTGCCCCCGCGGCAAGTCAACTTGAGTAAGGTCTCCATTAATAATCATTTTTGAACCGAAGCCCAAACGGGTCAAAAACATTTTGATCTGTTCACCGGTGGTGTTTTGAGCTTCATCTAAAATCACAAATGCATCGTCTAATGTGCGGCCGCGCATATAGGCTAGGGGAGCAACTTCTATGGTCCCTCTTTCCATTAACCTTGCTGTATGGTCTGCGCCAAATATGTCATGGAGTGCATCATACAACGGCCGCAAATAAGGGTCGACCTTTTCTTTTAGGTCACCAGGCAGAAATCCAAGATTCTCGCCTGCTTCGACGGCCGGACGCGTTAATACAATCCGCTGAACAGAACCTTCTTTTAAAGCAGCAACTGCCATGACAACTGCCAAGTACGTCTTTCCTGTTCCAGCCGGACCAATCCCAAAGACCATATCCTTACTTCGAATCGCGTCGACGTACTCCTTCTGTCCAAGGGTCTTCACTAAGATGGGTTTTCCCTTTGCATTCATGGCAATCTGTTCTTGATATAATTCATAAAGTTGGTCCAGTTTATCTTCTATCTTTAACTGAACAGCGTACAATACATCCCGCTCTGATATATGAACACCATTGCGGAGAAGGTGTTTCAACGCATCTAAAACATCAGTAACTACTTTTTCCTGCTGTTCTTCCCCGGTCACTACAAGCGCTTCTCCGCGCGTAATGATGGAAACGCTCAGTTTTTCTTCCAGTCTTTTTAAATGGACGTCACCAGGTCCAAACAACGCTCTCATTTCATTCGCATCTCTTATATCAAGCTCTATTACATTACGATGTAGATCAGTCAATCGTCTCATTCTCCTTGTGTAATCGGTACTTGCCGGGAGATATCTTCATGCACCCGGTAGTGAACTGATACGTTTACTTTACCATTGTCTACCTCCGTGTGCAAAATATTTTCCCCCTTGATTTCTCCCTCTTCTGGCAGTTGTTTACGTAACATATACCGACCTAGTTCTTGGACAGTCCTTATAACTGCTTCCTTATCTTCTAGAATATCCTCAACTTGAGTATCATAAAACGTCTCTTTTTGAATTTGGAACGGCAAATCATATCCAAACAAACTCCAGTTCGTCTCTTCCACACCTTTTAAAGCCTGGGACACTTCAGTTTCGTTAAAGAAACCCCATACCGGCAGGGAATGGTCCCAGCCGACAAGATGGTATTCTGAATGTGCTTCCCCGGTCAAAGTACGCACATTTCGTTCCAAAGGTAAACTGACATCCATTTTATACCATACTTCTCCAATTACTTCTCCTTCTGCGCTTGCTAGCACTGGTTCGGTATCTTCTTCATCTTGTGTTTTATCAAATACTAAATTGCCTGAAATTAAAAGGTCTCCTCGGTTGACAAATTGCTGGGGTTCTACAACAGGAACACCATGCTCCGCATAAATATTGTGAATCACAGCAGTCTTGGTGGAGACGATATTTTGAACGTCCGCTTCTTCTCTTGGGTCGGGCAAAGTCTCTTCAACGATTTGAAAATGATAGCTCGTCCCCCGGCTGTCGATCCCTACCCAAACCACTCCCTCTACTTCCTGGAGCAAATTTCGTTGAATGTCTTCGTTAGATGGCAGTCTAAATTGCCAGGCTCCTGGTTCAATCCCCTGGGAAGTTGCCCACTGTTGAACCTCATGCTGAATATCTTTATCCCCTCCGCTAACATCAACAGACCAAACAAATTGTGAGCTTGTATAAATCAGAGCTATAAAAAAGAAAAAGCCTGCCACAAAGCTTTTTCGCTTCATTAATCCCATTAACCAAAAGAAAAGTCCTACCCTTTTCCCAAAACGCATGCTGCATTGGTGAGGCTTAATAAGATGACGGAGCTTTTTAATGTCTTTCGGATAGACCCAGCAACGCCACTCGTAATCTTTCAAACGTTCAACATCAAATAATACGATACCTTCCCGCAAACAAGTATTTAACAATCCATCAATAGATTCACCTTGAATATAAATTTCTACTTTTCCGCTATTGTGTAATGGATTCAAACCCAACGCCCTTTCTCCTCCTCTATTCTTTTCACTGCCTGAATACGGCCTGTTATTTTTAATTCACCTTTTCGTACTGATTTCAATTCAAGATGTACTCCTTCTACTCGTATTTCACCTTCATCAAGTAAAAGAACGATGGATTCTGACGTAAATGTTTGAATTCCTAGGTAATTTTCTATAAACAGCTCACCGTTATCGATCCACGTCACGCGTGTTACGTCAAGCAACGTATCTTGAGGGATATCGAGCCGTTTAACGATTGCTTTTTTCCATCTAGAAGAAAAATTCATGAGCCGGCTCCCCTTTCTCTTTAAAACGTATGCATTTTAAAAATAAGCTAGCACTCCACCTTTACGATTCTTTGCTTTTAAAGAAAAAAGTAGCTCTCCTAAAAGATTAGGGAGCCCTCCCCATAGATGAAAAAAAGAAGCTGAGATTCATCTCAGCTTCTTCGGCGCGGATTATATAACTTCCCAGTATGGTATGGCTTTTTGGCCCGCGGCTCACCAAAAACTTCCGACCAGATAAAGCCTTTCATAGCTTCGTCTTTGGAGAGTTTCTCTAGTTCCAGGTCGACTTGAGCAGAAGACGCAATCCGGCTTTTAGCTTCCTTAAGAAGACCTGAATCATCAATGGCTTCACCTAGCCCGCCTTCATTCGCCAGCTTTTCTTTTGCTTCTTGCTTTTTACGCTTTAACTGTTCCATTTGTTCATTATATTCTTGGTGAGCTTTTGAGGTCTGCTCAGCTTCTGCAGCTTCATGAGAAGAGGATTGATCCCCAGCTTCTCTTGGGCTTGAATTGATGGGAGACCCTCGCTCAGGAGCGCGTGAAGTGGGATGATCGTCTGATTCTTTACCTTGAACTTCTCGCATAAGCTCCCGCCAATCGACAGGCTCTCTTCGATTACCATCTTGGCTCTGCGGCTGATTTGACGTTCTTCTTTGTTGTTCTCCAGACTGCCTCTCTTGATTGCCTGATTGGCGGTTAAAAACACTAAACAGCCCACCAAGTAAAAGTATAATCCAGAAGATATTCGCAAACAAAAACTGCAATAATTCTTCCACCTACGAACCACCTTTCCTAAACGGTCAACGCGTGGGTCCGTGTTTTAATAATTATGATTTTCCTTTAGTCGTTGGGTTCGTCTCATCTCCATCATCACCGGTTGCTTTGCCGATTGACTCACGCATATCGGTATCAGCCATGACGTTTTGCATGTTCATATAATCCATCACGCCAAGGTTTCCGGATTTAAGGGCCTCAGCCATAGCCATTGGTACTTCAGCTTCAGCTTCAACCACTTTCGCGCGCATTTCTTCTACGCGAGCTTTCATTTCTTGTTCTTGGGCAACGGCCATAGCGCGGCGCTCTTCGGCTTTAGCTTGTGCAATCATCTTATCCGCGTCAGCTTGGTCAGTCTGTAGTTCTGCACCAATGTTCTTGCCAATGTCAATATCTGCAATATCAATTGATAGAATTTCAAAAGCTGTGCCGGAATCAAGACCTTTAGCAAGAACAGTTTGCGAGATCATATCCGGGTTCTCCAATACATCTTTATGCCGCTCAGAGGAACCAATAGTCGATACAATACCTTCCCCTACACGAGCAATGACTGTATCTTCACCGGCACCACCAACAAGCCTATCGATATTGGCTCGAACTGTAATTCGTGCTTTTGCCTTCACTTCAATCCCATCCATCGCTACACCAGCAATAAACGGAGTTTCAATAACTTTAGGATTTACACTCATCTGTACCGCTTCTAACACGTCACGGCCAGCCAAATCAATCGCCGCACATCGTTCAAAAGAAAGATCGATATTTGCACGCTGCGCTGCAATCAAGGCGTTTACAACGCGGTCTACATTACCACCTGCCAAGTAATGCCCTTCCAACTTGTTCAACGCAAGTTTCAGGCCAGCTTTTTCAGCTTTAATCAACGGATTTACAACGCGGGCTGGAATGACTCGGCGCAACCTCATCCCGACAAGTGAAAATATACTAAGCTTAACCCCCGCAGCTAATGCGGAAATCCAGAGCATAACTGGTACAAATGTAAATAGTACAGCTAGCAAAATTACGACAATGGCTACTACAATAAGTACTGTAATTTCTACTGGTAAACCATCCATTCTTAAAATCCTCCTCTATTCATGATTCAATTCTTGTTCCGCGGCAACCTCTCGCACGATAATTCTAGACCCAACAGCTGAGACTACCTTTGCTTTCCTGCCTTGTTCAATATATCCTCCTTCACTCACGACGTCAAGACGCTCGTCATTAAGAATCATTGACCCAGCCGGTCTGAGCGGGGTAATAGTCTCTCCGATCTGCCCTACAATTTCTGCGCGAGATTCGTTAGATATATATCCTTCATCTGTTGTGGTCGCATCATGGAGCACCATTCGTTTCATCGGGCCTCTCTGACCAAAATATTTAAATAAAATTACAGCTACCACCCCGGAAACAATGGCAGCAATTAATATGGCCAGCAGCATATAAACAGTCGAGAATGATGCCAGCAGCATACTTGTTATCACCGCGCCAACACCCAATATTCCAAATATCCCAAACCCCGGGAAAAAGACTTCGACAAGGAGTAAGATAACACCAGCAATGAATAAAATAATCGTTTCCATGCCTGCAAACCCTGCGATAAGATGCCCAAAGAAAAATAACAATAATGAACTTAATCCTAAAAGACCGGGTATGCCAAATCCAGGGGAAAATAGCTCTAAAACCAAGCCAATACTTCCAAGCGATAACAGAATTGGGATTACAACAGGACTTGTAACGAAGCGGGCAATTTGTTCAGCAAAACTTACTTCACTTTCGACGATTTCCGCCTCTTCCATCTCTAAAAATTGCAGAAGCTGTTCCCGGTCATTAGCCACCTCTTCCGCATACCCCACCTCTAAAGCCTGAGATGAAGTAAGTGTAAGCAGATCGCCTTCTCCAACATTCAATTCTTCGATCACTAGATCAGGGTTAGCCATTGCTTCAGCGTATTGAGGATCACGGTCATTATTCTCTGCTGCGCCAACCATATTAGATACCCAGGCTGATTGTGCTTTCGTTTCAGCAGCATTTCCAGTCCCATCAACCACCTGAGCCGATCCCATTGTAGTGCCCGGTGCCATCACGATTTGGTTGGCATTTAAAGCGATATAAGCCCCAGCTGACATGGCTTCTCCCGTAACAAAAGCAGTAGTAGGGACTTCCGCATTCCGCACGATTTGTGCAATATTACCTGCAGCATCAACCGCTCCCCCTGGTGTGTCAATTTCAAGTACGACATGGTCCGCACCTTCTTCGACAGCTGTATCAATCGAACGATCTAAAAAAGACTCTAATCCTCGTTCTACAGTTTGTTCTACAGGTACAAAGTGAACAGAGTTTTCGTGAATTTCCTCAGTTTCCTGCGCATGGAGGCCCAACGAGTAAGAACTGGCTGCTATCATTATAACCATCAGATACATTAAAATTCTAAACAGTTTCATCACATTCACCCCCCTGCCATCTCTTTAAGCCAGCCCGTCCCTATTACTCCATTGCCCTAGGCTGCCTCCCGCAAATACGGCGAGCATCCAGCTTTATTTTGTTACGGGATAAAACCCGATAATGTTTCATTTTTTTAATTGTATCATAAGTTAATTTTTATTGTCTGTTTGAGATGCTTGCGGCTTGTAACCTTCTACTAGTTGATGCATTTTATTCTAACTTCCCCAGAACTGTCGTTAAAAAAATCAATAAAAACATTAAAAACCTCTTCCTACCAATGTAAGAAGAGGTTTAGCGCTTAGACGCCCGGTTCGCTGATAGAGACATTTTCGCCTGTGTTACATGTCTTCCTAATGTTTTATACCTATTGGAAAAACATATTTATATTCATGGAGGGATTCATGTCTACATTCATCAACGATGTATGAGCCATAAATCTTATAAGCCTCCATCTTCTAGACTAAGCAATTGCCTCAACAGATGAAGGTCAGATTTAATGACCCCATTCCTATAAACGTTCGTAGTTACTTAATACTTACGTTTACGTGCTGCTTCGGACTTTTTCTTGCGCTTAATGCTGGGCTTTTCATAATGCTTACGCTTTTTAACTTCTGCCATTTTTCCTTCTTTGGAAAGGTCTTTTTTGAAACGGCGAAGAGCCGCATCAATTGACTCATTTTTTTTAATTCGTGTTTCAGCCATTCTGAATCCCTCCCTCCAGTACAACCGATCACTCATGGTGTAACAAGAGTCTCATTGAACTCCATGGTTACAAATTATAAAGCACGATCAAAAAAAATACAAGTATTCATTCATATATTATACGTTTTCAACAATACTTACACTGGCGCTTGCCCCGATCCGATCCGCGCCCGCCTGAAGCATAGCTAAAGCTGTTTGTGTATCTCGTATGCCACCGCTTGCTTTTACTTCTGCCTTGTCCCCTACCACTTCGCGCATTAATTTAACGTCTTCAAGTGTAGCGCCTCCACCAGCAAATCCAGTCGAGGTTTTCACAAATTCTGCTCCAGCTTCAACAGAAAGTTTGCAGGCCTTTTCTTTTTCTTCATCAGATAAGAGCGCTGTTTCAATGATTACTTTAGTGATAGCCGCGCCTTCCTTGGATGCTTCCACCACAGCCTGGATATCTTTTTTCACCAGCTCATCGTCGCCGGATTTTAGCGCCCCGATATTGATTACCATATCAATTTCAGTAGCACCAGCTGCTACCATTTGTTTCGTTTCGTATTGTTTTACTTCCGTGGTGGTTGCCCCAAGTGGAAAACCAATTACCGTACAAACCTCTACAGCGGTGCCCTTTAATTCCTCTGCCGCTAAAGCTACATAAGAAGGGTTCACGCAAACTGCAGCAAAGCTGTTTTCTTTTGCTTCATTTATAAGCCTTTGTACTTGTTCTTTAGTTGCTTCTGGTTTTAACAGCGTATGATCAATCGTTTGTGAAATTTCTGCAGACATAAAAAACACCTTTCCTATAAATTATTCTGAATAGGGTTTATTAACTTGAAAGAGCCACACTATCAACTACTCGGACGAAAGTGCCTTCATTAACTGGGTAACCTGATTTAGTCACTTTAACTTGTACTCGTTCTCCAATTAATGACCGCGGCCCTTCAAACCTGATTTTCATGTAATTGCTCGTATATCCAGTAAGGAAGCCATCGTCATTTTTTTCGGCATCTCCTTCTTCAGGAATGACTTCTAATACTTCTCCTTCATGACGAGCTGCATACTCTTTTGCCAGCTGGTTTGATAACTCAATTAGCTGATGGACACGGGTATTCTTAATGTCCGGGTCAACTTGCTCCTCCATACGTGCAGCTGGTGTACCTGTTCGCTTGGAATAAGGAAAAACATGGAGCTCAGAATAACCAAGCTCGGAGATGAATTGATAGGTTTCTTGAAATTCTTCCTCGGTCTCCCCCGGGAAACCGACGATCACATCTGTTGTTACGGCTAAATCTGGAAGTGCCTTTTTTAAATGCTGGACACGTTCTTTGTAATAGGCCGTGGTATATTTGCGGCGCATCCGTTTAAGCACCGTATCCGACCCTGCCTGAAGCGGAATGTGCAAATGGTTCACAATTTTATCAGAGCGATCAATCACTCCAATCACTTCATCTGTTATTTGGCTCGCTTCTATAGAAGAAATTCTAAGTCGCTTCAGCCCTTCAATTTTCTCTAAGTCACTCAGGAGGTTGGCAAAATTGTATGATTTGAAATCTTCACCATAGCCGCCAGTATGAATGCCTGTTAGCACAATTTCCTGGTACCCTGCCTCTACTAACTGTTCAGCTTGGGCAAGCACTTCATCCGGCTGTCTGGAACGAAGCAAACCTCTAGCCCAAGGTATAATACAGAAGGTACAAAAATTATTACAACCCTCTTGAATCTTTAAGGAAGCCCGAGTTCTATTGGAGAAATCTGGCACATCCAATTCTTCATATACTCGATTTTTCATAATATTTGTAACAGCATTGATTGGCTTTCGTTCCTGTTTAAACTGTTCAATGTAAGGAATCATTTTTGCCCGATCCTGTGTACCAACTACAATGTCTACTCCTGGGATCTCCATAACCTCTGCCGGTGAAGTTTGTGCATAACAGCCAGTTACGCAAATCACGGCATCCGGGTTTTTTCGGATCGCTCTTCGTATCACTTGACGGCTTTTTTTGTCCCCTGTATTTGTGACCGTACACGTGTTTATGACGTAAACATCGGCATGACTTGAAAAGTCTGTTTTTTCATAGCCTTCCTGTTGAAACAAATGCCAAATTGCTTCGGTTTCGTAATGATTAACTTTGCAACCGAGTGTGTGAAATGCAACAGTTGCCATTTTTTTCACCTCATACATTCAAAATAATAACTAAGCACCGAAAGGACATATTGGGGTGCTGTTTCAGTTCGTAATATGCGCGGTCCTAAACTGATTGGATGAAACCCTGCTGACATCGCCTGGTCAGCTTCTGCTTGGGAGACCCCACCCTCAGGTCCAACCATGATCAGTAGAGACTGATTCATTTTCAACTGAGACAGTCTCTCAGACAGGTTAATATGCTCATCTGCTCTTGCTGTTTCTTCATAAATCAACCACGCGTCATCATAAGATTCAGCTAAATAAAGAACTTCCTGAAACGTTTTTGCTTCTGTCACAGTTGGAATCAATGTACGCTCTGATTGTTCAGCTGCTTCTTTAACAATTTTTTGATAGCGAGCAAGTTTTTTATTAGCCTTTTTATCTTCCCATTTTACTACAGAACGCGCTGCTTTATAAGGGGAAAATGAAGAGGCGCCCAATTCTGTTCCCTTTTGCAGCACTTGTTCAAATTTGTCCCCTTTTGAAAGTCCCGAAACAACTGTAACATAAAGAGGCAGCTCGGTTGATTTCGCTAAAGGTCTAGCCAAGGTAGCAAGTACTTCTCCTTCAGTAATAGCATGAATGGTATATTCACCAGCAAAGCCTTGATTGTCCAAACAAATAATCCGGTCTTCTTCTTTCATTCGCATGACTTTCGAGATGTGCTTTACATCCTCGCCTGTAATCACTACCTCTTCACCGTTAAACTGCTTCGGTGCGACAAAATAACGCTGCATGCACGACCCACTCCCTGCCAACCTATATAATCAAACTGCTTTTGCAATAAACGTAACCCAGTCTTCCATTTCCAATACTTCTACTATTTCAAAGCCTCCAGCTGTTAAAGCTTCTCGCACTTCTTCTTTTTTACGGCGGATGATGCCTGAGGTAATAAAGGAGCCTCCTGTTTTCAAATTGGCCCTTGCATCGTTAACCAACCGCAAAATAACTTCAGCCAAGATATTTGCTACAACTACGTCTGCTTGTGCCTTCATATCCGCCAGTAAGTTTTTATGCTCAACCAATACAGTACTACTTACGCCATTTAGCTCTATATTTTCTTTCGCCGTGCGCACCGCCACTTCATCAACGTCAAAAGCACGCACATTCTTAGCGCCGTATAGAGCAGCCGCTATGCTTAAAATACCAGAACCTGTACCTACATCAATTACTTCATCTTGTTTCTGCACGGTTTCTTCTAAAGCAGTCAATGAGAGAAGGGTTGACGGATGAGTACCTGTTCCAAAAGCCATGCCAGGATCTAGCTCGATTACCTTCTCTTCGCTTGAAAACGGTGTATAGTTTTCCCAGGAAGGAGCGATGGTTAGTTCGCTTGTTACCTTGACTGGTTTGTAGTATTTTTTCCAGGCGTGAGCCCAATCTTCCTCCTCTACCTCAGATAGCGTCACGACGTTTGCTCCAATATCTAATCCGTAATGACTTAGTTCATTGATAGAATGCTGAACACCCTCGACTGTTTCTTGGAGGTGACTAGATTCCGGAAAATAGGATTTCACTACAACCCCTTCCTCAGGATAATCTTCAGGCGAAAGCTCTACCCATTCTCCTTCTGGGGAATCGAAACCTCTGGTTAAGTCTGTGGCATCCTCAATCACAACACCGCTTGCACCTGCTTCGTGTAAAATATTCGATATTGCTTCCACTGCCTCATTTTTTGTATGTACTCTGAATTCAGTCCACTTCACGTAAACTCCACCCCGTATCAAAGGGACATTCCATAAGTCAGTTCTTAACGAAAAGCAGCTGGAATATGCTCACTTTGTCCGCAGCAATCTCACATATTCCGGTTTCGGGCTACCTTTGACACCTGAACTAATCTTTTAAGCCCCTGAATTTTATAGAAACAATCAGCTGCTTGCTTATGCCCCTATATTTACATTAAATGCGTTACTAAGCAACTTGGAACGTGTTATCTAGCCAATACCCTTCCTTTTACAGCAAGCTTATAACATTACTCTTTGACGTAACAATGGCTTTCACCCTAAATCGAGTGAAAGCCTCTTGCTAGTTGCGACCCTTATTCGCCTCGAAAGGCACGTTTCACCTTAGCGAAAAAGTTTTCGTTTTGTTCGTCTACTTGCTCTTCTCCACCGATTTCCGCAAATTCACGCAGCAGTTCTTTTTGTCGGTCGGTAAGGTTGTTTGGTGTGATGACCCGAATTTTCACCATCTGGTCTCCGGTGCCTCGTCCATGAACATTCGGAACACCTTTATCTTTCAAGCGGAAACTTCTCCCTGTTTGCGTTCCGGCAGGGATTTTCAGTTTCACTTTGCTGTCAAGAGTTGGTACTTCAATCTCATCCCCAAGTGCAGCTTGAGCAAATGTGATCGGCATATCACAGAAGATATCATCGCCGTCCCGATCAAAAAATTCATGAGTTTGTACGTTAAATACAATATACAAATCTCCTGAAGGGCCACCATTTTTCCCTGGTTCTCCTTGCCCAGCCATGCGCATTTGCTGACCGTGATCAATACCGGCAGGCACTTTTACATTCAGCTTTTGACGGCGGCGAGTTTTGCCTGATCCATGACATGTAGAACATTTTTGTTTAATCGTCTGACCTTTTCCTTGACACTGGTCACACACACGGCGGTTGACAACACGGCCAAATGGCGTATTTTGCTCAATATTTAACTGACCGGCGCCTCCACATTTTGAACACGTTTCTGGGCTCGTTCCAGGCTTTGCTCCGCTGCCATTACATGTTTCACAATCATCTTCCCGCGGAATCTCTATTTCTGTTTCTGTACCGAAAACAGCTTCTTTAAATTCCACAGTCATTGTATATTGCAGGTCTGCTCCTTGTCGCGGGGCATTTGGGTCGCGGCGGCCGCCCCCGCCACCGCCAAAGAACATATCAAAGATATCGCCAAAGCCGCCAAAGTCACCGGCGCCTCCACCGCCCATACCTTGATTGGGGTCGCTGTGGCCAAACCGGTCATAATGCGCTCGTTTCTGCGAATCACTTAACGTGTCATACGCTGATTTAACTTCTTTAAATTTATCTTCCGCACCTTCTTCTTGGTTCACATCTGGATGATACTTCCGTGCTAGCTTTTTATAAGCTTTCTTTATTTCATCTTGGCTGGCATCCTGACTGACGCCAAGCACCTCATAAAAGTCCCGCTTACTCATAGCGTCCACTCACTCCCGTTTTTCGTGCATAATCATAATGCTACCATCCGCTCTCATAGCTGGCAACGCCTCATCACGCTGCTAAGCCGCAGAAATTAGTTCAAGTGAAACAAGCAAAAGTCAAAGCCAAGAATTCCTGACTTTGACTTTTCGCCTGCTGCTTACTTTTGCTCGTTATTATCGTCGTCTTTCACTTCTTCGTAATCAGCATCAACTACATCTTCTGCCTGGTCTTGCGCCTGGTCTGCTCCTTCAGCTCCTTGTGCTTGTTCTGCTTGCTGAGCTGCTTGTTCATAAAGCTTGGTAGATAAGTTTTGTACAATTTCTTGAAGTTCATCTTTAGCTGTGCGGATCGCTTCAAGATCGTCTCCTTCAAGAGCAGATTTCACTTTATCTTTTGCTTCTTCTGCTTTAGCCTTTTCAGCTTCATCTACTGCCTCGCCTAGATCTGAGACCGTTTTTTCAGTAGTGAAGACAAGGTGGTCAGCTTCATTTCGAAGTTCAGCTTCTTCTTTCTTGCGCTTATCTTCTTCAGCATTTTCTTCTGCCTGTTGGACCATTTCTTCAATCTCATCATCAGAGAGACCGGAAGAAGAAGTGATAGTGATGGACTGCTCTTTGTTCGTACCAAGGTCTTTAGCGCGAACATTCACGATACCATTTGCATCAATATCAAATGCTACCTCGATTTGTGGTACACCGCGCGGCGCTGGCGGAATATCAGTAAGCTGGAAGCGGCCTAGTGTTTTGTTGTCCGCTGCCATTTCCCGTTCTCCTTGCAACACATGAATATCAACCGATGGCTGGTTATCAGAAGCTGTAGAGAACACCTGCGATTCGCTTGTTGGAATTGTTGTATTCCGTTCAATTAGCTTTGTTGTTACACCACCCATTGTTTCGATACCAAGTGAAAGTGGAGTTACGTCAAGAAGAACTACGTCTTTAACGTCACCTGCAAGAACACCTGCTTGAACAGCAGCACCTAGGGCTACCACTTCGTCAGGATTAACACCTTTATGAGGGTCTTTGCCAGTAAGGCCTTTAATTGCTTCTTGCACAGCTGGAATACGAGTGGAACCACCTACAAGAATGACTTTATCAACTTCACCTGCGCTTAGGTCTGCATCTTGAAGGGCACGGCGAGCTGGTCCCATCGTTTTTTCTACAAGATGAGCAGACAATTCATCAAACTTCGCACGGGTTAACGTCATTTCCAAATGCTTTGGACCACTGGAGTCTGCAGTGATAAATGGTAGAGAAATTTGCGTTTGTGTCACACCAGAAAGGTCTTTTTTCGCTTTTTCTGCTGCATCTTTAAGACGCTGCATCGCCATTTTATCTTGAGAGAGGTCAATTCCTTGTTCTTTTTTAAACTCAGCTGCTAAATGATCAATAATAACGTTGTCAAAGTCGTCTCCGCCAAGTTCGTTATCGCCTGATGTGGCTTTTACTTCAAAAAAGCCATCTCCAAGTTCAAGTACTGAAACGTCAAACGTTCCACCACCAAGGTCATAAACGAGGATGGTTTGATCATTTTCTTCTTCAAGCCCGTAAGCAAGGGAAGCTGCCGTTGGCTCGTTAACAATACGTTCTACTTCAAGCCCCGCAATGCGACCTGCGTCTTTTGTTGCCTGACGCTGAGAGTCGTTAAAGTAAGCTGGAACCGTGATAACAGCTTTTGAAACTTCCTCTCCTAAGTAGCTTTCTGCATCAGCTTTTAGCTTTTGGAGGATGATCGCAGAAATTTCCTGCGGGGTGAACTCTTTGTCTTCTGCTGTTACTTTGTAATCCTGTCCCATGTAGCGTTTAATGGACTGAATCGTATTCGGGTTAGTAATAGCCTGACGCTTTGCTACCTCGCCTACTTGACGCTCTCCATCTTTAAAAGCTACCACTGAAGGTGAGGTGCGGTTGCCTTCCGGGTTAGGAATAACTGTCGCTTCTCCACCTTCCATTACTGCAACGCAGGAGTTTGTTGTCCCTAAGTCAATTCCGATTACTTTACTCATTTATTCATTCCTCCTAATTTTAATAAGTTATGTAGACAGGTGACGCTAGGCGTTCACCTTCACCATTGCCGGTCGAATGACACGGTCTTTTAGTTTGTAACCTTTTTGCATCACTTCAATGACTTGATTGGACTCATAATTGTCATCTTCAGCTTGCATAACGGCTTGATGTTGATGTGGATCAAATTCTGCACCTTCTGCTTCCACTTCTTCGATGCCTTCTTCAGCAAGAGCTTGATGGAGCTGCTTATACACCATCTCCATACCTTCCACAAATGACGCTGAAGCCTCATCTTCAGGTGCAGATTGGAGGGCTCGTTCAAAGTTATCTAATACAGGGAGTAAAGATTCGCCAAGTTTTTGGGAGCGGTATTTTGATAAAGTTTCTTTTTCTGCTTGCTGCCGGCGGCGAAAATTCTCATAGTCAGCCTGAACGCGAGCTGCTTTGCTTTTCCACTCTTCTACTTCTTCTTCAAGCTTAACTGTAGGATCTTCGTCCTCTGTGGTGACATCTTCAGCGTCTTCCTCCGCATCTAAAATCTCGCCAGAGACTTCATTATCGTTGGCACCATCTGCCTCATGCGTTTCAATTTCTTCCTCATTTTCAACAGCAGCGGTTTTCTGGTTCTCTTCGCGCTTAGCTTCTGCCACGCTGTTCACCTCCGTATGTTCTCACGAAAAAAGCACATGCTTTTATTCATTTCATCATATTTCTTGCCAGTTTTCACAGAAAAACTCAAGGCAGACCTTGGGAGGATCTAGCCTTGTTAGCTATGAACCATTTTCCTTTTCGAAAAGGAACGAGCTTACTTTACAACAATCAATTGATAATCATACCACTATCATTTCTTATAATAAAGGTCTGTTAATGCATTTGTTAAATCTTTCGACATGTGTTCAAGTAAACCGATAACACGGGGGTATTCCATTCGCGTAGGACCTAGAATACCAACGGTGCCGACTGGCTTTCCAGCAATTGAGTACGTAGCCGTAATTAAACTTAAATCTTCAAAAGCTGCCACATCATTTTCATTCCCAATTCGAACCGTTACTCCATTTTCTCCGGTTGAGAGCATGCGGTGAACCTTATCGTCTTCTTCAAGTAACTCCAAAAGCAAGCGAACTTTTTCTACATCTTTAAATTCAGGCTGAGAAAGCAAATTGGTCTTGCCCCCATAATATACCTTCTCTGGTCGTTCGCTCCGAACCGCCTGCTCAAAACTATCTAAAAAGCTGCGGTAATTATTCACATGCTTTTCGAGCACATTAAATACCTCTGTATAAAGTCTTGTATGAAGTTTATACAAGGGTACGCCTTGCAGTCTTTCATTTAAAATGTTTACAATCTTTTCCAATTCACTCATGTCCATCTCGCTAGGTAATGTCAGCGGTCGGTTCTCAACTTGACCTGTATCTGTAACCATAATAGCTACCGCTGATTCTTTGTTTAATGGGACAATTTGCATGTGCTTAAGTTTAGCTTCAAAGGCTTCAGGACCGAGAGCTACTGAAATGTAACTTGTTAATTCAGACAGTACATGAGCTGATTTTTTTATTACTTCCTCAGTTTCTGATACCTTTTGGGCAAATAACGTCCGCAAATCAACAAGGTCCGAGCGAGATAAATGATGCGGAGATAACAAATGGTCCACGTAATAACGATAGCCTTTTTGAGAAGGTATGCGACCAGAAGAACTATGCGGCTTTTCTAAAAAACCAAGCTCTTCCAAGTCTGCCATCTCATTACGGATCGTCGCAGGGCTGTAGTTAACATCCGAACGTTTTGAGATGCTTCTAGAACCAACAGCTTCTGCTGTTTGAGTGTAGTCATCAATTATGGCACGCAAAATGAAAAGCTGACGTTCCGACAACATCAGATATCACCTCTGTTAGCACTTGATTCTTTCGAGTGCTAAATCTAATGATACACTACCAAACGCTAATTTTTTTGTCAACGATGCCGCAAACACTTTTAGAGCTTACCCTATTTAACCAAGGAGAAAACGTTCAAAGACTTCATTGCCTAATAATTTTCCTTTCTTGGTCAAACGTACATGAGTAGGGGTTTCTTCAAGTAATTCTTGAGAAGTAAGCTCCTCCTTTGCTGCTGAAAACACATCGTCAACCGTTTGGCCAAATGTTTGATAAAACATGTCTTTGTTTACACCCTCTATCATTCTAAGTCCCATAAACATTTGCTCTTCCATTTGTTCTATTTCTGTTAACAGATGATGCTCTCGAACAGGATAATCTCCAGCCTCGGCTTGGTTAATATAGTGAGAAACGGGACCGGTATTTTCATAACGTTCACGATTCAGGTAACCATGGGCTCCTGCCCCAACACCGATATATTCCTGATTCAGCCAATATGTTCTATTATGAGCACTTTCAAAGCCAGGTCTAGCAAAGTTGCTGATCTCATACATGTTAAGGCCGTTTGCATGCGTCTCGTTCTCTAACACTTCATACATTTTTGCTTCTTCTTCTTGCGTAAGAAGTGGCAGCCTGCCATTGCGCCACCAATTATAAAACATCGTTTTTTCTTCGACCTTTAATGAATATGCAGATATATGAGGCACCGCCAACTCAGTTGCTTTTTTTAATGTTTCTTGCCAATTAGCCAACGATTGCTTCGGCAAGCCGAACATTAAATCAATAGAAATATTATCAAAACCATAACTTCTTGCCAATTGGATCGTCTCTTCTACCTGTGAAGGGGAATGCGTACGTCCAATTGTTTTTAATAATTCTGGCTCAAACGTTTGAACGCCAATGCTTAATCGATTAACCCCTTTTGTGCTCATTATTTTTAAAAGCTCAGGGTCCACTTCATCTGGATTCACTTCAACCGTATACTCCATCTCATCTGCAAAAGCCGAAGCGTGTTCTTCAATTAATGACAGCAAGCGCTGCATTTGACCAGCAGAGAGAGCTGTCGGTGTGCCGCCACCAATATAAATGGTTCTAAGAGGGGCTGTTTGATCTTTCATACGAAGAGCCAGCTCGCGGCCGACTGCTTCTATATAAGCATCAACAGGCTGCCCGCTAAGATACACTTTATTAAAGTCACAGTAATAACAGATGTGTGTACAAAAAGGCACATGAACGTAGAGGGACGTTGCCATTAAATCACGTCCTTTAACAATGGTAAGATTTACTTAATCACGCAGCGTCTGCTTGTTGAAGTGAAAGAAGCCATGTACAAGCAAAAAGGCTAAACTCCCCTTTTTCCCTCTCCAAAAACAGAGCGGGGTTAGCCAAAAGAGAGTTGAGCCCTTGATTGTAACCTATTCTGACTACATCAATCTTCATTGTCCATTCTTAGAACAGACATAAAGGCTTCCTGAGGCACTTCTACCTTTCCGACATTTTTCATGCGACGTTTCCCTTCTTTTTGTTTTTCAAGAAGTTTGCGTTTTCGCGTAATGTCGCCGCCATAACATTTGGATAATACATTCTTTCTTAATGCTTTAATCGTAGAACGCGCGATCACTTTATTTCCGATCGTTGCCTGGACAGGGACCTCAAATTGTTGACGTGGAATCAAGTCTTTTAGTTTATCAACGATAATTTTTCCGCGCTCGTATGCCATGTCACGATGCACGATAATGGACAACGCATCTACTTGTTCGCCGTTTAACAAAATGTCCATTTTCACCAGATTCGATTCGCGGTAGCCGATGAGTTCATAATCAAACGAAGCATAGCCTTTTGTATTTGATTTTAACTGGTCGAAAAAGTCATAAACAATCTCAGTCAGCGGGAGGTCATAAATGAGGTTCACCCGATTTTCATCGAGGTAGACCATATCCTTAAACTCTCCACGTTTTTTCTGGCAGATCTCCATAACCGGTCCAACAAAATCATTAGGTACCATAATGCTTGCTTTTACAAAAGGCTCTTCTACTGCAAGAACACTTTGCTGGTCAGGCATATTGGTCGGGTTATCAATTTCTATTACTTCCCCGTCAAGCTGATAAACGTTATAAATTACACTTGGCGCTGTCGTAATTAAATCAATCCCGTATTCCCGTTCGATTCTCTCCTGCAGAATTTCCATATGAAGCAACCCTAAAAAACCACAACGGAAACCAAAACCAAGCGCCTGTGAGACTTCTGCTTCGTATTGAAGCGAGCTGTCGTTTAATTCCAGCCGTTCAAGCGCATCACGCAGCCCTGAATAGTCATTGGCATCTACCGGATAAAGTCCGCAAAAGACCATCGGTTTCATGCGTTTATAGCCCGGAAGCGGTTCATCTGCTGGTGCGTGGGCGTGAGTAATCGTATCTCCGACTCTAGAGTCTCCTACATTTTTAATAGAAGCAGTTACATAGCCGACGTCTCCCACGCTTAATTCATCAACAGCTAGTGGATTGGGCTTAAATACGCCCACTTCATTCACTTCAAATTCTTTGCCTGTCTGCATCATTTGAATCTTTTCGCCCGGCTTTAGTGTTCCTTCAACCACGCGAATGTAAGCAATTACTCCGCGATAAGAGTCATACAACGAATCAAAAATTAAGGCTTTCAGCGGTTCATCTGACTTCCCAGCCGGCGTAGGCACTTTTTCTACAATTTGCTCAAGAATCTCTTCGGTCCCTTCTCCGGTTTTTCCCGAAGCTAAGACCGTTTCAGACGTATCAATGCCAATGACATCTTCAATTTCTTTTTTAATACGTTCCGGTTCTGCACTTGGCAAATCGATTTTGTTAATTACAGGTATGATTTCTAAGTCATTATCCAGTGCTAAATAAACATTTGCCAATGTCTGAGCTTCAATCCCTTGCGAAGCGTCAACAATTAATAAAGCTCCCTCACATGCTGCTAGACTTCTAGACACTTCATACGAAAAGTCGACGTGTCCGGGGGTATCGATTAAATGAAAAATATACTCATCCCCGTCTTTTGCTTCGTATTTCAACTGCGCAGAATTCAATTTAATCGTGATGCCACGTTCTCGTTCAAGGTCCATCGCATCAAGCGTTTGCTCTTGCAGCTCTCGCTCACTTACCGTCTTTGTGTGTTCAAGAATACGGTCAGCCAACGTCGATTTCCCGTGGTCAATATGTGCAATTATAGAGAAATTGCGGATTCTTTTTTGACGCTCATTCTTATCCTCTTTCGGCATAATCTTGGATCACTCCCGGCTTAATTTGAACCCGTTACCAGGATCTTGTTCGTCTGTAACGTCTGTTCGCTCAATTCTAGACACTGAGTACAATTATAGCAATACTCAAGCCCTTCATCAATCGCCGGTCCTGGTAACTTTGCGCCGGTGTTATTCTCTGCTTACTGAGCCAATCAATTTACCTATCTCAGAAAACACGTTGGTTCTTTCATTTACCGCCGCATCCTCGCTTTTATTAAACAGGTCTTTCATGCGTTCGTTATCTTCGCTCTCCTCGGTTTCCACTTCCTCTTCCACAGGAGGGGCGGGACTGTCCATGACATTAAGCTGTTCAATTTTTTCATAGGTGTAATAATGACCAAATAACATCCCCACTAGTAAACAAAGAGCCCCAAACACTAGTAATTTCACTTGTTTTTTCAAGGCATGCTCGCCTCCGTTTCCTCGTACTTCGCAATAACATCAGCCATTACTTCTGCCGAACGATAAGCTTCTTGCAAATCATTTTCGACGCCGCCAAATTCAATTAAAACAGATTGGGGAGAAAGATCTTGATTGTAACGGCCATTTGACCCTTGTCCTCCTTTGACAATTACCCCTCTGCTTAATCCTGGATGAGTTTCTTCGATCATATCATGCATCATTTTAGCCATTTCTAAGTTTTGTTCATATGCTTCATGATTTTCGCCAATGACAAATACAATGCGGGCAAATGTTTCATTGTTTATGGTGACAGTCGTAATATCACGAGGCTGTGAATCCCGGTGAATATCAAAGAAAAAATCAAGAGATTGATGGGTCTCCTTTGCTTCCTCAACTAACTCCCGTGACATTTCATACGATTGGGGATAATCCCAGCCGCGCTCATTTAATTTATGTTCAATATCATCAGTGTTTACTTCTGTAGGAATGCCTCTTGCCTCTAATTCATCGCCAAGTCTTTCACCTACAAGGGTAATATTTCGTTCTGAGTGAAAGGCAACTTCCGCATCTTCTTCCAGCTCAGGAAAAAAGGATTCCCGGCTATGGGAGTGAATAATATGGGCTCGTACATCTTCAGTGATTCCTTCTTCTTCAACGTCTGTTTCCTCTTCTTCTGCAGCCAGCTTGTCCGCTTCATCATCAGGTTCTTCGTCTTCTGGCTCAACCGGAGCAGCAGCTTCACGTTCATCCATAAGAATGTCGAGCGGCGGGGCCGATTCCATCGACATATTGCTCATATCTGTTCCTTCCCCCGCTACCGCTACACGCCCCTCAAATTTAGAAAAACCCGGCAGTTCCTGAGCTAAAAGCGTTCGGGGAGCACTCATGCTGACACTTGTTAAGCCTTCGAAAAAAGCTAGAGACAAAGCAGGTGCTTCAGCCTCGTCTGCTACACTTTCATAATGCTTATTTTCCATTTGGTATGCATGTAAAAGCATGGTAACATCCAGCTGGTTTGTCCAATCATGCAATGCTGTGGATGAAAAATGCCTATTTTGTTCAAATGAGGTAAGCGCTGCAATAGACAAGAAAATCAGGCAGCTCGCTATAAACAAAAACCCTAGCACGTTTCTTAAGCGCAGATGCTTCACATAAACGGGCTTGGAGGAACGCTTGTCCTGCTTCATTCTATATCCCCCCTCCCTTCACCCTATGCACGTTTTACAAAGGTTAGACTAAAAAAGTGAACGTATGTACGAAGCAGAGTCTCACAAAAAAGAAGCCTACACATTATCTCGTATAGGCTCCTGCGGATTCAGGTGTAACAGCTTCATGTAAGGCAGCATTTAACCCTTGTGCTAAAACATGGGCCATATCGCTCATAAACGTATCTACTTCTTTCGGAGTGACCATTAGGTTGTGGCCCAATGGACCAAGCACTTCGCGAATAAGCTGTCGTTTTTCTTCTTCATCTAATCCTCCAACTAGCCCCAGCACGGCTTGCCGGTTTTCAGCTTGAGGAATATGCTCTTCGCTTAATTCTGGTTTTTCTCCAAAGGTTAACCCTGCCGGTGCCAAATTCCGGCCTGGAGCGTCACCTTCACTCATTTCTTTGCCGATATGCTTGATTAAGAAGTCAATCGTGTCGCTTGTAATCGACACCGCATCTACTACGGTTGGTATACCAATTGCGATCACTGGAACTCCGAGAGTTTCCTCATTCACTTGTTTTCTCTCATTCTGTACCCCGGCTCCTGGATGTATACCTGCATCAGAGACCTGAATTGTAGCATTTACACGTTCAAGGGACCGAGAAGCTAAGGCATCAATGGCTATCACGAAATCTGGACGGGCCCTCTCTACCAAGGCTTCAATGATGTCGGATGTTTCCATCCCCGTAACCCCCATCACACCTGGAGCCATTGCACTTACAGGTCGATACCCTTCTTCTACATGTTCTGGCGCTTCTTTAAACAAGTGGCGGGTTACCATAATCTCTTCCACGGTTTTGGGACCTAACGCATCTGGTGTAACGTCCCTGTTACCAAGACCGATTATCAAACAAGAATGATCTGGTTGAATCCCCTTTTTCTCAAAATAATCTGCAATTGTACCGGAGAATGTTCGAATAAGCTTGCGTTGCAGCTCAGTGTTTTTATCTCTTATCCCCTGCGCTTCAAACGTTACATAATGACCTGCTTTTTTACCCATTCGTTCTTCTGCTTCAGGGTCGATCGTGACATGGACAAGATCTATCCCATCAACATCCTCATGTTCAACTGCCACGCCCTGATTTTTTGGTTGATCCTCCGTATTTTCGGGGTCCGCTTCTACCATATCTTTTGCTTCAACAGCTAAATCAGTACGAATGGTTTCCTTTTCTTCAGAACGTTCCACGCCTCACCCTCCTCTATGACTATTACATAAGATTAAGTTAACCGAAAATCTAGGATTTATTCTTATATTGCACATCTCGCTTACATTTGGTAAAATCGCTCATGTTGCAATATGAAAGGCTTTGAAGGAGGTGACTCTCATGGCAAATATTAAATCTGCAAGAAAACGCGTAATTGTAAACGAACAACAGCGCGTTAAGAACCAGGCATTCAAATCTTCGATGCGCACAGTTATTAAAGAGTACGAGAAAAAACTCAACAATAACGATATCGAAGCAGCCAAAAACCTATTACCCCTTGCTGTCCAAAAGCTAGATAAAGCAGTAAGCAAAAAAATGATCCATAAAAACAACGCAGCTCGTACAAAATCTCGTCTTCAACAGCGTCTAGATGCAGCTACTCAGTAAGATATAATCTTTTGCTTCGCGCGCGACGTAAAAGCTCTCCGGCTTAACTGCCGGAGAGTTTTTTTATAAGAAAAGCGGAGCGGGCTGGGGCAGCGGCGCAGAGCCCTTCTCTTCCACCGAGGAGGCTGTCGCCGCCGCAGTGTGGGAGAAAGGGATCTCAAGCCGCTAGCCCGCGAAGCTGGACATCGAAAAGCGGAGACGCCTTGCTTAGATGCGACACGTTTTTCTAGAACTGCGCATTGCAGCTTGCTGTACAGAGTCAGGACTAGAAAACACCTCGAGCATCAAGGGGCGGCACGCCGCCAAGCCCCCACCGGCTTTTTAAACAAGCTGATATTATGAGGCCTGTGGTTTTAACTTTAAGATGAACAACTCCAGGGCCAATTTCTTATCAACTTTCCCTGTTTTCACCGTCTCATCGACTTCCGCCAGTTCGACTAACAATTGTTCCAATGTTTGTTTTGAATAAGAAGAGGCACGCGTAGCAGCTACTTTTACTGCATAGGGATGAACCCGCAGCACGCTCGCCATTTTTTGCTGCGAATAACCACGAGTCGAAAGTTCTTTCACGTGCAGCATCATTCGAAATTGGCGTGCAAAAAGAGCTACAAGACGAATGGGTTCTTCATTTTGTTTTAATAGATCATAGAAGGTTTGCATTGCTTGGCCAATCTGTCCTTTTGCGGCCTGGTCAATTAGTGTAAACACATTTTCCTCTAGACTTCTGGGAGTTAACATTTGCACGTCATTTATTGCAATACGCTCGGTGCAATATAAACTTAATTTTTCGATTTCTCTTACCAACGTTAAGAGGTCTGCTCCAGTAAGTTGAATGAGCATTTCCATAGCTTCTTTATCAATTGAACGCTCATGAGAAGTAACTATATTCTCTAGCCATTTTTTCATTGCACCTTCTGAAAGTGGAACTGCCTCCACCGCAGCTCCATTTGCTTTAAGACGTTTTACAACTTTTTTACGGTTATCAATTTTTTCATAAGGAGCAGCAACAACAAAAACAGTATCAGGAGAAGGATTTTCTACATAACTCTCAAACCGTTTTAGGTCATGCTCAACTTTTTCTTTCGTTTTTTGCCCGGTTAGAAAAAAGGCATGTTTCAGAACAACGACTCGCTTTTCCCCAAAAAAAGGCAGGGTTTCAGCTTCTTCAATCGCCAGTTCAACGGGGGTTTCCCGCATATCATATATAGATAAATTAAAATCTCGTTCTTCTTCAGACAAGGATTGCTTAAGTAAATCATGAACAAGGTCATCAATAATGTAAGTTTCCGTGCCATGAAAAAAATAAAGAGAGTGTGTCTTTCCTTGCTGTATGTCTTGTTTCACCTCGAGGTATGACAATTCCAATCTCTCCTTTCTCCACCGTTTCTTCACTGTTTCGCATGTACAGTTTAGCTGATTTCCTACCTGAAGAAAAGAAGAGAGTGTAGCCAATTTAAGAACTCGCTTGCGCTCGAACAAAAGCTACCTATTGGATCATGTCCTCAACATTTCCATTGCAAAAACGCCTTTACAACAAATGAAGAAAGCAGCCGGCGAGGGCCGCTTTCCATCTATATTTAACGCCGGCAAAAGGCCTAGGAACCCTATTTGCCCGCGACCATAATGTAATTACGCTTTATGATATCCTATTCAACCAAAAAATATCGGTGACAACTCCTGACATGGTGCAAGCAACCAAGCTTTCCTTTGATCTCCTCGTATAAGAATTAATTGGCTTATTGGGTCTCGAGATGGGTCAAATTCGTCGTCTCCTCCTGTCCACTAGCTGCATATAAGCTCAATGTGGCAATTTCGAATGAAATTGTTCACATTCTCTTAACTGAACAATGGCAAAATTGATGAACGTTATGGATTTTTTTAAGAGCTTGACTTATACTAGGACATGAGCGAGGAGGGATTTTACATGAATAACGAATTCGAAAAAGACGTCCAAAGTAAACGCAATGACCTGAATGATTCGATCGTGGCTTTTGTGGTCTCCTTTGGCTTCTTCGCTACCATTTTTGTTATCGCAACAGCTGTTGATGTTGTCGGTAACTTGTAAAAGGTTGCCCATTTGCGGGCAATCTTTTTTTATGCCAAAAACTTCCTTGTATACGTTCAGAGAAGGTCCTTGTTTTAGTTTGGAGAAATTGATGTTTCAATTGTTTGTGTTCCATTCTTATCATATGTGAAGCGAACTGCTCCGTGTTGGTCTGTGCGCAGTATCTTTATATTTCGCTTTACTTTTTCTTCGAGCACTTCTGTATGCGGATGGGAAAATCGATTGTTGCGCCCCGCCGAGATTAGAGAAAGCCTCGGATTTAATTGTTCTAAAAAATAGGGATTGGAAGAGGTCCGGCTTCCATGATGTCCTGCTTTTAATACGTCAGCTTTTAAGCCAGGATATTCTCGTACTAACCGCTGTTCTCCTTCCGCTTCCAAATCGCCGGTAAATAACCAGCTCGTTTCTGCAAACATTGTAAAGAGCACAATTGAACGTTCGTTCAGAGAGGATTCATCTCCAACTGGCGACAGCACATAAAATACCTGTTCTGCTGCTGTCCAGTGGTCACCTTCTTTGACGGGTTCTACTGCGACCCTTTCGTTGTATAGCGTTTCAAACAATAACTCTTCTCCTGCTTCTTCAATTGGCACATTGCCATACAGCACCTTCCCAACTTCAACCTCTTCTAACAATGAAAAGATGCCTCCATAATGATCCCAATGACCGTGAGTGATAATTACTTTATCAAGTGAACGTATACCTTGAGCTTTTAAATAAGGAGCGACCACATCCCGCCCCGGGTCAAAGGGACGCTCCCGCTCTTCCCATTCTTCTTGTTCGAATGGAAGGGACCCTCCTGTATCAATTAAATAAACGGCCTGTCGATAGGGAAGTTCAATAAGAAAACTGTCTCCCTGGCCGACATCCAACATGGTTACACGTGCACTGCTGTCAAAATAAGGGGCTACATATTGAATGCCGAGAGTTACAGCTACCCCAATTAACGAAAGAAAAAATGCTTTTCTACCCTTTTCAAAACAAACCAAGGACAAAAGCACCGATATACTTATCAGCAAAAGCACGATATTTGACGGCCTGCCAAGCGTAACGATGCCAATGTTTGTCTCGTGCACAGTTAAAAGAGCAGTATGAATGTAGTGGAGAGAAGCATTCAGAGGTTTCATTAACGATAAGAAATCCAGCGAGAGATGAGATAAGAAGAAGAAACCAAATGAAGCAGGGAGAATAACGACTGAAATGAGAGGGACGAAAATGAGGTTTAACAAGAGGCTAAGCAATGAAAATTGATAAAAGTGGTAAATTAAAAACGGAGTGGCTGCTAGTTGAGCAATGAATGAAACCAGGATGAGACGTTGAAAATAACCCCCCGTTTTCCTAAACACAACAGGGCTTGTAATTATAAGAGCAATCGTAATGGTAAATGATAATTGAAAACCAATATGATATAACATGTACGGGTCAATGAACAACATGACTATGCCAACTATACTTACACCATCAAGAGGATGTAATTTCATTTTAAAACGTAAGCAAAGAAATACAGCCATGGCCATAAAGCTGGCTCGAATTACCGATGGGGCACCTCCTGCAACTACTATATAAGCTGGCAATAGTGCGATCAATACTTCCATGACTCGTTCTTTTGTCAACCCTAATCGCAGCAATAATTGATACTTAAATGCAACAATAAGGCCGACATGCAGGCCAGACACGGCCAAGACATGAATAATGCCAGTTTCTTGATAAGCATCTACTATTTCTGGAGCTAGGTCTTGGCGGTCCCCAAATAATAAAGCTGCTGCCATTCCTGCTGACTCGTCAGGAAAATGTTCTCTAATCATTTGTACGCCCGCTTGTCTGAAGCGGAGTAAGTGGTCTGTAACTCCTAGCTCCTCAGTGACACAACTAAAATGTTCATTAACTTCGCCGTAAAACTGATAAAAAATGCCTTGCCTTTCTAAAAATTGCTGATAATCAAACCCCTTAAAATTAACTGCCGGCGACGGCTTTTCAAATTCACCTTCTATACTACACATCATCCCGGCTTGGCTCGCTTGAAGTTCTTCTAACTCTTCTATATTGCTTGCAACTAGTTGAACACGTACTTCCTCGCTCGTTTCTATGTCTCGCAAAGTAAAAGAGATCTGATTCCCATTTTCTTCAGGGCTGCTTGTGATAACGCCAGTTACGTCAGAGTTTTCAGGATTCAGCATGGAGGCTTGATAGGGAGGAAATATTTCCATTCGAAGAATAAAGAAAGAAACTACCAGAAGGAGAAAAAACCAAATTAAAGGAGGCGGTTTTAATTGGAAGAGCCCTAAAACAGAGAAGGTGAAAAAGGTTAAAAAGCCAACCCCAACGCCTTCTGTGGTGTAAAATATAAGGAGGACTACGCTAGCCAATGCTAGTACAATGCCATAGCCTTTCAAAACAGGTATAATCCCTCCCATTATAAGAAAAGAGAGTGGACCTAGCTGCCATTTAGCGGCCAAGCTCTATATCTTCTTCTCTCATCTATTTCCTATATATTTATTTGCCTTGACTATTCATAAGCTTTTTATATTAGTCAAGTTGGCTTAAATTCACATAGGCAATCTTCAGAAGCAATAAGGGGCAAAACAGCCCCTTTATCTTCAATCCGTATAGTTACACCTATGGTTAGCAGCCATTCGAACCAACATAACCAGTTCAGCTCTTCATTTGCTTGAGCAGCTTAACGCCGACTTTTATACAATGCTTGTTCAATATCCCAAATAATATCTTCCACATTCTCTATCCCTATGGATAATCGGACAAGGTCAGGGGAAACTCCCGCTTTCTTCTGCTCTTCTTCAGTTAATTGCTGGTGAGTTGTACTAGCAGGATGAATCACTAATGATTTGGCATCTCCTACATTAGCAACATGAGAGTGCAGCTTAAGGTTTTCAATAAACGTACGCCCTTCTTCTACACCACCGTGAATACCAAACGTTAAAATAGCTCCTTCACCGTTCGAAAGATACTTTTTTGCTTCGGCTCGAGTAGGATGGCTGTCTAATCCAGGATAACTTACCCAATCCACAAGTTCATGCCCTTCTAGGTAGCGGGCGACTTTGTTTGCATTTTCAGAATGTCTTTCCATACGCAAATGCAATGTCTCCAGCCCTTGCAGTAACTGAAAAGCGTTCATCGGAGCAAGTGCCGGTCCAAGGTCGCGCAAAAGCTGCACACGCGCTTTGATTATGTAAGCTATCTCACCTACAGCTTCAGTGTATTGTATGCCATGATAACTAGGGTCTGGTTCGGTTAATTCGGGGAATTTCCCATTGTCCCAGTTAAATTGCCCGCTATCGACAATTACCCCTCCCAGCGTAGTACCATGACCGCCGATAAACTTAGTAGCAGAATGGACAATAATATCTGCTCCATGATCAATCGGACGGCACAGTGCCGGCGTTACGAGCGTAGCATCTACCATCAGCGGAACACCATGTTTGTGGGCGGTTTCAGCGACCCTTTCTATATCTAATACATCTCCGTTCGGGTTGCCTATCATTTCAGCAAATACGACTTTTGTTTTTTCATTAATCTTGTTTTCAACTGCATGAACGTCTTTGCCATCGACGATATGAACAGTAATCCCTAACTTAGGAAGGGTATGAACAAACATGTTGTATGTTCCGCCGTATAGACCGCTTGATGCAACAATCTCATCACCATGTTGGCAAATGTTTAATATAGCAATTTGAATAGCTGAACTGCCACTTGCGGTCGCAAGGGCGGCCACGCCATTATCAAGTGCTGCTACTCTTTTCTCGAAGATGTCTTGAGTCGGGTTCATAATTCTGCTGTAAATATTCCCAAATTCATGTAGAGAAAATAAGTTGGCTGCATGATCTGTGTTATCAAACCCATAGGAAGTCGTTTGGTAAATTGGCACTGCCCGTGAGTTCGTAGCAGGATCTACTTCCTCTTGTCCAGCGTGTACAGCCATTGTTTCAAGCTTCCATGTATGGTCTGCCATATACATTCACCCTTTCATGATTAAGTGTGCAAACATGCCACTCATTTCTAAGGCGTACTTAACTCTTTTACAGTATAATGAGCAGATTTCAGATTTGTCAAACTTTTTAACGTATTTCAATTAATTCACTGATTTGTTCCAATGAGGCTGGCCCAATCCCGTTTACTTCTTCTAATTCTTCCACCTTTTCAAACGGACCATGTTCTTCGCGGAACTCTAGGATCGCTTGTGCTTTTTGCGGGCCGATCCCCGGGAGAGTTTCCAACTCTGTTTGCTCTGCGGAGTTGATTCTAAGTTTGTCTCCAGCTCCTCCACCATCGCCAGCAGGTGGTTCATCCCACCCGGTGGCTTCATCGTAATCACTTTCATGTGGTACATATACTACCATTTCATCTACAAGCCGTTCTGCCTGGTTAACCGCTCTTGCTTCCGCACTTTCGTTTAATCCACCAGCTTTTTCAATTGCATCAATAACACGAGCTGAGGAAGTCAGTTCATAAACGCCTGGTTTATTTACTTCTCCTTTTATGTCTACTGTAACTTTCTCTTCTACCTCGTCTTTCTGCCCCTCTAACTTCATTTCATCCTTTTCATCTTCTCTCACTTCTGTGTTCCAATCATCTACCGTAGCCATATCTTCCACTGGTTCTTCACTGTTCGTAAAAGAGATAAAGAGTACTACAGCTATCAACAAGCCAAGTCCCATTAATATCCATTCTTTTTTAAAAGGAATATACATAACTTCCCCCTTTTTCAAAAAGTTCTGCGCATATTAACGTATCGTGGTCATAGAGTAACAAAAGGTAAAGTTCTGTTTAAAAATTCTAAATTCCAACTACGTGTAAGACCTTTTCACTTGAATAACTATATTTCTATAAAGAAACGAAAGGATGGAACGTTATGAAGGTGGGCATCATTGGTACAGGGAGTATGGGAGGGATGCTAGCGAAGTCTCTTGTCGCTTACAATGTGGTAAAGTCCCACAATTTACGGCTTTGTAACCGGACAAAAGACAAAGCTGCTAAGCTGGCGCAAGAAATTAGCGGTGCTACCGTAGATACACGGGCTAGTGCTACGGTAAGTCAGTCTGACCTTGTTTTTTTATGTGTGCGTCCAGCTCAGTTTGAGTCAATCGTAAAGGAAATAGCCCCGGTTGCCTCCTCCGATCAAATCTTTATCTCAATTACCAGTCCAGTTCCTCTGCACCAATTAGAGAGCAGACTGCCGGGAAGAGTGGTACGCGCAATCCCAAGCATCACGAACGCAAGTGGATCTGGGGGTATGCTATTAACCTTCGGAAAAGACTTTAGTGCTGTGGAAAAAGAATGGTTTACGGCCTGGTTCCAACAAATCAGCCGACCAACAGAAATAACGGATGATATCACACGCATCGCCTCTGATTTTGTAAGCTGCGGACCAGCATTTTTAGCTTATTTTCTCAAAGAATGGACCGAAGCTGCAGTCAAGGAAACATCGATTTCTTATACGGAGGCTGAAAGGTTAATTACCACCATGATGATTGGACTTGGCAAACTGCTTGAAAAGGAAATTTATGACTTACAAACACTGCAGGATAAAGTTTGTGTACCCGGAGGAGTTACAGGGGAAGGAATAGAAGCTTTGCAACCTTACGTAGAAGGAATGTTTGATGAATTAATTCAAACAACACAAGCAAAGTATCAAGAAGACGTTCGCAATGTCAATGAATCATTTAACGGAGCCTAATAAAGGCTCCGTTTCAGTGTACACCACTTGTTAACAGAGTGGCAAGTTATTTACGTGCACTAAAAAGTATACGCTCACTCTTTTTTTGGGGAGGAGAGTCTTCAAAGTCAGCTTCCACTTCTACCTTCTTAAAGTTCGCTTCTATTAACCATTCTTCATATTTATCGACCGCAAAAGTGCGTTGCTTATGCACTTCCTCTTCTCGCCTGTAAACACCGTCTTCCATTTGCTCAAAAAATGTCAATTCATGTTCGACGCTCCATTTTTCTTGTCCTTCATACACATTCCACATGAGAGCAAGGTCATAAGCAGGATCAGCAAAGCTATGGCCGGGAAGGAGTTCTTCCATTTTATAAGTCGAATGAACATCAAATAATAACATACCGTTTTCGTTTAAGGAGTCATACAGACGTTGAAATGTTTGTCTTACGTCTTCTGGCGTCGATAAATAATTAAGCGAATCACAATACAGAGTAATTACATCAAATGTACCTAGGCCAGATAGGTCACGCATGTCTTGTTGAAAAAGCTTCACGTTTATCCTTTCTGATTCTGCCTTTTCCTTGCACACTGCAAGCATGTCTTCTGAAAGATCTACCCCGGCTGCGTTAAAACCTTGCTTATTAAATTCAATTAAAAATTCCCCCGTCCCGCAACCAACATCTAAAACAGAAGGATTTTCAAAATCTTCCTTAAGCTTGGTCTTCGTCCAGTTTACCCAACTGTCATAAGAAACTTCTGCCATTAACTCATCGTAAATATAAGCAAATGTTGCATACAAAACATAAATCCCCTCTCTTTATCGGTTTTCTCTTTACATGTCACATACTAGTCCTTCTCTAAATGAAAGTTCTGGTAAAGGCCTATGTTGATGGAAGTAGAAGGTGCTAACATACTGGCAAATGTAACGAGATCTTGGTCCTTCCTTCAACAAAGCCTTATAAATACAAATCGCCTTAACTAGCTTACTACAATTATAAAAGAAAGAACTAGCATAAGAAGTAGATGGATTGGGTCCGGGTCCTTATCACATCACCTGTTCTTTTTCTCAAGTTACATCGAAACTGTTTCTTCTTGCACTGGCTCTTTCGCTATTCGTTTCCGGTAAATGACTGCATTTATCTCCGCCCCAACTACAAGAATGATCCCAGTCAGGAAAAACCAGAGCATTAGAACAATAATGCCTCCTAAACTGCCATACGTTTCAGAGTAATTACCAAAATTGCTGACATACAGAGAAAATCCATACGAAGCGACCAGCCAGGAAATTGTAGCAAATAACGCTCCAGGAAGAGCTGTTCTGAACGGGAGTTTTATGTTAGGAGCAAAATGATAAAGAGCTGTTAATATAGCAGCAATGATTAAGATGCTGACCGTCCAACGCAGTACCCTAAATAATAGTTCTGTTTGGGCAGGCAATGAAACAAGTGAGTTGATAAAATGAATGATGATATCACCAAAAATAGGAAGAATGAAAGCTATAATAATAGCTGAAATCATCCCTAACGTTAAACCAATGGAAACAAGTCTCGCTTTTATAAAAGGACGGCTTTCTTCCACGTTATACGCTTCATTTTGTGCTTTAATAAATGCATTCATACCATTCGAAGCTGACCATATGGTGCCAATGATACCTGCCGTCAACAAACCGCCCCGCTCGGTTGTAATCACATTTATTATCTGCTCTTCAAACACTGCTGCTGTCTCAGCAGGTAATATACTTACCATCACTGCCATCGCCCAATCAGGATCAATGTTTAAGTAAGGCAGGATGCTAAGAATTAATATCAGCATTGGCACAATCGATAGTAAATAATAATACGCCTGGGCAGCAGCCAGCAAGGGGACGTTATCATTAGAGAATTCCTTTCCTAACGCTTTGCCATAAGCAATCATTTTACTCATAGTTTCTCCTCCTCCATTCCTGCTTGTCACTATATCCCCGCATACTTAAGTGATTAATCCTTGCTTTCTTCTAGGGCAATTGCACAACCACCCGTATAAACAATAAAAGAGAGCCTTTTAAGGCTCTCTACACGTCTTTTTATTTTGTGTTTCTCTCGCTGCTTGGACCAATCGAAGTATTTAGGCCCACCCTGGTGACTATTCCCGGAACGTAGCACAGAAATCGTTTAGTAAGCAGTATTTCACGGGGAAGTAAGCATCTTATCCAATTGGATTGTTGACGCATCTCCCCAGAGCTTCTCAAGGTTATAATACGATCGTTCATCACGATGGAAAATGTGAATAACAACATCATTGAGGTCTAATAACACCCACCGAGCGTCGTCAAACCCTTCCATTCGTTTTACCTCTAATTCATTCTCCAGGGCAACCTCTTTTACGCCACGGGCGATGGCCTGAACTTGTTTTTCTGAGTTCGCATGGCAAATGATAAAATAATCAGCAATTAACGAAATCCCGCGCATATCCAATGCTGTAATATTCTCTGCTTTTTTGTCGTCAGCTGCCTGTACAGCCATGCTCAAAATATCCTTTGTCTGCATTCAATCACCTAGCCTTTCAAATTATTTATGCTTTGTCATGATAAGATCGTTATACGCTTCAAGCGTTTTAGGAAATACCGGTTGGCTTTTCTTTAACAAAAAAGAAATGGTGTTGGAAAGAGCTAAAATGACGGCTCTATCTATATCCTTTTCTGCTTCTTCCCGAACAGCATTAACACCAGGAAAGTTACGATTTGGCTCAATATAATCGGCTAGAAAAACCACTTTCTCCAAACCATCCATACCCTTTTTCCCTGTCGTGTGCCACATAATAGCTCGTAAGATGTCAGCATCAGAAATACCTAACTCATCTCTTACCAGGCATGCTCCGGCGGGGGCATGCAATAGTTCTTCTCCATAAGAAATAAAGTCAGGATCTAATCCTTCCCCGAGTATAATCGTTTTCATTTCTTCTTTTGGCCTGAATTTCGCATAATCATGCAAAATAGCTGCCCATTCTGCTTTTTCACTATCAACACCGATTTGTTTAGCTAAGGAAATTGCTGTCTCCTTTACTCCTAATGTATGGGTATAACGATGTGCTGTCAACTTTTCTTTAACTTGAGCTAAAGCTTCATCCTTATTCATATAGCTGATTCTCCTCTATATACGTTCTCACTGAGTCCGGGGTCAAATAACGAATACTTATTTGCTGTTTCACCCGCCGGCGCAACTCAGAAGAAGAGATCTCTAGTCCAGGCACCTTCACTCGAATGATTCCATCTTCAAAAGGAGGATTCGAAGGATAAGACGGCCGTTCGGTCACTACAAAAGTTACTAGCTGACGCAATGCGCTAATATCTTTCCATGTTCCTAAATCATCTGCCATATCTCCGCCGATAATAAAATAAAACTCAGCGTCCGGGCTTTCTCGTTTAAAAGTTTGGACCGTATCAATCGTATAAGAAGGACCTTGGCGTTCAACCTCAATAGTTGATACATGGAACTGAGGATGGTCTTCGGTTGCCAGCCTGATCATGTTGAGACGTTTAGTTGATGGTGTCATACCTTCTCGCTCTTTATGCGGCGGCGTATGGGTCGGTATAAACCAAATTTCATCTAATTCACATTGTTCTAATGCTGCTTCTGCTATGACTAGATGAGCGCTATGAGGAGGGTCGAAAGTGCCGCCTAACAGACCGATTTTTTTCATCTGAGTTCTCCTCTACATCGACGGAAGATTAAGTTTTTGATTGTCTGTCGACGTGCGGTATAAAATGATCGTTTGACCAATAATCTGCACGATTTCAGCATGAGTGGCAGCAGCAATCTCATCAGCAGCATGTTCTTTATCTTCCATTGTGTTTTGCAGCAGGCTGATTTTTATAAGTTCACGTGCTTCTAGAGCTTCATCAATTTGTTTAATTAAATTTGGGTTTACCCCTGCTTTGCCAATTTGAAAAATTGGTTTTAGCTGATTGGCCTCCGCCCGCAAATACTTTCGATCTTTTCCTGTTAACATGAGTATCTACCCTCCTAATTGTGCGAGAACGTCTCGTTTCATCTCCTGAACGTCTGGGAGCACATTGACCCAACGTTCAAATGAACGAGCTCCTTGGCCGACAAACATCCCGAGTCCATTATGAATAGCGACCCCTCTTTTCTCACATTCCCGCAACCATTTTGTTTTAAGCGGATTATAAATTAAATCACTAACCATTGCACCTTCTCTAATGTTCTCTATAGGAAAAGGCATATCATCAATGCGAGGGCTCATTCCTATCGAGGTGGTATTAATCAGTAAATCAAACCGGCTTGCAGCCTCTGCTTCTGTTTCCTCACGTTTCATTGGTTTAACTTCAGTATTGCTTGTACAAATATGACTAATTGCTTCTGCTTTTTCATATGTACGATTGGTAACTACTATTTCTTTTACACCAAAGCGGCTTAAGACTGTAGTTACGGCCCGGGCTGCCCCGCCAGCGCCAATGATAAGTACACGCATTTCTTTTAATGCAGGCCCTGTCTCATCAAGTAAAGAATCTAAATAGCCTTGCCCATCCGTATTCGACCCAAAAAGCCTTCCATTTTCATTAACTACCGTATTCACTGCTCCGATCTTCTCTGCTTCCTCGTCAATTTCATCAAGATGCTCCATAATCGAAACTTTATGTGGGACGGTAACATTCCAGCCCGCTACGCCTAATACTTTTAAAGACTCCACTGCTTCTCCCAACTTATCTGGCTCTACATCAAACGCATGATAACGATGAGGAAGGTTCAAGCGGTTGAATGCTCTGTTGTGCATGAGCGGAGACATGGAATGTTCTACTGGGGACCCGAGCAGAGCAAATAGTTTTGCAGTCATAAGCTTTCCTCCCTTTTAAATAATTGCTTCCCTTAAACTAACCTTTACTCCCTCAGGGGCAAACACGCATACGTGAGCCCCGCTTTCACGAACAGTAACCCAACCAAGACCAGGTATTACAATATCTGTCTTTTCCTCTTCAATAAAAAATTCATGTCTAACAAATGGAGGCAAGGCTTCGATTGTGTCTTTGTAAGGTGGTGATAACATTTCGCCTTTATGTTTTTCATAAAGCGCGTCAGCCTGCTCTGATTTGGTTCGGTGAATATAGAGAGAGTTCGACAAATAGCAAATGAAAGAATTACGCTCTCCCTCTAAAAAATCGAGCCTGGCTAAACCAGCAAAGAAAAGAGTCTGCTCAGAGTGAAGTTGATACACGGCAGGCTTTATTTCTTTAGTAGGGGTAATATCTTTAAGTTCATTTTTATCCAACACATGAGTAATTTGTTCTTCATTAATAATACCTGGCGTATCATATAACTTTGAGCCATCATCGAGTGGCAAGTCAAGCATATCAAGGGTAGTACCTGGAAAATGAGATGTGGTCAATAACTGTTCTTCATCCCCGCCAAATAACTGAATCAACGTATTGATAAAAGTCGACTTTCCAACATTGGTAGCACCGACAATGTAAACGTCTCTCCCTTTCCGGGCTTTATCCATTGCATGTGCCACTTTTTCTACATCATGCCCTTTGGAAGCGCTCATAAGTCGAACATCTTTAGGGATCACACCTCTTTTTTTCGCTTCCTCTCTCATCCAGAGCATGACTTTATTTTGATTTACCGATTCAGGCAGCAAATCACTTTTATTTCCGACTAGCATCACATCTTTTCTTCCTACATAAGAAGCTAAATCATCTAACCAAGACCCAGTAAAATCAAAAATGTCTACGATTTTAACGACTAGCGCATCTTCTTTACTGATCCGATTTAAGATAGCAATAAAGTCTTCGCTTGTTAAAGGAAGGTCAGGAACTTCATTATAATGCTTCAAACGAAAACATCGCTGGCAGATTACTACTTCTCGTTCTAATGCTTGGGAGGGGACGTATCCCAACTCATTTTTATTCTCGGTTTGTATAGATATCCCACAGCCTGAACAAATAACTTCTTCACTCATTTTCCTTGTGCTCCTTTCGTTCAATCACATACCCTTTTTTCTCCATGCGCTTCAATACTCGTCGCTCAATTTTTCTGTTTAATTTCGTAAAAACCCCATCTGTTGAGGCTACAGGAACAACTAAAATGGTGTAAAAGCCGCCTCTGTTTCCACCCAGCACGTCAGTTAAAAGCTGGTCACCTACTACTACAGCTTCTTCTTCCTTTACTTCCATCAATTGACACGCTTTTTTAAACGCACGGCGTGAAGGTTTTTTAGCAGAATGAATAAAAGTTAAACCTGCCGTTTCAGAAAAAGTCCGAACCCGCGTTTCATGGTTATTAGACACTACTGTTATTTTAAACCCTTCTTGATACAGCGTTTGCAACCACTCCATCACCTCAGGTGTAGCTTCTGGACGGTCCCATTCAACCAATGTATTATCAAGATCTGTAATGATCGCTTTATATCCGTTATCTTTCAATTCCTGCAGATCTATATCATAGATCGAAGTAACATGTTCGTTAGGCATAAAATATGTAATCATAGTGACCGCTCCCTTAAGTGGTTGAAACGCCGTTTAATAATCTTATACTAACCTCGAAGTATAACTTTTTCTACTGATTTTTTCAAACAAGACAACCACTGAGAAAAAAAGGTAAAAAAATTTTTCGACACCTCTTTTCACGACTTTTCTGTGTGGATAAGTAACTAACATTATCCACCCATAAACTATCCGCAATCTAGTAGTTCTGCACACTGCGTCCACAAGTTATCCACCATCCGTTGTGGATATTCGAACGATTGTTCTAGAATAAAAGACATGATACGATTTATGTGTTCAGTTTAGATTTCCTCCTAAAAGGTAAATGGAAATAAGAGTTGTAAAATTTTAAGGGGGTGAACAGCCTTAAGGCTGCAGCATGAAACAGTTAACAGATGACTTACTTATTGAAGCATATGAAGAAGCCATAAACTTACGATTAAATAAAGAGTTCATAAAGTTACTTGAACTAGAAATGGAAAAAAGAAGCTTATCAGTCCCCATGATGGCCTCTTCCTTTTAAATTTAAATGAAGTTTTTCATTTAAAAAAGCCGGGTCCTTCTATTAAAGAAGCCACGGCTTTTTTGTTTATCCAATAATCTATACGCACATAATAATACAAGCTACGTTATCAACTGCCCACCTCTTGCTATTACAAAGGAGCATATCTAAGGAGATATTATGCGTACATACTCTCGTTCATCAAGCATCGGCCGATAGATGGTTGGCGTCATCTCAATAAATAAGGCCTCTTCCTCCTCAAGATTTTGAGCTGGCTCTATTGCTCGAAAATAAAATAGTTCAGCCGCCCAACTTGTTAAAAACAGGGTGAGAAATAAAGATATGCTCATAATTCCTTTTCTTTTCATATCGCATCACCTTGTTCTAGCTTGAGAAAAAAGTTCAATTTCTATTCACTTTTTTAAAATTTTTTCATTCGAGTTTCTTCATATTTATAATCAGTTGAGCAAACCCTTATAATTAAAGGGCTACAGGATGCATTGGATGCTAATTTCAGTTATAATTTATTCTAGTTGTTTTTTGGCTGGCTATGGGTGAAACTAATCATTAAAGAAAAGTAAAACCGTGCCCACACAAGTATCATCTGTCGCAGAAGCTTTAAGGAGCTTCTCTACTTGTGTTCACCAAAATATACAGCCTATGCAAGATAAAAGGAGGTAATTCGGTTCATGACTTGGTTGCACTGGGCGATTGTTTCGCCTTTTCTGCTCGCAATATTAATACCTTTTTTCTACAGGTATTTACGAAATGTACATACAGGCTGGTTTGTACTCGTACTGCCAACTGTACTCTTCGTTTTCTTTTTGACATACTTACCCATCACATCAGATGGCAATACAGTAGAGGAATCCGTTCCCTGGGTGCCTTCGCTGGGCATTTATTTTAATGCTTATGTAGATGGACTTAGCTTGTTATTTGCTTTATTAATATCAGGGATCGGTGCGCTTGTTGTTCTTTATTCGATTTTCTACTTGTCGAAAAAAACCGAAGCATTAAACAACTTTTATGTGTACTTATTGATGTTTATGGGTGCCATGCTGGGGGTTGTGCTCTCGGACAACCTTATTGTCCTCTACGTGTTTTGGGAACTGACAAGTTTGGCTTCAAGCTTATTGATCAGTTATTGGTTCCACCGGGATAAATCCACTTACGGAGCTCAGAAATCAATGTTGATCACCGTATTTGGTGGTTTCTCCATGCTTGGTGGTTTCTCCATGCTGTATGTAATTACTGGCACCTTCAGCATTCAGGGGATTATTGAACAAGCAGACGCGGTTCTGCAAAGTCCGCTTTTCTTGCCAACAATGCTCTTGGTTCTACTTGGGGCCTTTACTAAATCAGCACAATTTCCATTTCACATCTGGCTTCCGGACGCGATGGAAGCTCCTACACCTGTTAGTGCTTACTTGCACTCCGCAACAATGGTTAAAGCAGGCATTTATTTAGTGGCACGGTTAACGCCAGTTTTCGGTGGGACTCCGGAATGGTTCTGGCTCTTGTCTGGCTTTGGTATTGTTACGTTAATGTGGGGCTCCATATCTGCAGTCCGGCAAAAAGATTTAAAATCTATTTTGGCCTTTTCTACTGTCAGCCAGCTGGGCTTAATTATGTGCTTGCTCGGGCTCGGCTCTGCAGCACTTTACTTTGGGCCTGGAAATGAGGCTCAACTTTACAGCGCAGCCACATTAGCTGCTGTTTTCCACTTGATTAACCATGCTACCTTTAAAGGCAGCTTGTTTATGACAGCAGGGATTGTCGACCATGAAACGGGGACACGGGATATTCGCAAATTGGGCGGATTGATGACACTCATGCCAATCACCTTTACAATATCGCTCGTGGGCACCGCGGCAATGGCTGGCCTGCCCCCGTTCAACGGATTTTTAAGTAAAGAAATGTTCTTCACTGGAACATTGCAAGCTTATGACTTAACCATTTTTAACATGGAAAACGTGGGGTTGATTTTTCCGGTGTTTGCATGGATTGCCAGTATATTTACCTTTTTATACTGTCTGATTCTGTTCTTTAGAACCTTTACTGGAAAATTTGAACCTAAAAACTACGATAAACACGTTCATGAAGCGCCAATGGGAATGCTTATCAGCCCGATCGTTCTTGGTTCACTGGTCATTATATTTGGCCTTTTCCCGAACGTCCTGGCTTATACTTTAATTGAACCAGCCATGGTGTCAATTTTGCCTAATGCGCTTGCTACCGGTGAATCATTTGTTGTCGACATTTATCACTGGCACGGTTTTAACACGGAAATCTTCATGACAGTGGGAGTCATAGCCTTTGGTTCTTACCTGTTTGTTAACATGGATAAATGGAACAATTCCCGTTTTTATTTGGGAGAACGAGATCCATTTAATAAATCTTATGACGGCATGCTTGCAAACTTAATTTCTGGTTCTCAAGCCGTCACTCGTATTCAGATGACTGGCCTCTTGCGTGATTATTTTGCATACATGCTTGTATTTATGATTTTACTACTGCTTTATTCCATGTTTAGATTTGACGCCTTTGCGATTAATCTAACAGATGCTACTCCAATAGCTGGCTACATTTGGGTGCTTACGGTCATCTTTATTGCAGCGACGCTTATGATTCCATTTATCAATCATCGAATTACCGCTGTGATTGCTATTGGTATTATCGGGTTCTTGCTTGCCCTCTTCTTTGTAATCTTCCGGGCGCCCGATTTAGCACTCACTCAGCTTCTAGTTGAAACGGTAATGGTTATCTTGTTATTGCTGGCTTTCTATCATCTGCCAGAGTTAAGGAAAGAAACCTTCAAACCGGTATTTAAGTTTACGAACTTTATCATTTCAGCCGGTATTGGGATTACGGTTACACTCATTGCATTGAGTGCTCAAGACTTGCGCTTTAACAATGGTTTTGAGGCGATTTCTGAATACTTTATTGAGAATTCTTATGACCTAGCCGGCGGTAAAAACATGGTTAACATTATCCTTGTAGATTTTCGTGCCTTAGATACTATTTTGGAAGTGCTCGTCCTTGCCATTGCAGCCTTAGGGGTTGTAGCAATGATTAAAATGAAATTTAAAGGAGGAGAAGACGTTTAATGTTCTACAGTGAATATATGTCACCGGCGTATAACCTTCTCCTCTTTTTGGACCGCCCCTTTACCCTCCCCCTGCAGGAGCGCGTGAATAAGATTGGAGGGCTTACGACATGGAAATTTTAATGTCCGTTACAGTCGGCGTACTGTTTATGGTCGGTGTCTACATGATTTTGACAAAAAGTATACTGCGCGTTGTCATGGGGCTGATGTTGATGTCTCATGGCGCGCACCTCCTTCTTCTAGTGATGTCAGGCTTAAAAGAAGGCGGCCCCCCACTACTCGGGGAAGACTTGACTTATTATAGTGACCCGTTGCCACAAGCTTTAATATTAACGGCGATCGTTATCAGTTTTGGTGTCACGTCGTTTATACTCGTACTTGCTTATCGCACGTACAAAGTTCATAAAACTGATGATTTAGATAAATTGAGGGGTACTGCTGATGAATAGTCTCGTTATAATGCCAGTTCTGCTCCCGTTTCTAATCGGGACCATTCTCATATTCTTTGCAAAAAAACATCAAATCCAGCGTGTGATTAGTGGGATTACGATGAGCGCCCTCCTAATCATTTCTGTTGTCCTTGCGGTTGTCGTTTACCAAGAAGGGATACAGGTAAGTGAACTTGGGAGCTGGGAAGCACCATTTGGGATTATTTTTGTTGCTGATATGTTTGCAACAATGATGGTGGTTCTTTCCGGGATCGTTGGATTTTCCTGTCTGTTCTTTGCGTATAAGACAATTACGCCAGTTCGCGAAAAGTATTACTTTTACCCATTTTACTTTTTCTTGTTAACCGGAGTTAACGGTGCGTTTCTAACGGGAGATTTGTTTAACCTATTCGTCTTTTTTGAAGTAATGCTGCTTGCCTCATATATTTTAATTGTACACGGCAATTCAGCTTATCAGCTCCGTGAATCTTTTAAATATGTGGCGATAAACATTTTTGCTTCCATCTTCTTCATTGTAGGTGTGGCCTATATTTATGCAGCTACAGGTACGCTTAACTTTGCCCACCTGGCTGAAAGAATTGCGGAGATGGAACAAACTGGTGTCTTAAATGTTATTGCGATATTGTTATTACTTGTCTTTGCAATGAAAGGTGCATTGTTCCCACTGTATTTCTGGCTTCCACGGTCTTACTACGGACCACCTGCTGCCATTGCTGCTTTATTCGGCGGCTTGCTGACGAAAGTTGGAATCTATGCGATCATTCGTACCTTTACGCTTATTTTTAACCATGACCCTACCTTTACTCATAACATCATTTTAGCGCTTGCCGGCTTTACGATGTTATTTGGGGTTCTTGGCGCTGTCTCACAATTTGACTTCAAGCGGATTCTTTCCTATCACATTATTAGCCAGGTTGGCTACATGGTAATGGGACTTGGGCTCTTTACTCCGCTCGCCATAGCTGGTGCCATTTACTATATTGCCCACCATATCATCGTTAAAGCTGCCTTGTTCTTATTTGCAGGGGCAGCGCAAAAAGTAACTGGAGAAACAGATTTGAAAAAAATGGGTGGTCTTTTAAAAACACATCCATGGATGGCTTGGCTATTCTTTATCTCAGCCATTTCACTTGCAGGCATACCGCCGCTCAGCGGTTTCTTTAGTAAGTTTCCATTAATTTTATCTGGTTTCGAAGAAGGGCGTTATGTCATTGTAACAGTGGCCTTGATAGTCGGTCTGCTCACACTCTTTTCAATGATGAAAATCTTTATGTACGCCTTTTGGGGGGAGCAAAAGCATACAGAAGAACAAGCAAAAATACCAGTCCGTTCCGTTCTTCTGCCAATTGCACCACTGGTAGCTCTTACTATTATCCTCGGGTTTGGTGCAGAACCAATCTTCTCCTACTCAATGGAGATTGCTGAAGAATTGCTTGAACCGTCCGTTTACATTCAATCTGTGCTTAAGGAGTAGATCGTATGGCTTTTCAAATTTTATTAAACATTCTTATAGCCATCATCTGGGTCGCCCTGCAGAATTCGTATACGTTTTTGGATTTTCTCATCGGATTTATTGTTGGTGCACTTGTGCTGCTTGTTTTACAAAATGTGCTTCGGTTTGACTTTTATATGCGCCGAGTCTATGCAGGCATTAAGCTTATTCTCCTTTTTATTAAGGAATTAATCTTGTCAAACATTGATATGATTAAGATTGTCCTTAGCCCGAAATTAAACAATCAACCTGGAATTGTAGCCGTCCCCACTCAGCTAGAAACTGAATGGGAAGTAACTCTTCTTGCGAGCATTGTTTCCCTAACTCCGGGCACCCTGTCTATGGACTTCTCTGAGGACGGTCAAACCATTTACATTCATAACATTCATGTGCCAGACCGAGAAGAGATGATTCGTGAGATCCAAGAGAAGTTTGAACGGGCTATTATGGAGGTGACACGTTAGATGTTTGACACGTTGTTATTAGTCGTTCTCATCCTGATGTCACTTTCCTTGTTAGCTTGTTTAATTCGAGCGATTGTAGGACCGGATATGTCGGATCGAGTCGTCGCACTTGATACGTTTGGCTTGAATTTAATTGGCTTTATCGGTGTGATAATGATGGTACAGGGCACTGCCGCTTATTCGGAAGTAATTCTTGTAATCGGGATTTTAGCCTTTATCGGCTCGATCGCTCTGGCTAAATTTTTAGAAAGAGGTGTCGTGATTGACCGAGATTCTAATTAGTATTTTCGTTTTAATCGGTGCATTTTTTAGTTTGCTCGGCTCAGTCGGCATTCTCAGACTCCCTGATGTGTACGGCCGCATTCACGCTGCAACGAAGAGTGCGACACTTGGTGTGATCTCCACGATGATTGGAACCTTTCTTTACTTTCTCTTGTTTGATGGAGTATTTGTAGGTAAGCTCTTGTTGGTCATTCTATTTGTCTTTTTAACTGCCCCCGTGGCTGCACAGATCATTTCTCGTTCAGCCCACCGGATTGGCGTTCCACTCTGGACAGAAAGCCGGACCGATGAACTCAAAGCTACGTATCCAGAAAATTATCAAGAGCTTCATCGCCCGACGGAGTCCCCAACGGAGGAAGAATCACGAGGACAAACGTAAAACGAAGCGGAAAGTGACTCATAAGACTTATAAAACCCCGATCCGTTCTTTACGGCTCGGGGTTTTAATCTCTTATTTATGCATCATGTTCCTGTTCATAACCTGCGGCTTCGGCCAACAGATCTATTAAGTGAATAGCTCGTATAGAATCTGTCAGCTCTTTTCTTTCGATTCCTACTTTCATTTGTAACAGACAGCCTGGGTTTGAAGTAACAATTGTCGTGGCCTTGGTCCCTTTAGCATGGTCCATCTTATGATCAATGATTTGCATTGACATTTCAGGTTGGAGGAGGTTATAGATGCCAGCTGATCCACAACAACGGTCGGATTCTTTCATTTCTACATAAGTTACGCCTTTGATTTGGTTCATCAACTTTCTTGGCGCGGAGGCTGTTCGCATTACATTTCGTAAATGGCACGAGTCCTGGTATGTAATACGCTGGGCCGGCAATGAGAGTTGCAAATTTTCAGTTCCTAGTGAGTATAACAATTCGGACACATCGGTGATTTTACTTACAAAGGGTCGAGCCCGCTCCTGCCATTTTGGTTCATCTGAAAGCAAGTGATCATACTCGGTTAAAATAGCCCCGCACCCACCTGCATTGGAAATAATAGCTTCAATCTCAGCCTCTTCAAAGGCCTGTATATTAGCCTTGGCCAACTCTTTAGCTTTCTCTTTTTCCCCGCTGTGAGCATGGAGTGCACCACAACAATTTTGCGTCTCAGGGATCAAAATTTCGCAACCTGCTTTTTTAAGCAAGAAAAGCGTCTTTTCATTCGTCTCTTTAAACATCGTTTCCATTAAACAGCCGGAGAAAAAAGCAACTTTCTTTTTGGCTTTCCCATCCGGGGTAATGTGATGCGGACGAGCTTTTAATCGAGATGGCGAAGGAACTTGAGGAATGACTTTTTCCATGGTACTCATTTTACCTGGCAGCACCCTCAATACATTAGACTTTTGGATAATTTTTTGGATGCCACTCTTTTGGTAAAACCAAAGCAACCCTGTCATTTTACGAATACGACCTTGATAAGGAAAAAACTGTTTAAAGGCCACATGACGAAGTGTCGGGTTCAGCAAGCCCTTCTTCTATTGTAGCAGCAATTTGAATCTCATTTGCTTGCTTAAACTCGCAAACCTGGGCAAGGCGTTCCATATCTCTTTTAACTACTTCTTCCGGTCCGTCTTGTTCTATTAACAAAACAGCTCCTGCTTCAACCGGAAGCCCGATTTGAGCATACTCTTCTACCACTTCTAGCGTCCCTTTATCAATAAATTCAAGCGTGGCTGGAATAATTTGTTCACTAATAATAGCTGATACCGTTTCAGCAGCTTCTTCTACTTCTTCAAATATAGCCAACATCTTGTTTCGTTTCTGGCTTCGGCACCAGCTTAAGAGTGGCTTCAGTTATAATTCCAAGTGTTCCCTCAGCCCCTACCATGAGGCGGGTAAAATCATACCCTGCTACATCTTTTGTGCTTCCCGCCAGTTCGTATCACTTCACCATTTGGTAAAACGGTTTCAAGTCCGAGAACATAATCCCTGGTCACTCCATATTTTAAGCCTCTTAATCCACCAGTACCTTCGTTAATGTTCCCTCCAATAGTAGAGATTTTCATCGAACTAGGATCCGGAGGGTAAAATAGGCCTTTTTCTTCTACCTTATTAATAAGATCAAGCGTGACCGCTCCGGGCTGTACTGTAACTGTTAAGTTGTCTTCTTCGATTTCTAAAATTTGATCCATTCGGGTAAATAACAGCACTATACCACCTGCCGTTGGCGTCGTTCCTGCACATAAATTGGTGCCCGAACCCCGCGGTGCAATAGGCAGCTTTTCTTCATTTGCCACCTTAACAATCTCTTGAATTTCTATGGTACAACCAGGCTTTACCACTGCATCCGGCATCGCTTGAAAGTTTGGGGTCGCGTCATATGAATATACAAGCAGCTGGTCTTTTCTATCAAGCAGATGGTTTTCCCCAACTATTTTGGTTAGCTTTTCCTTTACACTCTCCTTAAGCAATGAACACCACACCCTTACTAGTCTTTTTTTTAGTATAAGGGGGCGACGATGTAAAATCTATATTCAAATACACAAATATATCCCTTAATAATCACCTTTAAACTGTGTAACTACCTAATCGCCTTTAAACAGGAGGGCCAGGTATAATGTGACAAGGTCTCTAGTATGTTGAGGAACAAGAGATGTTTCTCACTAATGCGCCTCAATCGATCATGAATTGTGTTTGGATGTAGATCTAATTGAGCTGATGTCTCTACAACTTTTCGGTCAGAGTCAAAATAAACCCTAAGTGTTTTAAGTAATTCAGGCTCCCCCTCAATCGGTGCTAATACATCCTTAACCAATTTATGTTTTGTGTTTTCGGTAACATCCGTTAAAATCCGTTCAAGAGCCATTTCCTTGTACCATTGTAATGGTACTGCTTGGATTGTTGCTTCCAATGCAGTATTAGCTTCTGCCCAAGCCTCATTTAAACTAACACTATCGTGCGCTTTCTCACCAACCCCTGCCCACACAAACTTGCCACTGCTTTCAGCTAATTGTCTGCGTAAACGATCACTCGAATGCATAGCACGCTCTTCTTTTTTAATTAGTAATAATAGTGTCGCTTCACCCCAGCGAATAAAGAGTTCTACGTTAACTTGTTCAGTTAATTCATGGTGCGTTTTCAATACGTATCGTTGCCATTCTCTTGATAAAGGAGCAGCAAACCGGTAAAGAACAAGATATTTCTCTCCATATACATTTATATTTAATAAACGTGCACGTTCATTGAAGTTTGATGTATCAACAGTTTGGTAGACCCATTCATATGTAAACATTTCAAGGCTTCGTTCTTCCGCTTCAAAACGAGCTACAGCTTCAGCCTCTTGCAACATCCACTCAATCATTTTTTGTACAAGCTGTGCGTAAGGTGCAATAGTATGAGGTTCCCCTGTCCTAACACTCCAATGGTTTCATCATGAAGATGAAGCGGAACATTCACTCCTGCTTTTACCCCTTTTAGCTGTTTTGCCTCTTGAGTGGTTAGCATTTTTGTCTCATCTGCAACCAATACTAATAAACTACCTTCATGAAAGGTATGAATTCTGCTTTCATCACTACTTGCAATAACCCGGCCAGATGTATTTATAACAATCACATCTTCATTTAAGACATGGTGTACTTCTTCTACCATTTGCGCAGCAATCGATTAAAGAAATGACATTTATAGCTTCCTCTCATTTTTTACTGAAAGCTGCAACCGCCTCTCCCATTTTCACATGTTCCCCTGCTTGAGATGAGGTATCTTTTAACATATCTGCTTCTGTCAAGAGTATAACTGTAGAACCAAAGGAAAAAAAACCTACCTCTTCACCTTTTTTCCAGCTTGTCCGTAGATGAGTGGGGTGTACAGCATTCACATTTAAAGCTCCTACCTTAGCAAGTACAGCATTTTGCCCAGCCCGTTCTAAGTAGGTGAGCAAGCGGTAATTGGTGGAAAGAGGGCGTTTGCCAAGCTTAAGTCCGAGTTCATTTACAGGGGCTGATCCTTTACCTAAAGCCCAGCGGGAAAGAACATGACAATCAAAAGGAGCATGAATTCGATGGTAATCCCCTGGAGCTAAATAAAAAATCATATACCGCCCGCCCTTAAATTGTTCTGCGAGCTTTTTTGATCCTAATAATTCATCTAAGGGATATGCTTGCCCTTTGATATGAAAGGAAGCGTCTGGAGTAATAGTTCCTGTCCCTCCAAGCAAACCATCCACCGGACTTATAACCGCCCCGGGGGCAGTAGGCAGAGGCCTTACATCTTCTTTTAATTTTCTACAAAAATAAGATTGTAAAGATTGATATTGAGAAAGCGGTTTTTCCGCTTCTTCTGTATTGATATTGTACGTAGCAGCAAACGATCGAATCAATGGCCTGCTTAACCGAGAGCACGTAAAACGTCGGATGCAGGATGCAACCAAACGAGAAGAAGATAAATCAACAAAGGATTGGTAGATTTTGTGCCTTAGCATTTTTTTGGCCTCCGTTAGTATCATTATGGGAATTCTTTAGTTATAGCGGTAGATGACGCTCCCTGTCTATGATACATTATAAAATGAAACATCTAAACAATGACGTTTGCTTGAAATACAATCCGGGTATGAACTAGTATTATTCTTTGCGCTTTTTTATCATTCGAAGCAGGGCTATTCCCACTTCGAATAAAACCTTTGAGGTGATTATATTGTATTGGCTTTATTCTTTCGATGAAACGGTGAAAAAAATAAAAAGTCAGGCAGCTAATGCATTGACTATTTTAAATTTAGGATTAGGTGCCCTCGCCATATTTTACACGTTCCATCATCAAATAGGGCTCGCTATTTTGCTAATTACATTAGCTGCAGTTTTTGATCGTTTGGACGGCATTGTTGCTCGTAAACTTGATATTGTTTCTGATTTTGGCAAACAGTTAGATTCACTTTGTGACTTGATATCCTTTGGCATGGCTCCAGCAATACTCGTATATATGACAGCCTTATATGAATTTGGGATCTCCGGTGTATTTTTCGGCGTACTCTTTATTGCTTGTGGCGCGATTCGTCTGGCTAAGTTTAATTTAATGGAAGAAAACGGATATTTCATTGGGCTTCCCATTACAGCAGCAGGCTCCATTCTTACTGTCTCTGCTTTGCTTGAAGGAATAATTGCTGATGTATGGTTTATGATTCTTCTCTTTATTCTTGCCTTTTTAATGATCGGTCCGTTCCGATTGAAAAAAATGTAATCCCAGATTTAACTGTATAAAAGCCCATTATCCCAGCTAATATGGTATGAGAACTGGTTTTGCCCGTTTTAGAAACAAATTTGGATATTTTTATATCCATATGGCTAACTTTTGTTAAGATCACTCCTTTTTCTAAGGAAAAATACTCGAAATTCCGCCACAAGACTTGACACGACAGGGGTTTCATGAGTAAATTTGGTATGTGCAGGCATAATATTTAAGGAATGAAAGGGAGTTTTTTCATGAACAAGACAGATCTTATCAACGCTGTAGCTGAACATGCTGATCTTTCTAAAAAAGATGCTTCTAAAGCCGTTGACGCAGTATTTGACAGCATTACAAATACCCTTAAAGATGGGGACAAGGTTCAGCTAGTAGGCTTCGGCAGCTTTGAAGTACGTGAACGTTCATCCCGTAAAGGGCGTAACCCACAAACTGGCGCCGAAATTGAAATCCCTTCAACAAAGAACCCTGCTTTCCGTCCAGGTAAGCAACTAAAAGATTCAGTAAACAGCTAATACACTTGTGCAAGGAACTCCCGTTTCACCAGGAACGGGGGTTCTTATTAAAGAACCATTTTTTTGCCGCCGAGATATTACCTTTTTTCTTCAAGGCGTTTTACTTTTTGCCGTTTCGTTCTTTCAACGATTTTTCTGCCCGATACATGGCTTGAAATAACTTTAAGAGCGCTCGCTTTTCAATTCGTGAAACATAGCTCCGGGAAATACCCAGTGACTGTGCAATGTCACGTTGCGTCCTTTCTTTTTCAGTCCCTACTCCGAACCGGGTCATAATCACTTCTTTTTCTCGTTCATCCAGCACATGCAAATGCTCATAAATTTGCTTTTTTTCCATTTTAAGCTGAATTTCTTCAAGCACATCAGGAGCATCATCTTGAAGAATATCCACCAACGCTAGTTCATTTCCTTCCTTATCCGCACCAATTGGGTCATGCAGCGAAATGTCTTTCTTTACTTTTTTTAAGGCTCTTAAATGCATGAGAATTTCATTTTCTACACAACGTGCTGCATATGTGGCAAGCTTTGTACCTTTATTTGGCGAATAACTTTCAATTCCCTTGATTAAACCAATCGTACCGATTGAAATGAGATCCTCGGTTTCTTCTTTTGTATTTTCAAATTTCTTAACGATATGGGCCACTAGTCGCAAGTTATGCTCGATCAGACGGTTTCTTGCTTCCTGGTCGCCTTCCTGCATAGCCTCTAAACATCTCGCTTCTTCCTCTTTAGACAAAGGTTGTGGAAAGGCATGATTTTTCATGTACGCGACAAAGACCATCACTTCACGGAACACAAATCCCAGCAAGGTCATAACACTCGACATTCCCATCCCTCCTTTTTGCCTCTCCTTTACGCTATGCAGGCTATTGCCTACCCGTGCGTGTACACTTAAGAAAATAAGTATAAGCTTTTTTAGAGCATAACTCGTTCTGCGTTAAGTTCTAAGCGTATAAGAAAGGATGGGATGCAATGAACCCGTTTTCGA
>NZ_KB898627.1 GCF_000377705.1 Salsuginibacillus kocurii DSM 18087 | reverse complement strand
GAGCTAGTCTGTGATTTTCACCCTCTCGATACCATCTCATCCATGTTTTGATCTGAGTTTTACTTTTGATACCGAACTTCTCCATAATTTCTCGATTCGTCCATTCACCGGACAATTTCAAACGAATCACTTCTTGTTTAACTTCTTCAGGATAAAACTGTTTTTTACCCATAAAGAAAAACACCTCCTAAAATGTCGATTTAATACTACATACGACTTAGGGGGTGTTTTTTCCTGTCTCATATTATTGGGTCACTCTAATGAAATGCAGGCCTCTTTAAAAGTGAAAGTGGCAGGGTGATTGGTTACAGATGTTCTATTAATGCCATCCTCCTGGCAACTTGGGAGTGGTAAATTTGTTTTCCATAACAATATCAAAAAAGCTTTGAGAAATAAGAGATAACGTTTTGTTCTTTTTATATACTAAATAAAATTGGCGACCCAAAGTAACGTCCTCTATAGGGAAAGTTTGGAAAATGTTAGCATTAAGTTCTTTGCGGATCGCACTTTTAGAAAGAATAGAAACGCCAATACCAGATTCCACAGCCGTTTTTACCGATTCGGTACTACCTAACTCCAGCACAATATTTAACTTTTCTGGTGGAATGCCAAGCTCTTTTAAGTGGTTTTGAATGACCGTTCGTGTTCCTGATCCCTCTTCCCGCATGACAATCGGTACAGAAGTGAGTTCTTTAAGTAAGATAGCGTCCCGGTCTTCTGAAAAGTAATTACAATGAGAGAATAAAACTAACTCATCATCCATAAACGGTTCAATATTAAGGGCAGGTTCTCTTAACTCCGCTTCTATTAAACCAATTTCTAGTTCTCCGTTTTTTATCATATTTACGATATGCTGGCTGTTTGTAATGTCTGTTTTTAAATTTACATACGAGAACCTGGATTTGAAATTGTGCAACAGCATAGGGAGAACACTTTCACCGATCGTTAAGCTGCTTGCTACAAACAAGGTCCCTTGCAGCTCGTCTTCTAAACTGGCGAGTTTGTTTTTAGCCTGCACTTGCAAGTCCAAAATCTGTTGGGCGTATTCCAGTAACATTTCGCCGGCTGGAGTGACCTCAACGGATTTTTTTGTTCTGATAAATAAAGAAGTGTTTAATTCGCTTTCTAGTGCTTTAATTTGAGAGGTAATGGTAGGTTGAGATACGTATAAAATACGGGCGGCTTCAGAAAAGCTTTTTTTTTGAGCTACAGTTATAAAAGAATGTAATTGATCATTGTTCATTTCTTTCACCTTTTCTTTAGCGCAGTATGCAGTGATTTGATTAAACATGTTCTGACCCTAGGTGCAAGCATAATGGTTGGTTGAAGACAAGAGCAACCCTTGAAAAATAACAAGCTGTTAAGCAGCTATTCTTCGAGGGAAAGCCTTTAATATTTATTTGTGGATGCCCTTTCATTATACACAATATTCAGAAGAAAAGGCTAAAAGATTTTTAGGAATGAACTAGTAATCAATCAACCCTCCTAAGATATACACCATCAATACACTGATCAACGTAACGGTTAAGGCTGCGGCCATGCCGACATAAAACGGCTTGATGCCATGATTTTTAAAGAGGCGCAGGTTGGTGGACAGGCCGACTGCTGCCATCGCAATTCCTAAGAAATAGGTGGATCCGATCGTACTTAAACTATCAGCCAATGTTTGCCATTGTTCAGGCGAGAAGAGGCCGAACGCCAATTGGTTTTCTTCCACTCCGGAATCCCCGATCGTGCGCACGCCAGCCATTAGTAAAAAGCCGATGACAAACAGCGGAATTAGTTGGTACCATTTTTTTACGTTGCTCCCCTGGCCGGTGACGCGGCCGCTTTTCTTTATATAATAATAGGAAAGGATCGGTACAGCCGCGATTAAAAGGGTGTTTCGTGTTAATTTGGATATGGTTGCAATATCAACAACTTGGTTCATTTGAAACATTTGATCATAAATCAGTGACGCACCGGCAACTTGAGCGGTCTCATGGATAGAGGTGCCGAGGAAAAGTCCGGCACGAACAGGATCATCCGCAAACAATAAATGAGCCAAGTAGGGGTATAAAAACATTGCCAATATTCCGAAAATAGTTATGTTACCGACGGCGTAAGCGATCTCTTCATCGTTTGCTTTAATGCCCGGTGCCGTTCCGACAATAGCGGTAACACCACAGATGCCGGTTCCTACTGCAGTTAATGTGCCAAGGCGGTGGGATTGCTGCATTTTTGTCGTAATCCACAAGGTGACCATGACACCTGTTACTACACAGATAAGAATAATTGGGATCCCCCATGCTCCGAGGGTAATAACATCTAAAAAACTAAGGCGAATCCCAAGCAGAATGATGCCCAACTTCAGGACAACTTTCACTGAGAAATTGACTCCATCTTTAAAAGCTTCATGCAGTCCTAAGAAGTTACGAATAATAAGCCCGGCGATGATCGCGATAAAGATGGAAGAGATTGGGCTGCTGCCATCCTGAGGCAAGCCTTGAAGCTGATTGATCCATGCGCCGAGGACGTCCGCAGCAAACATGGCTCCCATCATCACAACAAAACAAAGAAGTAATCCAGGAAATATATTTAAGGATTTTTTATAAAGTGTTGTCATCTGGTGTCCCCCTTTCGAACGAAAACGCAACGTGTGATTACTTTTATAATAACGGAAGATGAAGGAGCGTGGTGATTGAGAAACGCGAAGACAATTATTAATTTATTTAATAAGCCGGCGGAAAAGCGATAAATCAGGGGATAGAGCGTACATCAACCAGATAGAATGAGGAGAAATTTAGGCCGGGGAAAGGGAGAAGGAGGCGCTGCGTAGGCAGCGCAAGAGCATGAAAGCACTGCCATAATGATGCGCTGCTGGTTGCAGCGCTGATATATAGCGATGGTGATTGGAGCGGAATAGGCGGGGTGGCGTAAGTAGGGAGGAGGCGGTGTACTTATTGGAGAAAGGACGCACTCGAGGGGAATCGCGAAACTCCAGGGCCGGGCCGAGGCACTTATGGACCGTGACGCCTTCCTGAAACTATGTCACGCCGCACTAGTCAGCCGTCACGCCACACTTAATAAGCGTGAATCCACAATAAATAGGTCTGACACCACAACTGAAAGGAGTGACGCCACAATAAATAGGTGTCACGCCACAAGTGGAAAAAGTGACGCCACTACAAATAGGCGTCACGCCACAACCCAGAGCTGTGATGCCACAATCACTGGGGCGTTCTCCTCTCCAAAGAAGTAATAAAGAACTTAAATCCAATCGGTAGCGCTGCGTAGGCAGCGCAACAGCATTTAAGCACTGCTGTAATGAAGCGCTGCGGACGCAACGCTGCTTTATAGCGATTGGGATTTGCACGGAATAGGTGGGGAGCGCGCCTTCTCCTGGAGCCACTCTGCACTGAATCGGGGTCAAATGGAGCCAATCGGCACGCCGCATGCGTGACGCCACACTCTCTCCTTTCTCTATTAATAGCACACCTGCCCAAGTCTTTTGCCCAACAAAGAAAAAAACTCACCGCAGGGGGTAAGCGGTGAGGGAAACACTGTGATTACATTTAAGAATGGAAGAAGTTTTGCAGGTTTTGATACATTGCGATGTTATCAGTGAATAGGAGGACGGGTAGAAAGATGAAAGTGGCTAATAAGGCCACGTAAGCAAGGAAGAATGCTTTTGTATAGCGTAAGGCCTTCACACTATCACGCTCCTTTCCTGATAGTTTTGAATTATCCGAATATTTATGTATATATAATGTAACAGATTTGTCACATTCGTGTAAAGGGAAAATTAAAAGAAGCTAACTAATATTCGACAAAACTTTTTTTAGGGAAAGTGTTGCGCAAATACGTTCTGTCTGTTATTATTATTTTTGTGACGTTGAAGCGCACCGTTTAATAATATCGCGGGGTAGAGCAGTCTGGAAGCTCGTCGGGCTCATAACCCGGAGGTCGGAGGTTCAAATCCTCCCCCCGCAACCATAATGTTTGCTTGATGCTACGTTGGGCATACTTCCTTGCGAAAGCATATAGGAGTACTAAGGTGCAACCATAATATTTGATCGAGACTACGTTGATATGCAACAGAGCGAGATCATATAGTAGTACTAAAGTGCAACCATAATACTTGCTTGACACTACGTCGAGTATCCATCAATGCGAAAGCATATAGTAGTACTAAGGTGCAACCAATTTATGTGACTGACACTACGGTGGAAATACTTCAGTGCGAAGGAACATAGCAGTGCCAAGGGTGCAACCATAATATTTGATCGAGACTACGTTGATAGGCAACAGATCGAGATCATATAAAAGCAATTCTTAAGCACACCAACAACGTACAACTTGAAATAATAAATATTAACATTCTACATAATTCAACCAACAACGGAACAATACCAATTGTTTCGTTTTTTTAATGCGATTTGAAACGAACGCCCTCATCAGCCAGTTGAAAAGTTTACGTGTTTTTTGCGTTTGTGCGGTACACTAGAGGAAAGATAGCAATCGGTCAAAGGAGAGAGAGACGTTGAAGGATGAGTTTTCATGGCTTAGGCGGGTGGCGCCGTCCCAATTTCATCAGGCTGGCGTCCGGGAAGGGATTGGTGACGATGCGGCGGTGCTGCAGACAGATTCGGCGTTTGAGTCGGTCGTCTGCGTTGATACGATGGTTGAAGGCGTCCACTTCACCCGCGACACGCTTTCGCTTGCCGATATAGGCTATAAAGGCTTGGCCGTGAATGTGAGCGACATCGCGGCCATGGGCGGGATACCCCTTTATTACCTCGTCTCTGCGGCGGTACCGAAGCATTGGCAGGAAAATGATCTGGTCGCACTCTACGACGGCATGCGCGCACTTGGCGACCAGCTGGAAATGGATTTAATCGGCGGCGATACTGTCTCCGCCCAAGATGCGCTCGTACTTAGCGTGACAGTTATGGGGAAAGTAGAGAAGGGGCGCGCATTCTTGCGGCGGACAGCGCAGCCGGGAGATCTCGTTTTTACGACCGGGACGCTTGGCGGCTCGGGCGGCGGCCTGGACCTGTTGCTTGCTCACACCCGGACCCATTCGTTTACGGAGGAAGAGCAACAACTCGTGCGTGCGCACCAGCGTCCGCCGATTCGCGTGCAGGAAGCAAGGACGCTCCAGCAGGTCGAGGCACGGATTGCGATGAATGATGTGAGTGACGGCATAGCCAGTGAGGCTGGTGAGATTGCGGACGCAAGCGGGGTATCTCTCGTGCTAGAAGGTGACAAGCTTCCGGCCCACCCGGCATTAAAAACGATTCACCCTCCAGAGAAAGCGCTCGACTTGGCCCTATTTGGCGGCGAAGATTTTGAACTGTGCGGCACGATGAGTGAAGATAGCCTAGAGAAAGCGCGTGCGCTCGGGCTAGAGCTTATGGTGGTCGGCCGCGTCGAGGAAGGCAGCGGTGTTTATTTAGCGCAGGAAACACGGCTGGAAGAGCTGCGCGCGAGAGGGTATAATCATTTTGGAGGAACGTCGAATGGAACGAATTGAGATAGAGACGAAAAGCGTGGAAGAGACGCTTACGCTGGGGAAGCAGCTCGGTGAGCGTTTGTTTGCCGGTGCGGTAGTTACCTTGGCAGGTGATCTCGGCGCCGGCAAGACTCATTTTGCTAAAGGGGTCGCGGCCGGGCTTGGCGTCACACGTACGGTCAACAGCCCGACGTTTACGATCGTAAAAGAATACGAGGGCCGGCTGCCGCTCTATCATCTTGATGTCTACCGGCTCAATGAAGAAGAGAGCGAAGAGCTCGGGCTGGAGGAGTATTTTGAAGGCAGCGGCGTGAGCTTGGTCGAATGGGCCGAGCGCGTGGAAGACCAGTTGCCGCGCGAGTATTTAGCAATTGACATCCGCCGCAGCGGCGAGACGGCCCGGCACTTCACTTTAACCCCGCGCGGCGAGCGCTATCTTGACTTAAGCAAGGAGCTTGAAACGTTATGAATGTGTTAGCCATAGATGCAACAACGTACGCATCTGGCGTCGCACTGGCAAGAGACGGCCAGGTGATGGCAGAGCGTACGACTATTTTGAAAAAAAACCATTCGCTACGCCTGATGCCGGCGGTGGAAGAACTGATGAATGAAGTCGGCATGAGCCCGGCGGAGTTGGACCGGATTGTCGTAGCAAAGGGCCCCGGCTCGTATACGGGGGTTCGTATTGCGGTCGGCACGGCCAAGTCATTGGCCTGGTCACTCGGCATTCCGATTGTGGGCGTCTCGAGTTTGGAAACCCTTGCCGCAAACGCCAAACTGTTTCCGGGGTGGATTTGCCCGTTTTTTGACGCGCGGAGAGGTCAGGTGTATACCGGTCTCTACCACGGTGGAGCTGCCTTGCAGTCGATCGAAGCCGACCAGATTGTGCTAATGGAAGAGTTCGCTCGGCGTTTGAAGGAGAGAGACGGATCGGTTTTCTTTCTCAGTCCGGATGTTTTGAAGCATCAGGAGGTAATTCGGGATGTGCTCGGTGAGCGGGCGCTGTTTGCGGATGAGGCGAATCTGTTTATGCGGCCGGCGGAGCTTGTTCGGCTTGGGATGGAGCGTGAGCCGGAAGTGGATACACATGCGTTTGCGCCGGCGTATGTGCAGTTGGCGGAAGCGGAGAAAAAGTGGCTGGCGAGCCAGGCGGGTGCGGATGATGAGTAGTGATGTGCTGATTCGGTTGATGAAGGAAGAGGATATTGAGGGTGTGTTGCGGGTTGAGCATGATGCGTTTTCGTTGCCGTGGACGCGGGGGACGTTTGTGAATGAGTTGCGTTCGAATCAGTTTGCCAATTATTTGGTGGCTGAGGAAAACGGACAGATTGTTGGGTACTGCGGCATTTGGGTGATTGTTGATGATGCGCATATTACCAACATTGCTGTGCATTCGTCCAGGCGCGGGCGCAGTATTGGCGAGGCACTGCTGCGGCATGGGATGTCGCTTGCCCAGACGCTGGGGGCCAAGCAAATTAGCCTGGAAGTACGGGTTTCGAATGAGACGGCGCAGGGGCTGTACGATAAGCTCGGGTTTCAGCCGGGCGGCATTCGCAAAAAGTATTACACGGATAATTTAGAAGACGCGCTTGTGATGTGGGCGCGCTTGGAAGATGGAGGTGAGGGAGATGGCGAAGACGAGTTCTTCAGCATGGAAGACTATTTTGGCGATCGAGACAAGCTGTGATGAAACGGCAGCGGCCATCGTGCATGCCGGCACCGAAGTGTGGTCGAATGTGGTCGCCTCGCAGATCGAAAGCCATAAGCGCTTTGGCGGGGTCGTGCCGGAGATTGCGTCCAGGCATCACGTCGAGCAGATGACGATGGTGATGGAAGAAGCGCTGCGCGAAGCGGACGTTACGTGGGAAGATGTGGACGCGGTCGCAGTGACGGAAGGGCCGGGCCTTGTCGGCGCGCTTTTAGTCGGGGTGAACGCGGCAAAAGCGGCCGCCTTCGCGTGTGGTCTTCCGTTGATCCCTGTCCATCATATCGCCGGCCATATCTACGCGAATCAGTTGATTGAGCCGATTCAATATCCGGCCCTTGCGTTAATCGTCTCGGGCGGGCATACGGAATTGGTGTATGCCGCCGAAGAAGGCTCGTTTGAAATTATCGGTGAGACGCGCGATGACGCGGTCGGCGAAGCGTATGACAAAGTGGCGCGCACGCTCGGGCTTCCGTACCCAGGCGGGCCGGCTGTGGATAAATTGGCGGCTGAAGGTGAAGCCTCGATTGACATGCCCCGCGCCTGGCTGGAGCAGGGCTCATATGATTTCAGTTTCAGCGGTTTGAAGTCGGCGGTGATCAACAAGCTCCACAATGCTTCGCAAAAAGGGGAGACATTGGAGGCGGCCGACGTGGCGGCGAGCTTTCAAGGTAGCGTCATTGACGTGCTCGTGACCAAAACAGTGGCGGCCGCTCGCGAATATGAAGTCGAGCACGTGCTTGTGGCCGGTGGTGTCGCGGCGAACCGTGGCTTGCGCGCGGAAGTAGAGCGCGCGATGGGAGAGGAAGGCCTGAAACTGACGATCCCACCGCTCAAATATTGCACCGACAACGCAGCAATGATCGGCGCCGCAGCGTACGTCGCCGGCAAAGAAGGCCGCCAAGCCGACATGGCACTAAACGCGAACCCGAGTTTGCCGTTGTATTAGTGATTTTTCGGTGTTTGCCCCTCAGCGCGGTGAAGCGATAAAGAATATATAGAGCAAATGTCCTGTGGAGCGGTCAGCTCTGCGGGATTTCTTTTTTTCAGAGAGAATTGGTTATGGTGGGAAGCGGAATGGCGTCGCCACAACGAATTGAGTGACGCCACAACAAACGAATGCCACGCCACATCCTTTCAGCGTCATGCCACAACTGGCAGTGTAGACGCCACAACAAAAGGGCATGACGCAACAATACATCCGGTTCACGCCACAAGGTGTATTCGGCACGCCACAACCAATAAAGCAGACTACATACAAAGGAACATGATGAACAGCCAACCAGCCGCAATATTGGCCTGCTTTACGCGGTGAACCTACTTCGTTGCGTAGTGAAGAGACAGGCTTGCACAGTGGCGTCTTCTGTGTGCGCAGTGACCCTGTTTGGTTGCACAGTGTACGAGTGTTCTTGCGCAGTGTACCCTCTCGGATGCACAGTGCCCCCAACCGATCAAATGGAAACGGGTGTACAAAACATTAAAAGGAGGCGCTGCGTCCGCAGCGCTTCCAAATGCATTTGAATTTATCAACAGTCTCAAGAGAAGCATCCTGATACCTGTGGAAGTAGTCCACAGGCACAAAGGCCACTGTTCTCCTTTGTGGTGTCCAAAGAAAATAAACATATATATTCGTCCCTGTGGACAAACCAGATCAGAAATCAAAATTGTATGAATACTCTACCTGCTAAAACTCTATGATGACAAGGGTTGTAAACTGCATCAGCACATAACTATCCCCATCCACAGTTACTCACATACTTGTGGACAGTGTGAAAAAACGACAATTTTCCCCGTTCACAAGCTCTCAAGTTGTTAACAAAAAATCTGTGGATAAGTAGGTCGTTCTGTGTATAAACCCCAAACACATTGAAAAATAACGGTTTTTAGTGTGTATAACTCTGTGTATAGTGTGGATAAGAACAAACGTTTCACCAAAAAACCATTGACAAAAAGAAAAGCGTAGGGCGCCTGAACATTGGCGAAGGGCCCTTCTTCACCACCGAGGAGGCTGTTGCCGCCGCAGTGTGGGGAAAAGGGATCACAAGCCAATGGCGCCCGTAGCTAGACAGAAAAGCGGAGCGGGATCGTTTAACGACGCAGAGCTCTTCTCTCCCACCGAGGAGGCTGTTGCCGCCGCAGTGTGGGAGAAAGAGATCTCAAGTCGTTAGCCCGCGAAGCTAGACAGAAAAGCGGAAAGCGGCGCTCAGGGGCGACAAGTTTTTCTAGAACTGCGCAGCACAGCCTGCTGTGCGGAGTTAGGACTAGAAAAAACCTCGAGCATCTAAGCGCCGTAGCTAGACAAAGAAAAGCGTAGCGGGCTCGCCTAGCGACGCTTCTTTTCTGTGAATTAGAACTTTTACTCATCATTCTCAGCTAAATACTGATCATTCTTCAAAAATCACGACTTATCCCTCGAATCTGTTGGCCGTCCGCTCGCGCATGCCGTTCCCTTCCCTATGGATAAAAAAGAAACCCTTCAGTGTTAGTCTTCCTGAAGGGTTTCCCATTCTTCCATGAGGCGTTCGATTTCGGCCTGGTTGGCTTCGATGGTGGTCTGGATGTCGGCTGCTTTTTCGTAGTCTTCCATAATGTCAGGTTGATATAGGGAGTCTTGCAGTTCGGCGGTTTCGGTTTCTAGTTGTTCGATATTGGCTTCGACTTTTTCGATGTTGCGTTGGCGTTTGCGTGCTTCGCGTTTTTGTTCTTTATCTTCAAGGAAGGCTTGTTTGTCGGCTCCGCCGCCTGCCCCTGTACCCGCACTAGCCACGGCCCCCTTGCTGCCGCCGTTCCGTGCGTTTTCTTGTGCTTCTCGTTCCGCTCGCAACGCTTCACGCTCGGCTTCTTCTTCTTTTTTCATTAAATAATAGTCATAGTCACCGATATATTCCTGCAGGCTCCCGTCCGGCTGCAGTTCGAGAATACGAGTCGCGATCCGGTTGAGAAAGTAGCGGTCATGGGAGACGAACAGCATGGTGCCGGGATACTCGGCTAGCGCCGCTTCAAGCACTTCTTTACTATCAAGGTCCAGGTGGTTGGTTGGTTCATCTAAAATTAATAGGTTCGGTTTCTCCATCATCAGTTTGGCAAGGGCGACTCTGGCGCGTTCACCACCGCTCAGGTCGGCGACGGATTTAAGGACGTCTTCGCCGCTGAAGAGGAAGTTGCCGAGAATAGTGCGGATGTCTTTCTCAAGCGTTTGTGGATGCTCGTCCCACAACTCATTTAAGACGGTTTTCTTCGGATTGAGCTGCGTTTGTTCCTGCTCGTAATAGCCGGGTGATACTTTGCTGCCATAACGGATGTCACCGCTGTCTGGCTGCAACACACCAAATAACAGCTTCAGAATCGTTGATTTGCCGGTGCCGTTCGGGCCGAGTAAAGCCGCGCGCTCACCGCGCTTCAGCTGCAGGTCAATATCTTGGATGACAGGCGCGCCCGCATCATAGGAAAACGTCAGGTCATGGACGTTTAACACTTCGTTGCCGCTCTGGCGCTCGATATCAAAGCTAAACTTCGCAGATTTTTCAGCGCCGTCTGGTTTGTCGATGCGATCCATTTTCTCAAGCTGCTTGCGCCGGGCCTGCGCTCGTTTAGAAGTAGAATCGCGCACGATATTTTTGGCGATGAAATCTTCAAGCCTGGCAATTTCCGACTGTTGCTTTTCAAACGCCTTCATTTCCTGTTCATAGCGCCGCGCCTTTTCTTCTAAATAATAGCTGTAGTTCCCGTTGAAGTTGTGGATCTTCGTGCGCGAAACTTCATATACTTTCGTAACAATTTTGTCTAAAAAGTAGCGGTCGTGGGAGACTATTAACAAGGCACCTTCATAGCTGTTCAAATAGTTTTCCAGCCACGAGAGCGTTTCAATGTCCAAATGGTTGGTCGGCTCATCCAGAATGAGTAGCTCCGGCTTCGAGAGCAGCAGTTTCCCGAGCGCAAGCCGCGTCTTCTGACCGCCGCTTAAAGCTGGAATAGGCGTATCATAAGAAAAGTGGCCAAAATTCAAGCCGGACAAAATGGTACGGATATTGGCTTCATACTGATAGCCGCCTTTTTGCTCAAACGTATGCTGCAACGTGTCATAGTCAGCCAGCACCTTTTCATACACCGGAGGGTCATTAAACACATCCGGGTCAGCCATTTTTTCTTCCAGCTTGCGAATACGCTTTTCCATTTTAATCACATCTTCATACACACCAAGCATCTCTTCATAAATCGTACGCTCAGATTCCAGCCCGGTATCCTGGGCCAGATAGCCCATCTTCGACTCTTTCGGCATAATAATCTCGCCCGAATCATACGGCAGATAACCACCAATAATCTTAAGCAACGTCGACTTCCCACTGCCATTGCGCCCAACCAGCGCCACCCGTTCCTTCGCCTTCACTTCTAGTTTCACTTGATCCAGAATCGTTTCTGCCCCGAACGATTTCGTGACATTTGCAATTTGTAAAGCAATCATGACGCATACATCCTTATTTATTGGCCTTTACGTTCCAAAGCCTGATTTGATAAAAAGTTCAGTTTCGCTTATGTTAATAAGTAGACTACACTCGTCCTCCCGTGGCCGGCAGCACTCTGTTGCGCGACGCTTGGCTGAGGAGAGGGACAGAGCTTGAGAGAAAAGAATCTTTCTCTAGTTTACATGATTTACGCGCAAGGAAAAACAGAAGCAGAAAAATGGCAGCTTTGTGAACAGACACACAGAAAATGTTTCTGCCTATTCTTTATGGGTCTTCATCATGTATAATGAAGTCATACGGACTAGACGTACACGCACACACTTTAGTTTTCAAGATAGACGTCATTTCATTTGTGGATGGGTTGGATGTTGAGATGAAAATCGATCAGCAAAAGATTCCGCAAGCGACAGCGAAACGCCTGCCGTTATACTATCGGTTCCTCGAGAACTTACATGCGTCGGGAAAAGAACGCGTATCTTCAACAGAATTAAGTGATGCCGTTAAGGTCGACTCTGCTACGATTCGACGTGATTTTTCCTATTTCGGCGCGCTTGGCAAAAAGGGGTATGGTTATAACGTCTTGTATCTGTTATCCTTTTTTCGAAAGGCATTGGACCAAGATGAAATAACGAAGGTCATTCTCGTTGGGGTGGGTAATTTGGGAACAGCGCTTCTCAATTACAACTTTTCCAAGAACAACAATGCAATGATCGTAAACGCCTTTGATATTCGCGAAGAGTTAATCGGGAAAGAAATTGGCGGCGTTCAAATTGAGCATTTGGACCACCTGCAAGAAGAAATGGATAATGATGCAGAAGTAGCCATCTTGACGGTTCCCGCTGCGAAAGCGCAAGGACTGGCGGACAGGCTTGTAGAGAGCGGAATTAAAGGCATTTTAAATTTCACTCCAGCAAGGATTTCGGTACCGCCGCAGGTGCGGATGCATCATATTGACTTATCGGTAGAACTGCAGTCGCTTGTTTATTTTATGAGAAATTATCCTCTCGAAGAGGACGAATAATTTGGAGCAGGAGGTGGAAGGTATGCCAACATTAGGACCAGGAAGTATTGCTCTTTTAGTCATTGTGGCCCTGCTCATTTTTGGCCCAAAGAAGCTGCCAGAACTTGGACGAGCAGCAGGGAATACATTGCGGGAATTTAAGAGTGCCACCAAGAACCTTGTGGATGACGATGAGACCACAGATAAACAAAAAAACCAAAATAAGCAGGATCATCACGGATAGGGGCTACGTTCGATGCAACAAAAGGATATGTCCTTCGTCGACCATATTGGTGAACTGAGAAAACGGCTGATCATTGTGGCTGCTTGGATGCTGGCCGCGATGATTGCCGGTTTTTTTCTTGCGCCATTTATGATCAGTTACTTACAAGATATCCCGCAAGCGGAAGAGTTCCCGATGAACGCGTTTAATTTAACAGACCCGCTTAAGGTGTATGTGAATTTCGCGTTTTTCACCGGACTAATCATGATCTTCCCGATTATTTTATATCAAATCTGGGCCTTTATCAGCCCGGGCTTGCTGGAAAAAGAACGCAAAATCACACTCGCTTATATACCAATCGCAGTCATTTTATTTTTGATCGGACTCTCATTTTCATTTTTCATCTTGTTCCCGTTTGTAATCGATTTTCTCAGCAACTTAGCTGACCAACTCGGCATTACCGAACAATACGGGGTCAATGAATATTTCGCTTTCTTATTCCAACTCACGGTTCCTTTTGGATTTTTATTCCAACTTCCGGTCGTGATCATGTTCTTAACCCGACTCGGACTCGTAACCCCGGACTTTCTGAGCCGAATTCGCAAATACGCATATTTCGTTCTGCTCCTAATTGCCGGTTTTATCACGCCACCCGAGATCGTCTCACACCTGATGGTCACCGTGCCGCTCTTGCTTTTATATGAAATCAGCATCATCATCTCCCGCTTAACGTACAAGCGCATGCTAAAAGAAGAAGAAAAGCGGCAGCAGGAATTAATCGAAAGCGAACAGAATCAGGATGAGTCATAAAGAAACGCCTCACCCTCTCTTTCAGTGGAGAAGGGCGGGGCGTTTTTTATGCGAGGGATAGGAATGGAACTTGAGCATATTGTGAATCAAATGAGCGCTTCGCCAAAAAGCGTAAGCAAATTGTATGGCGATCCGCTGACCAAACTGAGTAGTTAGCCGAGAATGATTAGTATTTCCTGGAGAATGATTAGTAAAGAGCCATATATTCGGAAAAGGTACCGTGTTTTAGCAAGCCCGCTTCGCTTTTCCATGTCTAGCTACGGGCGCCATTGGCTTGAGATCCCTTTTCCCCGCCCTGCGGCGGCCACAGCCTCCTCGGCGGTGAAGAAGGGCTCTTCGCCAATGTTCAGGCGCCCTCCGCTTTTCTGTTCAGCTTCAAGCGGCAGGGGCTCGAGGTCATAAGCCGTTCGCCTTCAAAGTCAAAAAGCGACTTTGGCGCCGCACGTCTTATGCTTGTCGCCCCTGAGCGCCGCTTTCCGCTTTTCTGTCCAGCTTCGCGGGCTACCGACTTGAGATCCCTTTTCCCCACACTGCGGCGGCCACAGCCTCCTCGGTGGGAGAGAAGGGCTCTGCGTCGCTGAGCAAGCCCGCTCCGCTTTTCTAATGGGCGTGGGATTTATACTCATGATATAGTAGAAAAAGAGTCTTTCGTTAAACGAAATGGTGGGATAGAGTATGGGTCGTATTCCAAATAAATGGGTCGTTGTAGTTGCGCTTCTATTAGGAACTTTTACGTTAATTTTAAATAATAGTATGTTAAATCCGGCTGTGCCGCATATGATGGAGATTTTTGATGCGGATGCGGTAGCGGCCGGCTGGGTGATTACGATATTTATGGTAACGATGGGCATGGTGATGCCGGTCACAGGTTATTTAGGTGATAGATTTGGCAAGAAAAAACTTTACTTAATTGGCCTCTGTTTATTTGTGCTGGGCTCTTTGCTTGGCAGCATGTCCTGGAGTCTAAGTTCGCTTATTTTATTCCGTGGGCTGCAAGGTATTGGCGGGGGCATTATGATGCCGCTTTCGATGGCGCTGATTTTTGCAGCATTTCCGCGTGAAGAACGCGGGCTTGCGACTGGTACATGGGGGGTTGCTGCTATGGTGGCGCCTGCGATCGGCCCTACGCTTGGCGGCGTGATTTTGGAATTATCCAGCTGGCATTATATCTTTTTGATCAATGTGCCGCTCGGTTTAATAGCCCTGGGCTTTGCCGCCTATTATTTGCGCGAAGTGGAGACGAACCCTTCCATCCGTTTTGACCGCTATGGATTTATTTTTGTCACGCTCGGGGTCGGTTCGATCTTGTTTTCATTTGGAAACATATCGGAACTCGAACACTTGCTAAATCCATTGAATATAGGCTTGATCATCTTCGGGGCTGCTTGTCTTTACATTTTCACTAAGATCGAAAATCGCGTAAAGGAACCACTATTGGATTTATCTATATTAAAAATCCCGGCCTATGCGCTTAGCATTTGGGTGACGGCGCTTTCCTCGATTGGGCTCTTTTCAGGCATCTTCCTCGTTCCGCTGCTCGTCCAGTCGGTGTATGGATATGATGCGATTATGACAGGCCTGGTATTTATTCCGTCTGCGTTGTTAACGGGGGTGTTTATGTCAATCGGTGGCCGCTTGTTAGATCGGGGCTTTGGGCCAGTACTCTTCCCAGCTGGTCTTGCGATTGCCGGTTTAGGAACGGTTGCTATGGGCTTTTTCACCTTGGAAACGGCGCTTATGTGGGTGTTTCTTCTAATGGCGGTCCGCGGCATGGGGATGGGCTGCTTTGGCATGCCGGCTACGACTGCTGGAATGAATTCCATTCCCGAACACATCATTTCTCGTGGCTCTGCCATGAACAACGTCTTTAGGCAAATGAGCTCAGCGATTGGTATCGTATTTGTATCCATCTACTTTGAAGTCCGGCGCTCGCAATTGTTTGCCGCCAATAACGGTAACGTGGAACAAGCAAATTTACAGTCTATTAATGAAGCATTTATGATCGTGGGCATACTTACGCTTCTCTCGATACCCGCCGGTTATTTCCTGGGAAAGAAAGCGAAGGAATCAAATGCGGAAATAACCGCAGCAGCAAAAAAAGAGTGAGAGTGACAGAAGAAAGATTACGCTTACGGACATCTCTTCAGCTTTGGATTGGTCAATTTAGAAAGGTTAGCGGAGCACATCTCCGTTATATTGGAAAATGCCCGCTTTTGCAATATATCGGATTCTGTGTCTATTATGCATAATAAACGAGAAAATCAGCCGCAAAACAAGTCGCGGCTGATTTTTTCATTAGTTATTTGAATCAATTTCATAATGACGTTTTATGAGCAATAAAACGAATAATCTATTGATTTTTATTTACTATACGGAATTTCAAAAGTGGCTGAAACGTAAGACAGCGACTCCCAGAGGAAAAAGCGCAGTCTGAAGACAAGCCCTCGGGAAAGCGTCCATCTGAAGTGAAGGTCACATTCATTATTTGGATTTGAACATCTTATTTTGAATGATGAAATTGATTCAATTGGATGAATTTGAATCATTGTTTGACGGCTTGCTGCGATAAAAACGCATGGCAATCATGACATCAATTGCGGCAAAGGCGGCAAATAAGAACGATAAAATGTTCCAGCCGTTCACCGCGGTGGTTTGAATGGCTAAAAAGATAAACATGACGGCAAGCACCATGTAGAGAGTGCCCATCGTTTTTGGTGATAGTTTCACTAGAACAATCCTCCGATCCAAGCGAGGATAAGTTGTATGTTTTCCTCGAGTTCTTCAAGTTCAGGGCCGATGGCTGCTAAGCTGTTCATCAACACGTGCGCCATAATAGGCACGAGAATTCGGTTTGTTTTCACATAAAGGAAAGCAAATACAAAGCCGCCGGACATATAAACGAGCAGGTGTTCAAAATCGAGATGAACCACCGCAAAAATAAGTGAGCTGATGAAGGCTGCCCAGAAGAAGTTCATCCGTTTGTAAAGCGCGCCGAAAATAACTTTTCGGAAAACGAGCTCTTCAAGAATAGGCCCGATAATAGCTACAGCAATGATAAAGTATGGAAACGATTCAATAAAGGCAAGAATCTGCTGGGTGTTTTCCGACTCTGGATCCACGCCAAATAAAGTCGTCTCAAGAATGACCGCTAAATATTGAGCAAAAACGGCCATGAAAAATCCGAGCACAATCCATAGTACTGTGCTGCCTGGTCCTGCTTTATCATCGTTTAACCGTGCTTCATGCCGGTCAGGCAAGAGCAGAAGAGAAATAATGACTAAAGCGGCAAGAAAGCTGAAAAGCGTCCAGACTACGACTGATTGAAGCTCATCATAACCAAACCCTACCATTAAAAGAGGCAGGCCAATAATACCGGAAAGGTGCATCAACACATAAACAACAATTATCCACCAATAGCGTTTGTTCAACGTCCTCGTACTCCTTGGGTGACCGTAAGCAATCAGGGCCCCTATAAGTTTTAACAAAAAATATTGTATCATAAGTGAACTTTTTGAAGCACGCAAGAGCCATTATTCAAGAGGAAAGAAGGAAATATATGTTTATGTTTGAATGTGAAGGGAATGATGGTCGGGGTGGTTAAAAAAGAGTAGGAAAAAATTGAGCGTAACCCCTTGCAAAACAAAAATGAACGTTTTATTATTATAAGTGGTATTAGCACTCATCCTACACGAGTGCTAATAAAGAAAAGTTAGGTTTGTCGTTCTGCCTCTCTGGCAGAAACGCCATAAATTACTGAAGGAGGGTGTTCATCTTGATTAAACCTCTAGGAGATCGCATTGTGATCGAACAAGTAGAACAAGAAGAAAAGACAGCCAGCGGTATTGTTCTTCCAGATTCCGCCAAAGAAAAGCCGCAAGAAGGAAAGATTGTTGCGGTTGGCAGTGGACGTGTTACCGATAACGGCGAACGCGTAGCGCCAGAAGTGAACGAAGGAGACAACGTCATTTTTTCTAAGTATGCAGGTACTGAAGTAAAGTATGAAGGAAATGACTATCTCATCTTGCGCGAAAGCGACGTACTAGCAGTTATTGGGTAAGCGGACTGACGCTATTGCCCTACATACTACTTATATAGGAGGCTGAGAACACATGGCTAAAGATATTAAGTTTAGTGAAGACGCACGCCGTTCCCTTATGCGCGGTGTAGACGAACTTGCAAACGCTGTGAAAGTTACACTCGGACCAAAAGGACGTAACGTCGTTCTAGAAAAGAAATTCGGTTCCCCGCTTATCACCAATGACGGTGTTACCATTGCAAAGGAAATCGAATTAGAAGACAACTTCGAAAACATGGGCGCACAGCTCGTATCCGAAGTTGCAAGCAAAACAAACGACATCGCAGGTGACGGTACAACCACGGCAACCGTCCTAGCCCAGGCGATGATCGCTGAAGGTCTTAAAAACGTAGCTTCCGGCGCGAATCCAATGGGTATCCGCCGCGGTATTGAGCAAGCAACTTCTGTTGCAGTTGAAGAGCTTGAGAAAATTTCAAAGCCAATCGAAGGTCGCGAATCCATCACTCAAGTTGCTTCCATCTCAGCTGCTGACGATGAAGTTGGCCAAATCATTGCTGAAGCAATGGAGCGCGTTGGTAACGACGGCGTTATCACAGTGGAAGAATCCAAAGGCTTTGCAACTGAGCTTGAAGTCGTAGAAGGTATGCAGTTCGACCGCGGCTATGCTTCCCCTTACATGGTGTCAGACTCTGACAAAATGGAAGCTGAGCTTGAGAATCCGTATGTGTTGATCACTGACAAGAAGATCACTAACATCCAGGAAGTTCTTCCGCTTCTTGAGCAAGTTGTTCAGCAAAACAAACCAATCCTTATCATCGCTGAAGACGTTGAAGGCGAAGCACTTGCAACACTTGTTGTGAACAAACTTCGCGGTACATTCAACGCGGTAGCAGTTAAAGCTCCTGGCTTCGGTGACCGCCGCAAAGCCATGCTTGAAGATATCGCAACGCTTACTGGCGGCCAGGTTATCACTGAAGATCTCGGCCATGACCTTAAGTCAGCATCTGTTGACATGCTCGGTCGTGCCGGCAAAGTTGTTGTTACAAAAGACAACACGACAATGGTTGAAGGTGCTGGTGACCCAAGCGAAATCTCCAACCGCGTTGCTCACCTTAAAGGCCAAATCGAAGAAACAACTTCTGACTTCGACCGTGAAAAGCTACAAGAACGTCTTGCTAAGCTTGCAGGCGGCGTAGCAGTCGTTAAAGTTGGTGCTGCTTCTGAAACAGAAATGAAAGAGCGCAAACTTCGTATCGAAGACGCCCTCAACTCCACACGCGCTGCGGTTGAAGAAGGTATCGTAGCTGGCGGTGGAACAGCTCTAGTGAACGTATACAAAGCCGTGAAGAGCCTTGAAGAGCAAACAGAAGGCGACGAAGCGACTGGTATCAGCATCGTAGCTCGCGCACTAGAAGAGCCAGTACGTCAAATCGCTCACAACGCAGGCCTTGAAGGGTCCATCATCGTTGAGCGCTTGAAAGGCGAAGAGCCAGGCCAAGGTTTCAACGCAGCCACTGGCGACTGGGTTGACATGATCGCAAAAGGTATCGTAGACCCAACCAAAGTAACTCGCTATGCCCTACAGCACGCATCTTCCGTATCTGCAATGTTCCTCACAACCGAAGCAGTTGTAGCGGACAATCCAGAAGAAGATGGCGGCGCTGGTGCTGCACCTGACATGGGCGGCATGGGCGGAATGGGTGGCATGGGCGGCATGATGTAATGAGAAAAGCGTAAGCGCCTTGGCGAGCGACAGGTACTGGAAGGACTTTGATAGAAGCCGCTTTTTGGCTTCAGAAAAGGCCTAAAGTGATCCCGAACTCGTAGAGACGCTGGAGCTGGACATCTGCCCCTGAAACCCAGTAAAGCCGGGGTTTATTGCCCCTTATATATTTCGGAAATGACCTGAGGGTAACAAAAAGGTAACGTTTTCTAGAATCAGGATATAAACTAGAGGTTTTCCATGAGTTCTTTGAACTTTTGGGAAGCCTCTTTTTTCATTACATCGTGTGGGCGTTTCTAGCGTCTACATTCCTGTTGAAAAATAAAAATTGTATTGGTTCTTTCTCCAATTTCACAAACTCCTGTTTATATTTCCCGCCGTTTTCTCCACTCTCTGGTTCTTCAACCAGTTCCCACAAAAGATGTCTGCAAAAGTGCATTAATTTTTATATGTACATAAACATCCATAAAATGAAAAAAATAAAAGAGTGTTTGGAGGCAAGGTGTTTTTGGGGCTCTCATCATGTTTTGTTAACCAATCATAAAAGGAGCTGAACGTAGTTGAAAATCAAAGCAGCTGTTACACAGAGCCAGGAAGATGAGTTCAAAATTGAAGAAGTGGAGCTTTCCGAACCGAAGACAAACGAAGTTTTAGTAAAAATTGTTGCTACTGGTGTCTGTCATACAGATGCGGTAGCCCGTGATGCCGGGCTGACTCCATACCCTGTTGTGCTGGGCCATGAAGGATCAGGGATTGTTGAGAAAACAGGTGATGGGGTAAAAACGGTGGAGTCGGGAGATCATGTTGTTTTATCGTTTGCTTACTGCGGCCACTGTGAAAACTGTCTCACAGGCCATCCAACGGTTTGTACCGATTTTAACGAATTGAATTTCGATGGAAAAATGGAGGATGAGACTCATCGTTTACAGAAGGAAGGCAACGACCTTTCCACCTTTTTCGGACAGTCTTCCTTTGGCACTTATGCGGTCGCTAATGAAAGAAACGTAGTGAAAGTGGATAAGGATGTAGATCTTGCCTTGTTAGGGCCTTTAGGCTGCGGTATTCAGACTGGCAGCGGGACAGTACTGAACCACCTGAAACCGGCGTTTGGAACCTCCCTCGTTATATACGGCGCGGGAGCAGTCGGTTTAAGTGCAGTAATGGCAGCAAAAATAACGAGCTGCAAACATATCATAGCCATTGATCTCCATGACAGCCGGCTAGACGCAGCCAAGGAATTGGGCGCTACCCACGTGATTAATGGCAAAGATGAAAATATAGAGGAACAAATCAAGGAGATAACGAATGGAGGAGCCCATTACGGGGTTGAAACAACAGGTGTGCCGTCTGTTGTTCGCCAGGGTCTTCGGACGCTTCGCCCGCTCGGGAAACTTGCAATTGTGGGGGTAACGCCGGAAGTGAGCATTCATGTGCATGAGGAAATTATGGCTGAAGGAAAAACAATGGTCGGAGTTATTGAAGGTGATGCCGTCCCTCAAGTGTTTATACCTGAGTTGGTGAAGTATTATAAGGAAGGGTTGTTTCCCTTTGATAAATTAGTGGAATTTTACGAATTCCACGATATAAACCAGGCATTCGAAGATTCAAAAAACGGAACGACAATTAAACCCGTCTTGAAAATAAGCAGCTGATAATATGTTAATGACTAACCAGGGGAAGCATTCACTTCTAAGTGGATGCTTTTTTAAGCTGGTTTCTATAAAAAAATATAAGTGACATCATCTCCCTCTATTCCTACATTAGCACCAGCATGAGCAGTACCCATTTAAACATGCTCTTCCATCAACTGGATCAACATCTACGCTACTACTATGGCGTGCAGCAGGGGCTTCTTCGCCTACTACACTTCTTCGCTCATTCCACATGGTGGTCCTGCTCTAATCATTTATTTTAACCTTCCATGTGAACCTTTAAAGTTCTAAAAACACTCATTTGGACGCGCCTGCATGAATTTCCTCTAATTTATATATTGTACCCCTTTCTTTTAGAAGATAAGATAGTAAATAGGTTTGTTAAATTTTCTGCCATTTAACATGAGAGGTGGGAACTTTCATGTTAGAAAATTTAACCAAAGTAATAACGAAGGTAAAGGGGCGGTGCCATTGAGTACTTTACAGGCAGTGAAACAAGATGAATTAGAAGTGACGCAGCAATATATAGATGAAGTGTTTGAAACGGTGATGAGGCGGAATCCGCATGAGCAGGAATTCCATCAGGCGGTAAAAGAAATATTCGATTCGCTTGTCCCGTTTTTAGCAAAGCATCCTGTCTACCGAAAAAACAATGTGCTTGAGCGGATGATTGAACCAGAAAGGATGCTTACCTTTAGTGTTCCCTGGATGGATGACGAGGGCAACGTTAAGGTGAACCGTGGGTACCGCGTGCAGTTTAACAGTGCGCTAGGACCGTATAAAGGCGGCCTTCGTTTTCACCCTTCTGTTTCTGCAAGCATCATTAAGTTTTTAGGGTTTGAACAAATCTTTAAAAATTCCCTTACCGGTCAGCCTATTGGTGGCGGAAAAGGGGGAGCTGACTTTGATCCAAAGGGGAAATCTGATGCAGAAATCATGAGATTTACTCAAAGCTTCATGACGGAATTGTCAAAGCATATCGGGCCGGACACAGACGTTCCTGCTGGCGACATTGGTGTTGGAGCGCGGGAAATCGGCTATATGTTCGGCCAGTATAAAAAGTTGCGCGGCGCGAATGAAGCAGGGGTACTAACAGGAAAAGGGCTCGATTATGGCGGAAGTTTAGCCCGAAAAGAAGCGACAGGATATGGAGCGGTATATTTTGTTGAGGAAATGTTGAAAGATCAAGGATTAACCTTTGAGGATAAAACGGTCGTTGTCTCCGGCTCAGGAAATGTTTCTATTTATGCAATGGAGAAAGCTCAAGAATTAGGGGCAATAGTAGTTGCCTGTAGTGATTCAAGCGGATATATTTATGACGAAAAAGGAATTGACCTTGAGATCGTTAAAAGTTTGAAAGAAGAACAGAGCAAAAGAATAAGCGAATACTTGAATGAAAGGCCGGAAGCTGAATTTTACGAAGGGGGCCACGGGATTTGGACCGTTCCATGTGAGATCGCTTTGCCATGTGCCACTCAAAATGAACTGGATGAGACCTCGGCTGACGTTCTGATTAGTAATGGGGTCATCGCAGTAGGTGAAGGGGCTAATATGCCTTCCACCCTCGAAGCGATTGAAGTCTTTTTAAAGAATGGCGTTCTGTTTGGTCCGGCAAAAGCGGTCAATGCAGGTGGAGTTGCGGTTTCCGCGTTGGAGATGGCCCAAAACAGCGGGCGCCTGTCATGGTCGTTTGAAGAGGTGGATGATAAGCTGAAAGAGATCATGAAAGACATCTATAAGACGTCCATGGAAGCGTCCGAAAAATACGGATACTCCGGCAACTTGGTCGTTGGGGCCAACATAGCAGGCTTTAAAAAAGTGGCCGATGCTATGATTGCCCAAGGAGTTATATAAGAAAGCTTTTTTATACCCATGGAAGTGTAATTGAAGTAGCAATGTAGGGTTTCCGGATACAGTTTTAGACGAAATACCCTGTGCTTCTGTTAAGTTAACACCGAATGCAAAGGAAGCTGAACCCGGTTTAGTTGAATTTATTAATTCATCTGCTTCAGATAAACAAAGAAGAGGCTTTCCAGAAGTCAAGTAACCTTGTGGAAGCCTCTTCTTTTATGCTTTTAGAAAGGTATATGAGAAATGGAATCTAAACCATTTAAAAAACTCGCCGAAAATGGGAGTTTTGGCTGATAAAGTGATCAAGGCTGGTCAGGCTGAGAAAACAGACTGTTTCTCTCCTTCACAATTGCTGATACTCACCTGAAAGGTGGCCACGAAGGGTTTTGCCCATGGTGATGGTGTCCGTGATGCGGTCCGTGATGGTGCCAGGGGTGATGGTGTCCATGATGCGGTCCATGATGGTGCCAGGGGTGATGGTGCCCCGGGTGATGGTGTCCATGATGCGGTCCGTGATGATGCCCCGGGTGATGGTGTCCATGGTGCGGTCCATGATGGTGCCAGGGGTGATGGTGCCCATGGTGATGGTGTCCATGATGCGGTCCGTGATGATGCCCCGGGTGATGGTGTCCATGGTGCGGTCCATGATGATGCCCCGGGTGGTGGTGCTTATGATGAGACCCATGAGGATGGCCGTGATGAGTCCCGTGTTGCTGTCCTGGCCATTGGCCAAATATAGTCATTTAAATCACTACTTTCTGTTGAGATAGGACATTTTATGAAAGACCTTCTCAAATTGAGCTTTTCCAGAAAAAATGGATGAGCCGCAACGTATGGGGACATTCGTCATCATACCTCTGCTTTTACCTTCTCCGCTTTAGCGTTTTCTTTTCTCCCTCCCTTTCATGGCAATGCCAATAATAAATTTTGGGCGTGTATATTAAAGGTAAATGATCTTTTGCTAGCGATAAGGTAACAAATGAAAGGAGATTCCAATCAATTTGACCCAATATTTTCATAACATACCTCCTTGTTTCTTTCCTAAAGAGTATGATGGGGTGGGTTTGTCTTAATACCGCGGCGTTGTCTTGAAAACAGGAGGGAAGCAGCCGGGTAGAGGCGCCGTACTGAAGGAACGTGACGCTGCACTTAGAACGAGCGACGCCGCACTCAAGCACCAGCAACCGCACTTAAACAAGGCCAATCGGCACGAGAATGCCAACACGCCGCACTCCACATAACTGCCCGCTCTATATTCGCTCTCGATGTTTCTACCAGACGCAATTTTCGACATAAGTTGTTGCAGTAAAATCGTTTTTAAACTGCTAATCTATTCTAGTTTTCACCACTTCCATAAGCACTTTGTAAAAGCGTAACCACACCGCTAAAAACCTAAGAATACCGGTCTACGGCGGTTGTCCTTCTTCGTACTTAGGAAATAACGGCTTTATTTTAGGACCTATTTAATGTAGTATACAAGATGGGTTTCGTCTGTCCTAGATACTTACAGGTTCTTTAATATTTTCTGCATTAATTTGTATGACTTGCAAGATTTTTAGAGTTTCTTGTCGTGTTTCCTAGTATGGAATGAGAGGTGACAGCATGATTGAATTTCGAAATGTCGGAAAGTCCTTTGATGATTTTCAAGCTCTTAAAAATATTAATTTAACAATCGAAACTGGAGAGCTGGTTACACTCATCGGGCCTTCTGGTTGCGGAAAGACTACAACGATGCGTATGCTTAATCGTTTAATCGAACCGTCTGAAGGCGAAATATTAATTGATGGTGAAAATATTCAAAAGAAAGACCCTGTCCAATTGCGGCGTGACACTGGGTATGTCATTCAACAAATTGGGTTGTTGCCGCATATGACAATTGAAGAAAACATTTTAATTGTGCCGAAATTAAAGAAATGGGAAAAAGAAAGAATGATGAAGCGCGTCGACGAGCTGATGAACCTTGTCGGGTTGGACCCGGAGACGTTTAAAAAACGCTATCCCAATGAGTTGTCAGGCGGACAGCAGCAGCGGATTGGTGTCATTCGGGCTTTGGCGGCTGACCCTCCGGTGGTTTTGATGGACGAGCCTTTCAGTGCATTGGACCCCATCAGCCGTGAGCAGCTGCAGGATGAATTAGTAAAGCTGCAGGATGAAATTAAAAAGACGATTGTTTTTGTAACGCATGACATGGATGAAGCTATTAAAATCTCTAAGCGGGTTGCCCTTATGCGGGACGGAGAAATTGTGCAGGTGGATACTCCGGATAAGATGCTGCGAGAACCAAAAGATGATTTCGTTCGTGATTTTATCGGGTCCAAACGGTTGAATCAGGAATTAGGCCAGCCTACTGCGCAGCAGTTGATGAGAAGTGATGTTGCTACAGTACGGGAACAAAGAGGGCTAGCAGAAGCCTTTAACTATATGAAAAAACACCATGTGGATCAATTATACGTTAAGAACAGTGAAGGTGAACTTGTAGGTATCGTCACGTTAGAAGACTTGAAGAACCACTATGAGGACGAAGATAAAAACGTTTCGGATATCATGGCTACTGATATTTTACATGTAACTTCCGACACGTTACTGCAAGAGGTTGCAGAGATCTTTACCAATCAGAAAGTCTATACATTGCCTGTTGTACAAGAAGGACAGCTGGTAGGGTTAATTACCAACTCCAGTATGATTCGCGGCATTGCAGAATGGGAACAGCAGGGAGGTAAAACATAATGGACTTCTTGATGCAACTTGTGGAACTTTTTCAACAGCGTTCTGATCAAGTGTGGGACGCGTTGCAACAACACATGTTCCTCGTCTTTGTTTCTATGGGGATAGCGATAGCGATAGCCGTTCCGTTGGGGGTTGCGTTGACAAGCATGCGCCGCTACGCAGAGCCGGTGATTGGTGTTGCTGCGGTTGCTCAAACGATCCCAAGTTTGGCTTTATTAGGGTTTATGCTTCCAGTTCTTGGGATAGGTACGAATAATGCTATTTTTGCGTTAACCATTTATGCGTTGCTTCCAGTTCTTCGGAATACGTATACCGGGATCCTGGAGGTGGATCAAGCATCCGTACAAGCCGGTAAAGGGATGGGCATGACCCGGGCGCAGATTCTTAGAAAAATTGAGCTTCCGCTCGCTTTTCCAGTTATTATGGCTGGTATTCGCACGTCCACGGTCATTGTTATCGGGATCGCGACGTTAGCAACCTTTGTTGGTGCCGGTGGTTTAGGGGATGTTATTATGCGTGGTCTTGCCGTTCAAAACAGTGCCCTTACGTTATTGGGAGCCATACCGGCTGCAATTTTGGCAATCATTACGGACTTTATATTGAAACGTATTGAAAATTGGGTGACGCCAAAAGGATTGAGAAAATAACAGACGGACGAAAGGAAGATGACTATGAAAAAGTTATTATCTATGATTATCGGTTCATCTTTAATTTTAGGTGCTTGCGGAGATGATGAAGATACAGTCGTAGTAGGCGGAAAAGACTTTACTGAACAAATTATATTAACACATATGATTGCGGATTTGCTTGAGGAAAATACGGATTTAAACATTGATAGAGAAGTGGATGTCGGTAGTACGGATGTCTTAACCCAGGGAATGCAGGATGAAGATATCGATCTATATGTGGAATATACCGGGACTTCTTATATAACAGTGTTAAATGAAGAAATTGACCCGGAAGACCCACCGGAAGCAGAAGTGATTTATGACGCTGTCCAAGAAGGGTATAATGAAGAATTCGACGTCAGCTGGCTTGAACCGTTCGATTTTGAAAATCGTTATGGTTTAGCCATGCGTGAGGAAGACACAGATGAAATTGAAACGCAAACGGAATTAGGTGACCATAGTGAAGAGTTGATTCTCGGCCACAACGCAGACTTTGCTGAGCGTGAAGATGGCTTGGCCCCGATGAATGAAATGTACGAGTATGAGTGGGGCGGAACCGAACAAATGGATGAAGGGCTAATGTACGATGCCGTCCGTAATGAAGAAGTGGACGTTATTGCCGCCTTTACAACAGACGGCCGGATCCCTGCGTTTGACTTAGAAATCTTAGAAGATGACATGGGCTACTTCCCTCCATATTTTGCGGCTCCTATTATTCGAAACGAAGTATTAGAAGCGCATCCAGAGATTGAAGAACAGCTTAATGAGCTTGGCTCTCTTTTAACAGAAGAAGTCATGGCTGAGCTAAACGCTGAAGTCGATATTGACCATGAACTCGAAGAAACGGTGGCCAACGACTTCTTGGTCGAAAATGGATTGATTGAAGAATAATCAATGAGCGAGGCGCTTATAACGGCGTACCTTGATAATCTAAAAAGAACCTTTCTCCCCAACCATGTGGGAGAAAGGTTCTTTTTAGTTGGCTTGATTTATGCGGGAGCAAACCGACTGTTCCATTTTATATTCGTGAGTGCCTTCCTGAAAAAGAGCGGATCGAATACGTGGCGCCACGCTCACCGGGAGAGACGCCAAACCAAAATATCTGACGCCACAAGTGGAGCACGCCACGCCACAATCAAAGTCCACCCTCATTCCTCTAACAGCTGAGTTAACGGTTTAAATATCATTTCCACTACTTCATTCGGACCGGGTACTTGTGGGAAAAACACCAATAAAACAGCGAGCGACCATCCTAAAAAGCTGAGCACTCCTAACGTTATTTTTTCTTTTTTTTGGTCAGGAAGTAATTGTGTCCGTTCATATAAGACCACCAAAACCACAATCAAGGTAATGCCTGCTGCTTGTACCCAATTCATTATTCCTCCACCTCGCCCTTTGGGATTCCTATTGGTTCAACGGTCATACCTGGTCGGTTAACAGTTGTTTCTACTTCAATGTTCACTTCAATCTCTGGATAGATTTCATCCCAATGAAGTTTGGCTTCTTTCCACTGATCGGGGTAATGTCTGCGAAATATCTCCCCAAAATGAAAAACATCTGCCTGGATATCTTTTTGAATGATTTGGAGAGCCAGTTCCATTCGTTCTTTTATCTCAGCGGCTAATTCCTGCTCCAACATTGCGATAGTGTCCGGGTCACCCGGGTCCAGGTGACTAGCATTTTCAAAAATATCGTCTTCACTTTTGGCGTAAATATGTAAACGCCATTTGCCGTTATGAATTTCAGGGGTAAATGAAGTGCTGGACTGAGCCATTTTCATAGTTAATCTACCCTCTACATCTTCAGGGGAGATGGTTACAATGGTTTCTTCGACTTCATCTTTTAACCAGAGCACCCCTCTGGTGGCTTTCATATTAATTGTATTTGTCATGTGTCCTTGTTTAATGATAGCGGCACCATTTATTTGTAAATCTTGTTTTTCATTTTTCCCCTGGCCAATAGGGGTGGTTTCTATGAGAGGCACTGCAATATCTATAGATTCTTCATCCATTGCTTTTAATAGCTCTAAGATATCGACTTCTATGCCAAGTTGCATTCTAGCCAGTTCCTTCATCGTGTCAGATGCGCTTTGTTCAAGATGGGGCGCTGTAGAAAATATCTCCACGGGATCTTCCTGGGTAATAAAAATGTGTTTTCGAAGGCGAGCTCCTGGATGACGGGCGAGAAAGTCCATCGCTCGCTGCATTCCTGATTCAGCCAAGCTTTCGCTGATAATAGTGGTTGACATCTGTCCCCAAAAAAGCTCTCGGGGTACTTTTTGCTGTAAATTTGCTATAGCGTCCATAATTGTTCTTCCCTCGGCTGCTTCTACATAAGTTGAAAGCTCGCTGTCTGCTTCTGCATCCGCTCCTACTTCTTGCTGGGGAAGCACCATTTCAATCGAAAGTTCGATCATTCCATCTTCGGTCTCGTGAAGCCCTGCTCCTAGGACAAACACGATGTCATTTACTTCAACGCGGTCCCAGCAAGCACTAAGCAACAAAAGAGAACAGCACATAAGTAAAAGGAAGAGTGGCTTAAGCCTGCTGGTTGGTTCACGTGAAGAACTCATCCTTTTGCCCCCTTTTGCACTTTCTTTTTGACCAGCACGAAGAGTAACAGAATTAGTGGTAGAACAGTTTGTAGGGAGGTTAAATAAAAAGGCCCGAGCGTGCCTACCGTCTCTTTTACTTCTGTTAAGTTGTCACCGGACCAGATTGCAACTACCACAAGCAATATCCCAAGAGGGAACACGGTTGATTTGTATTCGGAAAGGTTCAGCCATTGGGCCGTCCCCAAAGAAAGGGCGTAATAAAAGACAGATAGTTTAACAAAAGCTCCGGCAACCCAGATGGCCATAACGAGCGATTCAAGTTGTTCGATAAAATCAGCAATGCTTATATAACGAGCTGCAGACATTAATGGGTACAGAAATTTTGCAGTAAGATCGCCAAATAAAAATAACGCCGAGAGGTTTGCTGTTATAAAAGTCAACATAACGAAAACAACAGAAATGAAACTCCATTTCAGACTTTTTTCTCCGTCCGCTAAAAAAGGAAGAAAAAAGGAAATGAGAAAGAATTCACTAAACCAAGCTTGGTGGGTTAGCGCCCCTTTTAGAGAGGGAGTAATCCCTTCTTCAAATATCGGAAGAATATATCTTGGCTCTAAATCTTGAGATAGGAAAATAAAAACAGATAGTAACAAAATCACAACGATCGGCGTACAGATTTGGCTGGCTCTTGCTATCACTTCTACCCCTCCCCGCACCGCAAACGCACCCACTAATATCATGCTGCCAAGTATTACAATGATCGGGGTGTGCAAGAAAAAGATGCCGAGGATAAATTCACTGTATTCGCGCAGGACAATTCCAGTAATGTGTAAATAGAACAACAAATAAATAAGCCCCAACATTTTCCCTAACAACTTGCCAAGTATATCTTCGCTGTATTGTATAACGGTTTTTCCCGGATATTGGGTGTGCAATTTATAAGCAATGTACACCGTTGCGAAGCCAATAAATGACCCCCATATGGGAGAGATCCACATGTCACGGCCGGCATGTACTGCGGTGATGCTTGGAATCAAAAGAACGCCTGTGGCAATGATGGCAGGATACATGAAGATGGCCATTTGTAATGAAGAGATTTTACCTTGTTCAATCATGAAGAATCCCTCCCTCGATGAGGTCCTGGTTGTTGATGGGGAGATGCGCGGTACGTGTTCGCTTTTCCAGATAAGCGCGGGCGGGTGGTCAGCTTCCACTTTGGCGCGCGAATAAGCACATCTTTTATATCCCGGAACTCCATTGGGGCAATTGGGGTTAAATAAGGAACCCCAAAGGAACGCAGCGCACATAAGTGAACAATAATAGCTATGATGCCGAGTATGACGCCAAGCAATCCTAGCCCCCCAGCCAATATCAATAAGGGAAAACGAAGCATGCGAATGGCAATGCCTGCACTGTACCGGGGGATGGCAAATGAAGAAATCCCGGTTAAAGCAACAACAATTACCATTGGGGCAGAAACAATCCCAGCCTGAACAGCAGCTTCACCAATGATTAAACCTCCCACGATACTGACGGCAGGACCAATTTGTTTTGGCAGCCTGAGACCCGCTTCTCGCAATACTTCAAAAATGATTTCCATCACAAAGGCTTCCACTAACGCTGGAAAAGGAATCGGTTCTCTAGCAGCCGCAATGCTAATCATCAATTGGGTAGGAACCATTTCATGATGATACGTAAGGATTGCTACGTAGAGTGAGGGCAGCAGCAATGCAATAAACAAAAAGATATAGCGCAGCCAACGTACCGCGGTGCCGATCAGGAAGCGCTGATAATAATCTTCAGCCGACTGCATCATTGAGTAAAACGTGGTTGGGGCAATCAATACAGATGGACTGCCGTCAACGATAATGACAACATGGCCTTCGAGTAGGTAGGAAGTCGCAACATCAGTCCGCTCTGTATCGAGAACCTGTGGAAACGGAGAAAACGGGTGATCTTCAATAAGTTCTTCAATATCCCCGCTTTCCAAAATGCTATCGATTTTAATACGCTTTATACGATTTCTTGCTTCTTCTAGAAGGTTCTTGTCTGCTATTTCTTCAATAAAAGTAAGAACTACGTCCGTTTTTGTATAGTCTCCGACCTTTAATGCTTCCATTTTTAAGCGTGGGCTTTTAAGGCGGTGCCGCAAGCTGGCGGTGTTCACCTGCAACGCTTCCACGAACCCGTCCCGCGGCCCGCGGACGACATGTTCAGCTTCCGGTTCTTCAATGGAGCGTTTTTCCCAGTTTTCCAATCCTAGAGCAAGCCCCGCCTTATGCCCATTCATCATCAGAACGGGCTCACCTAGTGATATATGTTCAACAATATCGGTATAGGTGTGCACTTTACTGGTACCGGCAACTGATATCGTTTTATCGGTAAGATCATCGATCGTAGTAATTTGCAGGTCGGTGGCTTCCATTAAAGGGGCGAGAACATTTTGGTTTATTTCCTCTGCATGAGAAAGGCCTTCTATATAAATCAACAGAGCTCTCTCTTTTTGAGCGATCCAAAATGACCGAAAAACCACGTCCCAGCAATTTGCGTAAATCGTGCGCAAAGCTTCTTCGTTATGTAGCAAACTGGAAGATAATGGCGTTTGTGCGCTTTCTTCATCCGTGAGGCGAGGAAGGTGCTGCTGCTTATTCTTCGCCATTCTGCTCTTCAAGCGTAATTTTTTAATATGGCGCAGCATCACCCATCCCTCCTTCCGTATATTTACTGTTTGTTATTTTGAGGTGTTGCATGAAATTTATACCTACAAATATTTTTGTTTGACAAGGCTCTGGTAACGAAGCGTGTTGATCGTTCGTCCATAACCTCCCTTTCCGCGGGTGCATCTAGAGCCCCTTTAGCTAGCACCTTGCGAGCTCTCGTCAGGATCGTTGTTTCCGCAGGAGTAGCGGTCTTTCCAAGCATATAAGCGGTCTTTGTCAAAGAAGAAGAGAGCGCTTGAATAGTATCGCGCTGTAATGAGGATAGGTGGTGGAGCAACTAGCACGTATGGACTGGATACATAAAAATAATCGTTCTTCGCTCCCCCCACCCAACCTGCCAGTTGGCACGACCCCGTATCTTATGACTCTGCGGTCCAAGGCCAAGTCACCATTCATGTATTCCAAATTGTAAGACCCTAACCCCCCCTGCCATAAGAATCTTTTTTAGTAAGAGTAACGAGTAGAGCAACTACGTGTTATAAGCGTATAACGGGATCAGGGGTCTATTAAGGAGGGGGTTTTTATGGTGAACGCTCTTTCTTGTATTTATTGTTTATGTATCTAACGAACTGCTCCCAGCCTGAGGAGCAACTGTGGTAGTTGTTTTGAGGGAAATGGTTTAGGTGCAACTAGGGATCCTGCCCCATAGGCTTGGCTTTGTGACGTTTTCTATAGGGGGAAAACGTTGTTTCAAAGGTAAGGTGTGTAATTTCAGAAAGAGGGTAACAATAGAAGAGGAGAACGTTACACGTATGAGAAGGTACACTGACAAATCATAATAAAGCTAGAAGCTACTATAGCAGCTGCTTACTACGCAGTAGGAGAAGAGTATCCTTCTCTTTTGGTAGGCGGAATCTATGGTACTATGAATATTAAACCAATTTTTGTAAATAGGTTTTAAGAAACAGGAAAGCAAGAAAGAATGTTATTATGAAGAAGGTAGAATTCATTTGTTAATCAATGATGGAGGTATGACCTTTGACGCCATATATGACTTCACTTCAAAATATTAAGGAAAATGTGGAACGGGTCGTTGTCGGAAAAAGCCAAGAGATTGAGTTGAGTTTAACCGCACTGCTCGCAGGCGGCCATGTGCTCTTGGAAGACGTTCCCGGTGTTGGGAAAACAATGATGGTGCGGGCAATTGCTCAATCGGTTGGAGCCGATTTTAAACGAATTCAGTTTACGCCCGATCTGTTACCGTCCGATGTAACAGGGGTATCTGTGTTTAACCAACAATCTCTTCAGTTTGAATACCGTCCGGGCCCGGTTATGTCGCACGTTTTGCTGGCCGATGAAATTAATCGGACTTCACCGAAAACCCAATCCGCGCTGTTGGAAGCATTAGAGGAAGGCAGTGTCACGGTAGACGGGAAAACACGCGATTTAAAGAATCCTTTTTTTGTAATGGCCACGCAGAATCCAATCGAATACGGCGGCACTTATCCATTGCCAGAGGCGCAGCTTGACCGGTTCTTGCTAAAAATTGATGTCGGTTACCCGAGCCATGAGGAAGAATTTGAAATGCTGTCTCGCTTGGAAACTGGTCATCCGATTGACCGACTCGAATCAGTGATTTCGTTGGAAGAGATCGTAGCGATGAAAGAAGAAGTCGCGCGTGTGTATGTGGATGAAGCGGTGAAACAATACATGATCGACTTAGTGCAGTCTACGCGCAATGACTCAGAAATTGAACTCGGTGCCAGCCCTCGCGGCACGATCGCTTTAATGAAAGTAAGCCAGGCGTATGCCTTTATCCAGGGGCGGGATTATGTGCTGCCAGACGATGTGAAACAGTTGGCTCCTTATGCCCTCGGCCACCGCGTAATTTTACGTTCTGATTTGCATATGGCAGAACGGCAAGGAGCAGATGTAATACGTGATGTGATGGGCCGCATTCAAGTGCCTGCTACGCGTAAGGAAGCGAAGAAGTGGTCATGATTCGCTCAGCTTGGGAATGGATGAAAATAGGCATTCGTGTGGTCTTATTTATTGGGCTGCTTGCCAGTTTATTTGCCTATGCGATGTTTCAAGGCGGATTTGTCAGTTGGTTCCTCTTTTATGGAATGACCGCTTTGATAGGCGTTAGTGTGCTTTATATTCTTTACCCGCTTCATCAGCTTGAAGTGACGCGAACGGTGGAACCGGATTGGCTGATGCGGGGAGACGAAGCCGAAGTCACAGTTACGATTCGCAAACGCTGGCCTCTTCCGCTTCCCTACCTTTATGTAGATGACCGCTACCCGAGGCTTTTATCCATTCAAGAAGGCGAGTCGCGTTCCGTTTTCTTTTTATCCTGGAAAAGAGAAGCTACTCTCAGTTACCGGGTAAAAGGCTCAGCACGAGGGGAAGCGCAATTTAATGATATTCATCTGTCTACAGGAGACATGTTTGGCCTTTGGAAAAAAGGAAAAGTATGGCGTGAGCCTGCTGAGGTCCTTGTCTACCCGCGCTTGAAGAAGCTCTCCAACTGGGCATTCTATGTGAAAGAACAATCTGAGCGTTCCAATCCGGAACAACGATCGTATGATCAATCCGCTTCAGTGGCAGCGGTCCGGGATTATACGCCTGGGGACCGGTTAACGAGCATTGATTGGAAAGTGACGGCCCGTGCCGGCAAATTGGTCACAAAAGAATTCGAAGCTCAAGAAGGGAAAGGGTACACATTGCTCTTGAACCCGCAGGTAACAGAGTTTTCTCACGAACGGCTTGAAGAAGCGGTAGATTTTACAGCGTCCTTTGCCCATTATTGTTACCAGCAGGAAGTTTTGCTGGAATATGCTGCGCTTGCTTCGACAAAAAAAGAGTTGAACGAGGGCGTGGGAAGTCGCATGTGCATCGCATTCTGCGAAGCTTGGCCCGACAGGAGCAAAGTCATGTACGAGCAAAAGTTCAGGACGTTCACTTTGTCACTGGCCAAGGGTCTGAAATGATCTATGTATCTCCTGTACTTGAAAAAGAGATTCTTGAGGAGTTGCGTTTGTATGTAACGAAGGGGCGGCGGGTTATGTTTGTTTATTTCAGCCCGCGTGCTCAGTTGACAGACTTGGAAAGAGAATGGCTGTCAACCTGGAAGCAGGCTGGTGGAAGTGTCTACCTTGTCATGAGAAACCAGGCGTTTGAAAAAGAAGGGACTACGGTATTATAGCTCAAGGAGCGTGTAGATCATGAGAGAGTCGATGCGAACGCCTCGGCACGCACTTATTTATATATTAGGCTTTTTACTTTTGATGGAATGGCTCGTGCCGCTTCCGGTTATTTCTGATACAGGGTATATCCCTATATTTATGCTGATGACGGCTATCTATTTTCTAATTATGTTTTTGCGCTTGCCGTTTTATGTGACCATTCCTTTATTAGGTTTGGTCAGTTTGTATGGGCTGCACCATATATTTATGCCCGAACCGTTTTTAACACCTGCTTGGTGGGCGGCTTTATTCGCCGATATTCAAAGCAATATTAGTTTATTACTAAATGGGAATTGGCAGCTTCTATCTGAGAAGTTTCGAAGTTTCTTATTTTTACTGCTGCTCGCTATTATGAGTTATTTGATTTACTTTTGGGTTGTGTATGTTAAACGGGTCTTTTTCTTCTTCATCTTTACCGTTGCCTATGTGGCGGTAGTAGATTCCTTTACGGTATATGAAGCTAACATGGCAATGATTCGGATTTTCGTGCTCGGATTTTTGCTGCTCGGTTTGCTCCAAGCTTTCCGGATGGTAGATGAAGGCGGAGTTAGGCAGCGCGGAGGCTTGATGTTTCGCTGGGTGACAGGTACGGTCGTTATCGTGCTCGCTGCAGGGCTTGCGGGCATGGCTGCGCCAAAAGCAGAGCCGCAGTGGCCGGACCCTGTTCCCTTTATCGAAAATGCAGCCGGGATAGAAGATTACGGCGATGGCAGCGGCGGTCCGCAGCGCATCGGTTACGGAGATAACGATGAACGCCTCGGCGGTGGATTTGAAATGGATGATTCTCCAGTATTTGAAGCGGAAATGGAGGAAACCTCTTATTGGCGCGGAGAGTCGAAAAACATTTACACCGGCCACGGCTGGGAAAATGACTATGAATCTGAGGAAGGAAACTTTGATTTATATACCGACAATGTTGAGACCGAAGACGTGCATACAAATGTAGAGATGGCCGAAGGTGCCGATTATCCGCTCGTCTTTTATCCAGGGGACCTTGACTATATAGATCCTGGAGAGAACCCGCGTTTTGAAAATGTATCGCTCGACCCAAATACGGGAATGTTGGAACGTTTGTATGACACAGAGCCTGAAGCTTCTGACTCGTTTACGATCAATTATGAAGCAGCCCGTTTTCCAATTGAGCGCATGCGTGACGTGGAAGGCACTGAACAAGATGAAGCGCACATCCAAGAAGATTACTTGCAGCTACCGAATTCTTTGCCTGAGAGGGTGGAGGATCTGGCCCATGAGCTGACCGACGAATATGGGAACAGGTATGATAAAGCACGGGCTGTGGAAGATTATTTATCTGGGCCTGAATTCACTTATGATACGGAAAATGTAGCTGTGCCGTCGAGCGGTGAAGATTATGTCGATCAGTTTCTCTTTGAAACGCAGCGGGGATATTGTGATAACTTTTCCACGTCAATGGTTGTGCTGATGCGGGCTCTCGATATTCCAGCTCGCTGGGTTAAAGGCTTTACACCTGGGGAAGAGATCGAATTTTCCTCAGGGTATACAACCCGAGAAATAACGAATGCAAATGCTCACTCCTGGGTGGAAGTATACTTCCCTGAGGTAGGATGGGTCCCATTTGAACCAACTCAAGGGTTTTCGTCTACATTCGATTATTACTTTGAAGAGCATGGGGAGAGCAGTGAAGAGTGGGAAGCAGAAGCAAACACTGAAACAGAACAGCCCGATTCTGAAGAGGAACATGAAGAGACTGAAGAAGAGGAAGACGAGGAAGTTGCTGCAGGCAGTGGTACAAATGGCTGGTGGATGATTGCCTTGGGGGCAGGTATAGTTGCTTTGTTAGCTCTTCTCGCAGCAAAGTACCGCCATCGCTTAATCCGCGCGTATTTACTGCGTCGCTATCCAGACTTTAACGAAAAACACAGCTTCGTTTCTGCATATGAATCCTTGCTTGGGTTCTTGAAATTTGCGGGACTTGCGCGCGGAAGTGAAGAGACGTTAAGAGAATACGCAGCGCGTGTCGATCACACGTATCAAACAAAAGCGATGGAGACCTTAACCTCCTTTTATGAACGGCAATATTACGGCAGGAAAGAAGAAAACCAGCCGCCTCTCGAAGTGAAACGGGCCTGGGAACAGCTGGTGGCAAGAATTGAATCTTGACCCTTGATGGCCGTGTTGATAAAATATAGGTCGTATTTTAGAAGTGATACGTGAATAGTGTCAATATTGAACAGGGATGGGCTGGTACTGGTATCTGCCTGAATCAGGATCAAGCTGACGGTTACATCAGCCCTCCTGCGTTTTACTTACTAGAAGGGGAAAGGCAATCCCTTCTAGTTTTTTCAAATAGGAAATCTGCACATAGGCAAGAAACGAGAATGAGTTTGGCATTTAGTCGAACTCTATGAAAAGGTGGATGAAGAATGGAAAAGGTAGAGGGAATGATTGTTGTTCTTGACTTTGGCGGCCAATACAATCAATTGATCACGCGCCGCATTCGTGACTTAGGTGTTTACAGCGAACTGCACCCAAATACGATTAGCGCGGACAAGCTTCGCGAAATGAACCCGAGCGGCATTATTTTTTCTGGTGGGCCGAATAGCGCATATGTGGAAGGAGCACCCTCATGCGATCCGGCCATCTTTGACATGAATGTGCCGATCTTAGGGATCTGTTACGGCATGCAGCTGATGACCCATCACTACGGTGGTAAAGTAGAAGCGGCTTCGCATCGGGAATACGGGAAAGCGACACTTACCGTTGAACATGCGTCTAAACTCTACCAAGGCCTGCCGCATGAACAAAGCGTGTGGATGAGCCACGGTGATTTAATCGTAGCGCCGCCGGAAGGCTTCCGCGTGGATGGAACGAACCCGTCCTGCCCGGTTGCGGCCATGAGTGATGAATCGCGGAATCTCTACGGTGTTCAGTTCCACCCGGAGGTCCGTCATACTGAACATGGCGACGAGCTGCTGAAAAACTTTGCTTACGAGATTTGCGGTTGTGCCGGCGACTGGACGATGGAGAACTTCATTGATTTAGAAGTCGAAAAGATTCGCGAGCAGGTTGGCGACCGTAATGTACTTTGTGCACTTTCAGGCGGCGTCGATTCATCAGTGGCAGCGGCTCTTGTACACCGTGCGATTGGTGATCAGCTGACGTGTATGTTTATCGATCACGGGTTGTTACGTAAAGGTGAAGCGGACAGCGTGATGGAGACCTTTGGTGAGGACTTCAATATGAACTTGCTTAAGATTGATGCGAAGGACCGTTTCTTAGGTAAGCTTGCAGGTGTTTCAGACCCAGAAGAGAAGCGTAAGATTATTGGTAATGAGTTCATTTATCTGTTTGAGGAAGAAGCGCAAAAGCTGACGAATATGGACTTCTTGGCGCAAGGCACGCTTTATACAGATATTATTGAAAGCGGAACGGATACGGCTCAGACGATCAAATCACACCATAATGTCGGCGGTCTGCCGGAAGACATGCATTTTGAGTTGATCGAACCGCTCAATACGCTCTTTAAAGATGAAGTACGGAAGCTGGGCGAAGAGTTGGGCGTGCCGCATGAAATTGTGTGGCGCCAGCCGTTCCCAGGGCCAGGTCTTGGTATCCGTGTTCTCGGAGAAATTACAGATGATAAGCTCGAGATCGTTCGGGAATCAGATGCGATTTTACGGGAAGAAATTAAAAATGCTGGTCTCGACCGCGAAATCTGGCAGTACTTCACCGCACTTCCGGACATGCGCAGTGTCGGTGTAATGGGGGATGCACGTACGTATGATTATACGGTCGGCGTACGCGCTGTTACGTCAGTCGATGGTATGACCTCAGATTGGGCACGAATTCCATACGATGTGCTGGAGAAAATTTCGACACGCATTGTAAACGAAGTTTCACACGTCAACCGCGTAGTGTATGACGTAACCTCCAAGCCACCTTCGACGATCGAGTGGGAGTAAGAAAGCGAACGAATTATTTGGAAAAATGATGAATGTTCGGTTTTTATGTTGACACATGACTGTTCGCTTGCTAGACTCATAGACAGTTAAATAAATGAACGACAGGCGTATAATCGCGAGAATAGGGCTCGCGAGTCTCTACCAGGCCACCGTAAATGGCTTGACTACCTGTTGGATGCAGGGAGCTGCGGGCGTATGCCCGTAGTGTCCTGATTCCATCCAAACCCCGGGTAGCCTTTTACTTCCGGGGTTTTTTCTATGGTAGTTGGTTGGCTTTGTCGTTCTTCAGTATAGGGGGAGAGCCTGCATGAAGAACTATTTTCAGTTTGAAGAAAACCATACGAATTATAAGCGCGAAACGATGGCGGGGCTCACGACCTTCTTATCGATGGCTTATATTTTATTCGTCAACCCGACCATCTTAGCAGACGCTGGCATGGACGAAGGTGCTGTATTTACGGCCACAGCCGTTGCAGCAGCAATCGGGACGCTCATTATGGGGCTTGTTGCGCGCTATCCGATTGCGCTCGCACCAGGCATGGGCTTAAATGCGTTCTTTGCGTATACGGTCGTCATCAACATGGGAGTGGATTGGGAAATTGCTCTTTTTGGTGTGTTTATGTCAGGTATTATATTTATTATTATTACCTTGCTCCGAATTCGAGAATTAATTATTAACGCAATACCAGCTGAATTGAAATATGCAGCTGCCGCCGGTATTGGCCTTTTTATTGCGTTTATTGGTTTGAAAGATGCTGGAGTTGTTGTTCCAGATGAATCGACAGCAGTAACGCTCGGTGATATGACTTCACCGTTAACGTTGCTGGCCTTATTTGGTTTAGTCGTTACAGTCGTCTTGATGGTGATGGGCTATCGCGGCGGTATATTTTACGGCTTGATTTTAACCTCAGTGGCAGGAATTGTGGTGGGGCTTATTGATATGCCGGACGCGATTGTCGGTTCTGTGCCAAGTCTTGCGCCAACATTTGGGGCGGCCTTCACCGGTCTTGCTGAAGTAGAATGGACAACGGGCATGATCGTCCAGCTCTCCATTGTCATTTTAACCTTCTTGTTTGTCGACTTTTTTGACACAGCGGGGACGCTGTATGCAGTAGCAAACCAAGCTGGTTTTATTAAAAATAATAAACTGCCACGGGCTGGGAAAGCATTGTTGTCCGACTCGTCCGCTTCATCAATCGGAGCTGTGCTCGGAACTTCAACAACGACTGCTTATATCGAATCATCTGCCGGGGTTGCCGCCGGCGGCCGCACCGGTTTCACCTCAGTGGTGACAGCAGGATTGTTTCTAGTAGCACTATTTTTCTCACCGCTTCTTGGTGTAGTCACAGAACAAGTAACCGCAGCCGCCTTGATTGTAGTTGGAATCCTGATGGCCGCTTCACTCAGCCTGATCGACTGGAACAAGTTCGAGATCGCCGTTCCTGCCTTTTTAACAGTAGTGGCCATGCCGCTCACCTACAGCATCGCAAACGGCATCGCCCTCGGCTTTATCTTTTATCCAGTCACCATGCTATTAAAAGGACGCGGAAAAGAAGTCCATCCGATTATGTATTTCCTCTTCTTCGTCTTCCTCGCCTACTTCTTATTTTTAGGTGAATAAAAGTTTGAGGGTGTTAGGTGCCTGACCCCCGTCGTATTAACGTATTAACGTACCGGGGGCAGGCACCCCTCAAAATTTGTTGAAAAAAGCTGTTGCATGAGAAAGCATGGAATGATAATATTACATTTGTGGACAAAATGCCACTCAATCCCCTTTTACATAAGGTTTCTCTTAATTGTTACGGGGCCATAGCTCAGCTGGGAGAGCGTCGCGCTGGCAGCGCGAAGGTCAGGGGTTCGAGCCCCCTTGGCTCCACCATTAATAGTGAGTGCAAGTACGTTGAGTTGACTGCAAGGCAAACGAACATCAGTCAGTACTCGAACGGTGCACTATATTTCAACTAGTCTCACTTGAGAGGCGACCAAATATAGGGCGCTGGGCACTCAAAAGGCTACATAACCACCGTGAATAACGACTCAGTTCTTGATAAAAATCAGGAATTGGGTCGTTTTTTTATACTGATTGTACAAATTTTGAAGATTACCACAGCTTACTATAAAAATATTGAATGAATGCAGAGCGAAACAAATCACATACCAGGCAGCGTTACAGTAATGTTTAATAGTAACATAAGGGGAAACTAGGTTACTAAATTCACCAGAAATGAGTTATGTTACTACTGTTTAAAAGGGTGGATATAATGTACAAGATAGTTACTGCTTGTTTTGGTGCTCCCGCTACTAATGAAAAGTTTTTTAAATTTTTTCATTGGGGAGCTATTATAGTGTATTTTGCAGCTTTTCCTTTTCTTATATTTAACATTCTCTAGACGGGAGAGTGGCTTGAAGGTATTATTCCTATTGTGATTTTCCCTGCACTAGTCAGGATCATAAATTGGTGCAATAGGAAGTATCGATCCTTACTTTTAAAAAAAAGCTGATGTCCTAGATACTAAACTTTGCATAAAGTGAAGCTTTTAAGCCAATGTGGTGGACATACTTTGCAACCGCAAAACTGATTTTACTTAGAGTTAATGTTTGTTTTAAGAGAGGCCCCGAGTCTTCGAAGGAGGGCTAGTTAATCTTTATTGCCCCACCCTCCACCCGCTTATATCCCCGTATTTTCGCTATTTCTTCTATTAATTTCAAAGCAGCTTTATCTTTGGCTTTTGCTTCAATCATAATATCTGCCGATTGGCCATAGGCTTTGAGCGCTTTTATAAATGGCAGGGCAAAGTCCAGGTCAACGTAGTCTGCGTGAGATCTGAATTCTGTCTCTGATTTAGGAGAAGAGAGATGGAATTTTGCCGGTTGGCTCCTGTTTTTCCATGTATCAAAAATAGCAGGTAGCAAGTTTTCGAATGAGTCGTTTCCGGGATTGGCCCAATGGTGGTGATAATCAAAAACGAATGGCAGGGAATGATGTTCGCAAAGGCGCAATGTTTCTTCTGCCGTATAGGTTTTATCGTCATTTTCAAGTGTGGTTTGGGCTTGGATAGAAGGATCCAGCTTGGCGAAATTCTTATTGAATGTGTTGAGTGCTGCTTCTTTATCACCGTAGGCGCCACCGATATGGATATTAATGGTAGATTCCTTATCGAGGCCCATTGCTTCTAGCATTGTGTAATGATAGGTCATGTCCGTTATCGAATTTTCAGTTACGTGCTCTTTAGGGCTTGTGAATAAGGTGAACTGATTTGGGTGGAAGCTAACGCGCAGTTGGTGCTTTTTAACCAGGTCTCCAATCTCCGCAAAACGATGTTTAAATGGAGTGACATAATCCCAGCCTGCCTCGGGATGGGTGGCAAGCGGGACGAGCGATGATGACATCCGGTAAACAGAAATGCCGTGGGCAATATTATAATGCAAGGCTCGGATTGTATTTTTTAAGTTCTGCTCTATGGAATCGTGAAGTTTTTCTTTGCGTTCTTCTTTATTAAGTTTTTTCCAGTTGGTGAACGTTAATGTCCGTGAAGGAGAGGCTTCCCACAGTGAAAGTGCTGTGGAGACGTATCCGAATCGTAGCAGCATGACTAATAACCACCTTACATAATGGTGAGGCAAGCTACACGGTAGTATGCCCTCTACACTTTAGAAATAATATGTTTTCCCTTCCCTTGTAAGTTTTACCACCTAATAAACCTGATAGAGGATAAACGCATGAGTAACACTATAGTGAAGAATATCCTTAAGGAAGCAAGGTGAAGGAATGTATGAATCAATTTGATGCCGAAACACACTATCAACCAGGCGAGATTGTTTATGTGATGTATCGTAATCCCCATACCCAGGACGTAGCTCATATTCAAGAAGCGGCCGTTGTAGAGAATCCAGAAGAGCCGGGCGAAATGGCATTATTTTTATATGAGACGTATTATCCGCTCAATGAACAGCTGGCCATTTACAAAACCGAAAATGAAGCAGAAGCCGCTTATGAGTATTATTTTGGTGACCCGGAACATGGTGATATAAATGCTTAAACCCTTTTATCCCCAATTGGTGTATTTTGAACCTGGAGCTTTAGAATATCCGCTTGGCAGAGAGCTAATGGCCAAGTTTAAAGAAAGTGATGTTGAAATTAGAAAAACTACCTCCCACAACCAAGTTCGTAACTTGCCGGGGGAAAATGATTTTCAAAAGTATAGAGTGGCAAAATCCACGCTTGTCGTGGGGGTCAGGAAAACATTAAAATTTGATACATCCAAGCCGTCGGCAGAATATGCAATTCCGTTGGCTACTGGCTGCATGGGCCATTGCCATTATTGTTATTTGCAAACGACAATGGGAAGTAAACCGTATATACGAACGTACGTGAACACCGAGGAAATTTTTGATGCGGCCGCTCAATACATGAAAGAACGAGCGCCGGAAATTACCCGGTTTGAGGCGGCGTGTACTTCCGATATTGTAGGAATTGATCACCTGACCCATTCCTTAAAACAAGCGATAGAATACATGGGGCAAACAGATTACGGCAGACTCCGGTTCGTGACAAAATTTTCTCATGTGGATCATTTATTAGATGCAAACCACAATTATAAAACCCGTTTTCGCTTCAGTATTAACGCTGATTATGTAATCAAATATTTTGAACCTGGCACCTCACGCTTAGATGATCGTTTAGAAGCAGCCAGAAAAGTAGCAGAGGCCGATTATCCCTTAGGATTTATCGTTGCTCCGATTTATTTGCATGAAGGCTGGAAAGAAGGATACTATACGATGTTTGAGAAATTACATGAACAAATCCCGCAAAGGTTAAGAAAGGATTTAACCTTTGAATTCATTCAGCATCGCTTTACAAAACCAGCTAAGAAAGTCATCCAAAAAAATTACCCGATGACGAAGTTAGAACTCGAGGAAAACAAGCGCAAATGGAAGTGGGGCCGTTACGGCATTGGGAAATATGTTTATACGACCGAAGAACAAGAGGACATTAAAAATACACTGACTGAATATCTAAACACATTTTTCCCAGAAGCAGCATTTGAATATTTCGTATGAACAGGTGGTTGTTTGGTGCCTGACCCCCGGCGCAGTAACGCGTCAGGGTCAGGCACCATTTTTGTTTGCGATTTGCGTCGATGACCTGTAAAATAGGCATGATGTAAACCATAAGATTAAGATTTTGACTATAGATAAGTAACCAGAAGGGGGGAAGGGCTGTTCTGAGGAAACCTCACTCGAACGCCCGCACGAACGATGAAAAATGAACGAGCTGTTGTCGTGTTCAGTGGGGGGCAGGACAGTACGACTTGCCTGTTCTGGGCACTGGAGCGTTTTGAAAAGGTCTATGCGGTCACGTTTTCTTACGGTCAGCGTCATGACGACGAAGTGGAAGTGGCGAAAGAGATTGCTGCTGAGCTGGGGGTTGAGCATGACGTTTTGGATATGGAGTTGTTAAATCAACTGGCTCCCAATGCGTTGACGCGCGATGATATTGAAGTGACAGAAGGAGAAGATGGGGAACTGCCGTCAACTTTCGTCGATGGGCGGAATCTGTTATTCTTATCTTTTGCTACGATTTACGGGCGCCAGCGCGGAGCGAAGCATGTCGTGACAGGCGTCTGTGAAACAGACTTCAGCGGCTATCCGGATTGCCGGGACGTGTTTGTGAAATCACTCAATGTGACACTCAACCTGTCGATGGATGACAGCTTTGTCCTGCATACCCCGCTGATGTGGCTGGATAAAAAAGAAACGTGGGAACTCGCTGATAAGTTGGGTCGTTTGGATTATGTGAAAAACCGTACCCTCACTTGTTACCACGGCATTCGTGGCGGAGGCTGCGGAGAGTGTCCGTCCTGTAAGCTACGTCAACAAGGGCTTGATCAATATATTGAAGAAAAAGGAAGCGATCAGTAATGCTTCAACAATTTTACCCGCAGGTGCCTCACAACTTTCGCTATGAACTGAATAAAGATATGCACCTGGCTGCTGCTCATTTTATTCCAGATGAGCGGGCGGGTGTTTGTCAAAACGTTCATGGCCACACGTATTTCATTAATGTGACCCTGGCCGGAGATGAACTGGATGAGACTGGTTTTCTCATTAATTTTAAAGAACTGAAAGAAATTATTCATAAACGCTATGACCACACGATTTTAAATGACCATGAAGAGTTTCAGGTGGATGATGAAGAACCTTTACCGACAACGGAAGTTGTGGCGAAATCGATCTGGAATGAAGTGGACAAGCAGCTGGCCAAACGCTCCAACCGGCCGTACTGCCTGCAGTTAATCGTCCGGGAAACACCGACAAGCTATGTGGTGTACCGGCCAAAAGAGGAGGACCACCGATGAGTAAGCGAATTCCAGTCCTCGAGATTTTTGGGCCGACGATTCAAGGTGAAGGCATGGTAGCGGGGCAAAAAACGATGTTCGTGCGCACGGCCGGCTGTGATTATCGCTGCGCCTGGTGTGATTCGGCCTTTACGTGGGACGGCTCGCAAAAGCCGGAGATGATGGCACCAGATGAGATTGTAGCGCAGCTGCGTGACAAAGCTGGCTCTAATTTTGCCCATGTCACGATTTCAGGCGGCAACCCGGCTCTTCATGCTGGCATTGGAGATTTTGTCACGCTTTTACATGAACACGGGATTGCCACCGCGGTGGAAACGCAAGGGAGTGTTTGGCAAGACTGGATGCGCCAGATTGATGAGGTCACCGTTTCACCGAAACCTCCTAGTTCAAAGATGGAAACGAATTGGGGAGAGCTCGATCATTATATGAATGAACTCGCAAATACGTCTGCTAACGCCCACAGTATAAAAGTGGTCATCTTTGATGAGGCGGACCTCGAGTATGCTAAAACGGTGCATGAACGATACAAAGAGGTGCCGTTTTATCTGCAGGTTGGAAATGATGATTTGGGCGCAGGCGATACAGGCAGTTTGCGTGAGCGCTTGATGGTCTCTTATGAATGGCTCGTGGAGCAGGTCGCGGCTGAGCCGGCCTTTAACCGCGCGCGCGTATTGCCGCAGATTCATGCGTTGCTCTGGGGAAACAAGCAAGGTGTCTAATATTTATAATTTGGAATAAAAACTGGAAAAAAGGAGGGTCTCTGATGGCAGGACGCGAACCAGAAGATTTAGATGGAGTTACACATCTCGGCAGCGAAAAGACGTCGTATACATTTGATTACGACCCAAGTCTGCTGGAAACGTTTGAGAACCAGCACCCAAACCGCGATTACGTCGTGAAATTTAACTGTCCGGAATTCACCACTCTTTGCCCGATGACCGGCCAGCCTGATTTTGCAACTGTATATGTCCGCTACATTCCTGACGTGAAAATGGTGGAGAGTAAATCGCTGAAACTCTACTTGTTCAGCTTCCGCAACCACGGCGGCTTCCACGAAGACGCGATCAACACGATCATGAACGATCTTATTGAATTAATGGACCCGCGCTTTATCGAAGTGTGGGGCAAATTCACTCCGCGCGGCGGCATTTCTATTGATCCGTACGCTAATTACGGCAAACCTGGCACGTCATTTGAAAAAATGGCGCAGGAACGCTTGTTATACCACGATCTGTATCCGGAAAATATAGATAATCGATAACGTGGGGAACGACCTCGGCAGCGGGGTCGTTTTTTTAATGGAGAAATGTAGGGATTGCGCGAGCAGAAGTGGATGCGGCTGTGGCGCTAATGGCGGGGTGGTGCTGCGATGGGAGTTTTAGCGGCAGACGGATGTATAGTTGCGCAGTGACCGTTCCAATTTGCACAATCACGCTAATTCGTTGCGTAGTGTGCCCGCAGCGGCCCCCTCATACGGCGCTTCCACCTTTAAAAACGTCCAAATTTCAAGGGTGAACGTAACAGAGTTTTGTCGAAACGTCTGAGAATCTTGTCGAAACGTCCAAATTGGAGCCAAAAGCGTCCATTTATATGTCGAAACGTCCAAATTGCGCGCGTTCTTCTATCTCTGCTCTTATAAAAAACCTGGATTCTGCTCAAGAATCCAGGTTCCTTATTGAATTTAAGAATTCGACATCCCGATCGGTTTATTATTTTTATCATAGGTGAAGCCTTCACCGGTCACTTCGCGAACGTCGTGGACGGAGAAGAAGGCGTATGGATCGACATCATTGACAATCGTCCGAAGGTGAACGAGTTGATTTCGGTTGATGACACAGTATAAAATGTTACGTTCTCCTTTTGTGAAGCTACCCCGTCCGGTGATGACGGTGGATCCGCGAGCCATACGTTCAATGATGGCATCGCCGATTTCATCGCTTTTGTCAGAAATGATCATGGCAGATTTTCCAGCGTTAGCCCCTTCGATGATAAAGTCGATTACTTTAGCGGCGACAAAGACGGTGACCAGTGTATACATCGCTTGCGGTAAACTTAAATGAATCAAGGAAGACGTAATAACAAACGAGTCAAACATGAACATAAACGTACCGAGACTGATCCCGAAGTATTTTTCCGCCAAACGGGCTAAAATATCGACGCCTCCGGTAGTGCCTCCTGCCCGAAAGATAATGCCCAGCCCTGCGCCGGCAAAAACACCAGCAAACAAGGCAACGAGTGTCATATCTTCTTGGAGCGGGACAGCGACATTCCAGTAGGTTTCAAAAAAATGCAGCCAGGCCGACAGACTCAACGTTCCGATGATGCTGTACATTAACACCTTACGTCCTAATAGTTTATAGCCGATTAAAAAAAGTGGCACATTCAAAATCAGATTTGAGATGGATGGTTCAATGGCAAATAAGTAATAACCGAGCAGAGTAATGCCGGTAAAGCCGCCATGGGCCAGGCCGTTTTGTAAATTAAAATGGATGATGCCGAACGCAAAAATGATCGTTCCGAAAATAATGATGGCGATGTTTACGAGCCTGAGCCCGGAAAACCATGCGCGTACTTGAGCCATTTTCATGCTCCTTTCTGTGTGTTCTCTATACTTTATTAATTGAGTGATACAGCTTGTTTAGCAAGGCGAAAGCTTGCCAATACGCCTTTTTTAAAATGCTGTGCTGTTTTTCATACGAACTGAAGCAGTATAACATATTAACAGTTTGCACCCAACCATAAAACATCAAACATTATTGGTAGCGTTATCAACATGAAAGTAGGTACAATTAAAACGAAAGGTTTGAATTTTCTGGAGGTGTGCATACATGGCAACATTTCAAGCACTTGTCGTAGACCAACTGGAAGAAGAGGTTGAAACGAAGATTCGGGAAATCAGCCTTGATGATTTGCCTGCGGGTGAAGTACTCATTAAGGTGCATTATTCCAGTGTCAATTTTAAAGATGGCTTAGCCACGAAGAAAAATGGAGGCATTGTTGAGAGCTATCCTTTCATCCCTGGTATTGACTTGTCCGGCGTAGTAGAAGCCTCAGAGGATAGTCGCTATGAGCCAGGCGATGAAGTGATTGTAACGAGCTACGATTTAGGGGTCACACATGACGGCGGTTTTAGTGAATATGCCCGGGTCCCTGCAGATTGGGTGGTTTCCTTGCCTGCAGGACTTTCATTGCGGGAAGCAATGGTCTTCGGGACAGCAGGATTTACAGCTGCCTTGTCTGTTGATCGCTTGGAAGAGGCAGGACTTACCCCAGACAAAGGACCGGTTCTCGTAAGCGGTGCGACAGGCGGCGTGGGCAGCATGGCTGTTGCGATGCTCGCAAAACGAGGATTTGAAGTGATCGCAAGTACCGGCAAAGAGTCAGAGCATGACTATTTGCAACAGATCGGTGCCACTGAAGTCATTGACCGTAAAGAACTCACTCCTGAAAAAATTCGCCCGCTTGATAAACAGCGCTGGGCAGGAGCAGTCGACCCGGTGGGCGGAGAAACGCTAGCTTATATGTTAAGTGCCACCAAAAAAGATGGTGCCGTAGCCGTTAGCGGTCTAACTGGGGGGACGAGTGTTCCAACTAGTGTCTTTCCTTTCATTTTGCGCGGTGTAAGCCTGCTTGGCATTGATTCCGCCTATTGTGAGATGGAGAAGCGCCAGCACGTATGGTCACGACTGACTTCTGATCTGAAAATTGCAGACCAACTTGAGACGATTGCCGAAGACATTTCCTTGCAAGAGCTTCCCCAGACGCTATCATCGATTCTCACAGGGGAAATCAAGGGAAGAAAAATTGTGAAGCTCTAATCTATGTAACTGTAAAACGATAAAGGTAGATACAGCTCTTTGCTCGTATTCATATACAGCAAGAGCTGTCCTATTTTTTAGCTTTCAAATATTTTAATGCCTCGGTTCGACTAAGTTGTGATAGATTGTGCTGGTTCACAAACTGAACCACAGAAGGTCCATTGGTTTTAGAGTATTCTCTTAACGCCCATCCAATCGCTTTATTGATAAAGAACTCCTCTGACCCTAGGCATTGGTTAATATAATGGTACAGAATTTCTTCATCAGTGTCTTGTTTATACTTTAATTGAAAGAGAATAGCAGATCTTTTGAGCCAGAAATTGTTCGATTGAATCCAATGACCCGTTATGTTTTGAATATGCTGAGGGTAATGTTGAAAATAAGCCCCTGCATGTTTGCTGGCGATCCAATCCACGGTATCCCACCACGATTTATGTGTAATCAAATACTCTAGCAGTTGAATGTCTTTATCTTTGAACTCTTTTCTTCGATCAAGTATATCTAGAGCGGCATACTGACACTCTCTTTCTGGAAGTCCCCATAGCTCTTTTATAATCTTGCTGAACTCTTTTTCTGGAGGAGGACCGTACTCTTTCATTACTTCGCGCACAATTTTCCTTCTGGGAGTTGCCTTGACGCCAAAAAAATCGTACTTCTCTCGCATATATTTTTTCATTCCTATAGCTTGATCTTGAGTACCATGTTCAACCAATTTAGAATGAATCCTTTGCGTATACAGATGATTCATTTTGCCTTCCTCCTTAAACACTCTTTCACTCAATTTTTACATATTCTCTATCCATTTGTAGGGTGTTGCCGAAGAAGTAGAGCTGTGCTACGAAGGCCATATTCAAACCCAATCACTACGAGCTGGGGTTATCGAATATCTCGAAGAAGCAAAGGCATTAGGCTTGAAAGTCGCCATTGCTTCAAGTTCCGAGTATAAGTGGGTATCGTACTATTTGAAAACTCATCAGATTCATCATTATTTTGATGCTATAGCAACATTTGATGATGTAGAACGAAAGAAACCTTGCCCTGACGTATATAGTAAAGTATTAGAAAAGTTAAATGTACAGGAAAAGGAAGCCATCGCATTTGAAGACTCTCTTAATGGTCTAAAAGCAGCAAAAAATGCAGGATTAAAATGTGTAGTAGTTCCAAATAGTATTACAAAAAATCTACCATTTGAACAATATGACCGCAGATTAAACTCGATGGCTGACACTTCATTACAAGATATAATAAAAGCAGACAACTAAATGATAGTTACTTCGACAAACTTAGCGTGGGCTATGCTATTCGCTTTGGCAACATGGGAATTGTTCCATGTTGCCAAAGCTTTTTTATAGGCTCTTTATGATGGCTGAATCCTATGCTTCGGCTCTTTCCCGGCCAGGGCAAGCTTGATATCTTCAGCCGCTAAGCGGGCCATGTTTTCTTCGTTTTCATGGGTGGATGAACCGATATGGGGTGTCGTTACGACCTGTTCCATCTGCAAAAATGGATGGCCTTCCGGCAGCGGTTCTTCTTCGAAGACGTCGAGTCCGGCGGCTAAAATTTCGCCTTGGTTAAGGGCCTCAATTAATGCTTTTTCATCAACGGTGCTGCCGCGTGAGCCGTTGATAAAAATGGCGGAGGGTGTCATTTTTTTAAAAGCGGAAGCGTCGATTAAATGCTTGGTGTCTTCGGTTAACGGTACCATGATGCAGATAAAATCAGAGGTTTCGAGCAGCTCATCCAGTGATAAGCGGGTGGCGTCCAGTGTTTGTTCTACTTCTTCTTTTTGGCTGCGGTTGTAGTATTGGATGTTCATTTGAAAGCCAAAGTGAGCGCGTCTGGCGATGGCTTCGCCGATGCGGCCCATTCCAATCATGCCTAGAGTTTTATGGTGAACATCTACTCCGAATTTTGCTTCAGGAAGCATCTCATTCCAGGCCCCGGTTTTGACGTAGTGATCCAGTTCAGGAATGCGCCGGGCGGTGGAAAGAAGCAGGCCGAAAATGGCGTCGGCGGTCGTTTCTGTAAGTATCCCAGGAGTATGAGTCGCGTAAATCCCGCGTTTCTGCAATGCCTCGACATCCAGATTGTCATAGCCAACGGAGACGTTGCTCACGATTTTCACATTGGGGGCATATGCTAAAAGTTGATCATCCACTTCTAAGTCGACATTCATGATGGCCTCTGCTTCCTGCAGCGCAGCCCGGAAGGCAGGGTCTTTGGTCGTTTCAAAATTGGTAAACGTCCGTACATCGTAGTCTTTTTTCATGTCTTCGATGGCGGGAGTGGAGATACGGTTATATGTGACAACAGTAGGTTTGGTCATAACGGTCTCCTTTCGTCAAAGAGGGTAGTTGGCAGACGAGTTCTGTCTGCGTGAAGGCCGAATACAGGCGGGCGAGTAGCTCTCGCTTTTATTTTACCAAAATGGGTAGAGGTTTTCGCGGTTTCTGGAAAAGAACAGGCTCTAAAAGTAAGCGTTTTCATGTATAATGAGATAGGAGTTGTAGAAAGGGGAGAAGGTAATGAAGTCTAGTCGGTTTGATACGAAGTTGATTCATGGTGCGTATGATCGGGCGGGGCATTATGGAAGTTTGACACCTCCGCTTTATCAGACGTCGACGTATTCGTTTGATTCGGCGGAGGCGGGGGAGCGCCGTTTTGCTGGGGAAGAGGCAGGGTATGTGTATTCGCGGCTCGGTAATCCGACGGTGCATACGTTGGAAGCAAGGATGGCGGAGTTGGAAGGTGGGGAGGCGGCTGTTGCGTTTAGTTCGGGGATGGCTGCTGTGTCCGCTGTGCTGGTGACAGAAGGGGTGTATGGTTGTACGTATGGGTTCTTCTCGATGCTTGAAGAACGCTTCGGTGTAGAAGTTGATTTTTTGGCGATGGAAGATGAGGAAGCGCTCAGTCAGGCTCTTCGCCCAGAAACCAAAGTAATTTATGTAGAGACGCCGATTAATCCGACGATGAAATTGGTGGATGTTGAGATGGTGACTCGTTTTGCGCGTGAGCATGGTTTGCAGGTGGTGGTGGATAATACATTTGCTACACCGTATTTACAACGACCGCTTGCTCAGGGCGCGGATGTTGTGGTCCATAGCGCGACGAAGTATTTAGGCGGGCATGGTGATTTGATTGCGGGTGTGGCAGTCGGCCGAGAGAATTTTATGGAGCAAGTGCGAATGGAGACGCACAAAGATATTGGTGGAATCTTGGCTCCATTTGATGCATGGTTGTTGCTGCGCGGCTTGAAGACACTCAGTCTACGGATGGACCGGCACTGCGAGAATGCAGCGTATGTGTTTGAACGTTTAAAGGACCATCCTAAGGTGCGATCGATTCGATTTCCGGGAGATCCCGCTTCCGATACTTTTCGCCTGGCTGAGCGGCAAATGAGTCAATTTGGCGGGTTAATTAGTTTTGAATTACATGGTGGCAAAAAAGAAGCGCAGGCGTTTTTAAACCGGCTTAAGCTGGCACAAATTGCCGTCAGTTTAGGGGACCCGGAGACGCTTTGTCAGCATCCGTATACGATGACGCATTCAGTGGTTCCGGTGGATAAACGGCGGGAAATGGGAATTAGTGACGCGCTGCTGCGTGTGTCCGTCGGTTTGGAACATCCGGAAGATATCTGGCAGGACCTTAAGCAAGCCCTCGATGGATAGTCTCTCTCCAAACGCATAAAAAATGTTTAACTATATGAATGAATTTCATAAATCTCGTTCCTTATGGGCCAAGGGTGAATGCGGTCTTCACTTGAGACGGACGCTTTCCCGAGGGCTTGTCTTCAGCTAACTTGTTCGATGGATGGTAAAAACATCGAACAAGTGGATCTTCAGACTGCGCGTTATCCTCTGGGAGTCGCCGTCTTACGTTGCCGCCACTTTTACTTTCCATATCCATATAGTAAAAAACAAAAAGATCGTATTCGTTTTATTGCTATATAGGAACAATTAGTTACCGATAGAAAAAGCCTGTATCGTAGGTTAGCAAGTAATCATTGATACAGGCTTTTTTGATACTATTTTTCTCTATAGTTCTTATAATATACCCATGGTTACTTTTCCTTTTTTTCCTCCCAAAGCTGAAGACGTTCTTCATGACTAACCTCTTTATGAACTTGGTGTAGCATCCATACATAACCAAAAGGGTCCATGAATATGGCGTTCGCTACGCCGTAGTCAGGAAGCTCCGTTACCGGTTGTACCTCTGTACAACCTAAATCCATCGCCTTGGCATAGGTCTCTTTAATGTCTGGAACAGTAACATTAACCCAACTAGTTTTAGGGTCGTCAGGCGTTGGTGCGATCAAATGGAAGTCAGGGTTTTCATCTAACAAGTGAAAGTGAACGTCGTATAGGGTGAAAATTGCTTCATTTTCACCACGAGGAAAGTTTGAAACCTCCACCCGCTCGATATCAAATATAGTTTCGTATAATTCCAATGCTTTTAAGCTATCTTTCACAACCATATCAATTTCTACTCCAACCATTTCGATAACACTCCCTTAACAAATTCATTTCCTCATTCAACATAAGATGTTAACATCCGCATAATGAATGTGGCCTTCACTTCAGACGGACGCTTTCCCGAGAGCTTGTCTTCAGCTAACTTGTTCGATGGGTAAAACCCATCGAACAAGTGGATCTTCAGAGTGCGCTTTATCCTTAGGGAGTCGCCGTCTTACGTTTCAGCCACTTTTAATATTCCGTATAGTAAATAAAAAATCAAAAGAAAGTATTCATTTTATTGCTCATAAAACGTCATGATGAAATTGATTCTAACAAGTGAATAACTATGTTGTACCTCACTATTTTGCCCAATCAATTAAAGTATACCAAATTTAATATGAATCACCCGGTATATATGGATTTCTGCTTGTATTGTTCCAAATCTCCCATTAATCATAGCTGCCTTTCTGTCATGTGTGAAGTATGCCATCAATAAACATCCTAAGGAGTTTTGATGGGGATTCATCATGGACGGCATGAAAACGAGCCCTTCGTTTAGCGAAGGACTCTGGAGGTGGTCAAAAGCTCTTATTCTTCTACTTCAAGCTCTTCTTCAAATTCTGGCAGCTCTTGATATTCCTCGTTCATTTGCTCATCGAGCCAGTCGAGATATTCTTCTTCAGAAATGATGTCTTCTTCAGCTGGAACTCCGTATTCAAACGAAATCTCTTCATTGAAATCATCCATATCGAGGGCGTATGTCATATCCATAGAGACGGTTTCGCCTGCTTCTTGAATGGAAAGAGCAAGCTCGCCGCTGTCATAGGTGACGTTTCCATCACTATCGATGGCTTGATGCCATTCAAGTGTTTCGAAATCAATCAGCTCAAAAATATCGTCAATATCAATATCACCTTCTGGGACGTCTGTTTCTTCACCAGCCGCTGAGATGGCTGCAGACATGATTTCAGGTGACTGCAGGGCTTCATCAAAGCCAGGGATTTCAATGTTGCCGAGCTGCTCAAATAAAAGTTCTAAATCAGTTTGATCAAGAGATACGGACACAACCCGCTCGTGGTCGATACCTTCTGGGATTGCGTCATGGCTCGCCTCTGTAATTTCGAAAAATTCGGTGCCGCGGACTTCAAATAGTTCGTTGTAAAAGGCGTGCATTAATTCTTGCTGCTGGGTAATATCAAACAAGTCACCGTTATACCCTTCAGGAGCAAGTGGGGTTTCTAAGAATTGTCCTTCCCACTCTTCAGGGAAAAGGCCTGGTGTGTCTTCAGGGATGCCTTCTGGATTTTGGATCTTGGAGTACACAGCATCTTCTGTGACGATGCCTACATCTTTCATAGATTCCATCGCTGGGTCAGGCATGCTTGTGTTTGTAATAGTTTCTGTGATTAATGGGTCATATTGATAAGAACCGCGCAGATCTGCTTCAAGTGAAATCGTATCTTCAATGTCCATTTCTACGTCTTCTTCTAATAACGGCATGGTCATATCAATGGTCATGTCGCCTGTAAATGTATACGATTCTAGCTCTAGCAGCTGATCCGAGATTTCACGCAGCTCATCTGCTTGTGCTTCATCATATTCAGGCTCTTTTTCACCAGGTCCTTCGCTGAGTGCTCGGACTAAGAATGTAGTAAATTCAGCCCGCGTCACTTCTTGGTTAGGTCGAAACTCTTCGCCATTTTCATAGCCTGTGGCCAAACCAAGGCTGACTAGTGTATCGATCGATTCGTGAGCCCAATGGTCCTCGCCAACATCTTGGAAATTTGAGCTTGATGGATTTTCAGTTTCAAGAGCAAAAGCATCGGTAAGAAGTTCTGCTACCTGGGCGCGTGTTAAAGAAGCATCCGGAGCGAACGAACCGTCTGGAAGTCCAGTGATCCAGCCTTCAGCTTCTGCGGCAGCGGCTTCGTCAAACCACTCATCGTTTTCACTAATATCAGTAAAGCTAGGTTTAAACCCTTCATCAGCCGAAGAGTCGAGGGCACGAACTAAAATGCCGGCTCCTGCTCCTCTCGTAATAGAATCAGTTGGACGGAAGGTGCCATCTCCAAACCCTTCAATAACCCCTTTTTCTACTGCTTGTTGAATCTTTTCGGCAGCCCAATAGTCTGCCTCCACATCTGGAAAACTATGTTCTTCTGCTGAAACGCTTGGTGTAAGTACAGTGGCTGCAAGAAGAGCCGTGAGCGAGATACTGCCCCATTTTTTTACCATAATAAAGCCTCCTATAAAGTTTTTACAAAGGATCGAGGAAAGGCACAAACGCCTCTTTACCCGAGCCTCTTTCATAGAATACGAGTGAACAGTCAATTTGTTTCAAAGAAAATAAAAATTTTAAATTATTTTACACCGTAAGATATGAATAGTTGAAGGAAGCGGTATACGTGCAACTAAGGCTCAGCCTGCACCGTAGGCTTGGCTGAGCCAATTTTTCTTGAAGGTTCAGTTCTGGTAAACGGGATAAAAACTAGGGTGTGAACTGGTAGAAGGGAAGGCATTCGTGTTGGAGGAGGATCTTCTCTTGGTAGGGTGTTAAGGCTTCTACCGACAGGGTTTGTGAACTTATTACTCACCAGCTGCTTGCAACTCCTATGGCTATTAGAAGCGAAAATGAATGGCGAACACGCAGTGACAGCAAGCGCGATGAAGATGAAGCCAATCACGCGCTTGTGCCTGGGGGAAAGTGTGTCCGCCGACGCCGGGATTGCAACGGACATGAGCTCACTAGCGTTGCAAATGTTTCCACAAGAAGTGCTTGGAGTGATGGGTTTCTAGTTTTGTTTGTTTAGCGGCGTCATTCATCCACGCTTTTTTTCGCGGGGAGCGGTCCGCATCTTGCCGGGCAAGTCGAGTCCGACGGCGTGTTTTCAACGTCGTTCTTAGTCATTAAGCGACTCCTTGCGCATTCTTCGTTTGCTTTCCTTGCTCGAAAACGACATGTGCCACTTTTCGTTTACACGGGCTGTGGTTCATGTTGTGTTACTTGTTCAATTGTTGGCTCTTCATGCCAGTGTTGGAGTTCCGGCCATAATTCTTTGGCATGGCGGTAGCCTGCTTCGTAAAGACGCAGTAATTTCTTCGGGTCTTTTTCTGTACGTTTGACGTTTATTTCATAAGGGGGACGCAGTACTTTAATTTCGTCTCGGGCTTCTAGTTCATCAATCCAATCCAGTTGTTCATTATAAAAGTCGGTGCGGTGCATCATTGTCGTGGCAAACTCAGGGTATTCTTTGTAGATGCGGGGTGCTAGTGGTGACAACGGTGATTGTTTTTTGCGGAATCCTCTTTCCCGCGTTAACACGACTACGTTCTTTTTAAATCCGGCATGCCTGGCTTGCGCTAATGGGATGGGGTCTGCCACGCCGCCGTCCATTAACTTTTTCCCATCAATGGTTACGTAGGGAGATAACAAAGGCAGGCTGCTTGAGGCTTTAACCGCTTGTAAAATGTCACAGTTTCCGTCGTTGGAATGATATACGGCTTTGCCAGTTGTCATGCAGGTGGTGGCAACTTGGAAGAGCTGGTCGTTGTTAAGTACCTGCTCCACATTTAGTGGAATAATAGACTTTGGCACTTCGTCAAATAAAAAATTCATCCCAAATAAACTGCGCTCCCGCAGGATGTTGCGAAAGCTTATGAAACGTGAATCTTTGATTAAGCCAATATTTACTTTTTTATTGCGTCCTTTTTGCCTGGCTAAGTATGAACAAGCCATAGAAGCTCCGGCAGATGCGCCTACAACGTAAGGGAAATGCAGCTGTTGTTCGAGAAAAAACTCAAGCACGCCAGCAGTGTAAATGCCGCGCATGCCTCCTCCTTCGAGCACGAGTCCGACGTTATTCATCTTATTGCCTCCTGTTGTATTAAAAAGCTAGTTAGACAATAATGTTCCCTATTTCTTATTACCATATCAGAAAAAACGTAAACCTGAAATCATCGTGCTTGAAAATTGAAAAGAGGGAATGGAACAGGTAGGTGCCATCAGGTTTAGTAAGAAGTGTATAACTCGAATTCATGCTAAGGTGCAAGCATAATACATGAGGCTCCATTTCAATAGGGGGTAGGGACCGGCACTACTTATAAAAGAAAGTGAATAAAAGCCTGTATTTTTTAAAATAATCGAGTAAATGTTTCCATTCAGGGAAGACTAACTTTTATTCACGTGGTTAGATTTTTGGAGAGGAAGTGAGCGCATGCCGGTTATCCGCTCTGTGGCCCGTGCCCTTCCGGCATACCATGTTTCGCAGGATGAAATGGAGTCTTTCATTCGCGAACTTTTTAATGAACGTTTGTCTTCACTTGAGCGTATGCTGCAAGTGTTTGAAAACGGTGGCATTAAAGAACGACAATTTGTTATGCCGATTGATTGGTATAAAAAAGACAAAGGTTTGGAAGAACGAAACACTCTTTTTATCGAGCACGCTGTTGATTTAGGGACTGAAGCTGTGCTGAACTGTATCAAACAAACGAAGCAAGCGGTGGGCATTGAAGATATTGATGCCTTTATAAGCGTAACAAGCAGTGGGATGGCCGCACCGACGCTGGAAGCTCGCATTATGAATGGTACAGGCTTGAAAAATGAGACGACACGTATTCCCTTGTGGGGCCTGGGTTGTGCGGGAGGAGCTGGTGGTTTAGCAAGAGCATATGATTATTGTCTCGCTCATCCAACGGCGAATGTGCTCGTGCTTTGCGTAGAGCTTTGCAGTTTAACATTTCAGCGGGATGATATTTCGAAAAGCAACTTTGTGGGCACTTCACTTTTTGGCGACGGTGTAAGCTGTGCCCTGGTAAGTGGTGAAGAAAGTAGCGGTTACTGTGCAGAAGGTCCACATATTCTAGGCACTCAAGCTGAGCTGATGCCGGATTCAGAGCGGGTCATGGGCTGGGACATTAAAGATACGGGCTTTCATGTCGTTTTTTCGCGGGACATTCCTTCGCTTATTTCGACGTGGCTCAGGCCCCGGATTGAATCGTTTCTTAGCTCTTTTAATTGGGACATTGAAAGTACCGATCGTTGGATTTTGCACCCGGGCGGGCGAAAGGTGCTGGACGCTTACCGGACCTCACTGAATGTATCACAGGAGCAGCTGGCCTTATCGGAACAAATACTTAAATGGCACGGGAATATGTCCTCGCCCAGCGTATTGTACGTACTTGAAGATGTGATGAATAGCTCGCCGCTAAAAGGGGAAGTTGGCCTGCTTGGCGCATTGGGTCCTGGGTTTAGTGCAGAAATGCTCGCAATGGAATGGAGGTAACTAGAATTGCTTTTTGCAATTGTGATGATATGGACGATTGGGCAGCGGCTGATTGAACTAATGATTGCGAAACGCAATGAAAAATGGATGAAAGCACAAGGAGCTAAAGAATACGGCCAGGACCATTATAAGTGGTTCATCTTTTTACACGCTGGTTTCTTTTTAGTGCTGTTGGCTGAAGTCGGCTTGATCAGATCGGGTCTGCCGGGCTGGTGGTGGCTGCCCTTTATGCTTTTTCTCACAGCACAGATGGGCCGTATGTGGGTTCTTGTTAGCTTACATCGTTACTGGAATACAAAAATCATCGTGCTGCCTGGAGCAACGCCAGTAACGAAAGGGCCCTACCGGTTTATGAAGCACCCAAATTATATCATCGTCAGTGTCGAGATTCTCGCGCTGCCTCTGATGTTTGGTGCGTATGTTACAGCTGTACTGTTTACGGTGTTAAATGCCATGCTTATTCTATTAATTCGTATTCCAGCGGAGGAACAGGCCTGGCGTTTGTATAGCTCTGGCCTCCAAGAAAGGAGCTCTCCATAACGTGGAGAGCTCCTTTTTGCGGACTTATTTAGCCTCTTGTTTGATCGGTTGTGCTTCGATAATCTCTGCAAGTTGTTCAATTCCTGTGATTAAATCAGGACCGGGCTGGGTGAACAGATGAGCGTCGAGGACGTGTACTTGTTGCTCTCTTACGGCGCGGATCCTTTTCCACTCGTCTTTTTCCATATAGGCAGCAAGTTCGTTTTCGGCTTCGGCCCCGCTTAATCCACACGGGGCTGCGATGATTAAGTCAGGGTCATACGCTTCGAGTTCGGCAAGTGTAACGGTTCCTGATTTACCGCCCTTCTTGGCAAAGGCATCATACCCTCCAGCTGCTTCGATCATTTCCGGAATCCAATGCCCAGCATGGAAAATGGGGTCCATCCATTCCATAAAAAACACGCGCAGAGCGTTAGCGGGGCTTCGCTCGCGTACCGCTTCAAGACGCTGGTCGATCTCCTGGACGAGTTGCTCTCCGCTTTTCTTTGCCGCCAGGGCTTCACTGACTGTTAGTATATCGTTTCTCACGTCGCTTAAGGTGGCTGGAGAGAGCGAGATCACAGTCGGAGGGTGAGGGAGATGGGAGAGTGCTTCTATGGTTTCGTCTTCGCCGATTTGACAGATGGTGCAGACGCGTTGGGTGAAGACGACGTCGGGGGCGAGCTCTCTTACTTTGTCGAGGTCAACAGTATAGAGAGAGCGGCCGGCTTTAGCGGCTTGGCTGACGGCAGTGTTAATTTCTTCACTTGAAAGTGTCTCGTTTTCTAGTTCGGAATGGACGACGACAGGGCGGTCGATTGGGCATTCGAAGGTGACGCCTGCGAGTTGGTCGGTTAAATCAAGCTTTTTAATGATTTCAGTAGCTGCTGGTAAAAAAGATAGGGCCCGCATCATACAGCCTCCTTTATTTATTAAATTGGATCTGAGTTCTTTTAGTGGTGCTTGTTTTGCGCACTAGCATCCTTTAACAGAGTCGAAAATGAAATGGTTTTGGTTTAGTATAACATGCTATAAGGTTGGAGAAGCTCTTCGTTTTTTTGTGGTTTGTTGTCGAATGGAAGTGTTTTAATTGCGGTGAAATCATGATATTGTTTTCTAACTTCCCTCATATTTAATAGAAGATTCGGTAAGGGGGAGGCGGCATTAGTGGTAGAAGCATTGATTGAAAATGCGTGGTCGTTACTGTTAGTGATTCTGTTGATTAATGTAATGTATGTTAGTTTATTTACTGTCCGCATGATATTCACACTAAAGGGCCGGCGCTATACAGCAGCTTGTGTTGGAATGGTAGAGGTTACGGTTTATGTGCTGGGGCTCGGGCTAGTGTTAGACAACATGGATTCAGTTTTGCATGTAGTAGCTTATGCGTTAGGGTATGGCAGCGGCGTGATTATGGGGATGAAAATTGAAGAGAAGCTGGCCTTAGGATATATTACAGTAAATGTGATTACGCGCGAGTATGAACCAGATATTCCTAATGCGTTAAGGGATCGCGGTTACGGGGTGACAAACTGGATCGCTTACGGGCGGGAAGGTGAACGATTAATGATGGAAATTCTAACGTCGCGGCGTTCGGAATTGGATTTATATGATACCATTCGCGCGCTTGACCCACGAGCATTTATTATATCTCATGAACCGAAAAACTTCTTTGGTGGGTTTTGGGTGAAAGGAGTACGAAAATAGTGGCGAAAAAAAAGAAAAAGAAAAAAGCTTCGGCTGCAAATACGGCACAGCCGCAGCCGAAAAAGCGGTTTGAAGTGATGGAGAACGAATCAATTGATGACTGTTTAGCTCGTATGAAAGCAGAAGGATATATGCCGGTACGGCGCATGGAGGAGCCGGTGTTTACGGAAGCTGAGTCTGAACAAGATGGTGAGCCGGTGTTGTTAAGGCAGCAGATTGTATTTGAAGGAAAACAGCTATTGTCCGAATAACGGCTTGAAAAGAGGTTGATCTTACGGTGTTATCAGCAAAAACCGAACAATATTTCAATTATTTCTATCAATATTCGATTATACTTTGACAATATATCTAACAATCGCTAAAATAATAACTAAGAGTTCTTCATTAAATAAAGTAAATTACCTCATATATCGTTGGGAATATGGCCCAAAAGTTTCTACCTGGCTACCGTAAATAGCTAGACTATGAGGGAGAGCATATAACCTTTATATATGTGAGCTGTGTCGAATATTCAGTTTACATAGGTAAACCACCGGGTTCCTGCTGCTTTCTCTCATAACTAGAGAAGCATGGAACCCGTTTTTTTATAGGTCTGTTAAAGGATAGTGTAGATACAGGTTGTTGAATGTCCGGGAATGGCCGAGACTCCTGCGGGAAAAGCGGACCTGGCGAGACCCCGCAGGGCTTCAGCCTGAGGAGGCTCGCTGTTCGCCCGCGGAAAGCGAGGCCATGGAAGGAAGAATTCCCCCCTCTTTAACAGATCCTTCATTAATAAAAGGCGCTAAAGACCTTTTAATCTGAGGACGTGTTGAATAGCAGCTACTCACAACCAGTGAAGGAGGAACAGTCATGACAATTGAAGTAGGCGTCATTATGGGAAGCACGTCAGATTGGGAGACGATGGCCCATGCCTGTGAGATATTGGATGAACTAGATGTATCTTATGAAAAAAAGGTCGTATCGGCACACCGCACGCCGGATGTGATGTTTGAATATGCAGAGTCGGCTCGGGAGCGGGGCGTAAAAGTGATTATCGCTGGAGCCGGCGGCGCGGCACACTTGCCGGGCATGGTGGCAGCGAAAACGACGCTGCCGGTTATCGGGGTGCCGGTTCAGTCTAAAGCGCTGCAAGGCATGGATTCTTTGCTTTCGATTGTACAGATGCCTGCCGGCGTGCCGGTCGCGACGGTAGCGATTGGGAAAGCGGGCGCCACGAACGCCGGCCTCCTCGCTGCGCAAATGCTGAGCGCTTTTGATGAAAAGCTGGCTGCTCGCTTGCAGGAACGCAGGGATCAGCTCGCTGAAAAAGTGAAAGCGGATGGTGAAACGATATGACTGTCATTCAACCAGGAGCAACGATCGGCATTCTCGGAGGCGGCCAACTCGGCCGGATGATAGCACTTGCGGCCCGGGAAATGGGGTATCGCATTGTGGTGCTGGAGCCGAAAGCAAATTCCTCCGCCGGGCAGATTGCCGACGAAGAGATCATAGCGCCTTATGACGATGCAGAAGCGATTGCTGCTTTGAACGCCAAGTGTGACGTCGTGACATTTGAGTTTGAAAACGTCGATGCTGTGGCGGCGCGCCCGCTTGAAGAAGCTGGCAAGCTCGTTCAAGGGACAGACCTTCTCAAAACAACCCAGCACCGTTTGCGGGAAAAAGAAGCACTAGAAGCTGCCGGCCTGCCGGTTGCGAAATATCAAGCCGTTCGTACGGAAGCAGAAGCTGAACAAGCAGTGAAAGCACTTGGCGCGCCGTCCGTGCTAAAAACGTGCCGCGGCGGGTACGACGGCAAAGGCCAGGTTGTGATTGAAGGTGAACGTGAAGCAGCAGAGGCTTTTAAACAGCTGCAGCATGCCGAAGAACTCGTTATGGAGCAATGGATTCCTTTTCACAAAGAGGTCTCTGTCATTGTTTCGAGAACGCCAACCGGAGAAATGACTGTTTTTCCGGTCGCTGAAAACGACCATCAAAATAATATTTTGCATCAAACGTTCGTACCGGCACGTGTTTCTCCGCTTGTTCATGAGCGAGCCGTTCAACTCGCGCAGAAGCTAGCCCGGCACATCCAGCTTGTTGGGACGCTTGCTGTTGAAATGTTCGTCACAGAAAACGAAGAAATTTACGTAAATGAATTGGCACCGCGCCCGCATAATTCTGGCCATTATAGCCTTGATGCCTGCACGGTTTCCCAATTCACCCAGCATATCCGCTCGATCTGCAATTGGCCGCTTATTGAGCCGGAGATGACCCGCCCGGTTGTGATGACGAATGTGCTCGGTGAACATGTGCAACCGCTCAACGAACAGCTTCCACGACTTTCAAGTGCCTTCGTGCATCTGTATGATAAAGGAGAGGCTCGTCCCGGCCGCAAGATGGGCCACGTAAATGTCATCGGTGCCTCGATTGAAGAAGCAATCCAAGAAACGGAGCGGCTCACCGTATGGGACGCGCCAACAACTATTAATGGCTAGGAGTGGAGAGAAGAGATGATCGAACGGTATACACGAGAGGAAATGGGAAGCATCTGGACAGAAGAAAACCGCTATAACGCTTGGCTGGAAGTAGAAATCGCAGCTTGTGAAGCGTGGGCGAAACTAGGAGATATTCCTGAAGAAGACGTGAAAAAAATTCGCGCCCATGCTTCATTTGCTGTCGAACGCATTCATGAAATTGAAGCAGAAACGCGCCATGATGTGGTGGCTTTTACCCGGGCGGTATCGGAAACGCTTGGCGATGAAAAGAAATGGGTACATTACGGCTTAACTTCGACCGATGTTGTCGACACTGCTCTTTCCTACTTATTAAAACAAGCCAATGACATATTGCGAAAAGACCTGGAACGGTTTATTGACGTATTGGCTAATAAAGCAAAAGAACATAAATATACGATTATGATGGGGCGTACCCACGGCGTTCACGCTGAACCGACAACATTTGGCTTGAAGCTTGCGCTCTGGCATGACGAAATGAAGCGGAATTTAAAACGGTTCGACGAAGCGGCTGAAGGCGTGCGCGTTGGCAAGATGAGCGGCGCTGTCGGCACATTCGCCAATATTCCGCCGGCGATTGAAGCAACCGTCTGTGACGCGCTCGGACTTGAAGCAGCTCCGCTCTCCACCCAGACCTTGCAGCGCGACCGCCATGCTCATTACGTAAGCACCTTGGCGCTCATTGCCACCTCGATTGAAAAGATGGCTGTAGAGATTCGCCAGCTGCAAAAAACGGAAACGCGCGAAGCTGAAGAATTTTTCGCCAAGGGCCAAAAAGGGTCTTCAGCCATGCCGCATAAACGCAACCCAATCGGATCGGAGAATATGACCGGGCTTGCCCGTGTCATTCGCGGCCACGTCCAGACGGCTTTTGAAAATGTGCCACTTTGGCATGAACGTGACATTTCTCATTCGTCGGCAGAACGGGTCATTTTACCGGACAGCACCATTCTGCTGAATTACATGCTGAACCGTTTTACCGGCATTGTAGATAAGCTCACGGTTTATCCAGAGAACATGAAAGCAAACATGGATAAAACGTTCGGCTTAATCTATTCACAGCGGGTACTGCTGACGTTAATCGACAAAGGGATGGTCCGGGAAAAAGCATATGATCTCGTGCAGCCAAAAGCGATGGAAGCGTGGGAGAAAGGTGTGCCATTCCGGGAGCTGGTTGAAGCAGAACCAGAAATTACGGATGTACTTTCTACAGAAGATTTAAATGAGTGCTTTGATGAGAACCATCATATGAAACAAGTGGATGAATTGTTCCGCCGCGCAGGCTTAGAAGACTAGCAGGCTAAGCGTAAACTTGAATTCTAGCGAGGAGGGGTCCGCATGGGTGCTGACGGATTATTGTATGAAGGAAAAGCGAAGAAGTTATTTCAAACGGAGAACCCGAACGTATTGCGTGTTGAGTATAAAGACGAGGCGACCGCATTCAATGGGGAAAAAATGGATGAGGTGGCCGGTAAAGCCCGCTTGAATAACGAACTCTCTGCGCTTTTCTTTGCAAAAATGAATGCGGCGGGATTGCCGACGCATTTTATTGAGCGCACGTCGTCGACAGAGCAGTTGGTGAAAAAAACAAGGATTCTGCCGTTGGAAGTGGTGGTCAGAAACATTGTAGCCGGCAGCTTGCAGCGCCGCACGGGGATTGCGGAAGGCAGGGAGCTCACTCAACCGATTGTCGAGTATTATTACAAGGATGATGAGCTTGGCGACCCGCTCTTAAATGAAGATCATATCCGGCTTGTGGAAGCAGCCACCCCGCCTGAATTGAAGCAGATGCGGGAGCTGGCGCTTCAGACGAATGAGGCACTCACCGCTGCCGTTCGCGCAGCTGGACTCCTTCTCGTAGATTTCAAGCTGGAATTTGGGTTAACGGAAGACGGGGAGCTTGTTGTTTCCGATGAAATCTCGCCGGATACATGCCGGTTTTGGGATGAACAGACACGCGAGAAACTGGATAAAGATGTGTACCGCTACGGTCTTGGTGAACTTACTGACACGTATGAGCAAATTCTAGAACGTATGGGAGGCAGCGTATCATGAAAAAAGTCCATGTTTATGTCACGTTGAAAGAAGGCGTATTAGACCCGCAAGGCAGTGCAGTAGCTCGTTCTTTACACGCGCTTGGCTATGACGAGGTGCAGGAAGTAAGCGTCGGTAAATGGATCGTGGTTGAAGTCGAAGAAGGGCCAAATCTAGAAGCACGCGTGACAGAAATGTGTGAAAAACTGCTTTGCAATCCGGTCATTGAAGATTATTCTTTCTCGGTTGAGGAGGCGGTCTCTTCATGAAGGCGGCTGTACTCGTTTTCCCAGGATCGAATTGTGACCATGACATGTACTATGCGCTCGAGAAAGGAATTGGCGCTGACGTGGAATTTGTTCGGCATACAGAGAAGAGCGTAGCGGAGTATGACGCGATTTTCATTCCTGGCGGCTTTTCATATGGCGACTACTTGCGTTCAGGCGCGATTGCCCGCTTTGCCCCGGTGATGGAAAGCGTGGTGGAAGAAGCAGAGAAAGGCAAGCCTGTGCTAGGCGTGTGCAATGGCTTTCAAGTGCTCTTAGAAGCCGGTCTCTTGCCTGGGGCGATGAAGAGAAACAAAGACTTGAAGTTTATTTGCCGACAGGTGGAGCTGCGTGTGGAGGAGAATTCTTCTCTATTTACACAAGATTATCAAGCTGGAGAAACAATCAAAGTGCCGGTGGCTCACGGTGACGGTAACTACTATTGCGACGATGAGACACTGGCCTCTTTAAAAGAAAACGGGCAGATCGTATTTACGTATGAAGATGATGTGAATGGATCCCGCGCCGGTATTGCCGGCATTCGCAACCAAGCAGGCAATGTGCTGGGCATGATGCCGCATCCGGAGCGAGCTGTAGAAGAGCTGCTCGGTTCGAAGGATGGCCTCGCGTTATTTGAATCTATGTATAAGCATTGGAGGGAATCTCGTGTCGTTACAACTTGAACCATCAGCACAGCAGATCAAAGAAGAAAAAGTCTATCAAGAAATGGGCTTAATAGACGGAGAGTTTGCTTATATTGAAAAGATTCTCGGACGCCTGCCGAATTATACCGAGCTCGGTTTGTTTTCGGTTATGTGGTCAGAGCATTGCAGCTATAAACATTCGAAAAATGTATTGAAAAAATTCCCGACCAAAAGTGAAGCCGTCCTGCAAGGTCCGGGCGAAGGCGCGGGTGCGGTCGACATTGGCGACGGGCAGGCGGCCGTGTTTAAGATTGAAAGCCACAACCACCCGTCTGCGGTAGAGCCTTACCAGGGCGCTGCAACCGGAGTCGGTGGTATTTTGCGCGACGTCTTTTCCATGGGCGCCCGCCCGATTGCGCTTCTTAACTCGTTACGTTTCGGTGAGCTCGATACGCCGCGTGTTCGTTATTTGTTTGAAGAAGTGGTTGCTGGAATAGCCGGTTATGGCAACTGTGTCGGCGTGCCGACTGTCGGCGGCGAAGTTCAGTTTGACCCGTGCTATAAAGAAAATCCGCTTGTCAATGCGATGTGTGTCGGTTTGATTGACCAGAAAGACTTGCAAAAAGGAGTCGCGCAAGGTGCTGGCAATACAGTGATGTACATCGGCGCGAGCACAGGCCGTGACGGGATTCACGGAGCAACCTTTGCATCAGAAGAGCTGACTGAAGAATCTGAAAGCAAGCGCCCGTCCGTGCAGGTCGGTGACCCGTTTACAGAAAAACGAGTGCTTGAAGCCTGCCTGGAAATCATTCAGTCCGACGCTTTGATCGGGATTCAAGATATGGGCGCGGCCGGCCTCACTTCTTCCTCAGCGGAAATGGCCAGTAAAGCAGGCTACGGCATCGAAATGAATCTTGACCATGTACCGCAGCGTGAACATGCGATGACTCCGTATGAAATGATGCTGTCTGAATCGCAAGAACGCATGTTGATTGTGGTGGAAAAAGGCCGAGAAGACGAAATGAAAGCAATCTGTGAGCATTGGGAGTTGCATGCGGTTGAAGTTGGCGTTGTAACCGAAAAGCAGCACCTGACGCTGCGCCATAACGGCGAAACCGTGGCTGATATTCCAGTTGATGCGCTTGCAGAAGATGCGCCAGAATACAATCCGCCGTCCGCTGTTCCTGCCTACTATAAAGAATTTCAAGCGCAAACGCCGTGGGCTCCGGCTGATGTGAAACCGGAAGAAACACTCGTCGATTTGCTCGCCCGCCCGACGATCGCAAGCAAAGAGTGGGTGTACGACCAGTATGACTATATGGTGCAGACAAACACTGCAGTTGCACCTGGCGCTGGCGCAGCGATCCTCCGCATTAAAGATACCGACAAAGGAATCGCACTTACAACCGACGGAAACAGCCGTTACATTTACCTCGACCCGGAACGTGGCGGCCAGATTGCCGTGGCTGAAGCAGCGCGCAATATTGTTGCAAGCGGCGGACGCCCGCTCGGCATCACGGACTGCTTGAATTACGGCAGCCCGGAAAAGCCGGAGATTTTCTGGCAGATTGAAAAGTCAATCGACGGCATGAGCGCAGCCTGCGCGAAGCTGAACGCGCCGGTTGTAGGCGGAAATGTTTCGCTTTATAACGAAACGCCAAACGGTTCTATTTATCCAACACCTGTAATTGGCATGGTCGGGCTTGTCGAAAATATCGAACACCGTACCACTTCTGGCTTTAAGGCCGACGGAGATATCATTTACGTTCTCGGTGAAACGAAAGCTGAGTTTGGCGGCAGTGAACTGCAGCAAATGCAGGAAGGCAGCATTTTTGGCCCGGCGCCGGCGATTGATTTGGACGTGGAAGCCAAACGCCAGGAAAACGTGCTTGCAGCCATTCAAGCCGGTGTGGTTGCTTCCGCGCAAGATATTGCGGAAGGCGGCCTGGCCGTTGCGGTCAGCGAAGGCATCATGGGTGGCACAGAAGGATTGGGCGCGGAAATCAGCTTTGATGAGGATGCGAGCCTGCTCTTTTCTGAAAGCCAATCCCGCTACGTACTCACCGTGCCTGCTGAAAAGCGCGACCAGTTTGAACAGCTTCTGCCTGATGTTTTTGAAATCGGACGCGTCACTTCCACAGAGAACCTTCATATTACGACACCGGCCGGAGACACGCTTGTGAATATTAGCCGAGAACAGTTGGAACAGTCCTGGAAAGGAGCAATTCCATGTATGGTGAAATCAAAGGCTTAAACGAAGAATGCGGCATTTTTGCAGTCTGGGGGCATCCGGAAGCGGCTCCGATTACGTACTACGGCCTGCACAGCCTGCAGCACCGTGGCCAGGAAGGAGCGGGCATCGTTACGAGCGATCGCATGCATTTGCAAGTCCATAAAGGATTGGGGCTTGTGACTGAAGCTTTTAAAGAAGGGGACATTGATAAGCTAACCGGCGATACAGCTCTTGGCCATGTTCGTTATGCCACAGCTGGAGGCGGCGGCTTGATTAACTGCCAGCCTCTTCACTTTCAGTCGCAGACAGGCGGTCTTGCTATTGCCCACAACGGCAATCTAGTCAACGCCCATAAACTAAAAGCTGAACTCGAACAAGCCGGAAGTATTTTTCAATCGACGTCTGACACGGAAGTGCTGGCGCATTTAATCAAAAAGAGCACGCACGTCCGCCTGCGCGACCAGATGAAAGAAGCGCTCCACCGCATTGAAGGAGCATATGCCTTTTCAGTCATGACTGAAAACGAACTGATTATTGCGCTTGACCCGCATGGGCTGCGGCCGCTCTCGATCGGCCGGATTGGCGATGCTTATGTCATCGCGTCGGAAACGTGTGCGTTTGATGTGGTCGGCGCCACGTTTGAACGCGAAGTCCAGCCCGGTGAAATGATCAGCTTTGACCAGAACGGCATGCACATTGATCATTTCACTGAAGCAAATGACCGCGCGATTTGCAGCATGGAATACGTCTACTTTGCCAGACCGGATTCCAACGTGGATAAAGTCAATGTTCACTCAGCCAGAAAACGGCTTGGCAAAACGCTAGCCGACGAAGCACCGATTGAAGCGGATGTGGTGACTGGTGTCCCAGATTCCTCGATCTCGGCTGCGATCGGCTACGCCGAGCAGGCCTCGATTCCGTATGAACTCGGTTTGATTAAAAATCGCTACGTCGGCCGCACCTTCATCCAGCCTTCGCAAGAACTGCGCGAACAAGGCGTAAAAATGAAACTTTCTGCTGTCCGTGGTGTCGTGGAAGGAAAGCGCGTCGTCATGGTCGATGACTCGATCGTGCGCGGCACGACCAGCCGCCGCATCGTCGGGCTGTTAAAAGAGGCAGGCGCGACAGAAGTGCACGTGCGCATCAGTTCACCGCCGATCATCAGCCCGTGTTTTTACGGAATTGATACGTCGCAAAAAGCTGAACTGATTGCGGCCAAATATACGACCGAAGAAATGCGGCAAATGATGGGAGCCGATTCACTCGCCTTTTTATCAATCGACGGCATGACAGAAGGCATCGGCCGCGATGATGCTTCCGCGAACTGCGGCCAGTGTCTCGGCTGCTTTACGATGGAGTATCCGACGCGGATTTACGATGATACGATTCATCCGCATGAAAAAGCCTAACCATTTGAAAAGGAGCATCCCAAATGTCTGAAGCCTACAAACGAGCCGGTGTTGATGTTGAAGCCGGCTACGAAGCAGTCTCTCGCATGAAACAACATGTTGCCCGCACCGTGCGCCCGGAAGTCTTGGGTGGCCTCGGCGGATTTGGCGGCGTGTTTGACCTCTCAGCCCTTCCATACAAACAACCCGTGCTCGTAAGCGGTACAGACGGTGTGGGAACGAAACTGATGCTGGCGTTTGCGGCCGATAAGCATGATACGATTGGAAAAGATGCTGTCGCCATGTGCGTGAACGATATCGCCGTTCAAGGCGCCGAACCGCTTTTCTTTCTCGACTATATCGCTACAGGCGCGCAGGAGCCAGCGCGGATTGAAGCAATCGTAAAGGGAGTGGCAGATGGCTGCGAGGAAGCGGGTTGCGCACTCGTCGGCGGGGAGACCGCGGAAATGCCGGGCATGTACGAGCCAGCCGAGTATGACATTGCCGGCTTTACGGTCGGGGCTTGTGAAAAGTCGGACCTTATCACCGGTGAACGGATTGTACCCGGTGACGCGCTGATTGGCATCGCTTCTTCCGGTCTGCACAGCAATGGCTTTTCGCTCGTGCGCCGCGTGCTGCTTGATGAAGCTGAGCTGAATTTAGATGAGGTGTACGAACCGTTCAAGCGGCCGTTAAAAGAAGAACTGCTCGAGCCTACGAAAATTTATGTACGGGCTGTCCAGGCTCTGCAAGGAGCGCTTGACGTGAAAGGGATGGCACACGTGACCGGGGGCGGTTTTTTCGAGAATATTCCGCGCATGCTGCCTGCTGGGAGCGGGGCAGTGGTTGACCCCCACAATTGGGAAAAGCCGGCGGTGTTCTCGTTTTTGCAGGAGCAGGGAAGCTTGAGTGATGTGGATATGTACGGTACGTTTAACATGGGAATAGGTTTAGTCGCAGCGGTTGCTGCTGAAGAAGCAGAGCAGGCTGTGCGCACACTTACAGAGGTTGGCGAAGGAGCATTTATAATCGGGCGCGTAACAGAAGGAGAAGGCTGTAAAATAGAGGGTGTGAGCGAATGACACGGATTGCTTTATTTGCCTCAGGCAGCGGCAGCAATGTCGAAGCGATATTGGAAGCAGTGGCTGATGGGCGCTTGGATGTTGAGCCGGTACTCGTCTTTTCCAATCGCGCGGATGCGGGTGTGCTTGCGCGCGCAGAACGATACGACGTAGCGACAGCAGTACGGATGCCGCGTGATTACGCTGATAAACGAGCGTATGAGGAAGACGTCTTGGCAATACTGCAAGCCTATGAGGTGGAAACGATCGTGCTTGCCGGCTATATGCGCCTCATGGGAGAGACGTTGCTGGAAGCGTACGAAGGACGTATCATTAATATTCACCCTTCTTTATTGCCGGCCTTTCCTGGGAAAGATGCGATTGGCCAGGCTTGGGAAGCGGGTGTGAAAGTGAGCGGGGTTACGGTTCATTACGTCGATGAAGGGATGGATACCGGTCCGATCATCGCCCAGGAAGCGGTGCGCATTCATCCGACTGATTCGCTAGCTTCGCTCACGCGCGCGATTCAAGCGGTTGAGCATCGGCTGTATCCGGAAACACTGCAGCAGTTATGGGGGAAAAAAGAATGGAGCGGTTAGAGAACCGGCCGACGGTGTGGCCCAGCGATAACTAGAGACAGTCAGCTTGGGCTGAATGATAGTTTCTAGTTGTAGTACCGGTGCTATCTGGATGAGCAGCCAGCCCTGCAGTAAAGCATTACGACAGCAATGAGTTTAATAAGAGCCGAGAAGAAAGGACGTACGATCTGTATGACAATCAAACGAGCATTACTAAGCGTATCTGATAAAGAAGGGCTTGTTCCGTTTGCTAAAAGCTTGGCCGAGCGCGGCGTTGAGCTGATTTCTACCGGCGGAACAAAGAAAAAGCTTGAAGAAGCGGATGTGCCGGTGATCGGCATTTCTGAGGTGACCGGCTTTCCAGAGATTATGGATGGCCGCGTAAAGACGTTGCACCCGAGTATTCATGGCGGTTTGCTTGGAAAACGGGATAATTCCGAGCACGTTGAACAAATGAAAGAACAGGCGATCGAGCCGATTGACCTTGTCGTTGTTAATTTATATCCATTTAAAGAAACGGTCGCAAAAGAAGATGTCACTTATGACGACGCCGTTGAAAATATTGATATTGGCGGCCCGGCGATGCTGCGTGCTTCGGCAAAGAACCATGCCCATGTCACAGTTGTGACCGACCCGGCCGATTACGAGCGCGTCTTAGAAGAATGGCAGCAACACGGGGAAATTCCATTTGCCACGCGCCAGCAGTTGGCGGCCAAAGTATTTCGCCACACAGCAGCTTATGATGCATTGATTGCTGAATACATAACGAATGAAACAGGGGAGACGCTGCCGGAATCGTACACCGTTACGTACGAAAAGGCTCAGGACCTGCGCTACGGCGAGAATCCGCACCAGCAGGCGGCGTTTTACCGGAAGCCGCTCAGCCCGAACAGCTCGCTTGCTAACGCCAAGCAGCTGCACGGCAAAGAATTGTCTTACAACAACATTAATGATACCGAAGCGGCGTTAGCGCTTGTGAAAGAATTTGAACAACCAGCAGCTGTGGCAGTTAAGCATATGAACCCGTGCGGAACAGGCATCGCAGCTTCAGTTGCAGATGCGTTCTCGCGTGCTTATGCAGCCGACCCTGTCTCGATTTTTGGCGGCATTGTCGCCTTTAACCGTGAAGTCGACCAGGCCACTGCCGAACAGTTAAAAGAAATTTTCCTGGAAATTATCATAGCGCCGTCATTTTCCGATGAAGCGCTCGAGCTTTTGCAGAAAAAGAAAAACTTGCGCTTATTAACTCTCGAAGTCGCGGCATCGACCGTAGCTGAACAACAGCTGACCTCGATTCACGGCGGGCTACTTGTGCAAGACGAAGACCGCTCTGGCTTAAAGGACGCCGAGGTTCGAACAGTAACGGAGCGCGAGCCAAGCGAGCAGGAAATGAAAGACCTGGAACTTGCCTGGTCGGTCGTGAAACACGTCAAGTCAAACGCGATCGTGCTAGCTAAAGACAATCAAACGGTCGGTGTTGGTGCCGGGCAGATGAATCGCGTCGGTTCAGCAGCGATTGCTATTGAAGCAGCCGGCGAAAAAGCGGCAGGCAGCGCGCTGGCGTCAGATGCCTTTTTCCCAATGAAAGATACAGTAGAAACAGCTGCTGAAGCGGGAATCACTGCAATTATCCAGCCGGGCGGCTCTATCCGTGATGAAGAGTCCATCCAGGCTGCAAACGAACACGGCATCGCCATGATTTGCACAGGCATGCGTCATTTTAAGCATTAAAACAAGTATACTGAAAGAACGGTTCTTGTAAGAAAGGGCTCGCAACATGTAGATAGGATTTTCCCTAGAAGAGCTGGCTTAACTGAAGTTGAGAATTTGGAATCGGAAGGGGAGCGTATGCAATGAACATTCTCGTAGTGGGAAGCGGTGGCCGCGAACACGCTGTTGCTGCCAAATTGGCTGAAGGGAAAGCGCGTGTAGCGGTTGCTCCCGGAAACCCAGGCATGAAAGATGTGGCGATGATTCTTGATATCAAAGAAACCGACCACGAAGGGCTCATTCAAGCTGCCCGCGAACTCGAAGCTGACCTAGTAGTAATTGGGCCTGAAGCTCCTCTTTTAAATGGCTTAGCAGATGATTTCAAAGCTGCCGGTTTCCGTGTCTTCGGGCCAGATCAGAAAGCAGCTGAAATTGAAGGCAGCAAATCTTTTGCCAAAAACATAATGGAGCAGTATCAGATTCCGACCGGTTCTTATTATGTAACGACCTCGTATGATGAGGCGGTTCAGCACGTGCAAAATCAAGGTGCGCCAATTGTTATTAAAGCCGACGGACTGGCAGCAGGCAAAGGTGTGACGGTGGCAATGACGTTTGAAGAAGCGGAAGAAGCTCTAGCTGATGTGCTGCTGGACGGGAAATTTGGCGAAGCCGGGGCCCAAGTGGTGATCGAAGAGTATTTAGAAGGGGAAGAGCTGTCATTAATGGCTCTCGTTCATGGTGAGACGGTCGTTCCTCTTGTTGGTGCTCAAGACCATAAACGCGCTTATGATGCAGACCAAGGTCCAAATACCGGCGGCATGGGCGCCTATTCTCCAGTCCCGCAGTTTACGAGCGCTGATGTAGATGAAGCCGTCGAACGCGTCTTAAAACCGACAGCGCAGGCCATGGTTAAAGAAGGGCGGCCGTTTACAGGCGTTTTATATGCAGGGCTGATGATGACAACAGAAGGGCCAAAGGTGATTGAATTTAACGCTCGTTTTGGCGATCCGGAAGCACAAGTGGTGCTGCCGCGCTTAACCTCTGATCTTGCTGAAGTGTTGAGTGAGCTGGTAGCTGGCGGCGAGCCTCAGCTTGAATGGTCCGATGACGCTGTAGTCGGCGTTGTTTTAGCCGCGGAAGGATACCCAGCGAGTTACCAAAAAGGAATATCTGTCTCTCACTTGCAGTTCTCAAGGCAGACGTCGGTTTATTGGGCAGGAGTGAAAACCGAGGAAGATGACCTTGTCACCGCAGGAGGCCGTGTGGTCCTCGTGGCTGAGCGCGCAGAGGACCTTAAAACAGCGCAGCAAAAAGTCTATGACCAGCTGCAGGAAAAAACAACAACTGGATTATTTTATCGAACCGATATCGGCGACAAAGCAATTAAGAACGCTTCCTCTTAAACCAGACATAAAGCAGTACGATGATACAACCAAGAATGAGCGCATAGATAAAGGCAGAATCAGTACCAAATTCCATCTGCCACGTTGAGACGTTAAACATCAGTAAGCACCTCCAAGTATGAGTTGACCGGCCTCCGCAGCAAGCGGCGGGCCGGTCAGTTTTTAAGGATGTGTCTCTGTCTAAGATGAAAGTGAATATATTCCGGCTGGTATTGTCGAGGCCTGATGTAGGAGCGAGTCCCACTCTCTTTTATAGAAAGTAGGAGGCAGGCAGTCCAATACCTTCAATAGTTAGCGCTGAACTCCAATAAACATAACCATTTTCACGCACGCATACATATTAGCTGCTCTACACTTCACGTTTATCTCCGACCTTTGCCATTTCGAAATAATGCCGTCAATGGGCAAAAGCGAAGGGTCCCTTCACCTATTTTCATGCCGCCCAACATGGCAAAGACAATTGCCCAATAACTAAACGGACGGCGGATGCTGCACTGCGTTGCGATGGCCATGAGTGTATAGCCAATGATAAAGCGACATAATGCATTTAAAATTCCAATGTTAGGTTTCATTACTAATTCCCTTCCTTCTTTTGGATACTAATGTTAAGATGTTGTCACTTCCTTTCGTAATGTAACGGACGAAAATGTGATAAGATTAAAAGTGTAATGAAACTAAAGAAAGTGATCAACGTAAACATTAACTATATAGAATTAAAAGGGGATCCCCCTTTTATGTTGACTGCTTTTAGCACTGAACTAGGTTGCAACAGTGAAACACAACGAGAATCCTCAGCACGTACACATTTAAAGCAGGTGATAAACAAATGCCTTGGAAATACAAGCGTTGGACAAAAATAAACATGCGAGCACAGCTAGAAGTCGTTCGCGGTCAAAAGTCTCCTACGAAACTGCTTAAAAATGCTACATTTTTAAGTAGCGGCCGAGGAGATTGGAATAAAGGGAATATTTGGATATATGGTGATCGGATTGTGTACGTAGGTCAAGACTGGCCAGAACGGACGGAAGAAACAGAGATCATTGATTGTCAGGACAAAGTAGTGGTGCCTGGGTATATTGAGCCTCATGTTCATCCGTTTCAGTTATATAATCCCCATTCGTTTTCCGTTTATGCGTCACAGCTTGGAACGACGACGTTGATTAACGACAACCTCTTCTTTTTATTAAATTTAGAAAAAAAGAAAGCGCTTTCTTTGGTTGAATCCTTAGATAAAGGACCGGCGTCCATGTATTGGTGGGCGAGATTGGACCCGCAAACAGAAATGGAAGATGAGGATCTCATTTTTTCTACGTCAGCCATGAAGGCGTGGCTTGAACATCCGCTTGTTTTGCAGGCGGGAGAGCTTTCAGCCTGGCCAAAAGTGATGACAGGGGATGACGCGCTTCTTCACTGGATGCAAGAAACGAAAGGGCTGAATAAACGGATCGAAGGTCATTTGCCTGGCTCGTCTTCATTTACGCTTACGCAAATGGCGCTCTTAGGAGTTACTGCCGATCATGAAGCCATGAGCGGAGAAGAAGTCCTAAGCCGCTTAGATGCCGGCTATATGACGGCCTTGCGTTATTCCTCAATCCGCCCGGACCTTCCAAAGATTTTGCGCGAGTTACATGAAAAAGGAATACAGGATTACCGGCGCTTTATGCTGACAATGGATGGTTCCACGCCGATGTTCCATGAACAGGGCGTATTGGACCACTTGATTGAATTGGCGATTCAAGAAGGGGTGCCTCCGTTTGCCGCTTATGAAATGGCTTCTTACAATGTAGCCCGTTACTATGGTATCGATGATGTTACTGGTATGATTGCTCCAGGGCGGATTGCGCATCTCAATATTTTAAAAGATGAAAGGTCTCCTCGGCCTGAAGGTGTGCTGGCAAAAGGAGAATGGGTGTATAAAGACGAAGAAAAAATATACCATGAGCCGGCCTTTTCCTGGAAGGAGATGGGAGTTGAGCCGCTTACCATTGATTTCGAATTAAATGAGGAAGACTTTTCTTTCTCCATGCCGATGGGACTTGAACTTATTAATTCGGTAATTATTAAGCCGTATCAAATTATTTCCGAAGTAGATGGAGAACAGATGCCGTTAGGGCAGGATGAAAGTTTCTTTATTATGGTTGATAAACATGGGAAGTGGAGCATTAACACCATTATTAAAGGATTTGACACTCATCTTTCCGGCTTTGCCGCTTCGTTTTCGAATACAGGAGACGTCGTGATGATTGGTAAAAACCGGGCTGATATGAAAGCTGCATTTGCCCGTTTAAAAGAACGACAGGGCGGCCTGTTTATGTATGAAAACGGGGAAGCGATTTTCGAAATGGATTTGCCGCTGTTTGGCATTATGTCAAATGAGCCGATGGAAGAAGTTATCGCCAAGCATACAGAACTGGTCAAAACCCTTCAATTGAAGGGCTATGCTCATGATGATCCTATTTATAGCTTACTCTTTTTTGCTTCTACTCATTTGCCTTATGTCCGTGTTACCCAGAATGGAATTTATGATGTTCACAAGAAAACGGTACTCTTTCCTTCGATCATGCGTTAAAATAGTAAAGGAATGATGTGCTAAAGGATGATGAGATTGAAAAAATACAGCGCCAGCTTAAGCGTTGGTCTGCTTGTTTTGCTTCTTGCCGCTTGTGGCGGAGATGAATCGAGCGATGGCGAAGAACAAGACATAGACAATGCTTCAGAAGAAGAACAACCAGAAGAAGAGGACCTGCCAGCTGAAGAAGCTGAAGAAGTAGGAACAGAAGAGGCGGATGAGGAAGAAGCAAGCGGGGACCCTCATCCACTCACAGGCCTACCGACAGAAGATATGAATGACCACCGCCCGTTAGCGGTTGTGATTAACAATCATCCACAAGCTCGGCCGCAAACCGGCTTGAACGAAGCTGACCTTACCTATGAAATATTAGCTGAAGGCTCGACCACACGGTTTGTTTCCTTGTTCCATAGCGAAGAGCCAGATCTGGTCGGTCCCGTAAGAAGTGCCCGAGCGTATCATTTAGATTTAGCGAGCGGGTTTGACAGCCTCTTTGTCACGCACGGCTGGAGTCCGGAAGCCCAGGATCGCTTAATTGCTGGAGAAATGGCTTACTTAAACGGCTTAAACTATGACGGCACACTCTTCCAGCGCAGTGCCGACCGCCCAGCCCCCCACGATTCGTATATTACATACGATGATATGCTTACTGGCCTGGACCAAGAAGGCTACACCTTAGAGCGCGATTTCCCGTCCCTTGAATTTGCTGACGAACCAGCAGAAGGCGGGGAAGAAGCCGAAGAAATCGCCATCAATTACGAAGACAGCTATGACGTTACCTTTACGTACGACCCAGACAATGAAGTGTATACAAGAGCCAGCGATGGTGAAGAAACCGTAGATGACGAAACGGACGAGCCCCTCGAAGTCTCTAACCTCCTAATTGCTGAAACTGATCATCAAGTCGTTGATGAGGAAGGGCGCCGTCAGATTGACTTAGCCTCCGGAGGACAAGCCTTGCTTTTACAAAATGGCCAAGTGCACGACCTTGAATGGGAGAACGAAGACGGCCAAATTGTGCCGGTACAAAATGGGGAGATCGTTCCGTTTGTACCTGGAAGCACGTGGATTAATATTGTACCTTCGGCTCCTGGACTAGAGTCGAGCGTCACCTATGAAGACTCTTAAACCGATTATTTGATTGAAAGAGGTGGGAAGGAATGCAAATCGATAAATTGCGAGGTAAAGAATTAGATCAATTATTTCAAGCGATCCTGTCTCTGCAAAATATTGACGAATGCTACGAGTTTTTTGATGACCTATGCACCATTAATGAAATTCAATCACTCGCTCAGCGCTTGGAGGTTGCTCGCATGCTGCAAAACGGAAGCACCTACCATAAAATCGAAACGGAAACCGGCGCCAGCACTGCCACCATTTCACGCGTAAAACGCTGCTTAAATTACGGCAACGAAAGCTATCAAATGACGCTAGACCGCGTCCATAACGGCACCGGCTCCGAGTGAGCCGTACTTATCCCCCTCTCCGCGAAGCTGCGGAGAGGGGTTTTTAATTGGATAAACAATTGCTGCGATCAAGTCTGAGCGGAGAATGATGAGTAAAGTGACGAGAATGATCAGTAAACCAAAAATGAATGCAAAAAAACGCCACGCGGGCGTTTTTCCTTCCTTATTCTTCTTCGGCCACCGGGAGAAACTCAAAAGCTTCGACGTCGAACAACCCTTGGTCGGTCAACTTCAAACTTGGGATCACCGGCAGCGCTAAAAATGACAAATTGATGAGCGGATTGAAATCACCGACAAAGCCAAGCTCCTCCAGCGCTCTATCGAATGCTTCAATCTGGGTAACTACTTCGTCTGCAGTTCCAGCTGACATTAAGCCACCGACTGAAAGGGGAATGTCAGCGAGCACCTCTCTGTCTTTTACGGCTGCCACTCCGCCTTGCAGCTCTTCCACATGCCGCACTGCTGCCAGCATATCCTCATCATTTGTCCCACACACTAACAAATTGTGCGAATCATGCCCAATCGTGGAAGCAATCGCTCCGGCAGTGAATCCAAAACCTTTCACGATGCCAGTACCGACTGCGCCTGAGCCGTGATGGCGCTCAAAGACGGCCAGCTTCAGCTGATCCTTCTCCACCGATGGGATAAATACACCGTCTGCTGTGTCGACATGCTCGCTCAAGCGTTCGGTAACGATCGATCCTGGCCTGACCCCGATTACCTTTGCTTTTTTAGTAAAAGAAGAGATGGGAATGTCCAGATCGCGGGCTGTAACATTTCCAAGAGTAACACTCGTACTCAACCTAGAAGGTGCTTCAGGCGGCGCGGGAACCGGCTCGCTTGCCGTTATGTCTGTGCCGCGTTGAAAGACGCGCCGCGCGTGAAAATCTTCCGGATTGTCGATGAAGACGAGGTCAGCATCGAAACCAGGCGCAATCGCTCCCTTTTCACGAAGATCAAAGCACTGGGCTGCATGCAAGGTGGCAATCGCAATCGCAGTAAGAGGTGCCACCCCCTGGGCGACAGCCCGGCGGATATGATGATCGATGCTGCCATTTTCGAGCAGGTCATCGAGGTGTTTGTCATCGGTGACAAATAAAAAACGGTGCGCGTTCGCTTCCGTAATGAGCGGGAGCAGCGCATCAAGGTCCTTCGCTCCAGAACCTTCACGGATCATAAGATGAAAGCCGCGCTCGAGCCGTTCTTTCCCTTCTTCGTACGTTGTCGCTTCATGGTCTGAGCGAATCCCGGCGGTACGGTAGACGTTAAGAGAAGTAGAGTTGAGGCCGGCTGCATGACCGTCAATAGGCGCTAGGTGTTCGTTGGCGTCTGCCAGCTTCTTCATCATATCGGCCTCGCCATTTTCTACGGCTGGATAATTCATAACTTCAGCAAGGCCAAGAACTTCAGGCTCTTCGTATAAAGGAGCTAAATCAGCAGCATCTAGTGTTGCTCCGTTATGTTCAAAGGACGTGGCCGGTACGCACGATGGAAGCATGAAACGCGTGGAAAGCAGGCTTTTCCGACTTTCTTCAATCATGAAGCGGATTCCTGTATTACCAGCGACATTCGCGATTTCATGAGGGTCCGTTACGATAGTGGTGACCCCACGTTTTAGTACTACGTTTGCAAACTCACTCGGTGTAACCATGGACGATTCAATATGAACATGACCATCAATTAAGCCGGGCACGACGTAGGCCCCTGCGGCATCAATGGTTTCTTCACCTTCGTAGGAGCCGATTCCCACAATTTTTCCGTCCTGAATGGCGATATCTCCTGTCTTCCATTCACGGTTGAATACATCGGCAAAGGTGGCGCCGGTTATGACCCGTTCGGCTTTTCGTTCTTTTTTTGCCACCTGGAGCCGGCGAAGCTGTATCGCATCTATCATAAGTGCCTCCTCGTTCTTGCTAGCTTATTTCAAAACATGATAGCACAAGCTGTAGTTTTCTGTGTTGATTTCGAGAGATTTCTTAACATTAGCACGATAAGAAAACACTCATTGATTTGACAATATTACTCAATATAATCACCCTGATGAAGCTGTTTCACACCGATCGCCTCTCCCCATAACTCGCAGTCGTAACCTCCCGTTCTTTCTGCTATAATTAATGGTTGAAGTTTCATTAAAAAGCGACGAACTACAACCAAAAAATCACTACTTCAGACAGGTTTTTATAAAGGGGCGAGACGATGTTAGAGGAGATTCAGAGCTTTCGGCATGTGTTCAAATTAGATCCAGCGAAACCAATCGAAGATGAACTGCTGGCACAAGTGTGTGAATCTGGAACGGACGCTATTATTATCGGCGGTAGTGACGGCATTACGCTTGATAACACGCTCCATCTATTGGCGAGTGTGAGACGTTTCTCTGTACCTTGTCTACTCGAAGTTTCTACAGTTGAAGCAATCACCCCAGGGTTTGATGCTTATTTAGTACCGACTGTGCTTAATGCAACGGATCCAACCTGGATCACTGGCTTACATCACGAAGCATTAAAGACGTACGGCCCACTGCTTGAACAAGAACCGATTATTGCGGAAGGGTACTGCATATTAAATAAAGATGCTAAAGCAGCCAAGCTTACCGAAGCAGATGCGTCGCTTGAAAAAGAAGATGTGGAAGCTTACGCGCGCATGGCCGACCGCCTCTTTCGTCTCCCTATTTTTTACCTAGAATACAGCGGAGCATACGGAGACCCGGAGATTGTAAAATCGTGCAAATTCATTCTCCAGGAAGCGCAGCTTTTTTACGGTGGCGGCATTGAAACGGTCGAACAGGCGCGGGAGATGGCTTATTACGCTGACACGGTTGTCGTCGGAAACGTTATTTACGACCAGCCGGAAGAAGCTTTGAAAACTGTGGCAGCTGTGAAAGAACGTTTGTAAGGAAAGGATGAATAAAGCATGCAACAACGCATGATTGAACAACTCCTCGCAGGACTCAATGCGGAACAAGAACAAGCCGTATGTCATACCGACGGCCCGCTATTGATTATGGCTGGTGCCGGTAGTGGCAAAACCCGGGTGCTTACCCACCGAATCGCGTATCTTATTCGCGAAAAAGGGATTCCGCCCTACAATATTTTGGCGATTACGTTTACAAATAAAGCCGCACGCGAAATGCGCGAGCGCGCGGAGCAGCTGGTTGGCGGCACAGCGGACAGCTTGTGGGTCTCCACCTTTCACTCGATGTGTGTGCGCATCTTACGCCGCGACGTGGACCGGATCGGTTTTAATCGCAATTTTTCGATTCTGGACGGGTCGGACCAGCAAAGTGTCATCAAGCAAATTTTGAAGGATCAAAACCTAGATACGAAAAAATTTGAACCAAGAACTATTTTAGGCGCGATCAGCACGGCCAAAAACGAGCTTCGTTCTCCAGAAGCAGTAGCGAAAAAAGCAGAAGGGCCGTTTGAGGAAGTGGTCGCGGATGTGTACAAGGCGTACCAAAAACGCCTGCGTTCCAACCATGCGATGGATTTTGATGATTTAATCATGATCACCATCCGCCTGTTTGAGCAGGTGCCGGATGTGTTGAAATATTATCAGCGTAAGTTCCAATACATTCACGTCGATGAGTATCAGGATACGAACCGCGCTCAGTACACACTCGTTAACTTGTTGGCAAGCGACCACCGTAACTTATGTGTGGTAGGAGATTCGGATCAGTCGATTTATAAATGGCGGGGCGCGGATATTGGTAATATTCTAAGCTTCGAAGAAGACTACGAAGAAGCCAAGTCCATACTGCTTGAACAGAACTACCGCTCCACCCAGACCATTTTGAATGCAGCCAACCAAGTCATCGAAAATAACAGCGGCCGCAAACCGAAGAAGCTGTGGACCGAAAATAAGAGCGGAAACGAGATTCATTTATATGAAGGTCAGGACGAGCGGGCCGAAGCATTTTACATGATTGATGAAATCAAAAAAGGCGTGCAGGAAAAGCGCTTTTCTGAAAATGACGTAGCCATTCTTTACCGCACGAACGCTCAATCACGGGTGATCGAGGAAATGTTTGTGAAATCGAACATTTCCTATCAGATGATCGGCGGCACGAAGTTCTACGACCGTAAAGAAATCAAAGACATTCTCGCTTACTTGCGGATTGTCGCGAACCCGGCCGATGATATCAGCCTCGCCCGCATTATTAACGTGCCTAAGCGAAGCATCGGTGCCACCACAGTGGACAAAGTGGCAGCCTACGCCTCGCAACAGGACGTGACGCTCTTTGAAGCGGTGCAGGAAGCAGACCAGATCGGCGTTTCCGCGCGCGCGCAAAAACAAATGCTCTCATTCAGCGAACAGCTCAGCCACTGGATCCAAATGCAAGATTATCTCTCGGTAACGGAACTGTTAGAAGAACTACTCGATAAAACCGGCTACCGCGACATGTTAAAAGAAGACCGCTCGCTTGAATCCATGAGCCGGTTAGAAAACATCGAAGAGCTGATGAGTGTAGCGCAGGAATTTGAAAAACATAATGAAGATAAATCCTTGATCGCTTTTCTTACCGACTTGGCGCTTGTCTCCGATTTGAACCAAACGGAGGAGGAAGAAGGGAAGGAAGCGGTCACGATGATGACACTTCACGCCGCAAAAGGACTCGAATTCCCCGTCGTCTTTCTCGTCGGCATGGAAGAAGGCATCTTCCCGCACAGCCGCTCCCTCTTCGACGTTGAAGAAATGGAAGAAGAACGCCGCCTCGCTTACGTGGGCATAACGCGGGCCGAGCAGGAACTTCATTTGACCCGAGCTAACATGCGCCGCTTGTACGGCCGCACCCAGACAAACGCACCGTCGCGCTTTATCGACGAACTGCCGGACGAGCTCGTGCAACCGGTAGGGCCGGCAGCCAGCGGACCGGCTGGGGGGACCTCCATTCCGCCAAAGCAAACGCAGGGCCAAGGAAACACAGCTTCACGACGCCCAGGCACCAGCGCCAACGCCGCGCGCTCTATGCAAACGACCACCAATACCGGCGGCGAATCGTACGCCTGGCAAGTCGGCGACCAAGCCGAACACAAAAAATGGGGCACAGGCACAGTAGTCAGCATAAAAGGCGAAGGCGAAGACATTGAACTCGACATCGCCTTCCCAACCGAAGGAGTCAAACGCCTGTACGCCAAATTTGCACCCATCACGAAGAAATAGAAATAAAGCCAGCTAGGATGAGATGATAAAACGGTGGGCACAGCAGGAAAAATGGGATCGTGCGCAGGCGAGGAGAGTGAGTACGCAACTCAGCAGAGTGACGCCACACTCGGCCCGGGTCACGCCGCACTAAATCGGAGTGACGCCACACCTGTCCCGAGTCACACCACACTAAATCGGAGTGACGCCACACTCGGCCCGCGCCACACCACACTGAATCGGAGTGACGCCACACCCGGCCCGAGTCACACCACACTAAATCGGAGTGACGCCACACCCGGCCCGAGTCACGCCGCACTGAACCGGAGTGACGCCACACACGGCCTGAGTCACGCCGCACTAGATCGGAGTGACGCCACACTCGTTCCGCGTCACGCCGCACTCCAATCGCGCAGCACACGGCTCTGCCCCGGCTGCCAGTGCGCAGCCAGTGCTTACACTGGCCCATCGCACCTTCTTCTCGGCCCAGCCGCGGCCCATCGCTGCATAAAACGCAGTAAAAGCGCCTCACGCTGAACTATCTCGGCAGTGACGCGACCTAGCTGAATAATATACAACCGATCCTTATCCTTACAAAAAGGAAGTGACCTAGAAGAATGGATGAACAGCAGGCTAAGGAACGAATTGATAAGCTTCGTGATTTGCTCGATGAGTACGGGCATCATTATTACGTTCTGGACGCTCCGAAAGTGAGTGATGCCGAATATGATCAGCTTATGCAGGAGCTTATCCGCTTAGAAAATGAATATCCGCAATTTCAATCAGAGAATTCGCCGACGGTCCGGGTAGGTGGTGAGCCGCTCGACCGCTTTGTCAAAGTACAGCACCGCCGGCCGATGCTGAGTCTCGGCAATGCGTTCAACGCTCAGGATTTAAGAGATTTCGACCGCCGCGCCCGGGAAGGGGCAACGGGTCCGATCAGCTACACGGCTGAGTTAAAAATCGATGGGCTCGCGGTCTCGCTTACTTATGAAAATGGTCAGTTCGTCCGCGGCGCCACCCGCGGTGATGGCCAAACTGGCGAAGATATTACCGTTAATTTAAAAACGGTTGGCTCGATTCCGCTACGCCTAAAAGAAGCGGTGGACTTGGAAGTGCGCGGGGAAGTGTTCATGCCTCATCATTCGTTTGAGCAGTTGAACAAAGTTAAAGAAGAGAACGAGGAACCGCCTTTTGCCAATCCGCGCAATGCCGCTGCCGGGTCGCTGCGCCAACTCGACCCTAAAATTGCCGGGCGCCGTAACCTTGATATTTTCTGCTACGCCATTGCGGAAGATCAGGAAATTGGTCTTACTTCGCATGCGAAAGCACTGGGTTACATGAAGGAGCTTGGGCTTAAAGTAAATCCGGACCACAAGTATTGTAATAATATAGAAGAAGTAATCGAGTACGTAGAAAGCTGGCTGGAAAAAAGGCATGACCTCCCGTATGAAATCGACGGCATCGTGATTAAGGTCGATGAACTAGATGAACAGCAAACGCTCGGCTACACGGCGAAAAGTCCGCGTTGGGCGATTGCTTACAAGTTTCCGGCTGAAGAAGTGATTACAACCTTAAGAGACATCAAGCTCACAGTCGGCCGCACAGGAGCCATCACCCCGACCGCTTACCTTGATCCCGTTCAAGTAGCAGGTACAACAGTACAACGGGCTTCTCTTCATAACGAAGACTTAATCCGGGAAAAAGATACCCGCATCGGTGATCAAGTGGTGATAAAAAAAGCGGGTGACATCATTCCTGAAGTGGTCCGCGTTCTTGACGATTTAAGGACTGGAGACGAAGAAGAATTTACGATGCCTACCCATTGCCCGGAATGTGAGAGTGAACTCGTCCGCCTTGAAGGTGAAGTAATATTGCGCTGTGTGAACCCGAAATGTCCGGCTCAGGTGCGAGAAGGCTTAATCCACTTTGTATCGCGCACAGCTATGAACATCGACGGTCTCGGGGAAAAAGTGATTCAGCAGTTATTTTCCCATGAGCTGATTCAAGATGTATCTGATCTGTATAAATTAAAGCGGGAAGACTTGCTCGAACTAGAGCGAATGGGTGAAAAATCGGTCTCGAATTTGTTAGAAGCGATCGAAGCGTCTAAAGATAATCCGCTCGACCGCTTACTGTTCGGGCTTGGGATTCGGTTTGTTGGGTCTAAGGCCGCACGACTGCTAGCTGAAACATTTGGTACGATGGAAAAGCTCCAGGAAGCAACGATGGAAGATTTAGTCGCCATTCATGAAGTAGGAGAAAAAATGGCCGATTCAATCACCAGCTATTTCAGTCAGCCTGAAGCGGAGGAACTGATTGGGGAGTTGCGCCAGCTCGGCCTGAACATGACCTATGAAATAGCTACCCCGGAAGCTTCAGAAGCAGAACAGATTTTTGCAGAGCAAACGGTGGTATTAACTGGGAAACTAGAAAAGTGGACGCGGACTGAAATGAAAGAAAAAGTAGAAGCACTAGGTGGTAAAGTGACCGGTAGTGTTAGTACGAAAACGGACCTTCTGATCGCTGGTGAAGATGCCGGGTCAAAGCTGGAAAAAGCCGAAGAGCTCGGGGTCGAAGTCTGGGATGAGGCCCGTTTTGAACTAGAAGTAAAGTAAAGGTTTATGGGCAAAAGTGAGGAGAATGCCATCATGAAACGATTCGTAGGACTAATGGCTTTGTCGTCGTTGGTTATATTGAGCGGGTGTTTGTCGTTTCTAGAACCAGAAGATGATGATGCGGTTGAATTAGATGAAGCGGAAGAAGAGGAAGAAGAAGGGGTTGAAGTCAGCCCTGACTTGCCGGCCCTAGAAGATCAATACCGAACCGTACTTTCAGACGGTCAGTACATGCACGGATCCACTCGTGGCTTTAGTACTTCGGTTGTCTACAACCGGATGGACATTGAACGGATGGAAACAGGCTTGTTAGAAGTGGCTTCTGAAGATTATAATCCTAACGATTATTTTTTCCGGGAAGGGCAGTTTATTAACCGTGACGAGCTTGACAGCTGGCTGAGACGTCAGCACGAAGAAGACAATCCAGATGGGTTGAATCCGCCGCTTGCAGATGGGGAGAGCTTCGAAGAGCAGGAACGCGGGGCGCCACGTATGTTATCGCATATAGTTGAACACAATTATATGGTAGAAAATGATGAAGGGAATCTCCAACTCGGCGGGATTGTTGTTGGCCTTTCTATGAATAGCCTCTACTATTTCCGTGAACAACACGATGATGGAACATATGGCCCGTGGCTCGACGAAGAGATTTCGGAGTCTGAGAGCCTTGAGGCCGGGCAAGAGGTAGCAGAAGAAGTGGTAGAACGTCTTCGTTCCAATGAGCGTGAAGACGGCATGCTTGAAGAGGTACCGATTACGGTGGCCCTTTACCGGGAAGCTCCGCGAGAAGCACCGGTGCCAGGCACTTTCATAGCCACGTCCACCGCTGAGCCTGGTGCATCATTTGGCGGCTGGGACATTATCGATGAAGACTATTATCTCTTTCCTTCGTCAGAAGCCAGCCAGGACCATGTGGGAGAAGCGGACCGTTTTGATGAGTTTCGAGAAAGTGTGGATACCTTTTTTGAAAACTATGTCGGAGCTACCGGTGAAGGACGTTTTCAAAATGACCAGCTCCAAGAAATGACGATTGAAATTCCGATCCGTTTTCATAGTAAAACCGAAGTCATTTCTTTCACCCAGCATGTCACGAATTTGTTGGAAAATTACCCCCCGGACGTTGATATTGAAGTCACTGTGTCATCGAATTCCGGAGAAGAAGCGCTCATTACAAGAGAACCAAATGAAGAACCAGATGTCCACGTCTATAGATAAAAAGAGCCGGCAGGAGCCTTCATTCAAGGTTTCGCTCTATGCCGGCACAAAATTATTTGGTATTATGGAAGCTATTGAGAGAAATATTGGTGGAGGTGACGATATATGAAACGTGTAAACAAAGAACAAATTGAACACGTCGCTCATTTGGCGCGGCTTGAATTAAAAGAAGACGAAATTGATGCTGTGACTAAAAAGTTGGACGACATTATTGATTTTGCCGAACAATTGCAGGAGTTGGACACAACAAATGTTGAACCAATCACTCACGTTGTCGATATTCGAAATATATTGCGAGAAGATGAAGTGAAGCCTTCACTTGATCGTGAAGATGCGTTGAAAAACGCACCAGACCAAGAAGACGGTCAATTTAAAGTACCAGCTATACTTGAATAAGAGGAGGGGTTTGTGTGTCATCTTTAACAGAGGAAAGTTTCGCTTCCTTACATAAAATGCTGCATGATAAAGAAGTGAACGTTTCTGATCTTGTAGCCGATTCGTTGAAACAAATTGAAAAGACAGATGATAAAGTAAAAGCCTTTTTAACTGTAGATGAAGAAGGCGCAAAAAAGAAAGCTGCAGAACTTGACGACGCGCTTTCAAAAGCAGGCACGCGCGGTCTATTATTTGGCCTGCCAATGGGAATTAAAGACAACATTCTCACTAAAGGGTTACGAACAACGTGTGCGAGCCAATTTTTGTCCAACTTTGACCCGTTATATGATGCTGGTGTTATGGAAAGCCTGCACAGCGCTGAAGCAATCACGATGGGTAAACTGAACATGGATGAATTCGCGATGGGTTCCTCTAATGAAAACTCTGGCTACTACACGACCCGTAACCCGTGGAACACAGATTACGTTCCAGGCGGATCTAGCGGAGGTTCTGCCGCATCAGTTGCTGCCGGTCAGGTTACCTTCTCACTCGGCTCTGATACCGGCGGCTCGATCCGGCAACCAGCGTCATACTGTGGTGTTGTCGGCATGAAACCGACGTACGGCCGCGTTTCCCGTTATGGCCTTGTCGCTTTTGCTTCTTCTTTGGACCAAATTGGACCCATTACACGAAACGTAGAAGATAACGCCCTTGTCATGCAACAAATTGCGGGTCACGACCATCGTGATTCGACCTCGGTAGACATGGACGTGCCTGATTACTTAAGCGCAATTGGCGCAGATAGTGTAGAAGGCCTACGTATTGCCGTGCCAAAAGAATACATGAGTGACGGCGTCGATGAAAATGTGAAGAAAAAAATACGCGCAGCGCTTGAAGAGCTTGAAAAGCTTGGCGCCTCCTGGGAAGAGGTTTCCTTGCCGTATTCGCAGTATGCAGTAGCCGCTTATTATATCATCGCTTCCTCTGAAGCTTCCGCCAACCTTGCCCGTTTTGACGGTGTTCGCTACGGCGTGCGCAATGAAGGCAACGGCGATTTGCTCGATATGTACAAAAAGTCGCGCAGTGAAGGTTTCGGCGATGAAGTTAAACGCCGGATTATGCTCGGTACCTTCGCACTCAGCTCCGGTTATTACGACGCTTATTATAAAAAAGCCCAGCAAGTCCGGACGCTTATTAAAGAAGACTTTGATAACGTCTTGCAAAAATTTGACGTCATCATCGGCCCAACGGCTCCGACAACAGCCTTTAAAGTGGGCGAACAGATTGACGACCCGCTTACTATGTATGCAAACGACATCTTAACCATTCCAATCAACCTGGCAGGCGTGCCTTCCATTTCCGTTCCATGTGGTCTGTCTGAGGCCAATAACATGCCAGTCGGCTTGCAGATTGTAGCTAAGCCATTTGAAGAGAGAACGTTGTACCGAGTAGCCCATGCCTACGAACAAGCAGCAAATCATACAGAAAAGCCGGAACTGTGAGGGGGGAATAACAAATGAAATTTGATACGGTAATCGGATTAGAAGTTCACGCTGAACTAAAAACAGACACGAAAATTTTCTGCTCCTGCTCGACTGAATTTGGCGCGCCGCCGAACACTCATACATGCCCGGTCTGTCTCGGTCATCCTGGGGTGCTTCCGGTCGTTAACAAGCAGGCCGTAGATTACGCCATGACGGCGGCGCTAGCTACCAATTGCACCGTAACGGATGAAACGAAATTTGACCGCAAGAACTATTTTTATCCGGATAACCCAAAAGCTTATCAAATCTCGCAGTTTGACAAGCCGATCGGTGAAAATGGCGAGATTGAAATTGAAGTAGACGGCAAAAAGAAAACCATTGGCATCACCCGGATCCATATGGAAGAAGACGCAGGGAAGCTCACGCACGACGATGACGGTGACGGATCTCTCGTCGACTTCAACCGGGTGGGAACGCCGTTGATCGAGATCGTTTCTGAGCCAGACATTGAAAGCCCGGATGAAGCGTATGCTTATTTGGAAAAATTAAAAGCAATCCTGCAGTATACTGAAGTGTCCGATTGTAAAATGGAAGAAGGCTCTCTGCGCTGTGACGCCAACATCTCCTTAAAGCCGGCAGGCCAAGAAGAGTTCGGTGTGAAGACTGAGCTTAAAAACTTGAACTCTTTTGCTAACGTGCAGAAAGGTCTTGCGTTTGAAGAAAAGCGCCAAGAACAAGAGTTGCTCGCAGGCGGCGAGATTCTGCAAGAAACTCGGCGCTGGGACGATGATAAGAAAGAAACGGTCTTAATGCGAGTTAAAGAAGGAAGCGACGATTATCGCTATTTCCCAGAGCCAGATCTCGTACCAATTTATATCGCCGGCGATTGGAAAGACCAATTAAAAGAGCAAATCCCAGAGCTGCCGGATGCCCGGAAAGAGCGCTATATCAATGAATTGTCTCTACCAGCGTATGATGCCGGTGTAATCGTCCAAGTAAAAGCAACTTCTGACTTTTTCGAGGAGACGATTCAGCACGGCGCCGATCCGAAACAGGCTGCAAACTGGCTGATGGGTGAAGTGAATGCGTACTTGAACGCCAACGACAAAGAACTAGACGACGTTGCCATGACACCTGAAGGCTTAGCCAAGCTGATCAAGCTGATTGATAAAGGGACGATTTCCAGCAAAATTGCCAAAAAGGTATTCGCTGACTTAATTGAAAAAGGCGACGACCCTGACAAGATCGTTGAAGAAAAAGGCCTCGTCCAAATCTCCGACGAAGGTGAATTAAAGCAAGTCGTCGACGGCATTCTCGACAACAATCAGCAATCCATCGAAGACTATAAAAATGGTAAAGACAAAGCATTTGGCTTCCTCGTCGGCCAAGTCATGAAAGAGACGAAAGGAAAAGCAAATCCACAAGTGGTGAACAAACTCATTAAGGAAGGCATGGACGAACGCTAAGTCCGCTGTCGGCCATCTTGGCTTCCATTTACCACTTGTAATCATAAACTCCCGCTCCGGTCATAACGGAAGCGGGAGTTTTACTTTTAGCGTAAGAAAGTATAAGTCCAACTAATATTCAGCCACATCTTCACCACCATGCCACATTTGCTGGCAATAGAGCACAACTCCTTCTTTCCCCTTTTGTATAAACAGTCATGTTCTGGTGTGTTATACTTACTCTTACAACATCAATTACCATATTTATCCTCAACCAATAATGAAGCGCGCGCAACAACAGCTTACGAGCATAGATTTCTACACTTATTTTACTAGTACGGCTGTCTCCCCTTTATACAAAAAAGGAAGACGTAAAACGAACGCTAAATAGGAAGAGGAACCAGAGAAGGAGCGGAGTGACCATATGAAACGAGAATGGTGGAAAGAAGCAGTAGGCTATCAAATATACCCGCGCAGTTTCCAAGATTCAAATGGCGACGGAATCGGTGATCTAAGAGGAATCATCGAGCGCCTTGATTATGTAAAAGAATTAGGCATTGATTTTATTTGGGTCTGCCCATTTTATCGGTCGCCAAAAGACGATAACGGCTATGATATTTCCGATTATAAAGCGATCCAAGAGGAATTTGGCACGATGGAAGACTTCGACCTTCTCTTAGAAGAAGTGCACGCCCGCGGAATGAAGCTTATCATTGACCTTGTCTTAAACCATACGAGTGATGAGCACCACTGGTTTATTGAATCCCGCTCGTCACGGGACGACCCAAAGCGGGACTGGTACATCTGGCGCGACGGGAAAGACGGAGCCGAGCCGAACAACTGGGAGAGCATTTTCGGCGGCTCCGCCTGGGAATACGAGGACTGGACAGGCCAGTATTACCTGCACTTGTTTTCCGTCAAACAGCCCGATTTGAACTGGGAAAACCACGAAGTCCGCCGTGAACTGTACAACACCGTCAACTGGTGGCTTGATAAAGGCATCGACGGCTTCCGCATTGACGCCATCACCCACATTAAAAAACGGCCGGGACTGCCGGATATGCCCAACCCCGACAACCAAACATACGTCCCTTCATTCGCCATGCACATGAATCAAGAAGGCATCCACGAGTTCCTGCAAGAATTTAAAGAAGAAACCTACAGCAAATATGACGCCCTCACTGTCGGCGAAGCGAACGGCGTATCCATTGAAGAAGCACCACTCTGGGTCGGCGAAACCGGCAAAATGGACATGATCTTTCAATTTGAACACCTGAACTTGTGGGGCACCGACAACAAACTCGACGTGCTTAAATTAAAAGAAGTCCTCACCGCCTGGCAGAAAGGCCTGGAGAACAAAGGCTGGAACGCCCTCTTTATCGAAAACCACGACCAACCCCGCGTCGTTTCCACCTGGGGAGATGATAAGGACTACTGGCGAGAAAGCGCCACCGCCCTCGCCACCATGTACTTTTTCATGCAAGGCACCCCCTTCATTTACCAGGGCCAGGAAATCGGCATGACCAACGCCTATTACACCGCTATCGAAGACTATGATGACGTCGCCGCGAAAAACCTTTTTGAAAAAAGAAAAGCAGACGGCGACCCGCCTGCAGAGATCATCGAGCTGCTCGGGCAGACGTCCCGCGATAACAGCCGGACACCCATGCAATGGAGCGCCGGCGAAAACGCCGGCTTCACAAGCGCCAACCCGTGGCTCAAGCTGAGTCCGAATTATACGGACATCAACGTAGAAAAACAAAGCGAAGACCCAAACTCAGTACTAAACTACTACAAAGCCATGATTACGTTGAAAAAAACAGCGGACATTTTCACATATGGAAGCTATGATCTCCTGCTGCCGGACGATGAGAGATTATACGTCTACACCCGCACCCTGCCTGGCCAGGAAGCGGTTATCATCGCCAATTTAAGCGAGGAAAAAGCAGACATCGATGCAAGCGGTGAGCTCGAACTTCAGAACGACAACACGCTCGTTTTGCACAATCAACCGCTAGACGGAGAAAAGCAGCTCGGCGACCGCGCACTCAAACCTTACGAAGCCCGCGTGTATATTAGAGAAAAATAACCAGCATCTGTAAAAACGCAAGACCAGCCACCAAAGCCGGGGCTTGGTCTTACGGCGTTCTGTTAACGGACACTGCTGCTGTTAAGGGGGCAATTTGGGGGGCCGCAGCGTAAGCCCCCTCCCGTTTTTCGCCCCGTTCCTCATGACCAAAAAAGGCCTCTCTGGAACGAGAGGCCCTCTTTTAACATGCAGCTACTGGTTACTTGTTATGATGTTCTCTCATTATATTAGCTACAGCTTCAACGTTCGTGCCGACAATCACTTGAATATTCGTGTTATCAATCTTCATGACGCCTTTTGCGCCAGCTTTTCGAATCGCGTGTTCATCGACTTTATCCATGTCACGGAGCTGGAGGCGGAGACGGGTCACACAGTTATCGATTGTTTCGATATTATCCATGCCGCCCAGTCCTTCTGTAATATCTCCAGCCATTTTCACATACGGGTCCTCACTGTCGCTTCCGCTTCCTTCAGCCCGCTCTTCATCACCTGTTTGTTCAAGATCTTCTTCATCTTCGTGTGAATGCTACAACAAACTGATACACATATCTAGTGGTGTATACCAATTTTGTTCAACGATTTGTCACCAAATTGAGCTGAACACGGACTATGGTAGGAAATAAACCCAGTCATAAAACCTTACCATTGGATTAAATTGAAGGGGTACGGTACAATAAAACGGTATGAAGAATGAAAGTTTCGTAATCAATAAGTGCTAGCTGAGAACTAAGCCAACTAGCTGGTTGTATACAACAAGAAGCCGAGGAATCGAATCCATTAAGCTTAGAGTTGGAAATGAAACGATATATTAATGTTTAGGAGAGCTGATTATGCCTCATGCTCGAATTATATATAACCCTACCTCAGGTCGCGAAACAATGAAAAAGCAGCTTCCCTATATATTGAACCGCCTCGAAGTAGCCGGTTATATCGCCTCTGCCCACATGACTAAAGAAGAAGGCTGTGCAAAACGGGCTGCCCGTACAGCCGGACAAGAAGGCTTTGACCTCGTCATTGCAGCAGGCGGAGATGGGACCATTTTTGAAGTGGTGAATGGACTGGCCGAGCTTCCTGAACGCCCCAAGCTCGGCATTATTCCGGCAGGCACAACCAATGACTTGGCCAGGGCTCTTGGCCTGCACCATAATAACCTCGAACAAATCTGCGACGTCTTAACCAACAATCGTACGACCCCGCTTGACATAGGACAAGTAGGTAACCAATACTTCATGAACATCGCCGCAGCCGGCAGCTTAACCGAACTCACCTACGACACACCGAGCCGGCTAAAGACGATGATGGGCCACCTCGCTTATTACATGAAAGGCTTTGAAAAGCTCCGCAGCTTGAAACCGCGGACCGTCCACATCGAATACGACGGCAAAATCTTCGAAGGCGAGATCATGATGTTTCTTATCGCCAACACCAATTCAGTCGGCGGCTTTGAAAAACTCGCCCCAAACGCTTCCTATAACGACGGCATGTTTGACATGATTATCGTGAAAAAAACGAACCTGCCCGAAGTCGTCCGTCTCGGCATGAAAGCCCTAAATGGCGAGCACCTTGAAGATGAACGCATCCTTTACGTACAGGCCAACCGCATCAAAGTGTCCATAAACAGCGACATGGAATTAAACCTCGACGGAGAGTACGGAGGCATGCTGCCAGCTGAGTTCGTCAACCTTTATCATCACTTTGATATGCTCGCCCCGCCAGCCGAGGAAGAAAACGAAGCTACCCGAAACTGAAGAGAAGAAAAAAGAGGCTGTCTCAAAAGGACAGCCTCTTTTCTCTACCTCATATAAAAAACTGGGTCTTTCCGTTTGCGCCGCTGCCATATCGCAAATACAGGAAGGGAACCGCGCGCCGTCGCACTCAATGGCGGAGACACGGCACTCGAACACCGTCACGCTGCACTAATGATCCGTGACCCCGCACTCCGTCCTCGTCACTGCGCAAAGGAAGGGCGAGACTGCGCACCGAGAGCCGGTCACTACGCACCCGCTCCATTTTTTTAAGCTTTACAAAGGACTCCTTTTTTTATTCTATTGGCTGCCGCTCCTTCTTCCCTATTTGAGCTGAACAAACGCTCAGCTCAAACTCCCGCACACCCAATCCACCGGGCGCTTTCCGCTCAATTGTCAATCAAGCTCAACCACCTAAATTTAAAAAAAACGCATGCTCCTATAACCAGAATGCACGTTTTCTTACATGTCGATTTTTGTCTTAAAATGTCGACCGAAAGCACGGAAAGAGGGGAGAAGCCATAAAAAAACCACGCCCTGCAATCAGAGCGCGGCTCAGCTATTATTGATCCTGCTGATTTGTCTTCAAGGCAAACAACGCCCACAATCCAATCAATGTCGAAACGACAGTCGTTGAAAGTACCATCCAATGCATGTCCAAACAACCCCCTATATGAAAATGCTTCTCTTCATTAGAATGAGACAAACGAGTGAATTTCTACCATAAGAATACCGACTCAACCTTAACACGTCAATGACAAAACGACGAACCTTTCTCACACAGCTCGCATTTAACCTATCCCTTCCGAACATGATACAATAAGACAAACCGAACGAACGGCACAAGCCCCAACCTTATTTAGGAAAGAAAGGAAGTCCGAGCATGGCCAAACACTCAGCACGACGCGGCAGCCGCGCAAAGCGCGACCACCGCAAGCAGCCGGCGCAAGCAACCCACAACCTTCCCGTCCAAAAAAATGAAACGATTGAAGCAACCATTGAAGACTTAACTCATGAAGGACAAGGCGTTGCCAAAGTTGATGGCTACGCCCTCTTTGTGCCAAACGCCATACCAGGAGAAAAAGCGACCATCAAAGTGATCAAAACGAAAAAGAACCACGGCTTTGGCCGCTTAGTAGAGCTTCAAGAAGAAAGCCCGGACCGCGTCGAACCACCGTGCCCGATCTATAAATGGTGCGGCGGCTGCCAGCTCCAACACATCAGCTACGACGCCCAGTTGAAAGCCAAACAAAAACAAGTGAAAGATGCGATGGCCAAAATTGCTCACCAGCCTGACCTGCCCGTCTATGAAACAATCGGCATGACGACACCATGGCGCTACCGCAACAAAGCCCAGGTTCCGGTCGGCACCAACGAGGACGGCCATTTAAAAGCAGGCTTCTACCAAAAGCGTAGCCACGACATTATCGATATGGAGAGCTGCATCATTCAAGCCAACGAAAATGACGATGCCGTCCAAATCACCAAACGAATTCTCGATGAAGAAGGGATCGAAGCCTACGACGAAGAGCAAGGCCGCGGCGTCATCCGCCATATTACCGCACGGCACGCAGCTTCAAGCGGAGACGTGATGGTGATCTTAATCACAAACACGAAAGAGCTGCCAAACCAGGATGAGATCATCGAGAAAATGCGCGACCGCATCCCGACGCTGAAATCGATTGTCCATAACATCAACCCCGAAAACACGAACGTCATTTTCGGAGAAACAACAAATACACTCTGGGGCGATGACTATATTTATGACACGATTGGCACAACCAAGTTCGCGCTCTCAGCACGCTCTTTTTACCAGGTCAATCCAGAGCAAACGAAAGTACTATACGAACAAGCGCTCAATTACGCGCAACTAAAAGGCGGCGAAACCGTCATCGACGCCTACTGCGGCATCGGCACGATCTCCCTTTTTCTCGCCGAAAAAGCCGCCCATGTCTACGGCGTCGACAGCGTCGGCCCAGCGATCGCCGACGCCACCCAAAACGCCCGCCTCAACAACATTGATAACGCCACCTTCAAAGTCGGCAACGCCGAAGACGTCATCCCCTGGTGGTATGAAGCAATGGGCATCAAACCAGACGTCATCGTCGTCGACCCACCAAGAAAAGGCTGCGACGAAAAGCTACTAAAAACCATGCTCGACATGAAACCCGAACGCATCGTCTACGTCTCCTGCAACCCAGCCACCCTCGCCCGCGACATCAACATCCTCGCCGAAGGCGGCTACGAAGCCCAGGAAGTCCAACCTGTGGACATGTTCCCGCAGACGACGCATGTGGAGTGTGTGTCGCAGATAGTATTAAAAGAAGAAGGAGGAAGCCAATAAGGGTTTCCTGCTTCAACTGTGTACGAAAGCAACAAAGCCATTATCAAAATGATCACTGATGGCTTTGTTCTAAAAAGAGAAATCCGTAGCAAAAAAGATTTATATATACAGTTGATAGACTTTGAAAAGTTAGAAAACAATCTATTTAAAATTGTTAATCAGTTAGAGATACAAGGATATGAAAAACGTCTTCCTGATGCAATCGTTTATGTAAATGGATTACCTCTGGTAGTAATAGAATTCAAGAGTGCTGTTAAAGTAAATACGACATAAAGGATGCCTTTAGACAGTTGACTGTCCGTTATCAGAGGGGTATCCCTGAGCTTTTTAAGTATAACGCATTTTGTGTCATTAGTGATGGAGTAAATAATAGAGCTGCTTCCCTATTTGCTCCATATGATTTCTTTTATGCATGGCGGAAAATAGAAGGCAGTGAACCATTTGAAAAAGATGGAATTGATTACGAGGAAAAGGCCTTTTACGATATCCTCAAAGCAATTTCCGAGAAATATGAATTTGAATACCCACACGATAAACTTATTAAATTATCGCAGGAAGTTAAGGCAATTATTGACGATAAAGCAAGGTATACTGACTGGTCAAATCTTATTATAACACTTGCTGAAAATGATTACCCTCCTGCACCTAAAGATGAAATTTTTAAAGAGATATTTGAGCAGGCAGAGAATTTTAAGAAGTATAGGGTGTAACCATACATCCAGCCTTTAGGTCAAAATAAACAAAGAAGAGATGCTTGAGCATCTCTTCTTTGTCAGACATACAAGTTGCACTTAACAAGTTAGTTTAAAGTATTGCCAATACCAGGTGAATTTATAAGTGAGTCAAATACTATTATTTTTAATTGACAATAATAGACAATGAATTCAAAATAATAAATAGAATCCAACAATTTCATGTAACAAACTAATATCAAAACATCATGATAAGCAGAAGGTAGCGCCGTTAGGGTATACTTCTGTTTACTTTTGTGTACAGAGTTTATATTACAGTATTTGAAAGGAGTTAACTCTTTGATAGAAAAAGTAGTTATTAAAAATTATAAATCAATTGAATATCTAGATTTAAAACTAGATGATGAAATGAATATTCTTGTTGGCAATAATGAACAAGGGAAATCTACTATATTAGAAGCCGTTAATTTAGCGCTAACATGTACACTAAATAAACGAATTATACATAATGAGTTAACCCCCTTTCTTTTTAATAAAAAAGTTGTTGAAGACTATATAAACAATATTGCACATGGTAAACAGGAGGTTCCTCCTAACATACTTATAGAATTGTATTTAAAGGAAAATGATCAGATTATGTCGTGGAAGGGGTCAAACAATTTTAAAAAGGAAAATACATGCGGCATAAGTTTATCCATTGAGTTTGATGATGATTATACTGAAGAATATCAACAATATATAGAACAGTCTACTAATATAAAAAACATACCAATTGAGTATTATAAAGTTAATTGGTATTCATTTGCATCTAATCCAATAACTCCACGAAGTAATCCAGTTAAATGTGTATTAATCGATCCAACAGAAGGAAAAACATGGAGTGGTACGGATAGATATATTTCAAGCGTAATTGGTGATGTTTTAGAACCGAAACAACGTGCAACCCTTAACTTTAATTTCAGAGATATTAAAGAGAGATTCTCTGAAATTGACTCAATATCACAGATTAATAGTACACTCTCTGAAAAAACTGGAGAAATCTCAGATAAAGAACTTGCTATTTCTTTAGATATATCTCAAAAAAATGGATGGGAATCCAATTTAACTGCATATTTGAATGACATTCCTTTTGATTTTATCGGAAAGGGAGAACAAAATTCAGTAAAATTGAAATTATCTCTTGAATCAAATGCTGATGAAGCACAGGTAGTTCTAATTGAAGAACCAGAAAATCACTTATCCCATTCTAATATGTATAAATTAATTAATCAGATCACAGAAAAATGTAAGGGGAAACAGCTAATAATCACAACACATAGCACTTACGTTTTAAATAAACTAGGCTTAGACAAAGTAGTATTGATGAATAATAGCAATCACATGACATTAAGAGATCTAAACGAAGATACATATACTTATTTTAAAAAACTACCCGGTTACGATACACTTCGATTATTGCTAGCTGATAAAGCCATTTTAGTTGAAGGACCATCAGATGAGTTAATTGTTCAAAAAGCCTATTTTCAGGAGTATAATAGACTTCCAATCGAAGATGGTATCGATGTCATAACAGTAAGAGGATTGTCATTTAAACGTTTTTTAGAGATTACTGATTTATTAAAAAAGGAAGTGGCTGTTGTCACTGACAATGACGGAAATGTTGATAAAAATATTATTAAAAAATATGGTGACCATTATCTTAATCACCCTAAAATTAAAATTTGCTACAGTGAGGACACAAGATATGCAACGCTGGAACCACAGATAGTATCAGTGAATGAGTTATCTGTTTTAAATGATATTTTTGGTAAAAATTATACTTCTAAGGAAGAGCTTATTAAATATATGACAAGTTCAGGAAATAAAAGTGAGTGTGCGATGTGTATATTTGATTCAAAAAAACAAATTGTTATACCGGAGTATATAAATGAAGCCATTAAATAATAAGGTAATAATTGCTGCTGCAGGTTCAGGGAAGTCGTCAGATCTAGTTGACAAAGCATTGTACTATAATGACAAGCGAATAATGATAACTACATTTACAATAGATAATACAAAAGAAATTGAGAAAAAGTTTTTTGATAAGCTTGGATATATCCCAAAAAATGTTGTTGTTCAAACATGGTATTCCTTTTTACTAAGGGAATGTGTAAGACCTTATCAAAATTTATTATATGAGAAGAAAAGAATAGAAAATATAGAATTCGTTAATGGTCAATCCACACGTTATGTAGCAAAAAAGGATATTGAAAATTACTATTTCAGAGATGGTAAATATATTTACACCGATAAATTATGTGATTTCATAATTGAGGTTAACTCAATATCAGATGGTTTGGTTATTGATCGAATAGAGAGTATATATGATATCGTTATGATCGATGAGGTACAGGACCTAGCGGGTACAGATTTAGACTTCCTTTATCTATTATTAAAATCCAATATTCATAATATTATAGTTGGAGATAATCGTCAGGCCACCTACTTCACCAATAATTCAAGGAAAAATAAAAAATATAGAGGACAAACCATATTTGATTTGTTTAGTGAATGGCGGGAAGAAGGATTGTGTTCCATTGAATACAAGACAGACTGTTTCCGATGTAACCAGTCAATATGTGATATAGCTGATTCCCTTTATCCTGAGATGCCTAAAACCACTTCCCTAAATGGTGGACAAACCGGACATGATGGTGTTTTCTATATTCGAAGCAGTGAAGTTTTTGAATATGTAAAAAAATACTCTCCTGTTGTGCTGAGATATGATAAGAGGACAAAAAATATACCGGAAATTTTTTCTCCCTTAAATTTTGGAAAGTCTAAAGGACTTACATTTGATAGGGTTCTTATTTATCCAAATGGCCCAGTAAATAAATTTTTAAAAGGTGATTATGAAGCAATAAGTAGTCCAAAAACTAAAGCGGGCTTATATGTTGCTTTAACTAGAGCTAGGTACAGCGTTACGTTTGTAACAGATCAAAAAGTAATCACGAATGAGTATGTTAAGGGATATACATAGAGTAATGGTGTGACCATGCGAGTTTACTCATAATAAATGATACAACGAGTGAATTCCATGATATTTCCAAATTTAAAAAACCTTACATTTATTGCTTTAAGGATATAGGGTTACGAGATGGTAATCTTAATCTAGATTGAAAGGTGGAATGTTATGCTCCTTAAATATATTTTCATAAAAGAATATAAGAAATTCAAAAATTTCGAACTAAAGATTACTCCTACCAGTGATTTTAACAGCATCTATAGAGAATACTACGGTAATATGAATGTTTCTACCTTTGTAGGTGAAAATGGTGTTGGGAAGACAACCCTTCTTAGTTTTATAGTAAATGTATTCCATAATCTAGAGAGATATCACGATAAAATTCATTCAGATTTTATTATAAAGTATGATATAAAAAAGGGGGGGACAGGGGAAAATCTTGAAGTGCAAATAAGAAAAGAACAAATGAATATATATATTAAATTTTCGGAAAGTGACCAAGAATGTTTACTATTAGAATGGACACATATCAGAGGTGGCGAGGGCGTTTATAAGCGAAAGGCCACACAAGAGAACATTGAAAAACCCGATATTACATACGATGGAATAAAAGAATACCTACCATATAATTTAATTACTTCAGTTTTCTCGCTACACAGTGAATATGAGACAGGAAGGCCAAATAGTTACTATGGGGATAGACTAATTAAAGATTATGATATCACCAATATATATGGAGCGGACCATTTTAAAGGCAGCTCACTATCGCGAGGACTTGCAAGGTTTTTAGGTTTGTATATCACTCAAAATGAGATTCTTATTAGTTTATTAAATAGTCTTAACTTGGAACTTGCACCAGTTATAAAAATTTATTTAGATAGAAATATAGGTTCTAATGAGAGTGAGTTTGGCCAATTAAATGTCGAGAGTGGTTGGGTGGATTTAGGTAATATTGATAATAACCACTCAAATGAGGAATGGATAAGAAAAATAGTGGATGCTGAATATGATGAAGATATATATATAAATGATTTAGCTTTTTATAAAGAAGATTATGTAATAGATTTAAGCACAATGAGTTCAGGAGAAAAAATGTTCTTTTATCGCATCTTTTCAATACTTAGTGTGATAGATCATAACTCTTTGATCATTATAGAAGAGCCTGAATTACATCTTAATCCTACATGGACTAAACAAATAATTACTATGTTTTACTTATTATTTAATACTTATAATTCACATTTTTTAATTGCAACACATTCCTATTCATTTATAAACACTCTATTCCCAGAGAACATTATATTGTTTAAACAATATAGTGTAACCCATCCTAATTTTAATACCTTTCTATCTAATGAGCGAGAAATTACTTCAAAGTTATTTCATTCAAGTAAAAATCTAAATTACGCTGAAACTAAGTTGATAGAAAATATAAAAATATCTAAAAGTGATGACGAACTGAAATATATAATGGGTTATTTAGGTGAATCATTCTATAAGTTTATGATTTTTAACGAATTACATGATGGTGAGGATTAATGTAAATGTGGAAAATTACGAATCAAAAGAATTTTGAAACACTAAATACATTTGAAGAAAAAATAATACGTCCAACCTTATTAATGCTTTGGGATGCCGCGGTACAAAAATCAAATGGACTATACACTATTGAAAAGCATCAGGATATTTGGAAAACTACTACCCCTTATAAAAATTTCCCTAGAGAACAACAGAAAATCATAAACTATTTTTTCGTTAGGTCTATTGAGCGAAGAAAATTTTACGAAGTGTTTTTTGAACTTGTCCAAAACTATAAAAAAGAAGTAATCATTTCAATAATTAAACAATATGTCAGGCAAAATTACCTAATCAATGTAAAAAAAGACTACAATATTCCTGAGCTTAGATTTCCGGAAGAGATAAAGATTATATTTGTAAAATTCTTTTATGAAAAATTTTTTACGATGCAACAAATATGGGATAGGATAGTAAATAAACAGTACAATAGAAAGATTTTTCACGAAAACTTTGCTCATGAAAATTACGATATAAAGGTATGTCCTTATTGTGATATTGGCTTGATTGTTGCAAAATCGAGTAGTTATGTTGAACATTTCTTACCTAAAGCTAAATTCCCTTTATTAGCAATGAATCCTTATAATCTAATTTCATCCTGTGATGCTTGTAATAAAGGAGAAGAGGGTAAGGGGGAAAGTGTAAAAAGTGATATAGTCTCTCCATACAATTCAATGATAGGAGAATTTATTGATTTTAAAATTAAAACTGAGAAAGTCGTTCTGAATAATACAAGTAAGTTATCTTCTATAGAAAATTATCTTGAGCTTTTACAATTAAGAAAAAGATATAGCCAGAAGCGAGCTTTTAATTATTTAAAAGATGAAATTGAAATACAAATGGAATATTTCTCTGAAATGGATACTTTAACTTCAAGTAAGATAGATAGTTTTCTTTCAAGGAGAGACAGACACTCTCCATTTAACATTGCTCTGAGGTCAATAATAACGAAATATCCTATATATAAATCTTAATTATACTTAAGAAAAAAGCTATAGCTTAATTAAAGTACACATTTCTTCTAAGACTAAGACATTATACATAATTGAAAGACTTGTTAGTCTAAAGGTAAACACCACTACACCATTTGTCTGCGATCATTACTCAACCCATGTGGAGTGTGTGGCGCAGATCGTTTTAAAAAATAGTTGAGGTTACAATCCCTCAACCTGTGCAAACTTGTAGTATATTTTGATATCCTTGTTTTCGGTTACTTTGATTTTGTCAACGAACCTTAGAAGCATTTCAATTCTTAATGAATTGAAGTCCAAAAACTCATTTAATTGTTTCTTGATGGCAGATATTTTGCTAGTTGCTTGATTGTCTGCCATCACTTTTTGATTTTTGCTTTATCAACCTCTAATTGTAGAAGTTGCTCTTCTACGATACTCACATAGTCGTCATAATCTTACTTTGAGATATCCCAGCAATGAACTTTTGTAAGGCGTTTCTTTTTAACTCCAATTGTTTATGAACGAAGAGAGAACATCTGATTTGAGGCACCCCATTTTCATGAGCTTCTCCTTAACACACGTAGACAAAAGTATGAAAATAACAACCTATTATCCACCTATTTTATTCCATATTAATCATTGTTATATTTTCCATATATTATTATATGGAGGGATGATATTATTTTTTTTAAAGGGGTTTTTTTACTGATTATCGGTTTAATCTGGTTAGTTCCAGGTTCATTATCAGCCGAAGAATTGGAAGAGGAAGGCGATATAGTCGAACGAGATACATATTACGAAGTGATGATGGAGGATGGAGAGGCAGAGGAATTCTCCAAAGAGGAATACATGCTAGTAGAATTAGACGAGGACAATCAATTTCTGACTGAGCATGAATATGAAGAAGATATAGAGAAAATGGAAGAGTCACTAGAAGAAATTGAAGAAGAGACATATGAAGAAAATGCGATTTGCGATAGTTCTGCTACGGGCGGTGAAGAGGTCACGACAACAAATCACCCTTGCGAAACTACCAGGTATAGAGAACCAACCAAAATTATAGATAAATTATTCTTGGAATCCCGCTGGGGTACGGGCGAATTATTTTGTGTAGGTGGATGGTGCATCCCCATCGTTGGTAAATTTGACTATTGTGAATTTCAATTAGAAAATTATTCTCAACCTAGAAGAATGTGCGAAAGCGGAGGACACACAGAATATCATTGGGGAGAAAAATCTTTAGTTGAAACAGTCCATTCTTACGGACCTTGTAGCTACGGGGAAGTTGGACAATGGAAATACTAGCGAAAGGAGTTTTTACTCTGAATGGTGGAAGCTTATTAACCGCACTGGTGTATTTTATTATATTCGCCCCACTCATATTCCATTTCATTTATAAAAAGAAACGGAAAAATAAATCATAACAACACTCAAAGCTATACGTCGTGCCTTTAGAATCTCCTTGTTGCTGCAAATCTCTCCACCTAATTCAAAGATTCTAGGTGGAATATGTCTCAAAAAATTGGCAACAAGGAAGTGTGTGTCGCCACTCGTTTTAAACGTGTAACTTCAAAATAAACCTTTGCTATTCTGACCTTGAAATCGTTAAAGTATATTTTTGCGATTTCGGGGTCTTTTTCTTTAAGGAAACTCTATTTTAACCCGAACAGTGCAATAATGCTTGATGGGGTGTTTTAGCACTGATATTGGGCTCGTACAGAGATGGTTAAAGTAACCATTTCCGATCTATTTGATAAAAAGGGCTTAAGCATGGTATAAGTGTAAAAGTATCAAGGATATTCTGTTTTTAATCATGGAATAAGGGGTTAGCGATAACCCATAATGAGAGGGTTTGAATATAGATATGGTAGATAATTTTTGGCGCGAGCTCTCACGACCTTTTTTTATATTGGCACCAATGGAAGAGGTGACGGATGTTGTTTTTCGCCATGTAGTGAGTGAAGCAGGCAGACCCGATGTGTTTTTTACAGAGTTTACAAACGCGGAGAGTTATTGCCACCCGGAGGGAATCCATAGTGTACGTGGACGTTTGGCTTTTACAGAGGATGAACAACCAATGGTCGCCCATATCTGGGGGGACAAGCCTGAAAACTTCCGGGAAATGAGTATTGGTATGGCTGAGCGTGGCTTTCGGGGTATCGATATTAATATGGGCTGTCCTGTACCTAATGTGGTAGATAATGGCAAGGGGTGTGGCCTTATCCGTCGTCCAGAAGTGGCGGCAGATTTAATCCAAGCAGCAAAAGCAGGCGGATTGCCTGTAAGTGTAAAGACAAGGCTTGGTGTAAAGGAAGTAGACGAATGGCGGGATTGGCTGACCCACCTCTTGAAGCAAGACATTGTTAATCTTTCTATTCATTTGCGTACAAGGGATGAAATGAGCAAAGTAGATGCTCATTGGGAGCTTATCCCCGAGATCAAGGAACTTCGTGATCAGGTGGCACCAGATACACTTTTGACGATCAATGGGGATATTCCTGACCGTCAAACGGGCTTGAAACTCGCCCACCAATACGGTGTTGATGGGGTTATGATTGGGCGTGGCATTTTTAATAATCCATTTGCCTTTGAAAAAGAACCGAAAGATCATAGCAGTAAGGAATTGCTTGATCTTTTAAGGCTGCACCTGGACCTTCACGATAAATATTCAGAATTAGGGCTGCGTTCGTACAAGGCCCTACATCGCTTTTTTAAGATATATGTCAAAGGATTCCGGGGAGCGAGTGGATTAAGAAATCAACTGATGAACACAGAGTCAACAGACGAAGCGCATGCCTTGCTCGATAACTTTGAGTCAAAGAATCATGATGGAAAGAGGGAACAGTAGAATACTACTGCCGTTCGTATTTTTTGTAAGATTACCCGCACTTGTGTTGCCTTATAAACCTAGACCCACCGAAACGGTCGAGAATAATAAATTAAAAGATAAAGCAGAAACCATTTAAGAGTTTCTGCTTTTATGTGTAGAACTAACTTATTTAAGAGTGAAAAGGGTGAAATGAGACGAAGCGAAGCAATAACGTCGATTTAGTAGTGAAGGTTATAACACTCAAAAAACTTCAGACTACTAAGTTACTACATGAATCGATTAAAAAGATTGAACATTGATAAGACCAAGCCACCTGCCTTTCGTGCTAATGGCTACTGCGACTATCCCTTTATATCGGGGGTTCATGTTATCACCTCCTTTCAAATTAAAAAGCCACTTTTTACAGGGGGGCAGCAAAAGAGGCTGATTGATCTGCAATGATATATGACTTGTAGTTGGGATTTTACGATGTTAAATTGCTGCAAGGGAATTTATGACAAATTATGTGTGCTCGTATCCACTTTGTAGTAGGTTTGATATATTAATAGAGATAGGAAAATATGGGGGTAAAATGAATGGCTAAACTAACGTTACAGGAATTAGAATCACACCTTTGGGAGTCAGCTAATATTCTACGAGGAAGCATAGATTCTTCAGATTACAAGAACTACATATTCGGTTTACTGTTTTTAAAACGATTGAGCGATGTGTTTATTGAAAGAGCAAAAGAGATTGAACATGAAGAAAATGATGATTATGGCTGGTATGATCCCGATGAGCATCAATTCTTCGTTCCAGAACGGGCACGCTGGACACATATTCAAGTGCAAACCAATGACATCGGAAATGAGATTAATAAAGCGTTTGAGGCTTTAGAAGAAGAGAACCAGTCGTTACACGGTGTATTAGCCAATATTGACTTTAATGATAAGGATAAATTGCCTGATAAATTGTTAATGCAGCTCATCCAGCACTTCACAGCCATTGACTTAAGCACTAGTAATTTGTCGGAGCCCGATATGCTGGGACGGGCGTATGAGTACTTAATTAAGCAGTTTGCTGATGATGCAGGCAAAAAAGGCGGCGAATTTTACACGCCATCAAAAGTGGTAGAACTGATTGTTGATCTTATTAAACCAGAAGAAAACATGCGCGTATGTGACCCGACCGTGGGCTCTGGAGGCATGCTCGTTCAGTCGGTAGACTACATTAAGTCGCAAGGTGGCGATCCACGTAATTTATCGTTACATGGTCAAGAGAGAAACTTAAATACATGGGCGATCTGCAAAATGAACTTGTTATTACATGGTTTAAGTGACCACCGCATTGAACGTGGCGACACGATTCGTGAACCAAAACTATTAGGCGATGATAAAGAGCTTCTATTATATGACCGCGTGATTGCCAATCCACCGTTTTCATTGAAGAATTGGGGAAGAGAAGAAGCTGAAGCGGATGAGTATGGCCGTTTCCGTTTCGGCATCCCCCCGAAAAACGCAGGTGACTTTGGCTTTGTACAGCATATGGCTTCGACGCTGAACCATCAAGGTAAAGCGGGGGTCGTCATGCCGCACGGCGTTCTTTTCCGTGGCAGCGCAGAAGGTAAGATTCGTGAAGGCCTGTTGAAAGACGATTTGATTGAAGCCATTATCGGGCTGCCAGCCAATCTCTTCTATGGTACGGGTATCCCAGCGAGCATCATGATTTTGAACCGTAATAAAACTGAGGAGCAAAAAGGCAAGGTCTTTATTTTAGATGGTTCTAAAGATTATCAAGAAGGCAAAAATCAAAACCTCCTCCGAAACGAGGACATCAAAAAAATCGTCGGTGCGTATGACGCATGGGAAGATCAGGAGAAATATAGTCGTGTTGTAGACCTTGAAGAAATTGAAGAGAATGACTACAACTTAAACATTGCCCGCTACATCGATACGACCGAAGAAGAAGAAGAGATCGACGTACAAGCAGCAGTCGCTGATCTGAAAAAGCTGGAGCAAGAACGTGACGAGATTGAAGCGAAGATGTACGGGTATTTGAAGGAGTTGGGGTATGATGGATAGTAATCAAATGCCTGACGGATGGTTAAAGTCTAAAATTTGTGATATAGCAACAGTTAGTGGAGGAAAAAGGTTACCGAAAGGTGAAATTTTATCAGAAATCAATACAGATCACCCCTATATAAGGGTTGCAAATATGAAAGAAAAAGGACTTGTACTTGAAAATATACTTTATGTTCCAAATTCAGCTATTGAGTCCATTAAAAAATATAAAATATTCGCTACTGACTTATATATTTCAGTAGCAGGAACTTTAGGGATGGTTGGGGAAATTCCCAAGGAGTTAAGTGGTGCTAACCTTACTGAAAATGCTAACCGAATAAGTGAGATAAAATGTAACAAGACATTTTTATTATATGTATTAAGAAGTAATTTAGTCCAAAAATATATCGAAAGAGAGAAGACGATTAGTGCACAACCTAAACTAGCTTTAACCAGAATAAAAAACTTTCATATACCTATACCACCTCTAAAAGAACAACAAAAAATCGCCGCGATCCTTTCCTCGGTCGATGAAGCGATCGAAAAAACGGAACAAATCATCGAGCAAACCGAGACGGTGAAAAAAGGGTTAATGCAGCAGTTGTTGACGAAAGGGATTGGGCATACGGAGTTTAAGGATTCGCCGATTGGTGAGATACCTTCGAGTTGGGAACTAGTTAGTATAGATGAACTGTTTGATATCGAAGGTGGGATGTCTTTTTCAAGAGCACAATTATCTGACCAAGGTTATCCCTATTTACATTATGGGGATATTCATGCGTCACCAAAACAATATATCTCTACACAAGACTTTGATACAATACCTAGAATTAATATTGACGAGTCAAAAATTAAAACAAGAGCAATTGTAAAAGTAGGAGATATTGTTTTATCTGACGCTTCAGAAGATATGGAGGGTGTGGGAAGGTATATTGTTATTAGAGATTCAAACAAAGAGGATATTGTTTCAGGTTTACATACGATAGCACTCAAAGATACTTCCCATATGTTAGATAACTCCTATAAAGAGTATGCTTTTCAAAGTATCTTTTTGAAAAAACAATTTAGAAGAATCGCTACTGGTGCCACAGTTTATGGAATAAGTAAGGGGAATGTAAAAAAACTAATCGTTCCTGTACCACCAAAGGATGAGCAAATTGAAATTGCCAAGAGTTTTTTGGAACTCGATACAAAGATCGCATATGAACGTTCCAAACTACCTCGTTTGCAAGAAGTCAAACAAGGCCTCATGCAACAACTCCTCACAGGGAAGGTCCGTGTGTCGATCGATGAGGGCGAGGAGGTGCTGCCATGAGTAATGTTGAGTCGTGGAATGAAGAGACGTTAGTGGAAGAACGTATGATTGCTCAGCTTGAACAGCTTGGCTACACGTATGTTCATGGTGCAGCGCTAGATAATGAGCGGACCTCCCAAACCGAAGTTGTTTTAAAAGAGCGGCTGCGTGATGCGGTAAAATACTTGAACCCTTGGCTTGAGGAAAACAATGTAAACAAAGTGGTGCGCAAAATCACTCATATCGAAGCAACCAGCTTAATGGAGGCGAATCAGCACTTCCACGAGCTTTTAATCAATCATTTATCCGTCCAGCAGGATGTGGGGAGCGGGCGTAAAAGTCAGACGGTGAAGTTGATCGACTTTAACCATATCGAAAACAATGAGTTTTTAATCACGAGCCAGTTCAGCTATACGCACGCAAATGACACTATTCGTCCTGATATTGTTCTCTACGTTAATGGATTGCCGCTTGTCGTCATCGAATGCAAGAGTCCTGTTCTCCAGCCTGAAGAACAAATTGGTCAAGGGGTTAAGCAACTGCGGCGGTATCAGCGTGAAAACGAAGCCTTGTTCCACTACAATCAATTTATGATCGCAACCAGCAACGATCGCGCAAGTGTTGGAACCATCGGGGCCAATGCTCAGCATTTTAGCGCATGGAGAGAACCTTATCCTCTCCGCGTGGAGGACATCGGCGAAAATCCGACCCCGCAGGATATTTTAACAGCAGGAATTTTGGACAAAGAGCGCTTGTTTGACATTATGTTGAACTTTATCGTGTATGAACCAGAAGACGGTAAAGTGATTAAAAAAATGACACGCTACCAACAGTATCGAGCCGTCAACAAAGCCGTTGAGCGCATTTTAGCAGGCGAACATCCTCAGGCTCGCGGCGGTATCGTCTGGGCGACGCAAGGTTCAGGTAAATCGCTCTCCATGGTGTTTTTATCGATGAAGCTCCGCCGTATGCAGACGATGGAGAACCCTGTCATTGTTGTCGTGACGGACCGTCAAGACTTGGACCAGCAAATCACGAACACGTTCAAGCGCTGCGGCTTTCCCAACCCCCAGCAGGCCGAGTCGGTTGATGAATTGAAAACCTTGCTTCAACAAGGCCCTGGGGCCACCGTCATGACTTTGGTTCAGAAGTTCCAAGCCGATGAAGGTGAAGACTATCCCTTACTGACAGACGCAGAAAATGTCATTGTGCTGGTTGATGAATCGCATCGCTCCCAGTACAGTTCACTTGCCATGAACATGCGAGTTGGTTTGCCGAATGCCACATATATCGGCTTTACAGGAACACCGATTGATAAAGACGATAAAAGTACGATTCGTACGTTTGGCACATATATTGATAAATATCCAATTGAAAAAGCCGTGGAAGACGGGGCCACAGTTCCTATTTTTTATGAAGCTCGTCTCATTGATTTGCATGTGCAGGGGGAGACCATCGATTCGTTGTTTGACCGATTCTTTCGTGATTATTCGGATGAAGATAAAGAACGAATCAAACAGAAGTATGTCACAGAAGAAGCCATCACCGCTTCACCAAAACGTTTAAAGACCGTTGTCCTTGATATGATTGATCATTATGAGCAGCATATTAAACCAAATGGTTTTAAGGGACAGATTGTGTCAATATCACGTGAAGCAGCTGTGGAATATAAGAAGTTAATGGATGAACTAAGCGATTATGAATCGGCTGTCATTATTTCAAGTGGCCATAATGATTCAGACGAAATGAAGCAGTACGGCTTGTCACGTGCTGAAGAAAAGGAATTAATTCAACGTTTTAAGAAACCATTAGATGAAGATCCGCTAACTTTTTTAATTGTGTGCGATAAACTCTTAACAGGCTTTGATGCACCTATTGAACAGGTCATGTATTTGGATAAGCCATTGAAAGAGCACAATTTACTTCAGGCCATTGCCAGAACGAATCGCACGTATGACAAGAAGACACATGGCTTGATTGTCGACTATTATGGTGTCTCCCAATTCTTAGAAGAAGCTTTAGGCATTTTCCATGAAGAAGATATTAAAGGCGCTATGCACCATGTGGATGAGGAAATGCCACGTTTAGAAACGAGACATCGACAGGCTATGCGTTTCTTTGACTATATCAACAAGGAGAACCTTGAAGCGTGTCTAAAAGTGTTAGAGCCAGAAGATGTTCGCAATAAGTTTGACACAGCATTCAAGAAGTTTTCTGAAAGCATGGATATGATTATGCCAAGTCCGAAAGCAAAAGCTTATGTTGACGACTTGAAATGGTTAGGTAAGATTCGTAAGCTGGCTAAATCTCGTTACTATGTCGATGACGGCACGATGGATATTTCAGATTGCGGTGGTAAAGTCCGCGAACTTATCGAAGAGTATGTGTATGCTTCAACACCTGAAGTATTGTTTGAGCCCGTTAACATCTTAACGAATAAATTTGATGAGAAACTAGATGAACTGAAAACACCTGAAGCGAAAGCTGCTGAGATGGAACATGCCATCAAGAACGAAATTCGAATTAAACTAGATGAGAACCCTGTAAAATACACATCACTAAGAGAACGTTTAGAAGAGTTGATCGAACAACGGAAGGCTCGTCAATTAACAATTGAAGAGTTGTTGGAAGAATACCAAGCGGTGCGTGAAGAGATGATTAATATGGAGCAAGAAAGTCAATCTTATGGGCTGAAAGATTCCAAACAGCTTCCGTTCTATCAACTAATTGAGCAACAAATGCCTTCTGACTTCGAGCATGATAGTCTTAAAGATTTAACTGAAATTATTACAGATATTATCCAAGATCATGCGGTTATTGATTGGACGGAAAAAGAAGATGCTAAACGAGAAATGAGAAAGAAACTCAAGCAACAACTTAGAGCTAGTTCCATACCAAATAAGCAAGTCGAAAGTGTTGCAAGACTGCTTATGGAACTCGGGGAAGTACATTATTAATAATTGGCAGCTGGAGGAAGAGGCATATCATCAAGATAAGGTGTTATGCCTTTTTATATCATGTTAGCCAATGCTGTGAAGTTCTACACCATGCACTCTCAGCCATTCTTTTGAGGCTTCATAATCAGGCAAGGTAGATTTAACGAGCTGCCAAAATCGTTCATTGTGCTCAGGTACAATTAAGTGAGCTAACTCATGTACGATAACATAATCGATAACATGAATCGGGGCCATGACAATACGCCAATTAATATAAATATCACCTTTAGGTGTACACGTGCCCCATCTCTTATGTTGCGTTCGTAATTGAAGAGAGTGAGGTTTCACACCTAATAATGCTTGATAGTAGTCAGTTCGCTCAAGAACCTTTTTAAGCCCATATTGACGATACCATTCAATTAAATGTTTTTCTAACTCTTGTTGAATTTGATCCTGAGACCAACCATGTGGCACAACAGCGATAAAACGACCTTGTTTTAATTGAATAGATGCGTACTGTACAGGCTCTTTAAATACTTTTAGGCGATAGTTGCGACCTAAGTATGGGAGCTTTTCACCACTAACAAACTCTTTAGGTTCAATATTTGTTTTTACTTCATTCAACTCATCAAGTTTTTGGGTGATCCATGACGCCTTTTGTTGGAGTATTTCGTCTAGTTTATTTTTATCAACATCACTAGGTGTGTAAACAACTACACCATTCACCAGATCTACAGCAATTTTTATATCTTTTCGATTTTGTATGTAGTGACAATAAAGAATTTGTGTTTTTCCATAATCGATTGTTGGCATACCTCTCACGTCCTTCTTCACTCAATAAATTTTACTATCTTAAGTTAAAAAGAGCAATTTATCTACTTGAAAGGAGTGACTGGAAAAGCCTATTTATCAACATTCCTATCCTTAAATGCCATACATCGGTTTGCAGCCGAGTGAAGTTTCTTACCACAGCAAGTTATTCAAACGGCTTATAGAGGCAAATCAAAATGGAACGCCCATTAAATAACGAAGGAGCAGAGCTTTTATTTCAAATGATTTTATTCTAACACTTAAAATGTATTTATAAACAATGGAGGTGTTGAAAAGATGAATGAAAATCCTGTTTATAAAGACCCACTTAGTAAACATATCGTCAGTTCCAATCAAAACAAAGGACGTCAATACCACATTTGTTTCGGTGAGGTAGACTGGGGTAAAAATGGGGAAACGGAATATGCTGTTTATGTACGGATATGTCTTTTCAAGGAAGGAATTTGGCAATATCAAAACTATCCAGCTCATATATTAGTAACACCAGGAGAAGATGAAAGAAGTGACCTTGATAATGTAATGGATAAAATCAATGAATTGAAGAGAGAGTACCTATAAAATGCTGAACACTCTCAAGGTAAATAAACATAAAATCGGTCAAAAACTATTTTAAAGGGTGATTCTGTGAGTTCAGTCGGAAAAAAACTTTTGAATTTACAAGAACAGATACACACTACTAAAGGGTGGAGTTTAATGAGTAGACTGAGGAACTTTAATGTAAGCATATATACTTTCCAGCGAAATAATGAGGAAATTGTGAAATTACTGGATCTATACGAAACAAACACAGATATGGCATTACATATTTTCAAGGTTGATAATAGGGAGGAGTTTGAAATATTTTTAAGAGAGATAACAAGGTTGCTTCATAACTACTTGGCAGCAGCTAAAACTTTAATTGATCATACTAGGAAGCTTTGTCAGGATGAATACAAAGGTACTGAGTTCGAAGCTGAATACAATGAAAAAATCAATGAACTATTTGTTAACTCACCAATATCAAAATTCATTCAAGACCTTAGAAATTATAGTCTACATCGAAACCTCCCTATCACTGGTGCTACACTCAGCTTTAATAGAGATTCTGGAATGTCGCACAGTATAAACTTAACAAAAAAAAGTTTAATGGATTGGGATAATTGGACAAGAAAATCATTAGACTATTTAAGTAAACAGGATGACCAAATTGGTTTACCTCAAATGATAAAAGAATATACCAGTCTCGTTATGGAATTTCAAGAATGGTTTCAAGAAAAACAATATGAATACCATAGTGATTCAATAGCAGAATTGGAAGATCTCCAAGAAGAGTATCGTGAACTTTATGAAGAAGTAAGGCGAAAGTAAAGGTATAAATAACCCCCTTATATTCGGAAACCCATTAATTGGATCTTTAGGGGTGCCGGTATTATTTTAAAGTAATCAAGTACCTTGTTCGATGCAGTACATGTTTCCGAAGTAGTTGAAAACTTGCCGGTTACAGTTAATCAAGTGTGGCGATTTGGTAGCAATAAAGGGCATAAAATGAAGGAGATATTTCATCCTGAAGTGTTAAAGTTTGTATTTATTGAAAAGAAACATCGTTTTGTTTTCCTAAAACAGATTATATTAGTGCTAAAATAAAATAGTGCAGATTAGTTATCACTTTTATAATTTTAACCACTATAAACTTTTAAGGGGGTGCTTATTTTGGCAACAGCTGACCAAATAAAAATGTTAGTTCAATCTCATTTTGATAGTAATGATGACAGGTTTCGAACTTTGGTACTACAAATTGCTGCTTCAGAAGCCAAGAAAGGTCATCAAACTTTTGCTCGGGATTTAAGAGGGATACTTGATAAATACAATACTAAAAGTAATAAAATTATACCCTTCAACAAAGAACTTGATGGATTAATGAGAACAGAATTAAGTGATGCAAAACTTACGGATTTAGTGGTTAATAAAGAAATAAAATCGAGAATCGAAAAAGTATTATTAGAATATTGGCAGAAAGATAAATTAAACAAGTATGGATTAACTAATAGAAGAAAAATATTATTGACAGGAAAACCTGGAACCGGGAAAACTTTGACGGCATCGGTATTAGCAGGAAGAACTAAGTTACCATTATGCACTATAGTAATGGATAAATTAGTTACAAAGTATATGGGTGAAACAAGTGTGAAGCTTCGTCAAATATTTGATTTCATATCGCATAATCCTGCAATTTACTTGTTTGATGAATTTGATACGATAGGGTCTGAAAGAAGCTTAGACAATGATGTGGGTGAAATTAGAAGAATATTAAATTCCTTTTTACAATTTATTGAGCAAGATGAATCGGACAGTATTATTGTTGCAGCAACAAACAATCCTCAATTGTTAGATAAAGCTTTATTTCGCAGATTTGATGATGTTATACATTATAATTTACCGGATAGAGATCAAGTTATTAAATTGATTAGCAACAAATTAGGTTCTTTTAATCATGGTTTACTGTCACTCGAAAAAGTTGCTGATGAGGCGTTAACACTAAGTCATTCAGATATAACTATGGCATGTAATAATGCAGTTAAAGAAGCGATATTAAAGGGATTAGATTATATTGATGAAGATTTAATTATGAGAATGATTATTGAAAGAAAGGAAGTATACCTAAGAGGTGGGAGTTAGTTATGAGTAAGAAAGAATTTGATAATTTATTTATAGAAGAATTTATAAATTCTATACCTTACACCTCAAGACAAACAGCAAGAACTCCAGCTTTACCTTTACGTGATAGGTTAACCCACGGTCAAAGATTGCGAAGAAAATTTGATCAATTATGGAAGGAAGAAGAGGAGCAAGAAAATGCACGAAACGCTGTTTCATTACCTACTAGACAAGGAACTTATATTGAATTTGAGAGTTCTCCTGACTTCAAACTAGTATCAAAAAGTTTAGAAGACAGATTGCAAGGAATACGTTTATTAAATGTTCGTACTCAGACTGTTAATGATAAAGAAGTAATTAGAGCTACTGTTTATGTCCCAAAAGGTAAGGAAAATACCTACTTAAAGAAAATAGATGCCTACCTTGAAGAAGAGACTCCAACGGGTAAACCAAAGAACCAACCCTTAATAAATAGTATCGAAGGGGTTAAATTAGCAGTACTCGAATCTTTTTGGCCAGTTAGCCAAGTGAGGTGGATTCCAAATGAGGATGCTGAATGGTGCGAAATATGGCTAAGTGGTGAACAAGAAGAAATAGAAATTCGTTTTAGAGAAATCATTATTTCCCAATTAAATCTACCAATTCAAGATGAAACTTTACGCTTCCCAGAAAGAACGGTTTTGTTAGTTAAAGCTAATAGAGAACAATTAGAGGAAATAATTTTGATGAGTGATGATGTAGCTGAAATAAGAAAAGCAGCAGAAGTTAATAGTTTTTTTATAGATTTACCAAATAGAGAACAAGCTGAGTGGGCTAAAGATCTTCATGAGAGAATAGACTTTGATAATGAGTCTGATGTTTCAATTTGCATACTAGATACAGGAGTTAATAATGGACATTTGTTAATTGAACCATTACTAAAAGATGAAGACCGCTTGACGTTCAAAGATGATTGGGGAAAAGATGATCACAGTGGCCATGGAACAAAAATGGCTGGAGTAAGTGCATATGGGGACTTAAGAAAAGCACTAGAGAGTCATCACAACATAAAAATTCTACATAACTTAGAATCCAGCAAGATACTGCCTCGAGATGGGGAGAATGATCCTAAACTGTACGGGGCAATTACTTCAGAATCGGTGAGTCAACAAATCATAAACAACCCTCATAAAAAGAGAGTGATTTGTATGGCAGTAACAGCTCCTAAATATGAAACGGGTGACGGTAGTCCTTCTTCATGGTCAGCTGCGATAGATGAATTGACCTCGGGATATATCGATGAAGAACAAAAGCTATTTATAGTTTCGGCTGGGAATATTGGCAATAATACTGAATGGGAGAACTATCCTGAGAGTAACTATAGTTTGTCTGTACAAAACCCTGGTCAGTCATGGAATGCTTTAACTGTAGGTGCTTATACTGAAAAAACAGAGGTTGATTCTAAAGAGTATGAGGGGATGGAAATAGTAGCCCCTAATGGGGGGTTATCTCCTTTTAGTTCAACATCGTTAGTATGGGATAATAAGTGGCCAATTAAGCCAGAAATATTGTTAGAGGGCGGTAATGCACTAAGAGATTCCACCACTTGTTATACATCGGAGGAACTGTCTTCATTAACTACCCATCATCAACCTCTTGATAATCATTTTAACTTTATTAATGCTACAAGTGCTGCAACGGCTGAAGCAGCTTGGATGGCATCACAAATTTTTGCAAAATATCCAGAGGCATGGCCAGAAACAGTTAAAGGGTTGATGGTTCACTCAGCTGAATGGACTGACACGATGAAGCAACAATTTCTAGATGGTCAGAGAAAAGAGGACTATAGAAAATTACTTAGGATATGTGGATATGGTGTTCCCAACTTAAATAGAGCACTAAATTCTATGAATAATAGTGTTAACTTAATAGTTCAATCAGATTTGCAACCATATGATAAGTTAAATGGTTCCTTTAAAACAAAAGATATGCACATTCATGAGCTCCCATGGCCGAAAGAAGAACTTTTAGAACTAGGTGACACAATGGTAAAGCTAAAAGTAACATTAACATATTTCGTCGAACCCGGGCCAGGCGAGATTGGTTGGAAAGACAGGTACAGATATCCTTCTAGCTTACTTCGCTTTGATGTTAACGGCACAGATAATAAAGAAGCATTTTTGAGTAGAATTAACGCAGCAGTAGAATCAGATAACGACGTAGATAGTACAGGGGGCAATGTGAATTGGCTTTATGGAAAACAAAGCAGACACTTAGGTGCTACACACAGTGATAGTTGGGAAGGTATCGCAGCAGATCTAGCGACTAGTAACCTAATTGGTGTCTATCCTGCGATTGGGTGGTGGAGAGAAAGAGCCTGGCTAGATAGATGGGACAAGAAAGTAAGGTACTCTTTGATAGTATCCATCTCAACTGAAGAAGAAGATGTCGACTTATATACACCAATTAGCACACAAACAAAAACAACTATACAAGTAGATAATTAATCGTGATATAAAGCAAAGTAGGGACGAGCCGTCAATATTTGTTCGTCCCCCTGCCTTATTATTTTACCCTACAAACCGGTACGGTGAACCGTATCAAAAATTGTGGAATTAGTTTAGACAAGTTGTGTTTATAAAACGTTGGGGAGAAGTTGTCGATAACTTGTTCCCTTCTAAATATTCCTATAATTGACTTCGCAAATAGTTTATCTTTTTCTTTTCTCGGTTGTAATCTGCCATTAATTTGTCGTATTTATGCTTTTTAATAAGTATATAGCATGATGTAACTGCTAAATTAAAGCTAACATATTGCCAGTAGAGTGACCCAATAATATGAGACAGGAAAAAACACCCCCTAAGTCGTATGTAGTATTAAATCGACATTTTAGGAGGTGTTTTTCTTTATGGGTAAAAAAACAGTTTTATCCTGAAGAAGTTAAACAAGAAGTGATTCGTTTGAAATTGACAGGTGAATGGACGAATCGAGAAATTATGGAGAAGTTCGGTATCAAAAGTAAAACTCAGATCAAAACATGGATGAGATGGTATCGAAAGGGTGAAGATCACAGACTAGCTCAACCTGTTGGTAAACAATATACCTACGGTAAGGGACCTGATGATGATAGTGAATTAGCTCAATTAAGACGAAAGGTCACTTATTACGAAATGAGAGATGAGCTAATGGGAAAGTACCAAGAAATCGAAAGGAAGTGGTACCAGAAATTTTTGTAGAAGTAGTTGAATCTTTAAAAGACCGCTTTACAGTTACAGAAATCTGTCAATGCTTTGACATTTCGCGTCCGACTTATTATCGATGGAGGAACAGAGCGAGTCGAGAAATGCCCGAACTTCACACATTAATTATTAACATTTGCAAACAACTTTCGCATCGTGTGGGTCACCGAACGGTGAAAGATCTTTTATACAAGGACCACAAGATTCAGGTGAACCGAAAGACCGTTCAAAAAGTGATGCAAAAATACGAGATCCAGTGTCGTGTCAAAGTAAAACGACAAAAGTATATTGCTGGAGAGAGTAAGATTGTGGTTCCTGATTTGTTAAAACAAAACTTCCAAGCGGAGAAACCAAATCAAAAGTGGGTAACGGATATAACGTACTTACCTTACGGGCCCAGGATGCAGTATCTATCAACGATTATGGACCTATATAACAACGAAATCATCGCTTATAAAATCAGTGATTCACAGAGCGTGGATTTTGTTTTAGAAACGTTGCGCGAGGCATGTAATGGGAGAGATACGTATGGGGTCATATTGCACAGTGATCAAGGAGCTCAATATACGTCCTATGCCTTTCAGGCATTAGCAAAAGAAAACGGCATCATCACAAGCATGTCCCGCAAAGGCAATTGCTTTGATAATGCCGTCATAGAATCCTTCCATTCCTCGCTAAAGTCGGAAGAATTCGCCACTCAATTAAGAGCGACCCTTACATCTACTATTGTAATAGAAAAAGTAGTAAATTACATGTATTATTACAACTATATACGACCGTTTTCCAAATTAAACTGCCACACCCCTGTTGAATACAGGACCGTGGCAGCATAGGTGTTTTTTCTTGTCTCATTTCCCTGGGCCAGTTCACAGAGATAGTGGTGTTTTATGTATTGATTATGAATGTTGTTTCGGGACGATGTTGCTCGCTTCATCTCTTAGGTTTTGACCTCCGTTCTTGGAAAAATCTACTGAAGCATCTAATTTGATCATGATTCGACTTTTCGTTATGATGGAGAATATTAATTATTAAATTTTGAATATTTTTGAGTTGAAGGACGTAGACCGGCCACGCTGGGCAAAGGGTGTCCCGGATCGGTCTTAGATGTTTATACAAGGAGTTGTTATGATGCAGAAAGTCGATGAGGGAAGTTCACTTTTAAGAAAAGATGTAAGAAAACTTGGGAATATGTTGGGTGAAATCCTCGTCCACCAGGGCGGAACGGAGCTTTTAAATAAAGTAGAATCCATTCGTAAAATGACGATTGATTTAAGGAAAAATCATGATGAAGAGACGTATCAAGCCATTAAAGAAGAGATTGACAGCCTGGAGCCGCCGATGCGCCAGCAAGTCATCCGGGCGTTTGCTATTTATTTTCACCTTGTAAATATAGCGGAACAAAATCACCGCATCCGGCGTAGACGAGAGTATCAACTTGAGGATGATGAAGGGGTTCAACCATTTTCTCTTGAAAGTTCGGTCATTGCTCTGAAAGAAAATAATGTCTCGGAAGATGTGATCCAGCGTGTGCTAGCTGATTTGTCGCTTGAACTCGTGATCACTGCCCATCCAACCGAGGCAACAAAGCGTACCATCCTTGAAACACAAAAACGAATTTCAACCATCCTTCGGGAATTTGATCGTGCGGTTTTAACGAAAAAAGAACAAGAGAAGTTGGATGAGAGTTTATTTAATGAAATTACGTCTCTATGGCAAACGGATGAGTTGCGCCATCGTAAGCCAACCGTTATGGATGAAGTGAAAAATGGTCTTTATTATTTTGATGAAACGTTATTTGATGTGCTTCCGGATATTCATCAAGAATTAAAAGATCAGCTGGATGAACATTACCCAAACACGCAGTGGGACGTTCCCAACTTCCTCCGCTTTGGGTCGTGGATCGGTGGCGACCGTGATGGGAATCCATTTGTAACGCCTGATGTTACATGGGAGACACTTGAAGAACATAGAAAATTGGTTATTAAAAAGTATGATGAAGTCCTTGTGGAGTTAATGAGAAGGTTCAGTCATTCGACAACACGTGTTGAGGTGAGTGAGCGCTTAGTCAAGTCCGTCGAAGAAGACGAGAAGCTCTATTTAGATGAGGACGAAGTTTGGTCTGTTGAAAACGAAATCTATCGCCGCAAATTTGCCGTGATTATTAAACGGTTGCACCACGCAGGAAAATCAGAGGTTGGTTACCGATCTTCTGAAGAACTGCATAATGATTTATTACTCATTAAAGAAAGTGTGGACCAACACCAACCTGCCCACCATAAGTTGAAAATGCTGCATAAATTAATTCGTCAGGTGCAATTGTTTGGTTTCCATTTGGCTACGTTAGATGTTAGAAACCACAGTGGAGAGCATGAAACAGCGATTACGGAAATATTAAAAGCTGTCAATATTTCTGAAGATTATTCAGCTCTTTCCGAAGAGGAAAAGATTAACGTCCTCAATGACGTTTTGCAAGATCCACGCCCGTTGCTAGTCGTAGGAAAAGAGTACTCAGAAGAGACGAAAAGTGTCATTGAAGTCTTTGAAATGATTAAAAAAGCGCATGAGGAGTTTGGCCAGCGTTCCATTGAAGTTTATCTTGTCAGCATGACCCAATCAGCCAGTGACCTCTTAGAAGTCCTCGTTCTTGCCAAAGAATTAGGAATCTACCGCCAGCATGCGGATGGAAGTGTTGAAAGTGAAATAACGGTGGCCCCGTTACTTGAAACCATTGATGATTTGGTAGCCGGCCCGGAAATCATGAAGAGGTTATTTTCAATGGATGTGTATGGTGCGCACCTGGAGCAGCGGGGAAATTCTCAAGAAATCATGTTGGGCTATTCAGATGGAAGCAAAGACGGAGGAACGTTAACGGCAAACTGGAAGCTGTATAAAGCGCAGCAAGAGATCCATGAGATGGCAAAAGCCTACGACATCCGGTTGAAGTTCTTCCATGGTCGTGGCGGCTCATTAGGTCGTGGAGGCGGCCCATTGAACCGGAGTATTTTGTCCCAGCCAGCGGAAACGTTAGGAGACGGGGTGAAGATTACTGAACAAGGAGAAGTGTTATCTTCCCGTTATTTATTAGAAGATATTGCGTACCGAAGTTTAGAACAGGGCGCTTCTACCTTGTTAGAGACTTCTGCTCATGTGTCGAAAACATCGGAGGAAAATCATTTTAGAGAACATGCCTGGGAAGAAGCGATGGAGGAAATTTCAACACAAGCGTTAGAGAAGTATCACTCTTTCGTGTTTGAAGACAAAGATTTCTTAACCTACTTTAATCAAGCGACCCCTTTAGGTGAGCTGGCAGACCTGAACATCGGATCACGGCCGATGAAACGTAAGGACAGTAATCAATTTGAAAACTTACGCGCGATTCCATGGGTATTTGCATGGACCCAATCCCGCCATTTAATCCCGGCCTGGTACGCAGCGGGCTCCGGGTTAAGTCACTTTGCTGCACAAAGTGAAGAGAATATGGAGCTTCTAAAAGACATGTATGAAAAATGGCCATTTTTCCATTCCACGATTAATAACCTGCAAATGGCTCTTATGAAAGCAGATTTAACAACAGCTAAGGAATATACAAAGCTAGTAGAGGATGAAACGTTGAGTGAACGGATTTACCAGGATATTAAAGATGAATATAACAAGACGAAAGAGATGTTGTTAAACATCTCAGGTAATGAAGAGTTATTAGATCACACACCGGATATCCAAGAATCGGTTCACCTGCGCAATCCTTATGTGGATCCGCTAAACTTCTTGCAAGTTGAGCTTATTCAGAGCATGCGTGATTCCGACGAACAACAAGACGATCTCTTAACTGAAGTATTATTAACCATCAGCGGAATTGCAGCCGGCCTCCGCAACACAGGCTGATCGATTGATTGGTAAAGGGGAAAATAAGAAAACGAAGAAAGCACTTGTGCACTCCTTCAGAGGAGGATCACAAGTGCTTTCTTCATTAATAGGGGTCTACAGTGCTGGGGTAACGTAAACCCGAAAACCCTTTTCAGAATTAAATACTCCTGTTTTTTAATTGAAATGTTCCTTTAACTGCTGTTTAAATTGCTCTTTCTTTTCGGCGTATTGTTTTTTGCGGTGGCCGTTCGCGCCGGACGGGTGGGGGAAATCAAACAAAATCGGTTTGTTGTGAATTTTGCCTTCTTCTACTAAGTCACTCAACATGTTGGAAACGGCTTTGCCTGCTGGAATAATGACGGCGTGTTTTACTTCATGTAGCTCGGGTACTAAGAGTTCGTAAATCATTTCTGAAAGTAAAGGGTGTTTCAGCATCGGAGGATTGGAGCCCGTATAATTTTTTTGATTGATAAATACCGGATATCTAAGCGCAGAAGCGGAATGGAGAAGATGATTCTTATCTGCATAGAGCTCCGCGCAGCTTTGAATGTGCAGGCGCTTATTCAGTTCTATTCCATCAAGCATTTCAATCAGGTTGTTCCTAATTCCTTTTCCGCCGAAGCTTGCCTGTTTTTTAGCATTGCGCAGCATGGTTTTTCTTTCTTCAGCACCAATGTTTTTTCGAACATAGTTAAACGCTAACTGCATCTGCGTCCATCCCGGTGTAATTCCGAGGATTATAACGTTTGCGTCTGGATTTATGTATTCAAACGGCGCCCAGTATATTTCTAACTTGTTATCTTTTCCGAACAGGAAACGTTCCGTCATTACGTCTTCTTTTTCATATCTTTCTTTTATCGGCAATTGCCAAATGCTTTGTTCGTAGTTTTTAAAAAAGAACATAGTGATTCCCCCTGCGTAGTGTGAGGCAAAATGAAATCCGCAGCATCTCCAGTTGGTATATAAGTAGTGTCATTATTTCCGATCAGAATCAATTTCATAAGTGACTTTATGAGTATCAAAAGCGAACATTATATTGATTGTAGCGGAATGTGGCCATCTACGGAATAAGCTGGAGTTGCGTCCCCTCCAAATTTAAAAGAGCCTTAGAAAAATTTATGTCAGCAAATGAGTGGAATTCCGGCTTGTATTAATGCTTTCTTTTGAACAAAAACACTGAAGTGAGGATTCATTAGACATACTTAATTGAATTTTCATACTATTCTATAACAGTTTATATTTTAATTTACACAGATTAATGATAAACTGTAGTTGACCCAGAAATAGCGTTTTCTTAGGTTCGTTCTGTTTTGTTGTATCACCTAAGAAACCGCATACATTCTTTCTGTAATTCTTAGGGCTATGTAAGGGAGGATGACAATGAGCGACAGACGAACTGAGACAGATGTTATGTTAATTGGTGCTGGAATTATGAGTGCGACGTTAGGCAGTCTTTTGAAAGAATTAGTACCAGAATGGGAAATTAAAGTATTTGAAAAGTTGGATAACGCCGGCGAGGAAAGTTCCAATGAATGGAATAATGCGGGGACGGGACATGCGGCATTGTGTGAACTGAATTACACGAACGAAAGTCCGGACGGGTCCGTAGATATTAATAAAGCTTTAAAAATTAATGAACAGTTTCAAGTTTCTATGCAGTTTTGGTCTTATCTCGTAAACAGTGGACGGATACATAATCCACAGGACTTTATTATGAAAATGCCTCACTTGAGTTTCGTTCAAGGAGAGGAAAATATAGCATTTTTAAAAAGGCGTTATGAAGCAATGGTAAACACGCCTCCTTTTAAAGAGATGGAATTTTCTGATGATCCGCAAAAATTGCTGGAGTGGCTTCCGCTCGTTATGAAAGAACGCACCTCTACTGAACCGGTAGCTGCTACAAAAATCAATGATGGCACAGATGTTAACTTTGGCTCTTTAACACGGAAGTTGTTTCACCATTTAGAGAGTGAAAACTTTGAAATAAACTACAAACACAGTGTGCAAGACATGAAGCGTACGAGTGACGGGAAGTGGGAAGTGAAAGTCCAGGATCTGGACAGCGGAACTGTCGACCGAGTCACTGCAAAGTTTGTTTTCATCGGAGCCGGAGGAGGAAGCCTGCATTTATTGCAAAAATCCGGTATTCCTGAAGGGAAACATACGGGAGGATTCCCTGTCAGCGGGCTGTTTATGTCATGTAATAATCCAGATGTTATAGAGCAGCATTACGGAAAAGTGTACGGCAAAGCTAAAGTTGGCGCTCCACCAATGTCCGTTCCGCATCTTGATACACGCTATATCGATAATAAAAAATCATTGTTATTTGGCCCATTTGCCGGCTTCACTCCCAAGTTCTTAAAAACGGGTTCCATGTTCGACTTAGCCACTTCGATAAAACCAAATAATCTAGTTACGATGTTGGCAGCTGGCGCTAAGGAGATGGGCCTGACAAAATACTTGATGCAGCAAGTGATGTTGTCAAAAGAACAGCGAATGGAAGAGTTACGTGACTTCATCCCGAACGCCAAAAGTGAAGATTGGGACTTAGTCGTAGCAGGCCAACGTGTACAAGTGATCAAAGATACAGATGCCGGCAAAGGAACACTTCAATTTGGCACGGAAGTAGTTACGGCTGAGGATGGCTCGATTGCCGCATTACTCGGCGCTTCTCCAGGGGCTTCTACCGCCGTTCACGTTATGCTCGAGGTCCTCAAAAAATGCTTCCCGGAGCATATAAACGAATGGGAAGCGAAAATTAAAGAAATGATTCCTTCTTATGGTGTATCACTAATGGAAAACCCGGAGCTTTTGGACGACATTCATGCCTCAACAGCACAAGCTCTAGGTCTAAGCGAAACTGTGTCGGATGAAGCTGAGGACCTTGAGGAAGAAGTAAAGATATTAGAAAGAGTTTAAGTCTTTTTCTAAATAAAAACATAGAAGGGGCTGTCCAATAAGGGCAGCCCCTTTGTTTGGCTCCGCTGCCATATCGCAAATACAGCATGGGAAAATCGCGACGTCGCACTCATTGACGTGACACGGCACTCAATGCTCATGACACCGCACTCGAATAACGTAACTCCGCACCAATATAGCGTCACGCGGCACTAATGAGCCGTGACTCCGCACTCCGTCCCCGTCACTGCGTACCGCTAGTCCGTCACTGCGCAAAGGAAGAGCATGCCTGCGCACCCGCTCCCTTTTTTACTACGTTCAAAAGGATTTTGAGACAGCTCCTTCTTTTTCTGCAGGTAGAGAGGTTGCTATTAACCGTCTCATAATCAATTAGGGTAGATAATTGAGAAGGAAGGTTCTATAAGTCATTTCGTGGCAGACGCCGTTGGAATATGCTCGCTTGCTGCGGACTACGTTCCAGTCCTCATGAGTAAAACCTGCTCACTGAGGTGGGACCTCCACTTGTTTGTGTCTATTGAATCGTAAAAGGGTCAGTAGGAGTGCATTCATTCAGTATACGCTTCCGGCAGCATTTTAAAGCCGTCAACCTCAGCATCTTCTTCCACTTCAATCATAATGCAGCGCTTGCCCTGGTAGTTGACCTGCTTGACGTACTCAAGGTCCTGGGGGCTGATCGAGATATTGGCGATTTTGGTGTTGATTTTGATTGACTTGGAGTTATATTTGGGGACGATGCTACTTGCTTTCAATTCATAGCTTTCATTATCGGTCACCCGCTGGAAAGCGCTTTTTACTGTTTCTGCGTCGACTTGTTCCCCGCCCTGGTTAAGAACGCGCTCGACGTCTTTGTAGTCGAGGGTTGGCGGCGTTTCTTCTTCATGTTCTTCGACGACGCGGTTGATTTCGCCATATACATTGGCGAGGGTGGAAGGGTTAACCTGTTCTCCGACGACGTCTTTTACGACTTCCTCGAATACCGCTTTATCTTCTTTTGCGGTCATAATGTCTTCTCCGTTCAATACGTCTTCGATGAATCGGTCATCAGGGGCATTGGCTTTGCCTGCCGCATAGAGAACACGATTCACATCTGCAGCGCCGTCAGTAATGGAAGGGAAAAGAAAACCTGACAATGGATTTTTAAGATCAATAACTGGGTCTGCCTCAATTTTGTATTTGAATGTCTTTTCGATATAGTCGAAGTGAATTTCTTTTTTCGGTTCTTCCGTTTTATTGATGCTGCAAAGAATAAACGGGTTAGAGTAAACGGCGTCCCGTTCGCTTTCTTCCGTTTCTTCGTTCCGGCGTTTCGTTGGCTTTAAGTATTCGGCGCGAATGAAGGTGATGACTGTATCCGTTTCATACGGCTGGTCTTCGATCATTTTTTGTGTCATGAGAAGCATTTGTTCCTTCCAGTCCTCTACGTCACTGCTTAAAAGCCCTTTATGTAGGATAAACTGACTGGAATTTTCTACGTCACGCTGAAATTTCAATTCAAATAATTTTTCATCCAGCTGACCGGTCAGCAATTTCTTGAAATTGTTCATGAAAAGCTCCTGTTGATCCCGATCGAGCATCTCGAACGGCTGGCTCTGGTGATGATAAATGTCCGTCGCTTCCTTCATGACGTAAACGTTGAATATATCGGAGATCTTTAGTAAATCATTGTCCACTTTCAATTGCCTGCGTATCCCGGCTATGTCTTTTTTGTCCATTGATGTTCACTCCTGAGCTGCTTAGGGTATAAGTTATCATGCTATGAATGTCTATTTTAACATAAGGTTCTTTTTATCCCGTAGGCAGGTGTTCATATAATAATTTTAGCAGCTTTGTATAAGAAGGTGACTGCAGCGGAAAAAGAAAGCCCTCGACCTCGCAGTGTGTCCCCCCGAATAAGCTAGGCCGTGCCTTGCCCGCGGAAGACGGGCGCCTGCGGTGTAGAAAAGGATGTCCTTTCTTTTCTACAGCCATCCACTTTCTAGCAAGCGGCCTAATAAAAAAACCCTTCCTGCTCCTATCTACGACCTCTCGCTCAGCCATTGGTTCAGGAAGTCTGGAAGTTTACCTTTCATTGCGAGGGTAACGTGGCCTCCTTTTATCTGTTTATAGGTTTTATCTTGACTTGAAACCAGTGGCATAATCGGTGTAATTAGTTCTGCCGGCACAATTTCATCATGAGTGGTTGAGATGACCAGCAAATTGCTCTTTATAGTTGAGAGATGAATAGGAACGCCATGAATCCTCAGTTCATTTTTAATCAGCTTATTCTCAATGGCCAACTCATTTAATAATTGTTTTAAGGTCTGACCGGCAAAAGGGATGTGTCCTTTCAGCCAATGATTAAATAAATGCCATTTTTCCACCTTGTCTTTGTCGTCCAGCCTTTGCAAGAGGGAAATGTAGGAGCTGTAACTGACGGGAGAAACGGCCAAGCGCAGCGCAAATTCCATAAATTTAGCCGGTATGGTACCGTACTCGTCAATCACATGGTCAAGATTGAGCTTTCCTTTTTTGAATCCCTCTTCCCATTCCGTTGGGATAGGCGTTTTATCAAAAGCGAGCGGAGGAGCAATCAACACCAGGTTTTTGATTGCCTCATTCTTATAGGCGGCATAGATTGCTGCCAGCGTGCCGCCGAGGCAATAGCCGACCATCGTTATTTCTTTTGCACCGGAGTGATACAAGCTGCGTCGCACCGCTTTTTGAATATACTTGGCTATATAATCATCCAGGGTTACATCCCAGTCCTCATATCCTGGAACGCCAAAATCGAGAAGATACACGTCATAGCCTTCATTCACATACGCTTCAATCATGCTCATGCCAGGTTTTAAATCAAGAATATAGGAGCGGTTTACTAATGAATAGATGAGAAATAAGGGAGTGTCATACTTTTTGTTTTTGGCCGGGTAATACCATAGAGTAGTTTTGTTCAGCTTCCAAATGGCTGTTTTTGGGGTGCGCCCGACTTTGGATTCGATCCCCTCAGGAGGCAGAAGGCGGTTTAATTTACTGAGTTTCTTTCTATTTCCTCCCACCTTACTGCCTCCTGTTCCTGAGGTGATGCAGGGCTTCTTGCAGAGCTTGCGGGTCGCCATTGTCATGGGAGTGCTTTTCTTGCAGCAGCTTTCGCGCAGAATTTTGGTCCAGTTTGCTTCGGTTGTATCTCGGTTTTGCCTCATCTTTTACCAGCCTGGGACCCTCTGGCTTTTCATGAAACTTTCCATTTTCCTCCTCTGTTAAAATAAGCAGTCTTTCCTCCAACTCATCTAATTTCTCTTCGATTTGCCTCGCCAGCTTGGCTACATTTGCAACATCCTGCTTGGTTGGCACGTTCAGCTGCTGTGCTAGTATTTCGGTATAGTGCTGCAACGTCTTTAGGCGCTCAGCATGAGTTTCCAAACGAGCGTTGGTTCTTTCGACGATTATTGGGTGATTTAATAGATTTTTGATGTACGTATTAAGATAATCTTCTGATTTAAGCCCAAGTGTTGCCAACAGTTCTGCTAGTTCCCCCTTACTGCTTTTGGTCATGCTACCCTTCCTTTCATTCCTGATTTTTATACAGAACCCTTATTTTATATATATACACAATGAAAAGGACTCGTTCCAAAACTGTATGTTTGCATGAGCAGCAGGTGCGCATTCTTCATGCTTCTCAACGTATATACAAGCAAGTCTATCGTGCATTCATACACTACGTTGAGTGGAAGACCTTAACTAAGGAGGGGAATTTCCATGAAGAAGCCATTTCCTCCGGGACCGCATGGAAAGTTGATTTCTGGTTCCTTAGAAGACTTTCAAAAAAATCCACTCCAATTTTTACAAACGGTTTCCGAAGAATATGGAGAAGTAGCTCGGTTTAGATTTGGTCCGACGCAGCAGGTTTATTTCATTTCAGATCCTGATTTAATTAAAGAGGTGCTAGTGAAAAAGCAGCGTCATTTCGTTAAATCACGGGACTTGACAATGCTAAAGCCAATTATTGGAGAAGGACTTTTAACTAGTCAGAAGGACCATCATTTACAGCAGCGAAGACTGATCCAGCCAAGCTTTAAGAAAACGGATATTAGTAAATACGGCGAGGATATGGTTGAGACCACGAACGGTTATATCCGCGAATGGGTAGAGGGAGACATTCGAAATATTACAGACGAAATGATGAATATAACGTTGGGGATTATTTCAAAGACGATGTTTAACATGGAGTTCAATGAAGGACACCGTATTATCGGCGGACCAATGGATAAAGTGATGAGATCAGCTATAAAAAGAATGCGCTCTATCGTCCCTACGCCACTTTGGCTTCCTACCAAAACAAATCGTGCCTATAGAAACGCTGTAGAAGAGCTCGACCAAGTGCTTTACAAAATTATCGAGAAACGCAGGGAGTTAAATGAGGAGGCGGACGATTTACTTGGAAAATTGATGGGGGCAAGAGACGAAGAAAATGGAAAAGGAATGTCTGATAAACAACTTCGTGATGAATTAATGACAATTTTTTTAGCTGGACACGAAACGACGGCGAATGCGTTGTCTTGGACTCTTTATCTCCTGTCCCAAAACCCTGAAGCCGAAAAAAAGTTGCACGAGGAAATAGACCAGGTGATTGGAACGGACGAAGTAAGACCGGAACACTACCAGCAACTGCCCTATGCTCAAAATGTCATTCATGAATCGCTCCGTCTTTGTCCACCGGCTTATGTCATTGGAAGGCAGGTCGACGAAAAGGTGGATATTGGCGGTTATTCATTAAAAAAGGGCGATATGGTTTTAATGAGTCAATATGTCATGCATCGAAAAGAGAAATACTTCGAGCAGCCAAATGAGTTTATCCCTGAAAGGTTTGAGGATGGATGGAAGGATTCTGTTCCGCCTTATGCATATTTTCCATTCGGCGGCGGGCCAAGAGTCTGCGTCGGGCAATACTTTGCCATCATGGAAACCGTACTTGTATTAACATGCATTGCCAAAGAGCACCGCTTAAAGCTCGCTTCAAATGATCCAAACGTACGGGCTACGCCTCTAATCACATTGCGCCCAAAAGGCGGCATACGAATGAAGATAGAAAAAAGATAGAGAGCGTGGTGATGAACAAACATGGTGCCTGCCCCCCGCCGCTTTAATGACGGGGGTCAGGCACCAAAAAAAGGTACCACAATAAAAACGGCCGCCAATTGTATTGGCGGCCGTTCACTATCTTAATTACTTGTTAGTTGTGCTTTCTTTAGCTCAGCTTTATCCAGGTCGAAACGGTCTGCATTCATGATTTTGACCCAGGCGTCGATAAAGTCACGCACAAACTTCTCTTGGTTATCATCTTGAGCGTAAACTTCTACCATTGAACGTAGAATGGAGTTTGAACCAAATACGAGGTCGACTCTAGTTGCTGTACGGACCAGTTCACCTGTCTGACGGTCGCGTCCTTCATAGAGGTTATCTCCTGCAGGCTCCCATTTGATTCCCATATCTAGAAGGTTCACAAAGAAGTCGTTAGTAAGCGTACCGACGCGATCCGTGAAGACACCGTGTTCTGTGCCATCATAGTTCGTGCCAAGCACACGCATACCGCCAATAAGAACGGTCATTTCTGGTGCTGTAAGCGTCAAGAGCTGGGCTTTGTCTACTAGAAGTTCTTCTGGACTTACGCTGTACTGCTTCTTCTGATAGTTGCGGAAGCCATCAGCGTAAGGCTCTAGTACATCGAAGCTCTCTGCATCTGTTTGCTCTTCTGTAGCATCACCGCGTCCTGGGGCAAACGGAACCTTTACGTCAAAGCCGGCATTTTGTGCAGCTTTTTCTACTGCCGCGCTGCCACCTAATACAATCAAATCGGCAATGCTTACTTTTTTATCTAGCTGACTTTGAATGTTTTCTAGTACAGTCAATACTTTTTCAAGCTGTTCCGGCTGGTTCACTTCCCAATCCTTCTGTGGAGCAAGACGGATGCGTGCACCATTGGCGCCTCCACGCATATCGGAACCGCGGAACGTGCTGGCGGAAGCCCAAGCAGTTGTTACGAGTTCACTGATGGTAAGTCCGGAGTCTAATAGTTTCTTTTTCAATTCTTCGATTTCTGCATCTGTCAATTCATAATCAACTTTTGGAACAGGGTCTTGCCAGATAAACTCTTCCTCAGGAACTTCTGGTCCAAGGTAACGGTCACGAGGACCCATGTCACGATGCAAGAGTTTAAACCAAGCACGGGCAAAGACGTCTGCAAACTCGTCAGGGTTCTCATAGAAATGACGGGAAATCTTTTCGAAGTCTGGGTCCATACGGAGGGCCATGTCAGCAGTCGTCATCATCGTTTCCACACGTTTAGAGGAATCTTCTGCATCTGGAGCTAGATCCTCTTCTTTTGGATTAACTGGCTTCCATTGATTGGCACCGGCAGGGCTCTTCGTTAGCTCCCACTCGTATCCGAACAACAGCTCAAAGTAGGAATTGTCCCACGTTGTTGGAGTAGGCGTCCAAGCTCCTTCAATTCCACTCGTGATCGTGTAAGCCCCGTGGCCACTGCCGTACGTGCTGCCCCAACCAAGACCCTGGGCCTCAAGAGGGGCGCCTTCTGGTTCTGCACTAACATGCTCCTCGGCATCTCCTGCACCGTGTGCTTTACCAAATGTATGCCCACCTGCAGTGAGTGCAACCGTTTCTTCGTCGGTCATTCCCATGCGCCTGAAGGTCTCACGAATGTCATGAGCACTTTTCAGAGGATCTGGCTCACCATTTGGACCTTCCGGGTTTACATAGATAAGACCCATTTGCACGGCAGCAAGCGGATTTTCAAGCTCACGGTCGCCTCTGTAACGTTCGTCACCGAGCCATTCCATTTCAGGTCCCCAGTTAACATCTTCTTCCGGATGCCAGATGTCAGGACGTCCTGCACCAAATCCAATCGTTTTTCCACCCATGGATTCGATCGCTACATTCCCTGCGAGCACGAGTAAGTCGGCCCAAGATAGTTTGTTACCGTATTTTTGCTTAATCGGCCATAGCAAACGCCGTGCTTTATCAAGGTTTCCATTATCCGGCCAGCTGTTAAGTGGAGCAAAGCGCTGTGAACCAGTGCCGCCACCGCCGCGGCCGTCACCTGTACGGTACGTACCAGCTGAGTGCCAAGACATACGAATAAAGAATGGCCCGTAATGTCCGTAATCCGCAGGCCACCAATCCTGGCTCGTTGTCATTAGCTCGTGCAGATCCTTCTTAAGCTCATCATAGTCTAGCTTTTGGAATTCTTCCGCATAATCATAGTCTTCACCCATAGGGTTCGATTTTTTATCATGCTGATGTAGAATGTTTAAGTTTAATTGTTCTGGCCACCAGTCTTGATTTGTTGTACCGCTGGAGCTGCTGCTCGTATTGCTTGCGTGACTAAACGGGCATCCTCCAGAGTTATTATTACCTTTAGTGTCCATATGTCTTTCCCCTTTCATTGCTAAATTAATTTAACAAATAATTATGCCACCAAATGTTAAAAGCGATAAATTGTTAGGCGATAATTATTATTATGTAATCATTATAATAAATTGTTGCTGAAACATAAAGAATTTTAACTTATGAAAATCCTAAATTTCTTCTAATCTGCATTAACAGGGATAATAACGGTAGCTTAAGAGTACGTTAAAAGTTACACTCCCGGACCCGTATTTGGTATAGTTATATGAACTTTTATCTATAAATGCTAGCGAAAGTAAGAGTACAACTAGTTGGAAAACGACCTTTACCTCACTTCTATATGATGTTTATGAGAAATATTGCACGTAAAAATCAAAACGGTTTGGTATAAGGACGGAACGTAATGGTTAACGAACATAAAGAACGGGTGAAAACAAAGGAAAACCAGGATTCAAGACGAAATAAAATATAGTACTAAATGAAAACAGTAGTAAACAAACGGAAAGCGAGGAGTTGAATCATGGATGAAAACATAAAACATGAATTTGAGAAATCAAAATCAACTGATAAACAAGAGCAATATGAGGCGTATCAGCATCTTCTAGCAGCAACCGAACAAAAAGTGGATTGGGCTTATGACATTTGGGACCAGCTAATAGAAGATTTATCAGATAAAGATAATCATCAGCGGGCAAGAGCTGCTCAATACCTGGCGAATTTAGCTAAAAGTGACCCGGAAAATAGAATGTTGCGTGATTTTTCAAAACTATGGAAGGTGACAAAAGATGAAAAATTCGTAACAGCTAGACATAGCCTAAAATCAATTTGGAAGGTAGGATTAGCTGGCCCAGAACAAAAAGAGCTCGTTATGCACTATATGGTCGATCGCTTCCAAACTTGCACCGTTGAAAAAAACTATACCCTCATTCGCTCAGATATAATCCAGAATTTGAAATATTTATATGATTATTTGCAAGAAGAAAGCATTAAAGAAACAGCGCTTATGTTAATTGAGAATGTAGAGGAAACCAAATATCAGAAAAAGTATAGGTCGATATGGAAGTAACCTTAAAGGGGGGAAGAAATGAACGATAAACGAAATGAGCAGTTGATAAAAGAGTATGTAGAAATTGAAGGGCATAGATTTGGTATGTTTATTGAGTCAACGGATGAGGCAAATCCGGTTCTCTTGTTTTTGCATGGTGGGCCTGGTTTTCCGCAGTATGCCATGATTAAGCAGTCAGGCCTTGATTGGGCAGAGGACTTCACCGTTTGTTACTGGGAACAAAGAGGAACGGGGATGTCTTACAATGCAAAGACGCAAGGAGAGCGTTAGTTGCTGACACGGTAGAAATAACCACGTATTTAAATAAATACGGAGGAGGTGTTATGCAGACAGGCTATTCTCAGTGGCAAGGAATGAAGGAGATCTTAACGTGTAAGGCGTATTCAGGGAAAGAACGATTGAACGTGCCAAAGGGGATTTTTGCAACGTATGATGCCTTGAGTGAAACAATGGCAAAAGTGGATGCTGTGCGTTGGGCTCCCCGTTTTGAAATACCTGTCTTCATTATGCAGGGTGTATATGATTATCAAACAAGCTACAACGAAGCAAAGCGCTTTTATGAGAAAATTGAAGCTGTGGAGAAAAGGTTTTATACATTTGATCATTGTGCTCATTCTCCGTTTATAGAAGAGAAAGAGCAATTCATCCATATTTTAAAAAACGAAGTGCTGAGCGTGTAATAACAAATGAAGGAGTGGCTCAAGAGGATTAGGCGGTCCATGTGTTTGGAGGGTGTGCTTTCATCTAGTCTTTGGAAGGTACTATCAGTTGAGCCATTACTTTTATGGAAACAAAGGGGGCTGTCCAAAAAGGGCAGCCCGTTTTTCATGTGCAGGATTGAAAATGGTTTTATGTAGATAATTTACGAAGATTTGACAAACGGAAAGAAAAATCATACATTTTTATCGTTAACCTATTTATTTATTTGGTTTACAATAAAAGAGGCTATAGAAGGGAGCGGGGGGATCGCAGTGCCACTGGAGGAAGATTTCTTGGGTAATGATTGAATGAAAGCAATTTTAAAACAGATGGGGGATATAGGGATATGAACCACTGGATGGAACTTACGAAACGCGTGTTACATAACGAAGAACTAACGAGAGCAGAGGCGCTGTCTATATTGGAATGTCCAGATGACGATGTGTTAATGCTTGTACATGCTGCGTTTCAAATAAGAAAGCAGCACTACGGAAAAAAAGTAAAGCTGAATATGATCATGAATGCGAAGTCTGGCCTATGTCCGGAAAACTGCGGCTATTGTGCTCAGTCTTCGATTGCTGAAGCGCCGATTGATTCTTATAGAATGGTCAACAAAGAGACTCTCCTTGAAGGGGCAAAGCAAGCTAATGATTTAAATATAGGCACATACTGTATTGTTGCTAGCGGCAGGGGCCCTTCAACTAAAGAAGTTGACCAAGTTGTTGAAGCAGTAGAAGAAATCAAAGACACGTATGGGTTGAAAGTTTGTGCCTGTCTTGGTCTGTTAAAGCCTGAGCAGGCGGAACGGCTAAAAGAAGCAGGGGTAGACCGGTACAATCATAATGTTAATACGTCCAGAAGCCACCATTCAAACATTACAACGTCACACACGTATGATGACAGAGTCAACACGATAGGTGCAGCAAAAGAATCAGGCATGTCTCCGTGTTCAGGTGTCATTGTAGGTATGAAAGAAACAAAGCAAGATGTTATTGATATGGCCTACAGTTTGAAAGCCCTGGATGCAGATTCAATCCCAATCAATTTCTTGCATGCCATTGACGGTACACCACTTGAAGGGGTAAACGAGTTGGATCCGCTCTATTGTTTGAAAGTGCTGGCCTTGTTTCGTTACATCAACCCAACCAAAGAAATTCGTATCGCAGGCGGCCGGGAAATGAATCTCGGTTCTTTACAACCATTAGGATTGTATGTAGCCAATTCAATTTTTGTAGGAGATTACTTAACGACAGCCGGACAAGAAGATACAGCAGATCATAGAATGTTAGCCGATTTAGGGTTTGAAGTAGAGACGGTCGAAGAAATGAAGGCAAGTTTAGCAGAAGAAAAATAACTGAAAATCGTTTCGGCTGAGATTGCATTTTAGAAAGCATAGAAGCTGTCTTATCAGAGGTTTGGAATTTGGTAAGACAGCCTTTTACCATGATTGGGAGGGGATAAGATGATAAGAGATGCTCATACAGAAGAACCTTTATTCTAATTAGGAAAGGTCCCTTCTCCTTTGTATGAAAAACTGCGAGCGCACATCCTGTTTCTAAGGCCACATTATTAAAATATCCAGGCTGGTATGTCACCGGATATAACGAAGCACTGGCCATTTAAAAGATACAAAGTTTCAAAATCGCAGCACGCTCCCGCAAGCTACCAAAAGATATCAGACGCTGGGAAACGTCCAAAATGATCTGACATTGTAGGCGTGCCGGAAGAGGATAGGGAGAATGTTCATTTTTGTCTGGGCTCAACCCTGGCTCGAGTAGAAGCGCAAATTGCTATCCAAGTTCTGCTCCAATGAACATCAAACCTTGAGCTTGCTGCAGATGCTCTCAATTGGAAGGATCTCGTTGGTTTCAGGTCCTTACAAGACTTGCCAATCACTTTTACATAATCGGGAAGCGGGGATTTGTTTCCATCACGATGGATAAAAGTTAACTATGTGAGCTGCCCCCGTAACAACTGCCCGTCTTTTGGCAATGCCCCAAAAACCTGCTGCCCGATGGATACAATTAATCAAGGCAGAGGCGTCGTAGCCTCTGCTTTTTATGAGGCTGTCGCTTCACTCTTCACAACAGGTTACTTTGCAAAGAATGGGTTGGTGATCAATTCGAAACACCATTTATTAAATTTGTTTGTATATACTATAAGCAACGATATCGCTTTTATGGCATACTCGACGTAACTAGAGATGTGAGGAGAGAGTAGAGTGGCTAATATTTATTGTCCGTTATGCGGAAATGAAAATAAATGTCAGGCTCGGACTGTAGAGTATGGTCAATGCTGGTGTAACAGAGTAGAGTTTCCACGGGGGATTTTTGAACTCGTTCCTGCAGAGAGTAAAAACAAGCATTGCATTTGTGAAAAGTGCGTGGAGGCTTACAAGAAAAACAACGTCTGAGTTTTACAAGGAAGAGGCGTTCAAGTTGATTGTTAACAAAAAAGCGTCTCAACATGTTAACTGTTTTACATAATATAGAGGGCAGATTTCTCTTGCAGTTGGTATGTCTTGTATAATGTGAATTTCCCTGCAAGCAAAAAGGAGGGAGAAGATGTCTCCAAAAACCTTCCATCCATGAGTAGTGGATAACGAGGTCGTGTACGACTTCCACGATGACAGATGGATAAAAAATATCAAGCAAATTAGACCTGCGCAAAAAGAAGTTATGCTGACGTTTGATGACGGTCCTAGCCGGAAGCTCCATCCGCTATTAGATGTTTTGAAAGAAAAAGAAGTTCCTGCGGTATTCTTCTGGCAGTCAAGGTTGTTATATAAACAAAGGCCTTGGAAACGAGTGATTCAGGAAGGGCATGTGATCGCCTCTCATGCTCATAACCATAAGAATTTAACAACATTACCGAAAAGTGAACAGTATAAGCAGATTAAAACGAGTGTAGATAAAATACGAAAAATTACAGGCGACAATGTTCACTATTTCAGACCGCCTTATGGTCAATATAATGAAGAAACAATGGATATTTTAAAAGAGTTAGGTTTACTCCCTGTGATGTGGCAAATCGCAGCCTGCGACTGGGAAAATAAGCACACCCCTGAGAGGATTGTTGCTAACGTGGTGGGCCATTGCAGACCCGGTTCTATAATCCTCCTCCATGAATTAGAACAAACGTTGACAGTACTTCCACAACTCATTGACACCATTCGAAGAGAAGGCTTTGAATTTGCTTTATTTTAGTATGACCTGTCGCCAAGATATTACGAGCCTGGGGTCAGGACTACATACAATCCGCTTTTAGCAATGAGTGAAGTATATTACTATTTGAATAACTAATTCCCTCTAAAGGTGGCATGTTGAATGAATTCACAACTCCCTATTCATATATCAGGCACAGATGCTTTAAATAGCATCGGAGAAAATATTATTATCGCTGATAACGAATTTAGTGTGATCTGGATGAATGAGAAAGCAATTGAAATAATGAACGCTATTGCCCCGTTGTATGGTCTCACCCAGGCGGAGGATATGATTGGTTTAAATATGGATGACTTCCATACAAAGCCTGAGCGCCAGCGCCAGTTGATGGGCAATCTAGAAGACGGCCATCGAGCGAGAATTAATATTCGAGGCCAATTTTATGCTGATATTGTAATCACTCCTATAAAAAATGCGAATCAGGACGAGCAATTTGAAGGATATATGGTTATGCTGATGGATGTCACCTCGCAGGCAGAAGAAGAACAGAAACGGGAGAAATTAATCGAAGAATTGTCGGTGCCAATACTAAAAATCTGGGAGAAAACGATAGCTTTACCATTAATCGGTGAATTAGATGCGGCCAGGGGAGAAACCGTTATAGCAACCGTGCTGGAGGAATGTGCGTCAAACGGCATCGAATATGCCATCATCAGCTTAAACGGTATAGATCGTTTCGACGAGAGTGTTCGCTATAACCTTCAAAAGTTGTATGATTGTCTGCAATTAATAGGGGTTGAGTGCATTATAGTAGGTATCAAACCACAGCTTGCCCTGACCATACAGGAGTTAAAAAATACTCTTACATTCAGCGACTCCCATGCTGGTCTAAGATATATAATAGAACAACAAGAAAAGAAACAGTCAACATTCATATAAGAGCCAGTGCTATTTGCTAAAATACATGGGTGCTAGGCCATGCCCTTTGTGTTTAAAGGACGCACTATTTCTATTCGTTCACGGTGGAATTACGTATAAAAGTAGAAAAAGCCGATTGTTTTCATTAAACAATTGGCTTTTAATCGTGGGAGGATTCCTTTTTCATTGCTAATGTATTCATACACTAACTAAGCCTTGTTCAGTTAAAGAAGGTTCAACTCCAACAGTTATATAACGTAACTAATACGTTAATCATATATTGAAAAACAAGGAGTGACCGGTATGTTGAGAAGACATGAATTGGGCGCGCTGATTTTACGACTTGTGCTAGGTTTTACCTTTTTCCTTCATGGATTAGATAAATTCACAGGAGGAATTGACCAGACCGTTGCTCATTTTGATAGTTTAGGCATCCCTGGTTTCTTAGGGTACGTGGTAGCGCTTATTGAGTTAATTGGTGGAATAGCGATGATCGCAGGAATTGGGACACGTGCCGTAGCTGTTTTATTTGCTTTTATAATGGTGGGGGCTATACTCATTGCAAAGCTTCCTGAAGGTTTCTTAGGTGGGTATGAATTAGATGTAGTCTTATTGGCAATGTCTGTTTATTTTATTATTGCTAATCGCTCCATACTTGCGATCGATAATATATTCTTCGATAAGTAGAAACATAAGGGCTGGTCGCGCAGAACCGTGGTAGAGAATATAAAAAGCAGGAGCTATGCAAACGCTCCTGCTTTTTTATTAAATAGACATTCGGTTAATTTTGCCGATTATTGCGTTCCAACACTTTTAAACCAGTTCCCATATCTGAGGCAAGAATGTAGTTGCGGTCAACAAACACACCCCAAATATCTGATTCTTCTGGTACATATTGTCCGACTTGTTCAGGAGAAGCTGGGTTAGTGATGTCTACGGCGCGAACCCCGCCAGCATAGTGAGAAAGATAAAGGGTGTTGCCGCGGACTTTAGGATCGTGAACTGTATTGGCGAAGGTGGTTCCATCTTCAATATTGTCAACCAATTCTGTTTTAAATTCGCTTAACAGAGCTGGGCTGGAAGGGTCTTTAATATCAAAAATGCGTGTGTAGCCGTAGCCTTCCTCATATCCATCCACGGTGGGGTTACTAACCTCTCGTGTTTCAATTAAGACATTGCCTCCCCGCGCTAGAGCGGCAGAGTGAGCGGCTCCTTGCTGGTCAGATGCAAAGTCAGTGCGCCCCAAATACTCAGGGTTGTCTGGGTTGGAAATATCAAGAATGACTGTACCTAAATCCCAAAATGAGAGAAATGCTTTAGTGCCGTTTTGATTCGTAATGGCACTATGAGCAAAAACCGGACGTTCATTACCATCAGGAGCATTCCAATTATAACCGTTAAATTCTTCTTCAACTTCATCTAATTCACGAGGATCAAATTCATAGATCGTTTCAGGATTGCTAGGATCAGAGACATCCACCAATTGGAAATCCTTAGATTCCCCTTCTGTAAAGAAATCAGCATAAGGGTTAGCAGTGAGCACTAAGGGGCGATTCCCCTGGGTTGTTAAATACAATTCATGGGTGCCGTTCGTCCGTTTATCCACTTCCCAAAAGCCTAACCGTTCTGGGTCTTCTGGTGTAGTCACATCATAGAGCAAGAACCCTCCTTTACTATCAGGGTTATCCCGATCTGTTTGCTGAACGCTTACGACCGCTAAGTCCCCTCTAAAGTCAGGAGTGTTTACCGTTTTGACAATAACTTTTTCCTGCCATGTGCCGGGAATTTCGTCAGCAAATTGAGCAACTTTTTCTGGATTGGATGGATCTTGTAAATCAAACACATGGACCCCGCCATTTGCATTGTTACCTGCAGAAACATGGGTGCCGGTGTATGCATAACCTTGATGAGCGTAAACATCTGCCATGGTTATGTCATAGCCATCTTCATGAGGCTCAAGCTCCTTTGCAGCCGCTTCGTGGAGGAATTTCATATTTTTGTCGCCTTCTATTACTTCACCTTGAAAATCAATATCTCCATAGTCGTCTTCCCACTTGTCCAAATCGCCGCCCAGCCAATCGTGGGCCTCGCTCGTGGAGGCAAAACTAGAAAGCATTAAACCAACTGTTAATCCTCCAGCGACCGCACTAGTGACAATAGTCTTTTTCTTCATCTACTCACCCTTTCATATATTTGGATCTATAGTAAACGTAACAAAAACGAGGAAAGAGAAGGATTGGCCAATCTACCTAAAATTTCGCCCCTCTAAATAGGTGTAAGGGAGAAAGTAGTAATGGCAGGGGGCAGAAGAAAAAGCGGAATAAACAAAGAAAAGCGATTGTTTCTGTTTAAAGAGGAGTGAAAAACATAATAAAATACAGCCGTTTGCAATGGGATAATCGATGTAGCTCCACCTGCATGAGTATTAAAGGTAGACAATCTTTGACAAATGTTCTCATGATTTACTTTGTATTAAAAAGTGATTTGCTTTCTAATACACATTCTAATAATAGAAGAAACCGATATATACTCACTCTAAAGGCCCATCATAGATGCTCTTAAACTACAATGGTGTGACTCTTAGCCCGGGCCTTAACTCTATTGAGGTCAACCATAACAAAGGCTCAGCATCCAAATTAACGTTTGAGAATCTATTGAGTTGGCAATTACAACAAATAGCACCATAAGACTCTCTTAAGAAAGGTGGTTCAACTGTGAGTGTAGTAAAAGAGTATATGACACCTAAAGTAAGAGAAGCTAGTTCGTCTGATGATTTGGCAACGTTGGCCAAGCACATGAGAGATGAAGATGTAGGTTTTGTCCCGGTGGCAGAAGATGATAAATATGTAGGCGTGGTAACCGATCGCGATATTGTGGTAAAAGGCTTGGCAAAAGGGAGTTCTGACCAAGTGAAAGCTTCTGACATTATGACGAGGAAGGTCATCACTGGAACGACAAACATGGAAGTCGAAGAAGCAGCCCGCCTGATGCAGGAGCATCAGATCAAACGACTCTTAGTAGTAGAAAATAGTACGGTAGAAGGCGTTGTTACACTCGGTGACTTAGGGTATGAAGGTGCCACCGAAGTAGCAGCAAATGTTGTGCGCGAAGTATCAAAAGGTGCTGCAAATAACTAAATGCAAACTGAAATGAAGAATAAAAAAGGTGCGCTCGTTGAAAACGTTCAACAGCGTACCTTATTTTAAATTATCAACATTCGCCTTTACCAGATTCATTTTTTAGCAAGAAGAGCAGGTGCTGTATTTAAGAGGCATGTTCGGGTGGTTTTTCGATCGGGACATATTTACGCCGCAGTTCTGCCTCTATCCCTTTTTTCTTAGCTTTCTTCACCAGTATGTTGAAAAGAAAATTTTGCAGCAGGAGAGGCATTTTCGTGAGTTTAGTATCTTGCATGTCTAGAATTAAAGCAGATTTCAAAAGGCTTTTTGGCGCCCCTTTTTTGTTTGATTCACCATCTGCAATAATTCCGTATAGCATGCGCATAGAATCTTCGAATTCGTGGGGAGGGGTAATCTTCACATGAAAGCTAACTGGCTGATTGACGGAAGCGTTCTTAAACTGGTGATGCACCGTTTTTGGTACGGTCCTTGTTCCGCCTGCCTCTAAAATGATTAATTCATCTCCTACGATTAACTCAAGTTCTCCTTCGATCACTTCAAATGCTTCTTCGAACGCTAAATGGTAATGCTTGAGAGGTCCATCACCTCCAGGTGGCAGGTCTACTTTAATCAATAAGTATTCACCATTTGTCTCTGCTGTAGTTTCTAAAAAGGTAATCACTTCACCAGTTAAAGCGTGGGTAATTGAACGATCCATTCATTTTCCTCCCTATACAAAGTTAGCGATACTATACTGAATTTTCAGAAAAAAACAGTGCGCTTGCAATGTATATATGTATTAGTATATATGCCAAAAAAACTGAGAAGAAAACTTAAACTTTTTCTACCTCTTCGCCTATTAAAGGATGAGATATTAGGGGAGGATCATTCTCGCTATAAAACGGGAGATACAATAATGAACTGAAATGTTTGGGTTCCCGTTCATTGCTGTCTTGTTTCGGGGTATGTTACGCTTTGTCTTTACTGCTAAACCATGTTAAGGAGAACAATGGATGAAATTACTTACGTCTTTGCTGACAGCTGTATACTTTGTTTGTTTCAGCGCTTACTTTTTACTTAATATGTATGAACGGTTTGCTCCATTTGGTTCGGATCCTGCAGCTGGTCTGGTTGGAAGCTTTATGGTCGGTGGCTTTTTCGTCCTACTACCAGTTGCTTCGCTGGTGTTCTTGTTTGTTTTCTTGAGGAATTTCAAGCGTTGGCACGTCCAAAAACTGTTGGTATCGGGACTCATTTCGTGGTTTATCTTCTATGGACTTCATTTTTTAGGAGTTCCTGTTACGGATTTTATGGGAATTCAGCTACTTGTAACTATACTTACTTTTATTCTGTTACTTCGCCATAAAGGGAATGATTATGGTAAGGGTGTTGTGCTCGGGTTTACTTTAGGGTATAGCGTGACGGTGTTACTTCCTTTTGCACTTGGAAGTACTCACTGGTATGAAACGGTTTTGTATGCTGGAATTATTGGTCTACCTTTAGGTGAGTCTATACCATCTCTTCTTTTTCTAATCACTGCAAGTGCAGTTGGTGGCGTAGTGGAGAAAAAAGTATCCGATAGAGAAGAGAAGCACATACGATAAGCTTTGCCACAGTTGTCGAACGTGGTTCCGGAAAACTATAAGTGGGAGATTGAAAACAGCCATCTCTTGTTGGTACATGGCTGTTTTTTTATGAAATTAATCCTCTATCTGAAGGAACCGGCGGGACTGGTCGTTCAACTTGATAGGACTTACAAGAGGAATGATCGAAGGGAAGGTTACTGTGAGAGTATTACTCGCTTTATGTACAACGCTAATAATAGGGTGGTGTGGTTTTTTCGCGACCATATCAATTTTTGATCGAATTTTCTTTCAAGAACCTGGCCAAGTTAATGGGCTTATTCATTTACTAGGTATCCTGGCGTTGTCGCCAGTCATTTTTATCGTCTTATTTGTTACTTTTTATTTAAAATGGAACGATTGGAACATTAAAGCACTATTATTCGTTACTATCGGGGTAATTTGGTTTAGTAATTTGATAGATTTACTAATAGACGGAGCACTTAATAAGCACGAAATCCAAATATTATTGATCATTGCCGGCTGCATTTTACTAAAATTCACTCCTGCGCCCCCGTATAAAAATGGCGCTGTAGCAGGTGCTATTACTGGTTTCTTTCTATTTTACAGTTTTGTCTTTTTAAATAGTTATTTTAATAATCTGCTCACCAACAGGTTGGCGCCAATTACGGTTTTGACTGATTTAGACGAGTCCATGCGATGGGTGTTTTTACTCGTTGTAGCTTTAATGTCATGTATGGGCGTACTAGTACAAAGACAGCGCCTAAAAAAATAGATGATGATTCTCATAATTAGCTGAATAACTCTTTAAAGTTATTCTCTATATCAAACACGCTAGAATCCACTTATTGGGTATCTTTTGTATGCAGCTCCCCCCTCAGAGCTTGGAAAAGGAAATTGCATCGTTCTTCTCTCTTCCTCATCTTCAGGCTACCAAATTCCGGGAATGAATGCTCCCTCGTCATTGACCCGTTTGACGTGTTCCTTGTAGGAGGCTTGGTTTTCTATGTTCATGAAGGGTATGTCTTTCGCTTCTGATCCAACGAATAAAACAGGAAGTGTGCAGTAGAACAGGATATCGTTAAAAGGAAAGTAGATACTGAAAATAAAAGCCTCTGCTTTTTTACTGCGTGAGCCTATGAAAAGATGTGCCGGCATAGGTGAATTGAAAGTCTCAGCATAGCAGTATAAAATGAAGGGAGCGCTTTGATTTGAGGAAAGAAAACCTCTTACATACAGAAGTGAAATCGAATAGGAAAGGTTGTTGCTAAGCATGGTTTATGGAGCAATTGAAGCAGGTGGTACAAAGTTTGTATGTAGTGTCGCCAATCCTGATACGTTTGACATAATGGATAGCGTTACAATCCCGACAACAACACCACCTGAAACAATGAAAGAAGTATTTGCGTTTTTTGATCAGTTTTCACTGCGATCCATTGGAATTGGCTCGTTTGGTCCAATAGACGTGAATACATCTTCCGATACGTATGGTTACATTACCTCGACCCCAAAACCGAATTGGGGGAATTATCCGCTGCGCCAGGATGTGGCAGAACGTTATAACGTGCCGGTGGCCTGGACGACTGATGTAAACGCTGCTGCTTATGGTGAGTATCATAAAGGAAGCGGCAAAGGTCTGAACAGCTGCCTGTATTTAACGGTAGGTACAGGTGTTGGCGGCGGAGCGATTATTGACGGCCGCATATTAGAAGGGCATGGTCATCCTGAGATGGGTCATATTATGGTACAGAAACATCCAGATGATAAGTACGAAGGGGCGTGCCCTTATCACAGCAACTGTTTAGAAGGGTTGGCAGCGGGGCCGGCAATCGAAGCGAGATACGGAGCTAAAGCTCAAACATTGGCTGACAAGGAAGAGGTATGGCGTTTAGAAGCCCATTATTTAGCCCAGGCCCTCGTAAGCTATACACTGGTTTTACGACCAGAACGGATTATTTTAGGGGGAGGCGTGATGCAGCAACCTCATCTTCTGCCTCTAATTCATGAAGAATTCAAAACCTTCATGGGAGGCTATGTTCCGACTGATGATTTAGAATCATATATTGTAACACCTGGATTAGAAGGACGTTCTGGCATTGTAGGCTGTTTATTGCTTGCGAAAGAGGCCGAGGCCGAATCACACTAAAAAATATACAAAACTAAGCATGGCAAACAAACTCATTAGTGCTCTAAAAAACAGCTTCGGTATTTTATCCGGAGCTGTTTTTTAAATGGGGGGCTGTAAATATCTAAGGACACATTGGTTAGAAAAATAAGAAACGAGGAGGTCATATAACGTTTCTCATAAAGATTTTATCAAGTGATATAATGGAAGCAACTATCGTCCAAGGGAAAGAAGTGGCTCTCATTTCTGTTGGCTAAATGTATACTTTCGCAATCAAAAGCACGTGCAGCCAAGAATAAGCTCGGAAACAAAGGGGAGAAGGTAAAATGAGTCAGCCGATGGATCGATTATCGTTTGCAAATGCCCATAGCAGCGAAGTAGGTTATGAAGTGAAACATTGGATGGAGACGCCTTATATTTTAATGGTCGACAATCGGCAGCTGAGCCATGTGCTGGAAATGTTAACTCTCAGCAAGGGACAAGATCTGATTGTTATTTCTCGTGATCATGAAGTGGAAGGGCTTATCACCCAAGAAAAAGTTAATGAACTGTTGCAAAGTGGCTTCGCGTTGGATCAAAAGGTTGAAGATCGTTGGATCGAAGCGACAACCGTTAGTTTTCCAGATGACTCTGTACTAGATTTACCTACTCAGCAAAAGACACTCCCTGTGGTTAATTATGATCATAAGCTGGTTGGCACCGTAAACTCCGCACAAATTCTGGACGCTTATAAAGCATTCAGTTCATCTAGCAAGCATAATGCAGAAATATTGAGTGTGGTGCTTGAAACTGCTTATGAAGGCGTGGCAGTTGTGGATGCAGACGCTAACATTCAAAAGATGAATGAAGCTTATCGAAATTTTTTAGGGATAAAGCCAGATGAAGATGTAAATGGAAGAAGCGTTACTGAAGTAATCGAAAACACCCAACTACATAAAACCGTCGAAACTGGTATTCCTGAACGGGGAAAAACGCAGATTATCCAAGGCCAAAAGATGATTGTCCACCGCATTCCAATCTGGAAAGATAATCACGTCATAGGTGCCATTGGGATGCTCATTTTCGAAGGTGTAACTGATCTATACCGCATTTTAGAAAACGCGACACAAATTCAAACAGCTGCATCTCCCGCCAAAGAAATAGTAGCAAGCGGTCAAAACCGAAAGAAATATACCTTTGAAAATATGATCGGTGAAAGCAGTGCGTTGCAGGTAAGTAAAAGTAAAGCGAGGAAAGCTGCACAAACAAAAGCAACTGTATTGATTACGGGGGAAAGTGGCACAGGTAAAGAAATGTTTGCTCAATCCATTCACAACATGAGTAAAAGAGAAGAAGCGTCTTTTGTAAGCATCAATTGCGCTGCAATTCCAGAACAGTTATTGGAAGCGGAATTATTTGGATATGAAGAAGGTGCCTTTACAGGAGCCAAAAAAGGCGGTCAGCCGGGAAAGTTTGAAATCGCAAACGGCGGTACACTCTTTTTAGATGAGATTGGCGATATGCCTTTGCAAATGCAAACGAAGATGTTAAGGGTGTTAGAAGAAGAAGAGGTTGTACGAGTGGGAGGCAGCCACTTTATTCCCCTTGATGTGCGTATTATTGCTGCTACTAATCAAGATTTAGCAGAAAAAATTAAGAGTGGCGAGTTTAGGGAGGACCTTTATTATAGGTTGCATGTCATCCGTATTCAAATTCCCCCACTGCGAAATCGAAAAGCAGATATTCCAGATTTAATTGAATACCATGTGCAGACGGCCGCGAAAAAGCACCAGGTAAGCCCGAAACTATTGGAAAAGAAGGCAATGTCTGCTCTTATGAGCTATGAGTGGCCTGGTAATATTCGCGAATTGGTAAATGTAGTCGAACAATTACTCACGCTAGTAGACACAGACAAAATCAGACACCAAGATTTGCCGGATTATTTGCAAGCGCATGAAAACAGCATAGAGGCCGGCACAAATCTCCCTCCGATAAAAAAAGAACGAGGAGAACATGAAAAAGCAGTAATTGAAGCAGCTTTAGCAGAAGCTGAGGGGAATAAAACGAAAGCAGCCAAACAATTAGGGATTCACCGCACCACCTTATATAAGAAAATAAAAGAATACCAGCTTCAGCTATACTGTATATAAAAATCTACATATGTTGCACGCATGTGTAGATTTTTATATACACTCTTTTTGGGCAATAGCTTCAGCGGCAACAAACAAGAGATTACTAATATAAATTTTTACACGTATGCTCATCACCTCTACGTTGCTTCGGTTCAGTGGTTTGCGGGGGCATCGAACAGAGGATTAAAAACTAAATACGTGGCTATTGCTCCTTTTGTAGAATTGGCACACTATTTGCAATCATATAGTGTGACGAAGAAAAAGGAGGTTTTATATGTGCCCTGCTCACAAGTCAATTTGCCTAGGAGTATTAATTATGGACAAGGTAGTTTTAAAACAGTAGGCGAAGAAGTAAAGAAAGTAGGAAATAAAGCACTCATCATAAGTGACCAAGTCATGTACGATTTAGGATTGGTTAAAGAGTGCCATAGTTACCTTGAGGAAAAGGGAGTCACGTATTTTGATTATTTAGGGGTTCGTTCAGAACCAACTGACCATTATGTACATGAAGCGTTAGAACTCATACAAACAAATAAGTGTGACGTTATTATAGCTTTAGGCGGTGGAAGTTGTATTGATACGGCAAAAGCTGTCGCTGTATTAGCTACAAATGGTGGAGAAATTAGTGATTATGTTCAAGACAAGACAACAGCTACAGACAATCCACTTCCGCTGGTAGCCATTCCTACGACAGCAGGGACAGGATCTGAGGCTACAGATGTAACCGTTATCACCAATACAAAAACAGACGTTAAAATGATGATTAAACAGCAGGCTTTTATGCCGGAGATAGCCATTGTTGACCCGTATTTAACGATTACTTCTCCGAAAAGCACAACTGCTGCTACAGGGGTAGATGCGCTGACTCATGCGTTAGAAGCTTACATTTCAAAGAAAGCGCATGCATTTACGGATGACCTTGCTTTATCAGCGATTAAACGAATTACCGAACATATTTTAGAAGCGTACCAAAACGGTGAAAATGTAGAAGCTCGCGATGAAATGATTTATGCTTCAATGCAGGCGGGCATGGCCTTTTCTAACTCTTCTGTTTGTTTGGTGCACGGTATGTCTCGTCCGATTGGAGCTTTATTTCATGTTCCGCATGGAATTTCAAATGCGATGCTGCTTCCGGCTGTATTGGAATATTCCAAGGTGGAGTGCCGGGAGCGTTTAGCCGAAATAGGGTTGTATTTATTCCCTGAATTGAAAAGGCTTACAGAACTAGAACTCTCAGAAAAGGTAGTCCATACCGTTCTCTCTCTGTGCAAACAATTAGATATCCCTAATTTAAAAGACTGGGGAGTAGGTGAAGAAGAGTTTAACACTGCTTTAGATAAAATGGCAGATGATGCACTTGAAAGCGGAAGCCCTGCAAATAACCCGAAAGTACCCACTAAAGAAGAAATTATATCTCTCTATGAAACAGCTTTTGGTTACGAATATGCACACGTGTAATAAGGTGACGAAATGCTAAAGAATGGAGAGGTACCATGTTAAGTTTTATCGGGTTATTTGCTTCATTGGCCTTGCTAATTATACTTGTTATGAGAGGCATTAATATCATCATAGCCGCATTACTCTCTTCTATCCTTCTGGCCTTCACCGGTGAAATTCATTTAAACACTGCTTTATCTGTTTATTATATGGAAGGGTTTACAGGCTATTTTGCTGAATGGTTTTTGATCTTTTTACTAGGAGCTATTTTCGGTAAGGTCATGCAGGATACGAACTCAGCTGAATCTATCGCTGAAACAGTACGGCGGACGATGGGCCCGCAATGGGCAGTGTTTGCTGTAGTTGGTGCCTGTGCGATTATGACGTATGGTGGAGTTAGTCTATTTGTAGTCGGGTTTACAGTATATCCGATAGCCGTGTCGTTGTTCCGGATTGCTAACTACCCGCATCGTTTTATTCCGGCAGCTTTAGTATTTGGGTCGATTTCATTTACGATGACCTCGCCAGGTTCACCAGAAATTCAAAACTTGATACCTGCTGAGCATTTTCAAACCACACCGACAGCAGGCGGGTTTGTAGGAGTATTTACTGGCTTATTCATTATGACGGTTGGCGGTCTTTGGTTAAGACACCTAGTGCGAAAAGCAGTCGCACAAGGAGAGACGTTTGAAGTGCCACCTTCTAGTCCATTTTATACCCAAGAAAAATCAGTTGAAATTGCAGCAGCTGCTGATGGCTATGCTGATAAAAAGTTGCCCAAACCTATATTTGCGATCCTTCCTCTAGTTATTGTCATCGGGGTATTAAATGTTCTTTCATTCTATATGCCTACAAAAACAGCAGCATTAGTCGCATTAGTGATGGGAATTGTAGCTACATGGGTATTTAACCTAAAGTTTGTTACTGAATACTGGAATTCACTAGCTGCCGGTGCGCAAAACTCTCTCGTAGCGATTGCCAACACATGTGCTGTAGTAGGGTTTGGTAGTGTAGCGGCCCAGGTATCCTCTTTTCAAACATTCATTGATGTACTGGTCAACTTGGATGGTCCTCCTTTATTAGGGTTAGCTATTGCTGTTACAGTAATTTGTGGGTTAACAGGATCAGCTTCAGGTGGACTAGGTATTGCTTTACCGATCTTAGCTCCTATTTATTTAGCAAAAGGCCTTGATCCTGGTGCGATGCATCGGATTTCAGCCTTAGCTTCTGGCGGCTTGGATTCACTGCCTCACAATGGCTATGTAGTGACAACGGTGAGAGCGATTTGTGGGGAAACTCATAGAAATGCATATAAGCCTATCTTTCTTGTAAGCGTTATCGTGCCAATGGTTGCTATGTTGATAGCTGTAATTCTTTACTCACTCTTATAACGAGTTGATAAGAATCTTTCTCCACGGATTTTTGGTTTATAATTGAAAGTAGAAAATAATCTGAAAGGGAGTATGATTTATGACAGTAGCACGAAAAGAAACGAATCTGAAAAATTTCATTAATGGAGAATGGGTAGAATCAAAAGCAGAAAACTATCAAAGTGTGCCAAACCCAGCGACAGGTGAAGAAATCGCTAGAGTGCCGATTTCTACAAAAGAAGACGTGGACCAGGCCGTAAACACGGCAAGACAAGCCTATCAATCTTGGAAAAAGACGCCTGTACCGAAGCGTGCTCGTATTTTGTTCAAGTACCACCAGCTATTGATGGATCACTACGAAGAATTGGCTGAATTGATTACCCTTGAAAATGGCAAGACTTATGACGATGCGTATGGCGAAGTACAGCGGGGCATTGAATGTGTAGAATTCGCTTCTGGAGCGCCAAATTTAATGAAAGGCGAAATACTCCCTGACATTGCCACAAACATTGAATCAGGCATGTATCGTTATCCAGTAGGGGTAGTTGGAGGAATTACGCCGTTTAACTTCCCAATGATGGTGCCATGCTGGATGTTCCCGCTCGCTATTGCTTGTGGAAACACCTTCGTGTTAAAACCATCAGAACAAACACCGCTACTCGCGGAAAAACTTGTCGAGCTCTTTATGGAAGCCGGCTTACCGGAAGGTGTGCTTAACATTGTCCACGGAGCTCACGATGTCGTAAACGGCTTACTTGAGCACGAAGAAGTGGATGCAATTTCTTTTGTCGGCTCGCAGCCAGTAGCTGAGCATGTTTATAAGACGGGTGCCGACCATGGGAAGCGTGTTCAAGCGTTAGCCGGGGCTAAAAATCACTCCATCGTTCTTGGCGATTGCGATATGGATAAAACAATTGATGGAATTATCGGTGGAGCCTTCGGCAGCGCCGGTCAACGTTGCATGGCGACTTCTGTAGTCGTTGTTACTGAAGATATTGCTGATGAAGTGATTGAGAATTTGAAGCAGGCAGCAGATAAGCTGACCCTGGGTGAAGGGATTAATTCGAACGTAACGCTTGGTCCTGTCATCCGTGACACTCACTTACAAAAAGTTCACAAAGCCATTGATGAAGCAGAACAAGAAGGAGCTAAGCTAGTGCGCGACGGGCGCCTGGATGTTCAAGAAAACCTCCCGCCAGGATTCTACCTCGGTGCAACGATCTTTGATGAAGTGACAACAGATATGAATGTATGGGAAAAAGAAATCTTTGCGCCTGTCCTTTCAATTGTGAGAGTGAAAGATTTAACCGAAGCCATTGAAGTGACCAACCAATCTGAATTTGGTAATGGCTCTGTTCTTTATACTTCTAGCGGTAACGCAGTCCGCCAGTTCCGTGAAGATATTGAAGTTGGCATGCTAGGTGTAAACGTTAATGTGCCAGCCCCAATGGCCTTCTTCCCATTCTCCGGCTGGAAAAAGTCATTCTACGGTGACCTTCACGCCAACGGCCAGGATGGGGTTAATTTCTATACCCGCCGCAAAATGGTTACTTCACGCTGGTCGTAAAAAATGAAGTATTTCACCCCTGGTGTTTTCTAGCACCAGGGGTAACTTATGCAGCTAGGATTTTTCATTTCTTCCTTGCAGTAGAGCGCACGAATTGTCGGGGAAGGTGGAGCTCTGCTTGCTATAATCTTAAGTGAAAGGAGGTTAGGTGATGGATGTGTTAAAACGGATGAATGAGGCCCTCCGCTATATTGAGGAGCACATAACCGCAGAGATTGATTATAAGGAAGCTGCCAGGCAAGCGTACTGTTCAGAGTATCACTTCAAGCGACTTTTTTCCCTGCTGGCTGGTATTCCGCTGTCAGAATACGTACGGCGCAGACGGTTGACACTGGCAGCCTTTGATTTACAAGAACAAAATGTAAGAGTAATTGATGTGGCCATGAAGTATGGGTATCATTCACCGGATGCATTTACACGGGCTTTTCAAAACATGCACGGAGTAACGCCAACCGAAGGGCGGAATGAAGAAGGTACCTTAAAAGCATATCCACGCCTTACCTTCCAATTGACCATTAAGGGAGGAACAGAAATGAATTATCGTATTGTGCAGAAGGAAGCGTTTCACGTTGCAGGTGTAAAGCATCAATTAAAGATGATAAATGGTGAGCTGTCTCCGAGTTATGATGAAATTGTAAACGCCATTGCAGATGAGACATATGCTGAAATGGAACAGTTGTCATCTGGAGAACCCGCAGGCATTGTTCATGTCACGGCTGATTATTCGGAACAAAAGGATGGCAATGCTACCTTGGAGCAGTATATTGGAGCGGTGACCACTGCTCAGCAGGCAGAAGGCTACTCAGTTCTTCATGTTCCTGCTTTTACTTGGGCTGTTTTTACAGTGGAAGGATCTTGGGAAGTGGTGGAATCGAATTGGGAAAGAATTTATAGCGAGTGGCTGCCAACAGCAACATATGAGTTGGCAGAAGGACCAGAACTATTAGCGAGTGTGGATAACGCCAGCGAGATTTGGATCCCGGTAGTTAAAAAATAAAATCGGGGCAATATGTGGGGCTGTCCCAAAAGGGCAGCCCCCTATTCTAGACCTCATATGAAAACTGGGTGATTCGGTTGCGCTACTCCTGTATCGCAAATACAGGAGGGAAAACGCGTGACACCGCACTACGTCCTCGTCACTGCACAAGCGGAAGGCAAGACTGCGCAATTGAAGCACCTCGCTGTCCCCAGTGCTATACTGTAGTGGGGGGGGAGGTACTTATTAGTTGACTTTTTTTCTATTTCTTTTTATACTTAGCAACTGATAGTATGTATAGCAACTAAATGTGGAGGATTTTAATGGATTTGCGGCTAGAAGATTACATTAGTATTTTTCTGCACGAAACAGATTTAATGCTCACGAGTTTTATTAAAGAAAAGCTCGCTCCGTATAACCTGGCGCCTGAACAAAATTTAATTATGATGATTCTTTGGGAACAGGATGGCTATACGCAAAATGAAATTGCTGCACGCTTAAAGAAAGACAAAACAAACATTGCCCGAATGGCAGCGAGTTTAGCTGACAAAGGGTTTCTTGAGCGTGTACCAGATGACTTAGATCGTCGTTCACTCCGTCTTTATTTAACAGAAGAAGGAAGTGAATTAGGTGAAAAAGTTACTCCTATAGCCGAGGAATTTCATCATGCTGTCGTACAAGGCATCAGTGAAGAAGAGCTGCAAATGGTCAGGACTGTATTGAAAAAAATGCAGCAAAATGTTTCTAAGTAGATGCTAGGAACCTATTTAGTTCCAATAGTTGCTATAACAACTAAATGTATAAAATTACCAGGAGGTATATATTTATGGCAAAAGTATTATTTATCAAAGCAAACTCTCGACCGGATGATCAGGCAGTAAGCTTGCAAATGTATAATTCGTTTAAGGCGGAGTATGAAAAAACGCATCCGAACGATGAGATTGAAGAATTAGATCTTTTTGAAGAAAATTTGCCTTATTACAGCGTGGATAAAATTAATGGCATGTTTAAAAAAGCCAAAGACCTTGAGTTAACAAGCGAAGAGCAGGAAGCAGCTGATTTGGTGACAGGTTATTTGAATCAATTCTTAGAAGCCGATAAAGTCGTTCTTGCTTTCCCACTTTGGAACTTTAGCGTTCCAGCCGTGCTTCACACGTATTTTGATTACTTGTGCCAAGCTGGTACTACGTTCCGTTATACCGAAGAAGGACCAGTTGGACTGCTTAACGACAAGAAGGTTGTCCTTCTCAATGCCCGCGGCGGGATTTACTCAGAAGGAGCAGCAGCATCAATGGAAATGGCAGTTAATTACGTGGAAACAATCCTCGGATTCTTGGGGATCGAAGAGCGTTCCAGCGTTATCATCGAAGGCCATAACCAGTTCCCAGGAAAAGCTGAAGAAATTGTTCAAGATGGATTGCAAGAAGCAACCAAAGTAGCTGCTAACTTCTAACGACATCATATGAACTAGAACCTGTCCTCTCTATTGAAACTGGTGGAGGACAGGTTTTTTTATTTAAACAAGAATGTATAAATAGTTGAAGGAAACGGTTTACGTGCAACGAAGGCTCAGCCTATGCCGTAGGCTTGGCTTTACCACGTTTTCTTTATGTTATGCTCTGTTATAGAGATGGTTGATGTATAATGCGCTTTCCGCCTATGCTGGCCACTTATATGCCTCCTGACTTAGCTGTAGGGTGGGCGGTCCACCTACTTCCGCCGAAGTCGAGTAGCTGCTTGCGCTACGTTTTTTACCTTTCCACAATAAACTGTAACTGAGCGATGTTATAAAATAATTTAATTCCACCTATTATGAATTTTGATGGCGCCTGTGTGCATAGTTATATACTTTCGCCATGTAGGTTTCTATAATTAAAGTACTAGTATTATAATAAGAGGCGTATGTACTCGTTAACAGAAAGGGGAGGTGAAGAAAAAGCATGAGAAATAAAACAGCAGCTATGTTAAATCTTCCCCATAATTATAAGTGGCTCCACTTAAAAAAAGACCTTAATGCAGGTTTAATCATATTTATTATGCTTGTACCTCAAGGTATGGCTTATGCGATGCTGGCGGGTCTTCCTCCTGTGATGGGTCTGTATGCTTCCACCATCCCTCTTATCATCTATGCTTTATTTGCGTCTTCTAGGCACCTTGCTGTCGGGCCGGTGGCAATGGCTTCCATTTTAATCTATTCCGGAGTGTCCGTTTACGCTGAGCCCACGACCTCGGAATATATCACCCTGGTCTTGCTTCTCACGCTTATGGTGGGGATGATCCAGTTGCTTTTGGGTCTTATGAATGCAGGGGTCTTTATAAAATTTATTTCTCAAAATGTCATTCACGGTTTTACGTCTGCTGTAGCGATTATTATTGGCCTAAGCCAGCTAGGTAATTTACTCGGCATTGAACTAACGAGTCAAACCTATATTCACCAAATCATGATTGACCTTGTTCAAAATCTCTCAGCCATAAATGGGCCTACCCTCCTTATCGGTCTGGCAAGCCTTGCGTTATTAATCGGGATAAAAAAGCTTGATAGTCGTTTACCAGCTCCTTTACTCGTTGTGGCGGGAAGCATACTTGTCGTCTTTCTTTTTCAGTTGGACCAAGTTGGTGTAAATATTGTCGGAGAGGTTCCGCTGGGCCTTCCAGCATTTTCGCTCCCATCTATTGATGTAGCCACCGTGCAAATGTTAATTCCAACCGCCGTAACCATTGCCTTAATTGCAATGATGGAGGCAACAGCGATTACAAGGACACTGGCCGGTCAAAATAATGAGGCAATCGATGCGAATAAAGAGTTAAGGGCGTTAGGTTTTTCGAATATTGTAGGTTCTATGTTTTCTGCTTACGCAGTGACGGGCAGTTTTTCACGGAGTGCGGTGAACTATCAGGCCGGAGCGGTTTCACAAATCTCCATGCTTGTGGCAGGAAGCTCAGTTATTCTTACCTTGCTCTTTTTCACTTCCTTTTTTTATTACTTGCCGCAAGCTGCGTTGGCTGCCATTATAATGACCGCTGTATACGGACTCATTAATGTTTCGTCATTAACTTATGCCTTTAAAGTGAAGCCAATGGACGGCTGGGTCTGGCTGATTACCTTTTCTGCCACTTTAATCATAGGGATTCAATGGGGACTGTTAATTGGAATTGCTGTGTCGATGCTTTTGTTATTAAAACGAAGCGCCAAACCAAATATTGTGAAATTGGGGTACGATCCGAACAGTAAAAGTTATCGGGATCTCAAGCGAGTTCCTCAAGCAGAAGCGGTACCAGGGACCGTAATTATACGAATTGATGCAAGTATTCATTTTTCCAATGTAAACTACTGCGAAAAAATCGTAGCGGAAAAAATTAATGAAGAGTTATCTCGAGAAGATAAGCCACGTTTAATTATATTGGATATGACTGGCGTTAATGATATTGATACGATGGGAATAGAAGCTCTTGAACGTCTAGTGTTAAACTATGAAGTAGATGACAATTATGCAATTTGGCTGGTGAATATCAAAGGACCGGTTCGAGATATGCTGCTGCAAGCTGGCTGGGGTCAAAAATATCCTCATGTCGGCCGTTATCTTACACTTGATCAATTAGTAAGAAGTGAAAGGCCTCAACACCATCGTGCTGATAAACAAGAACTGATCCAAAATAAGGGAGAGTATATGATTTAAGGGGTTCCGATAAAAGAAGAAAGCTAGGAATGGAGAACGGCAGGTGGGTAACCAACTCCTCAAACGAAGCGAGCTGTGATGGTTTATCTCCCATCACAGCTCGATTGTAAGCATTTGGTAATGAGGTTTAGAAGGATTTAACCCAGTAAGCTGCTTCATTTTCAGAAGGAGAAGGAGGAAACGGGTCGCCTTCATTCAAGTTTATAGTCGTGTTGTCGTTGCTGGAATTGCCGTTGACCAGCTTATCTACTTTATACGTTCCTTTTGTGGAGCTTTTTCACCTGTTTTATCTTGGTTGTTTGCCCCCGTAACAAACCTCTATTACAATAAGAAGTAGTAGTTTTTTTATAAAAGGGTCTTAGTTTATAAGACTCTTTTATTTTTTTGTCTAAAACGATTACCGGTTGTTGTTTGAAGAATTTCGTCCGCCTTTTTCCCCGATTTTTTCATAATGTTCCTCTCCATATTTCTCACTAGTGGTGTTGCCGCCTTTTTGACCGATGTCTTGGAAGTGCTTTTGGCTGTACTCATTACTAGTAGTTTCGCCACCCTTTTGACCGATGTTCTCAAAGTGTTCCTGGTTATACTTCCGACTAGTCTTCTCTCCACCTTTTTGTCCTGCTTCTTCTCTTGTCATGGTTCTGTTCTGCCTGTTGGTAGCCATTCATAATACCTCCTTTTTATTGTGTTACATAAAAACCATTCCACCAGTTGGAAAAGAGTTAAACACTTAAGATTTTTTGTAATTTAGACGTAAATTATATTCTCCAACTAAATACGGGAGCGGTTATTTAGAAAATGTACTGGTAAGACCCGATTTCTATTAACTGGCTGTCCGAAGAACCTTTGTGAAATGATATATCACGAGAAGATCCTCTATCTATTACGCACTATTTATACTAAAAATAAACCAAATTTCCTGCTCTATTTTTCTTATTTTAAAAAACATGGATTAAGCAAAAGGCGTGAGGGAATTAAGAATACTGATTCTATCAACAACAGAAAATAGAAGGAGGCTTCATTATGAATATATTATTAACGTCTGGCGCCAGGAGAATAGATTTTGTTCAATTCTTTCAAGAAGCCTTAAATACAGTCGGCACCGAAGGGAAAGTGATTGTTGCTGACCCAGACCATAACGCTCCTTCCCTTCAGGTTGGGGATGTGAACTATGTCATTCCCCATCAAACAGATGAACGTTATATGGATGCTATATATGAAATTTGTAAAAAAGAGAGGGTCAATTGCCTCGTTCCATTAAACGATTGGGAAGTTCCAACGATTTCTGATCATAAAACAAAGCTGGAAGCGTTGGGGATCACAGTCTTCGCTCCTGACCCGGAGGTGGTTCACAATGTAAGAGACAAAGGGATGTACCATGACTTGTTAGGCTCCTTTGATGTTATTGCTCCGCACTCCTACTTGACGGTGAAAGATGCAGCTTATGCTATAGAGATAGGAGAAGTGGAGTTCCCGTTAATCGTCAAACCCCGCAATGGCTCTGCCTCCATAGGCATTGAGATTGTATATAGCGTGGACGCTATGGAATTTGCTTTTAACCAAGCTGTGCAGACTATTCAAGAAACACCACTATCAAATGCAACTCACAAGAAACCGGAAGAGAACGTTATTATTCAAGAAGTAGTAGAAGGTGAAAAATTCAGCCTCGATATATTTAATGACTTAGATGGTCGTTTTCTCGCTTCCTTTAGCCGAAAACAACTGGATATGAGAGGAGGAGATGTGGATCGCTGCCTTACTGTCCACCATCCAGAGTTAATGGATATCGGTCGGAAAATAGGAGAAAACCTGGGGCATATAGGCTATATCAATACGGACGTGTTTTATGATGGCAAGACGTACTATGTAATTGATATTAACCCACGCTTTGGCGGAGGCTATTCTTTTTCTCATAAAGCTGGAGCGAACGTCCCTGCTGCCATCATTGCCATGGCACTTGGCCGTGAATTAAAAGACGAATGGTTTACGACAAACGCTGAGACAGAACTCGCTCGTTATGATGAAGTAATCAGTATTGATGAAACGAAAGAAAAGTACGCGTTTGCGCAAAAGGAAGGATAACGTAGGATCAAGCGTTAAATGATATTTTAGGAGGGTAAGAATGCGTAATCCTATCCCTTTGTTAGAAGAATTAATCAAGATTGATAGCTCAACAAAAGAAGGTGCGAATGAAGCAATTGCTTATTGTGAAGAGTGGCTAGAAGAACAAGGACTTACTACAAAAAAGTTAGAAAACAACGGCTATCACATGCTTGTCAGTGAACTGGGCAAAGGGGAGCCTACGGTCATATTAAATGGGCATGTTGATGTGATTGAAGCGGAAGAAAAACAATTTGAACCTTCGACGAAAGAAGGAAAGATGTATGGGCGCGGCTCGATTGATATGAAGGCAGGCGTCGCCTCGATGATGGAGACGATGGTTGAATTAAAAGACAGCGACCTCGATTTCACCGTCATGCTTCAATTGGTGCCTGATGAAGAAACAGGCGGCAATAACGGCACTAAATATTTAACGGAACAAGGGTATTTAGGCGACTTTATTATTTGCGGCGAACCGACAAACTTCGGGATCGCGATCCAATCGAAAGGTGTATTGCAGCTGGACTTTGAGATGGAGGGAAAACCTGCCCACGGCAGCCGTCCATGGGAAGGGCAGAATGCGATCAAAAAGGCATATGATCTGTATGATAGTATTCTTAAGCTTCCGTTTGCCCAGGAAAAAGCACCGCCAATGTATGATAAACCGTCTATTAATCTAGCAAAAATTAAAGGTGGTACCGTCTATAACAAGGTCCCTGAAACGTGCAAGATGTCTATAGATATCCGTTATCTACCGGAACAATCGCCTGATGATATCTTGGCTCAAATTAAAGAAAGAACAGAAGGCACGGTTCATGTTCATAATGTAAGTGATCCCGTCACGACGGACGCAGACAATCCGTTTGTTAAAATCCTGGAAGAGGCTCTATTAAATAAAACGGACCTGGAAAAAGCCAATATTTACGGACAGCACGGGTCGAACGATGGCAAATACTTTGGTGAATATGGAGGTGCTGCGATTGAGTTTGGCCCGGTAGGCGTAGATTGGCATGGCCATAACGAATTGGTCTATGTGGAATCGGTGAAAGAATACCAGGCAGTGCTAGTCGATTTCTTATATTCATGTGCTGAAAAGAAAGGCCGGATATTAGTATAAGTGCCTGTCCCCCGCTGCGGTGAAGTGACAAAGCAGCGGGAGCAGGCTTTTTTTATCCAGGTTTAGCCATACATAAGAAAGGAAAAAGAAAGGTAGGTAGCTACTGTCTGTTCAATTAACTACTATATACAACAATATAAAATGGGAATAGCAGGGGATATAGGTTCATAGAAAACTGCTATAAAATAAAGAAAAGCATAGAATGAGCAGGAATTCGGCGTTGATCCGCAAGAATCCGCGAGGGAGGGGGAAGAACATGACAAGGAAAGAAACATTGCCGTTGCAGATGGAGTGTACGTTCCTTTTTCAATCAAACCCGGATATGGCAGAGAACATTGAAGGCCTGGAAGCATTGCTTGGCCGAACAAAAGAAGAAATTCTGCCTGTGTTGGAAGCATTGGTACAGCAGGACATTATTCAAAAAACAAAAGAGGAAGCTTCGACACTATTTCGTTACAAAGAGCCAGTGATCACCAAAACTCTCGATATTACAAGCGAGGTTGATTAGCTATGAGTCACTTTAGCGAGCAAACCGTTAACGTAGTGAAAGCCTATGCTTCATTTCTCAAGCTGAGCCTGGTCGTGACGGACAGAAACGGCAGGTGGCTCCTCACAGAAAAGGGAGACAGCCCGCTCAGCCATATTTTATTTGAAAAGCAGCAGACGGATATCCAAAAAAATATGGAAGAAATTCTGCAAGGGAAATGGAAAAGCAAGCAGCCCATATATTACGATATCAAACCAGGCATCCAAGTGCTCATCGCCCCTGTTCTCGTAAAGGGAGAAGCTGAGTTGTTTATTTGGGCCGGCGTAATGACAGATCAGGAAAACAGATCCTTAGTAGAAGAACAGCTGATGTTTTCTTACGGGTATGATATCAACTGGAAAGAACTGCTTCAGCAAACGTTAGACACGGACAGCGCGCGCGAGCAGGGGATGAAGGAGAGCCTTGCTAACCTGGCCCATTTCATAACTTTAGACCTATCGGAAGAAGAAACCAACACCGCTGTGAAAAAACAAGCTCATTTGCTAGGAGAGGCTTCACAAATAAAAAAAAACTAGATGAAGGCACGCTTCAGGGGTTTATGGACCATCTGCCCGAATTTGATTTTTTTGGGATGGCGGAAACGAAAAATGAAGATGAATTAGAAATCACGCATTTTATAAGCAAAGAGGATTGTGACCTTCAAGGCCTGACATTCAGCCCGGGGGAAGGCCTGCTTGGGCGCGTTTTTTTAAGCGGGGAAGCTGAACGATGGGAGCAGCTGGATAAAGATCCCCGCGCTTCTTTTTTTAAGCGCTGTGCTATATATCCTAAAACGCTCTTCTGTTTTCCTGTCCAAATCCACGGAGAAGTCACATCACTACTGTTTGGCGGGAGTTTCACCCATGAAGAGATGTCCGAGGAAATTATAGAAACAGGAAGGGCTCTTACTGCTATTCTTGAAAATAATTTCTGGGCTCAAGCCTTAGAGAAAAAAAACAACCAACAAGTACAGCGCCTCACTTCGTTGGTGGAGGTCTCCAAGTTTATGGTGAACGCTCCTGATAGGAAGAGGCTGCTGTATATATTAGTGGATATTAGCTTGAATGTCCTAGAGGGGCGATTTTCTTGTGTTTTATATAAAAATAAGACTGATAATATAGCCCAGCTCCTATCGCGGGGAGAGATGAACGGAAAAGGTGAAGAATACGCCAAAGAAGTAGTCGAGCGTCATTTTTCTACCTTGTCAGAAGAAGAGGACTTCACATTACGAGAGCCCCGCCTGACCCAAACAACTTGGGGCGCTTCTGTATTAGAATGCCCGTTGTTCTGCCGTGAAGAATTATTTGGGGTGCTTTGTGTTGGTGCTGATTCCCTGAACAGTGACCAATTAAAAGAGCATAAAGCTTTTTTCCATACACTCTCCATTCTTGGCGGTGTTGTGCTTAACTTAAATGAGGAAGATCAAGGAAGTCACGAAGAAGCACAGGTGGAAGGGCTGCACTTAGCCATGAGAGAATTTGATCCGGATTTATTTTTACAAGCCAAGCATGCTGCCGAACTGGCGAAAAAATTCACCACAAAACAAGACTTGCCGCAAAAACAGGCACAAACGGTGGCCGATGCAAGTTCGCTATTTGGCTATTCGGCAGAATTCTTATCTGAAACCCTTTTAAGCAGCCGGGTTCCTGCTGTTCTTAAAGAAGCTAATGAATTAATGAAAGGGCGGCAAGCTTTAAATAAATATACAGAAGCAGATATAGTTGCACTTATTGTTACGTATATAAAGCAAGAAGAAGACCTTACGTCTCTTCAATCGTTACAGGCTGTAGACGAAGAAGTATACAAACAATTTGTCACATTTATTAAAGAAGCTAACACGGTCGAACAGAAGTTTAGCTTTGCTGCAGAAAGCAGAGCAGACCAAGAAGCTCGGCCCGCTGTACAGACGGTTAAAGAAAAAATCAAACTTTCTCCGCGCGAGGAAGAAGTGCTTGAATTAGTTATTCGGGGATTAAACAACCGCGATATCGCCCAGGAATTATATATTAGTGACCATACCGTCAAAAATCACGTCACGAAAATCTATCAAAAACTAGGCGTTTCTGATCGGGCGAATGCCATCTCTAAGGTGTATCAATTAAAATATGAAACTATTCAATCGTAAGAACTCCTTGCCAATTGTGCAGGGAGTTTTTTTTGATGCTTTCAGCCCTTTTCGAATCTCCTTTTATATACCAATAGACAAAATTATACATGAAAGGTTTTTAATTCAAAAATTGTAGGCTGTTCTTTATATGATGGGTAGTAGAACAGTCACCTTTTAGGGCAAACTGATTAAATTTGGCGTGTAAGGGGAAACACCCATACTACCTCACCTTCTGTTATAAGCAGGAGGGAATAGGAACGCGTTCCTATAGGAGTGAAAAAGTAAATAATAGGAGCGCTGAGGGATATTCACTTTCTGCCGCACCGCTTATACTAAGCATTGTAAGTTAGCTCGCAAAGAGAACACGCCAAACACACAAGGCTGGGAGGTGCTTAGAAATTCATTTAATCAACCTTGATACGAGACAAGTGGTCGCCTGGAAGGTAGAAGAAGCTTACACGTTTAGAAAGAGACTAAAAGGCTTAATGTTTACGAAACAATTGCCAGAACGTTCCGCACTTCATATATCTCCTTGTCCCTCTATTCACACGTTCTTTATGAATTATGCTATCGATGTATTATATCTTAATGACCAGAACGAAATTGTAGGTGCGGAGGAACACTTGCGCCCGGGCAAGATTGGTCAAAGAGTTTCAGGTGCCCGCTCTGTCATCGAATTACCTGCTGGTACAATTAACAGCTTAAGCTTGGAAACCGGACAGTCCTTAGCCTTTGTCAGTGAGATAAATCAGTCAAGCGAGATTCAAAATAAAACTAGTATTTCTTAAAGGAGAGAATGATATGTTAGATAAATTTAAAGGATTGTTGTTAGAAGAAGAAGGACAAGGGATGACCGAGTACGGTTTGATTCTTGGGTTGATTGCAGTTGGAGTTATTGCTGTACTGGTTACTTTAGGAGATGAAATTGTAGAAGTTTTCAATGACCTCCTAGGGACAATGGAAGAAGATATGCCTGGTGGAGAAGGCTAAATCAACTAAACAATAACTTTTAAGGACCCTATTCTATATAGGGTCTTTTTCAAAACTCCAGGTGTGTACAAGTTAAAGGAAAGGAATGGCCCGCTGTGTTTATTGATATCGTATTACTACTGCTTTTGGCTATTTGTGTAGTTACAGACGTTAGAAACCGCAAAATATACAATAAAGTCGTCTATCCCGGCCTTCTCTTCGCTTTTATTTTTCATACTATACAGGCCGGTTGGGAAGGCATTTCTCATTCGTTCCTTGGCTTTTTATTAGGTTTCGGCCTGCTCTTGATTCCTTACTTAATGGGAGGGATGGGAGCCGGCGATGTGAAGCTGTTGGCAATGGTAGGAGCCTTTAAAGGCGCGGCTTTTGTTTTTTACACCTTTATTTATATGGCGATTATCGGCGCGGTGATCGCACTCGCTATTATTCTATTCCGCCGCGGCTTTTTAAAATCTCTTATTTATAAGTTTTCAAGCATGAAATCCGGCGTAAAGTATTCAGCCGGACTTTCAAAACAATCGCTCTCTGCTACGTATCCGTACGGGGTAGCGATTGCCGGAGGCGCGATGATTAGTTTGTTTGCTGAAGGGGTATGGTTTCTATGATAAAAAAAGAAGACGGCCAATCACTCGTGGAATTTGCCCTTGTGTTGCCATTAATCCTCATTATGCTCGTGGGGGTTGTGGATTTTGGCCGGGTTCTCTACGCTCATTTGCAATTAGAGCTTATTACCCAGGAAGCCGTAAGAATGGGAAGTTTCGGTCATGATGACGCTTCCATTCAAGATTTTATGATGGAAGAATTTCATGCAGGTGAATCTTCCAGTCTATCAGTCAGCATCAGTCCGGAAAATCGGAGGCCCGGCGATTACATGACTGTAGAAGTAGCCTATCCTGCCAGCCTGTTTTCAGTTTTTGGCGATTATTCAATTGATTATACCGTCCAGACAAGTTCAACGATTCGGGTGGAGTGAAACGATGAAAATAAGAAAAATAAATAAAGGTCAAAACGGCAACGCCATCATTATGATGGCTTTCGGGCTAGCTGTGGCTGTAGCTTTTTTTGGTTTGGTTGTCGATGGGGGACATTTGTATATGACACAAAGCCATCTGCAAAAAACGGCCAATGCTTCCGCGCTTTCAGGCGCCCAGGAACTGATGCATTCAGAGGAAGCGGTTCATGAAATTGTTGATGACGTGTTAGAAGCACACAATGAACGGGAAAGCCTGCGCGGAACCGTCTTGGAACAGGAAGAATCGTTGACGGTAGATCTTGCCCGTCCCGTGCCGGTCTTCTTTGCTTCATTGTTTGGCATAGAAACGGTAACCTTAAGCGCGGATGCAACAGTAGAGTTAAGCGCGATTGGAGAAGCAACAGGGGCTGTGCCTTTTGGCATCGATGAATCGACTACCCTAACCTTTGGCGAAACTTATGACTTGAAGGTAGATTCGGGAGATGCGGAAGGAGGGAACTTTGGAATTCTCGCGCTGGACGGTCCTGGCGCAAGAACCTATGAAGAAACATTAAGGTACGGGTTCGAGGAGTCCTTGCAGGTAGGTGATGTGGTTCCTACCCAGACAGGTAACATTGTCGGACCAACAGAAAGAGGGGTAGACCATCGAATTGATGCTTGTCCGGATGGCACGATTTATGACAGGGACTGTGAGCGCATCGTGACAGTGCTTGTTTATAGGCCAATCGGAGATGCGAGTAATTTCCGGGAGGTAGAAATCACGGGCTTTGCTTACTTCTATCTCGAGGAACCTTTGGACAGAAGAAATGAAACCGTGCGGGGGACCTTCATTCAACGGGTGGGCTCTGGAACGGCAAGCGATGAAAGTGCTGACCGCGGGGCTTACACGGCGCGACTAACGGAGTAGGGAGAGGGATGGACATGAGACCAAGGAAACTAGTGTTATTTGCTGTCGCAGCAGGACTTATCACAACTGTTATCTTTTTATTGTTTATCAATCAATTGGGACCTGACGAAGAAGTAGATACAGAAATTACCGAAGAAATGGCGGAAGTGCTTATTGCAGCGGCACCGATCAATGAAAATGAAGAGATTACGGAAGAATCGCTTCAAGTAACAGAGGTACCTGAAGACCAGCTTCCTCCCAACGCTGTGCAGCATCAAGACATGGTAAGAGACAGTTTTGCCACAGGACCGATAGAAGAAGGGGAAGTTATAGTAGCTCATCGTATTCAGTCTGACGAAGATCCAGGAGCGGGTGTTACTGAACGACTGGAGCCGGGAATGCGTGCTATGTCCATAGAGGTAGATTACGTAAGCTCGGTTTCCAACTTGATTGAACCAGGAGATTATGTAGATGTAATGGTAAGCAGGCAATCGGAAGCAGACAGCAATGAATTAACGAGTGAGCTGCTCGTACAGGAAGTTCGGGTATTGTCGGTTGGGCAGCGGACGGCCGCACAAGTAGAGGAGGCCCAGGTGGAGAACGGAGGAGAAGAAGGGGGTGAAACGCCAACTGAAGACTACCAGGCGGTAACACTGGAATTGAGTGTAGAGGATACGGTGGCTGTCGTAAATGGCAGTGAAACAGGAACACTTCAGCTCTCTTTACATAGTACAAGAACGCCCGAGGAGGATGAAGATACCGCCGCAGATCCAGAACAAGCGGAAGGTCTGGCTGAAGAACCAATCCAGGAAAGTGCAGTGATGACCCCGGAAGCGCCAGGCACAGAGGAAGAAGACATCGAGGTCATTGGAGAGGAAGCTGACAATGAAGACGGTACGGCTGAACCTGCCGCGGGCGAAGTAGAAGCGGAACTGGAAGCTGAGTTAGAAGCCGAGATGGAAGCTATGCTGGAAGAATTTGAAGCAGCAATGCAAACAGAAATCGAGCCGTTGTATTTTACGCCTTATACGTATGCAGCTAATATTCGCGAAGCACCTAGTTTAAGTGCCAATGTCCAAGAAGTGGTAGAGGGCGGTAGTAATTTGTTGTATACCGAAGAGGTGGAATGGGATGAGGATGATCGTTCCTGGGTGCGGGTAGAATTTGGCGATGGCCATCGAGGCTGGATCAGCAGCCGTATCCTGCAGATAGGAAGGAATTAGAGAAAGGAGGAGAAATCGTGGCCACTCGTGAAGAAGCAGTTTCTCACACAACTGAAAAGCCTGCGGGGACAACCATTGCAATATGTAGTGCTACCGGAGGGAATGGCCGAACGATGATTACGGTTAATCTATCCTCCTTGTTAGCTGAGAGAGGTTATAAAGTAACTGCTGTAGACGGAGATTTGCAATTTGGCGACATAAGTTTGGCGCTGGACCTGCAGCCGTCTTATACCATTAAAGACGCGGTGAACAACCAAGGAAGCGAGAGCATTCTCAATTTTTGCAGTGAGCATGAGAGCGGTCTTCGCCTTTTAGCCGCTCCAACGCGGCCGGAAGAAGCTGATTTAGTCACAGAAGAGCACTTGGACTCCATCCTATCTTCTCTGCAGTCAGAAAACGACTACGTTGTTATAGATACAACGGCCGGCTTAAATGACCGAAGCCTGCCCGTTCTTGAAAAAGCCGATTACATTCTAGTGGTAACTACTGGCAGCATGGCCGCTTTGAAAAATGCTAATTTAATGTTGCAAATTTTAGATACGTTGGAGCTGAAAAGCAGAGCCAGTGTCATTGTTAATCGCTCCACTGCCGAAGGAAACCTGAGTGCGGAAGACTTGATAGATCTTTTAAAGATTGAGCGGCTGTATTATCTGCCCGAGGATCGCAAAAATGTCTCTTACGCGTTTAATACGGGCAGAGTGCTGACGACCATTTTGCCAAATCTGGAAGTATCCAAAGCGATCATAGCAATGGTCGATCAGTTATTTCTAGAACGTCAAGAGGGTCATCAACGTGAGTCTAACCGGTTCTTGCAAAATGTGATGAGCCGCATGAAAAACGTAAGGAGGTCATCGTCTTGAGTTTATTAGATAGAATGCAGGCCAAGAATCGTCCTCCCGAAAAAAGCCGCCCCCCGGCTGACAACAAGGGAAGCGAAAGCGCCCAGGAAGAAAAACCGAAGGAGGAACGCGCCTACACTCCTCCCAAGACTAGAAAAAAACGGACGGAGAGAATGGAAGTCGCCAAACCATCACAAGAGCATGCGGAATTAAAAAATTTGGTCTTTAAACATATTTTAAAAGAAAGAAAAGACGATGATATTGACGATATTATTCCGGAACTAAACGATATCGTTTCTGAAGTCATTGCTGAAAATGAAGACTTGCCTCCTTTGCGTAACCGCGATGTGTTAATTGAAGAAATTTCCAATGACTTAACAGGCTATGGGCCGATTAATCCGCTGCTTATGGATGAGGAAGTGTCCGAAGTAATGGTAAACGGTCCGAACCAAGTGTACGCGGAACGAAAAGGGAAACTCATGCTGACGGACGTGACGTTCCGCGACAATGAACATGTGATGCAAGTGCTAGAGAAGATCGTGGCGCCTCTCGGCCGCCGAATTGACGAAAGCAATCCAATGGTTGACGCGCGTTTAAGTGACGGCTCGCGGGTGAACGCGATTATTCCACCGTTAGCGCTCGGCGGACCCACCATTACCATTCGGAAATTTTCGAAAGATCCGTTTACAATAAACGATTTAATCCGGTTCGGCACGCTCACAAATGAAATGGCGGCCTTTATTGAAGCATGCGTCCAGGCAAAGCTTAATGTTTTCGTGAGCGGTGGGACCGGATCGGGGAAAACGACTACGCTGAACGTATTGTCTTCGTTTATTTCCAATGAAGACCGAATTGTTACGATTGAAGACGCTGCTGAACTGCAGATGGGGCAAGAACATGTGGTTTCCTTGGAAACACGTCCTCCAAACATTGAAGGAAAGGGAGCCATCACCATCCGGGACCTTGTCCGGAATTCGCTGCGGATGCGCCCTGACCGCATTGTTATCGGCGAGGTCCGGAGCGGGGAAGCGCTGGATATGCTCCAGGCTATGAATACAGGGCATGACGGCTCGCTAGCGACGGGGCACGCCAACAGCCCGCGCGATATGCTGTCCCGGCTGGAAACGATGGTGTTAATGGCGGGCATGGAATTGCCAATCAGAGCGATTCGCGAGCAAATTGCCGGGGCTTTGGATGTTATTATTCAGCAATCAAGGCTGAGGGACGGTTCGCGCCGGATCACTAACATTACAGAGGTGCAGGGATTGGAAGGAGACGTTATTGTCTTGCAGGATATCTTTACGTTCCAGCAGTTTGACGTAGACAGTGATGGAACCATTATCGGGAAATTAGTGCCGACCGGGGTGCGGCCCAAGTTTTATGAACGGATGGAAAACGAAGGCATTACGCTCTCTCCTTCTATTTTCACTGAACAGGAGTTCGATGAATAATGACCGTGTTGCTGGTTGTGTCGATATTCGTCACTTGTTTTTTCGTTCTTCTAGCCATTAGTGCCGTCACAAGCTCAAACCGTAGGCCGGAAGAGGAACAAGGCATTGAAGAAGAAGAGATAAACGAAAAAGCCAAAGAGAGACAGCCTCTTAAGCTCGGAATTAAAGACCGCTTAAAAGACGCCAATGAAAAGTTAAAGCTGCTTTTGGTGCGAAAAGGCAAAGCCAATGAAAAGAATTTGCGCTTAGAAAGAAGCTTAAGCCTGGCGGGACTTCCTTTAAAAGCGGAAGAATTCAAGGTGTTTCAAGTCTTTGCATTTCTTATTATTGGGGGGATTGTTTATCTCATATTGGATATGGTGGCTATTGCTCTTATTGCCGGCCTGGCCGGATACATGGCGCCGAGAGTTTGGCTTAAACAAAAGCAGGCTAAACGGTTAAAAGAGTTCAACGAAATGCTTCCGGATATGCTTGTCACCATCTCGGGTTCTTTGCGCGCCGGCTTCAGTTTCCCCCAGTCCTTGCAGATGGTCGCTGAAGAATCATACTCTCCCGTTAAAGAAGAAGTCGCGCAAGTATTAAAAGAGATGCAGTATGGAAGCAGCTTGGAAGAAGCATTAAACGCCTGGAAAGAGCGGCTGCCAAGCGGGGATTTGGAGTTGTTGGTAGAAGCTCTCCTTATTCAACGGCAAGTAGGCGGAAACCTTGCATTTTTACTTGATAAAATTGTGGAGACGACAAGAGAGCGTGAAAAGATCGACAATCAAGTAAAAACCTTAACCGCCCAGGGGAGGCTGTCAGGTATAATTATCAGCCTGCTTCCATTCGGCTTGGGCATTATCATCTACATGATTAACCCAGAGTATATGATGACGTTATTTACGCATCCTATTGGTCAATTTATGCTCGGGATGGCGCTTGTGAGCGGGGTCATAGGGATGGTGCTCGTGCGGAAAATTACGCAGATTGAGGTGTGACTATGGTTGTTTTGTCGGTAAGTTTCTTTATTTTTATGACGCTTCTCTTTTACGCCTTATTTGTCTACCGCTTCGAACGTTCCTATATCATTCAAAGAAGGCTGAAAACTTATTTTTTGCAGCCCAGCCCTGTCACAGAAGAGTTACCTGAAGAAAATGTTCCCTTTTTTCAGCGGGTCATCCTGCCGTATTGGACCAATCTCAAAAGGAAATACCAGCGCCAGTTAAACCGGGGCAGAACGTCTGAGCTTGAAATGAAGTTACTGCAGGCCGGCCAGCCATTTGGATGGGGACCGGTGGAGTTCCGTATTTTTCAATCGGTTCTGCTCGTTACTCTCCCTGTAGGAACGGCCGGTTTTCTTCTCCTCCTCGGCGTGGCGGTGACCCAAGTGGTGTTCTTCACTTTGGGCGCTGTGGTGGCCGCTGTTTTTTTCCCGCGCTATTATTTGAAAATGAAATCAAAAAAGAGAAACGAGCAAGCGCTGAAAGAACTGCCGGACACACTGGATTTATTAACGATTAGCTTGGAAGCGGGCCTTGGCTTTGATGCCGCCTTGAATAAAGTGGTCTCCAGCAAACAGGGCGTCCTTTCCGATGAATTCCGTCTGTGCTTAGAAGAACTGCGCTTGGGACGAACGAGAAAAGAGGCGCTTAACGGATTGAAAGAGCGGCTCACTTTCAATGAACTGCACGCTTTTGTATACAACGTCATTCAAGCAGAAAAGCTAGGGATTGGGATGGTAAGCGTCCTCAAAATACAATCCGAAGACGTTCGAGAGAATCGAAGACAACGAGCAGAGGAAGCTGCAATGAAAGCACCGATCAAAATGTTATTCCCGCTCATCCTTTTTATTTTTCCAACCTTATTTATTATTGTGCTGGGCCCCGCCCTGTTGCAATTCATGGAAGCTTTTTAAAGGGAGCTGTAGAAGTGCGGACATGTATGCGTGTACCTGTTACTGGGACACGTTTTTTGTAATGGGGAGCAAAGCTTGTACTTCCAGCTTAAAACGAAAAATTTAGGCGAGTATTTTACAGCGCTAACACACACATTAAAGAGTAAAAGGAATGTAAATGGTCATTATCTTTTGTAGCACGCTATGAAGGAGTAAACAATATGGCAAGCGGTATGAAGAAGAAATACTTCCCCCGAAATATCTTCTTTTCACTTTTGATCATTGCAAATGGCTTAACTGTGCTCTTTGGCGTGATATATGTGTTAACTAATGCTTCGCAAGGGCTCTGGAATGTTTATGGAGCGCTTCTCTTATTAACCTTAGTTGGGAATATAATCGCCACCTTATGGCGAAGTCCATGGAGAAGCCTAGATTATACATATCTACTCTTCATTAGCATAGCTTTGATTGCTGTGCCACTTTTAAATAGAGCAGCAGCTGCAGACGTAGCAAATGTTGCTTCACGCAGCAACATTTCAATCCTCTTGCTGTTCTTCCTGTTTGTTTTTGGCGGAGTGCTTGCAGGATTAAAACGGCGGGGGTTTTCCTTAAGCACAGCTGGAAACTCTTTCAATAAAAAAGTACAAAGCCGGAGTAGGAGAAAGTTTAAATTAGTACTGACCGTTTTTCTCACGCTGGTTTTATTGATCGGAGTGTATTTAGGCCTTCACTTGTTGATCGGAAGAAGCCGCAGCTTTGTGGAGTTGTTCCTCCCTCCTTATGCTTTGTTTTTTAGTATGCTATTTTTAGTTATTACCGTGCTTATTTTAAATATCTATGCCCACTTGAAAACATCTGTATTTAATGTCGTTGTGGCTACGATTGGGCTTATTACAGCACTCATGTTATCTATTCCCTTGCTTAGTACGCCATTTATAGTCCAGTCTGCTGAAGCTAAATACCAAGAGGCATTTCAAGAAGAAGCCGGGCAGATCATACCTTCCGAGCAGCAACAGTACGTTTCCAACACCCCGTTTTTATTTCCGGACTACTTTTTTGGTATAAACTCAGGTGAATATCAGCTGGTAGAGGATGTTTTGTATTATGAAGGGGAGAATGGGGTGGACCAAGGGATTAAACTTCATTTTGATGCATATTTGCCGCCGGCTGGCCAAGAAGATCTGCCTGGAGACCGCTCTGTATTAATTCGCATTCACGGTGGGGGCTGGACCACTGGTGATAAAGGCTCTATGAATAACGCTCAAATGAACAAATATTTCGCCAGCCAGGGGTATGTTGTTTTTGACGTCCAATACGGATTGAGTAATGAAAAAAAGTTGATTGAGTACACGAAAGTGCCTGAAAACATAGTGGGCGGTTTTACAATTGATGATATGGTTCGCCACATCGGTCTTTTTACAGATTATTTAGCGGAACATAACAGCGACTATGGAGCAAATTTAGATTCTGTATTTATTTCTGGAGGATCTGCGGGCGGTCAATTAACAAATGCTGTAGGTTTAGGATTAGCCTCCAAAGATTTTGATGAATTTAACACGAACCTCAACGTAAAAGGGATTATTCCTTTGTATCCAGCAAATGGGTTAGGAGACATCGTAGAAATCGAAGGGAAGAAGGAATTATTGGACCCGGATTTTTTAGTGACAGAAGATAGTCCGCCTGCGTTAATATTTCAAGGTACTCATGATGGCATTGTGCCGAGAAGTGTTGCAGCAGCCTTTGATCAAGCCTATAAGGAAAAAGACAACACGAACTCAGCTTTATTAATGATGCCCTTTGCCGGCCATAGCAGCAACTCTTATTTCCCCGGCTATTACAGCCAAGTGTTTGTGTATTACATGGAACGCTTTATGTACCAATTTAAGTAGCGAGCAGCGTAGGGGCAGAGCAATAAAGAAGGCTGTTCTTTATTGCTTTGTTCTGTTTTGAATAGATTAAATGGTGCTAGTTCTCATGTGAACAACTCCTATGACACCTTACCTGGAAAAACTTTTGCATAAAGAAGACAAGGTAGTATAATATTCAATATAAGAGAGGTCGGACCATCAGCTCCCATTAAAATTCTGAATTTTTAAAATGGTTAAGTGGATTGCTTCTTGGTAAAAGCAGCAAAATGCTAGTTGTGGGAGGGGAAAGCACGTATGAAACAGCAAAAGGCAGAGGTCGGTTTGCAGGGAGTAACGTTGTATGAAGCAAAACATCCTGAACATCATGTTATTGATAACCATCACCATTCAACTCATCAAATTATATACGTTCTTGAAGGCAATGGTTCCTGTACATTAGATGGTATTCCTTATGATATGAAGCAGGACAACATTGTGTTAATTGCCCCTTATTCTAATCATTCTATTACTTCCTTTTCAAAAATGACGAATCTTGTGCTCGAATTTAATGAACAAACGGTAGAACAGACTGTGCAAGAACAGTTGTTAAAAGTAGTTTTTCAACAATCGAAAGTGGCCAGTCTAAGTTTAGTTGACAGTAAAGAATTGCGTCAGCTATTACGAAAGATGCTTTATGAACAGGCATATGGAGATGCGGTTAAAGATTTGGCTTTGAACTTGTTTCTTGCCCAAATCTTATTTGTGCTCTATCGGTGCAGACAAACGGTGCAAGTTACTGATACAAATACACTTCGTGTAAGTTGGCTGCGAAATTATATTGATACTCATTATTATGAAATTGAAACGTCAACGGACCTCGCTAATAAAATTGGCATGAGCACCAGGTACATTCACAGTATTTTTAAAGAGTATTATGAAGTGACGCCTATGCAGTATTTAACTGAAGTTCGTTTGAATCTTGTGAAAAGAATGCTGCTTGAAAGTAATAAAGATGTTGCTTCTATTTGTTTTGAAGTGGGATTTGAATCGGTCTCTACCTTTTATCGCGTGTTCAAAAAGCATGTCGGCATGCCGCCTAGTCATTATCGTTCTCTTTATAAACAGGACCAATTAGAGCATTTCACAGAAACATAATCAAAATCAAAATTTATCCTGAGGCCAGTTTTCAAGAGTCCGGTTTTCTCCTTTATGCATATGGGGGAGCCGGGCTCATTTTTTTAGGGCAGCTGAAAACACCGCGGCGATGAGATAGATAAAAAAGGATTTCAGAAGAATCCGAATTTTTATTCCGATATTGAGATTACCATGCATGATTTAATAAGACGGCTCACTCTTTTTTTTCTATGATATAAGTGAAACAACAGACGAGAAAGGGGATTCATTTATGGCAGAGCACAAGATAGGCATTATCATGAACGGTGTCACTGGGCGAATGGGGAGTAATCAACATCTAGCCAGGTCGATTGCAGCCATCAGAGAACAAGGTGGTGTGGACCTGGGTAATGGCGAGTTCATCATGCCAGATCCGATATTGGTGGGGCGTAACGAAGAAAAATTAAAAAAACTGGCAGAAGATCATCGGATCGAACGGTGGAGCACCGATTTGGAAAGCTGTTTGGCAGATTCTTATAATCAAATCTATTTTGACTCGCAGACAACAGTCCGTCGTGCTGAAAGTATTCAGCAGGCCATTCAAGCAGGAAAGCATATTTATTGCGAAAAGCCGACAGCCACTACGATGGAAGAATCGCTTGAATTGGCAAACCAAGCAAAGGATGCAGGCATCAAAAACGGAGTCGTTCAGGACAAATTGTTCCTTCCTGGCTTGTTAAAATTAAAACGTGTCATTGATTCCGGGTTTTTAGGCGAGATTTTATCGGTGCGGATGGAATTTGGCTACTGGGTATTTGAAGGAGATTGGCAAGAGGGACAGCGCCCATCTTGGAATTACCGTAAAGAAGATGGGGGAGGCATCATTGTCGATATGTTCCCGCATTGGCGCTATGTCTTGGATAATTTGTTTGGCGAAGTACAATCAGTGTCTTGTCTTGGCGTGACGCACATAGAAGAGCGTGTTGATGAAAATGGAAGAGCTTATAAATGTACAGCCGATGATGCGGCATACGCTACTTTTGAACTTGACGGTGGTATTATCGTTCAGGCTAATTCCTCATGGGCAGTGCGAGTAAATCGGGATGATCTATTGACCATTCAAGTAGATGGGAAAGAAGGAAGTGCAGTGGCGGGCTTAAGAGATTGTAAAGTGCAGCACCGGGTGAACACACCAAAACCTGTCTGGAATCCAGATATTGAGAATCCTTTCAATTTTGAAGAACAGTGGGATGAGGTCCCAGCTAACCAATTGTTTGATAACGCTTTCAAGATCCAATGGGAAATGTTCTTAAAGCATATCCATCAAGATGATGAGTTTCCATGGGACCTGCTAGAAGGAGCAAAAGGAACTCAGTTGTCCGACCTTGGATTAAAGTCGTGGGAAGAACGATGCGCAGTCGAAGTGCCAAAACTTCATACTTAAGGAGGGATTCACAGATGGCTCAAATGATAACGCTGCCGCTCGAAGGCGGGAAGCTTGAAACGTATACCCTAAACGATACTGCCCCTATTAAGGCTCAAAAAACTTCAGGATTTCAACGCCGCACGGCTTTTTCAGCAGCGCATGTCGTCGCTGACCCTTTTGTAAATTCAGACCCATTAAGCAATGCCCAGATTGATTGGGATCAAACACTGGCTTACCGCCACCATTTATGGTCACTTGGCCTTGGTGTTGCTGAAGCCATGGACACTGCCCAACGCGGCATGGGGCTCAGCTGGGATCAAGCGCAGGAGTTAATTACCCGTTCGGTTGCAGAAGCGAACTCGGTAGGCGGCCGAATAGCCTGCGGCACTGGCACTGATCAGTTGCTGCCGGGACCAGAAGTTACCGTGGACGATGTGATCGCTGCTTATGAAGAGCAGTGTGAAAAGGTGGAACAAGCAGGAGGACAGATTATTATTATGGCGAGCCGCGCCCTGGCAGCCTGCGCCAAAACACCGGAAGATTACGAATATGTATATGGCCGGATTCTTAAACAAGTAAAGAAACCTGTTATCCTTCATTGGCTGGGAGAAATGTTCGATCCCGCTTTAAAAGGCTATTGGGGACAGGAAGATCTGGACAAAGCGATGAATGTATGTTTGCGCATTATCCGCGAACATTCCCACAAAGTCGACGGCATCAAAATCTCATTATTGGATAAAGACAAAGAAATTCAGATGCGGCGGTTATTGCCTTCTAATGTGAGCATGTACACAGGAGACGATTTCAATTATCCAGAATTAATACGAGGGGACCAGAACGGGTACAGCGACGCTCTTTTAGGCATTTTTGATGCGATTGCTCCTGCTGCTTCTGCTGCTCATCAGGCTTTTGACGAGGGTGATGAAGAAACGTATCACAAGTTGCTGGACCCTACAGTGCCGTTAGCACGCCATATTTTTCAAAAACCTACGTTCTCTTACAAGACGGGAGTGGTGTTTATGGCGTATTTAAATGGCCATCAGACTCACTTTCGAATGATTGGCGGGGCGGAAAGCTCACGTTCCATTATCCATCTGGCTGAATTGTTTAAATTGGCGGACCAGGCCGGTTTATTGACTGATCAACAGCGTGCAGTAAAACGAATGGAAACAGTGCTGGCACAAGCCGGTGTTACGCAGGGGGTGCAGCTATGAAGCACGAACCTTCCCTGGAGCGAATCAGCTTAAATCAAATCACTACTGAAAAGTGGGATTTAAAAGAAGCCATAAATGGCTGTGTGCGCCATGACGTTCCATGGATTTCAGTATGGCGCCACAAACTAAATGAATATGGCTTGCAAGAAAGCAAAAAGATGATTCAAGAGTCCGGGCTGCAAGTTTCTAGCTTGTGCCGGGGCGGGATGTTTCCGGCCTCTTCACTTCCTGAAAGAAAAAAGCGGATAGAAGATAACAAGCGGGCCGTGGACGAAGCGGCTGAACTAGGAACGGATGTTTTAGTATTAGTTTGCGGCCCGGCTCCTGATAAAGATATTGATACAGCACGAAAATGGGTACAAGAAGGGATTGAAGAAGTGCTGCCATATGCAGAACAGCATGGGGTTAAACTCGGAATTGAACCGTTGCACCCGATGTATGCCGCTGACCGTTCGGTTATTGTAACGATGGAAGAGGCCAATGAGTTAACTGAACAATTTGCTTCTCCTTATATTGGCGTTGTTGTTGATGTCTTTCATGTATGGTGGGACCCAAATTTGTATTACCATATTGATCGGGCCCGGGAAAGTATTCTTGGTTTTCATGTCTCAGATTGGCCTGTGCCTCCCCCGGATTTATTTAAAGGCAGAGGCATGATGGGAGATGGGGCAATTGAGCTGCGGCGAATCCGCCAAGCTGTAGAAGCAGCAGGGTATCATGGGCCGATTGAAGTAGAGATTATTAATCAAGCGATCTGGGATACTCCAGGGGATGAAGTGCTGAACACAATGAAAAAGCGTTTTGTTGAGCATTGTTAGTTTAAATAGAAATAAGTCATTCACTTCGTAAAAAGAAGAGCTAGCACCATTATTATAAGAAAATTTTATATTTTAAAAATTTATTTGTTCCGTTTTTGAGAGCTGCATGCAATAAATGATAAGACTATTGTAAGCGTTTTAAATAAAATGAAGATGTACCTAGTTGATGTTCCCTGGAAGATGAATATATTTGGACTAAAAGACCTATTAAAATAACAAACTTATACAGTTTTGTTTCCTGAATATTTTACTAAGCACTAAGCGTAGCCGCTAGGTTAAAACGTTTCATTCATAAGCCGTTCATCGCTTGAAAGCATCGGAAACTTTTAATCCAAATGATATTGGGGGGATTTTAATGCGTAAGTGGTCAACGTTCCTATCAATTGTAAGTTTATCATTCATTATTGTTGGTTGTGGTGAATCAGACGAGACGGCTGGGCCTGAAGAAAGTGAAAATGGGGATGATAATGGGAGCGAAGAAGTAGAAGAAACAACCGCTGATGATAATGATGCAGCAGCTGGGGAAGGAGAGGACGGAGAATATACGATCACCTTTGCTCATGTGGTAAACCCATCTACTGCAAAAGGTGAAGCAGCAGAATATTTTGGGGAGCTCATGGAAGAACGAAGCGATGGCAGGGTAGAGGTGGATATACACCCTGACTCCCAATTAGGGAGTGACAGAGAAATAACCGAACAAATGCAGTCAGGAACCATTCAAATGAATGCTCCATTTACAGGAGTTTTACCTCAATTTGTGCCGCAGTTCCAAGTGTTTGACCTGCCGTATTTATTCGATGACAAAGATAGCGCTTATGATTCCATGCATGGGGAGATGGGTGAAGCCTTAAATGAGTATTTAAGCAATGAAGGATTAAGAGCTTTAGGTTATTGGGACGGTGGCTTTAAACATTTTACCAATTCTGAACGTGCTATTGAAGAACCAGAAGATATGGACGGTTTGAGAATGCGTGCTTCGCAAAGCCCGTTGCTGTCTGCTCAATTTGATGCTTTAAATGCTGGTGGTGTTTCTATTGATTTTGCGGAATTATATACCGCATTGCAACAGGGAACAGTAGATGGCCAGGAAAACCCTCTCTCCAACATTGTTACGCAGAACTTTTATGAAGTACAGGATTATATGACCTACAGTGAGCATGGATATATGGGATATGTCTTATTGATCAGTGAAGAATTTTATCAAGAACTGCCAGATGACTTGCAGCAGATGGTAGAAGAAGTTGCAGAAGAAACTGGTGAATGGCAATGGGAGCAAGCTCAAGCAGCTGAGGAAGAATATGAACAAGTGCTGGAAGAAGAAGATGTTGAAACACATGAATTAACTGAAGACCAAAGAGAACAGTTTATTGAAGCGACAGAAGGAGTATATGATATTTTCTTGGAAGACGTAGAAGATGCTGAAGAAATATTAGATTTAGTGGAGTAAGCAAAACAATTTGCTGAGGGGGCTATGGGGAAGTAGCCCCTTATTTCATACATATAAAAGGGGGGGAGAAAGTTGGGGAAATTGAACAAATACCTTAATCATTTAGAAGAGTATTTTGGCGTTTTATCATTGATCATAGCTACAGTTCTTATCTTTGTCCAAGTCGTTTTAAGATATGTTTTTAATTATTCAATTATATGGTCGGAAGAAATGGCCAGGTACTTGATTATCTGGTTTATATTTATTGGAAGCAGCATAGCAGTGCGTGAACGAGCACATGCCAAAGTTGATGTCCTGGTTGCATATGTCCCTCCTCTCTACAAAAGAATTTTATCTATTTTGGCCTCTGCTATGGCAATTGTATTCTGTATATTAATCATAGTTGCTGGCTGGCAGGCAATTGAAACTGTTACTCAATACTCAAACTTTACGCCAGCTTTAGGAATACCAATGTATATCCCCTACTTGGCTTTGCCAGTCGGTGCTGCTCTTATGATCATCAGGTTTTCACAGTTGATTTGGGAAGACATTCAAGGCTTTCGTGATGAACCAGGTGGTAATCATGAGCAAGGGGGTGAGAAGCTTTGATCGCAGTTATTATATTTATCGTTTTGTTGCTTATTAGTACGCCAATTGCAGCAGCTCTAGGTCTTACTAGTATTTATGCAGTCGTACAATCAGGAGATTCACTAGATAACGTGGCACGGACGATGTTCTCAGGGATTGACTCTTTCTCATTAATGGCTATTCCATTTTTCATTTTTGCAGGGGATTTAATGTTAGCAGGCGGGACCTCAAAGCGATTAATTGATATGGCTAAGAAATTAGTTGGCTGGACAACAGGTGGACTTCCGATCGCTGGTGTGTTATCTTCTATGTTTTTTGCAGCTCTTTCCGGTTCAAGCCCTGCTACGGTTGCAGCTATTGGAGGTATTATGATCCCATCTTTGCGGGAAGCGCATTACTCTCCTAAGTTTTCAGCTGGTTTAATGTGTGCAGCAGGGTCTTTAGGGATTATTATTCCGCCAAGTATTACATTGCTCGTATACGGAGTAATCGCAGAAGTATCAATTAGTGAATTGTTTATGGCAGGAATTATCCCTGGGGTTGTTATTGGGATTTCCCTCATTGTTGTAAGTTATATTATTGCGAAATCTCAAGGCCATCAGCCCGAAGCTAAAGCCAGTTTAAACGAAGTCCTAACATCCTCGAAGGAAGCTGTATGGGGAATTATGATGCCTGTTATTGTGTTGGGCGGTATTTATTTTGGGGTGTTTACTCCGACAGAAGCAGCAGCCGTAGCGATTGTATACAGCTGGTTTGTCGGTTTTTTCATATATAAAGAGCTCTCCATAAAAAAGCTATTTGAAGTAACGAAACGTTCGGTCGTCATCGCTTCGATGGTAATGTTAGTTATCTCCAGTGCTCAAGTGTTCAGTTGGTATTTAACCCGGCAGCAAATTCCAAACCAGCTGGCTGAGCAAATCTTGGCCTTTGCTGAAAGCCCCATCGTCATTATGCTTTTAATTACTCTAGTTCTGTTAATTGTTGGTATGTTTATGGACCCAAGTGCAGCAGTACTTGTGATGGCTCCTCTATTTTTACCAATTGTGATCGATTTAGGAATCAGCCCTATTCATTTCGGTATTATTATGATTGTGAACTTAGCGATCGGCATGCTCACACCTCCATTTGGTTTGAATCTATTTGTAGCTTCAGGGATCAGTAAGTTACCGCTGACGTCTGTAATTAACGGCACGCTTCCGTTTGTGGTTGTGTTGATTGTGATGCTGTTACTTATCACCTTTGTGCCGCAATTATCGCTGTTCATACCAGAAATCTTGTATAATTAAATGAAAAAGAGCAAGTTGAAGCAGAACCCGACTAGGGAGGGGGCTATATCCTAAATGCTTCAATGGAGAGTGAGGCATTAAGACTTTGGGATACCGTCTTCTGTTAAGGACTAGAATTGGACGTTTCTGCAAAAAAAGTGGACGATTTTGCCTTCAATTTGGACGTTTCGACAAGATTCTCGGACACTTCGACAATTTTCTCATACCTTTCCCTCTAAACTTGCACGTGTTCAAAAGCTGCTTCCTTCTGTGGAGCAGCTTTTGAATACGTTTAATCCCTCCTGCCCTTTGAAATAAGCATCAAAAAAGCTGTCCCAGCGACAGCTTTTTTATGTGTCTAACTATCTAGCCTCACTTTGACTAGAGAAGCTTTTTTCAAAAACATACTGGTTCTTGCTAGCTTTCCACCCGAAAGCAAAAATGAAAAAGGTGACAATGAATAAGCAGTACAAAAAAGGTTGCCACGTGGAAAATACATCATAGAGGGTCCCCATGAATACTGGACCAATTGATGCTACTAAGTACCCTAGCGATTGAGCCATTCCAGAAAGCCTGGAAGCATCTTGAGGGGTGGACGCTCGTAAACCTAGCAAAGTAAGGGCAAGGCTAAATGCCATTCCTTGAGCAAATCCCATCAATAGCACACTGATTATAATAACGGGCAGGTTGGGCAAAACAATAAGCCCGCTCAAACTAATGATATAAAAGCTGCAAATTACCACAACAATTGGCTTCTGGTCCTGACTTTTGGCAGCTATCAAAGGAACGGCAAAATTCCCTGGAATAGAGATGATTTGCAGAAGAAATAACATCCAGCCTGCTAAGACGAGACTGAGGCCGAGCGATTGCAAAACATCAGGCAGCCAGGCAATTGTGTTGTAAAAAAGAAAAGACTGAAAGCCCATAAACAATGTTACATACCAGGCGACAGGTTCTTTCCAAATAGCTCCAGTTAATTTTTGAGGGGCCGGACTTGCCTCGGAATTGGATTTTTGCCGAATTTGCGGAAACCAAATGATAAGTGCAACCAAGACAAGAACGCCCCAAATGGCGAGAGCGTTTGACCATCCTAGTCCGGCGTTGTCAGCAAGGGGCACGCTCACCCCTGAGGCAAGACTGGCAAATAACCCCATTCCAGCTGTATACAAACTTGTCATCAGTCCGACTTTATACGGAAAACTTAGCTTAATGATGCTAGGTAGCAACACGTTGCAAATGGCGATCCCGGTGCCAATTAAAATCGTGCCAATTAATAAGGTTGGCACGAAAGCTGTAGCCCGCAGCAGCATACCAGCGAAAAGCGTAAGCAGTGCTCCAAAAATGGCGACATGGGACCCAAAGCGGATCCCAAGTCTTGGAGCGATAAGTGAGAAGACAGCAAAGGAAAGCAAGGGGATCGTCGTTAGCATGCCTGCAACGCTATTCGATATCCCTGTATCTTCACGAATAAGTGGGACGAGCGGACCGACAGCCATAATCGCCGGACGCAGGTTAAAAGCAACAAGCAGGATGCCTAGAATAAGCCATAATTGTGTAGACGTAAAAGAACGAGACTTCATAATGGCTGTTCTCCTTTCTAGCCGACTTGTTAAACCAGTTCGCTCATGGTAGAAGAAGAGGAAGACACTGGCCGTCCGACTCCGCTCTCTACGGCTGCTTGCGAAACGGCAGCTGCTACTACTTCGCCTACTCTAGCGTCAAAAGGAGGGGGGATAATATAGTCAGAAGTACGTTCCTCTTCCCCAATTAAATCAGCAATTGCCTCTGCGGCAGCAATTTTCATTTTTTCATTGATTGTTGTTGCTCTGCTATCAAGCGCTCCGCGGAAAACCCCAGGAAAGGCTAATACATTATTTACTTGGTTCATTTGATCGCTTCTGCCCGTCCCAATCACAGTAGCTCCTGCTCGTTTGGCATCTTCCGGCCAGATTTCAGGATCAGGGTTGGCCATGGCAAAAATGATCGGATTCTGGTTCATCTTTTGGATCATCTCTTCTGTAAAGGCCCCGCCTTGAGAGACACCAATTAATACATCAGCATTTGGTACGGCATCTTGCAGGCTACCTTCAATATTTTGCTTATTTGTTTTCTCGGCCATGATCTTTTTTGTTTTCGTCATGCGACTATGGCGGGTTGTTGAGAGAATGCCGGTTGAATCACACATTATAATGTCGGCAACACCCACAGAAAGAAGGAGATTGGCTACAGCGACGCCGGCTGATCCTGCGCCGTTAATGACGACATTCAATGTTTCAATCGGCTTATCAACCAATTTGGCGGCATTTAATACACCTGCCAACGTAACAATAGCAGTACCGTGCTGATCATCGTGAAAAACAGGTATATTCATACTTTGTTTAAGGGCTTCTTCAATCTCGAAACAATCAGGCGCGCCGATGTCCTCTAAATTAATTCCTCCAAAACTAGGCTCTACCGCTTGGATCGTTTGAATGATGTCTTCTGGGGAATCAAGGTTTAAACAAAGCGGCACAGCATCTATGTTGGCAAACCGCTTAAATAAAATAGATTTGCCTTCCATCACTGGCAGAGAGGCTTCCGGACCAATATCTCCCAATCCTAATACTGCACTTCCATTACTGACTACAGCCACCATATTTCCTTTATTTGTGTAGGTGTAGACATCTTCGGGCTGTTGATGTATGTGCTTGCAAGGTTCAGCCACTCCAGGGGAATAAGCAAGGCTTAAATCTTTTTGCGTTTCCACCGGAACTTTAGCATTCATTTCTAATTTGCCTTCATAGTTGCGATGTAGGTCTAAGGCTTCTTTTTTGATTGACATTATTTCACTCCTTCGAGATATAACTACACTTCGGCAGTCTTCCGATAAAAGAGAGGAAGTTATGAGTAAGCATAGTTATTGTTTTCTGAATTATTGATATTTTAATACAGTTGTGAGGAGATTTCTTATCAAAAGGGGAATAGATATCTCACAAAAAGAATTCAATTCTAACTCTTGAATATATGTAATACATAAAGTGAGCGGTCGTTCGTTTTTAGCTGGGTCCTTAATTTCGGGAACTCTTACCGTTTGTAAGTTTTCGGAAGGAGGCGTATAATTTTTAGGTACACAAATAAAAAAAGAGAGTTATAGATAGAGAGAGGTTAAACTATGGGAGAAGGAGAGAATTACAGCAAAGTATTGATCGCGGCGTTACTAATAGCAGGTTCGTTTATTGCTGTGTTGAATCAGACGTTGATGATTACGGCAATTCCCCCGTTGATGGATGAAATGAATATTACCGCGAATACAGCTCAATGGCTTACTACCGTTTTCATGCTAGTTAATGGTATTATGATCCCCGTTTCAGCGTTTTTAATTGAAAAGTTTACAACACGCCAGCTGTTCATGACGGCAATGGGCATATTTACGTTAGGCACGTTAATCGGGGGAGTGGCTTCCAATTTCCCGCAATTAATCACAGGGCGGATTATCCAATCAGCTGGGGCAGGTGTGATGCTGCCACTCATGCAGACGGTCTTTTTGTTAATTTTTCCTGTTGAACGCAGAGGAGCAGCGATGGGGTATATTGGACTTGTCATTTCATTCGCCCCAGCGATTGGCCCTACGATCTCCGGCTATGTAACTTCAAATTATGATTGGCGCTTCTTGTTTTGGGGCATTTTGCCACTGGCCCTTATTATGATGGTCATTGCTTATTTTGTTATGAGAAATGTTACGAACCAAAAAGATCGAAAAGTTGATCCTATTTCCATTACGTTATCTTCGCTTGGATTTGGCGGCCTTCTTTATGGATTTACAAGCGCAGGAAACATAGGCTGGACCAGTCCAATTACCCTCCTTGTCCTCGGTTTAAGTACAATTATCATTATTATTTTCATTATGCGCCAGCTCCACATGACACAGCCTATGCTCGACTTTCGTGTCTTCAGACAGCGAATCTTTACCTTGTCTACGATTATTTGTAGTGTCGGGTTCATGGGATTGATCGGCTTAGAAACGCTCATCCCTTTATATTTACAGGATATGCGTGGATTTACGGCGATGGAAGCAGGGCTTGTCTTACTCCCAGGAGCTTTGATTGCAGGTTTAATGGCGCCAATTACCGGACGAATTTTTGATAAAATCGGTGCGCGGGCGTTGGCTATTCCTGGGTTGATCTTGATGGCTATTTCCACGTTTGCCTTTTTGTTTATTGATACAGAAACATCCCTGGTTTATTTAGCAGTAATGTTTGCGATCCGCATGTTTGGCTTTTCCATGGTGATGATGCCAGTGAATACAGCCGGACTGAACCAAATACCGCCAAAGCTGATTCCACACGGGGCAGCTGTCACAAACACGATTCGCCAGCTGTCCGCTTCGATTGGAACAGCTGTGCTCGTGACGACAATGACGACAACAACTCAGGCAGCCAGCGGACATGCGGAGATTGGCAATCCGGATATCTTAGGGGCTATTGTTTCATTTGGACTTATTGGGATGTTGACTGTCATTGCCCTTTTACTGTCATTTCAGCTTAAAAGAACGTACCCGCCTACTGATGAAGAGTGGGATGCCATGGAACAAAAGAGCAGTTAAGAGTGAGGAAAGGGAATGGAAAAGGTTAAAATTAAATACACAAACGGCTTCCTAAAACAATCAGTATAGGAAGCTTTTATCATAATTCAAACAACCTAGAGGAAAGAACTTCAACCCAGCTTCAGTTTATGTTATGGTATGTATCGATACCTGTGCTTTTTTCTATACTAACAGAAAACAAGCACTCGAAAGAAGTTGAGAGGTGAACGAAGATGTCTGATAACAACAACTATCAGGTGCTTTTATATTATAAATATACCGCGATTGACGACCCGGAAGAATTTGCAGCTGAGCATTTAGAATTCTGTAAGGAAGTTGGCTTACGCGGCCGCATTCTTGTAGCAGAAGAAGGCATAAATGGCACGGTTTCCGGTACGGTTGAACAGACGGAACAATATATGGAGCACATGCAAGAAGATCCGCGTTTTTCTGACATGGTGTTTAAAATTGATGACGCTGAAGAGCATGCGTTTAAGAAAATGCATGTGCGCCCCCGGGAAGAGCTGGTTACGCTGCGGTTAGATGAAGAGGATGTTGACCCGCGCGAGCATACAAGCAAAGCGCTGCCTCCGAAAGAATTTTACGAAGCTATGCTTGAGGAAGATACGGTTATTCTTGATGCCCGCAATACGTACGAGTATGATGTAGGGCACTTCCGCGGGGCCATCCGCCCGGACATTGAAGCTTTCCGAGAATTGCCGCAATGGATCAAAGAAAACAAAGAAATGCTCGAAGGGAAAAAGGTGCTTACTTATTGTACCGGCGGCATTCGTTGTGAAAAGTTTTCGGGCTGGCTTGAAAATGAAGGAATCGAGGATGTTGCCCAGCTTAAAGGCGGCATTGTCACCTACGGGAAAGACCCGGAAGTCCAAGGCAAGCTCTGGGACGGGCAGTGCTACGTGTTTGACGAGCGTATTACGGTTCCGGTGAATCAGACGGAGCATGTAGTTGTCGGAAAGGACCATTTCGATGGTGAACCTTGTGAACGCTATGTTAATTGTGCCAATCCGGACTGCAATGACCAAATTCTATGCTCGGAAGAAAATGAGCACAAATATATGCGCGGCTGCTGTCATGAATGCCGCGTGCACCCACGCAACCGTTATGTTGAAGAACATGGGCTCAGCGAAGAAGAAGTTGAAGCGCGGATCAACCAAATTGAAATGGAAGATACGATACGGACAAAGGTATAGGAAAGTTGAGGCTTGACTAAGCGTTAACCTCCTTCTTCTCCCACCTTAATCAAACAAGCCCCAGCCGTCATCCAAAGCGGCTGGGGATTGTTATTTCAAATTGGTCACTAACACTGGTTTACTAGAGTTGCCACCCGTCCCCCAGGTTCTTGAACCATCATGTGAATATCCGAAATTATGCTACATCTTATCAGTAATGTACGATCAGGCCCTGGAATCATTCCCCGGGAAATGAACGTACGAACTAGTCTATAACAACAATTGGTGTAATTCGGCATCGAAGCATTTGCAGCGGCAGAGCACAGAGGGAAAATTTGATTCCGGCTATTATATTATTCAGGCAAGTTGCTGCCGCAACACTCATGAGGAAAACAAGCCTTACTCACTAATTCCAATCCCCTCAAAATACAAACTTTTCGCTTTTCTTCTACAAGAAGCGAGCAGAAGACACAAGAAATGATTGACAACTTGTGGGTATATTTATACTATAGACTTAAATACTATAAAATATTTTAATAATATCATTTTACCGATAAGATGGGCAAATCATTCGAAAGGGTGAGACGCAAAGCTGAGGGCCTAATGTGCGTAGCACGAAGGCAGCCTGGCCGCCGGGAATAAGATCGAGACACCTGTTCTGGACTCAAAAGATCAATTATACAACAGGGCCTACTAGAATAGACGCTACGATCCTTTCCCCTCCCTTTTTTACACATTACTTTTACGTTCTTAATGTAAATGATGAGGGGATTTTTTATGAGCAAATTTAAGGAATTCACAGCTGAAACCGTCGAGTTAGCAGTACAACAAGCGGAGACATTTTATAATGTTGGAGAACAAGAATTAGAAATAGATGTTCTTCAACATGAAAAAAAGAACTGGTTAAACCAGTTGAAACAATCTGCTGTCATTAAGGTAGCATTAAAAGACGAAGTCGAAAGCAAAAATGAAGCTTCTATCGAGCAATTATTAGGCACCTTAACCACTAATTCTTCTGTGCTTGAATGGGAAAGAGAACTAGTTGATGCAGACAAGCGAGGCAAAGCCTGGATCAAGGATGGCACGTTGTTTACTGAAGATGGGAAGGAGTCCTTTCCAATCGTCTATCCAGGGGACGGGGTACGTTTACTAGTTAATGAAGAGGAAGTTAAAGAGAAATGTCCAGTTAAAGAAAGTGACGATGTTACCTTAGAAGTTGAAAATGAACGAGTTGAAACGAAGTGGAAGGTGGAGGTTAACGGAGAAGGGGATTCGATCACATTGAAAGTGACGCCTGGCTATTTCCTGATTCGAAAATTAATTAATAAACCACCTTCTAATCAACTTGTGTTGGAAACCACCGATAAATACCAAGCCAATAATGAACTCCAAATCGCTGATGTCATTAATCAATTGGAAAAGCAGCGTATTCAATATGGAATAAACTATGAAAGTATCAAAGAAGCAACGCTGGTGGAGAAGGAAGGAGAATTTGTAATCGCCGAGGGCAGGCCTGCGGTTGACGGCAAAAACGGAGAAGCTGATTTCACTGTTGATGTGAATAAAAAGCGAGTTCAACCGGAAGAACAAGTTGATGGCAGTGTTGATTATCGAGAAATTAATTTTATCCCAAATATTGAAGAGGGGCATGTACTTGCAAACATACAACCACCTGAACCAGGAAAAGATGGAATGAATGTGTACGGGAATGTGGTAAAGGCAAGAGACGGAGCTCCAGTCGTAGTGAAGGCAGGCCGAGGTGTAGCTTATATTGAAGAAGAACAGCGTGTTGTGGCGACAGAAGATGGGCGCCCGTATGTAGACAATCGTGGGCAGATGGTACAGGTCAGCGTCATGCACCGACTCGTTCACTCGCAGAACGTTAATATCGAAACAGGAAATTTAAGCTTTATCGGAGACATTGATATTTATGGATCTGTCGAAGAAAATATGCGAGTGAAAGCAGATGGTGAATTATTTATAAAGGGCTATGCCGAGCAAAGTGTCCTTCACTCCGGTCACTCGTTAACGGTATCTAAAAATGTGATACGTTCCACTGTCGTTGCTGGTAACCAACAACTGATCTACGCAAAAATTGGGGAAGCACTGAGTCCGGTTAAAGAGCAGATAAAACATATTATATCTGCCCTAAAGCAACTGCACAATTCTAAAAGTTTTCATGAGTCAAATTATGCGAATCTAGATGTTAAAGCGCTTTTGAACTTATTAATTAAAGAAAAATTTAATTCCCTGCCTGAAGATATCAATACACTAAACCAATTAATTAATGAAAATGAGAAGACGTTGGAGCGGGAGTGGCACTCCTTGCGTGATTATTTGCATCATCAATTCATCCTCCACTCAGGGAAAACAAGCAATACCGTTGATGAATTGATGGAGTGGTACAAAAAAATTATTCATTTGCTAGAAATGACGGCGGCCCCGGTTGAAGCCAATGTTGAAGTGAAGATCGGCTATGCAACTAACAGCCATGTCTTTAGTTGTGGAGACATTCACATTTTTGGACATGGGTCTGTGAATTCAACGCTGCAAGCTGCAGGTGTCGTTCGAGTAGAGAAACAGCTCATTGGCGGCCAGCTTCTTGCTGGAAAAGATGCCCACATTGGCGTTTCAGGCTCTCCAGCAGGTGCTAAAACAGAAATTGTTGTGCCTGAAAATCATAAGGTGACCATCGGGTATGCGTATGTTGACACGGTTGTCTTTATTGGGAGTCGAAAGTATTTCTTCCATTACGATCAAAAAAATGTGGTTCTTTATATAGAAAATGATGAAGTGGTGGCAAGACCTGCTGGCAATTAAGCTCACCTTTTAGACAAGGCACAAATTCATAGGCATGGGTAAAAAACCAGGGCACTAATTTAGTGATCCCTGGTTTTTTAGGCTGTTTTCTAAAATTCAAAAGGGGCGGGAACTAAAAAAAGGTGCGGCATATAATGGAAAATAAAAGAACATTGGCTTATTGAGCTTATGCAAAGGCCAGCTTGAGGCTAAGCTTAGGGACGGTTTCAAGCATTTCATCATGAAAGGAAGTAGGGAAATGTTTGAATTATTTGTTATGTATTCCTTTAACTTGGTATGGTTAGCCATGTTTTATGGAGTGTTGTGCCTTACTCATAAATTGTTACCAAAAGGCTTTTATATTGCTCAAATTTTATTTTTATATTTTTGGATGTTATCTCCGCACTTGGATGTCAGCTATTTTGGTTATTTTTCATATGAAGCTCTTCCCATCTTCTGGTTTGTAGCTTCCTTAATGTTCGTCTATTCGAAATAACAGGTAATTTATGGATGGAGCAAAGGGAAGAAAATCCAGGTTTGCGGCAGCTGGATCCCTCTCAAGTGTACTTTCTTCACCTAACCACCAACCAGATGATAGAGCGGAAGGGCCAAGCGATTTTGGGTTCCGCGGCCCCACGTACGCTTTTAAAGGTGAAGAACGGTCTGGTTCAATCAGTTTCAAACGAAACGTGTCATTTCCGTTAATCCGTAATCCACTTTTTGACAGAATTCCAAACTTGGCGCCGTTGACCAAACGCCCTCCTCTTTTCTTCCCTACTTTTCTCTGTTGTTCGCTCTATCGGCCAAGGCCAGGATAGTCATATCATCCATTGGTGGATTATGAAGCCCAGCACGGACATCACGGTAATAACGCTGCAATGGACTGTTTTCTGATAAACTGCTTGCTCCAACTACACGCATAGCTTTGTCCACTACATGAATAGCATGATTTACTACCGTTAACTTCACGGCACCCAGCTCTGCTTTCATGCTCTGTCGTACTTCTTCTGTGCTTTGATCCCATTTTTGAGCTGTTGCATATAATAAAGTTTGACTTTGCCAAATGTTAAGTTCGATTTCGCCAAGGCGTTGCTTCACAGCTGGTATGTCAGCGATAACCCCTTCAATGCTAGAAGGAGAATGTTTGTGGGCGAATTGAATTGCTTCGCTTTGAGCAGCCCGGGCAATACCAAGGTAGCAGGCAGGAACATGCAACAACCAGCCTGCCGCTCCTTTATTGCCTGGAGATAAATATTGAACGAGTCCCTTTTCGCTAACGTTTACATCTGTAAGGACGAGGTCGTGGCTCCCTGTTCCTTGCATGGCAACAGAATCCCAGGTTTCTTCAATTGTTAGTCCTTTCGATTCTCGCCGGACGAGGAAGTTTGCCACTTCTTCTGTATTTGAAACCGTAGCACTCACAACAAAATAATCGAGAATTGGCGCCATGGTGGTGAAGTTTTTCCTCCCATTTAATATCCAACTGGAACCATCCCAATGTGCAGTAGTAGCAGGCAGTGCGCCGCGTGAAGGGCTCCCAGTCCCGGCTTCAGAAGCAGCATTATTCAAGAGAGAACCACGGTGCAAGACGTCATTGGCAAATTGTTGATAGGTGTGCTCTTCCCAAATATTGTGGTCGCCCAAGTGCTTGGTAATACCCATGTGCCAGCCAATTGATAAAGCTGTGGATCCATCGGCTTTGCCGAGCGTTTCTTGAAGTTGTACCATTTCAAGCAAAGAAATACCAGCTCCTCCAAACTTCTTAGGGACCGTAAGTGCTGGATAGCCAAGGTCTTTTAACTCCTTAAAGTTCTCATAAGGAAACGCTTTTTCCTCTGCAGCAGCGCGTTCAGTAAAACGAGCTGTCACCTTTTCTAGTTCCTTGATGCGTTCTTCTACTGTACTTAATTGTAAAAGTTTCATGTCTTGGTCCTCCTGCTCATCGTGTTCTTTTATCGTAAAGGATGGACGGAAGTGAAGACAACGCAAAGGGAGGCTGCTTAAGGAAGAACCAGCTTGAAGTAAGCGACATGCCTGAATTTCAATATAAAAAGACGCCTGTGAAAAGAGGCGTCTTTACTAATAGCAGTCATTTTACAGGGGGATGAAAGACTTCTTTACGTCAGCAATAATTTCTTAATCTCTTCTACTGCTTCTTTGGAATCCTCACCAACAGCACGAAGGATTACTGATCTGGATGGTGTCATAAACGATGACAGGCCTAAAATACTCTTACCATTTACCGTTTGGCCATTTGATTCGAATAAAATATAACTGTCAAATTGATTCGTTTGTTTAGCGATCTTGGTAAGGTTTTCACTAAACGTTCTTTCATCAACTTGAAGCGTGATAGAGGCTTCCGACGTTCGTTTCATTTTACCCATCCTTTCATTGAATCAAATCAAACAAAGCGGGGAGAGCCATATCGTATTCAGGAAGTGGCGGAAGGGTATAGGTAGGAAACTCCATTCAGTATAGTGTATGAAAGGAAGAGTGCCACTCCCCACTATTTCTTTAGCCTAAATTGAGTATATAAAAGTACCACTTGTCTTAACTACATTTTTGATATAAAACATCACAAAGAAATTTTCCTTTCTCTTAAAAGAACGTTAGATAATATCCAACAAAAGGGTAAGATAAAAATGGCAGCCATTAGTCATGAAAAGAATGGAACCGGGCAACCTACTGGGAAAAGAGGAGGTATAAGTTCATGGCAGATTCATTTGACCCATCGGTTTCAATGCCGAAAACACCCGAATCCTACTGGCGGAAGGCAGATGAAACCCCTGATTTCCCACCGCTTAAAGAAGATGTTCAAACAAGTGCGGTCATAGTCGGTGGCGGGATTACTGGATTGACCACTGCATATTTATTAGCAAAAGAAGGAATGGACGTAACCGTCTTAGAAGCAGATAAGCTATTTAATGGAACAACTGGATATACTACTGCTAAAATAACGGCCCAACATGGTCTTATTTATGATGAATTAATTAAACACTTTGGAGAAGAAAAAGCAAAGCTTTATTATGAAGCGAACCATGAAGGATTAATTTTTATCCGTGATTTAGTCGAAGAAAAAGGCATTAATTGTGATTTTAGCGAAGAGGACGCTTACGTCTATACGACAGATGAAAATATGGTGCCTTCTTTAAAAAAGGAGCTGGAAGCATATGAGAAGCTCGGTATAAAGGGAGAGTTTCAAGAGGAGTCACCTCTTCCTTTTCCAGTTAAAGGTGCATTAAAAATGGAAAAGCAAGCTCAATTTCACCCGCTTCGTTATTTGAACTACCTCGTCGATCAAATTGTTGAGATGGGCGGAAAAATTTATGAAGAGACGACGGCTAAAGATATTGAATCAGGTGATTCCCCAAGTGTTGTAACCGAAGACAATAATCAAGTTACCGGCGAATATGTGATCGTTGCATCGCATTTTCCTTTTGAAGATGAGAGAGGTTTTTATTTTGCCCGCATGAAACCAGAGCAATCGTATGTTTTAGCCATTCAAGCTGAAGAGAAGTTTCCGCCGGGCATGTACATTAGTGCGGAGGATCCGAAACGTTCCCTGCGTGCTACTCCTTCAGAAGATGGAGAGCTCATTCTGGTTGGAGGAGAGAGTCATAAAACCGGCCAAGGGGTGGAAATGTCTAAGCATTATGAAGCATTAAAGTCATATGGCCATGAAAACTTTACGGTAACTTCTATGCCTTATAAGTGGGCTACTCATGACTTAGTTACATTGGACAAAGTTCCGTACATTGGAGAATTATCCCCAAACCAAGAGAACCTCTTTGTAGCAACTGGGTTTAAAAAATGGGGAATGACCCATGGGACTACGGCAGCTCTGCTTTTACTTGATCTTGTATTGGAGCGGGACAATGAGTATGCCGATCTCTTTAACCCTGAACGTTTTCAGGCAGATCCAAGCTTGAAAGAGTTGGTGAAAGAGAACTCAAATGTTGCGAAGGAATTCGTAAAAGGGAAAATGGAAAAGGTTCAAACTAAACCAGAAGATTTAGCAAAAGGAGAAGGTGGCATTGTCACTTATGATGGTGAACGTGCCGGAGGGTACCGCGATGAAAATGATACCCTTTATATAGTGGATACGACATGTACCCATATGGGTTGCGAAGTCGAATGGAATGATGGAGACGGAACCTGGGATTGTCCGTGTCACGGTTCCCGTTTTTATAAGGATGGCGGAGTAATAAATGGTCCGGCAACTGAACCGCTTAAACCATTAAACAAACCATAAAGCAGAAGCGAGCTTAAGAGATGTTCTTTTATTAATATTGCAAATGTATTTACAAGCAGGAGCGCTCGGAAAAGAAAAGCTCCTGCTTTTATTTGTTCAGCGGTTTCATTTCCTCCTTTTGCGCGGAGGGAGTGGTCTGCTCTTTAGACTATTTCGGTGATAATAGGAATGAAGGAGAACACAAAATAAGCCCTGCCATTATGATGCAGGGGACTAACTTCTCTCCCCATAAGGAGGATGCATAATCGCCATTAACATATCAATCAAACGCCGCTAAGCAAAAATCGAACCTTTTCTTTATAGACAGGGAAAAAGAAATTCACTATATTGAATGGCTGCAAACGAGTTAAGAGCCTCACTTTTGAACGCTCATGACGTATTCTGCTTTATTTTTCGCATGGATAGCCATTTTATTTTGAGAGATAATGAGGTTCTTGGTTTCCGAACACGTTTGATTTTGCTAAAATTTTATACGAACAATGGATTTTACTTTAGTATATATAAGGAGTTACTCATGAGTAAAAAAATCGGTCGACTCTTTCCGACGATGCGTTTAAATATATTATTTGTCCTTGTGTTTTTGATATTTGCTATCTTGATATTAAGGCTTGGTTATTTACAAATTGTAGAAGGCGAAGAGTATCAAGAAATGTTAAATGAAAGTCAGGAAACTACTGCGGAAATGGATGCACCGCGGGGACTAATGTATGACCGGCACGGAAATATTGTGGTTTCCAATGAACTGGTCATGTCTGTTACTTATACCAATACCCCAGATAACGAAGAAGAACGCATTGAAGTGAGTCACCGTTTGGCTGAATTTATTGAAGTCGGAGATGATGACAGCGGAGTAGAGGATTTATCAGTAGATGACATAACAGAGCGGGAGATAAAAGATTATTGGCTTCAAACAAGAGAAGATGAGGCAGAAGACCTTCTAACTGATGAAGAGGTGGAAACAGCTGGCAATGAAGGTGACGAATTGTATGATTTACAGCTGGAACGGATAGGTGAAGACGAATTAAACGATATAGACGATGAAGAACTGGAAAGTGTCGCTATCTGGGCTGAAATGCTTGGCGGATATAATTATTCCCCCCATCGTATTACGAGCATAGATGAAGAGACAGCTCATGAATTAAGTGAGAATCTTGAGTATATGGACAATGTCGACTTATTCCGTGATTCAGAGCGCGCGTATCCATTCGGTGATACTTTCCCATCGTTCTTTGGTGGGACAGGCTCTATTCCAAGTGAAAACATAGATGAATATGTAGCCAAAGGATATGAGCGCTCGGACCGTGTTGGTACTACTTTTTTAGAATATCAGTATGAAGATTACCTGCGCGGAGAAAAAGGCATGATCGAGACTATCCAAGAGGACGGGGAAGAGTCGATTGAGGAAACAGAGGGAAGTCGCGGCCACGACCTAGTCTTAAGCATTGACATGGCCTTGCAGCAAGAGATTGAGAACATTATTCAGCAAGAAGTCAATGCCGCTTCAGGTACCTATATCAATGAAGAAGAAGCTTATGTTGTATTAATGGACCCTCAAACAGGGGACCTGCTCAGTATGGCAGGTTATGATGACCATCTCGGGACGGTATCAAGTGCTTATGAGATGGGCTCTTCTGTTAAGGGCGCGACTATATTAGCTGGGCTTAATGAGGGAGTAATTGAACCTGGCTCCGCTATTAATGACCAGCCGATTGATTTACCGGAGACTCCGGAAATTAGTTCTTGGCGTAATTTCGGCATGATTAATGATCTTACGGCACTAGAAGTATCTTCAAACGTGTATATGGCTGAAATAGCCATGCGGATAGCTGGATTTGAGGAAGGTTCACTTGGATTTGCAGAAACTAACCATGGCTTTCAAACGTTGCGTAATTATTATTCCCAGCTCGGTTTAGGTGCAGATACGGGTGTTGACCTTCCAGAAGAAATGGATGGAATTGAAGGAGAAATTCAAAATCCAGGTGAACTTCTTTTTCTTAGCTTTGGTCAGTTTGATACGTATACCCCTCTGCAGCTGACTCAACATATTGCAACCATTGCTAATGATGGCTACCGTATGAAGCCGAGGCTTGTCCAGGAAGTGCGAGAACCAAGTAACAATACAGATGATATTGGACCGGTAGTAAAACAGCATTCTCCGGAAGTGATGAATCGGATTGATGCAACAGAAGGAGAAATTAACCGCGTGCAGGAAGGGCTGCGCCTTGTTGTGGAAGGTTCAGAGGGGACGGCTGCCAGTGATTTTGATGATATTGATTACACAATGGCTGCCAAAACAGGCACAGCTGAAATTACCGCAGAAGACCCTGCAGGTAATGTACAAGATGGAAATAACCAAACACTCGTAGGCTATGCGCCTTATGACGATCCGGAAGTCGCTTTTGCTGTCGTCGTGCCCGGAGCTCATGGAGAAGATGATGGGGGCCGTGATGGTTTAGCAAATACAATTGCCAGGCAGGTGCTCGATGCTTATTTTGAAGTAGAAGAAGATCGTCCTGACCCGGATGAAGCAGACGATGGAACGAGTGAAGGAGAATATCAAGAAGGTGTCGACCCCGAAGACGTTGAGGAAGAAGACCTTTCTCAAGACGAAGCATTAGATGAAGAGTACTAGCTTGCTGTATATAAGTTATGAGCATGATGTAATGTTTGTTCTATGATAAAAAAGGGGCTGTCTCAAAAGGGCAGCCCCTTTTGTTAGTCGTCTCATATGAAAACTGGGTGATTCCGTTTGCGCTGCTGCGATATCGCAAATACAGGAGAGGGAACGCGTGACGCCGCGCTCAATGCTCATGACACCGCACTCGAATAAAGTCACGTTGCACTAATATCGCCTCACGCCGCACTAATGAGCCGTGACACCGCACTCCGTCTTCGTCACTGCGCAAAGGAAGGGTATGACTGCGCAGCCGCTCCATTGATTAATGCTTTACAAAGGCTTTTGAGATCGCCCCTTTTTTAGGTGCGCTGTGTGCTTGCTTGGGTCTTTTGTGAGAGTCCCTAATTATGCAGTGTACAGTCCACTAGCTGTGCTCATATTTTTGTATCCAGTATATTAAAACTCATGTCCCGCTCCCTCCATACATAGAGTGAATTGACAAGCTATGGTAAAGGAACGTGAAGACATGGATGGTGTAGTGGAATGGCAGTGGGAACTCTTTATCTTCTCAGAAATTTTAGGCTGGGTGGCGATGTCTTTATTTTTGTTCGTGCGGTATGGTTTGGGAAAATGGAGAAGCAGTTTCTTCTTTTTGGCTGCCTTTGTAGTGCTTACTTTGTTTCAATCCTGGTTGGGGTGGGTGGTGTATGAAGCAACTGGAGCCATTTCTTCGTTTCAAATTGTGGTATTTATCTTTTTAGTATATGCCTTTACCTTTGGTCTTTCAGATTTTAGGAATGTAGACAGCTACTTAAAAAAATGGACCGTGAAAGGAGAAAAAGGCCTTACCAAACCACCGAAGAGAAACATGGACCGATCCCATGATCCAATAGAAGTTGCCCGTAAAAATAGAAAAAGCTGGTACATTCACAGTATAGTTTTTGGGGGAGCTCAGATTGTTTTTTGGACCATGTTTGGCCGCTATGATGCCCCTTGGTTCCATTACCTTACTGATTTGTCTTGGCTGCAAAGAAATTCATTTCAAATGAGTCCATACACTGAGCCAATGATCTATCAAATCACAATTGCCTGGGGATTAATATTTCTGTTAGATACAGTGGTTAGCTGGTCCTACACTTTGTTCCCTGAAGAAAAAAAGTAATAAAAGGTCTGAAAAAACATTGGGTTGTATTCGTTGATGGTCTTCCGGAACGGCCAACCTGCCGTTGAAAGGGAGACTATGAAAGACAATCCTTGCTAGTAAAAAATTCTATGTAGTGTTCGACCGTGTCACAATTGATAGGAGTAGAAGTATAAAAACAGCCACTCACATGTTAACGAGTTTGGCTGTTTTTGTTATTGGAATTAAAATGTCCAATTTAATATGAAATTGTGTTTTTACATTCTCTTTCAGGGATGAGCGTGATACATTTATATCTGTCTTCAATAATTTTTGGACGTATAGTTGCTAGGCGTGAGTTGCAAAGAAAATGTTCTACTTAAGCGTAGAAAAACATGATACAATTCACTTTGATTTATGCTTCGCCTTTACATAGCAGGTTAGAAAAAGGAGGCGTTTGTGTGGGAGCCAAAATCAGTAATGACTCAGTTAATGAAATATTTATAGTTCGTGCTTTGGCAATCTTAGGGGTAATTATGGTACATGCTACCTCTAATCCAGCGGCAATGATAGAGGGGCCGTCGAATTCTTTGGCTGTTTATAACTTTTTAAATATGTTTTTTAAATTTGGAACGCCGACATTTATTTTATTGACTAGTTTTGTTTTATTTTATAATTACTTTAACCGCTCAATAGAAAAAAATTTGATTCAACGGTTTTATAAACGCAGGCTGTTATATATTTTACTACCTTATTTTTTATTTTCTTTACTTTATTTTGAAATGAATCAAGCCGTTTTCCGGCATGGTACAGAAAGCTGGTATCAATCGCTTCAAGCGTTTGGAATGGATTTATTAACTGGAAGTGCCCATCCGCATTTGTACTTTGTATTTATTAGTGTGCAATTTTATATTATTTTTCCACTTCTTCTTCTATGGTTTAAAAAGAGCCGCTTTACTGTAGTTAATGCACTTTGGCTTGGCTTGCTGATTCAGTGGGCGTTTGTTATCTATAACAATATGTATTTGCAGTATACACAGACAGGAAGTTTAGCAATCTGGTATACAAGCTATTATTTTGCCGGAGCCTTTTTAGGGATTTATTATCATAAAGCCTCTGAATGGCTGCGTGTAACGAAGCAAGCTTGGTTTTCTAAGAAAGTGTTTCTATGGGCTGGGATCTGGCTTGTTTGGCTGGTTGGAGTAACAGGACATATTTATATTTATTATGAGACTCGTGCTACTGGAGAATGGTTTGATTCTCGGCTCTACACGTTATTTTGGAATATGCATACACTTCCGACGGCTATTATCCTCCTACAGATTTCCTATTGGATTTATAGTTCCTGGCCTCGGAAGATTGTGAATACGCTTGTTCATTTAGGAATTGTTTCATTTGGCATTTATTTGTTTCACCCGCTGATTTTGCATATATATCGTTTAACCGGGGCATTCAATGATCCGTCCTCGTTAGCGTTTAATCTATGGATTGCGGGAGGGTTTCTCGCAGCACTCTTTATCAGTTGGTTCTTTGTGACGCTAGTCTTAAAGTATATGAAAGGTGGCTGGATTTTATTTGGTGCTTGGCCCAAGCAAAATCCTTTTATTCCAAAAAAGAAAAACAATAAGTAGAGGTCCATATGTGATAGATTGCGGTTGAAAGAAGTCTATCCAGAGATGGGGAAATACGATAGATACAAGCGATTTTACGTTAATACACTTCAATTTTCTCAGTAAGGAAGCCTTCATTCAGAAATTATGTTCTGTTTGAAGGCTTTTTTGTCAGGGACTGATAATGGGAGGGCCAAGTGTAGCGAAAAGTGCGAGGTTCCTGTGGTAAAAGCAAGCAGCCTAAAGCAACAGCACTAACGTTTAACATTCACTTTTGTATAAATGCCTCTAATTTACTGCCATTCATAATACAGAAACTAGCTGATTAACTAAATCTAACCACCAATGTAAAAGAAGCTAACAAAAAAATTTAAATACTTTCAAAGCTTTCATAGATTTTGGTCTATATATATGATAGTTTTTCAATAACGGAATATATAAAGACAATGTCCGAAAAAAAGGAGTGTAAAAAAATGAAGAATAATTCCGGATCAGGAGAAAATAAAGGATTGTTTATGAGGTTTTTGGATGTGGTAGAACGAGCAGGGAACAAACTCCCTCATCCGTTTATGCTTTTTGTTTATTTAGCGTTAGGTATTATTGGTTTATCCTTTATCTTTAATCAATTAGGATTGTCGTATGTTGACCCGGAGACGGAAGAAACCGTCCTAGTCGAAAATATGATCTCGGCCGATGGGATCGAATATATTGTGACTTCGATGCTTGATAATTTCACTGGCTTCGCGCCTTTAGGTCTGGTACTTGTCATGATGTTTGGTATTGGTCTGGCGCAAAAAGTCGGCTTAATTGAAACGTTTATGAAACAAACCATCCTAAAAGCACCGACGAGGTTTGTAACGTTCGCTATTATCGGTACAGGCGTAATTGGGAACCTGGCTTCAGATGCAGCCTTTGTTATTGTGCCGCCGCTTGCGGCAATGGTCTTCTATGCATTGGGAAGGCACCCTCTTGCCGGAATGGCTGCCGGTTTTGCCGGCGTTGGGGCAGGATTTACCGCTAACGCTCTCATTACAGGAACCGATGCCTTACTATCCGGAATTTCTTCAGAAGTCATTGCTCCGATTGATGAAGCAGCTACAGTTACACCAGTAGATAACTATTTCTTCATGTTATTTTCTGTTTTGATGTTGATGTTCGTCGGGACATGGATTACAGAGCGCGTGGTTGAGCCTCGTCTTGGTACCTATGACCCGAAGCTCGGAGACGAAGATGTTCAAAATCAAACGATAGAGGAAGTTACACCTGAGAAAAATCGTGGTCTGCGTAACGCAGCGATTGCCGGAGTCATATATGTAGCTCTTGCCAGTTTACTGATTGTTCCTGGTTGGGCACCTCTGCGCGGTGATGAAGGGGAAATTATAGATTCTCCATTTTTCAGTAATATTGTGCCGGTGATTTTGTTCTTCTTTATCCTGCTGGCTGTCGTTTACGGTGTCACTGTAAAAACGATTACTTCCACGCGTGATGTGCCTGAATATATGGCCAGCGCGATGAAAGACATGTCCGGCTATATTGTGTTGATATTTGCTGCTTCCCAGTTCATTGCTTATTTTGATTGGACAAACATTGGTGGATTGATTGCAGTGGGCGGGGCTGATATCCTCACGAACTTAGATATGACCGGGTTGCCGGTAGTGGTTGGGTTTATTGTATTGGCCGCTATATTGAACATGTTTATTTTCAGCGGATCGGCCCAATGGGCGCTGATGGCTCCGATTTTCATTCCGCTGTTTTATTACTTGAATTACGACCCAGCCTTTATTCAGTTGGCTTACCGGATTGCTGATTCGTCGACCAATATCATTACACCGCTTAACCCATATGTGCCAATGGTGCTTGCGTTTATGAAACGGTATGATAATCAGGCCGGCTTTGGTTCATTGTTTGCCTTGATGCTTCCGTACGCTATGGTCTTTCTCACCTTGTGGATTGTCATCTTTATTGTATGGAGCTTGCTTGGACTACCAATCGGCCCTGGTGTAGATATGCACCTATAAATTAGAAGGAAAGACGGAGCACCGGTTGATGTAGTTAACCGGTGCTTTACGTACATGGAAGACTCTGGAGCCTTTAACAACTGATCGCTGCTTTTTTGAGAATAGTTTATTTTGGGGAGAATGATTCGTATTTCAGTGAGAATGGTGTGTATTTTAGGCAGAATGATCCATAAATTTGCGCGAATGATTAGTAATAGTTTGAATGCTCGTTAAAAAGCCTTACCGATAAAAAAGTAGACGGTAGGGGCATCTTTCTAGGCGGTGGAGAGGAAATCTGCGTCAATGAACAGGCGCCTTCTGTTTCTCTGTCCAGCTGCGCGTGCTAGCGGCCCGAAATCGCTTCTAGACTAGACTGCGGTGGCCCAGCCTCCTCAGTTGGCTCTAAGTGTTCGTTGCTGCTGACTGAGCACGCTCCGCTTTTCTATCAATTAAGGAGATGATTGTATGGATTGGATGAAACGGTATCCCGTTTCTGAACACATCATGGAAGCCGTTCGAGAAGCGCGGCGTACGCTGCACAAGCATCCTGAGTTAAGCCATGAAGAGGAGAAAACTGCCGCATATGTGACAGATTTCTTGAAACAACTAGGTCTAGAAGTTCATACCGGACTTGCTGGCTGTGGCGTTCTTGGCGTTCTTCACGGGAAGGGAAGCGGCCCGACGATTGCGTTGCGTGCAGATATGGATGCTTTACCAATTCAGGAAGAAAATGAAGTTTCGTACAAATCGAAAAAAGCTGGTGTCATGCATGCATGTGGTCATGATGCGCATACGGCGATGTTACTTGGGACAGCGTCTTATTTGGCTGAAATCCATGAACAATGGCAAGGTACAGTTTTATTTGTCTTTCAACCGGCTGAAGAAGATGCACCAATTGGTGGAGCACAAACGATGATGGAAGAAGGTGTGTTTAAAGAGTACCAGCCTGATACAATCTTTGCTCAACATGTTTGGCCAGATTTGCCAGTTGGAACCTTTGGAGTGAAAGCTGGAGCTATGATGGCCAATTCAGACCGTTTTCAACTAATTATAAAAGGAGCAGGCGGTCACGCAAGTATGCCTCATCAAGGAGTGGATACAATTGTAGCTGCTAACCAAATGATCTCTGCCCTGCAAACGATCATAAGCCGGAATACGGACCCCTTGGATTCAGCCGTCATTACAGTGGGAACAATGCAAGCTGGAGAACGGTACAATGTCATTCCTCGTGAGGCTGTACTAGAAGGAACAGTACGAACGTTGACGTATCAAACAAAAGAGCAGGTGAAAGAACGCTTTTATCAAATCGTTGAACAAACCGCATCAGCCATGGGGGTAGAAGCAGAAGTCTATTATTACGATGGGTACCCTGCTACGATAAATGATGAAGAATTAAGCTCGTTTGTAAAAGACACATTAGCTAAGAACTATGGAGAAGAGACAGTGCCGCAAGTCGTGCCAAGCCTTGGCGGTGAAGATTTTGGAAGGTTTTTACTTCACTATCCTGGTGTCTACTACTGGCTGGGAACTGCCATCAAAGAAAGGGAGGTGCAAAAGCCGTTGCATGACCCCATGTTTGATATAGATGAAGGAGCTCTTCGCTACGGAGTGGAGGCTATGAGCCTATTAACCTTGGAAGCTCTGGGAGGAAAAGACAAGGAGGATGATGGGAATGGGAATACTGGCGAGCAACACGATCGATGATTTTGTAGAAAAAGCTTATCCGGACATGATAGCCTGGCGCCGCAAGCTTCACCAAATGCCGGAGACAGGCTGGACGGAATACGTTACTACATGGTATGTATATAACTTTCTTGCTGAGCTGGGGTACACGTGCTTTGCTGGCAAGGAAGCAGTGAACTCAAATGAGCGCATGGGCGTACCCGCGGCAGAGTTCTTGGAAGAAGCAGCCGAGCGCGCAACTGAATACGGCGTTCCAGAGGATATGCTTGAAAAAATGGATGGCGGTCATACCGGGGTGGTAGCACAACTTACTACCGGGAGACCAGGACCTCATATAGCTCTTCGTTTTGATATTGATGGTCTGCCGATTACAGAAAGTGAAGAAGCTGGACACAAACCATATGATAAAGGCTTTTTATCAACGAGGGAAGGGTTTATGCATGCATGTGGTCATGATGCCCATACAGCAATAGGCCTTACAGTAGCACGTTTTTTAGCAGAACATAAAGACGAACTTGCTGGTTCATTCACCCTTTTGTTTCAACCTGCAGAAGAAGGGAGCCGAGGTGCAAAAGCAATGGTAGAAAATGGTTGGCTGAGAGAGGTTGATGCCTTTCTTTCCGGGCACATTGGCATCCGAAATGAAAAAGCTGGTGTTATGGCAGCACGAGGGGTGGAGTTTTTAGCCACGACTAAATTTGATCTGAGGCTTCACGGAGTTTCAGCTCATGCTGCTGCTAAGCCTAACGAAGGAAGAGATGCCTTATTGGCCGCAGCCGCTTGTGCTCAAACTGTGGCGCAAATTCCTCCTCATCCGGACGGAGCAATACGTGCTCATATTGGCACCCTGCAAACTGGCAGTGGCCGCAACGTTGTAGCAGATACAGCCTTTTTAGAAGGTGAAACCAGAGGAGAAACCTCTGAGGTGAATAAGTATGTGTGGAAAGAAGTGGAGCGCCGTATACATGGAGCTGCAGAAATGCACGGTGTTGGGGCTGAGTTAAAGGTAGTAGGAGAGGGAGTAGAAGCATACTGTGACACTGATTTTGAGACTTGGCTCGAAACTGGGAGCTCTGCTAGCCGCTGGATTGAGCGAGTGGATAGTGAATGGCCCGTTCAAGCGTCAGAAGATGCTGCAATTATGATCAATTCGGTCCAACAGCAAGGCGGAATTGCCACTTATATGCTTTATGGCACGGCGTTAGCAGATGGCCATCACAAACCGACCTTTGATTACGAAGAAGAGACTTTACCGGTTGCTGCAGCAGCATTACTTCATACGATATCTGAATACTTACATGAGAAAGTATAGGTGAAAAACATGCAGGAATGGCTATACCGAACGCTGCTAGATTTAAATGTCACAGAGCAAATGCAAAGACGAGAAGGTTTTACTCGTTTAAGCTATACTGCCGAAGAAGCAGAAGCGATGCAGGTATTTATAGAGAAAGCAGAAGAATTAGGGCTTGCTGTAAATAAAGATTCCGCTGGCAACTTGATTGCTCGATGGGAAGTAGAAGGAACAGCTGATGAGCCATCTGCTGTCTCAACAGGATCTCACCTTGATACGGTGGAAAATGGCGGGGGGTATGACGGAGCAGCCGGAGTTTTATGCGGTCTTGCAGCTATTAAACAATTAAAAGATGAAGGGTGGTCTCCTGCTCGCCCGTTAGAAGTCATTTGTTTTGCCTCTGAAGAATCTGCTCGTTTTGGAGTTTCAACGATTGGAAGCAAGGCCATGTCAGGCTTGCTTGAACCAGAAGCAGTTGAGAATGTCACAGATAAGCATGGTGTTTCTATACGGGAAGCAGTAGAAAGTCAAGGGCTATCATGGAACGAGATAACCCAAGCAGAGCGCAGAGCTCATGAGCTTCATTCTTTTGTTGAGCTTCATATTGAACAAGGCACTCGCATTGAACAAGCTAAAGCAGATATCGGCGTAGTCTCTGCGATTGCCTGTCCTATTCGATTGCAGGTTAAAATTGAAGGACAAGCCAACCATACAGGAACAACACCAATGGGGCAGCGGTCTGATGCACTACTTGCTGCCGTGCCAATTATTGAAAAAGTAGAAGAAGCAGCAAAGAAGCTGTCAGATCAACCCGGCCCTCCTCTAGTAGCTACTGCAAGTACGATCAATGCTTCTCCTAACGTAATGAATGTTATACCAGGCTTCGTTGAAGTAGGTATTGATATTCGCAGTGTCTCTGACCAAAAAAAGAAAGACGCGGCGAAGCAGATTAAAGAGACGTGTGAACAAGTTGCTGCAGAAAAAAGTGTGGATATTACCGTGGAAACGTTAGTAAATAATCCTTCAATTGCACTAGATGAATCCCTTGAGAGCGTATTACAATCAGTAATAGAAAAAGTTGGTTACACCGCTTATCCAATGGAGAGTGGTGCAGGCCATGATGTCATGAATATGTCACAACGCTGGAACGCGGGGCTGCTCTTCGTTCCATGTCAAGATGGACTGAGTCATCACCCGAAAGAACATGCCGAACTTGAAGATTTGGAGAAAGGGGCTCTCGTTCTAGCAGAGTACATGCGCACTGTCACAGAAAAGAGATGATGGAATGTATATTCGATTAGGTATATGTGGTCCTGAAGATTCGGTAAGGGTCGTTTTACAACAAGCTAATGCAATGGAAGGCATTAAGCCTTTAACGTTTACGTATGAAGATACAGAACGTGTCGCAGACATTGTTCAAGCACATGACAACCAGGTGGACCATTGGTTATTCACAGGTCCCGCCCCCTATGATTATGTTCTTACTCATAAAGTAGTGGCTAAAGAACGAGCTAGTTTTCCTGCTTTGTATGGAGCAAACTTGTTAGGTAAGCTGCATGAAGCGCAGTATCATAAACAACACCTTCTCAGCCATGTTTCGCTTGATACGATTCAAGAAGATCGAATTCAAGAAGTTCTTTCACAGTTTCAACTACAAGAACAGCTATATGTAAAAACTCTTTCCTTTGAAGGTTATAAAAATCCAGACGAATTAGTGGCCTTTCATAAAGAACAATATGAAAAAGGAGCAATCGAGGCTGCTTTTACTTGCGTTCGTAATGTCTACAATCGCCTTTACGCCTTAGGAGTACCAGTTTACCGGGTGTATCCGAGTGTAGATTCAGTGGCTCTTACATTAAAGTATATACGAGAGCATTTTTCATTAACGTCGTTTAAAAAATCGCAAGTGGCTATAATCGGCCTTGAGGTCAGAGCAGAACCACGATTCAATGAAGATCCTAATTCATATGCGAAGTATTATCGAGAATTGGACTTAAAGAAACTGCTTCTTAATATGGCCGAACAGGTACATGGTTCATATGTACAGATGGGTGACGGGTTGTTTTTTATCTATACCACCCGAGGAATGGTAGAAGAAGCAGAGCAAGATTTATTTCGCCTTGTTCATGACATTCGGGCCCAGACCCAGCTAAAGGTTCAAATTGGGTTGGGGTACGGGCGCACAGCCGGGGAAGCTGAGCTCCATATGCGCAAGGCTTTGCAAGAAAGCAGAGAATTAGAAGATTCGGTTATCCGTACAATTGATGAAGATAAGACTGTCAAAGAAAATTACGAAGACCAAGCCGCTTTATTTTACGGACAGAGAAAATGGGGGGGGATTTGGAAAGAGCAAGACACTACTCCCATAAGTCCAGGTATGGCGGAAAAAATCGAATCCTTAGCCAATTATTACAACCAACGGATCGTCTCTCCCCATGAGCTCGCTAGTTGGCTGCACAGCTCGGATCGGAACGCGAGACGTGTGTTAACAAGCCTTGAAAAAATGGGACTTGCTCGTGTTTCTGGTGAAGAGCAATCCGGCTCGAGGGGGAGACCTAGAAAAATTTATGAATTGTTGTTTTAATTTGTCATTAAAAGGAGATATCATAGTTAGTGATGTCTTCTTTTTTATATTGAAGGGGTAAGGTAAGACAATTCACTAGCGTTGCAAATGTATCCACAAGCAGAAGTGCTGAGAATGATGCGCTCATGGTTTTGTTTAGCGGCTTCATCAAGCGAGGTCAAGGAAGGATTATCTGCGTTTCTTGTTAACAGAGTTTTATGAAATTACTACATTGATTGCTTAACTAATGAGTGAGGATCCAGTTTTGCAACACTAGTACAACTATCTACCTTCCTTTCAATACATAAGAAAAGGCATGTAACACCTCAGCAACTTACTTTATTGTTCTGGCAAAGGGAGGAGGCACATTCGCGTATGGCGAATGAGACAAAAGACGATCCGACAAAATACCATTATACTACGAAAAATCCTAGTATCGTCTTCTTTATTACCGCACCACTTGTTGCAGCTTTTGTGTTATGGGGATTTATTGCCCCGGATTCATTAGAGCAGGTATCTGAGACAGCTCTTGGTATAACCCTGGATAACTTTGGCTGGTTTTATATGCTGTGTACAGCTTTTTTCATTGTATTTGTATTATTTCTAGCTGTCAGCCCTTTTGGACGGCTCCGTTTAGGTAAGGCAGATGATCGGCCTGAGTATAAATTTTATACATGGATTGGTATGCTTTTTTCGGCAGGAATAGGTGTTGGATTTGTATTTTGGGGCGTCGCTGAACCAGCGTTATATTACTTAGATCCACATCCTGATTATATGAATGCTACGCCAGAAGAGCAGGCAGATGCTGGCATTCGTTATGGTGTCTTTCACTGGGCACTTCACCCATGGGCCATTTTTTCATTAGTAGCGCTAACATTAGGGTATGTCCAATTCCGTAAAGACCAGCCGGCTTTAATTAGTTCTGCTTTCCAACCGCTGCTCGGCGATCGAATCCGAGGCGGATTTGGGAAAAGCATTGATACGCTGGCGGTACTTGCAACTTCTACTGGGGTAGCTACTACTTTTGGGCTTAGTGCTTTGCAGATTTCCGGTGGTTTATCCTTTTTAACAGACGGAGCCATTCCAAATGTAGGTTTGACCCAATTTGTGATTATTCTAATTGTTACGTTTTTATTTATTTTTTCAGCAGCTACGGGAGTAAATAAAGGTATTCGGTATTTAAGTGTAATCAACTTGACCATTGCGGGAATTTTATTAGCGTTTATGATCATAGCAGGACCAACCCTATTTATTGCTGAAAGTATTGTCACCACTATTGGTGGGTATCTGGCTAATGTCACCCAAATGAGTCTTGACCTGGATCCGTTCGGTGATGGCGAATGGCTCGGTGTTTATACGATTTTCTTCTGGGCTTGGCACATTTCCTGGGCGCCGTTCATGGGCATCTTTATTGCCCGGATCTCACGAGGACGGACGATTCGCGAATTTGTGGCTGGCGTCTTGCTTGTGCCTGCCTTGCTTGCAACTGTCTGGTTTACCGCATTTGGCGGTACCGCAGTTGATCTTATTATGGCAGGCAATGATCATATCGGGGATCTAGTCCTTGAAAGCGAAGAGATCGCTCTGTTTGCCACCCTCGGTGAGTTTCAGCTGATGGGGATGATTATGAGTGTGCTCGCTCTACTCTTAATTTTGATTTTCTTTATTACCTCTGCAGACTCGGCGTCTTATGTATTAGGCGCTATGACAAGTGATGGAAGCTTAAACCCGAAACTTAGTGTAAAAGTAGCTTGGGGTTTTCTTATTGCAGGTACAGCCAGTGTCCTCTTAATAAGCGGTGGTTTAGAAGGGTTGCAAACCGCTTCAATTGTAGCGGCATTGCCGTTTGCCATTATCATGGTTTTTATGGTGATTTCACTGCTAATCATGATGTCGCGCGATTTGAAGAAGGACCAGCGCCGGTCGAGATGGCGTCTGCGTAAACGGGTGAAAGAATCGCTTTATAAGGATATGAAAGATGATGTATATGACCAAGTGAAAGAAGATTTGTATGAAGATATGAAAGAAGAAGTATACACGCAGGTAAAAGAAGAAATGTATGACGAAATGAAAGCCGATGTCTACGAAGAATTTAAAGAAAAAGTCTATGATGATTTGCGTGATGATTTGGAAGATCAACTAGACGGAGAACTAGAGGCTCCTCAAGATTCAGAGTCATATAAAGATGAAGGGGCAGACAACGAAAATAAAAAATAATCTCTGTACTCATATAGAAAGGTAGCTGCTTGCACGGGAGAAGATCTCCAGGGCAAGCAGCTTTCAATTTCAGGTCGTTTTCTTATTCCCGCAAGTCTTTTACCGGAGATTCAAGTTCAAAGTTTTGTTTCCAAGCTACAAAGCCGCCGTCCATATTGCGGACATTCATAAAGCCGTGATTACGTAGGATGCTTGCTCCGATGGCAGAACGTTTTCCTGTTCTGCAATAGAGCACGAGTTTATCCTCTTTGTTATAATCATCGATCCAGTCTTCAATGTCTCCAAGAAATTTCTGTTCAGCATGAGGGACAATACCATCTTCCCATTCTGCTGGGCGCCTGACATCAATCGGTTGGAGCTTAGCCGCCTTGATTTGACTAGCTACCTCATTGGGATATACCGTTGGATACGTTTTTAAATCATTTCCGCGTTTTTTAAAATCTTCGATCACTTCCTCGGTAAAACATGCAGCGATTTGATCAATGCCAATAGCGTTTAATTCTTTTATCACCTCTGCTTGGACATCTTCACTGGCGATAATATAAATGGGGTGGTCATAATCTAGCATCCAGCCGGCCCACTCCGTAAATGTTTTTACAAACGGCAGGTTTAGACTCTGGTCAATAAAACCATTGGAGAAGGTCTCCGGCATTCTCACATCAATTACATGTACATCCCGAGGGTGAAGATGTTCTAACAGTGAACTGTCTTCTCCGCCCTCAGCTGGATTTGAATGTGAGGAAAGAAGCTCTGGGCCCTTCCGATTTACAATTTTCATCACTTTAAAGTAAGGAGGAGGTTCAGGCTGGCTGTCTAAAATAAAATCGATAAACTCTGATTCCTCCGTGTAGGTGAAGGCAGGGTTTGCCTGTTTTTCAAAACCAAGTGTAGACATTGGCACGGCTTCCATCGCTTTTCCACAAGGGCTTCCCGCTCCATGTCCTGGCCAGATCTGCAGGTGGCCGGGTTCGTTGTGAAGACGCTGCAATGAATGAAAAAGCTCTTTAGCGCTGGCTTTTGCTGTTTCGCTGACACCAACGGATTTTTCTAAAAGGTCAGGGCGGCCAGCATCACCGACGAACAAAAAGTCACCAGTAAATAGACCCATAGGTTCTTTACTTCGGCTCGTATCGGTTAGTTTATACGTCAAATGTTCGGGCGTATGCCCCGGGGTATGCAGTGCTTCAATTAGCAAATGGCCCAGCCTTACACGGTCGCCTTCTTTTAATAAGGTAACTCCGTCCGAATACGTATAAGTTGAAACGACATCGTTACCCTCTGCTGACAGATAAATCTCTGCTCCAGTCTTTTCCTGCAGCTCTCTTGAGCCAGAAACGAAGTCAGCATGAATATGCGTTTCCATGGCTCCAACCACCTGAAGTCCTTCAGCTTTGGCGGTTTCTAGATAAGGTTCTACATGCCGGGCTGGGTCAATCACTACGGCTTCGCCTGTTGAGTGGCATCCTACTAAATAGGAAGCCTGAGCGAGGCGGTCGTGATAAAAACGTTCAAGAAACATGAAATTCATCCTTTCTGCAAAGAAACATGGTAATTATCATTTACCCTAAGGGGTATAAAACGAAACTAAAAAAGGCTGGCCATTTTAACCTGGCCTAGCCTTCTCTTTTGGGTGTATTAAAAGGGGCTACAAACCTACTATACTAGCTCTCCTCTTCTTGCTCCTTCTTTTCATAATGAAAGGTGTTGATAGCTGCATCCATTTCTTCAGCAAGCTGATTCATGCGTTCTATTTCTTCTGCGATTCGTGTCATTGATTTAGATTGTTCTTCTACTGAAGCGGCAGCTTCTTCGGTACCTGAAGCATTTTCCTCTGAAATAGCTGAGAGATTTTCCATCACCTGGACCATTTCATCTTTTTTGCCGCTCATTGTTTCACCTGAAGCATTAATGGACTCAATAACCTTCTCCATTTCTGTAATAGCTTTAGATATGCCTGCAAATTTTTCACTAGTCGCTGTTACGTGCTCTGATTGTGAAGTTGATAGTTGTTCTACAGTTTCCATGGTGTCTACAGCATATGTCGTTTTCTCTGTTAGGTCAGTAATAATACCAGCAATTTCTTCAGTGAAGCGATTGGATTGTTCAGCTAACTTGCGAATCTCTTCTGCTACCACGGCAAACCCTTTTCCAGCTTCTCCTGCTCGTGCAGCTTCAATGGAGGCATTTAAAGCGAGAAGGTTGGTTTGTTCGGCAATCCCTTTGATTTGATCACTAGCATGCTCAATTTTGCCTGCACTATCGTTTGTGTTATGAATGAGTGAGCGAATTTCTTGTGTTGAACTATGACTCTCTTTTGTTTTTTCAATTAATTCTGTGACAATCTCATCACCTTCTGCTTTTAATTCGCTGACTCGACTGGTTGCCACGTTTAGCTCTTGTACATGAGCTTGATTATCTTCTAGCATGTTGCCAAGCCGTTGAATGTGCATGGCACCCTGCTCGGTATTCTCGGCTTGTTCAACAGCCCCTGTTGCCATTTCTCCAATAGCTGTATTTACTTCATTTGAGGCAGCCCCTGCCCTATCACTTGTTTGCTTGAGTTCCTGAGAAGTAGAAGCTAAATGTTCAGCTTTTTCGTTGGTACTCTTAATTAATAGAATGAAGTTGCGTTTCATATTCTCAAGAGCTGTCAGAAGCTGGCCAATTTCGTCTTTGCGGTTTTTATCAGTTTGGTCAACTTCTTCTGTTAAATCACCTTCGCCGAGTTTATTAAATACAGATATAGTCGAGCGAAGCGGCTTAAACATGCGATTTAATAGCAGCGTCATTAAAAGCCCAAACATAATCACACTGCCAATAATAATTAGAGCTTGATTGAGAACGAGCGAACTGGTCATATCACTAACATGGTCTTCGAATAAGCCAATATCCATGGCACCAAACAATTCACCATCTATGTAGATTGGAACCATAATATCGTAAGCCCAGCTATCCTGCAGATCTGCAAAAAAGCGGGAAGTCATTATTTCTCCTTCTTGAGCTCCATCTACCGTATATTCATCATCAGCATAGCTGCGTCCAATTCTTTCCTCATCGCTGTGGGCAATGGCTGAAACATTCTCTTCATCGATGATAACAGCATAAGCAATTTCCTCTTGTTCTGCTTTTTCATTTACAAAATTTTGCATCGTTTCTAGATCTTCAGGATCGTCTGCTAAGATTAATTCTGCTTGTGTAGCAATTTCTTCTGTTTGATTGACCCCTTGTTCAATCCCGGCTTCGATCGCATTGTTTTCTAGTACAGTCACATTAATATAGGTACCTATTCCCATAACGACTAAAAAAAGCAACACCATAACACTAATAATTCGATTCTTTAAACTAGTAAAAAGCCCAATTTGGTTGTTTTTCTCTTCCATTTATCCAATTTCCTTTCTTCATGCTTCGAATGTTTTGGTAATAAATGATCATAATGACCTGAACGGAAAAGGTGATCAAGTTTTGCACTACTATAATACTACAATTTTAGTCACGGTTCTATAATATTTTACAGATCCAAGAAGTTAGTCCTTGTCTTATAACTTTGGAGAAGACATTTTTCTGTTCTACGTTTAAGATGGAGAAAGGAGGGATGAAAATAATGATTGAACACGTAGTGATATTAAAATTTAAAGAGGAAACGACAGAAGCACAGCGAGATGAGGCTGCAAAAAAGCTGCAGAGCTTAGAGAACGAAATCCCTGGCATTATTGATTTAAAAGCAGGGCGTAACTTTTCAGAAAGAGGTCAAGGATTTGATGTCGGTCTGACCGTTCGTTTTGAAGATAAAGCTGCTCTAGAAGCTTATGGCCCGCACCCGAAGCATAAAGAAGTAACTTCTTACTTAAAAGAAATCGGCATGGTCGATATCATTGTGATGGATTTTGAACTTTAATGGTGCTTCGATGTTAAGAAGGATCAGCAGGGTCTGAATCCTTCTTCTAGGCTAATGTTTTCCTGGGAATAATGTGACATATCTTATGTTATGATAGAGGGCATGACAAGTAAGCGAGGAGACAAGTGCATGGTAAGAGATCAAAAGTCCGTTACTATTCAGTCAAGATTTGCAACTAAGTTTAAGAGCGGTTATCCGTTTATATTTGACGAGGCGTTAGTAGAACATAAAACAGAGCTTCCGGAAGAAGGGGCACTCTTGCACCTTTACAATGCAGAGGACGGCAATTTCATCGGCACTGGCTACCACGGCAGACAGACCCGGGGGCTGGGCTGGGTATTAACACGCCGTCAGGATGAAGCAATTGATGATGCGTTTTTTGAGCGAAAACTTAAACTTGCTTTTAAGCGCAGGTCTGCTTTTTTTAAGTCGGATGAGACAACCGCTTTTCGGGTGTTTAATGGAGAAGGCGATGGATTTGGCGGCCTGACCATTGACTATTTTGACGGTTACTATTTGCTAAATTGGTTTAGTGCTGGTGCTTACAGCTTTAAGTCAGCGGTTTTAAATGCCTTGAAGCAGCACGGAGCTAAAGGGGTTTATGAAAAGAAAAGGTATCAGACCGGTGAAATTGTAGAAGAAGATGATGATTTTGTTGAAGGTGAGCGGGGAAGTTTTCCGCTTGTTGTGAAAGAAAATGGTATTCATTATGCCATTCATTTAAATGATGGACCGATGGTAGGTGTGTTTTTAGACCAGCGTGATGTGAGAAAAAGGCTTCGTTTAACGGAAGCAAAAGATAAAACCGTATTGAACACATTTTCGTATACTGGGGCTTTTTCCGTAGCAGCCGCTTTAGGCGGGGCGGCTCATACGACCAGTGTAGATTTGGCCAATCGCAGTTACAGCAAGACGATTGAACAATTCAGCATGAATGGGCTTGATTATGAAGCGCACGATATTATCGTTCAAGATGTATTTGATTACTTTACCTATGCAAAGAAAAAAGGACTCTTGTTTGATCTTGTAGTTTTAGACCCTCCTGCCTTTGCCCGCTCAAAAAAACGAACGTTCAGTGCCAAAAATGATTATACGTTCCTTCTTAAAGAAGCGATTGCTCTAACTGATAAAAAAGGAAGCATTATTGCGTCTACCAATGTAAGTACGTTGAGCATGGAACAGTTTAAGAAATTTGTAAAAAAAGCGTTTCAAGAAAGTGGCCATAGCTATCAGATAAAAGAAGAGTTCACTTTGCCGGCGGATTTTCGGGTTACGAACGCCTATCCGGAAGGTGACTATTTAAAAGTGCTCCTGATTGAAAAAACAACATAAACATCGAGCGTGGCTTTAAGCTTCTGTAGCTCTGACAAAGAGAAGGAGGCAGCCGTGATTAAACAATGGGTCGTCTTGGCTGGATTATTTATTAGTGTGGTTGGAGTGTATATTGTATTGGCCGGTGGCTGGATTAATTTAAATGAAACATCCGAAGAAGATGCAATAGAACCCGAAGACCAGGAGGAGAGCACGGCTGTATTGAATTATATGAGCACTGGGGAAATAGAAGAACTAGTAGAAAAAGAGCCGGACCATTTGAACGCCCGTCTGCATTTAGGGTTTCATTATATTGAACAGGGTATGGAGGCAGAAGCATTAGGCCAATACGAACAAGCTGTTCAAGTAGATGGTCAAAACCGAAATGCCTGGCTGGGCCTCGGAAGAGCACAGCTAAAGATGGAAAATTTCGCAGAGGCGCTTGAGGCGAGGGAACAAGCCGTGCAGGTGGCCCCCGATTACCAGGCTCACGTTCAATACGCTGAAATCTTACTGCTTGAAGACTTGGAAAAGGCGAAAGCTCAAGCAGTAAAAGCAAAAGAGCATGTTAAACGTTCGAACCCTGAAGCATTTATCGTTCCTTTTATTGAAGGCATCGAGGTTTTAAAAGAAGATGTGGAGAAGGACCCGTTTTATGCTAGTAAAGAATTTTTAAGTAGTCAGTTCTTTTCAAGTCGTAGCTTGGAAACAGAATTTATTGAGCGGGTGAGCGAGCAGCACCAATTGTCTGAAGCAGAAAGCGAAGCGTTGCATCAGCTTCGCTGAATTCTATGAACTGGAAACATTACGGCTTAGAAGGAAAAGGAGGGGCTGTTTCCTACGTCAGTCCAAACCTCAGCAAATCAGCCAGAATAAGCTCGGTTTCACCCCAGGCTCACAAGTGAACTCAGCTCTTTACCTGAAGCAGGAGCCTATCCTCTTCCGGTTGCTAAGTCCATTTCATACCTTAATCATTTGGTCCTCCTTTACATTTCAGCTCACAGTTCTGAAACGAATAAGCCTTATAGCTCGTACATAAAAGAAATACACCTATAAAAAAAGAAAGGAGGGGGTGTGATGCCAGCAACAGGAAAAGGGAAGGCCGTCGCCGCTTGTGGGTATCTTATTCCGATGGTGTTCCATCTCCCCATTATTAGTTTAGTCGGCTTATTCTTCTATAAATCTATTTTTAAAGGAAAGTCGATGTTTCAAGAGCATCACCTTAATGAAAATATCAATGTGCAATTGTCTGTTCATATTTATGGACTGGCTCTAGCAATTTTCTTGCTTTTTTTAGCGAAAAGTCCAGGTATGATTCTTCCGGGCTCATCAGCAACTTTGCATGGTGTAGCTGCATTTGTATTATTAGGGATGGTGCTTGTTATATATGTAGCCTGGTGGATTGGCATGGTAATTGCTATTATCGCTGCGCTCTGCGGCTATCATTTTAAATTTCCGCTCACTCTCCGTATTTTTAGGTGAAAGCTTATTTAATTGGTTTGTTCCGGTAAAGGTGAGGAACTCGGCTGGAGAAGACAGGTACATTTTTTCGTACTGCCTTGACATTTTCAAGGTTTATATCTGCATGTAATACTTCTTCTTGATCAGCTGTTCCTGTCGTAATCATATTTCCCCACGGATCGACTACCATCGATCTCCCCGCAAATTTTATTCCATCATAACTTCCGATGCGATTTACCGAGACAACATACATTTGATTCTCAATCGCTCGCGCCTGCTGAAGAATCTCCCAATGGCTTGCTCGCGCGTCCGGCCACTCAGCTGGGATGAATAAGACTTCGACTCCTTGCAGGGCAAGTTCGCGTACAATTTCCGGGAATCTTAAATCGTAACAAATAATGATGCCGCAGGTTATGCCGTCAAGTGTGAAGCTCTGAACAGGAGAGCTCCCCCCTATTAAATAATCCGGTTCGTTTAACATAGGAACAAGGTGAAGCTTATCATAGCTATACACCAATTCGCCGCTACGATTAATAATCAAGGCACGATTAACAATTCCAGCGGATGTATTTATTGCAATTGAACCAGCTACAAGGTGAACATCATACTGCTTAGCAAGTTGTTTCATCAGTTCCAAGGTTGTGTCATCTTCAGATTCAGCTAGCTGATGTAGCTCTGGCAATGTATAAGCAGTGGTCCACATTTCAGGCAAGACCACCACATCCGTGGTAACGGAAGCAAGCTCTTGTGCAAACCAACGTTTTATCACTTCTCGATTTGCTGCTGGGTCGCCAGGGATAATGTCCATCTGAAATAGCGTCATTTGCATGTCTTTCCACCTCTTCTTTATATGTGGCACCGTTGTCATTATGGCCGGTGCTGATTCTAGTAACGACGTTTTGTAACCCGCAATCTGTACGTTTGAAATATGTTCATCCGTTAGGTTTCAAAAGAATTTTTCCTTTTTTTCCTCTGGAGCGAAATGCTTCATGAGCCTCCCGGAAGTCTGCAAGTGAATAAATGCTAGAAATAGTTGGCTGTAATTTTCCTTCTTCAAACCAGGTGATAATTTGCTGCAGGTCTTCTTTTAGTCTATCATGTCTTTTTTTCCGCTCCATAGCAATAAAGTAAACGCGTACAGCTTTTTTCTGCTGGCAAATTTTCAAGCGTAAACCTTGTAAGCCTGCAGCGAAATAATTCCCTTCTATGAGGCCATATATGGCTAATGTTCCATTTGTAGATAAATGGTCAAAGCCTCTTTTCCAACTTAACGGACCAACAGGGTCAAAAACGGCTTGCACTTCATGTATGCCATGTTGCTTTAATGCATCACCAAGATGGTCGTTATAATCAATGAAGGAGCTCCCGAAGGATTCAATATATGAACGACTGGCTGTAGAACCGGTAGCAATGGCCTTGACCCCGTGCAAACGGCATAAGTCCATTAAAGCGCTTCCGACGCCTCCACTTCCCCCCTGTATAAGCACCAGATCGCCACTTTGCACGTGTGCTGTGCGAAATAGGAGCTGATAAGCCGTTGTATAGTTTAAAGGGAGACATGCCAGCTGGGCCAGTGAAGCTGCTGTTTCACACGGAATGGTCTCTTCAACAGGAAGTGCTGTGTATTGAGTATAGGCACCTGTTTCTGTTAACGCCGCTACATATTCACCTTTAAGAGTACTGCTGACATTTCGGCCGACGCCAACAACCTCTCCAACGAGGTCATAACCCGGTGTAAATGGAGGTTTTGGCTGTCCGAGATAGCTTCCGTTTATCATCATTAAATCAGCGTTCGCTACTCCACAATAGTGAACCCGGACAATTACTTCATCAGCTTTTGGAGCAGGGATACTTTCTTCGATCATGGTTACATGAGGGTGTTTTCCTGTCCTTTCAATCAGCACACTGCGGTTCATAAGCACCTCCAAGTAAACTAGAACAAAAATAACTGCCTTCCAACATGTATTGTTATGAATAGTATGACATGAAACTGCTTCTTCTGCGTACTGATTCCTTACGTTCAGGTGACTTCCTATTCGTTAACAAAGCCAACGTTAAAGTAACAGCCTTCTCTTAATGTTTTCTTTTTCCTTAATGCCTCTTTGTTAAAAGGTGAAATTAAGAATTACTTCGGTTAATTTTATCCTTTGCTGGAAAGGATACTTAAATGAGCGAAATGAGAAGTACATAAACGCGTGGGAGGTAGGGATTTGTGAGTGCACATGCTGAAGAAATTTCACTGAAATCTGTACTGTGGGACTGGCTTAGAACAGTTGATCATAAGAAAGTTGCCGTTCTTTATTTACTTGGTGGTACCTTCTTTTTTCTAAAAGCGGGAGTTATGGCGCTGTTGATGAGAATTCAACTTATGTATCCGGAATTAACTCTATTAACAGGGCAAACGTATAAGGAAATTATGACGATGCACGGAGTAGTCATGCTTTTTTTGGCAGCTACCCCGTTATTGTTTGCGTTTATGAATTTCGTTGTTCCTCTTCAAATAGGAGCCCGTGATGTTGCTTTTCCTTTTTTAAATGCGTTAGGATTTTGGATTTTCTTCTTTGGCGGCCTTTTGCTAAGCTTGAGCTGGTTTTTTGGGGGAGCTCCAGATGCAGGTTGGACAGGGTATGTTCCCTTATCAAGCAGGGGGTACGGCCATACAGGTTTAGATTTTTATGTGCTTGGTTTGCAAGTAAGTGGTATCGGCACATTGATATCTGCAATTAACTTCCTGGTTACGATTATTAACATGCGGGCACCTGGTATGACGATGATGCGTCTCCCTCTATTTGTATGGACCACACTGGTTTCTTCTCTCCTTATTTTATTTGCGTTTACGCCCTTAGCTGCCGGCCTGCTGCTATTAATGATGGATCGAATTTTTGGCGGCCAATTTTTCATTCCAGAAGCCGGGGGCAATGTCTTGATTTGGCAACATATCTTCTGGATTTTCGGACATCCTGAAGTATACCTCCTCGTTTTGCCGGCCTTTGGCATGATTTCAGAAGTGATTCCGGCTTTCTCGGGAAAGCGGCTGTTTGGTTATACAGCTATGGTGTTTGCCACTCTTGTTATTGCGTTCTTAGGATTTATGGTTTGGATGCATCACATGTTTACGGTTGGGGTGGGCCCTATATCGAATTCCGTATTTGCTATTGGAACAATGGCCATTGCAGTTCCTACCGGTATTAAAATTTTTAACTGGATCTTTACGATGTGGGGCGGGAAAATTGTGTTTTCTACTGCCATGCTTTGTGCCTCCTCTTTTATCCCGACATTTGTACTAGGAGGGGTAACAGGGGTAATGACAGCCATGGCACCTGTAGATCAGCTCTATCATGACACGTATTTTGTGGTTGCTCATTTCCATTATGTTTTAATTGGCGGAGTCGTCTTAGGTTTATTCGGTGGCTTGTATTATTGGTATCCAAAGATGTTTGGCCATAAGTTAAATGAAATGCTTGGAAAGGCGATGTTTTGGTTATTTTTCACCGGCTTTCACTTAACCTTTTTTATTCAGCACTTCTTAGGGTTGATGGGTATGACGCGCAGAATTCACACCTATTTGGCAGAGTATGGGTTTTCGTATCTGAATTTCCTCTCCACTGTTGGTACGTTTTTGATGGCAATTGCTGTCATCATTTTGATTATTAATGTTATTTATTCAGCGTATAAAGGAGAACGTGAAAATATGGACGATCCATGGAATGCCAGAACGCTTGAATGGTCAACCTCGACACCGGTACCTGAATACAATTTTGCTCAGACTCCGCAAGTGCGGTCGTTAGACCCTTGGTTTTATGAAAAAGTGCATGGAGACAGTAAAATGCTTCCTGCTGAACCTTTAAAAGATATTCATATGCCAAATCCTACGATTTTACCGTTTTTGATTAGTGTCGGGCTATTTTTAATCGGTTTTGGGTTTATCTCTTATAACTTACCGCAAGTCGTTATCATGCCCGAAATAATTATCGGCGCCGGCGCATTGCTTACGTTCGGTTCTATGTTAGTCCGGTCTGTAAAAGAAGATCATGGCTACTATATACCTGTTGAAGAAGTAAATGAGCGAGAGAAAAAATACTACTCATAGGAAGTGAACTTACTTGTGCTCGAAATATGCTTGTTTAAATATCTTCTGCCTTGGGGAGCAGGTCTTATCACTATGGCAGTAATGATCATTTTACACCGGACAGTCGAACGAGAATTTCATCGGGGGCAGTCTGTCCCCGTCCTTCATTTAATTAATATTTTAGTGACTTTGCTCGTGTACGGGACTTGGATCATCGCTCTGTATGGCGTACTGGCAGGTTTCGCACGTGAAGCAGGATGGTTTCAAGTTTTTCTGCTCGCTACGCTAAAACCTTTGCCTTTTGTCCTTTTCGTTTATTGGTTTTTCAACCGTTGGCTTCGTCGCTATATGTGTCCTTACATTGTGGAACCAGACAGTAATGTCATTTATTTAAAAGAACGAATTTACCGAGAAGCAATAAAGCATAATCCTGTTCAATAAGACGTTATTACAGTGAGAGAGGGGAGGGTCTTAATGGAAGAATGGTTAATACGAGTTTTTGTCCCTACCGTGATCGCCATCACGACTATGACCATAATGCTTGTTAGAATACGAAAGGCGGATAAAGCATTGAACTGGCGTAAATTAAACAGTTCGGTTCATATATTAAATGTAAGTCTTGCCTTATTTGCTTATTCTCTTACATTTACTGCCCTTTATGTTATTCTCTTTGGCTATGCTCAAGGCATAGGCTCGTTTGAACTGATGAGAATGGCGTTTTTTCAACCTTTAGTCTTCGTAGTCATCTCTTATTGGGGCCTTAACCGTTTTATGCGTTGGATGCTGCGCCCTTATGTACGTATGAAAGGAAGCAATGTCCTTTATTTAAAAAAGAGCATTTATCAAGGAAGATAGAAAAACGGGGTGATTTCCACCCGGTGTAGTGAGATAGCCCAAATTCTGAGGTCGTCTGTGTGTCTACTTGCAATAATAGGAAGAACCCGTAGCCGACAGTGAAAATAAAAGACAACGTTAACCAGTACAAAAAGAATAGACCACCCTCCTATGAAGGGTTGATCTATTCTTTTTCGTAATTGATTCAATTACAAGGGTTCAAGTGACAGTTTCCTCTGTGTTCAGGTGCAGGATCATGTTCTCAACCTCTTGTAAAGCCTGGTCTTTAGCTTCGTTTAAGGCTGAGCTTTTGTCTTCTTCAGATTTATTTTTCTCTTGCAGCTGGTGAAGAAAACGTTCAGAGACTTCTTTCATGTTTCGTAAATGTTCATGGTTGTAGTCTAATTGCGTAAAAAAGCTTTGCAGATCATTAATTAGTTTCTCTTTTAATGAATTAATAAAGGTGTCACTTGCTTCCACTTCTCGTACGACTTGTCCGGAAATTTGGTCAATTTCATCACCGAAATTTTGCATTTCCCGATCTAACCTTGAGATTTCGATTCGACTCATCACATTCAAGCGTTTTAAATAATCCATTTTTCCTTTGATGGCAGAGAATTGGGTCTCAACTCCACTCATTTCCTCTTCAAAAACCGCTTGCTCCTCACGAAAAGCTGCAATCTCTTGCTCAAAGATAGCCAGTTCATCAACAAATTGAGAAATCTCCACTTGCAGCTTATTAATCTTTTCATCAAACGCACTTTGCGGAACAGAAAGAGGTTGTTTTTGCTCTGCCTCTTGAAGAAGCTGGGCGATGGTGTTCAGCGTTTGTACTCGTGCGTCTGCGTCACTTTCAGACTCAAGTAAGTCCATGGCGTTCTTGAGTTCACTCATTTGTTCAGTTATTATTGCTTGGTTATCTGTACTTGGTTGTCCGTTTTTTGTTTGAACTGCTTCTTGAATTAACTGTTTAAAAAATGACAACCGCATCGATCTTAATTCGTTGCTGTAATTCATCAGTCCGTTTATTTTTTCAATGAATGTTTCATTCCACTTATTGAGCTGGTTTACATGTTCATAGGCACTATTGTATTGATTTTTCATTTCGTTAGAAAATTCTTTAATATTTTGCGAAATGACGCCAAAAGCTTTGCCATTGCCACCGAGCCTGCGTGAATGAATCATGGCATTTATGGAAACCATTTCAATATCAATGATATATTTGCGAATGGTTTCAATTAATTTTTTCATTGCATTAATACTTTGCTCTTCGCTCGTTTCCTCAGATAAGAAGCGCTCAAGGTAAGCTTTTAATTCATCTTCATCTATGAAATGATCAATCGAATTTGCATAGGTTTGTTCAATTTCTAGCAAAAGGTCGATCACCGTTTCTTGAGTGGATGCAGTTGTAGGTTGGATGTGTTCTATGTATGAATCAATTGAATGTCTAACTTGAGCAAGAAGCTGGGGACTGGTGGAACGTGTCATTTCTTTTGTATCCTTAGTCATAGATACCACCTCGAAAATGTCAGTTTAAGCGAGCCTTATGAACGAAGGAGCAGGATTGGATAACGGCTCAAATGAATCATTATACCTATCATAGCATGGATTTTTTTGTACGAGTATACTTTTTTCACCGGCAGGTAAAATGGTCGGATAGGGGGACAACTTGACTAATGCGTTATTTTCATCGATTTGCAACAACTTTTACAGCCAAGTGATTGTATATAAAACCTTCACTCTTTAAGATAGAATTAATACATAATTTGGAGGGAAATGGCCACTATGAATAAAATAATTATTGCGACAGGGCTGTTTTTCATGCTTACGGCATGCGGTACACAGGAAGAAGATGAATCAAGCGGTGAAAATGGGCTTGACCCAGTAGAACCGATCGATGTTGAAGTTACAATGGATGAAGAAATCGAGCCGGGAGACCATATGTTAGAAACGAAAGTGACCCAAGCAGATGAACCAGTCACTGATGCAGATGAAGTTGTGTTTGAAGTCTGGGAACACGGTCAAAAGCATCACAGTGACATGGTAGAAAAAGAAGAGCAGGAAGAAGGAGTATACAGAGCTGAGTACTCCTTTGCAGAAGATGGAATCTACCATGTTCAGCCCCATGTAACGGCAAGAGACATGCATTCCATGCCGGTGCACGATGTAATTGTTGGTGATGTAGACCAAGAAGACATTGATGCTTTAGAGGAAGAAGAGGAAGAAGAAGAAAGCGAGTATATGGAAGAACATGGAGGGCACGATGAATCTGATGAACATTCCGACAGCCATGAACATGAACACGAACATGAAGACCATCATAGTGATGTGCTAGAGACATTTTTCTCAAAAAGTGAGGTCGATGGGGAATATCAATTAAACGTTCAAATTAATAAAGAAGGCATTGAGTTTCAAGAAGGTGACGTTCGCTTTGAGATATGGAAGGATGGAGAAGAAGATCGTATTTGGCTAGATGCTTCTGAAGAAGAACCGGGCAGCTATACCGCTGAAACTGAACTTGAAGAGGATAGCTATCAAGTTATGATTCATGTGGAAAAGGATGACTTGCATGAGCACGAACAAGAAACGTTAGAGATTGACTGACTATAAGATTAATGATGGAAAAAATAATAGAAACGACGTAGAATAAAAGAGGTGATCCTGTTCTGAACGGGATGACCTCTTTTTATAATTGCTCTGGTAGAGTTTGTTTTGAAATGTGAAATCGTAGCGCAGGCAGCGAATCCTGCGGGCGTAGGTGGTTCGAATACCCTACAGGAAGTAAGGCGGATGCGGGGCACATTCGCGGAAAGTACTGATAACTCGGTCCTTTACCGTTGGGAGAAGCCCTTCATCGCTTGAAGAGGGTGTTTTCTCGCCTATTTTAGATAAATTAACTGAGAGGTATGTAACAGAGGTACTGAAAAAGGGGGGAGCATAATGGATTTGACAGACCGGAGAATGAAAGTAGCTCACCGGGAAGCAAAAATTGGTGTAGGATTAGCTCTCATTCATTTTATACTTTGGTTTGCGCTTGCTTATGGTCTCGGTTCAGGTGATGTTGCGGATTATACGTATGTTTTTGGAATGCCTGCTTGGTTTTTCTACAGTTGTATCGTTTTGTCCGGCTTTATGATTATAGTAGTTACTTTTGTAGTGAAGCTATTTTTTAAAGAAGTCCCTTTCGAGGATCAAGAGGAAGAGAGGGAGACAAAATGAACTGGTCAATAATTATTCCTCTTATTGCGTTTTTAGTGTTGATTTTTGCTACAGGTTTTTGGGCTTCTGGCTACATACGCAACAAAGCTAATTTTCTGCAGGAATATTTTCTAGGCAGCCGTGAACTAGGCGGATTAGTCTTAGCTATGACGATGGTAGCTACGTTTGGGAGTGCCAGCAGTTTTGTGGGCGGTCCGGGAGCTGCTTATACTGAAGGGTTGGGCTGGGTTTTGCTTGCCATGACCCAAGTAGTGACGGGCTACTTTGTGCTAATGATATTAGGGAAAAAATTTGCAGTTGTTGCAAGAAAGTATGACGCTGTCACCCTTGTCGATTATTTGCGGAAAAGATATAACAGCAGAGCGGTCGCTTTGGTCGGAGCTCTTAGCATCATGATCTTTTTGTTTGCTGCGATGACTGCTCAGTGGGTAGGTGGTACTCGTCTAATTGAAGCGGTGACTGGTCTTACATATACGCAAGCGTTAGTACTTTTTGCTTTTGTAGTGCTTATTTATGTGTTGCTCGGGGGTTTCCGGGCTGTGGCTGTTACCGATACGATTCAAGGTTTGATCATGTTCGTTGGAACGATTGTCATTTTAGCCGGCGCTATTATAGCTGGGGGTGGCCTCCCGCAGATAATGGCTGATTTGGCAAATGAAAACGCAAATCTCGTAAGCCCTTATGGTCATGATGGTAGCCTCACGCCTTTATACCTGTCATCTTTTTGGATATTAGTCGGAGTTGGCGTGATTGGGCTACCGCAAGTAGCTGTCAGAGCGATGTCGTACCGAAATGCACGAGCGATGCATCGGGCCATAATTGTCGGTACAATTGTCATAACGGTGATGATTTTTTGTATTCATTTTGCTGGGGTGCTTGCCCGCCCAATAATGCCCGGAGTTTCAGATCCGGATTCGGTCATGCCTTTATTGGCGATGGAAGTTTTACCAGCTTGGGTTGCTGGGATTGTATTAGCGGCTCCGTTGGCAGCGATTATGTCTACCGTCGATTCTCTTCTTTTGCTGGTGAGTTCAGCTGTGGTAAGAGATGTATATTTACATGAATTTAAAAAAGATGCCACTGAAAGACATGTGCGTCGTGTGAGCCTGGGCGTAACTGGAGTACTGGGCATCGTTGTGTTTGCACTTGCTTTGACCCCACCTGAATTATTAATTTGGATGAATTTATTTGCTTTTGGCGGTTTACAGGCTGCTTTCATCTGGCCGCTCGTTTTGGGGTTATATTGGAACAAAGCAGAAAAGCATGGAGCGCTTGCTGCTATGGTTACCGGGGTGGTGATGTATGTATTTTTACATATCTTCATTCCAGAACCCCTCGGCATGCATACGGTCGTCTTGCCAGTGGTTGCATCCTTGCTTTTGTTCGTGTTGACTAGCAAACTTTTTCCTACCCAGGATAAACAGTCGGAGTTGAGTTCTGTCTCAATGTCATAAGGCGTGATGTCCAAGTTAGGACAGCAGGGGGGGACTCTTCATTTATTTTTAGCAGATGCAGGCTGACGAAGGCCAAAACCGCCCTGCTAGTTGTAGATTAAACGTATGAATAGATTAATTTATGAAAGGCAAAAAAGCCGTTCCACTTTGGGAGCGGCTTTTTTTCATAGGAGCTAGCTACGTCGATGATAGTTAGGAGCTGGAAGGTTCTTCTGTCGATACAGGGGGCTCTGTCGGCGTTTGCCGCCGATACTCGCTGGGCGTCACCCCGACATGTTCTTTAAACACTCGAGTGAAATGAGCTTGATTATAAAACGCAAAATAAAGGGCGATATCAAGTACTGAATAATTTGTGTGCAGCAAAAAGCGCCTGGCTTCATCGATCTTTTTTTGCATGACGTATTTTTTCATTGTCATACCCATTTCTTTTTTAAATAAGGTCGATAAATAGCTTTGGCTTACGCCAGCTGTCTCAGAAATATGTTTTAAACTCACCCGGTCAGAAATGGATTGGTGAATAGTTTGGATACATTGCTGAATGAGGGGAGAAACGCCGGGTGTTCGGTTTTCCTCCATCATGTTATGAAAGGCAATAAAATGATCACGTTCTAATTGTAATAATTCATTCCTTGTCTCGAGCTGTTCGACTCGATTAATGACATAGTCAGAATATGTTAAGGCGTCTTCTGGATTAACGCCTGTTTCAATTACCACTCTAGCCATTACAGTCGCCGAACAGATCATTCTATTTTTGAATGAACGAATAGGATCACCATTTCCTAAGTGAATACCTGTATATTCATCAAATTCTTGTAAAAGGTCATAAACCGAGTGGTCTTGGGATTTAAATCGATTTATGAATTCTTTTTCAAGCTCATAAGGGTGTTTGGCTACACGGCGGTCCCGGTATAATAGCAAGTCCCGAAATAGTACGTCAGGCCATAGTGTTTTATCTTGATCTACTTGGCGTGGAGAGAACTCAAAGACGCGCTTTCTGTCATTTTCGTTATGATTACTAAGGTGGAAAAGCGTAGTGGCACTATATTCCAAGCGGGTTGAGGAACATACATTTAGTTGACTATAATAGTGGAAAAGTTCTGATTCTTCTTGTAAATTCGCATTAAATGTCAACGCCACTTCGTGAATAGCCTGTTCGGTTAGTTTCTCTGTCAGTACCGGGCCTGCCAGGAAATAGCTTTCCTCTTCATCTTCTATTGGGCTGAGAATAAAGGTTAAATGACAATCATTTGCGTGGAATTCATAGGGGTTTACTACGGTTTGTGCTGAGATAGGTTCAATATCTTTACTAAGAGGAAAATCTAATAAGTCCTTTGGAAGAGAGCGGCTAGCCACACCATTGATTATGTAACGAATTGGTATAGCAGTACTATAATAGAAAGTATTCATGACGTGCGTTATTTTTTCATCAAGTAAGCGCTCTGTTCCTTCCATTCCACCTACTCCCCCTAATCATATAAAGACCTATCTCTAATGTAGCATAAAATACATAGGAGGTCATACAGTTTTGCCTTGCTTTATTTACAAATTAGTAACGAATTATGGTAATTTACATAGGTCTTTAGGTTCACTAAATATATTACTTTTGCTGTGAGAGGAGCTGTAATTTAATCTTCTCCCCTTGAAAGGAAGGGTGAACTGTAGCTCATAAAAAGTTATGATTAGAGAGGCATTTGTAAAAAGGAGGGTATCAATATGCAAAAAACGAATGAAGCACTTTGTTGGACGGACGCGGAAGTGATTGAAATACAATCCGTCGGAGAAGGGATGAGAGCATGTGTGGATGTGGCTGATGCTCTTGAACCAAATGAAGGGTTTTTTGTCGGCTCCACAGGTTCAGGTGGATTGCTTGTTTGTTCAGAAAATCGTGTGACCCCAGGGTATCCTCCACGTATTTTTCGAGTGAATGCGGGAGCCGTTCATCAGTACATATGGCGGGAGAAGCAAACAAAGTATTTGGCCGAATTAAGCGGAGGAGCTCTCTTAACTGCAGCTAACAGCACAAAAGAATATCGTGATATTGTTATTGGACGAGTGAAAATGGAAAGGCGTCCCTTACGGAAGTTGACGTGTAAAACGAGCGAAGGCGTTATAATTTCAGTCATGCTGCAGGAGTCAGAGAGTGTATATATCGCCGCTCATAATGGAGAGCCGCTATCATTTTTAGAAGTAAAAGAAGGAGATCGTTTGTTAGCTATCATTGATGAACCTGGTCGCCACTTAGGTGAGAAAATTGAAGAAGAGATTGTCGAGCGTAGTTAAAGTAGAATATGCCTACAATTATAACTTGACAGAATTTGTTCAAATATAGTTGCTTATCACGGAAAATGATGGAGCTTGTCCTGAGAGGGAGAACGCACCCCTTTTTGTTTCCTTTTATACTTAAAAAAACGATTAAGGGGTGCTGTGAAATGAAAACATTTATTGTAACTGCTTGTCTTGTAGTAGGACTTAGTGTCGTTTCATTTACAGGAGTAGCTGGAGCCGAATCGGATGAAAACATATATCCAAACGGCATGCCTCATCAACATTAAATTCATTTATTTCACTTTAGGGTTTGGATGAAAAGAGGAGCGTAAGGTACAAGGTTGAAGGGAGCCGAATGCTTAGGTTTGGGCAGACCCTTCCACTTGTACTCGCTCCTTTTCTAACAGTTCACGCTGCATACGAGCCAAATGCTCTTTTCGTTGTGCGGTTAGGATGTGAATTCCCTGTTCTATTGTTGCAATGCCTGCTTTTTGTTGTTCGAGCAGCTGACAGCTCCCCACTTGATAATGTAACTCCCCTAACAGATATAATTGTTCCTCACGAATACATAAACGAATGGCTTCCTCGGCTGTTTTTTTACTTCCTTCAATATCCCCAATATATTTTTTAACTTTTGAAAGGTTATATAAGACACGAATTTTAACGCGGACATCAATATTAGGGACATATTTCCAACTATTTATAGCTTTTTCATATGTTTTCTCCGCTTTTTCATACTCTTCATTTAAATCATAGGCGATTCCGATGCTGTTCAAAATCTCAATTTCTTGCTCTGAAATCAAGTCCGCATCTGTATATGTAAGATTCAAAGCCTCTTCAAGTACCTTCAACGCGTAAGGGTAGTTTTCTTGGACATGGATAATGCAGATCCCTTTATGCCATAAAACGAACTGTTTGGTATAATCATTCTCATGGAACAATTGTTCATTTTCTTTATCGATAAGTTGTAAAAGCTCTTCATAGGCTCGGTCTCTTATTAATCGTCTAATTTCACTCATCAGCACACTAATATAATCAGTGGTTTCGTATAAGCTTTTATCAAAGAAATAATTAACATCCAGGCAGAGTCGCTGCGCAATTTCAAATATAGTGGAGGAAAGCGGGATAACTTCTCCTTTTTCGATTTTAGAAATTTGAGCTTGAGTGCAAATACCATTAGCCAACTCTTTTTGGGTTAACCCCCGTAACTTTCGGTAATAACGAATGTTAAAGCCGATCCATTGATAATTCATAGTTTTTCCCTTCTTTCTTTTAATAAAGTTGAGGAATCTTCTTTTTTAAAAGAGTTTGGAATAAATCTGCATTGGGAACCTTGCAAGTCGTATTTTCGGCTTGAGAGTCTGTTTTCCTGAACTGTGCGGTGGCCACAGCCTCCTCGGTGGGAGAGAAGGGCTCTGCGTCGTTAATCAAGCTCGCTCCGCTTTTCTGTCTAGCTGCGGCGCCTAGAGGCTCGAGGATTTTTCTGCCCCAGACTCCGAGGAGCAAGCTCCTCTGCGCAGGTGCTGAAAAACTTGTCGCCTCTGAGCAAAGCGCCTCCGCTTTTCTGTCTAGCTGCAAGCAGCAGGGGCTCGAGGTCATAAGCCGTTCGCCTTCAAAGTCAAAGAGCGACTTTGGCGCCGCCCGTCTTATGCTTGACGCCCCTGAACGCTGCTTTCCGCTTTTCTATTAATATTATCATAGGTTTGTGAGAGAATGAGGTAAGTTCTTTATATACAAGCAGATTTGTTTTACTTAACTTTTAAAGGTTGAAGGATGGTTGAGATGAGTATATTAGTTGCCGATGAATTATATAAAACGATAGGTGAGAAGACGCTGTTTGACGGGATCTCGTTTACCATTGAGCCAAGGCAAAGAATTGGGTTAATTGGTGTAAATGGTACTGGGAAGTCTTCTTTGTTAAAAGGTTTAGCTGGGGTGGAAGGGTTTGAAAAAGGAAAAATTACCCACGCAAAAGATATGAAAATTGAATATTTGCCACAGGAACCAGATTTGGATGAAGATAAAACAGTACTTGATCAAATCTTTACCGGCGATGCCCCTGTGATTCGAACTCTGCGGGAATATGAGCGTGCTCAAAGAGCTTTAGAACTCAACCCTTCCGATCCGAAAGCTCAAGAGAACCTGCTAGCTAGACAACAGCAGATGGATGAACAGAATGCGTGGGAGGCAGGGACGCTTGCACGAACAGTCTTAAGCCAATTAGGTGTGCAATTTTATGATCAAAAAGTTGCTGCTTTGTCTGGTGGGCAGAAGAAGCGAGTTGCCATTGCCCGGGCTTTAATACAGCCTGCTGATTTATTAATACTGGATGAACCAACTAACCATTTGGACCAGGCTGTTATTGAATGGCTGGAAGAGTATCTGGCTACTTATCCTGGGGCTATTATTTTAGTCACGCATGATCGGTATGTCTTAAATCGAGTATGTAATTTAATTTTTGAGCTGGATAAAGGGAAGCTCTTTACATATGAAGGCAATTATGAAACGTTTCTTGCCAAAAAAGCTGAACGTGAAGAATTAGAAGCAAAAAATGAGACGAAGCGCCAAAATACGTTGCGGCGTGAACTGGCTTGGCTAAAAAGAGGGCCAAAAGCGCGGGGAACAAAGCAAAAAGCCAGAACAGAAAGAGCGCACGCGTTAAAAGAACAAGAAGGACCGGCTAAAAAGCAAGAGGTTGAATTTGCAGTTGGTTCAAAGCGTCTTGGTAAAAAGGTGATTGAAGCAGAAGAGACTTCATTAGCCTTTTCAGGAGATCCAATCATTAAGGATTTTTCTTATTTGGTTGTGCCTGATGAACGTTTAGGCATTATTGGTCCTAATGGAGCTGGCAAAACAACCTTACTTGATTTATTAAGTCGACGCCTTAGCCCTGATGAAGGTACAGTTACACATGGAGAAACGGTACACCTTGGCTACTACTCGCAAGAACAAGAAGATTTAGATCAAAATAAGCGGGTGCTTGAGTACATTCGCGAGATTAAAGAGGTCGTACAAACAGCAGACGGTAGAGAAATTACCGCAGAACAGATGCTTGAACGTTTTTTGTTTGGCCGGGACGTGCAGTGGAGTTATATTAAGCGTTTATCCGGTGGAGAACGGCGTCGATTATATTTGCTTAGTGTATTGATGCAGGAACCGAACGTTTTGTTTTTAGATGAACCAACCAATGACCTGGATACGGAAACGCTTAGTGTATTAGAAGACTATCTTGAGCAATTCCCCGGTGTTGTGATTACAGTTTCGCATGACCGTTACTTTCTCGACCGAACTGTCGATCATTTGCTGGTTTTGGATCGGTCCGGCCAGGTGAAACGTTTTACCGGGAATTATACAGATTACTTGGAAAGTCAAAAAACCGAAGCTCCTCCCTCTGTACAGAAACAAGCTTCAGACAATACGGGGAATCACTCCCGGCAAAAAAGAAAAAAGAAATTATCTTACAAGGAACAGCAAGAATATAACGGCATTGAAGACAGAATTGATGAATTAGAGCAGACGATAGAGAAAATTGATAAGCAAATCGCAGAAGCAGGCAGCGATTTTGAAACGATTCAGTCACTGCAGACAGAAAAAGAAGAGTTGGAAGCTACACTTGAGCGAACGATGGAACGCTGGGAAGAACTTGAGGCAAAACTAACAGGGGAAGAGTAAACAGGGTCATGTTCTACGAGAGCGGGAAGGACCACCCATCTTCGTCCTTACTCAACTTATGAAAGGAGTGCTAGTTCCTTGAAGGACATTCGGAACCGTCAACCTTTAATTCATTGTATGACAAATATGGTAGTAACAGAATGGACAGCGAACGGTTTATTAGCAATTGGAGCCTCACCGGTGATGGCATATGCTGAGGAGGAAGTTGAAGATATGGCCCGGGCGGCGAATGGTCTGTTACTGAATATCGGAACCCTTGATCAACCACAAATTGAAGCAATGGTTCGAGCAGGCCAGACAGCAAACCAGGCAGGTATACCTGTTGTTCTAGATCCAGTTGGCGCAGGAGCCACGCCCTTTCGTACAAAAATGGCCAGACGCCTTCTGCGGGAAGTAGAGATTACCCTCCTGCGTGGAAATAGCGGAGAAATAGCTGTTCTTTTAGGAGAAGAGGCCACAGTCAGCGGAGTCGAAGGTAAAAGTACCGGTGATCATGAGACACTAGCACAAGAAGCAGCCGCTACTTTCAACACCATGGTCTGTGTCACCGGTGAAGTGGATGCCGTTCATAATGGAGAAAAAGGTTACCTTGTCTTTAATGGGCATCCATGGTTAAGTAAGCTTGTAGGGACAGGGTGTATGCTCGGTGCAGTGCTTACAGCAGCACTTGCCGTTTCAGATGATCCGTTAAAGGCTTCCTGTGATGCACTGGCTTATTACGGCGTAGCCGCAGAACAAGCATATCAGCAATCAAAAGATCAAGGCATTGGCACTTTTAAAGAACAGTTTTTAAATCAGATCCATACTTTATCAACTGAGACTATTCTAAGAGAACAAAAGATACAGCATGTGTAATTGGTGAGTAGCCCTTTACCTGAAGGGGGGGTTCCTTTTCAAGATCGGGCAATTCACGTAGTCTAACGAAGGTATACTTCTCAAGGTGGAAGGTTTAATAAAGTTTGTTTCTAAAGTAAAGTGAAGGGCGCTTCTACAAGCATGATCTCGCCTTGGGTATTAATGTTTCTGTTTTAAGTTTAAATTCAAAAGGGGTGACTCTCTCATGTCTTGCATCTATATTTTGCATGAAAATGACGAGTGGACGGTACATTTAACTGATCGACTTGAAGAATTAGGGCTTCCTTATGAAACGTGGCACTTGCGAGCTGGATCCATTGATCTAAGTGAAACGCCGCCGGAAGGAATCTTTTATAATCGCATGAGTGCTTCCTCTCATACACGAGACCATCGCTTTGCACCGGAATATACAAGTGCGGTGCTTGCCTGGTTGGAAAGGCACGGAAGAGTAGTAGTGAATGGAAGCCGGGCGCTTGCGTTAGAAATCAATAAAGCAGCGCAATATATGGCATTGGAGACTGAAGGTATTGAAACGCCGAAAACAATCGTAGCTTCGGGTAATGAAGAATTAATCGAAGCTGCAGATAGATTCACAAATGAACCGTTTATTACAAAGCATAACCGTGCTGGAAAAGGGCTGGGTGTGCAGCTTTTTAAAAGCAAAGAAGCACTGGCAACACATGCGAAGAGTGCTTCATTTGAACCCTCTATTGATGGGTTAACGCTGTTGCAGGCGTATATTGAATCACCGGAAAGTTATATTACCCGCTGTGAATTTATTGGCGGCAAATTTTTATATGCTGTGCGGGTAGACACTTCAGAGGGGTTCGAATTATGCCCGGCTGAAGCATGTCGGATTGATGATTTGGCCTGTCCAGCTCCAGAAGCTGAAGAAACGGCTGCTCCTTTAGATCAACCCCCAATGTTTCAAATGACAGAAAACGTTGATCCTGAGCTGATTGAGAAGTATGAACGTTTGCTGAGAAGCAATGACATACAAGTGGCTGGAATTGAATTCATACGTAATGCTGCTGGTGAAGTTTTCACTTATGATATAAATACGAATACAAATTACAACCCGGAAGCGGAAGCAAAAGCAGGCACATACGGCATGCTAGAGTTAGCACAATATTTAGGCCGTTTATTAGCAGAACATACACAAGTTCAAGCATAAGAGATCGGATGAACATCCAAAGGTCAGTTCCACTAAATGGGACTGATCTTTTTACTTGGCTCAATTGAAAGACTGCATAGCTAGGAGCTGATCATATTGCTAATTATAGGAACTGATGCTATAATAACCATTATTGACTGACAGTCAGTCAATAAATTTAACCATTTAATAAGTGTAAAATGGGGGATAAGTATGAGGACCTCGACCGATAAGCGACAGCGGCTCATTGAAGCTGGGCTGCAAGAATTTGCCGATAAAGGACTTGAGCATACAAAAGTATCTAATATTGTGAAGCGGGCAGGTGTAGCTCAAGGAACTTTTTATTTATATTTTCAATCAAAAACGTCCCTTATACCAGCAATTGCAGACGATATGCTGCAAAAACTGCTGACTGAACAACGACGGCGGGTCGAACCGCTATCGACTCTGGCTGAACAATTAGAAGAGTTGGTGGATGTTACGTTTCAAGTGACAAATGAATATAAAGATGTTCTTGCCCTTTGTTATTCTGGTCTTGCCATTGAAGGGGAAATGAACCAGTGGGAAACGATCTATGAGCCGTACTATCACTGGATGACTGAGTTATTAAAGAAGGCACGCGAAGACGGAGAATTGAACCCTAATGTAAAAGAAGAGGTTAGAGCCAAAATGGTCATCAGCTTAATGGAGGAAAGTGCCGAACGTCTGTATTTATTTTCGAATCAGGATGAGGAAGCTAGTGAAGTAAGAGCTGAATTGCTGCATATGTTGCGAGCTTCATTACTACACGAAATGTAAGAGTTACAGCATTGAAGACGTTACAAAATACTAGTGAATATATACTGATTATAAGTCATTACATGGCAGGAGGTGAGTAGTTTATGAAGAAAGAATCTGTACTACTTCGTTATTCTGTCATTGGAGCATTGTTTTTTGCAGTTTTAGGGGTAGTTTGGGGGTTGCTGATTCAATCGCAAATGCTTCTTTTTGATGGAGTGTATTCCTTTCTCAGTGTGGGTCTATCACTTCTCTCTGTTGTAACAGCAAGGTTCATCAGGGCAGAAGATGAAGTGCGTTTTCCGTTTGGCAAAAGTAGTATTGAACCTCTTGTGATTACATTTAAGTATTTTGCCATACTACTCATGTGTTTTTATGCATTTTTTGTGGCTGCGGGTGACTTACTAAGCGGGGGACGAGAGGTTAATCCAGGACATGCTACTCTTTATGCTTTTATTGCTCTGACCGGGTGTTATATTGTCCAAAAGTATTTAAGGACACGGAATAAGAATTTGAAGTCTAAGTTAGTTGAAGCTGAAGCGAATCAATGGTTAATGGATACAGTTCTTAGTGTGGGAGTATTAGCAGGGTTTGGGGTAGCGTTAGGGATGGCTTACACCCCTTTCGCTCCTTATATACGCTATGTGGACCCGTTGATGGTTCTACTCGTTTCAGGTTATTTCATGAAAGTACCTCTTCAAGGGATGATAGAAAACGGCAAAGAATTGCTAGGTTTCACCGTACAAGATACGATTCGTTTAGATATAGAAGAGGTTGTGAAAGATATCCAAAAGTCATTTGGCTTTGAAGAGACATTCGTGCGAGTTACAAAGCTGGGGAGACGCTTGTTTATTGAAATTGATTTTGTTACTGGAAGAGAAACGACCATTTCAACCATTGTTGAAAGTGATAAAGTTAGAAATGAAGTATTTGAAAAGATCGAGCATGTAGATGAGGAAGCCTGGCTGACTATTTCCTTTACAGCTGACCGCAAGTGGGCACTTTAATCTGCATTTGAAAGACGAACTGTTCTCTTCTATACTAGGAGAGGATAAAAAGACAGAAGCAATTGATATATTGACCGATAGAAGGGGACAACGAATGACGAACTTAAAAGAAGAGATTGAAGCACGGAAAACCTTTGCTATTATATCTCATCCTGATGCCGGTAAAACAACGCTAACCGAGAAATTACTATATTTTGGGGGAATGCTCCGAGAAGCGGGCAGTGTTAAAGGAAAGAAAAACCAAAAGCATGCCACAAGTGACTGGATGGAAGTCGAACAACAGCGTGGAATTTCTGTAACGAGTTCGGTCATGGAATTTACGTATCAAGACCAGCAAATAAACATTCTTGATACGCCCGGACACGAAGATTTCAGTGAAGATACGTACCGCACCTTGACGGCGGCAGATTCAGCCACAATGCTGATCGATGTAGCCAAAGGGGTCGAAGCCCAGACGAAAAAGCTCTTTAAAGTGTGTAGCATGCGGGGGATTCCGATCTTCACTTTCATTAATAAGCTGGACCGGCAAGGGCGGGATCCGTTTGAGCTGATGGAAGAGCTTGAAGAGGTGCTTGGCATTCGTTCGCACCCCATGAATTGGCCAATCGGCATGGGCCAGGATTTTCAAGGTGTATATGACCGCAAACAAAATAAGCTTGAACTCTTCGACTCGGAAGCAGGACATATTGAAACGCTTGATGTTACTGGGCCGGACGATCCTGTCTTTGATGAAAATATTGAAGCTGCTTTGCTTGAACAGTTCCGCGAAGAAGTTGAGCTTCTTGATATTGCTGGCGATCCTTTTGATGAAGAGAAGGTTGCTACTGGAGAACTCACGCCTATTTTCTTTGGGAGCGCAGTGGCCAACTTTGGCGTACAAAATTTTCTCGAGCATTTTCTCAAGATGGCGCCATCCCCTGCTCCACGCGTGAGCGACCAGGGAGTCGTGGACCCGGTGGAAAGTCCGTTCTCTGGTTTTATTTTCAAAATCCAAGCGAACATGAATCCGAAGCATCGTGACCGCATCGCTTTTATGCGCATTACGTCTGGTAAATATGAGCAGGGGATGACAGTCAATCATCCGCGGCTTGGGAAACCAATGCGGCTTGCCCAACCAACGCAGTTTTTGGCGCAGGACCGTAGTATTGTAAAAGAAGCGTATGCAGGAGATATTATTGGTCTGTTTGACCCAGGCACCTTCCGAATTGGTGACACGCTGGCAGAGAAGGGTGACTTTCATTTTGAAGAAATGCCTCATTTCTCGCCGGAGCATTTTGCGGCGATTGCGCCAAAAGATGTTATGAAGCACAAATCGTTCGATAAAGGGATTGAACAGTTAACGGAAGAAGGAGCTGTGCAGTTGTTTCGAACGCTCAATCGTACGATAGAACAACAGATTATCGGCGTAGTGGGTGTGCTTCAGTTTGAAGTGCTTGAACAACGACTGCAGACTGAGTATAATGTCAATTTGACGATGGACCGCCTGACTCATTCGGTCGCACGCTGGGTAAGCGGTAGCGAGGATGCAATAAAAGAGTTAAAACGGCGTCATCCATTTTTGGTAACGGATCGCCATGGCCGAATTGTGGCTTTGTTTGAAAGTGAATTCCAGTTTAAAATGGCTCAGGATAAATATCCGGATATTAGCTTTTATGAGAATTCCTATCATAAAGAAGATTAAAAGGCTGAACCACAATGCACGGAGTTTGGAGGGAAACTTCGAGGTGCAAGGTGGTTCTCTTTTCAACACATCACTTTAGCACGTCGACGTATTTATGTGTGAAATTAGGGGGAAGAGAGTCATGGGAGATAATAAAGAGAAAGAAGTGCCCTTGTCTGTTTCAAATGGAGAAGCAGTGGCGGTCATTCTCGGAATATTAACGGTCATTGGGGTAGGTTTAATTGCGTATGAAGCGCCGCCGCATGTGCCGATCTTTTTCGTTGTTATGCTGCTTGTTGTCTATAGTTTTGTTCGTCGGGTTCCTTGGCGTGAAACTGAAGCCGGAATGATTCAAGGAATACAAGCTGGCATAGTACCAATTGTCATCTTTATTTTAATAGGTGTACTAATTAGTGTCTGGATGAGTGCCGGCACAATTCCTACGTTTATATATTACAGTTTTCAAGTCATAGATCCTTCAATTTTTGTAGCTAGTGTTTTTGTAGTAACTGCGGTGGTTGGTGTTTCAATCGGCAGCTCATTTACAACAGCTTCAACAATCGGAGTATCATTTATGACACTTGCTGCCATGATGGATATGAATTTGGCACTTGTGGCTGGAGCGGTCGTTTCAGGAGCACTAGTAGGCGATAAAATGTCTCCGCTTTCCGATACGACAAATCTAGCTTCTTCTGTGGGCCGTGTCGACTTGTTTGAGCATATTCGCCATATGATGTGGACGACACTGCCAGCGTTTGTAATTACATTGCTGCTTTATTTAATCATTGGCAGCGGGGGAACGAATGTAGATATGTCAGCGCTGCAAGTCTTGATGGGAGAAATGCATGAGGCTCAAATCATTCATCCGCTTTCGTTGCTGCCGGCAGTAGTTATTGTGATTTTGGCTGTACGCCGGACACCAGCTATTCCGACTATGCTCGCGGGAATCGGTACTGGGTTATTGGTTACTATATTTATGAACCCAGGATATTCGGTCAGTGAATTTCTCCTGTTTATTCAAGAGGGATATGCCCCTGCTACAGAAAACGAAGAATTAAATGAAATGCTTGCTCAGGGCGGAATTGAAGGAATGATGTGGCCAGTTTCCCTTCTTATTTTGACACTAAGCATGGGCGGAATGCTGCAATCATTTGGGCTGATTCAACAATTGATGACAATGGTGCAATCGTTTGTGAAATCGAGTGGCCGCTTAATTACCTCTACTGTAGGAACAGCGCTAGGTATTAACTTAACCTTAGGGGAACAATACATGTCGGTTATTTTAACCGGTAAAGCCTATGAGGAACGTTATCAAGACCTAGGACTTGCTCGGAAAAATATGACACGGGCGATTGAAAATGGTGGTACATTAATTAATGCAATTATTCCCTATGGAGTAAGCGGTGTGTTTATGGCCTCGGTGTTAGAAGTGGATGTCCTAGCCTTTGCCCCATTTGCCTTTTTCTGTTTGCTCGGGCCAATTCTGGCGCTTCTGTATGGATGGACTGGAAAAAGTATGCCGAAAGAAGAAGGCAGAGTGTAAGGGCACTGTCGCGTACCATACTTTTCTTTCTTCAATCCGTTTAAAAGAATTTAGTTGTATTGCACACATGAACCCCGGTCCTGTTCGGATTGGGGTTTTTATATGATCAGCCCCCCTCCTTTTAAAAACACCGGCAGCTGAAACAAGGGGATATTCATTTAGTGAAAAAGGATTAACCTACTGTTAAAGATCAGAACACGTATATATAAGCATAAGAATGAATAGTGAAGTTGGATGCTAACCAGTGGATTCACTTGAAAAAGGTTCTAAGCCAGGTTGTTTAGCGATAAGGATTTAGGGAAAATAATATTAAGTGAATGCGCACGTTATGCTTCATTCTTTCCTCTGATTTGAAACACGTCGAAGAAAGTATTCCTTTCTCTGTCTACTAATCCCTAAGTTCTTGTTTAAGTATGTGCATCCCCTCTCAGCTAGTCACGTTTAACCATCTTGAGTGTAATGGAGGGATTTGAATGTTGGTAAACATGGATGATGAGATTATATATATTTTTTTACAAGAGCGAACTTCCAACGCTCTGCCGATTGGTTCCTATCCAGATGTAGAAGGGTCGCTTTTATATGATAAAGAAGGAAACTGGCTGGGTATCCGCGTGCGCAGGGAGCAGGGGCATGCAAAATCACCTCTCGCTATTCCAAAGATAAAACAGATTGATTATCCAATTATGCCAGGTAGTATTGAGGACTCTAATCATTTTATTGAGATTAAATTTAAAGATGATGTTGAAGTTAATTTTGAAGAGAAGCAGTCTTATATTTTAGATTTAAATGAGAATGGTATCTTCGGGATTGAATTAATTATTGAGAATGGTACGTATCCTCATACGTACTTGTTAGTAGAATCATTCATAGATAAAAACGAATAATTCATTAAGAGCCTGAGAATCAAGCAGGCTCTTTTATTATAAAATCGGTCAAGGGTGAAAGGTTACGTCGGCTCTTTGTTTTTTGTAATAAAGAATTTCAACGGAAGAAGCCATTTCAGCGATGAGTATGATACGCTACAGCTATCGTAAGAGTTAGCCGAATAGGGGGGCTATTTATGGCTATTGGTTTTCGAAAAAGTAAACGCTTAGGAAAAGGAATGAGAGTGAATTTCAGTAAGCGGGGAGCAGGTGTTTCCTTTGGAGGCCGAGGCTTGCGGGCAGGGGTTGGACCTGGTGGTATGCGTGGGCGGGCAACACTGCCTGGGTCGGGTTTATTTTACGAAAAACGGATTGGTAAAGGACGGGCACGCACGAATCAAGGGAAGCCGCAGCAGAAAACAGCCGGGCAGCCTCATGCTGCAGGCTCTGGTCATGATGACAAAGAACAGAAAAAACAGGCAGAAGCTGAAGTGCGAAAGGTTCAAGAGTATCTTCAGCAATTGCGCACTTTTCACCAAGCTGAAGTGGACTATATCGATTGGCGTGAAGAAAGAGACGCTGCTCCGCCATTTGCCCCAAATGAAAAAGGGCCAAATGAAGAACAGGCAGAAAGGAAGCTTGAACGTTACACCCCTTCTTTTTGGGATAAACTTTTTCGCTTAACGGAGAAAAAGAAAGCGAAGCTGCAGAAGGAGAGGGAAGCGGCTAAAAACGAAGACCGGGAACTTATCATGAACTGGGAGGCAGATCGGGCGTATGCGGCAAAAATTGTAGATGGGGATACAGAGGCGATGAAAGAAGAACTGGAATCAGCCGGTACGGCAGACTTGCTTAACAAAATGAACGCTCGGTTTTATGTCCAGCATATTACTGCGGAGGAAGTCGTGGTCCGTGTGCAATTGCCAGCTATTGAAGAGGTTATTCCGACAAAAGCATATCATGTAACGAAGACAGGCAAGTTATCAGAACGAGATATGCCAAAGAAGGAATTTTATACATTGTGGCGTGACATGGTTCTGTCTCTTGCTCTTTTGACGTTGCGAGAAGCTCATGCCCACTTGCATGTATATAAGGCCATGATTCATATTCAGGGGCCTGATGCTGATGGGTCAGAAAGTACGATTTTCACAATGACAGCTAATGAAGAACAACTTTTGCATTTAAAGGATCTTTATCTGCCTTTAAACGAATTGATTGAACTGTTTCCACACCGCCTTGATTTTTTAGTTACGAAAGGGTTACGGGCCGTACGCCCATTTCACCATTCTTCCATTCGTGAAGAGGACGGATGAAGAAATGTGTTTAAGGAATGAAGCGAAAAGGGAAGAATGAGAAAGCAAGCAGGTATGTGAAATGGAACGACGTGAAGATTTTCTTTTAGTTTCACTCAATTAAGTCTATGGCATAGAGGCCAGCTTTTGTATAATAGTTTTCGGAGAACGTGTCCAAACATGTAATTATCATCATTGCTTATTTATAAATGGATGAGGGTTTTGCGAAGCTTAACTTGTACACGTTCACTAACGCAGGAGCTAGAAAAGATACAAATGAATAGCGGGGTGAACACATGTCTGCACGCGATAATGAACGCGAAGACCAGGAGGTATATGAGGAATACAAAGAGCATATTAGCGAGTTGCGATCTATTGTAACGAATGCAATAGCAGAAACCATGGACTTATACGGAGCGCCGCCTTCCGTCGGTAGAATATATGGATCGATGTATTTTCATGAAAATCCTTCAACCTTAGATGATTTGCGCGAAGAACTGGATATGAGCAAGGCAGCAATGAGTACTGGGGTAAAACGGCTTCTTGAAAGTAAAATGGTGAAAAGAGTTTATCGAAAGAAGCAACGAAAGGATTTGTACAAGGCTGAGACAGACTTTTTTAAAACTTTCATTTCCTTTTTCACAAAGCGGTGGGAATATGAGTTAGATATAAATCTCGATGCCATTAAAGATGCTGAACCTTATTTTCACAAACTGTTAGAAGATCCGAACTTGCCTGAAGATCTACGTCCGGCTGTCGAAGATGATCTGGAGAAACTACAGCATGCCAGAGAATATTACCATTTCTTGCAAGAACTGATTACTGTTTTCCGTACAGAAGAGATCTTTGATATGATGGAGGAATTTAGAAGAGAGCGGCGCTTTGGGAGAAACGCGAATCGTTCTAACGAAAAAACGAATCAACAAGAAGAAGAATAACGTGGACCAGTTAGCGAGAACAACTGGATGGAAGTAGTTGATGAAATCACGCCGAATAATAGGCCGGAGAGCTGATTTCATCTTGATATTCAACTATAATAAAAGCCTAAGTATGAGGCATGAACCAAAGCAACACTTGCATAGCCAAAACTTCTTACATATAAAACCTGATCATGGCTCTAAAGCACATGATCAGGTTTTTATTGTTTACGGATAAATGGCTTATAAGCTATTCCTGATTATCAATTCAATCTGTCAATCTGGCGGTTAGGAGTTTTCTAACTCTGCCAGTTCCTTTTCTGTGAAGACACGGGACCGAGTAAGAAATCGTACGCCTTCTGGACCTTCTAATGAAAACATACCTCCACGACCTTCTACGACATCAATGATAAGTTGGGTATGTTTCCAGTATTCATATTGGTCTTTTGAGATATAGAAGGGGGCCCCTCCAAGATCACCGAGGTAGACATCACTATCACCGGTACGTAATTCTCCTTCTGGATAGCACATCGGGGAGCTGCCGTCACAACAGCCGCCAGATTGGTGAAACATTAATGGACCGTGACGTTTCGTTAATTTTTCTATAAGAGCGAGAGCATCATCTGTCGCCGTTACCCGTTCAGTCACTTGAAGCCCTCCTTTTAATCATCGCTGGAACGACTGTCGATCGTTCCCTCCTTGTTTACCAGCGCCTTTAAAATAAGCCTAGTTTTTGTTCCCCGTAGCTGACGAGGAGGTTTTTGGTTTGTTGATAGTGTCCGAGCATCATGAGATGGTTTTCCCGACCAATGCCAGATTTTTTGTAGCCGCCAAATGCTGCATGGGCCGGATAGTCATGATAACAATTCGTCCACACTCTGCCAGCTTGAATGGCTCGACCGAAACGGTAGGCTGTGTTAATGTTTCTTGACCATACTCCTGCACCTAGTCCATATAGAGTATCATTGGCAATTTGAAGTGCTTCCTCTTTATCTTTAAAGGTAGTTACTGAAACGACAGGCCCGAAAATTTCTTCCTGGAAGATACGCATATCGTTATGCCCTTTAAACACAGTCGGTTCGACATAATAACCGCCTCCAAGTGCGCCCTCTAGTTTCATTTGATTTCCGCCTGCTAATACTTCTGCTCCTTCCTGCTTACCAATATCAAGGTACGAAACAATTTTATCAAGCTGTTCTTTTGAGGCTTGCGCTCCCATCATTGTTTCTGTATCAAGTGGGTCTCCAACTTTAATCTGCTTTACTCGTTCGAGTGCTTTTTCCATAAATTGATCATAAATCGATTCTTGAATAAGGGCACGTGATGGGCAGGTACATACTTCACCTTGATTCAAGGCGAACATGACAAATCCTTCGATTGCTTTATCGAGAAAGTCATCATCAGCATCCATAACATCTTCAAAAAAGAGATTCGGAGATTTTCCTCCCAGCTCCAGTGTAACTGGAATAATGTTCTCCGATGCATATTGCATAATCAAACGCCCGGTGGTTGTTTCACCAGTGAAAGCTACTTTATCGACGTTGGAACTAGAGGCTAACGGTTTGCCTGCTTCCACTCCAAAACCACTTACAATATTTAAGACACCAGCGGGAAGTAAATCTTCGATTAGCTCAAGTAAAATAAAGATCGAAGAGGGGGTTTGTTCGGCCGGCTTTAATACGATTGTATTACCAGCTGCGAGAGCAGGAGCTATTTTCCAACAAGCCATCAACAATGGGAAATTCCACGGGATAATTTGACCAACCACGCCTAATGGTTCATGAAAATGATAAGCAACCGTATCTTCATTAATTTGACTTAGTCCGCCTTCTTGACTGCGAATCGCTGCTGCAAAATATCTAAAATGATCAATGGCCAATGGAATATCTGCAGCAAGCGTTTCACGCACAGGTTTACCATTTTCCCATGTTTCAGCAACTGCCAATTTTTCGGTGTTTTCTTCCATTCGATCTGCTATTTTGTTTAATATATTGGCTCGTTCAGCGACAGAAGTTTGTTGCCATGCGCTTTTTGCTTGGTGTGCAGCTTCAAGTGCATTTTCAACATCAACAGAGGTAGAGCGGGCTAGTTCACAAATTGCTTCTCCGGTTACGGATGTTGTATTAGTGAAATATTCACCGCTAGCTGGGGCCACCCATTCTCCGTTTATGTAGTTATCATAACGGTTTTTAAAATGAACTAAACTTTCGGATGTGTTGGGTGCAGCATATTTCATAACAATTCCTCCTATTGATTTAGCTCTGCTTATAAAGTAGAGCTACATAATTTAGTAACCGCTTACAATATACCATATAATTCATTATTTTCAATAAATTCCATAGTTGCAATTTCGAACAAGAATGTTGAAAGTTACATTCAATCAAATAAGTGATCATAGAACAAAAGTACTATACAAATGAAAAAATGAAGTTAAATTTAAATTACAGAATGAATTTCGTAATTCAAAATAAGTTTTAAAATCCGACTAATGAATGTGACCTTCACTTCAGACGGACCTTTCCCGGGGGCTTGTCTTCAGCTACCTTTTTCGAAAGTAAAACCATCGAAAAAGTGGATCTTCAGACTGCGCTTTATCCTCTGTGAGTCGCCGTCTTACGTTTCAGTCACTTTTGAAATTCCGTATATTAAATAAAAAATAAATAGATATCATTCGTTTATTGCTCCTAAAACACCATTATGAAATTGATTCACAACATAAAAATATAAGGAAAAATTTAAAAAATCCGGCCGGAAATTTGAATTATGAAACAGTTGGTTTCACGGCATTTTTTGGAAGAGAGTTAGAAAATATGTCAAAGAAATATAAAAAAGTTTAAAAATTAGTATTGCGAAAGAGTTTGAAGTTTACTACACTGTGTTCAAATATTTTAAAAATTTTCTCAGGAAAAAGTAGGAATTATTACGAATCTTATTATGCATTTTGAAAAAAACTGCGTCATTCGTAGAACGAATGGATGCTCGCAGGAGGATGAATGAAATCGATAGATCAAATTGACTTTTTAATCCTCGGGCATTTGCAAAAGCAAAGAAAACGATCCTATAGTGACATTGCAAGATGCCTGGATGTTAGTGAAGGTATGGTTCGAAGCCGTGTGAATCGCATGTTAGACGAAGGTGTATTTGAATATATGGTTCATACTAACCCTAATAAAATTGGACTTGAGGTGCAAGTGATTATTGGGCTTTCAATAGCTCTCGGTGAACAGGATAGCGTAGCTGCAAAACTAGCTAAATATTCTGAAATCCGATTTATTGGTGCTTTTTCGGGCCAATATGACTTGATGCTGCAAGCGTATTTTCAAAATTATGATAAATTAATACTTTTTGTAAATGAAGACCTTGCAAAAATAAAGAGCATACAGCATGTTGACCTAAATGTAGAACTTAAGCAATACAAAGATTCGTTTAGTTAATTAGTAGAATAAGAGGGCAAAAATGAAGTATCAACTTGAGAGCAAAGAGGTGATGTCTATGACTGAAAATGCATTGTTATCTGCGACAAATGTAAAAACTTCCTTTCGAATCGGTGATGACTATTATGCAGCTGTTGACGGGGTAACGCTCACAGTGAACAACAATGAAGTAGTGGCTATTGTAGGGGAATCTGGTTCTGGGAAAAGTGCTCTCGCCTTTTCTATTTTAGGCCTCCATGACAGGTTTAAAACGAATCTTGAAGGCGAGATTTATTTAAATGGCACTGATTTAACAAGCGTATCCACTGGAAAGTTAAATCAAATTCGTGGAAAAGATATCGGTATGATTTTTCAGGATCCATTGACGGCATTAAATCCTCTTAAAACGATTGGGGATCAAATTGTAGAAACACTAAACTTACATACGAAGCTGACTGCGAAAGAAAAATACGAGCGATCGATTCATCTCTTGAAGGAAGTAGGAATCCCGCGGGCAGAAAATGTTCACCAGCAATTTCCGCATGAACTTTCGGGCGGGATGCGACAGCGCGTAGTAATTGCCATTGCAATCGCTTGTGATCCGGCGCTGCTTATTGCTGATGAGCCAACGACGGCTTTGGATGCTACGATACAGTCGCAAATTCTGGATCTATTAAATGAACTGAAAGAAGAAAAAGATGCTGGCATTATATTAATTACGCACGACCTTGGGGTAGTAGCTGAAATGGCTGACCGGGTGGCTGTCATGTACGCAGGTCAGATCGTAGAATTAGCAGATGTTTTTTCATTATTCAGAAATCCGCTTCATCCCTATACGAGATCACTGCTTAGCTCGGTGCCTTCTGTAAAAGATGAAAAAGAGATGCTCCATGTGATCGAAGGGGTTGTCCCCTCTTTACCAAAAATGCCGCGACAAGGCTGCAGGTTTAAAGATCGTATTCCTTGGATGGAAGATAATGTCCATGAAGAACACCCAGAGCTTCGTGAAGTGGAAAACGGCCACTATGTACGCTGTACATGTTATAAGCACTTTTATTTTCCAGAAGAAGAGGAGGAGCTCGCCCATGTCGATACTAACTATTAATAATTTAAAAGTTCATTATCCGATACGCGGTGGCCTGTTTCGGCGAAAAATTGATGTGGTTCGGGCTGTAGATGGTCTTTCTCTGGAATTACAACGAGGTGAGACATATGGGTTAGTAGGAGAATCCGGGTCGGGCAAATCGACAACCGGCCGCTCTATTATTGGTCTTGAAGAAATCACAGAAGGTGAAATTACCTTTGAAGGTCAGAACTTAAGTGAACTTCGGTACCGGGACCGGAAGGAATATTATAAAGATATTCAAATGGTTTTCCAGGACCCTTATTCATCGCTCAACCCTAAAAAGAGAGTGAAAGATTTAATTGCTGAACCGATTCGAAACTTTGAAAATCGGTCGAAAGAGGAAGAATTGAAAAGAGTGCAAGAGCTATTAGAAATTGTAGGACTCAGTCCAGAAGTGACCTATAAATATCCACACGAATTTTCAGGTGGGCAAAAGCAGCGGCTTGGCGTTGCTCGGGCTCTCGCCCTTAACCCTAAACTTATCATTGCAGATGAACCAGTCTCTGCGCTCGATGTTTCTGTACAAGCTCAGGTGCTTAATTTTATGAAAAAAATCCAAAAAGATTTGAACCTCACTTTTATTTTTATCAGTCACGACCTCGGAGTAGTTCGCCACATGTGTGACCGTATTGGGATTATGTATAATGGTCGGTTTGTGGAAGAAGGCACAGCTGAAGATGTGTATGAAAATCCACAGCATATATACACGAAACGATTAGTAGCAGCCATTCCCGATATCGATCCTGAAAACCGGAAAGAACAGGCTGCTTTTCGCCGGCAAGTGAAAGAAGAATACAAAGAGACAGAGCATAACTATTTTGATGAAAATGGTAGCGTATTTGACTTGAAGCCAGTCACTGACACGCACTACGTAGCTTTACCCTAGAGAGGCAGGTGAATGTGAAATGTGGAAATTTATTATCAGACGTATCATTATCATGTTTCCCCAACTCGTATTGCTCAGCGTAATTGTCTTTATATTAGCACAAATGATGCCGGGGGATGCATTAACAGGTATGGCGTTAGACCCGGATATGGATCCTGCCCAGTTAGAAGCCATGCGTGAAGATCTTGGATTAAATGACCCTTGGTACATACAGTATTTCTCTTGGCTTGGTGGCGTTTTGCAAGGTGATTTTGGCCAATCAGTCGCGCACGCTTTGCCAGTATCTGACCTTATTTGGGTGAGGCTTGTAAACACCTTTTGGTTGTCACTGATGTCATTATTTTTCGTTTACATACTAGCTTTGCCGCTTGGACTAATTAGCGGTCGCTGGAATGATACGATTGCTGACCGTATTATCACTGGTTATACCTATATCGGCTTTGCCGCTCCCTTATTTATTTTTGCGCTAATTATGCTGTTTGTATTTGGTTTCCAACTTGGTTGGTTCCCAACGGGGGGGAGTGTCGAAGCCAATACAGGAGGCGGCTTGGCTTATTTTTGGAGTAAGGTCTATCACTTAATTCTTCCATCTCTTTCGCTTGCATTAATTGGGACAGTAACTACGGTTCAATATTTGCGCAGTGAAGTAATTGAGACGAAGCAAAAAGAATTTATCTTAACAGCACGGGCAAAAGGCGTGCCGGAACAAAAAGTGTATACGGGTCACGTTTTTCGAAATTCTCTCTTGCCGATTGCAGCCGTGTTTGGCTATGAGATTGCGGCCCTGATTAGTGGGTCTGTCTTTGTAGAAAGGATATTCAGTTACCCAGGCATGGGCCAACTGTTCTTGGAATCGATTCAAATACGAGATTTTAGTGTCGTAACGGCGTTAGTCTTGCTATTTGGCGTAGCAGCAATTATTGGAGCTCTGCTCTCAGACATTATTTTAAGCATTGTCGACCCAAGGATCCGTATTAAATAAACAGCGAAGGGGGTGATCATGTGGAGGGATCACAGCAAGCAGAAACATTGGCCGAAAAGGTGGACATGGAGAAAAGCCCACCAGGTTGGAAGATTTTGTTAACAGAAATTCTCCGTGATAAAATCGCGCTCATATCACTCATCCTTGTTGTTTCGATTATGGCATTTGTATACGGAGTTTCGTTGTTTTTAAGCCAGGATGAAATTGTAACCGTTGATTTGTTTGCGATTCATGAGGCTCCATCATCTGATTTTTGGTTAGGGACTGACTATGGGGGGCGGGATATATTTGGCCAGCTTATTATCGGTACGCGAAACTCATTGACGGTAGGGATTGCTGTTACGGCAATCAGTGGATTTATCGGTATTACTCTTGGGGTGATTGCAGGATACTTTGGTGGAACGATCGATAATATTCTGATGCGTGTCGTAGACTTTTTCTTCGTGCTGCCGAATTTACTTATTATTATCGTTTTCATTGTGATTGTTCCGCAGTACACCATTTTTTCTTTTGTGTTGATTATGTCGATCTTTGCCTGGATGGGGATCGCGAGGATTGTCCGCTCGAAAGCCTTGAAAGAACGGGAATTAGATTATATTAAAGCATCACGTACTTTGGGTTCATCACACACTAAAATTATATTTAAAGAATTAATCCCAAATTTAAGTTCTATCATTATTGTTACCATGACATTGAACTTAGCTGCAAATATTGGAATTGAATCAGGTCTCTCATTTTTAGGATTCGGTTTTCCAGAGAGTACACCGAGTTTAGGCACATTAATCAGTTATGCAACCAACCCAACGACCTTAGAACAACGTTGGTGGATATGGGTACCCGCATCAATACTGATTCTTGTATTGATGTTGTGTATAAATAATGTCGGTCAAGCGCTGCGGCGCGCGACGGACGCAAAACAAAGAAGAGGTTAAGGAGGAAAAGGGATGAAAAAGTTTGTACGACGGTCTGTCGTTACAGCCAGCATGGTTTCTATGCTTGCACTTGCTGCATGTGCAGATGAAGCTACAGAATCCGAAGATGAAGGCGATGACGGGGGAGAAGAAACAGCTGAAGAAGGTGACGATGAGGACGATGACAGCGAAGAAGCAGATGATGAAGACGATATTGAGGTAGATGAAGATGTCCAGAGTGATGAAGTCGTCGACTTAGAAGATTTTGATCAGATTAAAGATGAAGGTGGAGATGAAATTCTAGATGATGGCTCGATGAATGTGGCCATTGTGAGTGATTCTCCTTTTGAAGGTATTTTGAATTGGAACTTCTATTTTGGCACGCATGATTCTCAAATTCTAAGCTGGTTTGACGAACCATTGCTCCAGTGGGATGAAGATTTTGTCTACAACCAGGAAGGCGCAGCTACGTATGAAGTTTCAGAAGATAATTTAACCTATACATTTGAAATTAACGAAGACGTAAATTGGCATGATGGTGAACCGGTTACTGCGGAAGACTGGCAGTTTGCATATGAAGTCATTGCTGACCCTGACTATACCGGCATGCGATATGGTGAAGATATTATGAATGTGGAAGGTGTTGTGGAGTATCACGAAGGGGAAGCGGATGAAATATCCGGCATTGAAGTCATTGATGACAAGACAATGGAAATTACATTCCTTGAAGCGAATCCATCTATCGTTACAGGGGGGATTTGGAACTATCCACTAGCTAAGCATATTTTCGAAGATATTCCTATAGATGAAATGGAAGAATCTGATGAAGTACGGCAAAATCCAATTGGCTTCGGTCCTTATGAAGTTGAAGACATCGTACCAGGTGAATCCGTAGCGTTAAGCCGTAACGATGATTACTGGCGCGGTACACCAGGCCTTGAAGAAGTGACCCTGCAAATTGTTGATCCAAATGTTGTTGCTAACTCATTGCGCAGCGGTGACATTGATTATGCCACTAGCTTCCCGGCTGACCAGTATGTAGATCATATGGATGCCGATAATCTTGATTTCTTGGCAACGACTGATCGTGCTTACACCTATATCGGCTTTAAGCTCGGTGAGTGGGATGCAGATGCAGGTGAAAATGTGATGGATGACGATGCCAAAATGGCCGATGTTGAACTTCGTCAGGCTATGGGCCACGCAGTCGATGATGAAGCAATTGGCGAGAACTTTTATGATGGTTTGCGCTGGGACGGAACTACTTTAATTCCACCATCCCATCCTGAGTTCCATGATGAAGATAACCCTGGCTTAGAGTACGATGTAGAACGCGCTAATCAACTTCTTGATGAAGCAGGATACGAAGACGTGACCGGTGATGGTTTCCGGGAGGACCCTGAGGGCGAAGAACTCGTCATCTCGTTTGCATCAATGGAAGGTGGCGACACCGCTGAACCTGTAGCTCAATATTACATCCAGTCCTGGGAACAAGTTGGCTTGAACGTAGAGCTTCTTGACGGCCGTTTGCATGAATTTAATGCATTCTATGACATGGTGGAAGAAGATGAAGAAAGCATTGATGTGTATCAAGCTGCTTGGACGGTAGGCATTGACCCAGATCCAGGTTCTCTATATGGGCGCACCTCTCCATCCAACTACTCTCGTTACGTAAGTGAAGAAAATGATGAAATCTTGGCAGAGGGACTCTCCGAGGAAGCGTTTGATGTAGAGTATCGCCAAGAAGTGTACAACGAATGGCAGGAATATATGGCTGAAAACGTACCTGTTTTCCCAACTGTATATCGTGCTCAAGTTGACGCAATGAATGAGCGGGTGACAAACACGTCCATTGGTGATGGCACGGGGGTTTACCTCTATGAGATCGGTGTAACAGAAGAGGAACCGGTAACTGAATAAGAACGAGGCTCATTAAATGAGAAAAGGCTGCCTAGTTGGCAGTCTTTTTTCATGATTCGGTTGAGGTGGAGAGCCTTGAATATAGATGTGAATGTTGACGGAAAAAAAGCAACCAGGTAACATAGGGGTACGGGGTATATGTATTTTAAAAGGAGCGATATGATGAATCATCATTCTCATAAAAGCACAATACAACCAAACAAAGAACAGCTGTTAAATCGATTGAAACGAATAGAAGGTCAAGTTCGCGGCATTCACAACATGGTAGAAGAAGACCGTTATTGTATTGATATTTTAAACCAAATCGCAGCCGTACAATCCGCGGTAAACAAAGTATCTGTCCATTTAATGGAAGATCATACCCACCATTGTGTAGCAAAAGCTATTCAGGATGGAGAAGGTGAAGAAGCGATTGATGAGCTTGTTGGTCTCATGAATCGAATGATGAAGTAAGAACAAATGAGGGAGGGGGGCAAAAATGAGCAAGGAGACTACGTTGCAAATTAGCGGAATGACCTGTGCTGCTTGTACCACTCGAGTAGAAAAAGGGCTCAAAAGTGTGGAAGGTGTTCATGATGCGAATGTGAATATAGCAACCGAACATGCAGCTGTCACCTATGATGAAGAACGTACGGATCTGGAAGAGTTAGCAAGGAAGGTTGAGGAATTAGGCTATCAAGTTCGGTCGGAAGAAGTAGAATTTGATGTGACTGGCATGACCTGCGCTGCATGTTCCAACCGCGTAGAGAAAGTGCTGACTCGTTTAGAGGGTGTACAGGAAGCGAACGTTAATTTAGCGTTAGAAACGGCAAGTGTCTCATATATTGATGCGGCTGTAGAAGTGGGTGATATGAAACAAGCTGTAGACAAAGCCGGCTTTCAGCTTCATGAAAAAGCAGAGAGTGAAGGTCACGATGTGCGTGATGAAGAGATCGAGCTGCAAACCGGAAAGTTTATTTTTGCTGCTATTTTAACGCTGCCTTTACTCTGGACAATGGTCACTCATTTTGAATTCACAGCGTTTTTGTGGGTGCCGGAGTTATTTATGAATCCATGGGTTCAGCTCGCTTTAGCTACTCCTGTGCAATTTATTGTCGGTGCTCAGTTCTACCGAAATGCCTATAAAGCTCTTAAAAATAAGTCAGCGAATATGGATGTGCTGGTTGCGATGGGGACGTCAGCAGCTTATTTTTACAGCATTTATTTAGGTTGGCAGTGGATGGGCACCGGTGAAGCTATGCCCGAACTCTACTTCGAAGCAGCAGCTATTATAATTACTCTTATCGTTTTAGGTAAATTATTTGAAGCTAGAGCAAAAGGGCGCACGTCCCAAGCCATAAAAAAACTACTAGGCTTACGGGCAAATACAGCTACAGTTGTCCGCGAGGGAGTAGAAAGAGAAATCCCTGTAGAAGACGTGGTTAAAGGAGATCTGTTACGTGTGAAGCCTGGTGAAAAAATACCAGTGGACGGTATCGTAAAAAAGGGTCGTTCAGCTATTGATGAATCGATGTTGACTGGTGAAAGCCTGCCCATTGATAAATCAGAGGGTGATGAAGTGATTGGGGCAACAATTAACAAAAATGGCGCTTTAACAGTAGAAGCGACGAGAGTAGGAAAAGATACCGCCCTTGCACAAATCGTCAAAGTTGTAGAAGAGGCTCAAGGCTCGAAAGCAAACATTCAGCGAATGGTGGATAAAGTCTCGAGCGTATTTGTGCCGGCTGTAGTCATCTTTGCTGTGCTGACGTTTCTCGGCTGGTACTTTATCTTTGCCCCGGGAAATATGGCTGCTGCTCTCATTCCCACGATTTCTATTCTAGTTATTGCCTGTCCATGCGCGCTCGGACTTGCTACTCCGACTTCTATTATGGCCGGGTCAGGTCGGTCGGCAGAAATGGGAGTATTATTTAAAGGCGGAGAATATTTAGAAAGTACCCGGGCGATTGATACCGTCGTATTGGATAAGACAGGAACAGTTACGAAAGGTGAACCGGAGTTAACCACGATAGAGACGGAATGGGCAGATGAACAAGAGTTTCTTCGGCTTGTCGGTTCTGTTGAAAAAGTCTCAGAACACCCATTAGCTCGGGCCCTGGTGAAAGGAATAGAAGAACAAGGCATTAAGTTAGGTCAGGCAGAAAACTTTGCAGCTATACCCGGAGCGGGGGTTGAAGCATCTGTTGATGGCCATTTGACATTAATCGGGACCCGTAAATTGCTGTCTGACCATAAGGTTCAAATTCCTGCCGGCGCTGAAGTGGTGATGGAACAACTTGAAGCAGAAGGGAAAACTGCGATGCTGGTAGCAGTAGACGGTATATATGCAGGCCTCACCGCAGTTTCTGATACGATTAAAGATTCTTCTAAAGAAGCGATATCTCGTCTTAAAGCAGAAGGACATCACGTTATTATGCTGACTGGCGACAATGAACGAACAGCCCGTGCGATTGCAGCTCAAGTTGGAGTGGATGAAGTACTGGCGGAAGTGCTCCCTGAAGAAAAGTCCAAAGAAATTGAACGACTGCAACAAAACGGCAGAAAAGTGGCAATGGTGGGAGACGGCATAAATGATGCGCCTGCGCTTGCAGTCGCTAATATTGGCATGGCGATTGGCACAGGAACGGATGTAGCAATCGAGGCAGCTGATATCACATTAATGCGCGGTGATTTAAACAGCGCAGCAGATGCCGTCTTAATGAGTCGGTTAACAATGCGAAATATTAAACAAAACTTGTTCTTCGCTTTTATTTATAATACGTCAGCCCTGCCAATTGCAGCTGCTGGATTTTTAGCTCCGTGGGTGGCGGGTGCTGCGATGGCATTTAGCTCAGTATCGGTCGTATTGAACGCCTTAAGGCTGCAGCGGATCAAAGTTACGGCCCAGACTGATCAAACGGTAAAAGGAGCGTAGACTATATGAGTCCCATTATACGAAAGTGGATCCTCGGAGCCTTCAGTTGGCTTGCCCTTGTGATTGCAGGCTACTATCTGTTCGAAGATGTATTGGAGCCAGCTGAACGAGAAGAACATCATAGTTTTCAACACGTGAGTGAAGAGAAGATTTAGTAATGTATAAAAGGGCGACCATTGAAGTTCGGTATGGTCTTCCGCTAATTTCTCAGCGGTGTATAGAGTTCTTCTTTTCCCTCTGTGGGGAAGGAAGATGCCCGCCTGCTGTTGTATTTGCGTATACGGCCATCTGTTCACTAGCGGTGCGAATGTACCCACGAGACGAAGCACTGGGAAACGTATGCTCCTAGTTTCGTTTGTTTAGCGACTTCATCCGCTTCCTTTCCATGGACGAACCACCTGGTCTCCGCTTATGCCTGTGGTGAAACCTTCCGCCTGGAGTGAAGAACTGAAACTACTATATTGAATGAGTATCTAATGAGTGATGAACCTTTGGACAGTTTTGCAATGCTAGGGACATCTATGAAGAATAAGTAACAAGAGGCTGTCTCAAAACGTTTGACGTATGGGACAGCTCTTTGTTCTTTATTAATTCCTCTCTGCGCGTCGGTTTCTTTAATTGCTGAGTCCTATCCTCTATCATTGAAAGAGTCTGTCTTACAAAAGCGGTATGAAACTTTTTACAAAAAGTTTGAATCATTTTCATCATTCAAAATAAGATGTGAACATCCGACTCATAAATGTGACCTTCACTTCAGACGGACGCTTTCCCGAGGGCTTGTCTTCAGCTATCTTTTTCGATGGGCTTTACCCTCGAAAAAGTGGATGTTCAGACTGCGCTTTATCCTATGGGAGTCCCGTCTTACGTTTCAGTCACTTTTGAAATTCCGTATACTAAATAAAAAACAAATAGATAATATTTGTTTTAGGCTCATAAAACGTCATTATGAAATTGATTCGTTTATGAACAAAATAAGAAAATATATCTTTTGACCTACATAAATTAGCGAGATACCTAGGTATTTCTTCTAGTTCCAACGGGATAAACTAAAAATCTCTTACATATCAGTTAGAACATTTTATAAAAAAGCAAGTGCCAATGGATGCAAAGAAATAATGGTATGAAAAGAAAAGGCAAGCTAGATACGGGTTAATATAGGAATATAGCTCTATTAAAAAATTTTTAAAAGTTAGAAAAAAAAGAATGCTTGTGCTATACTTCCATCATAAGACTGAATTTAGGTCTTGGTTGGAAATTAAAAAGGGGGAATCATCATGAAAAAACCATTATTGTTATCAGTTGTATCGCTTGGGCTTATCTTTTCAGCCGCCTGTGGAGCTGGAGATGATGCTGAAGAAACAACTGCAGATGGAGAAGATAATGATGAGGAAGTAGAAACGGAAGAAGATGAGGAAGAAGAGGAAGAAAGTGAAGAAGTAGAAGAAGATGAGGATGAAGAGGAAGAAACGGCAGATAATGGCGATCGTCCAACATATACTGTCGCGACAGATAATAACTACATTCCATTTGAATTTATTGAAGATGATGAACTAGTAGGCTTTGACATTGACCTGATCAATGCCATTGCAGATGAAGCAGAATTTGATATTGAAATTGAGCAAATGGAGTTTTCTGGTATTGTTGCTGCCATTCCTTCGGGGTCCTTTGATATGGGGATAGCTGGAATGACAATTACTGAAGAGCGCCAGGAGAATATTGATTTCTCTCAACCTTACTACCAGGCAGGGCTTGTACTGGCCATTCAGGATGGCAATGAAGAGATTCAATCCATAGATGACGTTGATGGAATGACCGTGGCAACACGTGTCGGTTCTACGAGTGAAGATTATTTAGGCGAAAATACGGATGCTGATATTGAAGCATTTCCAGAAATTGCAGAAGCGTACCAAGCTGTTCTTACCGACCGAGCAGATGCGGTGCTCTATGACCTGCCAAACGTTCAGTATTATTCTGAAACAGAAACAGGCGGTGAGCTTCAAATCGTTGGTGACACATTGACAGGTGAGTTTTATGGTATTGCTTTCCCACCTGAATCTGAGCTGCGAGATGAAGTAGATGAAGCAATTGACAACTTACAGGAAGATGGAACATTCGAAGAGATTTATGATGAGTGGTTTGGTGGCAGCCCTGATATGGATGCGCTTGACGAAGCTAGAGAAGACTTAGCCGCAAACGGTGATAACGGCGAAGCAGATGATGAGGCAGAAGAAGAGGATGCAGACGAAGAAGGCGAAGATGAAGGTGAAGATGGCAGCGACGAAGAAGACACCGATGAAGATGATGACGAAGATGACGAGTAAGGAAGAGCGTGACAGGCAGTTGCCTGTTGCGCTTTCTCCACATTCATAAGCGTTACTTCAACAAGAAGGGATGTAGACAACGTGTACATATTTTCAGTCAATCATTACATTGAAGTTCTGCCATTGCTTCTTGAAGGGCTTCAATTCACACTTTTAATCACCTTTGTCGGGGTTTTTCTAGGTTTTGTGTTAGGGGCCATATTTGGTCTAATGCGCATTTCGAAAAATAAAATTGTCTATGGAATTGCTACCGTATATATCGAAGTTGTCCGGGGCACTCCGCTTCTTGCTCAGATCTTCTTTATTTATTTCGGCTTGCCAGATCTATTAGGTGTGAGCTTGGATAAATTAACAGCTTCTATCCTTGCGATCGCACTTAATGCAGGTGCTTATATTGCAGAGATTGTACGCGGGTCGGTGGAATCAGTAGAAGACGGTCAACGTGAAGCAGGTCGGTCACTTGGTCTTTCTTCCTCCCAAACTATGCGTTACATAATTTGGCCACAAGCCTTGAAACGCATGATTCCGCCGCTTGGCAACCAATTTATTATCAGCTTGAAAGATACATCACTCTTTTCAGCGATTGCAGTGACGGATATTCTGTATCAAGGACGTCAGTATGCCAGTGGTACTTTCACTTACTTTGAACCTTACCTCATGGTTTGTGCGATGTACTTGATTATTACGATCCCATCCATGGTCATTTTGCGCCGCTACGAACGGAGGCTAGAGAAGAAATGATTGAAGTAAAAGACTTGAGAAAATCATTCGGAGAAACAGAGGTATTGAAGGGACTTTCGACGACGATTTATGAAAAAGAAGTTGTATGTGTGATTGGGCCGTCCGGTTCTGGTAAAAGCACCTTTTTGCGCTGCCTGAACTTGTTAGAAGAAGTTACATCAGGCCACGTTCTTATTGATGGAACTGATCTAACTGATTCTTCCACTGACATTAATGACATTCGGAGCAAGGTAGGGATGGTGTTCCAGCATTTCAACTTGTTTCCTCATATGTCCGTTTTGCAAAATGTAACGATTGCTCCGCAAAAAGTAAAAGGGCTGAGTAAACAGGAAGCTGAGGATGCTGCTTTGCCGCTGTTAGAAAAAGTAGGCCTCGCTGACAAAGCGAATACGTATCCTACTAGTCTATCAGGAGGTCAAAAGCAGAGAGTAGCGATTGCGAGGGCGCTTGCCATGAATCCGAACGTGATGTTATTTGATGAACCGACCTCAGCTCTAGACCCAGAACTGGTGGGAGACGTATTAGAAGTAATGAAAGACCTGGCGCATGAAGGGATGACGATGGTAGTAGTAACTCATGAGATGGGTTTTGCCAAAGAAGTAGGAGATCGTGTCTTTTTTATCGATGAAGGAATTTTTATGGAAGAAGGCTCACCAGAGCAGCTATTTGATGATCCCCAACATGAACGGACACAATCTTTTTTAAGCAAAGTATTATAAATGATAACAGGAGCTGTCTCATTGCTAGGCAGCTTTTCCTTATGGCACTGCTAATTTAGAAGGAAGGAGCAATTTAGGATGCATCCTGTTGATATAAGCCCTCACCCTGATAGATTAGAACAGTTGACACGTGCTTTAATGAAAATTAAAAGCGTCAATGGAACCGAAGGAGAAGGCGATGTCATTGAATACGTGAAGCAATTGTTCGAAAATGAATCTTACTTTAAAGAATATCCAGACCATGTCTGGGTGCAGACGGCTCGTCACGATCAGGACCCGAAGCAACGCAAGAACTTATTTGCCTTTTTTCAAAAAGACGTTGAAAGTACTCGCACGCTGATTTACCACGCTCATGTGGATACAGTTGGCATTTCAGATTTTGGTCCGCTGCAGCATGAGGCTTTAGAACCCGATGCCTTAGAGTCGTATTTTAAAGCTTCTCCACAAGATCAAGATAGCCAGCTTGACGCTGAATCAGGAGAGTGGTTGTTTGGGCGGGGGGCCCTTGATATGAAAAGTGGTATTGCTGTTCATATAACGAATTTCCTCTATTTTGTAACAAATCCGGAGGAGCTTGAAGGAAACCTTCTCCTCATGCTTAATTTTGACGAAGAAGGAGAGAACTTCGGTGTGATTACAGCATTAGAAGAGCTTGAGCGCCTGCAAAATGACTTTGGGCTGACATATACGGCCGCAATTAATAACGATTTTTTTACTCCTCTTTATGACGGGGATCCGCTAAAATACATTTATACAGGGGCTGCAGGCAAGGTTCTTCCTGCAGTGTACGTTTACGGCCGTGAAGCCCATGTTGGGGAAACCTTAACAAGCATTGACCCGAATTATATCGCTTCTGCGATCAACAAACGGATTCATAATAACCTTAACCTAATGGAGAGTATTCCGGGAGAAGCAACCCTGCCTCCAACTTGCCTGTACCAGCGTGACAGTAAGCAGAGCTATAATGTACAGACTGCTACAAGCAGTTATATGTATTTTAATTATTTTATATATGAGCACACGGCGAAAGATGTGATGAAGAACGTACTAAAAGAATGTAAAGCAGCTTGTCTGGAAGTAGAAGAAAATCTTGCTCATACGTATCAACAATATATTGAGCACACCGGACTCCCGGCCAAGCCGTACCGCTGGACCGTTGAAGTGACCACTCTGTCATCTTATATGGAGCAACTTAGACAAAGAGGAATTGACGTTGATCAAGCATTAGAACGAATTGTGGCTGAATCCTATGGGGAAGAACCGCGCGATCGTGCCTTTAAAATTGTAGAAACGCTCCAGGCTTTAGATCCTCACAAGCAGCCGCGGGTTATTCTTTTTTTTGCCCCGCCCTATTTGCCTCATAATTATTTACGCAAATATGAGAGCCGGGATGAGAAGTTGTTAGAAGAGCTTGAAAAGGTATTAACATCCGTCGGACAAGAAACGAAAGAGCAATTTGCGATGAAGCAATTTTTTCCATATCTGGCAGACGGGAGTTTTCTCTCCCTTCATGATACAGATGAAGAGATGGCCGCTCTTCTTGAAAACTTTCCGGCGATGGAGCAGTTATATCCAATACCGACTGAGACGATACGAACATTAAATATTCCTTCTATTAATATCGGGGTCTATGGAAAAGATGGCCACAAATGGACAGAACGGGTTCATAAACCATACACATTTGGCATTTTACCGCAGCTCATTCGAGCAGTTACTGTGCGTTTACTGCAAATAAAAGCTGTATGAGCAAAGAAGGAAATTAAAAAGCTCCTGTCGAATCAGACTGAAAGACATTTACTGTGACGGAGAATAAGGTTCTTAATTAGAAGGGCAACATACTACACAGGAACCTAAGAAGGCCTAAACTTATCATCAGTTGGGCCGGGGTAAAAGAAAGAGGTGAAGGTATGCCGATCTACAATAAGCTCGTTCGTGATAAGATTCCAGAGGTTATTGGAGCTTCTGGGAAAGATTATGAATTGCAAGTTCTTGACCGCATGTCATATATGAAAGAAGCTCAAAAAAAGCTGTTGGAAGAAGCTGAAGAGTACCGTGAAGCCAGCAAGGAATCAAATGAAGTAGCGATTGAAGAATTGGCTGATTTGTTGGAGCTTATTTATGCGCTCGCAGAAGAACACGGGGCTACACCTGCTGAACTTGAACATGTTCGAAAAGAAAAAGAAGAGCAAAGAGGCGGTTTTTCAGAAAGGCTGTATTTGGTGAGCGTGGAAGATGATGAATAAAAAGGGTGGTTCCGACTTTTAAGTGGCACAGGCCGATGAAAAAGGACTAGCTGTATAGTTTTTGGGCTACCCACAACCTTCTTCTCATGTTTTAATAGAAGAGTAACTCTTACATAAACTGACCTGATAATGAGGAGGATCTCTGGTGATACTTTCCGATAAAACAATACGAACAATGCTAGATTCGGGCGAACTTGAAGTCACCCCGCTTACCGAAGAACAATTACAGCCGGCTTCAATTGATTTGCGCCTCGGTACCCACTTTTTAAAAATTGACGAAAATCAAACGGAATCGCTGACTCTAGATGATGCGGCAAGTTACGTAGAATTTGAAAATGACGAAGTGATCATTCCACCACATTCCTTTCTGCTTGCTACTACCAAGGAATATATTCGCCTCCCCGACCAGCTCACTGCTTTTGTGGAAGGCCGTAGTTCCATTGGACGTATGGGGCTCTTTATTCAAAACGCCGGCTGGGTTGACGCTGGATTTGAAGGAGAGATTACACTTGAACTTTACAATGCCAACCGCCTCCCGATCCGGCTGACAGCCGGCCGTCGTATTTGTCAGCTCGTATTTGCGCAAATGGACCAAAAAGCGACTAATCCTTATCGTGGCAAGTATCAAGGCCAGCGTAAGGCAGTAGGTAGCAGAGCGTTTGCGGATGATGAAAGCCAATAAGATCACAGTCGGCAGCTCAAGGTACGTTTTCTTGAGCTGCCGTTTCTTTGTTTCGGTGTTTTCGTATTCTCTGTTGTTTTTGTTAGAAACCCGAGAAGAAACGAATCGCGGATCATCCGGTGGGAAAAGGGCAAGAGCTGAAACACTGCAGGACAGGATTTCCCGAGGAGGATGAAACGTTGCCCGTGGCAAAGAAGACACGGCAGCAGCAAATGAGGTGGCTGCCTCTTTCTTCTTAGGAAACCATGAAGTGAAACCATCCAAAATCTAATCATTCACATGTAATTTCCAGAAGAAATCGTCTACTTTCAATTGACTGAAAATTTAAGATGGCGTATGGTTAAAGAGTAGTTTTCACTCATGCTTTACTCATTTAACGAATGGCTCTAATAAAGGACAGAGTTGATGGAATCGTAAAGGGTAAGATGCCTGTGGCAAGCGGGTAAATAAGACTCCACAAAGATGTATCGCCGGGGTGACTTTTGGCCTGGACCAGCAAAGCTGACCGCGGAAACAAAGGAAGTGAAGCTGATGTCGCCCTTGTGCCTGTAGAAAAAGTGAGCAGCCTGAAGCGAATATCAACCACGATTAACAGAGCCTAATGAATAAGCAATTAGTTAAGAAAAGAGTAAGAAAGAGGAAAAGAGAGAGGTGCAAGCGTGTGAGTAATGAGAAGGATTTGCGGATACGAAGTAAAGTGATCAGTGAAGGGGTAAATCGGGTGCCTAACCGTTCTATGCTTCGGGCAGTCGGCTTCACAGATGAAGATTTTAAAAAACCGATGGTAGGTGTGGCGAGCACGTGGAGTGAAGTAACTCCGTGTAACGTACATATTGACGAGCTTGCCAAGGAAGCAAAAGCCGGAGCCAGAGATGGCGGAGGCGCACCGATGATCTTTAATACGATTACTGTCTCGGATGGTATTTCCATGGGTCATGATGGGATGCAATATTCACTGCCCAGCCGGGAAGTGATTGCTGATTCAATCGAAACGGTGACTGGAGCTGAAGCGTTAGACGGAGTTGTGGCTATCGGCGGGTGCGATAAAACGACACCAGGCTGTTTGATGGCTATTGGCCGTCTCAATTTGCCGTCAGTTTATGTATATGGTGGGACGATTAAACCGGGAAATTTGGACGGCAAAGATATCGATATCGTTTCTTCATTTGAAGCGGTAGGAAAGTATCATCAAGGCATCATTGATGATGAAGAACTCCATGCTGTTGAATGCCAGGCCTGTCCTGGAGCAGGAGCTTGTGGAGGCATGTATACAGCCAATACGATGTCAGCCGCTGTGGAAGCTTTAGGCATGAGCATTCCTGGCTCCTCATCGACACCGGCAGTAGATAAATACAAAGAAAGTGAATGTCGCCAGGCCGGAGAACTTGTGATTGAATTATTGAAACAAGATATTTATCCGCGGGACATTATGACAAAAGAAGCCTTTGAAAATGCAATTACTGTCGTCATGGCTCTTGGCGGTTCAACCAATGCGTTTTTACATTTACTTGCGATTGCTCATTCAGCAGAGGTTGACCTTTCTTATGAAGACTTTGAGCGGATTCGAGAGCGTGTCCCACACATTGCGAATTTGAAACCTAGCGGTAAATACGTGTTTGATGATCTGTTTGAGGTCGGCGGTGTGCCGGGCGTTATGAAAATGCTCCACGCTGAAGGTCTGCTTCATGGTGATTGTTTAACAGTCACCGGCAAAACATTGGCTGAAAACCTTGCCGAAGTGCCGGAATTGAAGAAAGACCAAGATGTCATTTATCCACTTTCTGAAGCAATTAAACCTACCGGACCGCTCGTTGTTTTACGAGGAAATCTGGCCCCTGAAGGTGCAGTTGCTAAGCTTTCTGGACAGAAAGTGAGCCGTTTTGAAGGAACAGCTAAAGTATTTGACAGTGAGGACACAGCCACCACAGCTATTATGGATGGCGAAATTAAAGAAGGTGATGTTCTCGTCATTCGGAATGTAGGGCCAAAAGGTGGTCCTGGCATGCCGGAAATGCTTTCTCCTACTTCAATGATTGTTGGCCGTGGATTAGGTGGAAAAGTAGCTCTTCTCACAGATGGTCGTTTTTCGGGAGGCTCTCACGGTTTTGTCATCGGTCACGTGGCTCCTGAAGCACAAGCAGGCGGGAACATTGGCCTATTGAAGGACGGAGACACGGTTGAAATTGATGGAGACACACAAGAAATCAATATGAAAGTTTCCGAGCAAGAGCTTGAGAAACGCCGACAAGCTTGGCAGCCTACAGCAGCTAAGAAAAATGGTGCGCTAGCAAAATATGCGAAGCTTGTATCTTCTAGTGCACGTGGCGCAGTCACTGATTACGAATTGTAATTACACTTATGTAACGTTGTAAGAAGCTGTCCGAAAAGGGCAGCTTTTGTTTTTGATCATTTGACCTATATTTTTTCAAAAAATTACAAAATATTTTTATAATTTGTAATTCTTTGTGCTATAATTAATGTGATTTTAGTCTATGGCGCTGATAGAACTAAAATCTATTCACTTTTTGTCAGTAGAGCACATTATGAAGTGAAAATGGCAGCTTTTCGCTCTCATAGAAAACTCGTAAAAAGTGAAAACAGCAAGTAGGATAAAGGAGGAATTGCGTATAAACTCTTTAAAGAATGGAGAGAACGGTTATGAATATGTCGTGTAGAGTAGAACAATTTTTAGAGGAAGGTGAAGCATTTTATCCTGCCATTGAACCTGGGGTAGGTGACGGGGCGGGAGTATGTTTAAAAGGGGAGCAACTAGAGATCTGGCCGCTTACTGCTGATCAGCTGCTTGATAAAATTCTAGATTATTTTGGTACAAACCTGGCATCAAATCGAAAGCGCTATGGGCAATTTCTTTTAGGTAAAAAACAGTTGCTTCCAGTCCCTTTAACTGGTTCGTTGACGTTAATCCCGTACCATTCAAGAGAGAAGGTAGGCAGTCAAGCAAGAACGGGCTGGGTCGTAGCACATAATGTAGCGGGTTTTCGGAAAATTCAAAATTACGTTAGTGAAATTGTCACAACTACCCATGACGTGACTGTGTATCATTCTAGAAACTTTTGCTTTGAACAATTGAAAAATGCTCGTTTTGTCCAGCATGGCTATCGTGAGATCCATAATTTAGATCAGACCGACAAACGCTGGAACTTTTTTAAAGGGGACATGAGCCTGATTTAAGCACAGCTTAATGAAATATAAGCAAGGAAAGGAGGTTTCATAATGAGCAGACCCCCTTTAAATGGAAAGCTGAAGTTACAGTTTGAAGGTCTGGATGCTGATGGAGAATATTGTACGATCCTTCAATCGTATGTTTATGTAGCACTGGACCAAAGTGGTAACGATCTTGGGCAATTGAGTCAATCCATAGCAAATTGTTCAAATTTACACCTAGAACATATAGACACATTTAAAGAACCGTCTTAAGATAGAAGAAGGCGGTAGAAAAGATGGGGCGTCCTTGCAAGTAGTTTAAGGTATGAAAGGCAGCCAGCAGAATATGTGAGACTTCCTCGGCTCAAATAACAGAGTGAAGCCTCTCAACGAGCCGGTTGTGGCTCTAAAAGAGGCTGAACCTTCGCTCGAGAGAGGAGTATATTCCAGATGCTTTGGCCGAGAACTGACTTGTGGGACGTCCCCCATTGTACAGAATGTTTTCTTACATAACTCCTAAAATGCAAACGCTTAACTTAAGGAAGTGAAAATGTTATGAATATTGTTATTGCTCCAGATTCTTTTAAAGAAAGCTTAACGGCCGCTGAGGCAGCCAGTGCGATCGCTCGAGGGATTCAATTAGTTAGCGATGAGGATCAGCTCCATATGGTTCCGATGGCTGATGGCGGTGAAGGAACTGTCCAATCTCTCATTGATGCAACAAACGGAGAGCTAAAAAGTGAGCAGGTTATTGGTCCGCTTGGAAGTCTGATCACAGCTGAATACGGCGTTTCAGGAGATGGTGATACAGCATTTATTGAAATGGCATCAGCTTCTGGATTAGAATTAGTCCCTCCTACTGAACGGGATCCGATGCGAACCACTACTTATGGCACCGGACAGTTAATTCAAGCTGCGCTTGATCAAGGTGCCCGCCACATTATATTAGGTATTGGCGGGAGCGCTACCAATGATGGAGGGATTGGTATGGCTCAAGCCCTGGGCGCTAGTATAAAAGACGAACACGGTGAAGAAGTAGAATATGGAGGCCAAGGGCTCCAACAAGTGGCGAATATTGATATCTCCAATATGGATGAGCGCTTACAATCTACTCGTTTAGAAGTAGCTTGTGATGTAGACAACCCTTTAACAGGTGAAGAAGGGGCCTCCTTTGTTTTTGGCCCACAAAAAGGCGCCTCCGAGGAAATGGTGAAAGAATTGGACCAGGCAATGGAGAAGTACGCAACTGTAATGGTGCGAGACCTCGGACTCAATGTTGAGAACACAGCTGGTGCAGGGGCGGCTGGAGGGTTGGGAGCAGGATTATTAGCTTTCGCAAAAGCGGAATTAAAACCTGGAATTGACCTAGTTATTAAGATTACTGGCCTTGAATCCTTCATAAAAAGGGCAGATTTAGTCATTACGGGAGAAGGAAGAATGGACGGCCAAACGATGCATGGCAAAACACCGGCAGGAGTGGGGAAGTTAGCAAAAAAATATGATCTCCCTGTATTTGCTATTGCAGGAACGGTTGAAGTGGACTACTTGCAGTTAGAAGAAACCGGGATTGATGCTGCCTTTAGCATGTTAAATCGCCCAATGTCTTTAGAGGATGCCATTGCTGAAAGCACTTCTTTACTCGTTCAAAAAAGCGCCAATCTAAGGAGGCTTCTCCAATTTCAACTTGGAATGAACTAGCATGAAGGTAGGCCCAATTGTGAGATCTTCAGGGATAAAAGAAAAAGGCTTTTCCGCTGTTATAGGTGGAAAGCCTTTTTCTATATTATTCGTCTTCTTCTTCATTTTCTTTATCAGAGGCTTCTTCTTCGCCTTCGTCTTCCTCGTCCTCATCTTCCCCTTCATTCTCAGTTGATTCTTCTTCTACTTCTTCCTCGTCTTCTTCTTCTTTTTTCAAATGTTCGGGGTAGACTTCATTAGAATCAGAGGATTCTTGTTCTTCCTCCTCTTCATTTACAAATTCAGAATTTTGTTCTTCTGATTCTTCCTCTGATCCTTCTTCTAGTTCTTCTTCATTCTCATCTTCCTCAGTTATGTCTTCCTCTTCTTGATTACTTTCTTCTTCATTTTGCTCATCTTCCTTGGATGAGTCTTCATCTTTATCTTCGGATTCGGAGCCTTCGTCTTCATTTTCTTCAGAATCCTCTTCGTCGACTTCGTCCTCTTCTTCAATTACTGTTTTTGAAGATTCTTCTGGAGAAGAATTCGTTTCTTCTTCCTCATCTGCTACTTCTTGCTCCTGATTGTGGTCCGCTTGTAAATCTTCACCTGTGACATCAAGGTCGCTTAAATCAGGGCCTGTCTCAGTTTCTTCTAGTTCTTCTTCTGGAGGTGAGGTACTATCGCTCTCCTCATTACTGGACGGAGGATCTGATTCAGTTTCGTCTTCTTGAGTATCCTCTCTGTTTGGCGACTCATCGTACGGATTATCAGAAGAGGTGGAGTCTGTGTCTTGGTTTTCATTTGATTCATTGTCTATTTCATTAGAGATTTGTTGTTCGGATTGAGAAATTTCATCCTGTTCGGTATCATCGTTTGTCTCACTCGTTGAGGCACAAGCTACAAGGCCAAGTGACATAATACTAAAGACTAACGTTTTATAAATCAAAAGGGAGCACCTCCTCATATTACCTAGCTCTATCATATCGCAATTAAGCTTGGGGGAGGGTAACAAGCAGATAACAATCTCTTTACAAATTCTGCCGAACTCCGTCGGAAAGTACTAATCCTTTAGATTGAATGGAGTAGTTTTGGTATAATTAATATTATTAAATCTTAAAGTTGTCACAGGTGAATAACAGCTGAAGTAATCGGGAATGAACGTTTGAATAAGTAAACAACTTGATTATACGATCGAGATAATAAAACTGAGGATTAGACAAAGGAGATACGCACTCATGGAAATGGGGTACAAGCTCACTCGATTTTGGAAAGATGGAGAGGAAACACGTGATCATACTTCAATCGAAGAATTGCAAACCAGATATTACCGTGCTTCACAAAAAGATGTATTACAATCGCTTGAGACGGTAGTGAAAAAGAATATTCCGGGAGAAGTTGTAAGTGTAGACCAGGAACGAGGCGAGATGGTTATAGACATTCAAGAAAGAAGCCGAAGATATGATATGGTGATTACGGTAGTCACCATGGAGTTCCGGGAAGTAGCAGTTGATGTAGTTTCTACTGTTCGTAATCGCAAAGGGGATTTAGGGAAAAATAGGCAATGGATCGCTCAAGTGTACGGGGCGCTGGATCGTTCCTTCGAACGAAAACAGTAACAAATACATGAAAAAGAGGGAGTGTCCAGGAGACGCTCCCTCTTTTTCATTAAGGCGTATCTTTAATTAAATGTTCTTCTGCTAAATATTCTTCATAACTTAACTTCTTGTCAACCATGCCTGTCGGTGTGAATTCAATGATTCGGTCCGCAATAGTTTGGATGAATTCATAGTCATGAGAGGAGAAGATCACGGTCCCTTTAAACTCAACAAGCGCATTGTTCAAGGCTTGAATAGCTTCAAGGTCCAGGTGGTTTGTTGGCTCATCAAATAAAAGAACATTTGCACCTGATAGCATCATCTTCGAAAGCATGCAGCGAACTTTCTCTCCTCCGGATAAAACGTCAGCTTTTTTCTTGGCTTGTTCACCTGAAAAGAGCATGCGTCCGAGAAAGCTGCGAATAAAGGTTTCACTTTGATCTTCAGGGGAATATTGACGAAGCCAATCAATTAACGTGAGCTTTGAGCCTTCAAAGTAGGCAGCATTGTCTTTCGGGAAGTAGGACTGAGACGTCGTTTTACCCCAAACGTAGTGGCCAGTGTCAGGCTCCATTTCACCAGCAAGGATTTTAAGAAGAGTGGTTTTGGCAACTTCCTGGTTACCTACTAACGCAATCTTTTCATTTGGCTGCAAGGTGAAATTGACATTGTCCAATACTTTTTCGCCATCAATGGATTTCGATAAGTTTTCCACCGTAAGCAGGTCATTGCCGATTTCACGTTCTGGCTTGAAGTGTACATAAGGGTACTTGCGCGAGGATGGTTTAATATCATCCAGCTCAATCTTATCTAATGTCTTTTTACGTGAAGTTGCCTGTTTTGACTTGGAAGCATTCGCACTAAATCGGGCAATAAACTCTTTCAGCTCTTTTATTTGCTCTTCTTTCTTGCGGTTTTGTTCCTTTGCCATTTTTTGAGCCAACTGGCTGGATTCATACCAGAAGTCGTAGTTACCGACATACAATTCAATTTTACCAAAATCAATGTCAGCAATATGAGTACATACTTTGTTTAAAAAGTGACGGTCGTGAGAGACGACAATGACTGTGTTCTCAAAATTAATTAAGAATTCTTCGAGCCATTTGACTGCTTGAAGGTCAAGGTGGTTAGTCGGCTCGTCCATAAGGAGAATGTCAGGATTCCCAAACAAAGCTTGGGCGAGAAGCACTTTTACTTTCTCTCCACCGACAAGTTCGGCCATTTTCTTATGATGAAGATCGTCGCTGATCCCTAAGCCATTTAAAAGCATTGCAGCCTCAGTTTCTGCTTCATAGCCATTCATTTCAGCGAATTCACCTTCGAGTTCGGCTGCGCGCATGCCATCCTCATCGGAAAAATCTTCTTTCATATAAATGGCTTCTTTTTCTTTCATCACTTCGTAGAGCTTTTGATAGCCCATTATTACAGTTTCGAGCACTTCATATTCTTCATATTCGAAATGATCCTGCTTGAGAACAGCCATGCGCTGGCCTTTATCAAGCTGAACATCACCTGTTTGTGCTTCAATTTCACCAGATAAAATCTTTAAAAAAGTGGATTTGCCTGCCCCATTAGCTCCAATCAACCCATAGCAGTTCCCGGGAGTAAACTTGATATTGACTTCTTCAAACAGCTTTTTATCTCCGTAACGTAATCCTACGTTATTACAATTAATCATTTACATACATCCTTTTAATTATAGTCCACCTTCTATGATATCATGTCTGAACACTTACTGCGAGTAGGTAGACGCGGAATCTTTATTGTCGCTATAAGTGGCTGAGCTTTGGATATAGTCTTGAATTTTTTCAAGAAATATTGAGCCATATGTCTGCAGTTTATGTTCTCCAACCCCTTTAACTTCTAGCATTTCTTCTTCAGTTTGCGGTTCTAGGGTGCACATTTCTTTTAAGGCCCGATCAGAAAAGACCATGTAAGGAGCAATATTCTCAGACTGGGCAATTTCTTTACGCAATGCCCTCAGTTCAGGGAAGAGCGGGTGTTCTTCAGTTTTATCTTCATCAAGGGATTTAGGAAAAGTTTCTTTCCGGTAAACTTCTTTTTTTCCCTGGAGAACAGCTTTGGCTTGTTCAGTTAAGCGTAGTACTGGGTACGTCCCTCCGGTAAGCGTGAGATAACCTTCGGCTGTTAAGAAATCGATAAAGCTTGTAATTGTTTTTTGATTTTTTTCTTTTAACAACCCGTAAGTGGATAGCTCATCAAAGTGTAGGTCTTTTATGCGTTGGTTGGCAGAACCGGCTAACACTTGAGCTACCATTGCTTTGCCAAAACGTTCATCCATGCGCTTGACGCAAGAGAGCACCATTTGTGTTTCTGTCGTAACATCAACAGTTTCACGAGTGTCTGTACACGGTCCGCAGAGGCCGCATGGTTGAGTAGTGGCATCTCCGAAATAATTCAGAAGATACGTCGCCAGGCAGGTCTCAGTGTGGGCATAGGAGATCATTTTCTGGAGTTTATCATATTCAAGTGTTTTACGCGCTTCCGATAATTCAGATTGGTCCAGAATGTATTGTTGGGTACGAATATCTTGCGGATGATAAAGCAGAATGCAGTCGCTTAATTCCCCGTCCCGGCCAGCACGACCTGCTTCCTGATAGTAAGTTTCCATGTTTTTTGGCAGTTGGTAATGAATAACGTAACGCACGTCAGCTTTATTAATTCCCATTCCAAAAGCAGTAGTAGCCGTCATTACCTGAATGCGATCATGTACAAATTTTTCTTGCTGCCATTGCCGTTCGGTGGCACCCATTCCGCCGTGATAGACACCTGCTTCTATGCCTTCCTTATGAAGAAGGCGATAAAGGCGTTCTGCCTCTTTTCTGGTACTTGTGTAAATAATGCCAGATTCATCTTTACGCTTCTTTATAAAATCGAGAGTGTAACGATCCCGGTCTCCCCCTTTGATAACATGAAAGCGTAGGTTGTCACGGAAAAATCCGGTGTTAACCACATGTTCAATATTTAATGTTTCGCAGATTTCCTTTTGTACAGCAGGTGTTGCTGTAGCCGTTAAGGCAATCAGAGTTGGTCGCGAACGAAGAGAAGAAAGCATGGCTGGAAGGTGTAAATAACTGGGCCGGAAGTCATGCCCCCATTGCGACAGGCAATGGGCTTCGTCTAAGGCAATTAATGATATCCCTCGTTCATCCAAAGTCCTGACGATAAATTGATTCTCTAAACGCTCGGGTGCAAGGTAGAGCAGTTTCAGCTCGTGATTGGACCGGATTTCTTGCAAACGATCCTGCACTTCTTCCATTGTTAGTGTGCTGTTGATATAGGTAGCTTCGATGCCTAGAGCTTTCATTTCATCTACTTGATCTTTCATAAGGGAAATAAGAGGAGAAATGACGACAGTTAAGTGAGAAAACCGCAGCGCGGGAATTTGATAGCACACTGATTTCCCACCTCCAGTCGGCATGACCCCAAGGGCATCTTCTCCATGTATAACCGTCTGTATCAGTTTCTCCTGTCCTTCACGGAAGGAATTATAACCAAAGTAATTTTTTAAAAGCTTGCGCGCTTTATCCAATCGATTCAACCTCCAGTCAAAAGAGCCAGGTGGCTTTTTTGACACGATTCTATCTGATGCAGCTAATTTTTGAATTTCAATTGCAGTATGAACTTATCTAGCCATTATACGCGATATCATCTGTTGTTTCAGCCCAGTTCCAGGAAAGATTATATGAAAACTTCCACTATGCAGGTCGAAAACAAACATGATACTTTAATAGAATGAATCACTAGAAGGCATAAAGGGGGGAAGTATCAACAGTTGTTTGATACACTGCCATGAATAAACAAGCAAAGATCTTTTTAGCCTTTTTTCGACCAGGTATATTAGGGTACGGTGGAGGACCGGCTGCCATACCTCTTGTCCATAAAGAAGTAGTGGAAACATATGAATGGATGGATGATGAGGAATTTGCCGATGTGCTGGCACTTGGAAACACACTTCCAGGTCCAATTATTACTAAGCTTGCAGGTTACATTGGGTATCGCATAGGCGGAACAGCTGGAATGATTAATGCCATTGCAGCTTGTGTTTTGCCGACAGCAATCCTTATGATAGTGCTGCTTGCCCCATTGTTACAGTACCGGGATGAAGCGTGGGTGCAAGGCATGCTTCAAGGAGTCATCCCAGTAGTTGGTGTGATGCTGCTCATTTTAACCATTCAGTTTTTTATGAAAGGAAAAGAACAGACGGGATGGTTGACCGCTTCACTCCTAGGTGCAGCTGGTCTTTTATTCATAGGAATATTGAGTTGGCATCCAGTATTTATTATTGGAGCTGTGATGGTTTATACATTAGGGAAAAAGAAGAAATAAAGTGTTTAGCTTACGGGGTTGTTTTGAAAGGATGTTTCTGTTGTGATCTATATTGAAATCTTTTTAGCCTTTTTTTGGCCCGGCATATTAGGTTACGGAGGCGGACCCGCTTCAATTCCACTCATTCAGTATGAAGTGGTTGATCGATATGAGTGGATGACAAATACAGAGTTCAGTGAAGCGTTGGCGTTCGGCAATTCACTACCAGGGCCGATAGCTACAAAAATGGCCGGCTACATTGGCTATGATGTAGCAGGCATCTCCGGAGCTTTTGTTGGTCTTTTTGCGACGATTGCTCCTTCCTTATTGTTAATGTTTGTGCTGCTTGGCTTTTTATATAAACATAAAGATAATCCGAAAGTAAAACGTATGACTGCCTGGATTCGCCCAATCATCGCTATATTACTAGGCGTTTTGGCTTTTGAATTTTTTTGGGAAGCTGGAATAGACAGCGGCTGGCTTCATACGGCGATTATCGCGGTAATCAGTTACTTTTCGTTAGAAAAATGGAAGGTACATCCAGCCCTTGTTATCGTGGGTGGTTTGGCGTACGGTTTGATCTTTCTTAGTTAGCGGCTGTTAATAACGGTGGATAGAGAATAGCCAGGGAAATCGCTGACACGACAAAAGCCAGCCGAAAGCTTCTTCAACTCGGCTGGCTATGCTAATAGAAAGTTTACATGCTTGCGGTAATGAACTGTATGGTAGTAGTAAAAGTCTTGCTAAGAATGATAGAAGCAACAAAGCAATGAGTAGTGGGAAATGTAGGGGACTTAATCATCAAACGAAGCATTTTTCAGAAGAGCATATGCCATGATTAAGCTTAGGCCTATCAATGCAGCAGAAAGCGCCAATATGGCTAATACTTCACCACCCACATTACTTCCCCCTTACGTAAATAGATGATTGTATATTCAGACTATTCCCTGAATTCAAAAATATGAAACTGATTATATAGAAAGCTCGTTCCTTTAACGATCATCAGGCTAACGGAAAAGGAACGAGCTCAAAAACGTTCATGTTGTTACTATCGTTGCAAAGCTAACACCTGAATTCGTAATGAAATAATTCAAACGAAGTAAAGATGAAGTCGGTGGTGTGTTTATACTTGTGATGAGAGCGGCCACCTGTAGCAAATTCAAAAAGGCATGCTAACATCATTTTGTCCGTTTATTTAACTCCAAAAACGTACTAACTAACTTTTTGTAGTCTTTTTTTGGGCCCCAATAAGCAGAAATCATTTGTTTTAACAAATGATATTTCCCTGTGTTTGGAAAATAGTTGAATTCTGTGTCTGCTTTGCCGGCATCGCTCATTACAGAGGTTTCAATACAAAAAGCTTGCATCCCGGTGCGGCCCCGACTTTTTCCTATGCCCGATTGTTTGACACCGCCATAAGGCAAATGTGGATTAGCCACACTTTTAATCACATCGTTAATCATTACATTGCCAGTCTCAAGCTTGGCAATCATTTCATTTGCCCGTTCAAGATCAGAAGTGAAGATGCTGCCACCTAAACCATAATCTGTGTCATTTGCAAGGTCCACAGCTTCCTGATCATTTTCGAACGTATGGATCGGCATTACCGGCCCAAATGTTTCTTCCTGCATAATGGCCATATCGTGAGTTACATTTGTTAATACAAGTGGGGAAATAAATGAATCGTTTTCGTTCCAATGGTCCGGGCTTTCACCGTATTCGAGGGTTGCATTTTTATTCAACGCATCTCTAAGCTGATGTGCTACGACTTGTTTTTGAGCTTTTGTTGTCATTGTTCCCATATCTGCTTCAGAGGAAAGGTCTTGTTTTAATTTGGCAACTTCTCGTCTTACCTCAGTAATAAAGCCAGGATAAGCTTGCTCATGGACGTAAACACGTTCCACAGATAAACAGATTTGACCGCTGTTACTGAACGCGCCCCAAACAGCTGCTTTTGCTGCCCGGGTGATATTAGCATCATTTCGGACGATCATCGCATCTTTTCCACCCAATTCAAGGGTGGTTGGGATAAGCTGTTTAGCTGCTGCCATTTGAATCACCTTTCCAACTTCTACGGATCCGGTGAAGTGAATGTAATCGGGTCCCTCTTCCACTAATGCTTCCCCTAGCTCTTTCCCGCCAATAACAACTTGCAGCACATGGTCTGGAAAAATACCGCTAAGTCTTTTTAACAGTTCTCCCACCATCGGCGTCATTTCCGAAGGTTTTAAAATGACGGTGTTGCCCATCGCGATTGCTTCAAGTGTAGAAATCATGCCAAGTTGAAACGGATAATTCCAAGGGGAAATGACTAAAATTGTTCCCCGGGGTTTTCGGTTAATGTAAGAGGTTTTTCCTTGAAATTGAAGGGGCGTTTTAACTTTTTCATTGTTTAAAATGGACGGCGCTTCTTTTTCTATGTGTTTAATTGCATCCACTACAGCAAATACCTCTGTAACTAAAGCATCGACTTCAGGTTTGCCGGTGGATTTTGAAATAATAGAAGCGATTTCATCCTGACTCTCAACAATCGTTTCTCGAAGAAGTCGCAAATAGGTGAGACGTTTTTGGAGCGGTAATGTATGCCAATTTTCAAATGCAGCCCAGCCATAGTCATACAGGTGACTCACTTCATCAGGGGCAGTTTCCGAATAATGACCGATGCGTAATTCATTTGCAGGATGGAAAGCTTCTGGACACATGTAAATTCTCCTCTCAACTAGTGATCATTTCATCCACTCTATTTAAACACTTTTCCTATGAATCAATTTCATAATGACGTTTTATAAGTAATAAAAGAATGTTATCTATTTATTTTTTATTTACTATGCGGAATTTAAAAGTGGCTGAAACGTAAGACGGCGACTCCCAGAGGATAACGCGCAGGCTGAAGATCCACTTGTTCGATGGGGTTTGCCATCGAACAAGTTAGCTGAAGACAAGCCCTCGGGAAAACGTACGTCTGAAGTGAAGGCCACATTCATGATTCGGATGTTCACATCTTATTTTGCACTAAAATTGATTCCTGCCGATAGCGGATTTAAAATTTCGTGATCATATCAACGGTCTAAATTAGAAAAAGGGAAACAAATATCTTGATTATCCTAGTTTTCTATTGAATTGTTTACGAATATATTCCATTCTTTTTCGGTTTTTCCCTAAGTCATAGTGACCGATTCTGGAGGCAGAGCGGAGATGAACTGTTCCTAGTTCTCCAAAATAAAATTCAAGGTCATCGGTGAACTTAAGTACAGGTGTTTTATATTCGGCTTTAATTCGCTCTTCTGTTATTTCAATGACCGTGGCTAACGATTCTTCTTCAAGAAGCTGGTGAAGTGCAGATATAGCTTTTTCTTTCTCTTGCTTGTAGGTGAACGGTTCAATCGAGTGTTTTTTTGACTCAGCCAGTGAAGAAACACAGTTAGGAGAAGAGGGGCAGGGGGGTAAGCTCATCTTAGGATTCCTCCTTGCTCAAAGTGCTTCATTTTTCTATTCCCGCCTTGAAGTAAAGGTAACCTCAGAAAAAGAGGTCAGCTTTTCTTTTTATTTCTAATGGCAACCGTACAGCGACAGACAGATATGTACTGATTTTCTTCATCTACTATATCAATTTGCCAAACCATAGTAGTTCTCCCTTTATGAAGTGGAGAAGCTATTGCAGTAACAATTCCTTCAGATTTACTTTGGATATGATTAGCATTAATTTCTAAGCCAAAAGCCATTTGCTTCTCCTGGTCGATTTGCTGCCAGGAACCAATACTGGCCACAGTTTCAGCAAGTGCGACAGAAGCACCACCATGAAGCAGGCCAAAGGGTTGTCTGGTAGCAGCATGAACAGGCATGGTAGCTACCACTTTATCATCTTTTGCCTCTACAATTTCAATTCCGAGCGTCCCGATCATCGTTTCTTCCCTGTCATATAGTTTCAATCTTACCATCTCCTTTGCAAACATAGCTTCCACATTAACTGTCAATTTCCTCTTTCTATAAAGAAAATGCTTCCTTAGAAATAAAACGTAATTGACAGCCATACTAAATTTATATATTGTATTAAGTGTACTATGTTGATTAATACAATTAATACAAAGCGTAGGTATTAGAAGGAGAGAAATCAATGCTCCGAATTGACCCAAAAAGCCAACTTCCACTTTATGAACAAATCATTCAACAAATGAAAGAACTTGTGGCTAGAGGCGTTTTGCAGCCCAATGACCGTATTCCTTCAGTGCGGGAGCTTTCTTCCCAGATCATTGTAAATCCAAATACGGTCAGCAAAGCTTATAAGGAATTAGAACGGCAAGGAGTGATTATTACGATGCGGGGAAGAGGAACATTTATCGCTGAGTTTACGACAGAAGATGTGCTGCCAAAAGATATCGAACGGGTGAAAGACCAAATTCAAAAAGCAGTGCTTGAAGGATTTTATGCTGGCATTCACCGAGAAGAGATGAAAGTTTGGGTAGAAGCATTTTATAAAGAGTTAGGGGGAGACCAGGATGATTAAGATTCAAAATCTCTCGAAACACATTCATGGGCAGGAAATATTAAGCGACGTCACGTTTTCTATAGGTGAAGGAAAAATTACAGGGATTGTTGGCAGAAACGGAGTAGGAAAAACAACATTACTGAAAACGATCGTAGATGTTCTCCGTCCAGATGAGGGGGAAGTATTAGTTAATGGCCAAAATGTCCAAAAGCGTCCAGATGTAAAGCGGAATGTGATTTTTGTCTCTGACATGGCCGAAGCGTTAAAAAATGAATCGACTAAAAGTGTTGTGAACTTATATAAAGAAATTTATCCATCCTTTGATCAAACATACTTTTATGAGTTAATGGAACGATTTGACATGAAAGAAGCGAAAAAAATAAAGCATTATTCAAAAGGGAAAAAGGCGTTATTTTCATTAATTATGGCATTTGCTACTAGAGCTACATACATCCTGTTGGACGAACCAACAGATGGTCTGGATGTTATCATTAAACGCCAAATTCTCAAATTTATGGTAGAAGAAGTAGCAAAAGAAGATATATCTATTGTCATTGCCACCCACCGGTTGGATGAACTAGAAACACTCGCCGATCACATTCTTGTTATGAAAGCAGGCAGGATTGATTCAGAGTATCATATCGAAGAAGTGAAACAGTCCTACAAAAAAGTACAGCTCGTATTTAAAGGTGAAATGCCGGAGGAACTGAAGCAATATGTGTATTTGCTTGAACAGTCAGGCCGGGTTTATATTTGCCTGCTTGAAAGCACTGGTGATTTAACTGACGAATATGTGAATTCGTTTCAGCCTCTTCTTTATGATGAATTGCCGATGACGTTGGAAGATCTTTTTTTAGCGCGGCTTGGAGGTGACGAAGTTGTTTCCTAAAGCCCTGATCATGAAGGAGCTGCAAAAGCAAAAATCCTTTCTATATATTCTCTTTTTTTTCGGTTTGGGCTGGCTGTTAATGCGAACGATAACCACGATTCAAGAGTGGCAGCATTCAAGCGCTCAAGAAGGTCCGCTTCATATAACAGGGATTAATGAGATATTTGCAGGTTCAAATTATGCTCTCTTTATCTCTTTTTTATTAGTTATTCTGGGCGCCGTCATGGTCGGCAGGGAACGCAACAACCGGCTGCAGGATTTCACGGCATCTCTGCCGTTTAAACGAAAAAGTATATTTACAGTTAAATGGAGTATCGGTGCTTTGTTTATTGCGCTTTTTTATAGTGTGTCGTACGGTGCCTCATTACTTATTATAGCGCTGTCGGACTTTCAAGCTCTACTAAGCGGCTTATCTGTTTATCACACATACGTTTTTCCGTTGATCGTGTTTATCAGTTTTTTTACGTTTTCGTTATTTATAGGAACCATTGCCGGAGAAATGGTGTCACAAATCGCGCTGACGTTTATCTTTTTAATTTTTCCGTTCGGTTTTACGATGTTGATAAATCTTTCAGTAGACATTCATGCAGGTGTTCACTTGCCGGTTGAATGGCTGGAATGGATCCAAAAAGGCACATTATTTTTCTACTTTGATCAACAATTTTTTCATGATACTGAACCTGGCATTGCTTTTCCGCTTATGTTGTCGGCAAGTTCATTTTTATTAGGCTTGTTCTTATTTGAAAAGGGACCTAATGAATTTAATGGGGAGTTTCTTGTCTTTAAACGCTTGGAGCCTTTGTTTAAAGCTGGGATTGTCGGCTGTTTTGCTTTGCTGGGAGGAATTATTGCGAGCACTTTTGTTCCTGCTCACCTGGGAGATGAGATGATGATCGTCTTTTATTGGTGTGGAGCGGTGTTTGCCGGCTTTTTTGCCTGGCTGCTCTCCAGCAAAGTGATGGATTTTAAAATTAAGGGCAGCATGAGAGCTTCATAAGTGGAAAGGAGAGATGGGAATGATACCAAGACCCTTGATTTTAAGGAACTTAAAGCAAAGCCGGGCAATTATTGCCGTCTATTTGACCGTATGTTTTTTCATACTGCCTGTAAATACAATTTTTACACTTTCTCGCTGGGATCATATGCAGGAATCAGGGGTGGATTTTCACGTTGCATCGCATAACGTCAATGAAGTATTGGCAGGAGGAAGCGGCAGTAATATTTTGACGACCCTCCTGCTTGTTGTACTCGTCATTTCACTTGGGATTGCGTTTACTGGAGCTGAGCGCAACTCCGGCCGCATGAGCTGTCAATTAGCCTGGCCTTATACACGAAGCCAGCATTATTGGTCCAAATATTTAATTGGAGTTCTTGTTATTGGCCTTGGCTATAGTGTTTTTTATGGATTTTCGTACGTTCTTGTGCTTACGTCTGAGTATGCCTGGGTTCTCGAATCCCTTCATCTTATTGAAACGCTAGTATGGCCGGTAACGGGATTAGTGTCACTTTTCGCGCTTAGTTTTTTTATAGGTGTCATTACAGGAGAAGCCGTTACACAGGCCGTTCTATGTTTCGTTTTCTTTTGGCTTCCTGAAGGCGCGCAAGTTTTATTGCGGACATTTTTTGCTGTGCACACCTCCGTTGTTGAGGGGGTACAGAGCTATCAGATAACTGTTGCTACATCGCAATTTCTGCAATGGTTTCAATGGATGTCTCTCATTAGCCCTCCAGCATCGTCTGCCGGGATTTTTTGGACGGCATTCAGTTTTATTATTGTAACAGCTGTTGTCGGCAGCTGGCTGTTTAAGCATAATCCAATCGAATTAAATGGCGAATTTTTAGCGATAAAAAGGCTCTGGCCTTTATTCTCTATCAGTATCATCCTTTGCTTTGCGATGTTTGGAGGCTGGCTGTTTGAAGGAGCTTCGACGTTGAATGAAAGTGGCATGACCGTACTAATAATATATTGGCTAGGAGCCATTGGAGGCTTAGGTTTAGGTTGGTGGATTGTTAATAAGCTTAAAGCCATGAGCGTTGGAATAGCTAGTAAATGACTGACTGTTCGCCTGAAAAAAAGAGGTTTAAAAATAAAACTCATGAGTTAAACTGAAAATAGACCAATAAGGGATTGCAAAACCTTTTTGTGAAAAAAAGAGGTTGATTTATCCGCTGAGATGTGGCAATATTGGTTTAGATAAGTGATGAACGTGGATTGTTTTCCGAGTTGTCATGTTATCTGTATATTACGCAATAGGTTGAAGGAGGCCGTTTACATGACCGGCACAGTAAAATGGTTTAACGCAGAAAAAGGTTTTGGTTTTATCGAGCGCGAAGATGGTGACGATGTATTTGTACACTTTTCCGCAATTCAAGCTGAAGGTTTCAAAACGCTTGAAGATGGCGAAACTGTAGAATTCGAAATCGTTGAAGGCGACCGTGGCCCACAGGCTGCTAACGTTGTCCGTCAATAATTTATAAAATGCGCAAACAAAAAGAATGGCAGGGGACAATCCCTGGCCATTCTTTTTTAATGGGCGCCAAGCACATGGCCGGCTAATGTATATAACACGATATTTGAAGCTAAATGGGCTGAAAACAGTTGGTTTTCTTGGTTTGGGTAGACTTCTACAAAATCCATCCCAGCGAGTCCTCTTTTGCCAAATTCATGAATAAGCGTTAGTAACTCGAAAGACGTTAAACCATTGGCATCCGGTGGGCCACCCGGATTGAAAGCGTAGTCCAGCACATCGCTACAAATGGATAAATAAACGGCGTCTACACCGTCACTCGCTTTTTCGTAGATGTCAGCCGCCATTTTATAAAGGTCCCTTGTCTCGCGCATCTCCTTTAACGTGATGGTGACAGCGCCTGCATCCCGTGCATAACGTCCACTCTCTGGTTTATTGCGAGGGCCTCGTATGCCCGCATGAATAAGACTTTCATTGCGCACGCCTTCAAATTCGTAAAGACGGGCAAATGGGGTATTGCGGGCATATTTATCTTCTTCATGCTCTGGCATATTATCATAATGAGCGTCCAAATGAATAAGACCTATCGTTTGATCTCTTGTTTCAGACAACGCTTTTACAATTGGATAAGTAATGGAATGGTCGCCCCCGAGAGCAATTGGAAAAACAGACTGGGACCAGAGCTTATCTTTCGTAAATGAAATAATACGATTCATCGTATCCTCAGAGTCATTTGGATTGATATCTACATCTCCAAAGTCACCAATGTTGAGATGCTCAAAGACATCCAAGTGGTCAATCTCAGGCAAATAGCCTGAATACCTGCCAGAGGCGATGCGCATTGCTTTTGGTGCTAATTCACAACCCGTATAATCCCCCCAGGTCACGCCTCCCTCCCAGGGCACTCCATATACCGCGGCTTGTACCCCCTTCGCATCTTCAGCTTTGTTTAGTTTGCTGCCGTTTAAAAAGCAGGGAGTGTTGCCATATACATACTCTGTCACTTTTAATCCTCCTTTAGGAAACACTATCCTTCTAACTTTACCCGTTATTGTGCCGAAGAATGCCTTTAACCCCAATTTGCATCTGCAAAAAATTTAAACTTTCGAAGGGTCTGTGCAAATCTGCCTTTTAAGAGTAGAACCAGATAGAATTATAGTCGTATGATGGAAGGAGGGATGCTGGGCAAGAGTTTTGTACAATACTTATCAGGGAATTATAATGAAAAGGAAGAAGAGGAACTCATGTAGAAAAGTATGTCAGTTCTCTTTATATATGTATGATTTGTTGATTACCAAAAGGAGGTCGTTGCCATGGAAATGAAACATATTTTTCGTGAAGGAAGGAAAGATCGTCCGGTGCTCTTGTTGTTGCACGGGACTGGGGGGACAGAACAAGACCTCTTGCCACTTGCTGGCTTAATTGATAAAGAAGCTTCCGTTTTAAGCGTACGTGGGAATGTGTTAGAAAATGGCATGCCACGATTTTTCCGTCGTTTGGAAGAAGGGGTATTTGATCATGAAGATTTAGTGAAACGAACAGAGGAGTTGCACACGTTCTTAGATGAAGCAGCTGATTATTATCAATTTGAGCGTGATAATGTAATTGCAGTTGGTTATTCAAATGGAGCTAATATCGCTGGGTCCTTGATCTTTCATTATGAAAACAGTCTTAAAGGAGCTATTCTTCATCATCCAATGGTGCCGGTGAAGGATTCTACCTTACCAAAAATTAAAGGTTTGCCTGTATTTATTGGAGCAGGTGAAAATGACCCTATTTGTGAACCGGAAGAAACGAAAGAGTTAAAAGCCATCTTGGAAAAGGCGGAAGCAGAAGTCGAACTTTTTTGGGAAAATCAGGGGCATCAACTTACGGAACGAGAAGTTCAAGCAGCAGCTAAGTGGTATGAATCTCAGTTTCTCGCTTTTGAATAAACATATTATAAAGCAGGCGCACTTCAAATGTTTGAAGTGCGCCTGCTTCTTGATGATTAATCGAGTACTGTTACTGTTACGTTTTGACGGCCAAAGCTATAAGCTTCATCTTTTGTTGGTACATGAAGGTCGATACGGTTTCCTTGAATAGCACCGCCAGTGTCTCCTGCAATAGCTTCGCCGTAACCTTCAACGTGAACACGGGAACCGAGTGGAATAACATTAGGGTCAACAGCTACTACTGCTTTGTTAGGGTTAGCATTAAGGTCCTGGCCAGTAGCTGTAATTCCAGTGCAGCCAGTACAGTTAGCTGTATAAGCGGTAGCTTCCATTTGCATGGTTTGCCCGTTAGCTTCTTGACCACCTTGGTTTGATGGTTCAGAAGTTTGCTGTTGTTCAGTTTGTGGTTGCTGCTGTTCGGCTTGTTGTTCTTCAGCTTGAGCTTCTGCTTCTTGTGATTGCGTTTCTTGTGTCTGAGCTTCTTCAGCTGTACCTGTTTCAGCTTCTACTTCAGCAGTATTTTCCTCTTCTACCGCAGCTTCAGCGTTATGAAGGGCAGAGAACGTATTAACACCAGCAATTCCATCTACATTTAATTCATGGTCTGCTTGGAAAGACTTCACAGAGCTTTTTGTATTTTCTCCGAAATAACCGTCAATGCTGCTACCTTCTAGATAACCTACTTCATCTAATTCCTCTTGTAAATATTCAACAAGGTTGCCTTCGTCATCTAATTCTACTCCGGTTAAAGCACCAATTGTCTGGTCGCCTGCGATCCCATCAACGAGTAACTCATTCTCCATTTGGAAAAACGCGACTGCATCTACTGTATGGTCATCATATACGCCAGTGATGTTCTCTTGTTCAATTAGAGATTTATCAGCTAGCACGTTTTGAAGTTCTTTTACTTCTGCATTGTCAGCACCTTCGTTAAGTAAGTTGTCTCCAAGTTCACTTGCTTCAGAGACATTTGGTGCTGCTGCAAACACAAAGCCTGCTGCTAACAGCGGAAGCCCTAATGCCTTTACTTGTCTCATGGGCTGCGAGAATCTCATTGCGCTACCCCTCCAAATTATTAGTTTAGTCTGTGCGGGTGGTCCCGTTCGACTGCGAGACTAATCATATCAAGGGGAGGCAAGTGCGACAATAGAAATACGACCTTCTTAATCGAATTGAAATGTTATTGTTACTAGTGAAATATGTTCATAAAAAGAGAGTCTTACTTGTAAACTTCCCGACGAAAAGATGTGAAAATAACAAACAATTCATAGAAACTTAGAATCGTTCAATATTATGCATACTTATATCTCCTCTATCTCATTTCTCTTCTTTTCTTAGCCCATCGCGAATAATTGATTTCATATCTTCTGCTACTCCTATATCGCGCAAGATAACGAGGACGACGAGAAGGCCGGGGCCGATAAATAAGCCGACAAATCCAAAAATCTGTAGTCCGGCAAACAGTGATATTAAAACAGCTAGCGCATTAAGATTCATGCTAAATGACAATACTTTCGGTTCGATGGATTGACGTACGACGACTGCCACCAAATAGAGAATGGCAATCGCTAAACCGAATGTAATCTCGCCTGTAATAAACAAATAAATAAACCAAGGAATTAAAATTGTTCCGGTACCAAGATAAGGAAGGATTTCTGCAATTCCTACAATGATAGCTAAAATAAATGGGTACTCGACACGGAGCAACAAGAACCCTATAAATACAATGATGGTTGTAATAGACATTAAAATAATTTGTGCTCGTAAAAAACCAAGGACCCGCACTCGTAAAGCCAAAATAAAAGCTTCCATTCTTTCAATTAGAGCAGGTGGGAGCTTCCGGGTCATTCCCTCCGCTAATGTATCCCAGTCTTTACTAATGAAATACATTCCCAGTAAGGTAAATAAAAAGCCAATAAGAAAGGAAGGAAAGGCGAGAGCCACTTGAGTAAGACCATCTGCAATTCCTTGACCTATCTGGGCCAAGACCGAACCTAATTGAGTTCCCAGCTGAATGATACCTTCTTGTAATGTTGCTTGTTGTTCTGGCGTTAAAGCATCGAGTAAGCCAATCACATCCTGCCAAAATGGCCAAATGGTTTCGTTAAAAAAGGATTGGATATTTTTAGCAGACTGTTCAACCCATTCAGGGACTCGTTCTGAGAATTGCTGAAATCCATAGATTGAAAGAAAGGTTACCCCCGTTAATACTCCGGCCAAGCCCCCAACACCTGTAAGTAAGGTTACTAAGGCGGCTAACGGTGAAGGGAAGCGGAGGCGTTCTTTCAACCATTTGGAGAGCGGCTTTAACATCCAGGCGAGTATAGCTCCAATGATAAATGGGTATGTAAGGGAGAATAGCCACATAAGAAGCCAGAGGGCACCAATGGTACTAATTGTCACAATAAGAGTTCTAACTATCATCCAGCCTTGTTTTTGAGTCATGGTCCGCCCGCCTTTCTGTCTTGAGTGGCAAAATACATGTATATAAATCTTGTTTCGATACCTTACCCGCCCAATCCTTTTTTTATACTTTGCTAAGCACTAGGGGGAAGAATAGAAATGAAACATCTCTATAAAAAATTTGCTGACTGTTCGTATTCCTGATTGATGTGATCTGAATGTCTCTGTCATATAAAAGAATACTTTTTGGCTTTATGAGAAATATATGAAGGAAATGAAATTCTCATAAAGGATTGTTTGAATGAACAGCTTGCTGCAACCGCTGAATCATTTCCCCAATACCTGAAGCACCATGCAATGGATAATGAAAGGTAATAGAGGGGGAACTTTCATGAATCAGCTGCTGAACTACATGTATATGTTTTTTTCCAGTCAAAAAAACAACATGGTGAAAAGGTTCGGTGTTCACGTTATGCCACTGCTGCTTCAACGTTTCTTGGGAGATGATCTGGGCGCTTGTATGATGAAAACCTAGATCATAATTTTCAGCGATGGTATCTTCAGGAAGCAAGAAACCATGTTTAGCTGAAAGGATACACCACTGACCAGCAAAAGTAGTGGCATAAGCTTTTGCTGCCTGATGAAAGGTCCCAACGTAAGCATGTTTGGCTTGTACAGTCTGACAGGCAGGATTGATATCCCAGATTTTCTTTTTTCCACAAGGTAGTATGTATAATGTTCCCATCTGAATCCCTCTTCTTTTATCAATAATGTCTATTTCATCTTTTTTGTTTGTCAGTAGTTTGAAGTGTATGTTACTTTAATCTTTATGTGTTCATAGGAAAGCTTTTAAGAAGCGGGAGAAATGAAAATACAGGTAGAGATAATCCTTACAACACAAATTACCTAATTAGATAAGGAGTTCGTTTTTATTTATGAATTTATTGCGACAAGTAACAAAAGGGCTTGATTGGCCAGTATTTATCATTAGTGCTGGCTTGCTATTAGCCTTTGTAATTGCCTCCCTGATAAACATTGAGGGAGTGGCCGAATTTGTTAATGTAACATTTGGCTTTACTGCTTCATCTTTTGGCGCTTTTTGGCAAGTGTTAATGCTTGCTACATTCTTTGTAGGACTTTTTATTGCGATTTCAAAATACGGAAATGTACGCTTAGGTGCTGTTAAAGAAACGGAGCTTGGCACGTTTAAGTGGATTTCCATTATTATGGCCACCCTTCTTGCTGGCGGCGGGGTGTTTTGGGCAGCTGCAGAACCAATGTTTCATTTTATTGAGGTACCACCCCTTCATCCAGGAATTGATCCAAATACACAGGAAGCGGTGGCGCCGGCCTTGGCCCAAAGCTTTATGCATTGGGGATTTCTCGCTTGGGCTATACTTGGAACGGTAAGTGCTGTAGTCATGATGTATGCTGTATATCACCGTGGCATGCCAATGAAACCTCGTTCTTTATTATATCCTATCTTTGGAGAGAAGATAAAAACAAGTGTTATCGGCACGTTGGCAGATGCTTTTTCTATTATTGCTGTAGCTGCTGGGACCATTGGCCCGATCGGCTTTTTGGGACTACAGGCAAGTTACGGAATGAACGCTTTGTTTGGAGTGCCTGATACCTTTGCTACTCAATTATGGATCATTATTGGCTTGGTTGTAGTTATTACGATTTCCGCAGTTACAGGTCTTCACCGTGGAATTCAATGGTTAAGCCGATTCAATGTATGGCTTACAATGGGCTTGATGGCTCTAGTATTGTTAGTAGGGCCGGGAGCGTTTATTATTGATGCTTATATATTGTCATTTGGCACGTATATCAATGATTTCTTTGCTATGGGAACCTACCGTGGTGATAACGAATGGCTCGGGATGTGGACCATCTTCTTCTGGGGCTGGTTCATAGGTTATGGACCGATGATGGCAATGCTAATTACGCGGATTTCTCGTGGAAGAACGATTCGTCAAATTGTACTTGCAGTAGGAGTTATCGCTCCAGTAGTAACTACCTTTTGGTTTACGATCGTTGGTGGCTCTGGGATCTTTTACGAACTGCAAAACCCAGGTTCCGTTTCTGGGGCGTTGCTGGAAGCTGGGATGCCAGCTGCTATGATTGCGATCACAGAACAGCTGCCATTAGCCTTTATCATATCACCGCTTTTCTTGCTACTAACAATTTTGTTTGTAGTCACAACCGGGGACTCCATGTCTTACACAATTTCAATGGGGGTTACTGGGGAAAGTACTCCACCCAAAGGTTTACGAGTTTTTTGGGCAGCGTTAATGGGTGCAATTGCTGCCATCTTGCTCTTTATCGGTGATGGAGACAGTGGAATTGATGCGTTGCAATCATTTATTGTGGTTACAGCAGTTCCTGTGTCAATACTTCTTATTCCTAGTATTTGGCTTGCCCCCCGAGTAGCAGGCATTATGGCTAGAGAACAAGGGATTACTCATAAAGAAAAATAGTATTCGCTCCTATAGTGGTAAAACCGCTGGGAATGAAAGAAATAGGATGGCCTAAAAGGTTCGTTTAAGGTATGTAGGTGATCCAGGGTCCGGAGTACGCGATACTTCTGCCGGCCAGCCGGCAAGGCGGAGGTCTCGGGACGAGAGGTTTTGCTCATAAGGAGATGCACAATCGTACTTGTACCAGTGGTTAAAATGAGCGCATATCCAGTGCTGTTGCCACTGACTGACTTATAGGAGAGCCTTGAAAGTCTGCCTTTGTTTGGACCTAGTCTGAGCAAAGGCAGCTTTTATTTACCCCGTAAGAATGTATAAAAAGTTGAAGGGAACAGTATACGTGCAACCAAGGCTCAGCCTACGCCGTAGGCTTGGCTTTGCCAAGTTTTCTTTATAGAAGTGTTATTCACTAGCGTTAAAATTGCCAACAGGCTTCGAGCAGTAAGTAAACATTTAATATGAGGGTTTCAGTTTTTCAGTCTCGAAGGCTAGGTGTTCGTCCATGGAAAGGGAGGGGACGAAGCCGCTAAACTACCAAAACCAAGAGCAGATGGTCCCCAGAACTTCTACTTGTAGATACATTTGCAACGCTATAAGTGTTATTCCCTTTTCATTATATTTATAAGAACTAGCAAAAGCGGCAATCTTCTGTAAAAGAAAACTTCATACCGATTTCAAGTTTTTAGAAGGCTTCTCAAGCTCTTGCAACAGATATGAAACGTCCTCAGGCAGCTTGGGGATAGGGACAACTAAACGTATAATATTAAGTAAACAAGCCGTTTAACAAGAAGGATGGTCGTTGTATTGAAACGTTTATTGCTGATCCCGTTCTCTATTTTTATTGGATTTATCATTCAATTAAGTGTAGGCTAAATTCTGTGATAATCAGAATTATCCTTCACGAAACCAGTAAAGTAACGAGGAGAAATTCAGTCCAATCAGCTGCAGAAGGGGATGAAGTTCAGCTGAGTGGGGCGAAGGCTTTTCAACTATACCTTTAAAGAAGAAATGGCATGCAAAAAGCATCTGCTGGCCTTTCCGATCTTTCCTGGAGGATCGGTTTTTTTCTGTGCTATAATATGAACTAATTACCGTACCTGATTTTTGAAGGGAGGTCTCCACATGACTTTAAGAGAATGGCTGGCAAAAGGCTTAGAAGATAAGGTGGCTACTGTAACTTCTCTTATTCTTATTTTAATTGCGTGTGGTTTTGGTTGGTATACGACTACGCTACTACATGTATCTAACGATGAATTTATTACCTTTTATATGGGTTTTCTTGCTTCTTCTCTCGTTATGTTTTTTATCTATATTATGTTGTTTCGTTTATTTAGAAATGAATAGCAAATAGGACTCACGATCTGATGCTTCTCCGGCCTCTTGAGTGAGGAGCGGTATAGAAGGTCAGATTTTTTTGGTTGTTAAACCATTTGAGAGATGAAGAAAAAGGAGGAAAAGAAAGGACCGGTTGACTTGCATTATCTGTTTGCAGCACTTCTAAGTACGCTAGTGTTTTCAGTGGGTGTAGCTGTTATAGGTTATACCTTCCTGGGTGCGCAATTGATCATGACATTTCATGAATTATTTATTCGACTATTAATGTATGCCGGGACGTTATATGTGTTTCCAGGTATACTCTTATTTTGGCTAATTGAAACGTTTAAAAGGTGGATCGGGAGTCAGGACCCTTTATTTGTTTATGGGTTAAGCACTTCTCTGTACTCCGTTGCTGGTTTTTTCATAATTGGAGTCTTATCGATTTTTGTTCAAGGAGATCCTTTGCAGCGGGGTGTCGATTTTATCCTTTATGGAGTATTCGGAGCAGTAGCAGCTTTGATTTATTACCATGTGTTCTTAATCGTGCAAATTTGGTTCAAGCGAATAACAACCACTACTAAAAACTCCTAAAGAAGTTTTTACATACGGTGGGCGATGTAATGGAACTTACTTTTCACGAAAGGAAGAAGGCTGATGAAAAGTTGGTTAGAAGAAAGATTAGCCTTACTTATTGATCATGCGCAAAGTGTTTCTGTCGGCTGCACGAGACAGGGGAAACATTCGTATCATGCATGGGGCCAGTGCAGTACCGATGCCCCCACTTTGCCTACACGTTATACGATGTATGCCGCTGGTGAGGCTTCGCAATTATTTACAGCGGCTCTCATTGCGGATATCGTTCACCAAGGGAAAGCGAGCTGGGACGAGCCCGTTGCAACTTATGGATATGAATTTGTTCGTTTGCCGTCACATATAACGCTTGCTTCCTTAACTTCTCATACAGCAGGGTTGCCAACATGGCCTGCCAATCGAAAATCACCGTCGTTGACACGTTTTTCGATCCAGGCAAAAGCCTACCGTGATGAGGATTGGATTCAATATTTACGAAAAACGCGCTTTGATAAACGAATGGAAGCAACCTATCATCCTTCTATAACAGGCTACGCAATATTAGGCCGTTTCCTAGAAAGGGTTTGGGAGCGCCCTTTTGAACAAGTACTTTACGATCGGTTGTTAAAACCCTTAGGAATAACGGAAGCCACATATTCTCCAGAGCGTTACTATGAAGAAGATCTAGCACCCCCAGAACCATCCAAAGGGAGGAAAAAAGAAGTGGATTATTGGCGTTCTTTTCATGGGGCAGGGGGTATGTGGGTAAGTACTGCAAACTGGCTGGAATTTTTACGCTCGCAGTTGGGGCAAGTTCCGAGTCTTGCTCATGTAAAAGAAACACAACTTATTCGGCACAGAACGATGAACGGGGGAGTAGCTCATGGATGGCAGCATCGGTCGGTGCCATCAGCTCTTCAAGATTCAAAGCCCCAGGACTTTTTCTTTTATGTTAATAAACATCATAAAAGATTAAATGTGATTGGATTTATTCCGGAACGACAGAGTGGTGTGGTACTGCTAGCTAATGACGTGCCAAAGCGGACGATAGCAACGGTGTCTTTGGAAGATCTGGTGACAGACCTTGTAGGGGCTATGTGAACATTTCTATATTGGCGGATTTGGATTTTATAGTCTAGCCGGGCCAATCAGATCAATTATATTAAGTCAGCTTTGTAATTGCTTAGATACGGGTGCTTATGTCTAGAGGGAATGAAGGTGACCCCCTTCAGTCCTCTATTTATTTTATATTATTTTGCGACCGTATTAGCGAGTTTTAAAGCAGGGCGAAAAAGTAAGGCGATGGCAATGTATCCAACTCAAACACTGAAAGAAAAGATTTCCTTATTTATGGCGGTTTTAATGCCTATTTTAGTCACGCAAATTGGGCTTTTCTCTATGAATTTTGTAGATACACTCATGAGTGGGCGAGCAGGGGCTGAGGACCTGGCGGGCGTGGCCATAGGTTCAAGTATTTGGCTCCCCGTCATGACTGGGGTTACCGGGGTCATGATGGCCCTCACACCGATTGTAGCCCAACATATTGGAGCAGGGCGTAAGGAAGAGGTTGCTTATGATGTTACACAAGGGCTGTATTTGTCGGTTGCTGCTAGTGTTCTTATCCTTTTGCTTGGCTTCATGTTATTAGATCCAGTCTTAGGGCTAATGGCTTTAGATCTTCCTGTTGAAGCGACGGCAAGACATTATTTAATCGGTTTGGGATTTGGCGTTTTCTTTTTATTTGCTTCACTTGTGTTGCGAAGTTTTGTGGATGCACTTGGAGAGACAAGAGTCACCATGATGATTATTCTTTCCGCCTTGCCGATTAACGTTTTTTTTAATTACGTATTAATCTTTGGGAGGTTTGGTTTCCCAGAGCTTGGTGGTGTTGGAGCGGGCTATGCTTCAGCTATTACCTATGGTTTTATTTTTTTGATTTCTATCATTTTCACGACTAAGATGAATCGGTTAGCAGCTTTTCCTATATTTAGAACATGGTTTGTACCTTCATTTAGAAAAGTAAAAGAAATTCTCTTTATCGGCCTCCCAATTGGGTTTACCATATTTTTTGAAACGAGTATTTTTGCTGCGGTTACTTTATTAATGAGTGAGTTTAGCACCGAGGTTATTGCTGCTCATCAAGCAGCTTTAAATTTTGCATCTATATTATATATGCTCCCCCTTAGTATAGCTATGGCTTTAACGATCGCTGTCGGTTTCGAGGTGGGGGCGAAGCGATTGAATGATGCGAAACAATATACGCGATTTGGCTTATGGGTCGCTCTAGGGCTTGGTCTCTTTGCCTGTATAGTTATTTATCTGATGAGAGAGCCAGCGTCGTACTGGTATACGACTGAAGATGAAGTGGCCGTGTTAATCCAGCACTTTTTAATATATTCTATTTTCTTTCAGTTATCTGATGCTATTGCGAGTCCGATCCAAGGGGTGCTGCGTGGTTATAAAGATGTAAATGTACCGTTTATTATTGCATTTATATCTTTTTGGATCATAGGTCTGCCGGCTGGTTTTCTTCTGGCTAATGTTACTTTTCTTGGACCATTTGGGTATTGGGTTGGGTTAATTTCGGCGCTTGCTACCATGGCTCTATTTCTGTATTTTCGCTTATTTTATATACAACGAAGAGAAAAAGAAAGAATTGAGTCTATAGATTTGTAAGCAAAATGTTAGCAGATGTACTGTAGCTACTAAAAACCGTGTGAACTGAGAATTTTCAGGTTGCGCGGTTTTTTTAAATAAAGAAATGAATCATTATATTCCTTCATGTGTGTGTAAGTTGCTAAATGGGTATAGCCTATCGTGCTGTTGAAAGGAGGAAGGGGATAACATGAAATCAATCGATTATTAACATGGTTAAATGCCGCTTCCTTAGTGATAGTCGTAGTAATAAATGTGTTATCAAATACATTACCAATTAATGGTCAAACAGCTGGTGAGGTTTCAAATCGTCTTCAAGTTTTGTTAACACCGGCAGGATATGTTTTTTCAATATGGAGTTTCATTTATCTCTTACTTGGCATTTGGATTTTCCGACAATTAAGCAATAATCAAGAGGCTCTTGAGTCTAGCAGCCGAATTGGTGAAAGTCGCAAATTCAGCTGACAAATGTGGCATAGAAAAGTTTTATTCAGGGAATGGAGAGTACAAGAGGAGATGATTCTACTAAAGAAAGGCGGGAGATCAAATGGCAGTTACAAAAGAAGAAGTTCGTGGACTGATTGACCATTTATCAGAAGAACAAGTGGAATCGGTATATGAATATATTCAGGAGATACGTAAAACTGGAGAGCAAGAACTCTCTGAAGGACAGGTTAAAGGATTGTATGACGATGAAGCTTATCTTGAAGAAGGAGAACTTAATCCTTTTGATGATGTAAAGAGTAAATCTGTAGACCGCGACGACCGGATTTAACAGTTCAACCGTCTGTTTCTACAGACGGTTCTTCAACGAGGATGCCCCATAAGTCCAGTCTCGGAAAATGCAACTGGCACATACTCGTATTCACCACAGGCACAAGTGTGACTACGGCTTCTTCTTCACTACGTTTGATGTTGCCGTGCCTTTTTTGGCGCGGGCGGGCAACTCTTTAGTCTCCTCGGGAATCCGCTCTGCAGGGTCTTGATCTGAAATGTTTTTCCTCAGTCGTCACACTTGCTCCAGTCTCATCAACTACTTCTCACTATAAGTTCTAGTGGATAATGATAAATGTAATTATCGGTGATTTGCCTTTTTGCAGCCTCGTTGCTTTTTTGCTGGATTATATGCGAATTGCTTATTTGTATACATGTCCTAATCGAATTTGTTGAGATAATCTATTTTTCAACTTGGGAGCCCGGGGAGAATTCATTTATAAGGAAATGGGAACATTGAAGTTGGAAGATGTGCGTGGAGGGATGAGACGAATGAACGATAAGGATCAATCGCTTTTAGAGTATGATGTGATTGGAATTGGAATAGGGCCATTCAACTTGGGTTTAGCAGCCCTTTTAGATAAAGTAGATGATATTCATGCGCTTTTTCTTGAACGTGATACTTCTTTTGTTTGGCATCCAGGAATGCTTTTAGAAGGAACGGTGTTGAATTCAAATTTTATAGCTGATTTAGTGACCTTTGCTGACCCGACAAGTCCTTATACATTTTTAAATTACTTACATAAAAAGAACCGCTTGTACCAATTCTTCTTTAACAAGAAAATGAATATGCCACGAAGAGAATACGAAGCCTATGGGCAATGGGTTGCAGATCAATTATCCTCCTGTCGTTTTGGGAAGCTAGTTACAGACGTTCAAGAACGAAAAGAAAGAGACGGATACCTTGTAACGGTTGCAGATGCAGCTACAGGAAGAGAAGAACAGATGAGGGCTAAACACATTGTGGTAGGGACTGGCTCAAAGCCTTTGATCCCAGAGAAACTAAAACCTTATATTGGCGAGGACATTTTTCACAGCAGTTCATATCGGCGTGTTTCCGCTCGGTTGAAACATGGGGAAGAAGTGACAGTTGTAGGGTCCGGGCAAAGTGCGGCCGAAATCTTTTATGACTTACTAAAAGACCAAAAATATTATCACTATAAACTATCCTGGTTTACTCGATCTACTCAATTTTTTCAAGCTGAATCCGCTAAATTGGCACGGGAAGTCTTTTCCCCCGACTATGTCTCTTATTTTCGCACCTTGCCAGAAGAGGAACGGGTACAAGCCTTGCCGGCATTGGACCAAGCCCGTAAAGGGATAGAACCGCAAACGTTAATGGAAATTTATGATTTATTGTATCATCGCTCCATTGAGCGTGAGGATCCTTTTGTGACCTTGCAAGCTTTGACTGAAGTGACGGATGTAAGTTATAGCTCAGATGGAAGAGTGAAGTTAAAAGCCAGCCAATGGCAAAAAAATGAAGAGTTCACCTGGGAAAGTGATAAAGTTATTTTAGCGACGGGTTATAAACCCGACATCCCAGAGTGGTTTCATCATTTTGAGCATGTCATTGAAAAAGAAGCTTCAGGGGAACGTTATTTAATAGATGATCATTTTAAACTTTCCTTTACCGATGGGCGAAAGCATTCTATTTTTATGCTGACAGGAATTGATCATGCTCATGGCACTGCTTCCACTAATCTTGGTCTTTCCGTTTTTAGAAACCAAACGATTATTAATGAGATAGCTGGTAGAGAGGTTTATCCGATTGAACAGGGGACCATTTTTCAACAATTTCAGCCTAAAGGAGGATAAGAATCGATAAGCTTACACATACTAGAAGTGAGAATCGTGACGAACTTCATAATTTTGAGAGAATAACACAAGTTGATGAGAAAATGTGTAAAAGTTCCCTGATTCGTTTAACTTAGCTCATACGTGGAATAACCACTTATGTAATTAACATCGATAAAATTATTTAAGGAGTGACTATTTAATGAATAAGAAATTATTGTATTCTGGACTTAGTGGGATTTTAGCACTTGGAGTACTTGGAGCTTGCGGAGACGATATGGATGACGATCTAGATGATGGCAACGGCATGGACGAGGATCCAGCAGAAGAAGACGATGTAGATGATGGACTAGACGACGATGACGATGAAGATGGATTAGATGATGATGATGACGACGATGATGACGATTTAATGGATGACGACGATGATGACGACGACGATGACGATTTAATGGATGACGACGATGATGATGACGATGACGACCTATAAACATTAAACCAAAAGCACCCGGGGAGACCCGGGTGCTTTTTCTTGAGCTTCTTGATAGGGGGAAATGTGAAAATACATGATTGAAGGTCATTAAAGAGGGGAATCGAAAAATAAAAGTATCCGAATAAGCTTTCGGGGGTGATGGGTTGAATGTAAGTTGGCTGCTTGTCTTCTTTTTAGCCTGTCTCGTAACAGTTCTTGGTTTTTTTGTTGTACTTGTGGTGCATTATTATATAGAGAAAGATTTAAACGGAAAACAAGAATTTTTTCCGTTTACGATTTGTGGATTTTTACTCTCACTCACATTTTTTGGTTCTACCATGATGTCTGTGTATGGAGTAATGCTTGGAAATGTTGCAGAAATTGGTTGGACTCGTATGCTTATCCAGGCATATGTCTTTCCGGCTCCTTTCTTGCTAATCTTATATCTTCGGGTGTTTCCTACCTTTCGAGAGCTGATGAGACCATATGTTGAGGAACAGAATAGTAACGTTGTTTATTTAAAGCCAAGGACGTATCGGCGCATTCAAAAACAGGAAAAAGAAAACTAAGTTCAGCAGCAGTACTTCAGCCTCCTCGTAAAGCCTATGACCGTCCGCGGTAAAGAAGACACGACGACAACGAATGTCGTGAAGATGAAGCCGCTGTTGCCTTTGTTTGTAGTGAAATCGGCCGCCTAGAGCAAATTCAATGGCCAATAGACTGTATAATGACCTCAAAACCTATGGATACTTTGCCAAGTTAATGACCTAGGCCTCCTTTAAAGACAAGGGGGCGTTTTTAAGTTTATGCTAGCAACTAGCGAGTTCATGTTACACCTTTATGAATGGAGTGCTACAATAAAGTGAAATAACTGGAAAGAGGAAGGAGACGAATATGGCTAAGAAAAAATATTATGTCGTTTGGAAAGGCAGACAACCCGGTATTTATTCAACATGGAAAGAATGTGAAGAGCAAGTCAAAGGATATTCCGGCGCTTCTTTTAAATCGTTTCCATCGAAAGAGGAAGCCGAAGCAGCGTTTTCTTCCCCTTCTAAGCCACGTAATAATAAAGAAAAGGGAACTAATCAAGCAAAAGAAACTTATATCGCTGACAGTATTTCGGTTGATGCAGGTTCTCATGGGAACCCAGGCATTATTGATTATAAAGGGGTAGATACCTCTACAGGAGCCGTTCTGTTTGAACGAGCTGGAATCAAAAAAGGAACAAATAATATGGGTGAATTTGTAGCTATTGTCCATGCTCTAGATCTACTGAAACAGGAAAACAGCCAAAAACCAATTTATACGGACTCCCAGACTGCTATTTCTTGGGTAAAGAACATTAAAGTAAACACCACCCTGGCAAGAGACAATGAGACCCAAGAAATGTGGGAACTGGTGGATTGGGCGATCAATTGGTTGAAAAAGAATAGGTGGGAAAATCCACTATTAAAATGGGATACTAAAAATTGGGGAGAAATTAAAGCTGATTATGGCCGGAAAAAATAAGGAGGGCTCATGTTTACGATAAAAGTGGATGATGAATTAGAACTTTGTTTGTTGGACCAGCGCCACGTCCATGAGCTTTTCTTACTGATTGATGAATCACGAGCATTTCTGAGTCAATGGCTGCCATGGGTGGACGAGATTGAAACACCGGCTGATTATCGCAACCTGCTTGAATTTTGGCAGTATGAATGGCTTCGCGGTACAGGCTTTCAAGTGGGAATTCAAAAAGATGGCTTTATAACAGGTGTAATTGGGGTAGCAGAGGTGAATGCAAGGACGAGGACGTGTTCAGTTGGTTTTTGGATGGCTGAGCGTTACACAGGCCAACGTATAATGAAAAGGGCGCTTATCCGATTAACTGAGGTGTTATTTGCTGAGTATGGGATCGAACGAATTGAATTAAAATGTGCAGAAGATAATCAAGCAAGCTTACACTTAGCTAAGAGTTGTCACTTTGTAGAGGAAGGCAGACTTCGCCAGGCTGAACGATTAGCTGATGGCTCACGAGATCTTATATTACATAGTTTGTTGAAAAGTGATCATGCAGAGGAGTTGCTATAATGCCTTCGATAAGTATTCTTGATCAGTCTCCAGTTCTTAAAGGACAAACAGGTGCTGAAGCACTCCACGATACGGTTAAATTTGCCAAACTGGCAGATGAATTAGGATACAAACGATTTTGGGTTTCTGAACATCACGATACACGATCGCTAGCCGGTTCTAGTCCCGAAGTATTACTCCCGTATCTGGCAGCGGCGACCAAACAAATTCGGCTTGGGTCAGGTGGAGTCATGTTACCGCATTACAGCGCCTATAAAGTAGCTGAACAATTTAAAGTAATAGAAGCACTCACCCCTTCCCGCATTGACTTAGGGGTCGGCCGTGCGCCCGGAGGCATGCCACGGGCAACCATGGCCTTACATGAAGGTAAAAAGAGAGAAGTCCACAAATATCCAGAACAAGTTGAAGATTTGTTGTCTTACTTGAATGATTCCTTAGATGTTAATCACCCTTACTACGGTTTAAAAGCTACTCCTCAAGTAGATCATAGTCCAGATGTATGGATTCTTGGCTCGAGTGAGGGCAGCGCAGAAATTGCGGCGCAGCATGGACTCCCTTTTTGCTACGCCCAATTTATTAACGGTGAAGATGGAAAGCGGGCGTTAGAAAGGTATCAAAAATCCTTTCAACCATCGCCTATGTTAAAAAAGCCATATGCGATGCTAACGTTGTTTGCCGTTTGTGCAGAGACCATTACAAAAGCTGAGAAAATGGTGAAGGTAACGGATGAGGTCCTTTTAGCAATTGAACAAGGCAAGCAACTCGAGCATATGCCAACCTATGAAGACGTCTCAGCACAGACTTACACAGAATATGAAAGGAAACGGATTCAATATAACCGTTCTCGTATGGTAGTGGGAACAGGAGCAAGCATAAAAGAAGAGCTTGAGAGCTGGAATAAAGGAGTGGAGGTGGATGAGTGGATGTTTGTTACACTCACTTCCACCTTTGAAGAAAAAATAATAGCGAGTCGCGAGCTGGCCGGTGCTTTACTATAAGTTACATCTAGATTGAAGTTGATGTGGTAAGTGATAGGGGCACGTAATGCCTTATTATCAGCTGCGGATTTGTCACGTTACCTCAAGAGCCTCCTCGATGTTCTGCTTCTGTAGACTTCCCCTTATTCACTTTTTGGCAGGTAGCTCGTATCTTCGCCAGTAACAAACCTTGTTTGAACAGAGCCAAAGTTTAAAGGAGGTAAGAGTTGGGAATGTTCTTCTCTGTAATCTTAATTTAGGAGGTATGGATAAAATGAGTAAAAAGATTGCAGTAGTCATGACTGATATGTTTGAGGACTCAGAATATACAGATCCTGCCGAGGCTTTTAAAAAAGAAGGCCATGAATTAACCGTTATCGAAAAAGAAAAAGGAAAACAGGTGGAAGGCAAGAATAAAGAGACTTCAGTAACGACAGACGCCAGCATTGACGATGTTGACCCAGCTGATTTTGACGCTCTCTTTATTCCAGGCGGTTTTTCTCCGGACATGCTGCGGGCAGATGAACGCTTTGTCTCTTTTTCTAAACATTTCATCGATGAAGATAAACCAGTCTTTGCAATTTGTCACGGTCCCCAGCTTTTAATTACGGCCAAAGCATTAGAAGGAAGAAAAGCAACCGGTTTTATATCCATTCAAGTGGATATGGAATATGCAAAAGCCGATGTTAAAGACGAAGAAGTTGTCGTCTGCCACAATTTGGTGACCAGCCGTACTCCCGATGACTTGCCAGCCTTTAACCGTGAATCCTTAAAACAGTTACAATAAGTATGAAGAAAAGCTCAGCCGCAACTTGATTTGCCGGCTGAGCTTTTTATTGAATCATCAGCTCTTCAAGCAGATTTACTCATACTTAATGGATACAAATCGTGGGAGAAGATTTTAAATCAGTCTGCGTGCTATACTAGCAGCAAAGGCAGAGGGAAGGAGGAGTTAGATGACAGACGAAAAGAAATTCGCCACATTTGCTGGCGGTTGTTTTTGGTGCATGATTGGTCCATTTCAAGAGCTAAAAGGGGTTTCTTCCGTAATTGCAGGATATACTGGCGGGCATTCGGAGAACCCGACTTATGAAGAAGTGTGTACGAATACTACCGGCCATGTAGAAGCTGTGCAAGTCGTCTATGATCCTGGTGAAATATCTTATGAGGCCCTGCTCGACACGTTTTGGAAGCAGATTGACCCCACTGATAAAGGAGGTCAATTTAATGATCGGGGTGAATCGTATCAAACCGCCATTTTTTATCATGATAACGAACAGTTAGAAGAGGCTAAGCGCTCCAAAGCATTATTAGAAGAAGAGGGACCGTTTGAATCTTCAATTGTAACACCCGTGCTGCCTGCTAAGACGTTTTACAAGGCGGAAGAATATCACCAAGATTATCACAAGAAAAATCCGTCACACTATAATTTATATAAAAAAGGTTCAGGACGGGAACCTTTTATAAAACTGTATTGGGAGGAAAAATCTCCATGAAACAAAAAGCAGACCTCAAAAAAGTGTTAAACCCTATTCAATATAAAGTCACACAGGAAGATGCTACTGAGCGGCCATTTGATAACGAATTTTATGATTTCTTTGACGAAGGTCTTTATGTTGATATCGTTTCGGGGGAAGTGTTGTTCAGTTCAAAGGATAAATTTGAATCAAATTGTGGCTGGCCAAGTTTCACAAAGCCCGTGCATGAAGAAAATATAACCGAACATTTTGATACCTCATTTGGAATGAGAAGAACAGAAGTCCGCAGTAAAGAAGCGGATTCCCATTTGGGCCATGTCTTTCCAGACGGACCGCCTCCGACAGGACTCAGGTATTGCATCAATTCTGCCGCCTTATCATTTATTTCAAAAGCGGAACTAAAAGAAAAGGGATATGAGGAGTATAAACACTTATTTGAAGAATAAGTGTACAGATTGAATGAGCCACTCTCTTTTTCCATTAACTGATGTTTTACAACTTTTCATAAGGGTATAGTACAGACAGAGACCTTTAGAGGCGGTTTGCTTAACTTGTGTGAAAAGGAGGCTACATCTATGGACGAAAAAACAGAACAATTAATTGAAGGCTTAAATGAAGATCTAGCTAATGAATATGCTGCTATTATCATGTACAACAACTATGCAGCGGTGGTAACAGGTCTGTATCGCCAAGTATTAAAACCTTTTTTTGAAGGCGAGATTGCAGACGAACAGCATCATGCCTTGTATTTAGCTGAAAAGATTAGTGTATTAGGGGGGACCCCAACTACTAAACCAGCTGAGGTCCGGCAAACAGATGATGTAAAAGAAATGCTCCAAAATGCGTTTCAAGCAGAAATGGAGACAATTAAACGTTATAAAGAAAGAGCCAAGCAGGCAGATGAACTTGGTCATATTGAGTTGCAAATTAAGCTTGAAGATATGATTGCAGACGAGACGGGGCATATGGAAGAGATGGAGCGTCTGCTCCAGGACCCACGCCTGCAATAATATAACGAAAATGAATTTACTGCTGTCCGGGAAAGGTTACTCCTCTCCCGGACAGTTTTTTTATTGAACCGGCAATTACCGGCACTGCTATCCAAAGGTTGTCCCCTTTTCTTTCTCTATTTAATAGTGGTATAGTTTTTTGTACACGCTACTACATAAATGCGTATGATGTATAAAGAGCTTTGGAGGAGCGGGGGAGCTTTGAGGCACTTTGAGTCTTAAGGATGAAGTACAACTGTCCATCGGACTACTCTTCTGTGCTTAGCTCTTTTAGATTTTACGTTTAATGGAGTCGATACTATGAATTCAGATAAAAGTAATTTTCTACACCCTGCTGCCCAGTCCGCGCTCACTCGATATCGTTCCTATTACCAGTTGCCTACGGATTGTGTGCAAGAGCAGACCTTTTTAAATGTATGGGGCACGGATGTTTTTGTGCAATGTTATTGTCCGGATACACCGTGTGGGACTGTCCTCTTATTACATGGTTATTTTGACCATGCAGGAGCCTTAGCGCCGCTCATTTCATTTTTAACCGAGCATAAGTATCAAGTCTATACTTTAGATTTTCCCGGTCATGGGCTCTCTGAGGGGGAACGCTATTCGATTCCCGATTTTTCTTACTATGAAGAGAGTGTAAAGCAGACGATCAATTGGATGATGGAACGTGAACTTAAACCCTTTCATATAATTGGCCACAGTACCGGTGCAGGAATCGCCGCGAAATACGCTTTAACTTATAAGGATCCAATGTTAAAGCGGGTCGAGCTTGTTGCTCCATTACTTCGTTCCTCGCATTGGCACCTGTCTAGAGTTGCCCACGCGCTTACCTCTTCGATGATTAATCAGGTTCCGCGTAAGTTCAGGCCCAACTCGGGGGATACAGATTATTTAAAGAGGCAACAGCAAGACCCGCTTCAGGATAAGTTCATACCATTAGAATGGCTGCAGGCTCTATTTAATTGGGAAAAAGAAGTAAGAGGTTTACAAACAGCCTCTGCCCGCGTAAGCATCATTCAAGGTGTAAAGGATCGAACAGTAGATTGGAAGCATAACATTAATTTTTATAAAAATCTTTTTCCTAACTCCCACGTATTTCTGATTGATGAAGGCCAACATCAACTTCTAAATGAGAAGGCTTCCATTCGGCAAATGGTATATGAGCTTATTATTCAGCGCCTAAATAACGAAGGAACGTAAAAAAATGACGTGAACCGAATAGGATAGAGTTAATAAAGGAATGAAGGGGGAGACGGGGCTTGGCCATTACTAAAAAATTAGAACAGTTACAAGCAAAAGTTAATGAGAAGCCTGAGAAAATAAAGGGAATCGAAAAAGTGTACCAAATTGAGCTGACTGGTGGTAACGAAAGTACGTTACAAGTAATATTTGCAAATGAAAAAGTTAATTTTATAAAAGGGATTCAGCACCAGCCGGCGTGTATATTGAAATTATCCGAACAAGATTTTCATAAGCTGCTGGATGGAGACTTAAATCCGACTGCTGCATTTATGACTGGAAAATTAAAAATTGAAGGGGAAGTCGGAGAAGCACTAAAACTTCAAAGCATAATCAATGCCTACCAATAAGAAAGGGGCAACGTCCGAGAATCTTGTCGAAGTGCCCACTTTAGAAAAAAAGCGTATCACTTTTTTGTCGAAACGTAACAGAAATTTGTCGAAACGTCCAAGTAAAGCGTTTACATGTCCAAATTAACCTTTAGGCCACTCCATCAGCTCAGAACTTGTTCAAAGAAAAAACCACCGTTTTGGTGGTTTTTTAATGGAATCATTTATTAATGTTCTTTGTCTGCTTTTTTTTCATGGATCCGTTCAGCTTGGCGTTGCTCTACTCGATCCTCTACCTCCATCATGAGAGCAGGGTCATTTTCAAGTTCTTTTTTGTTCTCGTCAACTAGTTCATCAAAAGAATACCGCAATTGTTTTCTCATAAGCGTCATCATTTCCTTTTTATATGATATAGGGAACTCCCTATGTGTTCATTATACAAAAAATCGCGGCAAAAAAGGTGACAAACTTGTTACAACTTTTTAAATTATTCTGTCAATTACAAACGATGGTACACATCATATTTCAAAGTGTAAAAAAATATAAAAATAAGCGCTTTCAATATGGTTTTTGTATTTACAACAAAATCCACAATTGATAGAATATTTAGTACATTAAAATGTTCATCTTAAATAGACAAATGATCATTGGAGAAAAACGTATAGGCTTGGGGACACTAAAAAGTTAGGGGAGAGACCAATGACGGTATCAGAAAAAAAGCGCATGGAAGACATGCAAAGAAAAATTGAAGAGTTGAACGTGGAAATAAAACATTTGGAACAAAAGAGTAAAAATGAATTTGAAACGCTTGATACGGACTCTTTATTTACTGAAATGTATAATATGTAATTTTGACAGCGGAAGGACGTGGTTGATGTTTAACTAGAAGAGTTAAGCATCTTTTTTTTCGCCATATCTGCCAGAGAAGGATGAGTAGTGTACTTCCTGGTTTTCTCGTATAATAAAAATGAGGTTGATTTAATATGAAAGGAGGAGAGTAAATGAAAAAGAATAAACTGCAAGCTGTGCATCAGATCACGGTGCCGACACCTTTTCAAGTAGGACCAGTTCATGTATATGTCATTAAGGGGGAGGCCCTAACGATGATTGATGCGGGCCCTAAAACTGAGGAAGCCAGGGTGTTGCTAACTACTAAAATGAAAGAACTGGGCTTTCAATTTCAGGATATTGAACAGATTATTTTGACGCATCATCATCCTGACCATATTGGCCTGGCCGATCAGTTTCCTCATGCGGAGATAAAAGCACATCACAGAAATGAACCGTGGATCAGCCATGATCATATGTTTTTTTCTAAGGTGAAAGATTATTTTTATGAGTTTTACCGGTTACACGGAGTGCCGCAGCATTTTATTGATATGATAAAAAAAGAACACCTTGCTTATATTAAATTGTGTCCCCAGTTTGAACTGAGTCAATTTTTAAATGAGGGAGATCAGATTGAAGGACTTTCAGGATGGAAAGTAATTGAAACTCCAGGTCATGCCCAAACGCACATTAGCTTGCTACGGGAAGAGGATGGATTGTTTATTGGAGGGGACCACATACTTGCTGACATTTCTTCAAATGCGATCATAGAAGCACCTTATGGCAATGAGGAACGCCCTAAAACGTTATTACAATACCGAAACGCATTAAGACGTTGTAAAGAGCTTCCCATTCAACAAGTTCTTCCAGGACACGGAAGAGCAATTGGCAATCCTGCGGGATTGATTGATAAGAGACTTAATGAACAGGATGAACGGGCAAATTATTTATATGAGTTGTTAAAAAAGGATGGAGAGCAAACTTCTTTTAATTTATGCCAACAGCTGTTTCCTCAGGTTCATCAAGTACAGCCGGCTTTAACGTTGTCAGAAGTAATTGGCCATCTTGATTTATTAATTGCTAATAAGGACGTTGATGCTTATCAAGAATCAGGCCATTTTTATTATGTTGCTGGGGAAAAAGAATACGTGAATATGAATGAATGATCAGTCATTTTTTTGGCAAATTACTTATGAGAGGTGTGGAGTTAGGGAATTTTGGGTACTTATGGTAATATAGTGGACAATAGAGCTGGAGGTGAGATCATGGAACAAAAGGTCAAAACACGTACTGGCATTGGCATTATTGTAGGAGTGGTCCTAGCTATTGGCTGTTTAATTGCAAATAAATCAGCCCGCCGCCAAGTACTTACCACCACAAAGAAAACAAATGAAGGTATTCGAGATGCTGCTACTTTTCTGCAAGAAAATCGTGAAGAGATCATTTCACAAATTAAACGGGTCTCCAGTGAACTTTCGCAGTTGTCACAGTCAGCGAACCAGGATCTAAAAACGATAGCTGAGCGTGCTTCACATTTGAAGGACACGACATCAGAACTTGCAGAAACGACAAAAGAAGCAACTGAAGATTTAAAGGAATTAAAAGAAGAAGAGAACGAAGGGAATTATATAGAACCTGGGCAGTTCGAGCCGTCGGGTGACCCATCAGTGGAGAAAAAAGCATAATAAAGATTGAATTGCCCTGATTATTCAGGGCTTTTTACTTCTGAACACATGCTTTGTTTGATGAAGGAGGCTCCCTTTTTCTCAAGCAGCAGGGGCTCGAGGTCAAAAGTCGCGCTCTTTCCAAGTTAAAAAGCGGCTTCGGCAGCTTGTTTCTTTTGCGTGACGCCCCTGAACACTGCTTTCCGCTTTTCTGTCCAGCTTCGGCGCCTAGAGGCTCGAGGATTTTTCTGCCCCAGCCTCCGAGGAGCAAGCTCCTCTGCGCAGGTGCTGAAAAACTTGTCGCCTCTGAGCAAGGCGCCTCCGCTTTTCTCTGTCTAGCTGCAAGCAGCAGGGGCTCGAGGTCATAAGCCGTTCACCTTCAAAGTCAAAGAGCGACTTTGGCGCCGCCCGTCTTATGCTTGACGCCCCTAAACACTGCTTTCCGCTTTTCTAAATTAGGAGGGATTTTTTTGGAACAGCCGCTTCCTGCTTCTTTTTACGAAAAACCGACATTGGAATTAGCAGAAGCATTGATTGGGAAAAAGCTGATTTCTATTTCTGAGCAAGGTGAAACGTCAGGATACATTGTTGAAACTGAAGCATATATTGGTCCTTTGGATCGGGCAGCTCACAGTTTCAATAATCGGCGGACCAAACGAACAGAAGTGATGTATCATGCACCTGGTTCCATCTATACCTATGTCATGCACACCCATTGTTTGTTAAATATTGTAAGCGGAGACATTGACGCCCCTGAAGGTGTATTGATTCGAGCTCTTGAGCCATTGGATGGCTTGCCTCTTATGTATCAGCGTCGGCAACGAGCAAAAAAAGATTCAGACTTAACGAGTGGACCTGGTAAATTAACCCAAGCTTTAGGAATTACTCTTTCTTTTTATGGCAAACGAATTGATGCTCCTCCGTTATTCGTTACAGAAGGCAAGACATTTGAGAAAGTAGCCTCTGGTCCTCGCGTTGGCATCGATAATAGTGGAGAAGCGAAAGACTATCCATGGCGTTTTTTTGTTCCTGACCACCCTTGTGTTTCTAAAAAACGCTCCATCTCTACGTGAGTAACGTTTCAGGTAAGGTTCTCGCAAATCGTCTTTCTTCTTTCTTATGATTACGTGTTTAATAAAAAAAAGATAAGGAAATATAAGTATTAGTATCGTTCTTAGTAAGGCATTTAACAATTGAGGGGGAATGACGCGATGGCATTACTTGAAGATGTAGCTTCACTTAAGAATAAAACAGATGAAACGGGAGTTCTCTCCATTTACTTAAGCACTGATTTCAGTCAACAGAGTCAGCAAACCGGTGAATGGAAAATCCTTTTGAAAAATGGCTTGAAACGCTTGAGAGAGTATATAGAAGCAAGTGGTACACACGAGGAATTAAAGACGTTCAAGAAAATTAGCGAGCAAGCGAGTAAGCAAATTCATGATCAGCAAGTAAATATGCACCGCAGTGTTATATTATTTGCTTCAGCTGACGGAGATATATGGACGGAAAGATATTTGCAAGTACCAGTTGAAACAGAATTTCATTGGGAAAAGCACCCTGAGACTACCCAATTGGAAACCTTACAGAAAAACTATCCGACCACCGGGGTTATACTTGTACAACAGCGTGATGTTGTATTGATGGACACAGCCCTTGGCGAAATTCGAGATGAAGTGCAGTACAGCTGGGATCTTGAAAGTGAAGACTGGAAAGAATACAAAGGGACATCCGCCCAAATTCGGGTTGCCTCTGGGACCACGGATTTTGATGAGTTTCAGCAGCGTTTTGAAGAGAACCGCCAACGTTGGTATAAAAGCCTAGGGTCAGTACTGGACCGAGAGGTGAAAAAGCGCAAATTGAATGAGGTGTACTTGATAGGAAGTCAAGACTCCATCAATGATTTGGGCAAGCATTTGAACACGAATATCACCAATACCATTTCAAAGAATTTATTCTCACACCCAGGGCATGAAATTCTAAATCATGTTTATAATGAAGATATAAGATAGATAAGATAAAAAGCGGTCAGGCTGAGTTAAACTCGGCTTCGGCCGCTTTTGTATATGCTTACGCCCCCATAAATTCATCTTGTTTTTCTGCCGTATTATTATGTTGATCTGGGCGGAAGAATAATCCTAACGTCCAAATGAGAAAAAGCATAGCCCCGAGAGATAAATACAAACTTCCTTCTCCTACCTCTTCAATCAGTGTTCCTCCAACTACCGGTCCGAGCATACTGCCTAGACTAAAGCTTACAGCAATCATCACATTCCCTGTAGGTAAAAGACGGGGAGGCAAAAGGTCAGCAAGATACATCAGCCCGAGTGAATACAAGGAGCCTAAAAGCATCCCTGCAAGAGCAAATAATACAAATAAACCCAACATCGATTGTTCAAAGGTATACATCCCGGCAAAAACGAATATACCTGAGGAGAATAAAAGCATCAGCATGCGTTTGCGTCCGTATCGGTCACTTAATATCCCTAATGGAAGTTGTGTAATGAGGCTTCCAATAACGAAAGTAGGCAAAAAGAGTGTTACCCAATGAAGAGATATGTCCATGCGCATGGCATACACCGGGTAACTTCCATGAATGGTGGATTCTAAATAGCCAAAGATAAAACCAGGAAGTAATGCAAACCAAGCTAATTTCCATACAGCTTTATAACGACTGAAGAAACCAGCTTCTTCTTCTGTACGTTCATCATTTGTAGGCCATTCATTGCGAAGCTTTAAAAGCAAGAGCCAGACAAGAAAACTAAAAGAAGCAGTCACGAGAAATGGCAAGACTTCGTTTACTTCTAGCAGCCGAGTCATTAAAGGTCCGACCCCAAAGCCAAGGCCAAATGACAGCCCATAAATAGCTAAGCTGCGTCCTCTTTGTTCAATGGAGCTTGTCGATGTGATCCACACTTGTGTTGCAAAATGAATTAAATTATCCCCCATTCCAATGAGCATTCGTAATACGAACCAAAACCAAAATGCCTGCCATACTGGAAAAAGAAGAACGGTTACAATTGCAGTTATTACCCCAATGGTAATCACAGGTTTATAACCAAAACGCCGTACTGGGTGTTCAATAAAAGGAGAAGTAAGTAAAATACCGATATATAACGCCGTAGCATTTAATCCATTGATCGCTGAGGGCACACCAGCTTCTTCTAAGAGAACGGAAAGAACTGGCAAGAGCATTCCTTGCACAAAGCCTGCCACTAATATAAGCATCACAAGTACCCAAAAGCGGTAAGTCGGAGAATTTGCTGACCCATGAGCACTCATTTAGCCACCTCCTCATAACATCTTCCTTTTATAAGAGAAGATAAAATTTAGTTGTTTTACGATAATGGCACATGTTCTCTCATTGTAGATGGTTTTAATAAAGATGAAAAGCATGGCTAAGCTGAAAAGAATATATAAGAAGCTGTTGCAGCAAAGTGCCTCTTCTTTTCTTTGCCTGGCATAGCGGGAGAATGATTTGATATTCCTTTCTTTGTGGGAGTGACAAGCTAGAAGGAGCAACCGGGGGTGTGTCGTTAAACAAGCCCTTCATAGTCGACTTTCTTTTAAGCAACCTTTACAATGAATAGAGTAATTGAGAGTGTCAAGGAGGTTATCGGTTATGAAATTTAAAATGAATGGACAAGCATTTGTTACAGAAGTTGAATACGGTACATTACAAGTATCAGGGAATGAAGAGTATGGCTTTCGGCCTTACCAGCTTCTCGTTTCCAGTGTTGCTGTGTGCAGCGGGGGCGTTCTTCGAAAGATCATGGAAAAACAACGCCTAAACGTGGAAGATATTCAAATTGAGACAGATGTTAAGCGCAACGATGAGGGAGCACAAGAGGTAACTGCTATTCATATGCATTTTATGATAAAAGGCGAGGGGCTTTCAGAAAAGCAAATCGAAAAGAACTTGCATCTAACTCGCAAAAATTGTTCGATGGTTCAGTCGGTGCAAGGAAGCATAGACATTACTGAGAGTTATGAACTCATTTGAACTCCAAAAAAAGGTCAATGTTCGTACATGAAAAAAACGCCGCACATGAAGGGATGATGAGGGCGTTTTTTCTGTTCACCTCTGATGTAGTATGAAGAGGAAGCAGCTATAATTTGTCATATAGTCAAACCACATTCACCTGAAGACGAATGACTCGGACGTTTATTGAAAGGAAGAAGCATCATGGTTCAAACCCAGCAACTTGACTTTACAGAAGGCAGCATCATGAAAAAAATGCTTCTTTTCTCTTGGCCCATTTTTTTGGGAAATTTGCTGCAAAGCTCTTATCAGATTATAGACAGTTTGTGGGTTGGAAATTTGCTTGGTGCAAATGCTCTTGGAGCAGTCTCCCTCTCAGCAACAATCGTTTTTACGGTTCTTAGTTTTATTATTGGTATTAATGGAGCTACTTTAACAGTACTTTCCCAGCATAAAGGAGCAAATGATGAGGAAGGGTTAAAAAAGGCTCTGAATGCCTTCGTATTTGTACTAGGCACGCTTGCTATCGGGCTAGGGGTAATTGGCTATTTTTTGGCGCCGTATATTCTCAGATGGATGGGAGCGCCGGAGTCGATTATGCCGCTTGCAGAAACATACTTACAAATTAATCTGCTTGGTATTATTCTTTTATTTGGGTATAACTTTGTCGGTACGGTTCTGCGCGCAATGGGGGATAGCAAGACCCCACTTCGCTTTATTATGTTAGCTGTAGTTTTAAATGCAATATTGACTCCATTATTTATACACGTATTCGGATTCGGCATTCAAGGAGCAGCGATTGCCACGGTGATGTCGCAGGGAATTGCCTTTATAGTAGGCCTCTACATCTCTATTAAGAAACGAGGCATTCCTTACTCTATTCCGTCTCTTCCTCCTTTTCAGGAGTTTAAGCGCTTATTTCGGCTTGGCTTGCCTTCAGGTTTGTCAATGGTGGCCATTTCAGGCGGGGTACTTGCGATAATGATTGTGGTCACCTCGTTTGGGGAAACCGTAGTAGCCGGTTACGGGGCGGCTCAGCGGATAGATAGCTTAATTATGCTTCCAGGTCTTACATTAGGTTCAGCTTTACAAAGTATGGCAGGACAAAATATTGGAGCCAGACATTGGGACCGCGTCGGAGAAATTGCGAAAAGCGGCATACTACTCATCTTAATTGTATCTACGACGATCAGCTTGCTCGTCTTTCTGATGTCAGATTGGATTATGGCAGCCTTCGTTGATGATGTGGAGACGATTGCATTTGGCAGTTCCTATTTGCAATGGGTCGCCTTCTTTTATCCATTCTTAGGAATTAATTTTGTCTTAAATGGGATTGTTCGGGCAGCCGGAGCAATGGTTCAAGTGTTGGTATTAAACATCCTCTCCTTTTGGGTGCTGCGTTTTCCGCTCACCTGGTTGTTCTCTGAGGTTTATGGTGAACTTGGGATCGCTCTCGGAATTGGGATTAGTTTTATCATCAGTGCCGGCTTTGCTGCTCTTTATTACCGTTATGGTAAATGGCGGGAAATTGAACTTTTTCATCAGGAAGAAAAAGATGAAGCAGCTGCTACCACAACAAATAAGGATTAACCTTCTCCAGATATGTATCTGGAGTTTTTTTATGAGATTTTCTGCAAAGGGGCTCGGTAGTTAATGTGCCAGCCATTTATTCTTAACCTCAAGATGGGTTAGTAACGTTGAAACAACAAGCAACTGGAATTGTCTTGGCGATTTACGAAAGAGGATGAGTAGAAAATGGAAGTCTAACACAAACTAGAAAAAAATCCAGAGGAGGCTTTTACCCCATGAAGTACACCTTTCGTTGCAAACTACTGGCATTATTATTTTTGGGGCTAATTGTTTGCATGCTTGATGGGACCATGAACGTAAGCTTGGCTGAAGAAGCCGAAGAAACGATAGAAGTCCCAGATTATGTGTATGATGTGTCAAATGAGAATACGGTCCGCAATGGAGGAGAAAACCCATCTTATGAAGAACCGTCAGAATTCACTCGCGAGCTTCTTGAAGACAGTGAGCAAGTTATCCAAAATCCAGAATTGGTGCGTGTGTTGAACCGTTCTAGTGTATCGCCATGGCCGGTTTCCTTTGGACAACGAGCTTCGATTTATTTAGGCTCCTGGCCGGTTGCTTATGAATCGAATCAACGCTCGGTCAATTGGGAATATGAACAAATAAATCAAAATCCGCTTGATAACCGGGGCGGACAGGCAGCCAAAGAATTAACATATAAACAACAAGAAACAAAAACGGTAAACGGAGGATTAACAACAGCACATGAAAACAAACATGTTGTTGAATATATGATGAGAAAGCAAGCCAAAAAAGATACGAAACTCCCTCTTGTCAGTGAAGCATCAATTGGGGAAGGGACTGCAAAAAATCACCCCTATGCTGTTGGAGCTAAGCAACTAGGCAATTTAACCGGCTACATGCCAGCACTGCACGAGTCGGGCGAATTAATCCATGGTGATGTATACATGAATATTTCCGGAAAAGAAGCCAATTTAGAGATTCGTAATATTACAAAACAAGAAACTGAAGCATGGTTTTTATTAAAAGACCAGGTTGCTTTAAAATTTAATACCCACGAATAAAAACACTTTGCTGTTTTTTTGCCATACTAAAAGGCTGCCCGAAAGCAGCCTTTTTTCAGTAGACAAAGCAATGGTTTTCTCTTCTAAATCTCTTCATCGCTGTTAAACGTTACCGTGGTTCATAGCAGGATAAACCAATACTTGGTTTTGTTCTTTTAGCGGAGTCGTCCACTACTTTCAGAACTGAAATCACGCTACCCACTAGATGTTTGTTCGTTACGACAAGTGATCGCCGTTCGCGCATTTTTACTCGGAGCATGCGTCCACGCTGTTTTTATGAATGGTGAAAGGTTAGTTTGCTTTCTCTTTTGCTGAAATCAGCCTCATTGTAATAAGCATTCTTGACTAGCAGGTTGGGGCCCAAACATTGCACGTTCGGGCAGTGGCAGCTAAGAGACTTGCCAAGGCTAGAAGATTGCCAGGTTGAAAAAGCATCGGTAAGTTTAGTGTCTTTAATATTTCCTAAAGTCGGTTCATCCCCAAAATCCGTAACAATAATATCACCATCAAAAATGTTTATATTAAGCCGGCACCGGCCATCAGGGTCATTTCTCACCGTAACATTTGGCGTTTCATTTAATCGTTCAAGTAAAGCAAGATCTCGTGCGTCCGAATTGCAAGCATAAAAAGGTAAGGTGCCAAATAGCATCCAGACGTCTTCGTTTCGATGGTCAAGCAGACGATGAATACCGGCACGCATGTCATCAAGCGAAAGAGTTGTAAGTGAACTGGCAAAATCGCTCGGATACATAGGGTGGACTTCATGGCGTTGACATCCCATTTCAACGATTTGCTCATGAATGGCTTCTAGGTTAGGAAGCGTTCTTTTATTTAACATTGTTTCTGCTGAAACGAGCACACCTGCTCCGGTTAACTCTTTTGCATTGGCAACCATCCGCTGAAAGTAAGCTTCGCGTTGGGCGCGAGTCGGTTTTTTCTCCATCCGTTCGAAACCAATCGTGGTGAAATCATCAACGCTGCCGTAGTTGTGTGAAATGTGGAGCACATCTAAGTAAGGCGTGATGAGATCATATCGTTTGGAATCCAAAGTTAAATTGGAGTTAATCTGGGTGCGAGCACCGCGTTCATGTGCGTATTTTAAAAGTGGAACGACATATTCCCGTACCGACTTCATCGAAAGCATAGGCTCGCCGCCTGTAATGCTAAACGCTCTTAAGTAGGGTACTTCTTCGAGACGCTGAATGATCAAATCTAGTGGGAGAGCTTCCGGGTCTTTAGTATCGAGCATATAGCCGACAGCGCAATGTTCACAGCGCATATTGCATAAGTTTGTAGTGGTAACCTCTACATTGGTTAGCTTTGATTCTCCAAAAGCTTCTATGTCTTGATACGCTTCCCATGGGTCATGAGAAGGGTTGATCGGTTGTAGTTGGGTTTTCACATTACGTGCTCCTTTTTCAAAAGTGATGCCTATAGTTTGGAAACCAGTCAGTCACTAGTTTATCTTAACTTAAACAAAGCAAAAGAAAAAGTGGGTGAATCTGAACGGAAGGAGAAGATATTCGCAAATAGGTGGTTCTATGAGACAATACTATTAATATCTAACACAATCATTATCATAGTACATATGGAGGGAATATGCATGGGGGCTCCGGTTAGAGATAAAGAACGCCAGCTCGATTACTTGCGGAAACGAGCAGCGATGCTGAAAGGTATGTTGGATCATATGGATGCTGAAGCCGCTTCAGCGAAAGAATTAGAATATGTCCAAAAGCAAGTTGGGCAAATCGAAACAAAGATTGGGCAATTCATAAAAGATTGGAAGCGAGAGGAGACACAATGAACCTATACTTAATTAGACACGGCGAATCTGAGGGAAATCGACAAGAAAGACTTCAAGGTTGTAAAGAATATGAACTAACAGAAAAAGGGTATCATCAGGCCGCTAAACTTGCGAGTTATTTAAAAGAAGTTTCTTTTGACCACATTTATTCAAGTGATTTAAGTCGGGCGTTTGAAACAGCAAATGCAGTGGCGGAACAGCAAAAAACAGAGCCAATTCCTCTTGAATGGTGTCGTGAAATTAACTTAGGACCGCTTGAAGGGAAAAATCGGACAGAGATTAGCGAAGCTTTCCCTGAGCTGCAGAGTAAAGATTTACTACTTTCGGGATTGGATGGAGCAGAGACCATTGAAGAGATTACGAAACGCTGCCAGCTGCTCCTCGATATGCTGACAAGTAAACATGAAGGTGAAATAGTGGCAGTTGTAGCCCATGGCGGTTTTCTTTCGATGTTGCTTATGTACATGCTGCACGGCGAAGAGTGGCACGCCTACCCACGCCCTTTCCGTTTCACGAATACTGGGGTCACGCATGTAGAACTTCGAAATGAAAGCTACATTTTTAATTATGTCAACCGTGATACTCATTTAAATGTTTAGTGACACAAAAAAGGTTCTCCCTCTTATTTAGAAGGAGAACCTTTCTCTTATTATGCTGATTGTTCATGCATGGGTTAGGGAATTATCCCTCATAATAAATAGGGGAACCAGGCCCAAGGTCAATGCCAAGAAGCATCCAAACGATAAGCATAATTGTCCAAATGATGGTAAAGGCAATCGAGTACGGGAACATAACTGAAATCATCGTTCCAATACCCATTTTCTTATCATACTTTTGTGCGAAGGCGATAATAATCGCAAAGTACGTCATCAATGGTGTAATAATATTGGTCGTTGAATCAGCAATCCGGTACGCCATTTGCGTCAATTCTGGTGAAAAGCCAAAATACATCATGATTGGAACAAATACAGGCGCCATCATAGCCCATTTAGCCGAAGCACTTCCAATGAATAGGTTAATAATACCAGCGACAATGATAAATGCAATCACAAGTGGTATACCTTCTAGTTGAATCGCTTCAAGGAATTCAGCACCGTAGACACCAATGATTAAACCGAGGTTTGTTTCATCAAAGTATGCAACAAACTGACCGGCCGTAAAGGCTAGAACGATGAACATACCCATGGAAGCCATTGTGTCTGAGAGCTGGTTTGCAACATCTTTATCATTTTTGATCGTTTTCGTTACAATTCCATAGACAAGACCAGGAATAAAGAAAAGAAGCATAATAACCGGCACAAGTGACTCCATAAATGGAGATTGAATAACCGCCCCGTCTTCTCCGCGCATTGGGGCGTTTGGAGGAGCAATGAGTAAGGCTACAAGTCCTGAAGAAATCAATAGAGAAACAACTGCCCACAAAATGCCTTTCTTCTCCGCATTCTCTAATCCAGTTAGTTCTTCACGGTATTCTCCAGTATATTCACCTAAACGAGGTTCAACGATTCGTTCAGTTACCCAGGCACCAATTAAGGTAAGGATAAATACAGAAACGATAATGAACCAGTAGTTCATCGCAATGTTCATACCAGCTGCATAGTCAGGGTCAACGATAGCTGCAGCATCCCGAGTTAACTCGGCAAGCATCGGATCAGTTGCAGACAAAAATAAGTTTGCACTAAATCCGGCTGAGACACCGGCAAAGGCTGCGGCCAATCCGGCTAATGGATGTCTCCCAAGTGCAGCAAATATCACAGCACCTAATGGGGGGAGCACAACATAGCCAGCATCAGAGGCAACACTAGACATAATACCTGCAAATACAAGACCTGCTGTAATAAGTACTTTCGGAACTGAAAGAACAAATCCTCTAAGGACAGCACTGATTAATCCTGTTCGCTCTGCTATTCCAATTCCAAGCATAGTGGCTAACACAACACCAAGTGGAGCAAAGCCGATGAAATTATCAACCATACTAGTGAATAAATACTGGATTCCTTCAGCATTCATCAAGTTTGTCACTTCAACCATTTCGCCTTCTTCACCAGGATGTTCCACAGTAACCCCTGCCCCGGCAACAATCCCGGAGGCAATGATGACGAGCAAGGCAAGAATGGCAAATAACGTAATTGGATGAGGGAGTTTATTTCCTACAAACTCAATCCCATCTAAAAAACGCTGAAAAAACCCTTTACGTTTCTTAGCCATAATGAGACTCCTTTCAAAAAGTATATGATAGAAAAATTTCTGAAATCTTTCTTAAAACAACCTTGGCTATTATACCCTTTAAAGGTAACTGATTTGAATCCATTTTACTATAGTGAGAATAGTTTAAACCAAAATAATTTTCAACAAATTTCATTAATGCAAAATTTTTACACTTTAAACCGGTAAAGAATTTATAAAAAATGAAGTTGAATTGTCGTCATAACAAGTGTATAAAAGGCCGAATGTTAAGGGATGCTATGGGAAAACGCAAGGAGATGCGGATATGCTCTGGAAAGCCTTTATAATGATTGGAATCTCACTCTTTTTAGTCATGTTTCTTACTTACGATGTTGCAGCAGATCCCGTCTATAACTGGAATTTTAAACCAGCTGAAAATAACGAACCGCCAACGACTGAACCACATTACGAAAAATTGCTTGAAAAATATGGAGGGTTTTATAAAGGGCCTGCCAATGAGAAAAATATATATTTAACATTTGATAATGGATATGAGAACGGGTACACAGAGGACGTATTAGATGTCTTGAAGGAGAAAAATGTGCCGGCAGCTTTTTTTGTGACAGGACACTATATTTCGGAAGAAGGGGAATTAATTCAACGAATGGTGGACGAAGGCCACACTGTCGGAAACCATTCTTGGCACCATCCAAGCTTACCAGAAGTAAGTGATGAGCGTTTGAAACGAGAACTGGGTGAAATCGATGAATACTACCAGGATTTAACCGGAGACAAAGAAGGTGTGAAATATGTGCGGCCGCCTCGTGGGACGTTCAACGAGAGAACACTTAGGATGATCGAAGAGCTCGGCTATACAACTATTTTTTGGTCATTCGCCTATGTAGATTGGAATATCGACCGTCAAAAAGGGGCGGACTATGCTTATCATCAAATTATGCGCAGAGTTCATCCTGGGGCAGTCATGCTGCTTCATTCCGTTTCAAGTGATAATGCAGAAGCACTTGAGCGTGTGATCACAGATTTAGAGAATGATGGCTATACCTTCCGTTCACTAGATGAATTAGCAGCAAAAGAAGATTTGGTTCCTTTTCCCTTTAATTGGAAGTTTGGTATCGGGGGAAATCTATTTGTAGCTGCTCCGACGACGTAGGAGCAGCTACAAATAGTAAGGCGATAAGTACTTAGGCAAGCAACATCTAATGTGTAAAAAACCAGCCGTAAGTAACACGGCTGGTTTTACTTATAATGGACAGTCTCTATCCCTCGGCTCGTTATGTTTCTCTATTTAGACCGGAAGTTTTTGGGCGAGGGTTTGTAGTGTAGTTATGTCCTCTTTTTCAAGGCTATCTGTTTCAGCAGTGTGGATGACGAGTGACCCTTTTTCTACCTCTTCTTCGTTAATAAGCGGGAAAGTGTATGTTGTTTTTGACTCGTCGAAAGCCGGACTTTCTTCATCAGAAGATGCTTGCAAGTTGGCTTCTTGTCCACTTGAAAGGTAAATGCCGGCCCATTCAATAGAGTATGAATCGTTTACAAGTTTTTGGACGGCAAGCTGATAGCCATCTTGTTGCCCCCCGGCTTTTAATGCTTCGCCAAGAACACGTAATGATAATAGATCTGTTGCTACTGACATGAAAAAATCGACCCCTTTGTTATGTAATAAAATTGGTACTTCTTCCATTTTAGCAAAGCTTCTGCCTCCTACGAGGTAGTAAGTTTAGGAAATTATGAAGGCATGTTACAATGTCCAAAAGTTTCTCCTCTTTTTTATCAATGTCTGGAAGGAAGATAGAAGGGGGGCACTATTCGTAAAGGAAGTTGGTTATTTATATGTGGAGAGAAACTGTATGCTCAAAAAGTACATACCATATTGATTATTTGTTGAAGCGCTTAGCCATGGACCCCGTTCATTCAGTAGATATTGCTAATCGGAAAGTGCACGTCCCTATGCAAATTGACGGCAGAAAAGCACCAGTTACACTTTCGTTACATGAAAATAAACACCATACAGAAATTACTATAGAGTCGGATCTGACAAATAAAGATAAGACAATTAGCGAGTTGCGCCGTATTTTTTTATGGGATCGTTCTCTTGAAGAGATCACAGATCACTTTACGGGCACAGAATTAGAAAAATTGTTTGACCGCTATTACGGTACTCCGTTGGTATGTGATTTTGATCTTTATGGCTCTTTGATGAGGACAATCATTCATCAGCAATTAAATATGGCATTTGCGTATACGTTATCCTCTCGATTTTGTAAATTATTCGGGGAAGAAATTAACCAAGTCTGGTTTTATCCTTCACCTGAAAGAATAGCTGCCTGTAATGTCGAAGAATTAAAAGCTCTTCAGTTTAGTCAACGTAAAGCAGAGTATGTGATTGATGTTTCAAGAGCGATTGCTGCAGGTGAATTAAACTTAGAAATGTTAAGAGAAGCGTCTGATGAGGAAGTCTTTCGAACGTTAACGTCATATCGAGGATTAGGACCATGGACGGCGGAGTGTTTCTTGTTATTTGGTCTTGGGCGCATGAATGTGCTGCCTGTAAAAGATATTGGCATACAAAATGGGCTGAAGAAATGGCTTGAGCTGGAACGGAAACCTTCACCAGCAGAACTTTACAATAAAGCAGCCCAGTGGAGTCCTTACAACAGCTATGCTTCACTGTACATTTGGCTATATACGGAAAATGATTAAGGGAGTAATAAGAATTGAGCAGCAGGAAGGATGACGAGTAATATGTCAAAAAAACAACAAGTGTGGCTGCTAGCAAGTTGTTTCATGGTGTTAACTGCTTGTACAAATGATGATACAAAAGAAGATGTTTCTCTTACTGTCTTTGATAGTGATGTGGCTGAACTGTTTGGCGAAGTTCAAATAGAAATGACAATCGGAGATGAAAAAGAGGGATACGAAGAAGGAAGTAAAGAAGAGGCAGAATTTACGATGCCAGCGGGAATGACGCATGCAGATGAGCATGGTGTTTTAATTGCTGACACAGGCAACAATGCAGTTCGCTCGCTTGATGAGGAAGGAGTAGTGACGACTTTTGCAGGGGGAGAGGCAGAGAATGCTGAGGGAACATTTGTAAACCCACATGATGTGACATATGAACCAGAAACCGAGACCGTATATATAGCAGATACAGGAAATGGGGCTATAAAAACAGTCGAAAATGGCGAAGTGAATACAGTGCTTGAAGGTCTTGAACGTCCGTCAGGCATAACTACTGGCCCGAATAGTGAAGTATACATTTCTGAAACTGGCAATCATCGCATTATTAAACTAGAAGATAATAATGAGTTTACCGTTGTAGCTGGTGATTATGAAGAAGAGGACTATTTGCGAAGCGGTGGATTAGAAGATGGAATAGGGGAAGAAGCACGGTTTCGCGAGCCATATGGTTTAACAGTAGACGATGAAGGCACCATTTATGTGGCTGACAGCGGCAATCAACGAATACGAACCATTTCGCCAGCTGGAGAAGTCGATACACTGGCAGGGGCTGGGGAAGAATTGATGGAGGACAGCGATTATATTGAACCGGGCGCAGAAGATGGAGAAGCAGATGAAGCAGCCTTTAATTTTCCCCGTGATGTCCAATTAATGGCTGATGAGCTTCTTTTTGTGGCTGATACTTATAACCATGCCGTAAGGGTTGTTGATTTAAACAACGGTTATGTGGAAGCGTGGTTAGGGTTTGAGGCTCATACTGAAAGTAAAGTAGAAGAAAACGCACAAATTGAAGGGCCTTATGGGCTGGTATTTGATGAAGAAGACTTATTAATCAGTGATTTTTGGAATAATAATATTCGCCGGGTTACGAGCAAAAATGAATAGGGCAAATAGCTCAACATAGTATGCTTTCATTGTTATTGCCTTCCTTATAGATGGCTAGCCAGAGGAAACAGGGTCATCTAGTTAACAAGGTAATAAAGGTGAAAGCATTTTTGTTAGGGGGGGAATTCCTTGAATTTTCTAATAAAATAATGTACATTCAAAAGGTGAATGAGTGTTCATTCTCTATTGGAATTTGATAATACAGTTTATGATCTCTCATATGGTGGCAGGGACTATGTAGTTTGTTTATCTACAATCAAGCAGCCTATACGAAATTTTTAACACACCCCAATCTTAATGACACTCATGATCTTCAGTACCGGAGTTGTTCAATTAACCGACTAAAAAGGAGGCATTTAGTAATGCATCACACTCAGATTCGCCCTAGATTTTGTGATACAGATGCGTTAGGACATTTAAATAATACGAGCTATTTTGCTTACATGGAAGAAGCTCGAATACAGCTGTTCAACGATTTGGAATTAATTAATGCTGACCAGCCGCTTCATGATTGGCCTTATGTGTTAGTCTCAACCAACTGTGAATATAAAAAACAAGGTTATTTTGGCATTGAAATCACCCTTGAATCAAAAGTTAAACATATTGGCACGTCCAGTTTTACTTTGTCTCATACCATAATAAATGGAAATACAGCTATTGCTACAGGGGAAGCGGTAGTTGTCCAATTAGATACTGAAAAGGGAAAGGCAACACCATTGAGCGAAGAGGTGAAGTCTAGATTAGCCCGTTATGTAGTATAGTAGCAGTTCTATTTAAGAAGCTCTGTTAACAGAAAAAGAGACTGTAGTGTAAGATAAAGCGCCCTTACAAGCAGTCTCTTTTATATGTTTAATGATTTGAATTGTTTTGTAGCTCGTTTCATTAAGTACATATTGTCATCAGCTTCTCTAAATACAGTCAGAATATCATCAGCGGTTTGCGAGAATGCTTTACCGATTGCGACGTTACTGCCATGCTGACTAAATTCGGTGTCAGTTGTCGCTTTGATTAACTCCTCTGCAATGTAGTCCACTGTACTTTCATTGGTAGAAGGAAGCCAGATGAGAAATTCATCCCCTCCGATACGACAAACAGTTGCATTTTTAGGTACAGTAGCTTGAATTAGAGCAGATAACTGGATTAAGGCCCGGTCTCCTGATAAATGGCCATAATTATCATTCACTTCTTTCATATTATTCATATCACAAAGGATAAGCCCAATGCTTTCTTCTGGATTTGCTTCAGCTAGTAAATGAGCTTCAAAATAGTTACGGTTGTAAGTGTTCGTTAATTGGTCATGATAACTAAGCCAGGCTAACCTTTCTTCTAACTGTTTCTTTTCTGTGACATTCCGTGATATGCCAGTAATTCCTTTCAATTTGCCAGTCCAAGCATAATAAGGGTAGATGTATTGTTCTGTCCAAATTAAGGAACCAGAAGCTGTATAGAAGCGAAAATAATAAGGGCGTTTAGGATCAACGTGACCTTTAAATAGCTTCATTATTTCCTCTTTGTCTTCAGGATGGACAAAGTATAAAAGGTGATAAGGATTTTTAAATAAAGCATTTCTAGGAATGCCGTATAATAATTCAAATGAATTGCCAACATAGCGCCAGCGAGGAACAGGCACTAAGTCAATACGAAAAATGATGTCTTCAGAGGTGCGTTGAATGGTGTGAAAATAACGATAGGAGTGGGCCAATTTTATAGTTAATATACATAAGAGGACGAGCAAAAAGCCTATAATTCCTAGGAGGTACATGTCCATAAGTTAAAAGCGTCCTTTCCATATAACATTGAAAGAGTGGAAGGCAAAATCAAAAGCTTTGAATAAGAACGTAATACCAAAAAGTGAAAAATTTAATTAATCAAGGTTCTACTTACAAATATAGTATATCATGGATTGTACCTAGTAAAAATAGCCTACTTTTTTTCTTTTAATTGTTACTTATAGGTTGTAATTCCGTTAACATGTGATGAGAGATATAACCATAGAAAAATAGACCGGAGGCCCCTGAGAGTTAGGTTTGGTCAGACCTGATGGTCGGTCTGTGGAAAGGGAGCTGTAGAACAACCGAAACAACAAGCGAAGTTTCAAAGGATCATGCAGTTACTTACTCAACCCAGGGTTTGAGCTACTTATAAGAAGGGAATACAGGAAGTAATTTACATACTGAACAAGGAGTGAAAAAAGTGATAGAAGCTAAAGTCGGCGATCTGACCCAATGCGAAAGCGTTGATTATATTTGTAACGCAGCTAATGCTCAAGGGCCGATGGGCGGTGGAGTTGCAAAAGCAATAAGGGAGGCAGGTGGGAATTCAATTGAAAAAGAGGCGAAGCAACAATGCAATGAACTGAAGCCAATACCCGGCGACATTTACATTACAAAAGCAGGGGCTCTGCCGGTAAAGGGAATTATCCATTTGGTGACTATGGAGCAGCCGGCTGAAGCATCTAACTATGACTCGGTAAGACGCTGTTTGGCTACATTACTGGATTTTTGTGAAGAAGAAGGGGTTAACAGTGTGGCGCTCCCTGCATTAGGAACTGGAGTTGGGGGCTTGGACGTAGAAGAAGTGGCCGGGATAGTTCAGGAAGAACTGGCCGGAAGTTCGGTCACTTTTCAAGTGATTGACGTTGATGAATCGTTTATTAAACAATTCAATCGTGAAGTTTAACATAATTAGAGGTGCTTAGTACTGTTATAAATAGACGCTACCCCATAAGTCCGTTCTCGGAATAAGCAACTGGAATATACGTCCTTTCATCACAGACAGAAGCGCGACAGTGCCTTGCGCCGTTCTTCTTTGCCGTGGAGAGCGTTTTAGCCTTCGTTAGAGCTGCAATCGCTCGTTGCAGGGTTTTAGCTACTGTTTTCGAGACTGCTGAAAAACTGCTTATCGTTTAAGAACCGATTCACCTTTATACAATAACCTGGAGGAAGAGGTTGATGGTGCTTAAGCAAGTTTACTTTCCATGGGGAAGTCGAGGGCAAGTTGCTTCAAGCGTTGCTCTGCAAGGTGTCGCCCTGACTTCTCTTTCCAGGGACTCACTTGCCCCGGTCTCATCAACTATTTCACCTTAGTGTAAGAAATAGTTGATGATGACTGTAAATAGCAATAAATCGACTTTTTCAGCAGCTCTGCCCGCTTTCCCGCTAAAGGCTCGTAAATCCAAAGTGTATGTTTGTATTCATATTCTAATCGAATTTTTTGAGACAGTCTCTTTTCCTTACAGGTGGCGACTAAGTGTCTCAACAAAGCGAGTGAGGTGCTCTTCTTCCTCCGCGCTGAAGCGATTTTTGACAGGGCTGTCTATATCAAGCACCCCTGCTATTTCTCCATTTATAAAAACAGGGAGAACGATTTCTGAGTTAGAGGCTGCGTCACAGGCAATGTGCCCTGGAAACTTGTGCACATCAGCTACTCTAACTACTTGTTGTTCGTTAAGGGCAGTGCCGCAAACCCCTTTTCCATTCGGAATGCGTACACAGGCGGGTAAGCCTTGAAAAGGGCCGAGGACAAGTTCTCCATTTATATATTCATAGAAACCTACCCAGTTTACATTATCTAAAAATTGATTTAGTAGTGCTGAGGCATTTGCCAGGTTGGCGGTCCGGTTTGTTTCCCCTTCTAGTAATGAATCAAGTTGTTTAATCAGCATGTCATATTGTGAAGCAATTGAGCCGCTGTATGTGATGTGTTCAAACATTTTTTCACTCTCCCCAAAGTCTTTAGATTTGCAGGTTTCTACAATTTATCCTTGGATGTTGGAATAATGAAAGTATATCATAGCTTAAGGTGTAGAATCATCTCTAAGACCGTCGCTAAATCTTCGAAGGGATTTCTTGGGAAAAACAGAAGTTCTATATATTCAAACTGTGAGGGTTATAAGGAAGGGGCTTGCATTATGAGGCGAAACGGGGAAGAAACAAAGCGAAGGATACGAACAACAGCTGCTTCCCTTTTTATGGTTCGTGGCTTTCACGGTACATCTATTCGAATGATTGCTGCTGAAGCAGATGTGAACATTGCCCATGTCTCCTATCATTTTGGTGGTAAACAAGGTCTGTTAGAAAACATCGTAACGGATTTTCTTGAAGGGTATCTTGCAGTGCTTGAATCGAATCCAATAGAGGAAGAGGAGGAATTACGCCTTATTCATGTTGTTCATTCTCTATTGAATTACCAACAAGACCATCATCAAGAAGCACGCTTTGTTTTGCGGGAGATGACGATAGATTCTACTTTAATGAGAGAAGTCATGACCACATATTTACAGAAAGAGCGCTATATCTTACATGAACTTTTAGACGAAAGTTCAGGGCAGAGGGTAAATAACAAAGAGCCAGACGAATGGGATGTTTTGCAGCTCCGCAGCATGTTGACGATGCCGTTTCTTCACCCTGAGTATATTAGAGAAGTGTTTCACCTCGAACCCCGCTCTCAATTATTTTTGAAACAATATACGGCCTATATCAGGCGTTATTTAGAAGAAAGTGGCCTTCTGCAAAAGAGGTCGAGTTATAAGGTTTAACTATTGGCGTTAGGAGAGTTTATACGTACATTTGCTAACCGATCTATGCCCCCGAACAAACCATTGGGATGATGGGCGTCCGAGCCATAGACTAACTCAATCCCAAGTTGCTCAGCTTTCTTTGCCCAGTTTGCAGGAGGATATGTTTCTTTACAGTCAGGTTTTAAGATACCGGCTCCGTTATAATCTAACTGTAATTTTTCCTCAGCCATACGTTTAAAAATGTCTGTTAAAAATGGAGTTTCAATTTCTTCTGGGACGGGTATTTGATGTTGGAATTTACGAATTAAAGTAAGGTGGCCAATTCTTCTAGGTTTGAAGCTGCCCATTTCAGCAGTAATAGATTGAAGAACTGTTCCGTAATATTTTTTTGTCGCCTCTTCCATTGATCCTGTAATTGTGACTAGTTCGTTTAAAGCATCTGGACTGTAGTCTAAACATGTCCACCCTTGTTTATGTTTAATAAAATGAACAGATAGAATACTGTCATCCAACTCTGGACCAACTTGATTTAGAAAATGCTTCGTTTCATGTTCAAACCCTTCTAGATAATCTACTTCTAAACCTAAATAAATTGTAATATCAGTAGCATATTGTTTTTTAACAGTTTGTACTGCCCTCATATAATCCTCGAGCTGCTCTGGTGGCAAGGCACTGTCTTTTGTTGGGACAGGGTCCTGAAAACTTTGGGGAAGAGGAGCATGTTCAGCGAAAGTCATACTCTTCACCCCATGCGTGATGGCTGTTTCTATATATGCATGTAGTGCGCTGTCACTGCCGTGTGGACAATAAGGGGTATGTACATGACCATCGTGTGTTATTTTCATTACGAATTCCTCCAAAAAATCTTATCTCATTACTCTTTTACAGCATAATCCATGTTAGGATAGAAGCATGCATCTTTCTGTGCAATTTACCATGTTTCTTCAGTAAAGCATGGATTTATTTATTCGTAAAGATTGTCGGAAAAACAAGTTTACGCACGGAAATTATAAAATTCCGGAAAATTTAAAGGGTTTATGCTGTAAATCCCGAAATATAATTCTTAAACCTATAGGTAGACTTTGCTTGCTCAAGGAAAGTATTTGACCGTTATGAAATAGGAAGCAACATACATATTTTAGGCTCAGACAAACTGGAGTGAAACTCAATGGAATATATAATCATTTTAGCATTGCTTTTAGGCGCGTTTATCGGTTATGGCGCGTTTGCACGAAGAAAAGTATACCGGTTGGTCGATGAATTAGAAGCGAAAAAGATGGATATAAGCCAGCGAGCGGTGGCGGAGGAAATAGGCAAAGTTAAAGGCCTTAAAGTCTCTGGCGAAACAGAAGAGAAATTCGAACAATGGCGTCGAATGTGGGACCATATTGTGGAAGATGAGTTGCCTGAATTTGAGGAAGACTTATATGACATTGAAGAATGGGCGAATAAATACCGTTTTAAAAAAGCAAGAAAACATGCGGAAGAGACAAAGGTGAAACTAGAACGCATTGAGAACAATATCGATCAGATCTTCACAGAAGTGAATGAACTGGTAAATAGTGAAGAAAAAAACCGCTTGGAAATTGAAGAGATAAGGGCTAAATATGAGCATTTAAATCGAGAAGTGAGTATGAATTGGCGTTCATTAGGTAGAGCAACGAGCCTTATCGAGGAAGAACTAAAGAACGTAAAAGTTTTATTACAAACGTTTGATGATGAAATGTCAGAGGGCAATTACATAAGGGCGCGGGAAATATTAAAAGAGATGGAAGAGCAGCTGGAAAAGCAAGCGAACTATGTATCTTTGATTCCTGCGCAGTTGGTTGAAATCGAAGTTGAGCTGCCGAAACAACTGAAAGAATTACGAGCAGGGATGGCTGAAATGGAAGAGCAGGATTACCCCCTTGAGCATTTAGAATTGCCTACGAGATTCAATAGAGTCGAACATTCGCTTAAAGAAGTGGGGACGATCATTGAAGAACTGAAGGTGGAGGAAGCTGCTGAGTTGATTGAAACGGTCCAAGCGGATGTTGAAAAAACGTATCAAGAATTAGAACAAGAAGTTGAGGCAAGAGAATATGTTGAAAATAAAGCTCAGTATTTAAATGAGCGCCTGGAAACGTTGCAAGAAGCTCTGAAACAATTACAGCAAGAAAGAGCAAAAGTAGAACAGAGTTACCGTTTAGAAGCAACGGAACAATCCCGTCAGGATGAAGTCGGCAAGGAACTGGATGAAGCCACAAAAGAATGGCGAGTGGCTTTGGACAAGTTAGAACACAATAAGCAGGCATATTCCTTTTTAGAAAATCATGTTCAGGATTTAGAGGAACGTCTCGACCAGAGTGAAGAAAAAATAGAAGCATCAAGAGAGCAAATGAAGACCTTGCGAAAAGATGAATTAATTGCCATTGATACGATGAAGTCGTTGCGTCAACAGTTGAGAGAAAGCGAGCAGAAGCTGAAAAAAAGCCGGCTGCCCAAAGTGCCATCTCATTTGATTGAATCATTTCAAGAAGCAGCAGAAAAACTTAATCAATCAAGCAGTCAGTTAAAAGAGGTGCCACTGGAAATGAGCTCTGTAAATGCAACATTGGAACAGGCCAATCAGCAAGTTAAACGAGCAACGCAACATCTTGAAGTTACGTTGACGCAGGCGGAAAGAGCCGAACGTTTAATTCAGTACGGAAATCGCTATCGCTCACGCGACAATGAACTCAATCAAGTCTTGCACGAAGCTGAAGAACAATTTAGAAACGGATCCTATGATGAGGCCATTCAAATCGCACGCTCTCCGTTGGAGAAACGAGTCCCTCACGTTATATCGGAAATAGAGAAAAGCTTAGAAGAGAAGGCTGAATAAGGCCTTCTTTTTTATGTCCAACGATATAACGTCAGATGCTGTATAGTATAGGAAAATAGTTTTGCTTACTGTTCAAAATCTACGTCATTTGTGGTAGTATAGCCTTAACTAAAACAAAGGAAGTGAAGATCCGCCATGAAAGTAGGCTTTCTTAGTGTATCTATAGTAATGTTTATGGTCGTATGGGGCGGAGTCTTCCTGCTTGCTTCTCCTCTAGAGAATTCTCAGCCAAATGAAGAGTTAACTGAAGACGAGCGAAAAGCTTTAGCCGATGAATTGGATGATCATTATAATATAGCAGCTGATGATAGAGAAGATGAGCCGTCTGAAGGCGAGGAAGAACCAAGGGAAACAGCCTTTGCGGATGAAAAAGAAGATGAGGACGAGAAGGAAACATCCGATGAGACCAAGGATCAATCAGAAGATCGAACCATAACTAGTGATGAGGTTGAAGCTATATCTTCCGATGGTTCCCTGACAATTGATGAAGCACTTGAACTGCTTGAAGAATAATAAACGGTGATGTACTTGCCTCCCCTATGAGGGGGAGCGGGAAGGCCGGTTATATTTATTTATCCTTTTTTCTTGCGTAAACACGGAGTGTAGTATCTTCATGTTTACTAGAAGAAAGGATTTTTTATTATACGTATTGAAAAACCTAAGCTTCTCGTTGATAGTCCTCCGTACCGCCATTTCCACGGGAGAGCCTCCGCAGGTTAGCGCTCTGCGGGGTCTGCTAGCTTCCTGTCCCCCGGATATTCGCTGTGTTATCTTTGTCGCTGACGTCGTCAGGAAGCCACTGCACAAACAAATCTGGATTTTTTCTTTTCCTAGTGCTTCTGCTTGTAGGTACATTTGCACCTCTAGTGTTTTTTTACGATTGGTAAAGTAAGGTACAGAGGATCCTGTTAAGCTTCCTGGAGGTGTATGATTCTTTAGAGAGCAATGATAATATGATAAGATAAGTTGTTGCACATGATTAGTTATTTGCAAAATGAGCTCAATTGAGCAGGAAAAAGGAGTACGTTTTAAATGGTCTATTTAGACAATAGTGCTACCACGAAACCGTACCAACAAGTGGTAGAGACTTTTCAAGAGGCCGTAAATCAATATTATGCCAATCCATCCTCTTTACATCATTTAGGCAAAGAAGCAGAAGCATTGTTACACAAAGCTAGAACTGCAATTGGGGACTGGGTTGGGGCAGAAGCGAGTGAAATTATATTCACTTCTGGAGGAACAGAGGGCAATAATTTAGCGATTAAAGGAATTGCCATGCAATATGCCCAACGCGGTAAGCACCTTATCACTACCAAAGTGGAACACCCGTCGGTTAAAGAGCCGTTTGTCTTTCTTGAACAATTAGGGTTTGACGTAACATATTTACCTGTAGATGAAGAAGGGCGAGTTTCTTTGCAGGCAGTAAAGGAAGCTGTTCGTAAAGATACTATTTTAGTTTCCATTATGTCTGTCAATAATGAACTGGGTACACTACAGCCGATTGAGGAAATTGGAAACTATCTGAAATCAAGAACAACCACTCATTTTCATGTCGACCATGTTCAAGGGGTGGGTAAACGTAAAATTCCTACGAAAATAGATGGAGTGGACCTGTGTACAATTTCTGCTCATAAATTTCACGGGTTAAAAGGTACTGGATTATTGTATGTAAGAAAAGGTCTTGATCTAGCTCCCCTTCTACATGGTGGAGCACATGAACAGGGGTGGCGTTCGGGAACAGAAAACGTGGCAGGGGCAGTAGCGATGGCTAAGGCATTGCGTTTAACGCTCACGCAGGCAAAAGAGGATCCGTTGTATTTAGAACATTTAAAGCAACGATTACTAACTGAATTGCAGCTCATAGACGGTGTAGTTGTAAACACACCTGCAACAAACAGTGCCCCTCACATAGTAAACATCTCTATACCTGGGTTAAAACCCGAAGTACTCGTGCAATCATTAACGGACAATGGCATTCACGTTTCAACGAAGTCTGCTTGTTCTACAAAATTATTTGAGCCGAGTCCAGTACTAATGGCCGCAGGTTTAGGTGAAGAACTAGCCTCAAGTGCTATTCGAATTAGTTTATCATTTTTAAACAGGCCTGAAGAAATAGAGACTTTTATAGATACGTTGAAACAAAGCTTACGTGAATTACGCCAAGTGATGGGAGAGACAACGACATGAAACTAGACCACATTCTCGTACGTTATGGAGAGTTGGCATTAAAAGGAAAAAATCGCTCAGCTTTTGAAAATAAGCTGAAAGAAAATATTATTCATGCACTAAAAGGACATCCAACAGCTCGAACGAAGAAAACGTATGGAAGAATTTTAGTGGAAATTAACGAAGAAGACCCTGATGAACTCATAGCTAAATTGAAACATGTATTCGGTATCTCTTCGTTAAGTTTTGCGCTTAAAGTGCCAAATGATGTGGAAGAAATGAAAGCAGGGGCACTGCAGGCATTTCATGAAGCAGGCGGCAATCCGAAAACATTAAAAATTAAGGCCAGAAGAGCTTATAAACATTTCCCTATCGGTTCGGAGCAATTAGCTCCAGAAATTGGAGCTCACGTCTTACGTAATACTGAAGGGGTAGGCGTTGACCTTAAAAATCCTGATGTTTTAATTCAAGTAGAAGTTCGAGAACAAGGCACTTATATCAGTTATGGCAAAATTGAAGCTGTAGGAGGCCTGCCGTTAGGGACAAGCGGGAAAGTTCTTCTTATGCTTTCAGGAGGCATCGATAGTCCTGTAGCTGGCTATAAATTAATGCGGCGAGGCACAAAAGTGGAAGCGATCCACTTCCACACTCCGCCTTATACAAATGAGAGAGCGAGACAGAAAGTGGAAGACCTGACCCAAATTCTTGCAACCTATGGGGGTACCATCCGCCTTCATGTTGTTCCTTTCACTGAGATGCAAATAGCGATGAAAGAGCATATACCTTCCCAATACATGATGACTGTGATGCGAAGAATGATGATGCGGATCGCTGAACGAATTGCCGAGAGAGAGGACATTTTAGCGATTGGAAATGGAGAGAATCTAGGGCAAGTCGCTTCACAAACGTTAGAAAGCATGAATGCAATCAATGAAGTGACAACCTTGCCAATTTTAAGGCCGCTGCTCTCCGATGATAAACAAGAAGTAATTGATGTAGCGCACTCCATTGGCACGTATGAAACTTCCATCCTACCGCATGAGGATTGTTGTACGGTGTTTGCGCCTACTGATGCCAAAACTAAACCAAAACGTGAAAAAGTAAGCGCAATAGAGTCCTCTTTTCAGTTCTCTGATTTAGTGGAGGATGCTGTTACACGAACAGAGACTTTAGCGATTACAAGAGAGAATAAACGCGATCAAAAAATGGATGAATTACTGTAGTCGTCTTACTTTACAATTTAGCCAAAATCTTGATTGAATGAAGAAAAGAAGAACCGATGACGGGGGGAAGCAAGGATGGGTACTCTCTGGTATAACGGCAGAGTGAGGACGCTTCGGTCTGAGACAGATATGACTGAAGCTGTATTCACTCAGGATGGAGTGGTTCGATATGTTGGCAGTAAAGAAGAAATCTTAGACAAATATTATACTGAAATCAACCAAGAGATTAATTTAGAAAATAACGTGATGTACCCAGGATTTATTGACAGTCATTTACATATGATTGGTGTAGGAGAAGCAATGCTGCGGCTTGATTTATCGATGTTATTCTCTTCAGAACAAATCATAGCAAGCATAAAAAAGCAACATGATGAATTGTTACCAGAAGAATGGTTAATTGGTGAAGGATGGAATGAAAACCAATTGCCGGACCGAAAGATCTTTCATCGAAACGAATTGGATGAATTAGCTCCAGGACGCCCTGTCATGCTTACGCGTATCTGCCGCCATGCTGTTGTAGTTAATTCTCATGCTTTAGAATTAGCAGGGATTGATGAAAACACTCCGGACCCTCCAGGTGGGGTGATCGTAAGAGACGAAAACGGCATCGCCACGGGATATTTATTAGACACAGCCCAAGACTTGGTGAAGAAAGTAGTTCCAGAAGTTAGTGACCAGCTGCTGGATGAGGCGTTGAAAACTGCAGTTGATCATATGTTCGAAAAAGGATTAACGGGCGGCCATACGGAAGATCTGAGTTATTACGGGAGTTTTGAGCGTACATTTCAAACCTTTCAGCGCGTCATTGATGGAGAGTCCAGAAAATTCCGAGCTCATCTGTTGGTCCACCATGAAGTCCAGTCCGACTTCGAGGTTCAAGGCTGGACAAGCGGTGCTGTAGATTCATTTTTATCGTTTGGAGCGCTTAAGATTTTTGCTGACGGAGCGTTAGGGGGAAGAACAGCTCTCCTATCTGCTCCTTATAATGACTCTCCAGAGAATTCAGGCGTGGCGATTCATACTGAAACTCAGTTACAGGCACTTGTACAATCTGCCCGTGAAATGAATATGCCTGTAGCGATTCATGTAATTGGCGATCTTGCGCTTGAATATGCTCTGGATGCAATTGAAGCACACCCTCCCGCATCTGGTTTAAAGGACCGCTTAATTCATGTGGAGGTGCTGCGAGAAGATTTAATCCAAAGGTTACAACAGCTGCCAGTTGTCTGTGATATCCAGCCCCGTTTTTTAGCTTCTGATTTTCCGTGGGTTGAGGAAAGACTAGGGGGAACGCGGCTGCCTTTTGCTTTAGCATGGAAAACCTTGTTGAAAGAAGGGATTAGCTGCGCAGGCGGATCAGATGCCCCAATTGAACCGGTAGATCCCTTGCTCGGTCTTCATGCCGCTATTACTCGAAAAAAACCTGAGGAAGAGCACGAAGGCTATCAGCCGCAAGAGAAATTAACGCCATATGAAGCAGTTAAACTTTTCACGCAGGGTAGCGCTGAGGCAATGGGTGAAGAAAACACATACGGAAAAATAGCTCCAGGTTATGCCGCGGACTTTACCGTGTTAAACGTTGACTTGTTGACAGAGCCAGCTGATAACCTTTTAACAGCAAATGTTACACATACAATCGTAGATGAAACGATTATGTACGAAAAAGCGTAAGTAAATAGGATGCATTTTGTATTAAATTCAGATAATGAAGGAGGAGTTTTTGTGAATCGAAAACGTTGGCTGGCTTTGCTGCTTGCAGGCCTACTAATATTTGTGTCACTTGGTTTTCAAACGTTCGCATCGATCACTGCCGGTGCCCTTGGAGATGGATTTCAAACGGGAGATGACGAGATAAGTGAAAATCAAATTGGAGATGAGTCCGGGCCAGGAAAGATAGCAGTTTTAGAAATAAATGGTATGATCCAAGATACAGGGGAACTAGGTATGTTTTCTGGAGCGGGATACAATCATCGTGAGTTTTTGCGTTCCTTTGATCAAGCAATGGCTGATGACTCAGTTGATGGTATTGTGATCCGTGTTAATTCCCAGGGCGGTGGTGTAGTAGAAAGTGCAGAAATACATGATCGTGTGATTGAGTCACAGGAAGAACATGGAATTCCGGTACATGTATCCATGGGCAGCATGGCAGCATCTGGAGGTTACTACTTGGCAGCAGGGGCTGAGCAGATCACTGCACACGAAGGCACAATTACAGGCTCGATCGGCGTCATTATGCAGCACATTGATGCTTCAGGATTGGCTGAAGATCTGGGGATTGAGTTAGATTCGATTACGTCAGGGCCTTATAAGGACATAACAAATCCCACGGCTGATTTAGAAGATGACGAGCGTGATATTCTTCAATCCATGGTTGATGATTTGTACCAGGACTTTTTAGAGGTGGTTATGGAAGGGCGCGATTTTAGTGAAAATGAAGTTGGCGATGTAGCTGATGGCCGTATTTTTAGTGGAAATCAAGCGTTAGAAAATGGTTTGGTTGATAATCTAGGGACTTTAGAAGACACCTTAGATAATATGAGAGAAGAGCTAGACATTCCAAATGCCCGGGCGGTTGAATACGAACAGCATATTGGTTTTAATACATTGTTTCAGTTAGGGGCCCAGCAGTTAATCGGTGACGATTTGACAGTACTAGCTGTCCAAGAATTATTAGGGGACCATGGTGCTAACAGACCGATGTATTTATATCAGGAAGGTTCTTAAGGAAGGGGGAATAAGGGAATGGATATGACTATAGATGAACGCCACACTTCCTCTGCCGCTTCTAGTGAGGAGCAAACGCCCCCGCCCCGAGATGGAGAAGTAGTATGGCAGCGCAGTGCAGGGTTTTGGATGCGATTTTGGGCTTACTTGTTAGATCTTGCCATTGTAGCCAGTATAAATGGATTGTTAATCTCTCCTATTTTCTTGTTTACTGAGATCAACCTTTCTTTATTTGGTATCTTAAGTTTGCAAGGGATCTTAACGTCATTAACAGCTTATATATATTTTGTTCTCATGACAAAGTTTACTACCCAGACTCTTGGGAAAATGGTATTTGGGCTCCGAGTTGCTACATTAACGGGTGAGCCATTAACATGGTCGGATATTATGTTTCGCGAAGTTGTTGGTCGCTTTATTCACCGCTCACTTATTATTACCAATGTGCTTTACATTGTGGTAGCTTTTCATCCCAAGAAACAAGGAATCCATGATTTGTTTGCGGACACGCAAGTTGTACACGTAGAGTAAATAAATCTGTTTCAAACGCTTCGTCTCTTTTAGTAAAGAGGCGAAGTTTTTTTGTTGTTACTCCCATTAAAAGAATTAATGCTGGTAAATGATGTATAAGTATACGTGAAGGTGGGAAAGTTAGAAAAAAAGCGGAGCGTTGTGAGTTATGATATGGATTTTTATAGGAATAACATTACTATTAATGGTGGTTGCTTTAGGTATATTACTTACCACGGTATACTTTCATGTAAATTATGAACATCAGTCAGATGACGATCAATTAACGATACGTGTTTGGCTATGGAAAGGGCGCATTGAAAAAAAATGGGAAGTGCCTTTAATTGCGATCAATGAAGAGGGCGCTTTAATTTTCAAAAATCGTGAATTATCAAAACAAGGCATGGATGAATCATATGAAGAAGAGACTATTTCGGATCTTATTCAGCAATTAAAAATGGCAAATATCATTGTTCAAGAAGTGCCAAAGCTGCAAAAGAACATAAGAAGAATGTTAAAAACTATCCAGGTTACTTCTTTTAAATGGATCAGTGAAGTAGGCACGCCAGATGCTCCGCTTTCTGCTAAAATAGTTGGTTCTCTCTGGGCGGTTAAGGGATCGAGTATTGGTTTAATGTCGTGGCTTTCGACGTTAACGTGCCATCCTCACCTTCATATTTCTCCCATTTACGACAGGTGGCATACTCAATCGACATTGGCATGTATGGGAAATGTGAAGGTTGGAAAAACTGTATGGGTAGCAATCCCTTTGGTCCGACATTTGCGAGCTGTTGTTAAAGCTCTTCAGCAAATAAGAGAAATGCAAAAAAGGAGGACAAACAATGAGTGATCATCCGATTCAAGGTCTAATGAAAACAGCTATGGAAAATGTGAAAGAAATGGTTGATGTAAACACGATCATTGGCGACCCTGTAGAAACGCCGGATGGAAGTGTAATTATTCCTGTTTCAAAGGTAGGATTTGGATTTGCAGCTGGTGGTAGTGAATTTGTCGTAGCAAGGACTAGAGAAGGGCAAGACCACCCATTTGGCGGAGGAAGCGGTGGAGGAGTTTCCATTACTCCAATTGCATTTTTAATCGTAAACAGCAAAGGCGTAAGAACTGTCCACCTTGATAATACGACTCATCTTTATGAAAAGTTGGTAGAGTTTACTCCCCAAGTTGTTGAAAAAATACAGAACATGATTGAGCGAAAAGGTAAAAGTCACCCAACCCCCCCAAGTCCGCCAGCTTCTAACGGGCCGCAGGGACCACTGGGAGAACCGCCAGTTTGATGTTTGAAACCTGGCTAAACAGGGTACTACACATTAATGTGTATGTATCCTTTTTTGTTTTTTTGCGTAATGGTTGCAATTTGCTTTCATATTCCGCAAGATAGTATATGTACATATACCTTTTAGGAGGGATTAGAGTGGCTAATGTAACATTTAAAGGCAAGCCTATGACTTTAATTGGAGATGAAGTGAAAGCAGGGGATAAAGCTCCTGATTTCAACGTATTAAACACTGGTCTAGAGGAAAAGACCCTACAAGATTATAAAGGCAAGACAGTATTAATCAGTGTTGTCCCATCCATTGACACAGGCGTATGTGATGCCCAGACGAAACGTTTCAATGAAGAAGCTGCAGCGCTTGATAATGTAGAAGTACTGACCATTAGCGCAGATCTGCCATTTGCGCAAAAGCGCTGGTGCGCTGCCGAAGGCATTGACAATGTCACTACACTTTCAGACCATAAAGACCTTTCATTTGGCACAGCTTATGGAGTAGTAATGGAAGAATTGCGCCTTCTTGCTCGTTCAGTCTTTGTGGTTAACAGTAATGGTGAAGTCACTTATACAGAGTATGTGCCTGAAGCAACGGAGCATCCTGATTATGAGGCAGCGATTAAAGCTGCAAAAGAAGCAGAATAACGAAGCTTTTCCGCCCTGTCTTCAACCCCTGAGGGCTCTCCCCGGGGTAAAGGCAGGGCTTTTTGCTTTTGGCTTGTCAGTAGCAATTATCTTTTTATTAAATTTCTAACTATCTGGTGAACGTTTTGTATGGTACGTGCAAATCCAGGAAATGATGCGTATAATAGCCTTTGTAAAAATGTAAGCTTATGCTGGACATATAGAAAATATGCAGGAGGTCTTGTACATGAAAAAAGGAACAATAACATTGGAAAATGGTTCAGAAATACAGATTGAATTCTTTCCAGAGGATGCTCCGGTAACTGTAAAGAATTTTGAGAAGCTAGCGAATGAAGGCTTCTATAATGGCTTAACTTTCCATCGTGTTATTCCTGGTTTTGTCGCACAAGGAGGCTGCCCGCTTGGAAATGGTACAGGTGGAAGTGGAGAAACGATCCCTTGTGAAACAGATCAGAATCCGCACAAACATGAAGCGGGCTCACTTTCCATGGCCCATGCTGGCCGTGATACCGGTTCTAGTCAATTTTTTATAGCTCATGAAGCTCAGCCTCATCTCGATGGCGTCCATACAGTGTTTGGAAAAGTAACTACCGGTCTTGAAGACGTGTTAGCTATCAAGCCGGGCGACAAAATGGAAAAAGTAACTTTGTGGGACGAATAAGGTAGATTAGTCACACCGTTAATGACATGGAGAAAGGTAGGTCATTAACGGTGGCTCAGATAGAAAGGAGATGCCCTGATGGCAGTGCTGGCATTCGCTGCATTTGTCATAGCCGGTGTCTTTGCTGTATTTAGCATATTTTACACACTGGTGACTTGGCCAAGGCGAAAAGAATTAGAAAACCGTCCTGTCAAATTAGCTAGTATTGCCTTTGCTGCTTCCCTTGGTTTTCTATTGCTTTTTCTAATTATGGCAGACCCAATGGAAGGACCTGAACAGCTTGTGTCTGAAGACATGCCAGACCATATTGAAGAGCCAACAGAGGAAATAGAGTGGCTGGTGCAAGAAGAGCTGGGAGTTACTACTTCAGAAGGTCATGAGGTGCTGCAAGACTTAGAGGTAAGAACCGATGACTACGGTGAACAACATGTACATCTTTTGTTAACAGCAAGTGACAATGTTACTACTGATTTGATTAAGTCGAGTACAATGACAACAAGCGCACGCTTATTAGCTCAATTTCAATCACTCAATGAATTTGATGCGTATACGTTGGAGTGGGAGTTTTTTGTAGAACCGGATCAAGGGGAAACCTATTATGACGAACTATTCACTTTAACCATGACAGAGGAAACACTAGCTTCCATTGATTGGGACGTGGTGGAACCAGAACGACTGGCTGATAAAGCTGATGCTTATACTCAACATGAGGAACTAGAAGCAAACAATGAGTGAGGGCGAAAGAGTTCATCTCTTTTCCGCGCTCATTTTTTTTGGCCAATAGTGCGGAAAAGAGGACCTGCATAGTAACAACTACTCTTATTTATTTCGGATTAAGAGGTAAATAATAAGTCCAAGAATGGGAAAGAACAAGGTGCCAAGCAGGATCAGCAATGCATATTCTTTACTGTTTCCTCGCCTAATCGAGTCTTTATATGCCCATATGCTGGTAATAATATTTAAAATAAAAAGAAGCAAGAATATCAAAAGCGGCATTAAAAAAAGAGTGGCCATCCCAAATTCCAACATCGTAACAAATCCTTTCCTTACTTAGGGAGTCAAGTAGCTCGAGTAAGTAAACAATTAAGTTTTTATTCTTTTAGCATATAAAAAGCTTCTCGTAAGTTCAATATAAAATAAAGTGCATTTTTCGTTATAGGTAAAAGATCCGCCAAGTTAACAATCATGCAAAAAGAGACCCTTTTCACCTTTGTGAGAAGGGTCTCTTAATAAGTGACTCCGATTTATTTAGTCGACATCTACAGGATAAACACCGTTTTCATCGTGAACTTCCCGACCGCTGATCGGTGGGTTAAAGACACAAACCATGCGCATGTCTGTTTTAGCGCGCAGTAAATGTTCGTCATGTTGGTCCAGTGAATACAGCATATCTGCTTTAATAGGGTGAACTTTGTTATCAGCGAGTGTTTCAACTTCGCCTTCTCCTTCAATGCAGTATACGGCTTCTAGATGGTTCTGGTACCAAATATGAGTTTCAGTACCTGCTCGAATGATGGTATCGTGTACAGAATAGCCCATGCCGTCTTTTTTAAGAAGTAAGCGACGGCTCACCCAATTGCCATTATCCACTTCTTGATCTGTGCCAACAATATCGTTAAGATCTACGACTTTCATAGTTAAGCCTCCAGTAGTTGTTAGATGGATTTACATTATTTAGACTGAATTAAGAAGTTACAAGGTTGCTGTTATGAACAGTATCTTTAATAGCCTCATGCAATCGGTCTAGGCCGTCTTGCAGGCCAGCATCATCAATAGTAATTGGTGGGAAGAGTTTGAAGACTTCATCTTCTGCACCGGCCGTTTCCATGATGAGCCCATGCTTAAAGGCATTCTCTGCTACGTTCTCAGCCAGTCCTTCAACATCACAGAAAATACCTTGCATGAAACCACGTCCACGTAATGAACCTTTAAGTTCAGGATATTTTTCAATCATTTCCTGTAAAAAGTTCGTGATTTTTGTTGATTTTTCTTGTACACTTTTCTCGAGAGTGTTATCCTTCCAATGCTCTAAAGCAGCTGTTGCTGTTACAAACGCCGGGTTATTTCCCCGGAATGTACCATTATGCTCCCCAGGTGCAAAAATATCATACTTAGGAGCAATAAGAGTAAGAGCAAGCGGCAAGCCATATCCGCCAATAGATTTGGATAAGCAGATAATGTCTGGTTGGATACCGGCCGGCTCAAAACTGAAGAATGTACCTGTGCGGCCTACGCCTGCTTGAACATCGTCAATAATGAGCAGGATATCGCGCTCACGACAAATCTTTTCAATGCCTTGTAACCATTCGTTACTAGCAGCATTTAATCCGCCTTCACCCTGCACGGTTTCTAAAATGACCGCTGCCGGGAGATCAACGCCACTGCCATTGTCATCGAGGAATTGCTCAACATATTCTAGTTGTTGCCCAGTGTCACCGAAGTACTTATCATATGGCATGGTTACAGTGTGATTTAATGGAATGCCGGCCCCTTTTCGCTTGAAGGCATTACCGGTTACTGAAAGAGCACCGATTGTCATCCCGTGGAAGCCATTCGTGAAACTGATGACGTTTTGGCGTCCGGTTGCCTTGCGGGCAAGCTTTAACGCACTTTCTACTGTGTTAGTCCCCGTAGGTCCTGGGAACATGATTTTATAATCCATGTCACGAGGTTCTAAAATGACATCTTGAAAAGTCTCGAGGAATTCTCCTTTTGCTTTGGAAGCCATATCTAAGGAATGAGTAATTCCATCTTGTGTAATGTATTCCACAAGCTTTTCCTGCATTTTTGAATCATTGTGTCCATAATTCAGGGCGCCGGCTCCAGAAAAGAAGTCTACATACTCTTTATTATCCATATCCCAGAGTTTGTGCCCTTTTGCTTTATCAAATACAGTAGGAAAGCCACGGCAATAGCTGCGAACTTCAGATTCACGCGTTTCAAAAATGCTCATGTCATTACGATTCATATCGTTTATTGACTCCTTTAATTATTAGTAATGGTTTTAAACGTTACTTCAACAACTTATCTACGGAGAGGTCCAATCCGGAAGTTTAACTCTTCTTCATGGCCTTCACCAGGGAAAAGCTCTTCCCCAAAGCATTCCGACACCCGGCATTTGGTGCGGTGCTTTTTTGCCACCCCTCTAAACAAATTCTGAGAAGGATCATTTGACGGTGTTACGGTTGCTTCTAAGAATTTCACATCTTCACACGCTTCTCTGTTAAGTAAAACATCCAAGATGCGAGAAGCAAGCCCTTTTCCTCGTTGGGAACTGTCTACACCAATTTGCCAAACAAATACTGTGTCTGGTTTCTCTGGTGGGATAAATGCTGTCACAAATCCGACCACTTTGCCCTCTTCTTTTGCCACCACACAAGTTTCGGCGAAATATTCGCACATCATAATGTACTTGTAGGAAGAATTAAGATCGAGCCCTCCAGATTTTACGAGCTCCCACATTTGAGCTCCATCTTCAACGGTCGGCTTTTCGAACGTCAACGTCTCAACTTTTACCTCAGGAGTTAACGTTGCCGTATTTGCATTCATGTTTTTACCACCTTTGTTTTAATTAATTGCCACTAATTTAGGTACCACGTGCAAAGTAACTCAAAACCCCAAAATTAGCGGGTTAAATGCAATCACATTTTTATCATACGGTTGTCACTAGAAAAGTTCAAATGGCTTTGTTTGCGATTAATTCCGGTTAATTTCTATGAAGTGGCATTGAGTGTGGCTGAGCATACACGCTGTGCTTAATGCTTGCATATCTTACAGATTCCATCAGATTTGAAACATTTGCCGCTCTTTTTCGAATTGTCAGAAATCCTATCATCCCTATTGTGACAGGGGATGATAGGAGGAGATGCATAGAGAAATAAAGAGATTTTAAAAGGGTATTGCAAATGTACTAAATCTAAGCACTGTTTATTTAACTGGTCGTTTCCGCTCTATACACCTTTTACATTTCGTGGCATTATGAAGGTTGCGTCTGCCTTTGACGTCAAAGGGGGTTACTTTATGGAGATATTTTTAGAGGTCATGGTCCCTGTTCTGCTTGTGTTTGTAACAGGATACATATTACAAAAACGCAAAATGCTTGATATTAAACCGGTGTCGACAGTAGCGCTCTATGTAATGACACCTGCGCTTGTATTTGATACGTTTTATGACACTACAATTGATATTCAGTATATGTATATGCTTATTTTTTCTGCCATTTTATTAGCTGTGCTCATTGTGATTAATAAGGTGTACGCAATGATACGCAAATTTTCTCAAGATACAGAAAGCGGACTGATTTTATCAACTGCATTTATGAATGCAGGTAATTTCGGCGCGCCCTTGATTTTATTTGCCTATGGGGAAGAAGGGTTTGCATATGCCGTTTCATTTATGGTTATTCAATCAGTAATAATGAATGTGTTTGGCGTTTATTATGCCGCAAGAGGGGGCAGCGGTATCCGTCAAGCATTAAAAACAGTGCTTATGATGCCTGTTACCTGGGCAGTTGTCGCGGCAATGCTTGTCATTGGTTTTAATATTACCGTGCCTGCACCTCTTTTGCTTACTACTGGCATTATTGGAGAAGCAGCTATTCCAACAGTTATGATTATTTTGGGTATGCAGTTAGCCTTAATCCCATGGCGGAGCTTTGAATGGGAATTAGTTACTTTTAGTACATTGGTACGTCTGTTTATTTCCCCGCTTCTTGCGTTCGGAATTACTTTATTGATGCCTATGGACCCCATGCTGGCAAATGTGTTGATTGTTTCTGCAGCTATGCCGTCGGCAGCGACAATCGTTATGTATTCTGTTCAATTTGAGGCGCGGCCAGAGCTTGTCTCTAGTGTTACTTTGATTACTACGGTAATAAGTGTGGTCACGATAACGATGCTATTATTTTTACTAGGTAGTTAAATTGGATGATTGAAGGAGCCACGAACAGGGTAATTCATCTAGGGGAACGAAAGAAGGATGAAATAAGGAGGTCTTCATATGGATAAAGGGAGGACACAGGAGCTGATCCAGGAAGTAATAGACAGTCTGCTCACTGATAACTCTTTTTTAAACATGAAAGATCAACCAAAACGAGAAGAAATTGTTCAATCGGCCGGAGAAATATTAAAGACTACTGATAAAATTATAAAGAGCTACATACGCGTTTCCAGGGAAAATGGAGGCATTGAAAGAATTCCGGCCTTCAGAGTACAACACAATAACATTAGCGGGTTCTATAAAGGCGGGATCCGCTTTAGCGAGAACGTTTCCGAAGAAGAAGTGGAAAACATGGCGATCTTAATGACCTTGAAGAATGCTTTGCATGGTTTGCCATTCGGAGGGGCTAAAGGCGGAGTTTTTGTCAGCCCCAGAAAGTACTCAGAAAGAGAATTAAATTTAATTAGTAAAAAATATGTGCAGCGATTCACGCCAGAGATTGGTCCTACTTACGATATTCCAGCTCCTGACATGGGCACGGATGAACGAATAATGGATTGGATGGTAGGCGAATATAAAACAATCCATCCAGGTCAGTCTTATAGCGGGGCCTTTACTGGAAAAAGTGAGGAAATGGGTGGAGCCAAAGGCCGAAGGGAATCTACGGGCATTGGCACGTTTTTAAGTTATACGTATTTGTTAACTGAATGGCTTAAAGCTTATACAAATGGTGAACGCGATTTAAATAGCAAACGAAGCAGCCAATTGGAGACAATCCAACGTTTACGAGATAAACATGCTAGTTCTGAAGCGATCAAAGTTAACGTGCAAGGGTTCGGGAATGTAGGAAGCGTAGCTGCGCTTGAAGCGTACTGGGATGAAAATGTTAAACACGAAGTTCTTGCTGTTTCAGATCAATTCGTTACGTTGTATCATCCAGAAGGCTTGAACATTGAAAAGCTTAACCAGTATGCCCGAGAATCGCATGAATTGCCAAAGACCGAAGCAGAATTGGCTGTAGCTGACGTGGAGGCGGAAATATTAGATGCTAAAGCGGTATTAACAATGGAGACTGATGTTCTTGTTTTAGCAGCAATTGAAGATCAGATCACTGAAGAAAACATGAAAGCTGTAAAAGCCGATGTATTAGTGGAAGGAGCTAATGCCCCTATAAATGTTGCAGCTGACCGTTATATGCAAAAAGAGGGCAAGATGATTATTCCGGATATATTGGCTAACGCTGGCGGCGTTCACGTTTCGTACCTAGAGTGGAAGCAGAGCAGGGTGACAGAGGTTTATGATAAGGATAAAGTGTTAGAGGAAATGGCTGCACAGATGCGTTCTGCCTTTCAAAAAGTGTATGATGAATATTTTTATGGGTTAGGAGGTCACACTGTCCGCTTCATTTGTTATAAACAAGCAATTGAACGATTGGTCACCCTCATGTACCGGCACGGAAAGCTGTATTAAAGACAGCTGAAGGAGGAAGTGTATTTATAGATTTTAAATGAAAAAGCTTCTATGAAAAGTATTAAAGAAGCTCATGGATATCTAATCCGTTATTTCCTCTTATACATTTAACACTTCCAAGGAGCATAACAGACACTTATTCCACTAAATAAGCCGTGCATTAGGTTTTTCAGTTTGAGGCTAAATAGCGGACCTTATGGCCGGAACAGGCAACAAAATTCGATTTGTATAGAATGTACATCATGTCCGTTAAGGGAAATTAAACCAGCCCCGTTTCTTGTGGCTGGTTTTTATTGACTGGGTAGATGAGAATTTTAATGATTGCTTAGCTCTGTTTTGGCAACCAGTGACAAGTCCTAAATCAACAAATCTTGAAGCGCTGGGCGAAGTTCAGGGTACTGGAAGGTGAACCCCCAAGCTTCGGCACGAGTAGGAAGAACTTTCTGGCCTTCTAACACGAGCACGCTCATTTCGCCTAATGCGGTTTTTACCACAAAAGCTGGAGCCGGCAAAAAATGAGGACGGTTCATGACCTCTGCCAGAGTTTTTCCAAATTCATTCATACGCGTAGGTTCTGGTGCTGTTACGTTCATGGCACCATCTGCTTTTTCGTGCTGAATGGAATAAATTAGCATTTCCACTGCGTCATCCAAGTGGACCCATGAATACCACTGTCTTCCGTCACCAAGAGGTCCTCCTGCGAAAAAACGATATGGCGTAATCATTTGCGGTAAAGCGCCTCCATCTCTTCCTAGAATAAGACCGAAACGCGCTAATACTACTCGAACATTATCGAGCTCGCGAGCTGCCTCTGCTTCTTCTTCCCATCTTTTACATACATACTGCAAGAAATTTTCATGGACTGGAGGGCTGTCTTCTGTAAAAATAGCAGTTTTGGAAATGCCATAATAGCCCATGGCTGAAGCATTAATGAGAACCTCAGGTGCAGGCTGAAGAACCTTCATTAAACGTACAATCTCACGGGTAGCTTCTATGCGACTTTGTAAAATGGCTTCCTTGTGCTTCGCGGTCCATCGTTCATTAATTGAGGCCCCGGCCAGGTTGATAACTGCATCGACATTATGCAAAGCTTCCTCTGGCTTTGTGTTTGCCCCTAACCATTCAACGTGTTGTACATGGGTAGTGTCTGTCTTCGTTGAGGTGTCTCTTGTGAGTATTGAAATAAAATGGCCGTGAGCGGCTAAGGTTTCTACAAGCCTTGAGCCCAAAAAACCAGTGCCCCCAGATATGACAACATGCATGCCGTTCTCTCCTTTCAAGCTCTATGTGTTTTTGTGCACGTTATAATGATGATAAGTAGGCTATCAACCATACTTATACCTCATCTTCAATTGCTATGTTTCTTTAAAGGCCCGATGTAAAATAAATGTTACTTTTCTTTAACGGAAAAATCTACTTAGCAGTCTCCTCAGCGGTTAAGAGGAGTGCTGCGCAGCTATTAAACGCCTTCACTTTTCTTTTACCCGGTGAGGGCTGGGGTTAATCTGAAAGCGTATGAGTGATTTGGTTTTTTGTTGCATGAAAGGCATTCTAGCCTTAAAGTGACACTATATAAGGTGAGTATAAAACGGAGGCCCGGGATTTTATGATAATTACTCGTATTACTACCCAAAAAAATAATGCTGATAGGTATAATATTTATATTAATGACGGAAACGGTGAGCGCTTTGGCTTTGGATTAGATGAGGATGTTTTAGTCAAACACCAGATCCGAAAAGGCATGGAGATTACTGCCTTTGAGGTAGAGAATCTGCAGCAAGACGATTATAAAAGACGAGCTCTAAATGATGCCTTGCAAACAATAAGTTATAAAATGCGTTCAGCCTATGAAGTGAAGCAAAAATTAGCAGCGAAAGAATATCCTGAAGAAGTGATAGAGGAAGCTGTCAACAAAGTAAAAGAATATGGCTATATTAACGATGTAGAGTTTGCCAAAGCCTACGTGCGGACAAAAAAAAGAACGACTGATCACGGCCCGGTAAGAATTCAAGATGATTTACTCCAAAAAGGAGTTTCACAAGCAATAATCGATGAGGCTTTGGTTCAATTTTCGATTGAAGAGCAGTATGAAACAATCAATAAGATCGTGCAAAAACGAAACGGCAAACGTCAAAAAGATTCGTTTAAAGTGTGGAAAAAAAAGACCATTGATGCGTTAACCCGTAAAGGTTTTCCACTTTCATTATCAAATGAAGTACTGCATGAAATTGAGGAAGTAGAAGCGGATCACGTAAAAGAACAAGAACTTGAGGCTCTAAAGCTAGAAGCTGAGAAACGGTTACCCAAGTTAGAACGAAAATACACCACAAATGAAGTCGAGCTTAAATTGAAAGAGCAATTATACCGGAAAGGTTACCCTCTTGGTGCGATTGAGCAAATCTTACGACGTTTAAAGGAATAAGCTCATGTTCAAGTTTTTCTGCTAGCAAGAAGAGAGACGAGAGCCCTCTTGTCCCCTCTTATTTACAGGCAGCAGCTTGGGCTTCACTTCGTTTGACCTTACCGTGTCTTCTTGATCGGCCAACACTTGTACCCTCTAGGGAAACCCACCCTGCTGGATCTTTAGCTGCTGGCGTCGTAGCACTTGCTTTTGTTAGGTTTTGTTTTACCAACCCCGGTTGCTAAAACAGCCTTTTTTTTAACGATAGTATAGGGATAAGTTATAATAAAGAAAATAATACATTTTGGGGGAAGTACTGTGGAAAAAAGATACAGCCAAATGAACGAGCAAGAATTACAAACTGAGATTGCAGAGCTCAATGAAAAAGCAAAAAAAGCGGAAGCGATGGGAATGATTAATGAATTCTCCGTATATGAACGTAAAAAAACGATGGCACAAGCTTACCTATTAAATCCAGCAGACTTTAAACCGGGAACGACTTACAATGTGATAGGGGAAGGCTCCACTTTTCTCATTTCTTATTTGAATGGCACATTTGCTTGGGGCTACCGTGATTCCGCTGAAGAGTTGGAAGCTCTCCCTATCTCATTGCTCGCAGAAAAGTGATAGGATTCTAGCAAGGCTTTACTAAGAAAGATGGTTTTAACGCTTTACGGTGATGTTGGTAGAAGATTCACCATCTCTGTCCACATGAAAAAAGTATGTATTAAGCATCCAGGAGGTGTTTTCATGCAAGAACGAATAGCTACTTTAACAGAAGTGCTGTTAAGTAGAAATGATCAGCTTTCAGCTAGTCAGGCAAGGACTTGGGTAGAGTGTATGTGGGAAGATGTAGAAAGTGTGCGAGCCCGGGCAGGAAGGTCTTATCAAGGACCGGAAATGGCAGAGCGCTATGTCCGTCTATGGGTAGAACAATATGGGCCTTATCTTCATAAATACGAAGCGACAAACCAAAAGTTTTCACTCTTACATCAAGGTTCGTCGCTTCGTGATTAATATTAGCTATGCTTTTTTTTAGATTGTACTAAACGTTTCTCGAGAGTTTCATCGCTGTAAATCCAACCCGTATAGGAAGACTGAATTTCCAACTCGTCAGATAATCGTACCACTGCTATAAATGGATAGTATCCTTTGCTTCGATATCTTAAGTCGGTAAACCGTACTTCCACTCCTGAGTCTAACTCTCGTTTGCTCCAGCGATAGGTTGGAGAGAAAGATAAAAAAGCGGCTAGATTGTCGTCTTCTTTAGCCTTTTTGACGGCAGGATCATCAGGGATAGGCTCAAAAGGATAACTTTCAAAATATTTGATTGCTCCGTTCCTTGATTCGGCAACGTGCAGTCTTTCTCGTGTACGAATCACAAGATGCCAAAGTGACCATCTAAATGTAGGAGAAATAAAAACATGCGTTGCATTGGGATGGAGCCTTTTGGCGTGACGTACTACGCGGTTTCGGGCCCGGTATCTAAAGATATAATAAATGATCAGGAGCAAATATAGAATTAAAAAGGTCCAACCGGGGTCCGCCCCATAACGCCAAAAGATAAAACCAGCGATATGACTTAAAAAAATAAGCGGGTCAAAGATATTAATAACCCCAAGAGCAACCCAGCGCTTGTTAAACGGTGAGATGGCTTGAGTGCCGTAAGCGTTAAAAATGTCTACAAATACATGAAGGAAGACAGCTAGAAATGTCCACATCCATAAATGCAGCAAATTAGCTTCTGGTACAATTGTATAGAGAGCGAGGCTGAGTATAATCGGCCAAGCAAGCACTGCAGGTATGGAGTGGGTAGGGCCCCGATGGTAGCGAATATAAATCGCATTGTTTTTTAATTTAAGTATGGTATCAAAATCTGGAGCTTGGGAGCCTATGATGGTTGCTATCATAACAGTTTGCAACATAACAGGATCCTGGCCGACTACGGGATCGAGGGTTGCAAGCCCGCCAAGGCCTACGCCCATTACAGCGTGAGTTGCTGAATCCATCGATAGCTCCCTCCTTTTTAGAATTGATTGTAGATATGAGAGCGAATTGGGGACGCATTCAATTAGCTGCTGCGTGCTAGGAAATCAGCAAATAGTCATAGATAAGTGGAGTTTCTCTTTCTTTGGATTGTCACTTACATGCCATTAGCTTCTCCCTAGAGGCCGTACTCCATTAATTAAATTCATTTCTGAATTGTGGGGGCAACCAAAGCTTATTGTTGGATGTACGGGGAATAGAATTGATCCAGCCTTTCACTTAAAACAAGAAATATGTATGGAGCTTGAGCGTGGACTTAATTTAATTTATACCCGATAATCATTATTTTCAAAAGGGGATCGAGAAAGAATGCCACAAAGAGTACATATTTTTATGGAGTATAAAATTAAAAAAAACAAAAAGCAAGTATATGAAGCAATCATGTCAGAGGCTCTGCAGGAATTAAATACTTATAGCATTGAAGATTATCAATGGTTTGAAGCTATGGACCAAGAAGGCTTATATGTAGAGATGTTCAGCGTAGAAACCATGGCAATGTATGAGGAAATTAAAAACGCACGAACCACGTTGGACCATCCTTTTTTTTCACAGTGGGAGGACCTGGTGGAAGGTGGGCTTAGAAAGGTCCATTGCTGGGCTTTTCTAAAGAAAGATAGTAAGGATTCAGGAGGATGAGAATGACAGCGGAGAATGAACTGGAGCATTTAAACATTGAAGCCTTTCAACACGACCTCGTTGACTGGTATCAAAACAATCAACGCGAATTGCCTTGGCGTAAGACAAAAAATCCTTATTACATTTGGGTCTCAGAAATTATGTTGCAGCAAACGCGCGTAGATACTGTGATTCCTTATTTTAACTATTTTATTGAGCAATTTCCTACACCAGAGGATTTAGCGTTAGCAGATGAGGAAGAGGTGTTGAAAGCATGGGAGGGACTTGGCTATTATTCACGCGTTCGCAATTTGCAGACCGCGGTTAAAGAGGTGGTCGAATCTTATGGGGGCGAGGTGCCAAAAGACCGTGCTGAGTTTAGGGCTTTAAAAGGAGTAGGCCCTTATACGTCAGGAGCAGTAATGAGTATTGCTTTTGATCAACCTGAACCAGCAGTTGATGGCAATGTAATGAGAGTATTTTCCCGTCTCTTACATATTGAAGATGATATTATGCAGGCAAAAACAAAGACAAAGTTTGAAAAGGTCATTGCACAAGTGATTGAGGGAGCTCCACCTTCAGACTTTAATCAAGCCATCATGGAACTAGGTGCTTTAATATGCACACCTAAATCACCAGGTTGTTTGCTTTGTCCTGTTCAAGCTTATTGCCAGGCCCGCGAACTCGGAGTGCAGGAAGAATTGCCTGTAAAGAAAAAGAAAAAGGAGCCGACCCGTAAACGGATTGCAGTTCTGGCTGTGCAGGACAAAGAGCAGCGTTGGTTTGTGAGAAAAAGGCCAGCTTCTGGTTTGTTGGCGGGGTTGTGGGAGTTTCCGCAAGTAGAGCTTGAACGAGAAGAAGAAGCTGATAAAGCCTTAGCTAAGATGCTAAATGACCAACACGCCATCCAGGCTGAAGTGGAAGCTTATCTGGGTGAAGTGGAACACGTCTTTAGCCATTTAATTTGGGAAATGGAGGTGTATACGGGAAGGGTTGATGAGAAGCTTTCTTCTACTGAAATGGGAAAATGGGTGACAGACCAAGAGGCAAAAGAACTGGCTTATCCAGTTTCTCACCAAAAAATACTAAAGAGATTGGAGGAATAATAGTGGATTTGGGTCTTGATGGGAAGTACATCTTAGTTACTGGAGGATCTAAAGGTATTGGAGCAGGGATCGCTCAAGCTTTCATAAACGAAGGGGCACACGTAGGAATTGTAGCTCGCTCAGCGGAAGGATTGGAAGAAGCGAAAAAACATATGCCTGAGGTAGAACGTTTTATGGGAGATTTAACTGATCAAAAAGAACGTGAGCGTATATTTCAAAGTTTTATTGAGACGTTTGGCCAAATTGATGTGTTAGTTAACAATGTTGGCGGCAGCCAGGGGGGCACTATTGGTGAGACAGATGTCTCTAGCTTTGAAGAAGCAATGCATTTAAATTACTTATCGGCTGTTGATTTAAGCAAACGTGCTTATGAAGATATGGCTGGTCGTTCTAGTGGAAGCATTATAAATATTTCATCTATCTTTGGACGAGAATCGGGGGGAAAAGCGACCTACAATAGTGCGAAAGCTGCTTTAATTAGTTTCACTAAAGCATTTGCAGATGAAGCAATAGCGGACGGGGTCCGAGTTAATTCGGTGGCACCAGGGTCGATTTTACATCCGACTGGAAACTGGAAGAAAAAGCTGGACGAAGATCCTGATCGGATAAATGCATTTGTAAAAAGAGAAATTCCGGCCGGGCGGTTTGGGACGGTTGAAGAAGTTGCTAATGTGGTTACATTTTTAGCTTCAGATCGTGCTTCCTGGGTTGTAGGAGCAAGTCTCAATGTAGACGGCGGCCAATCTAGAATGAATATGTAGTACTTACTTATTATTGAGGAGGAATTACATGCTTACTTATCATCCGAACCATTATCCTTACCCGTCTCAACGAACGACGACCTATGCAAAACATGGGGTCGTAGCAACCTCTCAGCCGCTAGCTGCACAAGCCGGAAGAGATATTTTAAAGCAGGGAGGAAACGCTGTTGATGCAGCGATTGCGACAGCGGCCTGCTTAACCGTCGTTGAACCGACTTCAAATGGAATCGGCGGTGATGCGTTCGCGCTCGTATGGGCGGAAGACAAACTTCATGGCCTTAACGCAAGTGGGCCTTCTCCTGACTCCATTTCGATTGAAGCGATGAAAGAACGCGGCTACGAAAAAATGCCGACCTTTGGCCTTGAGCCGGTAACTGTGCCGGGAGCGCCGTCTGCCTGGGCTGCTCTTTCTGAGCGTTTTGGGAAGCTGCCATTAACTGATGTGTTAGCGCCGGCTATTCATTACGCAGAAGAAGGTTATCCTTTGTCTCCAGTATTGGCCCGCTTTTGGAAAGCAGCATACGATCGTTTCAATAAGGAATTGACAAGTGCGGAATTTAAAGCCTGGTTTGATACGTTTGCACCGGAAGGCAAAGCTCCTGAGGCAGGAGATATTTGGAAGTCTCCAGGGCATGCCGAGACACTCCGCCAAATTGCAGAAACAAAAGCAAGAGCATTTTATAAAGGTGAATTGGCTGATAAAATCGATGCATTTTCTAAGGAGCACAATGGTTTTATCCGCAAGGAAGATTTGGAAAAATTTGAACCGGAGTGGGTCGATCCAGTTAGTGTTAATTACCGGGGCTATGAAATATGGGAGATTCCGCCGAATGGCCAAGGTACCATTGCCTTGGAAGCATTGAACATGCTGAAACAGTTTGATTTTTCAAACCGCGACGATGAGCTAACCCTTCATCGTCAAATTGAAGCAATTAAACTTGCATTTGCAGACGGCCTGGAATATATTACAGAGGCAAGTGCTATGAGTGTGCCTGTGGAAGGGCTGCTTTCGGAATCATATGCCAAAGAACGCAGCCAGTTGATCGGAGAAGAAGCTCTTACTCCTGCGCCTGGAGAACCCCCTCAGGGCGGCACAGTGTACCTGGCTGCTGCAGATAACGAAGGAATGATGGTATCGTTTATCCAAAGTAACTATATGGGATTTGGCTCAGGGGTTGTGGTGCCAGGCACCGGTATTGGCCTGCAGAATAGAGGAAATAATTTTTCATTGGATAAAGACCATGATAATGCATTAGCCCCGGGCAAACGTACGTTTCATACCATTATTCCAGGTTTTATGACAAAAGGGTCGGAGCCTGTAGGTCCATTTGGTGTCATGGGGGGCTTTATGCAGCCTCAGGGCCATGTCCAAGTAGTTATGAACACGATTGACTTTAAATTAAATCCGCAGGCAGCGCTTGACGCCCCGCGTTGGCAGTGGCTGAAAGATAAAAAAGTACAGCTTGAGCATACCAACCCTTCACATACAGCTGCGCGTTTACTGGAACGAGGGCACCAAATTGAAATCGCCCCTCATTCCGGCAGCTTTGGACGCGGTCAGATTATTTGGCGCAACCCTGAGACTGGCGTATATGCTGCTGGCACAGAAGGGCGAACAGATGGAAGTATAGCGGCCTGGTAAGAGCAAGGTTATTCATCAGGAAACCAGTGCATGCTTTTGACCGCCTCTTTTGTTTCCGGAGTGCCCAGATCGTAAATGGCGTGTAAGACGTGCTCAAAGGAGTCTTTGTATTCATAGCGGTCGTTTTCTTCTATTCGTTCATCAAAGTGGCGGAAGGTCATTAAATTGGTTAATTCCAAGTCGTGCCGTTGTGTTTTCTCCAGTAGTTCACGCAATTTATCAGCTTCTTCTGGAGTGGCATCTACGGCATATTGAATAATGTCTGGGTCATTAACTTCGGTTTCGGTCAAGTCTTCCATTGTTGTCGGATTGAGATGAACATAATATCGCTTTTTGTGCATGCTATCCCTCCTCCTGGATTGTCTTTGTAGTATGGCTTAAAGCCATGAATTTCATCCGAAGGTAAAGCCGCATGTAAAAGAAAAAAACCATATAATTAAGCCCTGCTCCGCGAAATTTTATGGAGCAGGGCTTAATTTGCCATTCAACAACCTTATCAAAAGTGTTGGTACAGTAATACGTAGTGATTTTATGAGGTTTTGTGTAATGAAGTTGTTAAAAGGGGGTGACTCTTCTCTGAACCACGCACCTGAAAAAGACTTCGGTTCATCCGAGGAAAGGGAAATCTCTAACAGGAATATCAATATTACCTTTTCCAGAACATTTAACTAAAGAATTATTCCGTGCGGAGATTTCCTCCCATTTCTTTAAGTGTATGCTTTGTTTCATCAGTTCCTAGATCATATATTCGCTGATAAAGCTTTTCCACTCTAAATTGAGCGTCTGATTTCTCTTCATCTGAAGCAGGCTCATCAAAGGGGTGCCCAAAGATTTGTTGAAATTCGATATCCTGTTCTTGTAAGGCATCTAATAAATCTTTGATTTCTTCTTTTTCTTCATGAGTTGCTTCAATCTCATATTGAATGCTGTTGTCTTCTGTTTTAACGTCGGAAATGCCTAGTAAGGGCATATCTACCGTTACAAAATATTTCTCGCGTCTCATGTAGAACCTCCTTTTGAATAACTCGACTATTTCTCAATACCCGCTTTCAAGAAGGCTTACACTTTATGCTTACTTAAGTAAATTTTAATACGAGACTGCCAGCATATTTTTTGTTTTCGAGGTCCTTGTGTGCTTGCTTTGCCTGCCCTGGTTCATACACACCGCCCACATGAGCTTTAAAGGTACCGTTTTGGATGGCTTGGGTTATTTCCATGCCTGCTTTATGAAGAGCCGTTTCAGGAGCTGTGAAGACAAGCACACCTAACAAGGAGCCGTGCTTTTGATTTAAAAGCCCCCAGGGAATTTGAGGTTGATTATTTTTAGGCGAGCCAATTGTCACAATGCGGACACCTAAGGCCCCGATCGTTAAGTTTTGTTCAACATTTTCGCTAAAAGACATATCAAGAATGACATCTACGCCTTCTTGATTCGTACTTGATAATACGGCCTGTTCAGGATTGCTTTCCTGGTCGAGACGAATGACATGCTCAGCGCCTGCTTGCAAGCAAATCTCTTCTTTTTCAGCCGAACTTGCTGTTGCGATAACGGTGGCTCCGTGTTGAGACGCCAATTGAATGGCAGCATGACCAACGGCCCCAGCTCCACCATAGATTAAAACAGTTTCCCCAGGTTCTAATTTTGCCCGATTAAATAACGAAAGGTGAGCTGTTATAGCAGGGATCCCCAACGTAGCGCCTTCTTCAAAGCTGAACGTATTAGGTAGCGGGAACAAACTTCCAGAAGAAGCGTTAACGAATTCTCGTGCTGTACCCGCAATATTTGTTCCCCATACTCGGTCCCCTACTTGAAATTCATGCACGTTCTGGCCAGTTTCTCTAATAATACCAGCCACATCAAAATGAGGGATGGCAGGGAATTCTTTAACTGGCCGTTTTCCTGAACGGAAATAAGTATCAACGGGATTAATGCCACTCGCTTTTACTTCAACAAGAACTTCATCATCTTTAATGGCAGGGCGGTCTGTGTCACCGAGAGTTAAAACTTCAGGTCCTCCGTGCTCATAATATAAAACTGTTTTCATTTTAATTCCTCCTTTGTTCAGATAAGCGCTTTTAACCTGGTGGCGGCCTTTATTAGTTGTTCTTCTTCCTGGACAAGAGCAATACGAACGTAAGCTTCACCTTCTTTTCCGAAGGCTTCGCCTGGTGTGACGACTACTCCTTCATCTAAAGCTGCCAAAGCAAATGACATTGAGTCGTAACGTTCAGGTACTTTCGCCCACACGAACATTGCTCCATCGGGATAACGGACATTCCATCCGAACTTGTGTAAGGTTTGTACAAAAGTATTTCTCCTGTTTTCATAAGTTTTACAATGGCTTTCCAAAAAGTCACCTCCATGTAGTAGGGCATGTGTTGCAGCATGTTGGATGGGTTGAAATACCCCGTAGTCGATGTGAGATTTTATCGATGCTAGTGGTTTGAGAAAGGAAGGGAAGCCTACACAATATCCAATCCGTGCTCCTGCAAGGTTAAAACTTTTAGAAAGGGAATTAAATTCAATCGCAGTCTTTTTAGCGTCAGGGACGGAAAAAATGCTCAGAGGTTCATGGCCGTCGAATACTAATTCCGAATAAGCAAAATCATGGAGCAGTAACAGATTATGCTTCAAGGCAAATTGAACAGCTTCTTCCAAGTAAGCTTTGCTGGCAAGAGCCGCAGTCGGGTTGCCGGGGTAATTTAAGATAAGTAATTTAGCCCGAGATAACACTTCACGAGGAATCGTATATAGATCAGGCATAAAATCTTGCTCTTCTGTAACCGGAACGGTATACAACGAAGCTCCTGATAATTCTGCTAACGCTCCATAGATCGGATAGCCAGGGTCGGGAACGATAATGTAATCGCCAGGATCTAAGTAGGCCAAAGCAACATGAGCTAAACCATCTTGAGAACCCATGAGCTGAAGTACTTCCTCTTCTTTAATGTCTGTATGATATCGTGAATGGTAAAAATGACTGACCGCTTGATGAAATTCTCTCGTGCCGCTTAGGGTATAACGATAAGCATCAGGGTGCAATACTTGTTCAGCCATTTTTTCTCGTACCCACTTAGGTGGAGGTAGGTCAGGGCTGCCAATACTCAGGTCAATCATTTCATGACCTGCTTCCATTTTTTCTCTTTTCTTCAACGCCATGTCGCTAAAAACACTTGATGATAATGTATGAAGGCGATTTGAAGGCTGAATCATTAATTAAACACCTCTTTATTTAACATTAGGAATGTTGAGTTAATTATAGTAGGATGCTTCCCCTTTCCTTTTCAGGCAAAAACTCCAGACGCTGAAGATATGCTGTTGTGAATAGACATATTTTTAACGGTGACCAAAGCCAAACATTAAAGTTTTGCTCGCAACTGGGTTCCTTATTAAATATACGTTATAATGAAGCGTAAATAAAGGAAGACGGAGGAATGAAAAAATGACAGACCAACAAGCACCAGTGGCATTAGTCACAGGAAGCAGCAGAGGAATCGGCAAAACCATTGCTACAAAATTGGCGGCACAAGGCTATAATGTAGTGATTAATTATGCCCGCAGTAAACGAGCAGCCGAAGAAACAAAGCAAGAGATTGAATCACTGGGCCAAGAAGCGTTGACTGTTAAAGCAAATATCGGCAAAAAAGAAAAAGTGGATCATCTTTTCGATGCAATTGAAGAGCATTTTGGCCGCTTGGATGTATTTGTGAACAACGCCGCTTCCGGGGTGTTGCGGCATTCTTTGGAACTTGAAGAGAGTCACTGGGATTGGACCATGGATATTAACAGTAAAGCGTTACTCTTTTGTGCTCAGCGTGCCGCTGGTTTAATGGAAAAGCATCAGGGAGGCCAGATTGTAAGTCTTAGCTCCCTTGGCGCTACCCGTTATTTAGAAAATTATACGGCTGTAGGGGTGTCAAAAGCTGCATTAGAAGCTTTAACTCGTTATCTAGCTGTAGAATTAGCTGATAAAAATATTCGGGTGAATGCTGTTTCAGGGGGTGCAGTAGACACAGAAGCGCTGAGTCATTTTCCAAATCGAGATGAATTGCTTGAAGATGTGAAGCGTCGTACTCCGGCTGGAAAGATGGTTGAAATGGAAGATTTGGCTAATACAGCCTTATTTTTAGTATCACCTGAAGCGGAAATGATAAGAGGGCAAACTATTATTGTCGATGGTGGGATTTCCCTGCTTACATAAAAATTTTAAATGACATGGATAAATCGAGTTGGCACCGGACACCTTAACGGGTGTGGAGGTGATAAACATGGCAAACCAAAAAAACCAACAGCAACAACAAAAGCAACAACAAAAGCAACAACAGCAAGCTCAACAAAACCAACAGCATCAAACTGAGTTTGCTAGCGAAACTGACGCTCAGCACGTACGTCAGCAAAACCAGCAATCTCGCCAGCACCAGCAAAACCAACAACAACAGAACCAACAACAAAATAAGCAGCAGTAATCACACCGATTTACACAAAAGAAGCGGTCCCACTACGGGCACCGCTTCTTTTTCACGCTAGTTAGGCTCCTCCGCCGAACATAGGGAATACATAATTCACTAAAAACCATAAGAAGCCGAAGAAAATAACAATATAGGTGAAATATTTTATAAAGGTGGAAGCTACCTTTGAACCGTCCTCTTTCTTTTCGATATGCCGCTCTTCAACTTCACGATCCATATTGCGGTTAGCCACTTTATTTCCTCCTTTCAGAACCATATTTATAGGCCAATTTCCCACTTTTAATTGGTTTAAACATAAAAGCTTACGGGGGGTTGGTGTGGTTTGTTTTTCAAAATGCCAAAGCCGATGTATAATGTGAAGTGGATGAAACAATACATTGCTGAGATAGTTCGGTTTATTTAATAGGCGGTTAGGAGAGGCGGTGGAAAACTATTTTTTTCCGTAAGAAGGAAAAGCAAAAAGACGAGTATCCAATGAAAGACCTCGACATTAACGAAATGCGTCAGGCGATTCACAAATTGGCAAGTACGTTACCGATCGGGATTAGTATTAGGTCGTTTATTAATGAAGACCGTTCGATTGATTATGAACTTCTTAAGCCGATGCTAAAAGGTGTCCCTGTGAAAACGTACTATATGTCACGGGAAACGTATGAAGTATTTGAGGATCGTGAGACAGCTGAATGTATGGATCAAGTACAGCTGGCAGTGGACCTGTATGTAAAAGAACAAGGGAAATGGCCGGTTGCCGAAGGTGATAGCAGAGGAAAAATATCTTACTTCTTGATTCAAAATTACCTTCGCACCATACCAGAAGAGACCATGTATGTCGACAAAGAGCAGGGACTCGTCTCGTTTTCGCCGCCTACATCGGATTAGGAAGGGGGAAACTATGTCATTTCCTGCAACAGGGTCACGTATACAAGTTCAAAGCTATAAACACAATGGCAGATTACATCGTGTTTGGGAAGAGACACTCATTTTAAATGGAACATCGCACGAAATCATAGGAGGAAATGACCGCATATTAGTTGAGGAAGCTGACGGAAGAAAGTGGAGAACGCGTGAACCAGCAATTTGTTATTTTAATGCAGAAAAATGGTTTAATGTCATTGCTATGATCCGAGCGGATGGAATTTATTACTACTGTAATTTAGGTTCTCCATTTGCCTGGGATGAGGAAGCATTAAAGTATATTGATTATGATCTTGATATCAAAGTGTTTCCGGACATGACCTACAAGATATTAGATGAAGATGAATATGCTGTCCATAAACGTTCAATGGGCTATCCAGTCGATGTTGATTTATGTGTACGAGCTGGTATGAAAGAATTACAAAGCTGGATTTGCCAAGGAAAAGGTCCGTTTGCCCCTCAATTTGTGGAATCCTGGTATGAACGCTTTTTATCTTACAGATAATGAGAAAAGTATTAGAAGTCTTGAGCAAGAGTACCTTTGAGTAACGGTTTTGTTCCGTTCTCTAGCAGGAATCTTGCTTTTGTTTTTTGCTTATAACAGGAAGGGATCAACACTATGGGAAGTATTCGTCGGTACTTGCAGTTCGTATTACCTTACAAATGGATGATAACTCTTACTGTCATCATCGGTATTCTTAAATTTGGCATCCCGTTATTAACTCCACTCATCCTGGCTTATGTTATTGATGATATTATCCTGAATGAGGCCTTGGAGACGAGTGAACAGCTTTCTACACTGTTTTGGCTCTTAGGAGGAGCGATTGTATTATTTTTAGTCCTGCGTCCTCCAATCGAGTATTATCGCCAGTATTTTGCTCAATGGACAGGGAATAAGGTGCTTTATGATATTCGTAATCATCTCTTTACTCATATTCAGAAATTGAGTCTTCGCTTTTATGCGAATCGAAAAGCTGGAGAAATTATCTCAAGAGTTATACACGATGTTGAGCAAACAAAAAACTTTGTCATTACGGGCTTAATGAACATTTGGCTGGATATGTTCACGATCATCATTGCCATTGTTATTATGATGACGATGGATGTATGGTTAACGCTTGTGGCGATTGCATTGCTCCCTGTGTATGCCTTATCTATAAAATATTTTTATAGTCATTTAAGAGATTTAACCCGGCAGAGGTCCCAGGCTTTAGCTGATGTACAAGGTCACCTTCATGAACGCTTGCAGGGTGTTAATGTCATTCGCAGCTTTGCTCTTGAAGATTATGAACAGGATCAATTTGATAAGCGTAATCACCATTTTTTAACGAGGGCTATTAATCATACGAAGTGGAATGCCAAAACGTTTGCGGTTGTTAATACAATTACTGATGTTGCTCCGTTGCTGGTGATTTTAGCGGCGGGTTATTTTGTCCTAACTGCTGGCTTGGGTATTGGTGAAATGGTAGCGTTCGTATCTTATATGGAACGTTTGTACAATCCTTTAAGGCGTCTTGTGAATTCATCAACTACTCTAATTCAGTCGATTGCCTCAATGGATAGGGTATTTGAATTTATTGACGAAAAATATGACATTGAATCAAAGCCAGGGGCAGAGCCGCTAAAACAGGTGGACGGCTCCATTCAATTTGACCACGTGGACTTTCATTACAGTGAGGAACATGTTCCTGTCCTTCATGATATCAACCTGAATGTAAAAGCGGGAGAAACTGTGGCATTGGTAGGGATGAGTGGAGGTGGGAAAAGTACACTGGTCAGCTTGATCCCAAGGTTTTATGATGTTTCAAGCGGCCGCATATTAATCGACGGAAAAGATGTGCAGGACGTTGAAGTGCGGAGCTTGCGTGCTCAGGTCGGTATGGTGCTCCAGGATAATGTTCTTTTCAGCGATTCGGTTAAATTAAACATTTTAATGGGGAACCCAGACGCTACGGACGAGGAAGTGGTTAGAGCAGCTAAAGCAGCGAACGCTCATGAATTCATTCAGGGATTGCCGCAAGGGTATGAGACGGAGGTTGGTGAACGAGGCGTCAAGCTGTCCGGCGGGCAAAAACAGCGTATTGCTATTGCTCGTGTTTTTTTGAAAAACCCACCCCTTCTTATTTTTGATGAAGCAACTTCGGCTCTAGACCTTGAAAGCGAACATTATATACAAGAAGCGATGAATGAATTAGCTAAAGACCGCACGACGTTTATTGTAGCTCATCGTTTATCTACAGTAACCCATGCAGACCGTATTATCGTGGTTGAAGATGGAAAGATTCAGGAGAGCGGTACTCATGCTGAATTAATGAAAACAGGAGGCAGCTATCAAAAGTTGTTTAATGTCCAAACGTTAGAATAGAGGCATCTTCTTACTTCTACATTTTATTACTAGCTAGATTTTGCACATAGGCCAGGAGAAAGATGATTAGGCCGCGCTCATGCGTAGATAGAACGTTTCGTATCCTAGCAGCGTTTGTACGATACAAACCTAATAACGAAGGCCCTCCTCTTTACTTTAGGAGAGGGCCTTCGTTTTATTATACGTAATGAGCTGGTAGGCTGCTTTTCTGTCTATATTAAGGGGAAAACTCATCATCTCTAAGTTCTACCTTGTTTTCATCTCGATGGTAACTAAAGAAGCTCTCAACTAACCGGTCTAAATGGTCTAGCTGCTCATAATATTCGACAATATGTGAGACAAGGGGCAAGACATGAAGCCATTGCTCGCGATCAATTTCATTGTGATCATACAAGTCCATAAACAGGTCCGTTAATGACTCTTCTCCTTCATCTGCTTCTTCCGCCATATCATCCGTTTTTTGAGTAATAACTTTGCCCGCATAGCGAAGAAGAATACGCTCATGATAGTACGTCAGATGATCAAGCTGATGCTGCACGAGACGCTGCATTCGATCGGGCATTTGTATTAACTCATTTTCGTAGCGGTCGATTGTACGTAAAATTGTAAAAGCTTTCTTCATAGCGGCTAACATTTCTTTAAATAAAACAATTTTACGGGCTTTTGCTAATTTGCGGCGTAAAAAGTAGTCCCGTTCTTCTTTATATAATAAATAAATATTGTCCATTTCCAGCATCGTTTCATTAATGCGGGGGATATCTTTCTTTAAGGTGGCTTGATTTGTTTCTTTTCTGGTGACAAGCCGGATCCAACGCAGCACTTCATCTGTGTTATCTACTACTTTTCGATACAGTTTATCCTCATGCCGGGGCGGCAGGAAAAAGAGGTTTACTAAAAATGCGGCAAAGACCCCGATCATGATCAGTCCAAACCGTGAAGCAGCAAATTCAATAAAATCACTTGTCGGATTCCCCATTATAATAATAATTGTCACCAGAGCGAGTGGAATCGTAGAAGTTTCCAATTTCAATTTCAAAATAATACCAATGGCCACCATCACGACAACACCGATAATCACCGGTTCATGCCCAAATGTTAAGGCAAACACGACAGCTAGCACTGCTCCGATGATATTTGCCTGGACTTGGTCAAGAATGGTTTGAAAGGTGCGATAGATTGAAGGTTGAATAGCAAAGGTTGCAGCAATAGCTGCGTACATTGCAGATTCGAACTCGAGCCATTCCGCCACATATAAGGCGAGTACAATTGCCAGCCCAGTTTTAAAAATTCTGGCTCCCAATTTCATGGATTGATCCAAACCTTTCCGTACGTTCGTTTATGATAACCGCCCCTTTCAGCGATAGGGACAGTAAGGTGGATAAAAGGGGCGGGAACCTTACCTCCAACTTACTGTTTCAACAGTGCAGAGGAGTACTTCAGTAGCTATGAAAATGAGGTGCTTTAACGCTTAAGGGATCGAGCCATTTCTGCAAAGGTTTCTTCAACTGCTGTTAATGTTTCTGCGATGTCCTTTTCGGTGTGAGAGATGGTGAGAAACCATGCTTCAAACTTTGATGGAGCTAAGTGTACCCCGCGATCTAATAACCCTTTAAAAAACTGTGAAAATTGTTCAGAGTTGCTGTTTTCTGCTCCTTCATAATCATTTACTTCCTCGGTGGTAAAATACACAGTAAGAGCGCCTTTTAAACGGTTAATTTTAACGGGAATGTTATGGGTTGTTGCTGCAGTAAGAATACCTTCTTCCAGTTGACTTCCCAGTTTCTCTAAGTGGTCATAAATGCCCTCTTGCCCGAGCACTTCAAGGCAGGCAATTCCAGTACGTATGGAAGCAGGGTTCCCAGACATTGTTCCAGCCTGATATGCTGGTCCTAAGGGGGCCACTTCTTCCATGATGCTCGCTTTGCCGCCATAAGCTCCAATAGGAAGTCCGCCTCCAATTATTTTACCTAACGCTGTCATATCAGGTTCTACGCCATATAGTTGTTGGGCGCTGCCGTATGTAAAGCGAAAAGCAGTAATGACTTCATCATAAATAACGAGTCCACCGTGCTGGTGAGTTAGTTCATTTACCTTTTCCAGAAAGTCAGGTTTAGGCTGCACAATTCCAAAGTTGCCTACAATGGGCTCTACGAGAACAGCAGCAATTTCATTACCCCAGGTCTGTAATGCTTCTTCTAACGCTTTAGGGTCATTAAAAGGGATCGTAATCACTTCGCTGGCGATGTTCTTGGTTACACCAGCCGAATCAGGGGAACCAAGCGTGGCAGGGCCCGAGCCTGCAGCTACGAGTACAAGATCAGAATGACCGTGGTAACACCCCGAAAATTTAATAATTTTTTCGCGGCCTGTATACGCGCGAGCAACGCGAATAGTAGTCATCACTGCTTCTGTTCCAGAGTTAACGAAGCGCACTTTTTCCATAGAAGGAATAGCCTCTTTTAACATGGACGCAAATTGATTTTCCAGACGGGTAGGGGTGCCATACAACGTGCCTAATTCGGCGGACAGGCTGATCGCTTCAACAATGTGAGGATGGGCATGGCCTGCAATAATTGGACCATACGCACCAAGGTAATCAATATAGCGGTTGCCGTCTTCGTCCCATAAGTGTGCTCCTTCGGCCCGCTCAATAAACACGGGTGTACCGCCTCCTACGCCTTTAAATGCGCGTGACGGGCTGTTTACTCCTCCAACAATATGTTCACAAGCTTCATTGTATAGTTCTTCAGATTTTGGTCTCATTGTAGTCCTCCTAATCAAACTGTAATGAATACTCTTCATTGTAGCATGCAGGTGTAATTTGCCGTAACATAGTAATTAGTAAAGGGATAAGAAAAAACATATGATTTAAATGAAGAAGGGACGTTCACGTAATGTATATTGTATCTTCTGCCAAAGTAAAAACTGAAATACGAGAGCATCTACAAGCAGCATTTAATGAAGTACAATTCGAATTTTGTGAAGATATGAAAGAAGCTGAAACTTATTTACCGGAAGCGGATGTCTTTATAACATATGGAGAAGATATGCAGGACAAACATATCCATATGGCGAAAAAGCTAAAATGGATCATGGTTATTTCAGCAGGCATGGAACTTATGCCCTTCGAAGCTATAGCTGAAACAAACATTCTGGTTACAAACGCCAAAGGCATTCATAAAAAACCAATGGCTGAATATACGTTTCATATGATATTTCAGCATGCCAGAAGTGCCGACACGGTCAAACAACAAGAGCAAGATCACATATGGAATAGAAGAATCCCGTTAGCAGAAATTAACGAACAAACTTTAGCTATCCTAGGTACAGGAGCTATCGGGCAAGAAATTGCTCGGCTTGGGCAAGCATTTAATATGAAGGTACTGGGTTTAAACCAAGATGGGAGGGAAGTTGAGCATGTTGATGTCTCCTTCTCTATGGATGATATGGATGAAATGTTATCGCAATCTGATTATGTAGTTTCTGTCTTGCCAGCGACAAATAAAACAGAAAACATGATGACTAGCGAGCGATTTAAAGCGATGAAACCAAATGCAGTCTTCATTAATATAGGGCGAGGCCAGACTGTTAACGAACAAGATATAATTGAGGCATTAGATAATCAGGAATTTGCCCATGCCATATTAGATGTATTTAATGAAGAACCATTACCGAGTGAGCATCCATTTTGGGAAATGGGATCAGTAACAGTAACACCGCACATTTCAGGAATTTCGGCTCGTTATCAACCAAGGGCATTTGAGATTTTTGAAAAAAACCTGCATGCTTTTCTTAAAAATCAAAATGAATTCATAAATCTGGTTGACCCTAGTAGGGGATATTAATACAAGGAGTGAGTACGGTGAAGGTTTTAGTGGTAGTGGTTGAACATCCGTATGTTTCCTTTGTAGAAGAGCAAGTTCAACAAAAAGGGTTTCGAATGACAGAACTATCAAGCTCCGGTAACTTTTTTAAGAGAGGAAGCACGACCTTTCTTTTTGGCATTAATGATGAAGAATTATCAACACTTCGCAGTACTTTGCAACAAGCCTGTGAAGATTGTGAGACAAAAAAAGGTCTGTCCAAGCCAAAACGAAATGAGCACAGGTATACTTCGTTTTTAATCAATGCAAGTGAAGGGATGGAAATGATTAGCAAGTTTAACAGCAAGTAAAGGCTATCACGACTGGCATAGAACTGGCTTTTTATTGACAGATTCCTAATTGCTCAGCTACACTATTTTATAAAGGTTATAAAGTAAGAATGGTTTTTTGAAAGTGAGGTGCATGACGATGACTACTGAGCGCTTGCAGGGTGCGATTGATACATTGAAGAATACAAAGGTCCGAATGACCCCGCAACGTCATGCGATATTGGAATATTTATTTGAATCGATGACTCATCCAACGGCTGATGAAATTTATAAGGCGTTAGAAGGGCAATTTCCAAATATGAGTGTCGCCACAGTTTACAACAACCTGCGCGTCTTTAAAGACGTAGGAATTGTAAAAGAGCTAACGTATGGAGATGCATCTAGTCGTTTTGATTGTGTAACGACAGAACACTATCACGTGATCTGTAATGAGTGTGGAAAGATTGTCGATTTTGAATATCCGGGCATTGACGAAGTGGAATCTTTGGCTGCCCATGTTACCGGTTTTGAAGTAGAGACACACCGAATGGAAATTTATGGGAAATGCCAACCGTGTGCAGAACAAACGACAAAGCATTAATTTAAATAGGTATACTTGAAATAAAAAAGCAGGGCTAGTTGTTTGTACTCAACTAGCCCTGCTTTTTTTTGTTGTAGCTTTCGTCAAAAGGCTTGCCTTCTAAGCTAGGATCAAGGGTAAGTGGTTCATCACAGTACATACATGCATCGACTCGTCCTAAAATCTTCGTTACCTTTTCACAGTTGGGGCACTCTACTTGTATAGTTTTGGTGGAAAGCATGCCAATCCAAAAGTAGACGCCAGCACTAGCCATAATAAAAACGAACCCAAGCAGCATGGCAATCGTCATCAAAATAGGTGAAGTTCGGAAAAAGATCCCTATATACATAACAAAAATACCAACAAAAACCAAGGCTAAGGCGAAGGTACGGATTTTGTTGATTTTACTCGTATAATTAACAGCCATATAAGTCCCCTCCTGGAGCTAAGTATAGCATACGTATTTTTTAAAAAGAAATGTAGGAGATGTGAAGCTTTTTTGAGCAATGGATTTAGGAAAAGGAGTTTCTTCTCCGGTGTCGAACAGGTTTATAACTAGAAAAGTGAAGGGGCATACGAATTTTGCCAGACAAAAGTTCAAATTAGACGTAACCTATTACTTGTGATTATTACCAGCGTGATTATTATATATAGCGGAGGAAAGCAAATGAAAGAGCGTTTACGCCATTTGTTTCAAGAACGAGCTAGTCATCCTGAGACTGTCGGAGTACTTTGTGTAGAAAAACAAAGCCCGCAAGAATCTTTTACGGACTTTTTTGATGTGGTACTTATTATTGTTACCTCAAACGAACAATTAGAAATGACAAAACATTATATTTGTGATGACTTGTATGTAGCAATGCACGTCGTTACAGAATTTGAAATTGAAACATGGTTTCTTTATGGAACAAATCGCAAAATGATAGATTGGATTTATCACGGTGTGATTTTGTTTGAACGAAATGAGCAGCTGACAGAAATTAAAGGGCGAATTGATGATTTCTCTTCTGATGATAGGAAATTAAAAGGGATTATGGAATTCGGTAAGCTACTTCGTCGTTTCGAAGATGGAAAAGGTCTACATTATTTAGGTAAACAGTTAGACGCTTTTAATTTTTTACTCCATGCTTTACATCATTTAGCTCGCTTGTCCATCGTAGAACATGGTTTTAATCCAGAGGTCACCGTGTGGAAACAAGTGAAAGAGGTTGAGCCGGAAATCTTTAAGTTATATGAAGAGCTAACGGAAAGTGAAGAGAATATAGAACAAAAGCTTGAGCTTTTAATGATTGGGATTGAGTTCTCTTTGCGTTCAAAAATACAATTTGGCGCTAGTCATTTAATCGAAATCATGAACGAACAACCTGTGAGTTGGAGTTATCAGGAGCTGATGGAAGTAAAAGAGGTCGCACCCTATACAGTGGATCTTGAATTGATGTTGGCGTATTTAAGTAAATTAGAAATAATAAAAAAAGAACATGTCTTATCGAAGACTCCTGGTATTTTTCATATAAAATATAAAGTAGCAAAGTTTTTTTAGTTTGCTGTTGACGATGTAGATGGAGGATGATATATTTATTTGCGTCGCTGTTAAGACATAGTTTGCAGCCAAGGAATTCATTTAAAAAGTTGTTGACTTTGGTTGTGTACAGTGATAAAATATTTATTGTCGCTTTTCAGAGACTTATTTTTTTAAGAAATTAATAGTTCAAAAGGATCTTGTTTTCAAGTTTAATTGTATCGAACAATTGGTTTTGAAAAATAATTTTAGTCCTTGACTCACATGTTGAGCGATGTTATATTGAAATTCGCTGTTTAAGCGAAAACATTTCGCCCTTTGAAAACTGAATGAAAGAAAGCGCCTGTCAATCTTAATTGATAGTTTATATGAGAGCGAGTCAAATCGCTTCGAAATTACGCAGGTAAGTGTTAAGGAAGGCCGACTAACGTCGCGACGTCCTGTCGCAACGTCGGCACTTGCACATCCCTGTGCTTCGGAGAGTTTGATCCTGGCTCAGGACGAACGCTGGCGGCATGCCTAATACATGCAAGTCGAGCGCGTGAAGCAGGTTGATCCCTTCGGGGTGACACCTGTGGATCGAGCGGCGGACGGGTGAGTAACACGTGGGCAACCTGCCCTGTCGATCGGAATAACCC
>NZ_KB898626.1:174626-365989 GCF_000377705.1 Salsuginibacillus kocurii DSM 18087 | reverse complement strand
GCTCGATCCACAGGCGTCACCCCGAAGGGATCAACCTGCTTCACGCGCTCGACTTGCATGTATTAGGCATGCCGCCAGCGTTCGTCCTGAGCCAGGATCAAACTCTCCGAAGCACAGGGATGTGCAAGTGCCGACGTTGCGACAGGACGTCGCGACGTTAGTCGGCCTTCCTTAACACTTACCTGCGTAATTTCGAAGCGATTTGACTCGCTCTCATATAAACTATCAATTAAAATTGACAGGCGCTTTCTTTCATTCAGTTTTCAAAGGGCGAACAAACATTCCGTCGCTCAAAGCGACAATAACTATTGTACAATGCAAACAAAACAATGTCAACAATAATTTCAAATCAAATTTTCAAAGCTTCATAGCTTCATAGCTCTGAAGAAAATCTATCTTCTCATATCGTAAGAAGAGAGTCAATAGTTTTCATTTCGCTTAAAAAGCTTTATTGTGCTTTCTGTCGCCAGAACGTTAAACTAAAGAAATTGAACTAAATTCAATAGTTATTTAAAATCTGTCTTAATGCGACAAGAAATAATATATCACTTATGCTCTAACTGCACAACCCTTAATATAATTTTTTCATCTGGAAAATGAAGGTAAATAAATCTGTGAAAGAGAAACTTATAAATTGAAAGGGGATGAAAGCAGCTTGTACTTCAGCATTTTCCCGTTAAGGTAGGACAAAAACATTTGTCAACACAAGCACCAATACACCAGGAATGCCTAAAAATCCGGCTACTGCTGAAGTAATAATGTTAATGGGAAGATAAAAATCCACCAGTCCACCAAATAAATTAATAAAAAATAAAACGAGAGCTCCCGTCACAAGACGAACGAGTGATTTACCAACCCATTGTAAAGGCCTAACCCCGCTGCCACCGCCAAACATCAACGCTAAACAAATAACTAAGCCAATAAGAGTAATGCCCAATACTGGATCCATTGTATGCCTCCTGCCTATTATCGTTTATTTTCTTCTATAACTATGCGCCGGGGTGTCCAAGCATACCTTCAAAATATTAACCCTCATTCATGGCTAGTAACAAGATGCCTCCTATCCTTTTCTTCGGCTCTGTTACACAGATGTAGTGCTTTGCCTTCATACTACCCTCCATAGAAACCGACACCGATGCTATTTGCTTTTGCCTATCCAGGCAGCTGTGCATATGTTTTAGTCCCCATAAGAAAGCGCCCGTTCTGTACTGTCGCACAGACGAGCGCTTTCTTATCATTGTTTATTTTTATTTCTACGGCGCGCTTCTCTTAATAGGAACATGTATTTTGCTTCAATAATCTTCACCTGCGCCATCACATCTGGCGTCGGGTCGACACTATGAGCAAGAAAGCTATGGTGCCTTTCCCGCTCAGCTTTTAAATGCTTGAGGTAATATAACAAACGTTCATTTTCTTTCTTTCGAATGCGTTTTTTCCGAAACCGCATGCGGCTCTCACCTCTTATAGCTCACGACGCCCTTCAATCGCCCGAGATAAAGTGACCTCATCAGCATACTCTAAATCTCCCCCGACCGGTAAGCCGTGAGCTAAACGAGTAATTTTTATCCCTGTAGGTTTCACCATGCGTGACAAATACATGGCCGTTGCTTCCCCTTCAATCGTAGGGTTTGTGGCTATGATCACTTCTTGGATCGTATCATCTTGTAGCCGTTTGATTAACTCTGGTATTTTCACGTCTTCAGGGCCAATACCGTCCATTGGTGAAATCGCACCGTGAAGCACATGGTACAAACCTTGATACTCTTTCATTTTCTCCATAGCGATTACATCTTTAGATTCTTGTACGACACAAACGGTCGTTTGATCCCGCTGGTTGTCTTCACAAATACGGCAAGGATCTACATCTGTAATGTAATGGCACTCAGAACAATAGGTGAGATTTCGTTTGGCGTCCGCCAATGATTTCGCAAATGAAAGAACTTCATCCTCTTTCATATCCAGGACGTAAAACGCCAGCCGACTTGCAGTTTTCGGTCCAATTCCCGGAAGCTTCATGAACCCGTCAATCAATTTGGAAATGGGCGTTGGGTAATGCACCCGCTCCACCCCCTTAGAACATTCCAGGCAAGTTCATGCCTTTCGTAAATTTACCCATATCTTGTTCAACTAATTCATCTACTTTTTTCATGACTTCATTTGTAGCTGCTAAAATCAAATCCTGAAGCATTTCAACATCTTCTGGGTCTACAACATCTTCATCAATCTCTACTTCAAGAATTCGCTTGTCTCCAGAAGCTACGATTCGAACAGCTCCTCCTCCTGAAGTAGCTTCTACCGTTTTCTCTTTTAGCTGCTCTTGTGCTTCCTGCATTTGTTTTTGCATTTTTTGCATTTGCTTCATCATGCTTCCCATGTTCTTCATGTTTTTGTCCCTCCAAAAATAATAGTATAAACACTTTTCTTAATTGTGTTCTTTAACATCAATTAATTCCTCGCCTACTAACTTTACCGCTTCATCAACAATAGGATCACCTGGTGGGGCTTCCTCTTGTAATGAAGGTTGTTCTTTTTCCATTCGCTCCCGGTACTGAGATTTAATTTTCTCCCATTCCGGCTCTATTAAGGTAAATACTTGCATCGGACGCTTCATCACCTGTTCTACCGCACTTTCTACGGTAGCTCTGAATTTTGTATCCACCATATTCCGATGCATTTCATTTTGAAAGGCGAGTAAAAGCCCTTCATTAAAGGCTGCTACCGGCTTTGAATCACTAACCCATGCATGCCCGGGGACGCTTTCTTTTTTCACAAGGTTCATCACCTCTGCCCATTGACTCGTCAGTTCTTGAAGGGATTGTTTCGATGCTTTCTCTAATAAGTGTTCGATTTTTTGCATGCTGGCTGACGACATCGCCGGTTGAGGAGTTCTTTCAGGTCTAGCTGGAGGCTTAGGTGCCTGTTTCGACTGGACGTTCGTGTTGGCAGAAGTGTCTGATTTTATCCTTTCCACTTCTTTTTCTAGATGTTGAATTTTTTGAAGGAGTTCTTCATGGTTTGCCCCTTGTTCAGCTCCGGGCGCTACAGAGGATTCATTGTTCTTTTCATGGTTGGAGAGATGAATAAATGCCAACTCTAAATAAATCTTCGGGTGGCTGGATCCTTTCATATCACGGTGATATTTATTTAAAATATCGATGACCTCATACAACCAAGAAGGTGTAATATCCTCCGCTAATGCTTTAAATGAATCATCAACGCTTGCTCGGTCGAGAATCTGATTTAACTCTGGTGCTGTGCGGTACAATAAAAGATCCCGCAAATAATAAATTATATCCTCCATGAACCGCAGCGGGTCTTTACCATCACGAATAAGCTGGTCTGCTGCCTGGATAGCTTTCGCAGAGTCCTTTGTGCTAAGTGCTTGTATGGTTTCTCCGAGAAAGGATTGTGAGACTGCGCCTGTTATAGCTAAAATGTCATTTGCAGTGACTGTTTTTTCAGCAAACGAAGAAGCTTGGTCCAATAAGCTAAGGGCATCTCTCATTCCACCCTCAGCAGCTCGGCTGATCAATTGAAGCGCCTCTTCCTCAGCATCAATTCCTTGCTCATGCAAAATATAACGCATTCGTTCGATTAAATCTTCAGCAGAGATCCGTTTAAAATCAAAACGTTGACAGCGAGAGGCAATCGTTAAGGGTATTTTGTGAGGCTCCGTCGTGGCAAGAATAAACATTACATGGCCCGGAGGTTCTTCAAGAGTTTTCAAAAGCGCATTGAACGCCCCTGTAGAAAGCATATGAACCTCATCAATAATATACACTTTATAGCGTACGTCTCGAGGAGAAGCCATCACATGTTCACGAATGTAGCGAATTTCGTCTACTCCATTATTGGAGGCTGCATCAATTTCCACAACGTCAACAATCGACCCATCGCTAATCCCTTTACACGCTTCACATTCATGGCAGGGTTCACTTACCGGCGCCCGTTTACAATTAATGGCTTTGGCCATGATTTTGGCCGCACTTGTCTTTCCCGTGCCACGGGGACCAGAAAAGAGATAAGCGTGAGAAAATTTTTCTTGTTGTAATGAATTCTGCAAAGTACGCGTGATGTGGGACTGCCCGACCACATCTTCTAAGTTCTTAGGCCGCCACACCCGATACAACGCTTGATAAGCCACTAAATACCCTCCCTCACGCATTTCGAATCCACTTTAATTATACTTTGTACACTAAGAGTTTTCAAAACAGATTCGCTATTCGTTTTGAACAATTTATTTCCGTTCGTGTTCAGCGCAGCTTTGATTTCCTACCTGTAAAAAAACGGCTTCCGTCTCCGGAAGCCTGGTGTGTTTCTATAGCCTATGTATAAAGCCGTGCACCTTCTTTCGATTCTGTTTCCATAAGCGCTACCTGAGTCGTTAGCTCGATCCAGGCTACTCTGCGGCACACAGAAATGACCGCTTACTGCTGCTTCCTTCCGGACCTGACAGGGTTCACGGGTTTCCGTTGCGCAGAACCCGGATGTCAACACCACGTGCTCAGGTCAGACCTCACAGAAACAAAACCTCGAGAAGGGATTCAGCCTCGCTCTAGCGGATTGCGAGTTACAGGGCACCGCTACCTCCCCACTTAGCACGGCAAATATGATAACGAATAATTAGGCACTGTTTTTCAGCGCAATCTATAGTATATCTTTTTCCTCTAATAAACGCAAGGGGAAATTATTAATCGTTTGAAGAGTTTTTGTCTACTTCAGTCGTTTGGCCTTTTTCTTCAAGTTCAGCCAATTTAGCTGTCAAAATATGAGGGGGGGTGTGCATCACATGTTCTAGAGGCATGTTTAACTTATCAGCAATCATCTGAGCCGTCTCCGCAGAAAATTGGTTGGGACGCATGCGAATCCTCCTTTATAAGGTGTCATTCTTTGAAAAGAATACCACGATTTTTTGATGAGTACCAACCCTCAACTCTCAGATTTCTTCTCCCGTTTATTTGCTCGCAGCTGTCTGAAAAATTGAGTCAATCGCTCTCCACATTCCTCTTCGTTCACCCCGGCAATAACTTCCACTTGATGATTGAACCTAGGATCTTCTAATAATGAATATAGGCTGTGTACGCAGCCCGCTTTAGGGTCTTTTGCTCCGTAGACCAGTTTGGAAATACGTGATTGCAATATAGCCCCTGCACACATCGGACAAGGTTCAAGGGTAACATAAAGGGCACAATCATCAAGACGCCAAAAACCAGTTTCAAGTGAAGCTTGTTCAATCGCAAGCACTTCCGCATGAGCGGTAGCCTGCTGCTTGCTTTCACGAAGGTTGTGAGCCGTAGCAATAACACGGCCGTCTTTTACAACCACTGCTCCAATCGGTACTTCTCCTATTTCTTCAGCTTTTTTGGCTTCTGCGAGAGCCTGCTCCATAAAATAATGATCTTGGTCTTCCATCTTTTTCGCTCCTCAAGTACTCATATTTCTAACGGAAAAACATTCATTATATGCTCATGCATGTTATTTTCGTAAGCCACTTTAGGGGGAAGTTATTTTCTTGTCCGACGCTAAGCGTCCCTAATTCCATCACCTGCTTGGCACTTCCGTATACAAGAGCAGGCTTACGAATGAAGTAGAGATACGAGTATAGATTATTAATGTTTATATGTATAGCAGATTATTAAAAAGAGGTTTCCTTATAGTCTGTTCTCGGAAGACGTTATTGGAAGCACCTCTCTTTCATCACAGATAGAAGTGCGACATCGGCTTCATCTTCATTACGTTTGATGTCCCCGTGTCTTTTTTCGCGGGTTTCTCCTTCCGCTTCTTTCAGTTTTGAAGACGAACAATGTTCTGGAAACACCCTTCTTTACATTCATGATATCTTTTATTAACGATACTGTTTTTTCCAATTGTTTCATGTGAAACAAACGGGGTAAAGTCTTATATCTCTTGTTCTTATTATAAAAGCTGTTTTCTAAAAGATGGTTTTCTTTTTAAAAGGGATACCCCGTGCGTTCGCTACAGGCGGAGGCATAGCTGCCCATTTTCCCGCACGAGTCACCGCCTTTCGCTTATTCGGCAAATTTTTAATAACAGCAAAGTTTGCGAAAACAGTCTTACAAAAAAATTGATTATTAAGAGCCTTTTCACTTATGATGATATTAATTCATTTAATAGATAGCGGTGATTAAGCTTGTTAGAAGATACAGGAGAACGGATTATCCCTAACGAGATGAAGCCGAGCAATGGGTTATTGCTGGAGCATCTCGCCAGGTATTATTTTGCTCTCCCTTATGCAGAGGGGCGCGTTTTAGATATTGCCTGCGGAACAGGGTATGGCACGCAAATGACCGCCAAATCCCGCAAGAAACAGATCACAGAAATCATCGGGGTGGATATTGACAAAGATACTGTCAATTACGCTCATAAAACCTATAACCACCCGTCGATGCGTTTTCAGCAAGGCGATGCCAACAACCCGGCGTTTAAAAAAGAAATTGGAACTTTTGACACCATTTTATCGTTTGAGACGATTGAACACGTGCCTGACGACCGGGAATTCTTAACTAATATTTTTGAACTGTTAAAGCCTGGAGGTACACTCGTTCTATCTACCCCATTTGGCCAAGGGCGTGGCAAACCATGTAATTCCCCTTTTCACTACCATCAGTTAACGGAACGTGAATTCCATACTTTATTTGATGAAGTGAATGCACCGTACCTAGACATTCAGTTTTATTATCAAAATGGAGTAGCTATTGAAAAAGAAAAACGCCCGAACCTTCGTTACCCGCTCGGTATTGCTGTATGTAAAAAAGCTTAGCCTCCCCTTTGCCGTGCCTGTCCTTTACCCAGAAGCGGAACTCTTACGTTTTTTCTACTTATATTTATCAATAAAAATCCCGATCCGAAAAGCGGATTGGGATTTTAAATGTGTTTATGTAATCCACTTTTTATATTTGCCTCACATAGAAACTAAGCTTATCTGCCAAATCATGAGCCCCGACAACTATATTTACACTAAAAATGTTTAATTTCCCAAGAAGCAGAACATGTTAAGTAAGACCACTTCTCTCTATGAGCCAGGTAGATTACATGTAACCATTCTTTAGCCCATTTGAGAGCCGAGTGTCTTTTGATTTTGCCTATTAAAGAGCCTTCTTACTGCTCCCTCTTTAACATAACTAAACAGGAAGGATCGATGCTATGGGTAAACCAGGGACCCAGGTGCCAGTTTCTAAAGAGTTCAGCAAAAATATCGATTATCTGTTGAAAGAAATGCGTATCGAGGATAATTTCGATATTATCCATCATAAAATTGAAGCAGGCGGACGGAAGATAGGGATGTTTTTTGTTGATGGCTTCATCGACGACCTTTCTATCATTGAAGTTATAAAGTGCGTAAAGGCTCTTGAAGAAGGGGCTTTGCGCAAAGATCCAATCGATACTCTCATGCATACGGTTATTCCCCACCAAGAAACCGAGACATCAGAAGATCTTGAAGAGGTTATCGGACAAGTATTAGCCGGTCAAACGGCTTTTATCATTGAAGGATGTACAGAAGTTATATTAGTAGACAGCCGGGAGTACCCCGCCCGTGAACCAGAAGAACCAGATATGGAGCGAGTCGTGCGCGGACCGAGAGATGGCTTCGTAGAAACACTTGTTTTCAATGCAGGACTCATACGACGCCGGGTCAGAGACCGCTCGCTCGTCATGGAACATCTGCAAATAGGAACCCGATCAAAAACAGATGTTATCATCTCTTACATTGATAGTATTGTCGATATGGAAGTCGTGGACCGATTAAAAGATAAGCTAGAAAAAATTGAAATTGACGGGATATCTATGGGGGAGAAAACAATAGAGGAATTTATTTTCGGAAAAAGCCTTAACCCTTATCCCTTAGTACGTTATACCGAAAGAGGCGATACCTCCGCCGTAAATTTAATGGAGGGCCACGTCCTCATTTTAGTAGATGGCTCTCCGAGTGCAATGATGTGCCCTTCTACTTTTTGGCATCATCTTCAGCATGCCGAGGAATACAGGCAAAAACCAGTGATTGGCTTTTCCTTGCGTTGGGTAAGGTTTGCGGCTGTCTTTACGGCATTATTCGTATTACCGTTATGGTTTCTTTTTGCCACACATCCTGACCTCTTACCAGCGCAGCTTGAGTTTATTGGAGTGGAGGAAAGCGGTGCTCTTCCTTTGTTTTGGCAGTTTATGATTGCCGAGCTTGGTGTGGAAATGCTACGGATGGCCGCTATTCATACGCCGGACGCCTTGGCAACTGCGCTCGGTTTAGTAGCTGCGATTTTAATCGGCGAAATTGCTGTAGAGGTAGGTTTATTTCAAGCAGAAATTATTTTATATACAGCCGCCGCCGTCATTGGTGGTTACGCCACCCCTAGTTATGAACTTAACCTGGCCAATCGGTTTTTCCGGGTAATCTTTCTGATTAGTGCTGCCATCTTTAGCTTACATGGGTTTATAGTAGCGGTGTTTATATGGTTTATCTTATTGGTTACAACCAAAGCGTTAAACACCCCTTATTTATGGCCTTTTATTCCGTTCAGCCCGAAAGAATTTTTCGAGACGCTGGTGCGCTCACCTATTCCTCTAAAGAACAAACGACCCAGTTACTTAAATCCTAAAGACAAGACGAGTCAATAAAAAAGAACAAATCCATGCGGGCAGCAGCTAAAGTTTTTAACTTACCAAGAAGTATAAAAAGCCCGCGGCAAAAAAAGACACGGCGACATCAATCGTAATGAAAGGGAAGACGTTGTCGCACGTGAGTCCCGGGTAAAAGATGTCATCTTCTAGCTGAGTTTGTCGAAAATTAACGTATAAAATAAATAACGAAGAAAACACAGGCAGGCAAAAACATTTTGGTTTTTACCTGCTTTTCCTCATTTATAGAAAAAACCGATTAGCATCAGCAAAATAATGATAAGTGAATTGATAATAGGATATAACGTGCTCCTGAACACCTGCGGATATTTCTTTTGGGTTAGGAGCAGAAAGATAACAATGTTCCCTGATAAAAGCACAACAGCCAGGACCGCGGCCGATTCATAAGTCAGCTCTAACGATAAGAAAGAGAGCAGAATAAGAGTCCCACCCACGATAAGTAATAATGCCGTAATCTGATGCCAAGCAATATGAAAGCCCGCTTTTGCAAGAGGAACCATATTCGACCGCGTTAATTCAGGCACTATCTTTTTTTCTCCCCACATTCCATGCACGACCCCTGTAACAGCTGTAATAACCCCTGCAAATAGATAAAAGAAATTGATGTTCTCCCTCCGTTCATCTATACCTCTACCCTTCCTGAATATAAATACTCTCACTGTTTGGCTTTTTTTAAAATTTAGTTCTTTTTAAAGATCCACGCCCCCCTTGCCTTAGCTTCAACCTCCCCTGCGGATCAGCAGTGGTTGTTTGAACCGCTAGAAACACTACTGCTTGCTTCTCCTAAAGTATAAGCGGAAACGATAACATTTGCGTTGCCTGCCTTTTGTTTGACGTTTCACACTAAGCGAAAGGGGAATAGTTAAAAATATCTTCAGCCTGACACATTCCTTTAGCAAATATCAACTAGGCGCACTATCAATTTTCCCTTTATTAGATAGGAGAAATCACATGCCTTATTTTTATTCAAATGGAATTCATCTTTATTATGAAAGTGTAGGGAGCGGGCCTGCTTTAGTATTTATTCCTCCTCCTGCGTTAGGTGCTGCTTCCTTTTTACAACAACAAGAAGGATTAAAAGATCACTTTCAAGTTATTACGTTTGATCCAATAGGAAATGGAAATAGCAGTGCGGGTAATAAAAAGACCCATTCTGTGAAAGAATGGGCAGAAGATGTTCGGGCCTTAGCAGATCATTTAGAGCTAGATAACATTATCCCGTGCGGTTATTCAATGGGCGGAGCAGCCGCTCAAGAGTTTGCAGTTTCATACCCACACCGCACCGCAGGACTTGTTCTAATCTGCACATTTCCAGAAGTGAGTACATGGATGCTGCATGCAAAAATAAAAATAGGTGAGTGGACCTTTGAAAAAGATTTACGCTCATTATTAGCAGAAGGCCTTGCGATCTCGCATACCAACAGAAAAGATAATAAACACTGGTTAAAAAAATGGGTGAAACGCTCCTACCCTACGCTGGTTAAAAATATGTATTACCAAGGGAGGCAGTACCAAGTTACAGATAAACTCTCTACGATTACCTGCCCTGTCACCTACATATACGGAAGATTCGACCCGGTGGCACGCCCTTACATTGACCTGTATAAAAAACATTTGCCAAACTTTCAATTTGTAAAGATCCCAGGGACTACCCACCAAATTCCGACCAGAGCAGCAAATGAAGTGAATGGAATTATTAGCGGTATTTATTCTAGAAGATGGGAAGGGGATGAAAATGAGTAATCTACACAAACCATGGCTCGCTCAACAAACATGGGAAGACTTATTATTTATTCATTGGCCGGTAGCCCCATCTATACTAGCACCCTTTATCCCCTCTCCACTTGAACTCGATCATTTTAAAGATAGTGCCTGGATAAGTATTGTACCCTTTTTGGGGACGAATAATAAAGCACGGAAGCTAGGAGAATTCCTTTCATTAAGTCCGTTTCTAGAGCTGAATGTTCGAACCTATGTGAAATATAAAGGAGAGCATGGTGTTTACTTTTTAACGATGGACGCTGATTCTCCATTAGCAGTAATTGGCGCCAGAATGATTGCAGGTCTCCCTTATTTCCACGCTGTAATGAAACATAGAAAAAAACAAGGTATCATTCACTATTCTAGTCAAAGGCGCCATAACAGCCAGCCCGACGTCTCTTTCTCTTGTAACTATGCTCCGGTCTCAGAGCCTTATTACCCAGCTGCTTCGTCTTTAACGTATTGGCTCACCGAACGCTACAGCTTATGGAAAGCGAAACAAGGAAAAGTTACGAAAGGACCTATCTATCATGAGCCCTGGAAGCTGCAGGAGGCCAAACTTGAACTCCATCAAAATCAATTGCTCAATTTTCTTCCGGAGCCTATCGGACACACCTCTCCCCTCGTTCATTACTGTCCAACCAAACATGTGAAGTTTTATCCTTTTGAACGGCTGAATTGAGCTCAAACCGTTAAAAATGCGCGTGGAGATTTCCGTGGGAAAAGAAAAGACAGCTGAATACTCCACCGGGAGGTTTCTCGAGGTCATGCAAGCATTGTCTGCAGCAAATTCAAAGATCTTCTGTGTAAAGGTACAACCTAGCAACGTCCCTTCCCCCACCGCTAAATAAAAAAAGCATAACCGGCAATATAGCCAAGTTATGCTTTAATCTACGTATATGTAAATACTTTGTTAATAAAAATGGCGGAGGAGGAGGGATTCGAACCCCCGCGGGCCGTGAAGCCCCTGGCGGTTTTCAAGACCGCTCCCTTCAGCCGAACTTGGGTACTCCTCCGTGTGATCAAACTTTTTCCGACAAGAATTATAATAGCACAGCAACCAATCACTAGCAAGGGAAATCCCAAAAAAAATTTAATTTAATTTTTAATCGCTCATTAAACACAAAACAACAACTACGTATCGCCCTACTTCTCACTGGTCGTCAAAGTAATTGAAATATAGATAGACTCCAACTGAAAAATGACGCCATTTTTTGGCTTCAATTAAAAAGAAAGGGGACTGGTTTTAGCCACAGTCCCCTTGTCTTAACATGGTTATCTAGGAAGAACGAGATTTACTTTTCGGGTCAAATGCGTCCCGCAATGCATCACCAATAAAGTTAATAGATAGTACCGTGAGTACAATCAGCAAACCAGGCGGTAGCCACATATGAGGCTGCCCTGTCAAAATCCCTAAATTCCGGGCTTCATTCAACATCGATCCCCACGTTGGCGTTGGTTCAGGTATACCAAAGCCGATAAAGCTTAAAGCAGCTTCTAAAATAATCATTTGGGCCATAATAACGGTAGCATTGACGATAATCGGACCAATGGCATTTGGAATCAAATGCTTTATAATAATCCGAAAATCCGAAGCGCCGATTGACCGTGCACTCAGAACATATTCTTGTTCTCGTAACGTCAAATACGTTCCTCGTAAAATCCTTGTTATATTTGGCCAGACAATCAAACCAAGGGTCACAACCAAAATTAAGAGAGAGGTCTCTTCAAGAATCGTTACAACGGTAAGTACCATAAGCAAGAACGGAAAGATTAAGAATAGATCTGTAAACCTCATGATAATTCCGTCGACTTTACCCCCATAATAACCAGCAAGTGATCCTAACACTACACCAATAGCTGTTACCATAATTGCAATATAGACCCCGATTTGAATTGAAACTTGGCCGCCATAGAGAAGACGGGCAAAGTTATCTTGTCCCACTCCATTTGTCCCGAGCAAATGCTCATCATCAGGATCTGCATGAATATTTAGCATATCCGTACTTGTTGGGTCGTGATCCGTAATGAGCGGGGCACTAAAGGAAATAATAGTGATAAGCACTAGCAAGACAATTCCTAAAACGGCCATTTTATTTTTTAAAAACCGTTTTAACACAATCCTCGTCGGACTATGTTCTTTTTCTTTTTTTGTCATCTCGTTTCCTTCGCTCGGTTCAGGTGGCTGAGACGGATGTTGACTATCTTCATTTGTGCTTCTTTTATGATCACTCATGTCACTTCACCTCAATCGTAGCGAATTCGCGGATCGACAACTGCATAGAGAATGTCCGCCAGTAAGTTTCCAGCTAATATTGTCACGCCCACAATCAGATTGATTCCCATAATTAGTGGGAAATCCTGATTCTCGATTCCTACCAGGAACAATTGTCCCATGCCAGGAAAACTAAAGACAGATTCAACGATTACTGCTCCGCTTAAAAGAGTTCCAAACTCAAAGCCCATCAGTGTAATAATCGGAATGAGGGAATTTCTAAGCGTATGTTTATAAAGCACGCTGCGTTCAGTTAATCCTTTCGCACGGGCAGTGCGAATATAATCGCTACCCATCACATCAAGAACTTCAGAACGAATGTAGCGCATATAAATCGCTGTACTGGATAGCCCGAGTGTAATACCAGGCAAGATCAAATGGTGCAGCCGGTCAATAAACGATTCGAACCCTGTCAAACTCGTCGATGACACCGTTCCCCTAGGTGGAAACCAGCCGAGCTGGAAAGAGAAAAAGTAAATCGCAATTAACGCAAAGAAAAAGTTCGGCATTGAAAGCCCAAAGAAACCAAATGTTGTCGCTGTATAGTCTACGACCGTGTACTGTTTACGTGCTGAATAAATTCCGATGGGAAGTCCTACACTAATTGTAATGAACAGTGAAAAGACCGCTAAATATATTGTGTTTGGCACACGTGATATAATCAGCTCTTCCACTGTACGCCCGGAGTAATGCAGTGAATCACCGAGATTACCTTGAGATACCTCTGTGAGCCAATTCCAGTATTGAATGTGTGGCGGGTCATTTAGACCCATCGCCTCTCGTCTTTCCTCCAACACTTCCGGGTCAATGTTCGGATCCAATGTTTGTCCGGTCAAAGGATCACCCGGAGCTAGAGAAGCGAGGGTGAACACGACAACCGTGACGATGAGAAGCATCGGAATGAAGACAAGTACACGTCGTAATATATATTTGTACATATTGCCCTCCTCCTACATCATCACTCGTAAAAAGGGCGCATGGCAGGACTTACCATGCGCCCTTACTACCTTATAATAGTGATTATTCTGCGATGTACCATTCGTGTGTGTCGTTATACATGTTGACTGGGTTTTCAGTAACTCCACCGAAATCGTCCGTGTAAGCAAAGTTGTTAACCATTGACCATAAGAATACCATTGGTAGTTCAGTAGATACATGCTCTGCCCAGTCCGCATATACTTCTTCGCGGTACTCCATCTCAAATGCGTCAGGTGCGCTAGTAGCGTCACTGATCAACTGGTCGCTCTCTTCGTCAACCCAGCGCGTGTAGTTGTATGGTGCATGAGATTCGAAATAGTTTGCAGGATCTGGGTCACCAGAAGCAAGGCTCCAACCCATGAGGTACATATCCATTTCTGGCTCATCGTATTCTACACGATCAGCATGGGCTGAGAATTCACGCGGCTGTGCAACATTCACATTGATACCAACCTCTTCAAGGTTCTCATCAATCACTAGAGCAGCACGTTCACGAGCTTCGTTTCCTGTCGGATACTCCAAGTTAAGGACAAGCTCTTCCCCGTCTGGGTCTTCAACGTATCCATCGCCTGTCACATCTTCATAGCCTGCTTCTTCAAGCAGCTCTCTAGCCTGGTCTAAGTCCTGCTCATAACGTACAGGTGCATCTTCATCATATGCCCATGACGCTTCTGGGAATGGTGCATGAAGGACTTGGCCAGAACCATGTAGAAGGCCTTCTACCATACCTTCACGGTCAAGCGCGTAAGCAATCGCCTGACGAAGCTCTACATCTTGAAGCTTTTCATTTGGCTCGTAATTATCTGTGTCATGAACGCCATCTTCAACGTCTTGAGACGGACGATGAGCTAGTTTGAAGCCCATGTACTGATAACCAAGGTCTTGTGGTTGATACAAGTTCACATTGCCCAGCTCTTCGACATCTTCAAGGTCGGCTGGAACGATACCGTCCGGCTCAAATACACCATGAATATCGCCGCTTTGTAATAGCCCTGTCATAACAGCCTGGTCAACAACCTGCCAAGTTACAGTATCAAGGTGTGGTTCACCCTGCCAGTAGTTTTCATTTGCTTCTAGCACGTACTGATCGCCTTCCACATATTCAGTCAGCTGGAATGGCCCTGTGCCGACAATTTGGCCAGCTTCGCTGGATTCAGGCGCATCTTCAATTTCATCGACACCCATTTCCCCAAAGATATGCTCTGGAATGATTGGGAATCCAGTCTCATACTCTGGGGTAACAGTTGGCTCTTCCCAACGGAAAACAACTTCATGCTCATCAGTTGCTTCTACACCTTCAAATTCGTCGGTTTCACCACTGTTGAACTCTTCGTAACCAAGCAGATCATCCGCATAGCTTTGACGTACCCCGAGGTAGTCAGGATCTGCGATTGCCGTGTAAGTAAACTCAACGTCAGCAGCTGTGAATGGCTCACCGTCATGCCACTCCACATCGTCACGAACTGTTACGGTCAATTCAGTTTGGTCGTCATTCAATTCATAATCTTCAGCAAGAATATTATAGAATTCAAGGTCTTCATCCTGGCCATATAGGCGCTCAAACATAAATTCAAGAATGTTGTTATCATAAGAAGACTGGTAATAGATTGGGTTGAACTGATGATCTGGTGCAGAGTACATCGCAACATTTACATTGCCGCCATCCTGTGGTTCACCTGCTTCACCATTGTCATCACCTTCGTCTGCTCCCTCTCCATCTTCACCATTGTCAGCATCTTCGTCATCATCAGCAGCATCGTCATCTTCTTCGATTGGATCATCGTCCATGTCGCCGCCTTCTTCTTCTTCAAACTCTTCAGGATCTCCGCCGCATGCAGCTAGGATGAGGCCGAATGTTAACATTGCAATTAACAGATACCAAATACTTTTCTGTCTCAAAACATCTTCCCCCTTTTTAATTAGTAAAACTATTGCTCACGTGACTTATTACACCTTTCCTTCCCTGCGTAATGTCACCTCCCGTATGAGATAGTCCTTTCCTCAACTTTCGTTTTCACCTGGTTCCGTATACAGATGACAGGCAACATAGTGGCCGTCTCCCATATCTGTTAGAAGAGGTGTTTTTTCTTTGCAGCGCTCATGCGCTTCAGGGCAGCGTGTATGAAAGGGGCACCCTGAGGGAGGATTCGACGGACTTGGCAAATCCCCTTCCAAAACTTGTCGTTCTTTTACTTCTTCTATATTGGTTGAGGGTACGGCAGAAATTAACGCCTGGGTATAAGGATGCAGTGGCTTGTCATATAGCGAGTCCTTAGGTGCAATTTCAGCAAGTTTGCCAAGGTACATGACACCAACACGATCACTAATATGTTTAACGACACTTAAGTCGTGAGCAATAAAAATATACGTCAAATTATATTCCTCTTGTAAATCTTCCATTAAATTGAGGACCTGGGACTGCACGGATACGTCTAAGGCCGATACAGGCTCATCACCGATAATCATTTGTGGGCGTGTGGATAGCGCACGTGCGATGCCAATCCGTTGTCTCTGTCCGCCTGAAAATTCGTGCGGGTATTTGGTTCTTGCTTCCGCTCCTAAGCCAACTCGCTTCAGCAAATCAATGACTCGTTCTTGGCGCTCTTCCTTCGTAAACATATCCTGGACGACCATAGGCTCTTCGATGATTTCGCCCACGCTCATTCTTGGGTTCAAAGAGGCATAAGGGTCTTGAAAAATCATTTGTAGATTTTTACGCATCGGGCGAATTTGTCGCTGGGAAAGCGTAGTAATATCTTCACCATCAAACTCAATACTCCCCTCACTCGGTTCAAGCAGGCGCATAATCATACGTCCTAAGGTTGATTTACCTGAACCTGATTCTCCTACAATTCCGAGGGTTTCTCCTTTATACACCGAAAAGGTAACACCATCTACCGCTTTTACATGGCCGACGGTCCGTTTCAGAACTCCACCTTTTATTGGAAAGTGCTTTTTTAAATCGTTGACTTCGACGAGTGTCTCTCCGCTAACGGCTTTTGTTTGCCCTGCCTGCTGTCGATCATTTGCTACCGTCATTCTTTCTCGCCTCCTTGATCCTCATAAAGGATGCAGCGCACATGGTGATTAGGTTCATTTTCTCTTAGTTTAGGCACAGCTTCTGTACAAGCTTCCATGGCATGTTTACAGCGTGGAGCAAAGCGACAGCCATCTGGGAAATTGTGAGCAGGAGGAACTGTCCCTGGAATAGATTCCAATCTCTCTTTTTCATCTGCTACATCAGGCATGCTGTTTAACAAGCCAACCGTGTACGGGTGTTTTGGGTTAGTAAAAAGGTCTTTTGCTGATGCATTTTCAACAATTTGCCCTCCGTACATAACGAGTACACGATCAGAAGTTTCAGCTACTACTCCTAAATCGTGGGTAATGATTAATATCGCTGAATTATATTTCTTTTTTACATCTTGCATCAAATCCAAAATTTGAGCTTGGATCGTAACATCTAGCGCCGTCGTCGGTTCGTCTGCAATTAAAAGCTTTGGATCACAGCTCATCGCCATCGCTATCATTACCCGCTGCCGCATACCGCCGGACAGTTGGTGAGGATATTCCTTGACGGTTTCTTCAGCTCGCGGGAAACCTACTAGTTTTAATAGCTCTACCGCCCGTTTTTTCGCATCTTTTTTATTCATCCCCTGGTGCTTTACCATTGGCTCAGCTAACTGTTCTCCAATTGTAAATACCGGGTTAAGAGAAGTCATCGGCTCTTGGAATATCATCCCGATGTCATTGCCGCGAACCTTCATCATTTCCCGTTCACTTAAGGAAAGCAAATCTTTTCCTTCTAATTTGATCGCGCCCTCTTCAATTTTTCCAGGAGGGGATGGGATCAATTGCATAATGGACATCGAAGTAATACTTTTCCCACTTCCCGATTCCCCCACAAGTGCCACGGTTTCACCGCGGTCAATGGAAAAGTCAACCCCATCAACAGCCTTTGCCACTTTACCTTCTATATGAAAATAGGTTTTTAAACCTTCAACTTCTAATAAGGTCTCGTTACTCACATTGTCCACCTCGGTTTTGCAGAATTTTCAAACATTTCTATGCTTTATATGTGTATATCAGTTCAATTTCTTACCAACATGTTATACTATTAGCTATTAGCTATCAGCTAGTCTTCTATGGAATCATATAGGAAAACGTATCTTTGAACTGTTTTAACTCTACGTTTACATCCGCGTGCATAACCCCATCAATTTTTGAAAGTTCTTCGTTTACAAAGTGTACGAGACTCTCATTATCACGAAAATAGGCCTGGATAATTAAATCATGCTTCCCAGAAAACGCCCCAATAAACCGTACTTCTTGATACTTTTGCAAATGGCTAGCAATCGCGTCCTGACATCCTAATTGGGTAGATATCCCTATAATGGCTTGGACGTTCAACCCTACTTTATTGGGATTGGTATGAATAATAAATTCAAACACCCCGTTTTTAAGCATTTTATTAATGCGGGATCGAATCGTCCCTTCACTGACGTCCAACAATCTCGCAATCTCGCTGTAAGGACGTTTCCCGTTTTCTTGTAAGTAGTTAAGTATGGAAAAATCCATTTGATCTAAATTATCCATGGAACATCCCTTCAATTACGAAGATTGCAACAAAAATCGCTTACTAGTTACGAAATAAATATTACTTTTTCATGTTTTCTGTCAATTTCGTAAAAACAGTTTGAATTAACGTCATTATACGGGCTAACCAAGAAGTTTGCAATAAATGCTCTAAACTTTTTTAAAAAAATGTGGTATCAAATCTCACAAACCTAAAAATCTTCATCTTTGATCATATTATGTAAGCCCTTTCATTTCAATGTGTTTTCAAAAAAATTTTGATTTATCAGTGGTTCTGCTTTCTTACTTTCCCTTGTTAAACCGATGGATATATTTTCTATTGTTTCGTTTATTTGCATGTTTAAAAAGAAATCTATAAGTTATCTTCGCTCGTTTTTCTATTTTATTCATGCTCTTTCTTTCCACGGGCGACCCGCGAGTCTCCTCAGGCTAATGTCTTACGGGGTATCACAAGGTTCGCTGCTCTCGCAGAAGTCTCCTCTATTCCCAGAATATCAACTCCCTTGTTCAGCAACGTCCTTTATTAGAACCTTTTTCATTATAAAAATTGATCCTAGGCCTAGTTTTTTAAAGAGGTCACTAAAATAAAGATGAAAGGAGGGACAGTTTCAATACAAAGAAGCTGCCTGATAAGACAGCTTCTTTAAAAGGTATATTACTTATCTTTCTCTAGTGATAACCTGTAACTTTCTAGGTCGATTCAATAACCGTTCGTCCACCCATATATGGGCGGAGTACTTCTGGAATAACGATACTCCCATCTTCTTGCTGATAATTTTCTATAATCGCAGCGACCGTCCGTCCAACAGCTAAGCCGGAACCATTCAATGTATGAACAAATTCTGTTTTGCCTTTTGCTTCACGTTTAAAACGTATATTCGCCCGTCTAGCTTGAAAAGCTTCGAAATTACTACAAGACGAAATCTCTTTAAAATCATTATAACTAGGGAGCCAAACCTCAATATCATATTTCTTGGCAGCCGTAAAACCGAGATCACCTGTGCACATATTCATCACACGGTATGGAAGTTGAAGACGCTGAAGAATCGTTTCAGCATGGCTGGTCAAGGATTCAAGCATTTCATATGATTCTTCAGGCTTCACAAACGTTACCAATTCCACTTTATTAAATTGGTGTTGGCGTATCAGCCCGCGTGTGTCACGACCGGCAGAACCTGCTTCAGAGCGAAAGCACGCACTAAAGGCACTATTTTTGATTGGCAGCTCGTCCACGTTCAAAATTTCATCACGGTGCATGTTAGTGACAGGGACCTCTGCAGTTGGAACGAGAAAATAATCTTCTTCTCTAATTTTAAAGGAGTCTTCCTCAAATTTAGGCAACTGTCCTGTCCCTGTCATACTTTCCCGGTTTACCATGAACGGCGGAATCACTTCTTCATAGCCATGTTCACTTTCATGGACATCCATCATGTAGTTAATCAAAGCACGCTCGAGCCTAGCACCAAGCCCTTTATAAAATACAAAGCGACTTCCTGTCACCTTTGAAGAGCGCTCAAAATCAAGCATTTGCAGCTCTGTTCCTAACTCCCAATGAGCTTTTGCTTCATATGAAAAAATTGGTGGTTCTCCCCATGTTCTTACTTCTTCATTATCACTCTCATCTTCTCCTTGCGGTACACTTTCATGAGGCAGATTCGGGAGCGTTAAAAGGAGTTGTTGTAAATTTTGTTCTACTTCACGCAATTCTTCATCCAACGTTTTCATTTTCGTAGAAACTTCTTTCGTTTCTTGAATTAATTCATCCGCATTTTTACCTTCTCGCTTGTATTCAGCTACTTGCTTGGAAACTTCATTGCGTCTCTGTTTTAATTCCTCTGTTTGCTGAATTAACGAGCGCCGCTTGTGATCTAGGGTTTCAAAATTCTTTAATTCTTCAACATTTTCGCCCCGTTTATTAAATTTCGCGACCACATCATCCATATGTTCTCGAAGATATTTGGCATCAAGCATTTCGTATTTCCTCCTTGTATGTTTTACCATTAAAAAACTCCCATCCCTATTATGCAAGGGACGAGAGTTTCCCGCGTTGCCACCCTAGTTGCTAATCACTTAGCCACTTTGATTCGATAACGGTGAATAAACCGGGGGAGTTTCCGCTACGTTCCACTTCCCACTCTAAGCTGGATTCACACCTTTCGTTTCACCGGTTCCCACCAGCCACCGGCTCTCTGAAAAAACAAAAAGGCGTTACTTTTGCTTATCTACGTGTTTAATAATTTTACGCCTCAATGGTAGAGGCTTCTTGTTCTTGCTGCTCTTTCACCATCTGGGCAAAATAGCGATGCAGACGATTATCCTCTGTTAACTCCGGATGAAAGGAACAGGCCAAAAAGGAGCCTTGACGAGCAGCTACAATCTCTTCGCCGTGTTTGGAGAGAACTTCAACATGCTCCTCCACTTCTAAAATAAGCGGGGCGCGAATAAAGACCGCTTCCACGTCGTCCCCAACACCTCTTACGTAAAGCTTTGTTTCAAAGCTTTCTCGTTGACGCCCAAACGCATTCCGTTCAACCCGCATATCCATTAAGCCGAGGTGTCCTTGTGCTTCCCCATCAATTTCCCGAGCCATTAATATGAGGCCAGCACATGTGCCAAAGACAGGTTTGCCTGAATCAATAAAAGCTTTTAACGGTTCAAAAAATCCATATTTATCGATTAACCGCCGCATGGTTGTGCTTTCTCCGCCCGGAAGTACAAGCCCGTCTACTTCGTCTAGCTGTTCCGTCCGCTTTATAATAACCGTTTCAGTGTCAGGACCTTGCAAAGCATGAATGTGTTCCCGTACCGCTCCTTGGAGGGCAAGCACACCAATTTTTATCATGATTCAACCTTCTCCTTTACTTACGTTATATTCAAAACCTCGAAGATATAGATAGGTTATGAATGACTATGCGGCGATTTCTTTTTTCATCACTTACCATCCACGGTCTTGCATGCGTTCAGATGGTTCTAGTGTAGAAATCTCTGTTCCTTCCATCGCAGACCCTAAATCTTTTGAAAGCCGGCCGATAAGGGCATAGTCATCATAATGGGTCGTCGCTTCTACAATTGCTCGTGCATATTTTTCAGGGTGATCTGATTTAAAAATACCAGAGCCGACAAATACACCATCGGAGCCAAGCTGCATCATTAACGCCGCATCAGAAGGAGTAGCAATACCGCCGGCAGCAAAGTTCACCACTGGAAGCTTGCCATTTTCTTTAATGTCCAATAACAACTCATAAGGAGCACCTAGATTCTTCGCTTCAGTCATTAATTCATCTTTTGACATATTCGCTACTTTATGAATTTGTGACTGTACTTCCCGCATATGGCGGACGGCTTCTACAATGTTGCCGGTGCCTGGTTCACCTTTCGTTCGAATCATAGAAGCACCTTCGCCAATACGGCGCAGGGCTTCACCTAAATTGCGTGCTCCGCATACAAAAGGAACTGTATATTCACTCTTATCAATATGATATACCTCATCAGCAGGTGTTAATACTTCACTTTCATCAATATAATCTGCACCTAAGGCTTCGAGTACTCGTGCTTCAACGATGTGACCGATACGAGCTTTTGCCATAACCGGAATGGATACAGCTTCCATTACTTGTTCAAGTATCGTTGGATCTGCCATGCGAGCAACACCGCCTGCTGCTCGAATATCAGCAGGAACACGTTCAAGTGCCATGACCGCAACCGCACCTGCTTCTTCAGCTATTTTAGCTTGTTCTGCATTTACGACGTCCATAATGACGCCACCTTTTTGCATTTCTGCCATTCCACGTTTTACACGATCCGTACCTGTATCAACCATCGTCCATTCCTCCTGCTTTCTTATAAAAGTAGCCACCTGCCGACAAACTTTATTCAGCAAATGGGGAAATAAGGGATTTTTTTCTGTCCAACGTCTATTTTATCATCATTATGGCTTGACTAAAAGCACTACCTTCCGCTTTTAGAACCATCCACGTACTGTATCTGTGGCTTGATTCCAAATACCGCTGAAGAATCCGCCAATACTCCGCATTGTTAAGGAAAACCAGCCTGCTTCTTCTACCCCTTCATCCAAAACAACCTCTACTGTCTTGTGATTTTGCATATCAGACTGCAAATAATCATAATCTTGTTCGCCGTGGTATTCAGCGCTAAGTTGGCCAATTACTTCTCCCTCTTCTAACGGAGCTACTAATTCTCCCTCATCGTTTAAGACAGAGTCAGCAAACGCAAAGGAAGTCTCATAATCCTCTTCTTCTCCCTCTTCGATCAATGTTTGAATCGCTTCAGTAGTAGAAGCTGCTACTTGATCTTCTTCTCCACGCGTAACGGAAATAGCTTCTGCTTCCTCCGGCGTATACCCCGCTTCTACAATCTCAATTTCCTGAAAGTTGTCAAATCCGTAATCCATTAACTTTTCGGTTTCTTCAAACCGAGCCTCGCGGGAATCTGTACGCATCACTACGGAAATAAAACGGGTATCATCTCGTTCTGCTGTACCCGTGAAGGCATTGCCTGCAAGTTCTGTATACCCTGTCTTCAATCCATCCATGCCTTCATAGCCATGAGACCCCATGCCGGGAAGCATTTCATTCCAATTCCTCATATCAACCGCGTCATCTGTTCCTTCTTTAAATGTCATTTCTTCAATGCTTGCTGTATCCAACACCTCTGGATAATCATTTAATAAATGATACGTTAGCAGTGCAGTAGCACGGGCAGACATTTCATTTTCGGCGTCAGCATCCGTTCCGTCTGGATGCAGCCCTTGCATAGAGCTATTATTTAAGCCTGAGGAGTTCACAAAATTATACTCTGTTAAACCAAGTTCCTCTGCTTTGGCATTCATATCCTCTACAAATTCTGTCTCTGACCCTGATATTTCCTCAGCTAAGGCCACAGTTGCAGCATTAGCGGAATAAATCGTCATCGCTTCATAGAGTTCTTGTACGGTGTATGTTTCGTCTTGGCTCAAAAACACGTTTGACAAAGCAGTATCATGGGAAAGGGCATTCACCTCATCTGTAATAGTCACCTCGTCATCCCAACTAATTGTTCCTTCGTCCAACGCTTCATGGACCAAATATTCACTCATGATTTTGGTCATACTTGCTGGTGGTAGAATGACGTCTACTTCTTCTTGATAAATCATTTTACCTGTCTGTGCATCGACCAAAATAGCGGCTTCAGCCTCTAGATCAGGTTCTGATGCTTCTATATGTTCTACTGGGGCTGTAAGGAAAAACATCACCCCTAGACCATAAGCTGATATATGTTTGATATAACTTTTCAACCTACCCACACCTCCATGCAATCTTTAACAATTTTGTATTCTATCATAACTATTTATAAAAACATAGACAGCCACAGTACCCATTCTGAGACAAGTAAACATAGTCATCTGACCTATATTTAAGAAAAAAGCTTTGTTAACGAGTAATGTTGATGGTTCTTTCATGGCCTCCCTTACCAAGCGCAGGAAGAGCCTCCTCACCTTAACACCTGGGGGTCTCGTTAGGATGTCTTGTCAACGCCACAGAAAAACTGCTTATAGTTTAAGGCTCTGTTTTTAATCATTCTATAACTTGTATAAAGAGGTTGAGAACGTACACAACCTTGTTTTTGGTGAAGAAGTCGGCAAACCGCTTCGAGCTTTGCTCACTACTTCTCAAAGTAAGGTGAATGGAAGAATGAATGTAACTCTCGATAAATTAATTTTTTCCGCACCTCGTTCTATAAGAGTTTTGCCCATACCCTCTATAAAAACTTTCTTTATCCCCCCTTACAGAGCCTAGAAAATAAAAAGAACTTTTCCCGGGAAATAATAAAATGGGAAAAGTTCTTAAGAAAGAGGCTTTGGTAAGATCACGGCATATACGCATAACGCATTACGTGGGCACATTGGTAATACGTTTACCGCCCTCATATTGTTTTGTCGTTATAAATAGATCGTGATCAACCGCTCGTTACCAAAGCCATGAAATTAAAAGCTTTTCTGCCTCATTTCTCCTTCTGGTGTTTATAGAGGAGGGTGCCCTTACAAACTGTAATTTGGAGCTTCCTTGGTTATTTGTACATCATGTGGATGACTTTCTGTTAACCCAGCATTTGTAATACGGACAAATTGGCCATCTTCCCGCAGATCCTCGAGAGTCCTTGTACCGCAGTAACCCATACCTGCACGAATGCCTCCAACGAGTTGATGGATACTATCTGCTAGCGGTCCTTTATAAGGGATTCTTCCTTCAATCCCTTCCGGCACTAGTTTCTGGCTTTCCTCTTGGAAATAGCGGTCTTTACTCCCTTTTTCCATTGCTCCCATTGAACCCATGCCCCGGTACACTTTGAATTGACGTCCTTGGAAAATCACTCGTTCACCGGGACTTTCACTTACACCGGCTAATAAACTTCCGAGCATCACAGCATGTCCACCGGAAGCAAGAGCTTTCACAATATCACCTGAGTACTTGATACCGCCATCAGCAATAATTGGCACATCATGCTTAGCAGCTTCTTTTGCGCAATCATAAACAGCTGTTACTTGAGGTACCCCTACACCAGCTACTACTCGGGTCGTACAAATAGAGCCTGGGCCAATTCCAACTTTAACAACATCTACCCCCGCTTTGATTAAATCTCGCGTTCCAGCAGCTGTGGCAACATTGCCGGCAATCAACGTGACATCTGGATACTCTTCGCGGATTTGCGTAATTTGGTCGAGGACCCCTTTAGAATGACCATGAGCTGTATCAATCACGAGCGCATCAGCACCTGCTTCTACTAGCGCTTTTACGCGTACAGCCGTATCGTGCGCCACACCAACAGCCGCTCCCACAAGCAAGCGTCCTTGCTCATCTTTGGCAGAATGAGGAAATTCAATTACTTTTTCGATATCTTTAATCGTATATAACCCTTTTAGGGTCTGTTCATTATCTACAAGCGGCAACTTTTCAATTTTGTGTTTCTGCATTACTTGTTCTGCTTCTTTTAACGTAGTGCCTACCGGTGCTGTTACTAGGTTATTTTTAGTCATGACCTCGTCAATTAACAGAGAATAATCTTCAATAAAGCGTAAATCACGATTAGTAATAATACCAATTAACTTTTGCTCGTCATCAACAATTGGCACACCAGAAATTCGATATTTTCCCATGAGATGTTCGGCATCGTACACTTGCCGGTCTTTTGTAAGGAAAAACGGGTTAGTAATCACACCACTTTCGGACCGTTTCACTCGATCGATCATTTCTGCCTGCTCTTCCACAGACATATTTTTATGAATGATGCCAAGCCCGCCTTCCCGAGCCATAGCAATTGCCATTTCCGCTTCAGTTACAGTGTCCATTCCTGCGCTGACAATCGGTACATTTAACGGAAGCTTGTCAGTGAGCTTTGTCTTTACTTCAACGTCTCTTGGATGAATGTCAGACCTCGCTGGCATAAGCAATACATCGTCAAAAGTCAAACCTTCTTTCTCAAACTTATCGCTGCGCAAAATCTCCACCCCTTTTTAAGATTCCTTTTTTATTCCGATAGCTCGTAACTACACAAAAGGTATTTTTACTATCTTATCACGTTTTATGATACGAACAAGAGTGATGGCTTGAAGTCAAAACATTTTAAAAAATCAAAGAAGCTAAGTAAAGAACAAGTCATCTATTTTCTGATAGTGAAGTGAACGTTGAATGCGAATGGCTAGGCCGGGTCCAGACGTTTTTAAACCCCCACTCATTATCCTCGTAATATCTGCATTCTTTTTGTCACCTCAGCAAAAAGACCATGAGAAAACCAGCCGCAAGAAACGATATGCTTCATCACGGCTGGTTTGTTTTGTTCTCCTGTTAATCAGCAAATATTCCAGCAATATATACATTGTCCTTGCCTGTTAACTGCGTAATCAGTTTTGAATCTTCTAATTGTACGGTCGGACGAGTCGGATCTTTTGGGTCGATGTACATGACTTCTGCTTTTTCCCCATTTGTTAGAAGAACAGAAGTTCCAATTGAATAGGTTAACAAATAATCAGTAAGTGCCTGGACCGCCGGTGGATAAAATTTTCCAAATTCATCTCTAGCCAATATATCGAGCGCTTTATACGGTGATTGCTTATGGCGATGGCGCCGTTCAGAGCTAATAGCATGAAATACATCCGCCACAGCTAATATGCGGCTATACATGTGAATTTTTTGATGATTCACTGCCAACGGATAACCAGACCCGTCTTCTCGTTCGTGGTGTTGTAAAATGCCTACTAATACTTCATTTCCTACTTGGCCAGATTTTTTCACCATCCTATAGCTGTGATACGGATGATTTTTCATTTCTTCGTATTCTGTCTTTGTCATAGCTTCCCTTTTAACAAAAATTTGAAAGGGAATTTGGGACATCCCACAATCACATAGGGCTCCAGCGATTCCGACTTGCAAACACTCTTTCCATTCCCGATTCATTTTTTTAGCAAGAACGGAAGCAAGCAATCCAGTTGCCACCGCATGATGAAAAATGTATTCGTCTCTCGTGCTGTAATGATATAAATGCAACGCCTTTTGTGGCCTCTCTAGCACCTTTTCAATTAAAGGAAGCATCGTATTACGCACAGCCGTAATGTTCACATTTGCTCCCTCTTGCCACTTTTTAAACCACTCTTTGTACGTCTGAACGGCCGTTAAATAGTCTTTTTTAAAACTGGCATTTGGGTTAAGCTCTACTTTTTCAGGTGTTTCATCCTCTGGTGGCGATATGTTAGTTTCTGGCTGAAACGTACTGCCATCAATCATCATTTCTTCTACGGTTACTTGTGAAACCAAAAAAGCCTTCAGCACCTCTAAGTGCTGTTCTGTTAAAACAGTATGCTGAGGAATGAGGGGCTGAGGAGTAACAGCCATTACATCGGCAGCCAAAATGCATCCTTCTTTTACCTGATCCCGATAGACTGTAAGCATCCGTCCGCCCCTTTCTTCTTAGTTAGCTGAATTATTGATCTTCTTCATCAGTTAACGCTTCTTCATTTGCCTCTTCTTCAGTTACATCTTCTGCTTCTTCGGTGTCAGTTTCATCTTCTGATGTTTCAACTGGCGCCACCGTTGAAACTTCTTCGTCTTCTCCTACCCGAATTAGACGAACGCCTTGGGCATAGCGGCTGTACTGGGAGATTTCATCTGCATCCATGCGGATGAGAACGCCATTTTCTGTTATAACCATTAGATCATAGCCTTTGGTCAAGACGCGCAAACTCACGACATGACCTGTTTTTTCTGCAAGTGAAACAGCTTTTAACCCTTTTCCACCACGGCGCTGTGTCTTAAATTCTTCAGTCGAGGTGCGTTTACCAAAGCCTCTGCTAGTAACCAGAAGAACGTCAGAATCGGGCTCAATCATATCCATTCCAATCACTTCATCAGAAGGACTTAGTGAGATAGCTTTTACTCCGGAAGCTGTACGCCCCATCACACGGACATCCTTTTCATCAATGCGAATGGCATTGCCGTACTGCGTGCCGATCATCAACTCTTCTTCGCCTGTCGTCAAGCGCACACCGTGCAATTCGTCATCTTCGCGCAAGGAAATAGCAAACAAACCTCCCCGACGAATATTCGAATAAGCTGATAGGGTAGTACGTTTGGCCACACCTTGTTTTGTAAGGAAGAAAAGGTGCTCGTCATCGGAGAAATCTTCAATTGGAATGACTGTACTGATCGTTTCTCCTGCATCAATTTGAATTAGATTGATAGCTGGTATGCCTTTTGCTGTTCGTTTTAATTCAGGGATTTCATATGCTTTTAAGCGATAAACTTTTCCTTTATTCGTAAAGAAAAGGATCGTCTTGTGCGAATGAGTAGTAAACAAATGTTCTACAAAATCACCGTCATTTGTTCCCATTCCCTGCACGCCTTTTCCACCCCGGCGCTGGCTGCGATACGTATCCAGCGGCATCCGCTTTACGTAGCCATTATGAGTAATCGTGATGACTACATCCTGGCGAGGAATGAGATCTTCATCCTCAATCAAGTTTTCCCCGGCTTCGATTGTTGTTTTTCGTTCATCATTATACTTTTCTTTCAATTCTTTGAGTTCGGTACGAATGATCTCAAGCACTCGTTCTTCGCTTGCTAAAATAGCTTTTAAATCAGCTATTCTTTCAATCAGCTCTTTGTATTCCTGTTCAATTTTATCCCGTTCAAGCCCTGTTAAACGCTGAAGGCGCATATCCAGGATAGCCTGAGCTTGATCATAGCTTAACTCATATGTCGACATTAACCCTTCACGTGCGATGTCAGTCGTTTGTGACTGACGGATAAGCTCAATCACATCGTCCAGATGGTCTAAAGCCACGCGAAGACCTTCTAAAATATGAGCTCTTGCTTCAGCTTTACGAAGTTCGAAGGCTGTTCTACGTCGAATAACTTCTTTCTGATGATCCAAATAATGGGTTAAACATTCTTTTAACGTCAAGACTTCTGGGCGTCCATCTACGAGCGCTAACAAATTGATGCCAAAGCTCGTCTGCAAAGCCGTGTGCTTGTATAAATTATTAAGCAGGACGTTCGCATTTGCATCCTTTCTGAGCTCAATAACAACCCGCATGCCAGAGCGGTCCGATTCATCACGCAAGTCGGTGATCCCGTCTAATTTTTTGTCGCGGACAAGTTCGGCAATCTTTTCTACAAGCTTCGCTTTATTTACTTGGTACGGCAGTTCGGTAACGATAATTGAAGACTTGCCATTTGCATATTCTTCAATTTCAGCTTTTGCTCGTATCGTAATCGAACCTCTGCCGGTTTGGTAAGCTTTTTTAATCCCGCTTCTTCCCAGTATCGTAGCTGCAGTAGGAAAATCTGGTCCGGGGATATGTTCCATTAAGTCTGCTACGGTAAGGTCCGGGTCTTCGCTTAAGGCAAGCACCCCGTCAATCACCTCGCCCAACTGGTGAGGAGGAATGTTGGTTGCCATACCGACAGCAATTCCTGCCGCTCCATTTACAAGGAGATTAGGAAACTTTGCAGGAAGAACAATAGGCTCCTTTTCCGCCCCATCATAATTGTCCTGGTAATCTATCGTGTCTTTGTTAATATCTCGTACCATTTCCATCGAGATTTTGGACATGCGTGCTTCTGTATAACGCATCGCAGCAGCTGCGTCCCCATCGATGGAACCAAAGTTCCCATGCCCATCAACAAGCATGTAGCGGTAACTAAAATCTTGCGCCATCCGTACCATCGTTTCATAAACAGCGGAATCCCCATGCGGATGATACTTACCGATTACATCGCCCACAATCCGGGCTGATTTTTTATATGACTTATCAGCTGTAATCCCAAGCTCACTCATCGCATATAAAATCCGCCGATGTACCGGCTTCAATCCATCTCTTACATCAGGAAGGGCGCGACTTACAATGACGCTCATCGCATAGTCTAAAAATGATGTCTGCATTTCCTGACTAATATTTATTTCATGCACTCTTGATTCATTCTCGGCCATTCCTACAACCTCCGTTAATCCGTCAGAAAGTCACTTACCTGTCGACGGGCACGATTACACATCCAAATTCTGAACATAGTGAGCATTTTCTTGTATAAAATCACGGCGCGGCTCAACCTGGTCGCCCATTAATGTTTCAAACACTTCATCCGCCTTCATCGCGTCTTCAAGCGTAACTTGCAGAACCGTCCGGCCTTCAGGGTCCATGGTCGTTTCCCACAGCTGGGTCGCATTCATTTCGCCTAGTCCTTTGTAACGCTGAATATTTGGTTTCGGCTGACTTGGAATTCTTGCTAGTACTTCCTCTAGTTCTCGTTCCACGTAAGCATATTGAATATTTTTTCCTTGTTTAATTTGATAGAGAGGGGGCTGAGCAATATAGACATATCCCTTTTCAATCAACGGACGCATGTAACGGTATAAGAACGTTAAGATTAACGTCCGAATATGAGCGCCATCCACATCAGCGTCAGTCATAATAATAATGCGGTGGTAACGAGCCTTTTCAATATCAAACTCCTCGCCAATTCCTGTTCCCAACGCTGTAATAATGGCGCGAATTTCATTGTTTGCTAAAATTTTATCAAGACGTGCTTTTTCGACGTTGATTATTTTTCCTCGCAGTGGCAAGATCGCTTGAAAATGACGGTCACGTCCTTGCTTAGCAGAACCGCCTGCAGAATCCCCCTCCACGATATATAATTCACTAATTGAAGCATCTTTCGATGAACAATCGGCTAACTTACCAGGTAAAGAGCTCACTTCAAGCGCGCTTTTTCTGCGCGTGAGCTCACGGGCCTTTTTGGCAGCTTCGCGCGCTCTTGAAGCCATAAGTCCTTTTTCTACAACGCGGCGCCCTGTATCAGGATGCTCATTTAAGAAGCGGTAAAAATGATCAGAAAACAATGAATCTGTAATTGTTCTCGCTTCACTATTGCCGAGTTTCGTTTTCGTTTGTCCTTCAAACTGCGGGTCCTCTAACTTGACCGAGATGATCGCTGTCAAGCCTTCACGCACATCGTCTCCGACAAGGTTCGGGTCATTGTCTTTAAAAAGATTGTTTTTACGAGCATAATCATTGATAACCCGGGTTAAGCCTGTTTTAAATCCAGACTCATGGGTCCCGCCCTCATGTGTACTAATATTATTGGCAAACGAGTATATATTACTGGCAAAACTGTCATTGTATTGGACAGCAACTTCTACAATTACGCCGTCTTTTTCACTTTCGATGTAAATTGGTTCTTCATGGAGTACTTCTTTAGAACGGTTTAAATATTCCACGAAAGAAGCAATTCCACCTTCATAATAGTACTCCACATGTCGGGTCGTTTCATCTTCCACCCGCTCGTCAACAAAATGAATACGCAAGCCTTTATTTAGAAAAGCTAATTCACGCAAACGAATAGCAAGCGTGTCGTAATCAAATGTCGTCGTTTCTTCAAAGATCTCTGGGTCCGGTGAAAAAGTAATAATCGTACCGGTCTTGTCGCTTGTTCCTGCTACCTCAAGGTCCGTTTGCGGCACGCCTTTGGCATAATTCTGTTTATATATTTGTCCATCTCGGTGTACTTCAATATCAAGAGAAGTGGATAGAGCGTTTACTACCGAAGCCCCGACCCCATGAAGGCCGCCAGAAACTTTATAACCGCCGCCTCCAAATTTACCTCCTGCGTGAAGAACTGTCATGATCACTTCAACAGCAGGTCTTCCTGCTTTTTCATGCATTCCTACTGGAACCCCTCTACCGTTATCTTGAACAGTTACAGAGTTGTCGGTCCCAACTTTGATTGTGATCTCGTCACAATAGCCGCCCATTGCTTCATCAATACTGTTATCCACGATTTCCCACACTAGATGGTGCAAGCCTCGGCTAGCTGTAGAACCAATATACATACCAGGCCGTTTCCGCACAGCCTCTAGACCTTCTAAGACCTGTATTTGACTTTCATCATACGATTGTTCATTTGCTGACATAGTTTCACCTTCACTTCCTAGAAAGGAAATCTTAACTAAATTAAAAACAAAAGATCCTTCGCACTTTACCGGCTTGCAACTGAGCAAGAAAAGTAAACCTTGTTTAAGGAATAATTGAGCATAAACAAGGGTTCATAGAAATCATTTCCTTCTTCCAACTGTTTTTAGTTCCCACGCTTGTCAGTCTCTGCCTCTTATTTCCTGCTTTCTACTTTTCTTCTTCTGTGTTTTCTTCTTCGTTTTCTGTATAATCTTCAAATTCACTGATCACTTGGGCCCTTCGTTTTAACGTTAAAGAGGAGATCGGTGAATAATATACATAGCTTTCTGTTACTACTACTGATTTCGTCAGATCTTCAGAGATGATAATTACATCTTGTTTTGATTTTGCCTGTAAGAATTCAACTGTAATTCCATCTGCCTCGTTTGAATCATAATCGAGAATAGCGATAACATCTTTAGAGCGGATCACTTCATCGCCGCCTAAATGAATAAACATCTAAACACCTCTTTCCAATCGCTCTATGGCTCCGTTTGCTACTTCAAATACAGTCGCTTTTGAAAGTGTTTGATGTTCAATGCCTTCAACACTCGTTGAAGTCACAAACGTTTGCACCTTTCCTTGAATGGTATTTAGTAAATGAGACCTCCGGTGTGTATCTAATTCTGAAAGTACATCATCTAACAATAAGATGGGGTAATCACCGATCTCTTCACCAATTAGTTCAATTTCCGCCAGCTTTAAAGCTAATGCCGCTGTACGTTGTTGACCTTGAGAGCCATATGTCTGGACATTGCGCTCATTCACTTTCAAAACAAGATCTTCGCGATGAGGGCCAACCAAAGAGGTGCCGCGGCGCCTTTCTTGTTCCCTCTTGTTCAAAAGAGAGTCCTGGTATGCTTTTACCATTGTTGGCATATCTGTATCATCCGATACCTCCGCAGTGGGCACATATCCAAGCTCCAAGCTTTCAGCATCTCTGCTAATCCCGGCATGGAGCTCTGAAGCCCATTTTTCCAAGGAAGAAAGAAAGCGGAGTCTTCTATGCACAACTTTTGCTGCCGCTTCTGCCAATTGGTCATTCATTACCTCAAGCATCATGCCTGGATCATTTGGCGACCCTTGCCAATCTTTTAACAACTGATTACGCTGCTTTAAAATTCGATTGTACATTGCCAGGTCATGGAGATAAACAGGACTTGTCTGCCCTAGTTCCATATCAATAAAACGGCGCCTCATGATCGGGCCGCCTTTTACAAGATTCAAATCCTCGGGTGCAAACATAACTACATTCATCGCACCAATATATTCACTTAGTTTTCGTTGTTCCAACTCATTGACTTTCACCCGTTTACCGCGTGAAGACAAGATTACCTCGAGTGAGAGAGGTCCCGTTCGTTTTTCGACGTGGCCAGAAATCATTGCTTGTTTTTCTTCCCAGTTCATGAGCTCTTTATCTTTAGACGTTCGATGAGATTTAGCCAACGCCAAAAGGTAGATGGCTTCCATCAAATTTGTTTTTCCCTGAGCATTTTCCCCTACAATTACATTCACAGTATCTTCAAAGTTTATTGAGAGCTGTTTGTAATTACGAAACTGTTTTAGGTGGAGCGATTCAATGTACACAGCTAAAAACCCTTTAAGATCCCTGGACGACTTTAAAGGTTCCAGCTTCTTCTACGTAGATCTCATCCCCAGGGTAAAGTTTACGTCCACGCCGGTCTTCTGCTTCCCCATTCACGATTACCGCAAATTCACTAAGGAACCACTTTGCCATACCACCAGTATCTATGACCGCCGCTTCTTTTAAAAATTGACCCAGGGTAATATAAGAGCTCTGAATTTCAATTGATTCAGCCATTCGTCTGATCCTCCTCAACACATTCTACAACACGCCGATAGAACCCTTTATTTCTGGAAAACCAGACTGTTTGAGCACCCCAGTGCTAAATGGGAGAAGGGTTCTTTCTACACTAAGTCTTTAAGCACTTTATCTTTCTTAACCTGCCGTACTCAAAAAAGCTGCTGAACTGTAGCTGTTTCTTGACAGCCTCTTATTTTCCGATTGCAGCTAGTACAAAAATAAATTCGATCCTGCACTCCTCTCTCCATTTTACTAGACTGAGAATAGAACGCAAATAGGTAGGTGAAATAAAAGTGAAAGAAACACGAACGCCCTCCATTTTTTTATAAGGTTCTGGCAAATCGGGTGGTTTGCACCTCTGGCTACTCGTGTTAACTGTAGGCACCTGTACGTTATCTGCTTTCCCTTCGCTTCGCGCTCGTTTGATGTCGCCTCGCCTTTTGTTTCAATCAGCACTCCCTCTAACAGGATTAAAAATAAAAAGCAAATGAGTCCAGCAAAGGAACTCATTTGCTATAAAAACGATTAATACGTTCTCACCGGAGAGAAAAGGTGCAGCATCTGCTCATGGTCTGTTGGACGAACAACAAAGGGACTCATTGCCCCCGTGAATTGGATATGAATCGTTTCGCTATCGATAACTCGAAGTGCATCCATAATATTTTTCCCATTGAAGGAAATACGCAGTTCTTCTCCTTCAAACCCTTCTACGTTCACATTTTCTTGTACTTTTCCAACCTCTGCTGATACGGAGGAAACCTCAATCAAGTTATTTCCTTCTGCCTTCACATTAATCACATTGTTCTTTGCTTCTTTTGAAAGCAACAGCGCTCGTTCAAGCGATTGTAAAAGTTCTTTTGTCTGGATGGAAAAACTCGTCTTGGACTGCGTCGGGATCATATTATCTGTTACTGGATATTTTCCATCAAGCAAACGTGAAAAGAAAAGTAGATTCTTAAATTTAAAAAGAACCTGTGTTTCTGTAATGACAACATCAATCGTTTCTTCACTATCTTCAAGAATTTTATTTAGCTCATTCAACCCTTTTCCCGGTATTACCACATTTGAAATTTGTAATGGGGTTTCGCTTGCTTCAACTTGAGCTGTTCGCATTGCCAAGCGGTGACTGTCCGTCGCTGTACAGGTTAACGTTTGTCCATCAATGCTAAAGTTTACACCTGTCAACACCGGGCGTGTTTCCTGAGTGGACACTGCAAAAGACGTTTGTCGAATCATGTCTTTTAATAGGTGTTGAGGCAGAGTAAATGTTTGCTCTTCTGTTAATTTAGGAAGGCGTGGATACTCTTCCGGGTCTAATCCATTTAAGTTAAATACAACTGAGTCTGATCGTACTGTTGCTGCAAATTGGTCTTGTACTTCGATTTCAATCGTTGCCCCTGGCAGCTTTTTTATAATATCAACAAAAAATTTAGCCTGTAGAACAACACTTCCAGGTTCTTTTAACGAAATATATTCTTTTTCTTCATCGGCTTGAGGAATAAAAGCTTCAATCGAAACATCTGAATCACTACCAGTAAGAAATAGTCCGTCATCAGCTGCTTCAAGTTTAATCCCGGTTAAAATAGGAATCGTTGTTCGAGAAGAGATCGCTTTATCTACGTGCTGAACGGCGTGGACAAATGCTTCTCTTTCAATACTGAATTTCATTCTTATGACCCCTTTATTATTAATAATATAAAAAATAGTAGTAGTAGTAGGAGGTGTTTGTAGTGTGGATAACTCCAATGAGCCAACGGTAAACAAAGATATTCACATGTGGACAACCTGTGCGCAACTGAATGGTTTTAAAAGAGGTTATTCACATTTTAAGTTTTTCTTTTAATTCTTCAATTTGATCTGAAACAGCTGGCTTGTCGCTCATAACTGATGTGATTTTTTCATGCGCATGAATGACTGTCGTATGATCACGTCCCCCAAATTCATCTCCGATCTTAGGCAGAGAGGAATCTGTTAATTCGCGGGAGAGGTACATAGCTACTTGACGCGCAAACGCAATGCTTTTTGTCCGCTTTTTTGCTGTGATCTCTTCCTGTTTTACTTCATAGTATTCAGCAACTTTGTGTTGGATATCTTTAATCGTAATGACTTTAGGCTTTGCATTTGGAATAATATCTTTTAATGCTTCAGCAGCTAGGTCGGCGTTCATATCTTCATTGACTAATGAAGAATAGGCAACCACGCGGATAAGCGCCCCTTCAAGTTCACGAATATTAGTATCAATTTGGTTGGCAATATAGAGCATAACCTCATTTGGTATATCTAGTTTTTCTGCTTTCGCTTTTTTGCGCAATATGGCGATTCTTGTTTCTAGGTCAGGAGGGGTAATGTCAGTAATAAGCCCCCACTCAAAACGAGAACGTAAGCGATCTTCTAAAGTTGGAATTTCTTTTGGCGGGCGATCACTGGAAATGACAATCTGTTTGCTTTCTTCATGTAAAGCATTAAAGGTATGGAAAAATTCTTCCTGCGTTTGTTCTTTTCCAGCTAAAAATTGAATATCATCAATTAGCAGCACGTCTACATTCCTATACTTATTGCGAAAGTTGACTGCACGGTTATCTCGTATGGCATTAATAAATTCATTCGTGAATTTTTCTGAAGATAAATAAACTACACGTGCTTCGGGATTATGAGAAATCACATAATGGCCAATTGCATGCATTAAGTGGGTTTTTCCGAGTCCTACACCACCGTAAATAAATAAAGGATTATACGCTTTTGCGGGTGCTTCTGCCACTGCTAAAGAAGCTGCATGGGCAAAGCGGTTCCCAGAACCAATAACAAATGTATCAAAGGTGTATTTGTCATTTAACATGCTGTTTGGAGATTCATCTTCTGGAACCTGGCGTTTTGGCGGACGTTTATTCTGCTCCTGTTCGATAAACAAATCTTGCTCATCTTCCGCTTCGGGGATAATAAACTTTACGTGAAGCTCAGCACCTGTTACTTCTTTCAGTGTTTCAGAGATGATATGAGAATACCTGTTTTCAAGCCAGTCACGGGCAAATTCGTTTGGAGCTGTAATAGTGATGGTTTCATCTTCTAGCGCAGTAGCCTTCGTCGACTTTAACCAAGTTTCAAAGCTCGGTTTACTAACCTTCTCTTTGATCGATTCAAGAGCTTGATCCCACAAGTCCGTCAAATTTTCCAATCATGCCACCCTCCTTATGCAATAATTTGTTCCATTCGTTCTATGTACGAAACGATAAGAAAAGCTTCCGTCTCCTGGAAAAGAAGAAGGAAGCTATCAGCTGAACAACAATTAGATAATCATGTCGAATAAACATGCATCCAATGTTATAAAGAGATGCTATCCCCATTTAAATTACTATAGTAGAAAACAGTCTTATCAATAAAGTACACAGAGTTGTGGATAATAGTGTTAGAAGTTTGTGTATTGACATATCCACAAGAGTGGATAAGTTGTGGATAGTGAGAGAGTTCATTCAGAAGTTGTTCACCGAAAAACATAATAATCATATCAAAGATAGCCTGTTAAATCAATGATACATGAAAGTTATCCACATAGCCATAAAACTGTGATAAAAAATTATACACAGGCTTCGGGTATGTGCGCAATTTGTCGATAACCTTGTCGATAACTGCAGACATATGAAAAAGTTGTGCACAACCTGAAATGGAAAAGGTAACGGGAGAAAGAAGAAGTTTGGCATTACATACAAAAATCTCTTATTCAGAACCACCTTGACACTGAAGAAAGAAGTATTTATAATTTACGGGAATGTTTAGACTGAAATTACTACCTCAGGGAGGTGCGAATACATGGGTAAACCGACATTTCAACCGAATAACCGTAAGCGTAAAAAAGAGCACGGATTTCGTGCCCGCATGAGTACTAAAAATGGACGCCAAGTTTTACAGCGCCGTCGCCGCAAAGGACGTAAGGTGCTATCCGCTTAAGACCACTGATATTTAGTGGTCTTTTTTTCACTACAAAAAGGAAAAAGGATAGAAACGGCCGAATTAATATAATGAAAGAATGTAGTATGTAGAAACTGTTTACTTACTAGAAGCTCGCTATTAAGCGAGTTTTCTTTACGCTTTTCTTTTGTGCGGCTCTGTTAAAGGCCAGTGTTTAGTTGAAGCGGAAGGTGAGGGATGGCTGCGTGAATACGGGGTAGGGCGCCCTGAAGGTGCAGAGTGCAGAAGACGATCTAGATGCGTCCCCGCCAAGAAGGTACGGTTGAGCAAACGTGGTGAAGATAACGCCGAAGTCGCACTAGTGTCCGTAGTGCAACCAGCCAGAAGCGAAAATTAACAACGTTTAACAGAGCCTTTTATATAGAATTAAGATCAATTTCGTCTCTTGAAACCAAAAGAGGTGTTAGAAGAGGCGAAAGCAGGTGAGAATGTGAAAAAAGAGTATCGAATCAAGAAAAGTGAAGAATTTAGTGCTGTTTTTCAAAATGGTACCTCTTATGCAAATCAACAATTTGTTGTATATGTGCTGGATAAACCTGGACAGCCTCATCTTCGAGCAGGGTTTACTGTAGGAAAAAAGCTCGGCAATGCCGTAACACGAAATCAAATGAAACGTAAAATGCGGGAATTGGTGCGTATCCATCAAACTCACTTACATCCTGAAAAAGATTATGTACTTATAGCAAGAAAACCAGTCCTGCAATTATCTTTTCAGCAATTAGAACGAAGCTTTATTCACGTCATGAAACGAGCTAAAGTATGGAACCATGAAAATGAGATTTAATTGCAGCACTGTTCCTTTCATATTTATGTGTTCTATATCATTCACCGGTTTGTCACTGTTTCACTCAAAGAATTAGACTTTATTTCTTAATTCCGAAAGTCTAAAATAAAGAGTGTTAAAAGTAGTGGATATGTTTTTCTATCATGAAAAGGTAGGAGATCAATGTCTAAATAGATGCTAGGAGGAAAGACCGTGAGAAAAAAGCTATTACTGTCACTGGTGTTTATAGCCCTCACTGTTTTATTGACAGGCTGTTTCGATATCAATACGCCGGTTACAGATGAATCGGGAGACCGTATTACAGAAGTCGATGGCTTTTGGGCTACTTATTTTGTTTATCCATTATCATGGCTGATTATTAGCTTCGCTGAATTCTTTGGGAATGACGCAGGTTATGGATTAGCAATCGTACTCGTTACGATACTTTTACGTATATTGATTTTGCCGCTTATGATCAAACAAACGAAAAGTGCCAAAGCTATGCAAGAAATACAACCCGAAATGCAGAAGCTACGTGAAAAGTATAGTGCCAAAGATCAAAAGACACAGCAAAAACTGCAGCAGGAAACGATGTCTCTCTTCCAGGAACGCGGTGTTAATCCGCTCGCTGGTTGTTTCCCTATTTTGATTCAAATGCCTATCTTAATCGCTTTTTACCATGCGATTATGCGAACGGAAGCTATTCAGGGTGAACATTTCTTGTGGTTCCCGCTGGGTGAGCCAGATTTCATTCTACCGCTTATTGCTGGAATCACTACGTTCTTGCAACAAAAAATGATGATGGTTCAAGCAAACCCACAAATGCAAATTCTTCTTTACATGATGCCGATTATGATTACAGTCTTTGCCTTTTTCTTCCCGGCGGCGCTTGCGCTCTACTGGGTAATCGGTAACATCTTTATGATTGTACAAACGTACTTTATTACTGGACCTTCTAAGCAGAAAAAAGAAGATGCAAAAGCGGGAGGAGCGAAGTAATTGTGAAAAGTGTACGTGTTTTTGCTCATACGGTTGAACTTGCACTTGAACAAGCAGCAAAAGACCTTCACATCTCTAGAGATAAAGTGAAATACACAGTGATTCAAGAAGCAAAGAAAGGTTTCTTGGGATTTGGCAAAAAAGAAGCAATTATCGACGCCTATTACGAGCCACACCCAATAGAAGTTGCTAAGACATTCTTAACTGATGTATTAAATGACATAATGGTAGAGGCCACCGTCTCTATTTTTGAACAAAAAAACAAAGAGGCTATCCTGCACGTTGAAGGAACAGACTTAGGTGTTCTAATTGGGAAAAGAGGCCAAACATTAGATGCTTTAGAAACGTTAGTCAATATGGCAGCAAACCAGTCCAGCGATCAATCCTACTATATTTCATTAGATGCTGAAGGGTACCGTAAGAAGCGAAAACAGGCTTTAGAACAGCTTGCTGCTCGCAAGGCAGAAGAGGCTCTTGGCCGACGTCATACTATTTCACTTGAACCGATGAATGCAAGAGATCGGAAAATTATCCATCAGGCTCTGCAAAACAAGAAAGGAATCAACACGTATTCCAATGGAGATGAGCCAAAACGGCATATTGTAATAGAGCCGGAGTAGATAGCAAAAATAATAAGAGCTTTTTAAAAGGACCAGCCGAAAAGGAGTTTTTGCCTTCCGGCTGGTTTTTCTATGTAAATAGAAAGAGGCAGACGGGTTTCGAATCAACCATAACGCTTTTTTAGCAACCAGATGTCGTTAGTTTTTCAATTTCCGCGGACGAACGACCTGGCCTCTACTCCTTTAAAAATAAACTGCTTTTTTTCAAAACGTGGAACAACGGTCTTCATAATCGTTGGTAATCCAAAACCTAGTCGATTCGGGAGGCAGCAACAGCGGGAACATGGGCGGCTGAAGAATGTCCGCAATCATCTAAGCCGTAGAGGCGGAAAGGTTTAGCACTGATTTTTTCACTTTATTTAAGAAAATAGCTGAAATTTCCTTTGGTCTTTTCAACCCCTTATGGTATTCTATATTGTTAGGAAGTTAAGAAGTAAATAATCACAGTCTGTTTATGATATATATTAATCTTGGCCACGGAGGCGCCCTGCGCTTTTCGTTGTCCAGCTGCGCGGGCTAACGACTTGAGATCTCTTTCTCCCACCGAGCGGACGCGTCCGCTCGGTGGGAGAGAAGAGCTCTGCCTCGCTAATCAAGCCCGCTCCGCTTTTCTGTCCAGCTGCGGCGCCTAGATGCTCGAGGTTTTTTCTGCCCCTGACTTCGAGGAGCTTGCTCCTCTGTGCAGGTGCTGAAAAACTTGTCGCCTCTGAGCAAGGCGCCTCCGCTTTTCTGTCCAGCTCCGGGCACCATTGGCTTGAGATCCCTTTCTCCCACACTGCGGTGGACGCCTCCTCCTCGGTGGGAGAGAAGGGCTCTGCGCCAATGTTCAGGCGCCCTGCGCTTTTCTATTTAGGAGGTGAGGTTATGGAATTTGATACGATTGCTGCTATATCGACCCCGTCAGGAGAAGGGGCGATTGCGATTGTTCGTATAAGCGGGGATGAAGCCCTCGCTATTGGAGATAAAATTTTTCGGGGGCGCATCACGCTGCGTGAAGCAGAAAGTCACACCATTCATTACGGTAAGCTTATTGAACCAGAGGATAATGAACCGATTGAAGAAGTGATGGTTTCTGTGCTGCGCGCTCCTCGCACATTTACAACCGAAGATGTAATTGAAATCAATTGCCACGGTGGCGTAGTTTCGGTTAACCGAGTCCTCCAGCTCGTGTTGGATCAAGGGGCGCGTTTGGCGGAGCCGGGAGAATTTACGAAGCGTGCCTTTTTAAATGGCCGCATTGACCTTTCTCAAGCAGAAGGAGTCATGGACCTGATCCGTGCCAAAACTGACCGGGCCATGAACGTGGCGTTAAAGCAGGTAGAAGGCCGTTTGGCTGACCAAGTCCGCCGCTTGCGGCAGGAGCTTTTAGAGACAGTGGCTCACGTGGAAGTAAATATCGATTACCCCGAATACGACGCTGAAGATTTGACGATGATGACCTTAAAGGAAAAAGCAGAGAACGTAAAAGGAGAAATCGAACAACTTCTCCAGACCGCCAAACAAGGTAAAATTCTTCGTGAAGGCCTGGAAACTGCTATTATCGGGCGTCCGAATGTCGGGAAATCATCGCTTATGAATAGTCTCGTACACGAAAACAAAGCGATTGTTACGGATGTGCCCGGGACCACCCGAGATGTGCTTGAAGAATACGTGAACGTTCGTGGGGTGCCGCTTCAGCTTATTGACACCGCTGGAATTCGGGAAACCGAAGACATCGTTGAAAAAATTGGTGTAGAACGCTCCCGGCAGGTATTAAAAGATGCCGAATTAATTCTCTTAGTCATTAATGCAGCTGAAGAATTAACGGTAGAAGATGAAGCCTTATTTGAAGCGATTGAAGGCATGAATGCTGTTATTGTGTTAAATAAAACAGACTTGCAAATGTCAGTAGACATGGAGCAGGTAAAACGGCTTGCAAACGATCGGCCGATCATCTATACTTCGCTTCTGCAGGATGAAGGAGTAGATGCACTCGAGCAAGCGATTTCTCATCTCTTCTTTACCGAAGGGGTAGAAGCGAGCGATTTAAGTTATGTCTCAAATGCCCGTCATATCGCGCAGCTACGCCATGCTCAGGGAGCAATTGAAGAAGCGTTGCAGGCAGCGGAGATTGATGTGCCTATTGATATGGTACAGATTGATATTACGCGGGCCTGGGAACATTTAGGCGAGATCGTGGGAGAAAATGCACCGGACCATTTAATTGACCAACTGTTTTCGCAGTTTTGCTTAGGAAAATAAATAGATTGAAGGAGGAAAGCGACATGTCATATGATGGTGGAAATTTTGATGTGATCGTTATTGGTGCTGGTCATGCTGGTGTAGAAGCAGGTCTTGCCTCAGCTCGTATGGGAGCAAAAACCTTGATGCTTACGCTAAACTTGGATGCAGTTGCCTTCATGCCCTGCAATCCGTCGGTAGGCGGACCAGCAAAAGGCATCGTCGTGCGGGAAATTGACGCGCTCGGCGGTGAAATGGCGAGAAACATTGATAAAACACACATTCAAATGAGAATGTTAAATACTGGGAAAGGTCCGGCTGTGCGCGCGCTACGGGCCCAAGCAGATAAATTCTTATATCAGCAGGAAATGAAAAAAACGATTGAAGAGGAAGAAAACCTTCTGCTTCGCCAGGGAATGGTGGAAGAGTTGCTCGTGGAGGATGGTGAATGCAAAGGAGTTATCACCAACACCGGTGCTTCTTACCGCGCGCCGTCAGTGATCGTTACGACCGGCACTTATTTGCGCGGAAGTATCATTATGGGAGATTTGAAGTATGACAGCGGGCCAAATAACATGCAGCCTTCGGTTAACTTGTCTTACCATATGCAGGACCTTGGTTTTGAGATGGTACGATTCAAAACCGGAACCCCTCCACGCGTAAATGGAAATTCGATTGATTATGATAAAACAGAAATTCAGCCCGGAGACGACACCCCGCGGGCCTTTTCATACGAAACAGTTAAATATATCACTGATCAGCTTCCGTGCTGGCTAACGTACACTGGTGAAAAAACGCATGAATTAATTAATAATAATTTGCAGCGTTCCGCGATGTATTCCGGCATGGTCGAAGGCACGGGACCTCGCTACTGCCCATCGATCGAGGATAAGATCGTCCGCTTCCACGACAAGCCGAGCCATCAAATCTTCCTTGAACCAGAAGGCCGCCATACGTCGGAAGTATACGTGCAGGGACTTTCAACCAGTCTTCCGGAAGACGTTCAATTTGACATTTTAAAAACTATTCCAGGATTGGAAAATGTACGGATGATGCGTCCGGGTTATGCGATTGAGTACGATGCAATTGTACCAACCCAGCTGTGGCCGACACTTGAAACGAAAAAAATGCCCGGCCTGTTTACCGCCGGCCAAATTAATGGCACTTCCGGCTACGAGGAAGCAGCGGGACAAGGAATCATGGCAGGCATCAATGCAGCCCGCAAAGCTCAGGACAAAGAAGGAGTTATTCTGAATCGTTCTGATGGTTACATTGGTGTTCTCATTGATGACCTCGTCACAAAAGGTACCAATGAGCCATACCGTTTGTTAACGTCCCGGGCGGAATATCGTTTGCTCTTGCGCCACGATAATGCGGACCTGCGCTTAACTGATTTGGGTTATGAAATCGGCCTTATTTCTGAGGAACGTTACGAGCGTTTCCAAGGGAAAAAAGCAGCGATTGAAGCGGAGAAAAAGCGTTTGGAGAAAACAATCATCAAACCGAACGAAGATGTACAGAAGGTTTTGGAACAAAACGGATCTTCCCCGATGAAAGAAGCGGTCTCGGCTGCACATTTATTAAAGCGGCCGGAACTTGGCTATGCAGAAGTGATAGAGATTGTGCCTCCTGAAACCCAGTTGCCGCCTGATGTCTGTGAACAGGTGGAAATCAAAACGAAATACGAGGGCTATATTGCCAAGCAAATGGAACAAGTCGACCGTATGAAAAAGATGGAAGAAAAGAAAATACCAGAGTGGATTGATTACGGCGAAATCTCAGGACTAGCCAATGAAGCTCGACAGAAGCTAGAAGAAGTTCGTCCGATCTCTGTAGGGCAGGCTTCCCGGGTATCTGGAGTAAATCCAGCGGATATTTCCATTTTACTGGTCTATTTAGAGCAGGGTCGTCAAGCAACTGCAGAAGAAGTAGCTGAAAAAGCGAACGCATAAAACACGTAGTTCGTAACTACTTTACGACTTTTTTGACATGAGAGGTCCGTGCTAGAAGAAAGCACGGGCCTTTTTTTGTTACACTTAAGTAAAAGTTTGTTGATGTGGCTCAGTTTAAACAAGAGTAGACCTTGATAACTAAGAATATCACAGAGCAGCAAACCTTAGTTATAACGCAATTATCAGATTGTCACTAGCTCTTTTACTAGAAGCCATCCTAAAAAAGACTTTAAGCCGAAAGGGAAGATACTACATGACAGCCACTGAAACATTTAAACAATGGGTGGAAGCTAACCATCTCACACTTTCTGCCCACCAAATTGAACAATTTCAAGTTTATTATGAAACGCTTGTAAGCTGGAATGAAAAAATGAATTTAACTGGCATTACCGAGGAAAATGAAGTATATGAAAAACATTTCTATGACTCCCTCACGGCTGCATTTGCTTATGATTTTACGCAGGTAAACAAGGTTGTGGATATTGGAGCGGGAGCCGGATTTCCGAGTGTGCCATTGAAAATTATTTATCCACATGTGGATATTGTCATTGTTGACTCTTTAAAAAAACGTATGACTTTTCTGGACCACCTGGCTTCCAAGTTAGGTATTAGCGGATTTAGAGCTTTGCATAGCCGGGCAGAAGAATTAGGGAAAGTCAAAGAGCATCGGGAGCAGTATGACCTTGCTCTTTCCCGGGCAGTGGCAAGAATGCCGGTATTATTAGAGCTATGTCTTCCTTTTGTAAAAGAAAATGGAATGTTTTTGGCCATGAAAGGCGCAGAAGGTAAAGAGGAGAGGAAAGAAGGAGAGGTTGCTGCCATGCAACTAGGCGGAACGTTTGAGAAAACGTATGAAACTTTTTTGCCAGAAGAGAAAAGTGAACGTCATATACTTCGGGTCCGAAAATCGCACAAAACGCCTGCTAAATATCCTAGAAAGCCTGGCACTCCTGCCAAAAAGCCGTTAAGCTGACGTTTCGATATGGACATCTTTTCTTGCCGTGGTACAATATGACGCAGGTCATTCTACTCGTAAATTTTATAAAATATACCGGTAAGTGGGAGAAGGATTTTTATATTTATTTATCGAAAACTTTCCTATTGTAGCTATTTGAAGGTGGTGGAAGGCAGTGAAACATTCGCTACAGCGTTTCTTTGGTCTCGGTGATGGCAGCGAAGAGTTAGAAGAAGAGAAGGTAGATGAAGCTTACGTCCAGAACCTTCCTATTGAGCAAGTAGTACCAAACCCTTTTCAACCTCGGGAAATCTTTGAAGAAGATAAAATTGCTGAATTGGCACAATCGATTCGTACGCATGGATTATTGCAGCCTATTACAGTGCGCGAACGTAATGGGGAGTATGAAATTATTGCTGGCGAGCGTCGTTTTCGAGCTATAAAGTTGTTGGAATGGGGAGAAATTCCTGCTTTAATTAAAGATTATAATGATACGATCACGGCTAGTTTAGCTTTAATTGAAAATTTGCAGAGAGAAGGCCTGACTGCGGTTGAGGAAGCTCACGCTTATGCACGTTTAATTGAATTACAAGGGTTAACACAAGAAAGTCTAGCTCAGCGTCTGGGAAAAGGACAGTCTACGGTAGCGAATAAACTGCGGCTGCTTCATTTACCAACATCCGTGCAAAATGCGTTGATGAACCGAAGTATTTCAGAACGTCATGCCCGTGCCATGCTCGGCTTAAAAGAAGTAGACAAACAGGAGCTGCTTCTTCGTGAGATTATTGATGGTGAATTAAACGTCAAACAGACAGAAGAACGGATAATAGAGTTAAAAGCAGAGCCTACAGATGATTTAACTGAAAAACCAGCCAAGAAAAAATCAACACGCAAGCTTTATGCAAAAGATACGCGCTTAGCTTTAAATACAATTCGTCAATCTCTTGATATGGTAGAGAAAACTGGGATGTCGCTTGAAACAAACGAAGAGGAGCACGACGATTATATAGAGTTCAAAATCCGTGTGCCAAAACGATAAAACTGCACTGCTTGTATCCTGGATACATCAGGCAGTTTTTTACTTAGGCGAAAAATCAGCTTAGGTAGAAAGCTAGAACGAAGGTTCTTTTTTCGTCTTAACCCACCTCTTTTCATACCAAATAATGAAAACAAAAATATATTCCCCGACACCCTGGGTAAAAGATGCTTGGTTGAATGCTGATGTTTCCCTCATTTGAAGCACAGTTAAAAATCTACAGCGAAATTTCCTGAGTTACATGATAAAATAGATAAGAATGCCAAAAGATTTTTGCAGAGATACATAAAGACCTGTCGTCAACAACCAAAAAAGGTGTTTCAATGTTTGAGAGAGGCGTCCAGGGTAAGGGGAACTTTTCGGCCCTTTGTATCGAGCAAAGCACCAATAACAAATTGTCTCTCACTTTTCTTCCATTAACGAGTTTAACAGCTATAGGGGCGAAGAGAAGTAGAAAAGGCTATGCTTTTCGAGCTTAAGCAAAAGCAAGTTTTTCTATGAGAAAGAAGGTGAAAAGGTGACAAAACGAATTGCCATTGCTAACCAAAAAGGCGGTGTCGGAAAGACTACCTCATCGGTAAATATAAGTGCAAGCTTAGCAAGCATCGGCCATCACGTGTTACTTGTAGACATAGATCCTCAAGGGAATGCAACGAGTGGCGCAGGAGTAGAAAAAGGCGATGTTGACCGCTGTGTGTACAACTTGCTCGTTGAAGAAGCAACAGCGACAGAATTGATCCACCCTTCTTCAGTAGAGCGGCTGGATGTACTTCCAGCTACTATTCAGTTGTCAGGGGCAGAAATCGAGCTTGTACCTACAATATCTAGAGAAGTTCGTTTGCAAAAAGGACTTGCCTCATTAAGTGATCAATATGATTACATCATTATAGATTGTCCGCCTTCACTCGGTCTCTTAACGATTAATGCTTTAACAGCAGCTGACTCCGTTATTATTCCTGTTCAATGTGAATATTACGCTCTCGAAGGGTTAAGTCAGCTTTTAAATACGGTGCGGCTTGTTCAGAAGCATTTAAATACCAACCTTGCTATAGAAGGCGTATTGCTCACAATGCTTGATGCCCGTACTAATTTAGGCTTGCAAGTCATTGAAGAAGTGAAAAAGTATTTTCAGGATAAAGTATACGAAACAGTCATTCCTCGAAATGTAAGACTTGGAGAAGCTCCAAGTCATGGCAAACCGATCGTCGAATATGATCCTCGTTCTAGAGGAGCAGATGTTTATCTTAATTTAGCGAAGGAAGTGGTTGCTGGTGTCTAGAGGTTTGGGTAAAGGTCTAAGTGCATTTTTTCCAGAGGGATGGGAAGAGCAGGAAGACGTAGTTCAAGACATTCCAGTAAAAGAGCTGCGCCCAAATCCCTATCAACCGCGAAAAACATTTCCAAAAGAAGCTATTAATGAGTTAAAGTCCTCTGTTAAGACCCATGGTATTCTTCAGCCTATTATTGTTCGGAAAAGTATCAAAGGCTATGAAATTGTAGTTGGAGAACGCAGATTTCGCGCAGCTCAAGAATTAAAACTTGAAAAAGTTCCAGCAGTTGTTAAAGATTTAACTGATGAAAAAATGATGGAAATTGCGCTCATTGAGAACTTACAACGAGAGGACTTGAATCCATTAGAAGAAGCAGAAGCTTATGAACGATTGATGACTCAGTTGAATGTGACGCAAGAGGCGTTAGCAAAAAGACTGGGAAAAAGCCGACCCCACATTGCTAATCATCTCCGGCTTATCCAATTGCCACCATCAATTCAAAAAAGAATTGTAAACAAACAATTATCGATGGGACACGGACGCGCTCTGCTTGGCTTAAAACGGCCAGAACAACTTGAAGAAGCAGCAAAAGTGATAGAGAAAAAAGGATTGAATGTTAGACAAGCAGAAGAGCTTGTACAACAAATGAATGGCCGTGTTTCACGTGAAACATCTAAAAAGAAAAAGAATGTTTCCCCTTATGTAAAACATCAAGAAGAAACACTGGGCTCTTATTTTGGAACTTCGGTTTCCATTAAACAAGGCAAGAAAAAAGGAAAAATTGAGATTGAATTTTTTACTGAGGATGACCTTGCACGAATATTGGAATTAATCGGGCAAGACGATGAACAATAAAAGTACCTGTGCATTATATTGCTTAGGAGACTGGCTCAACGAAGGCCTACAACACTTTTTCTAGATAAAGGAAAAGTAAGGTCAACGGAGTCAGTTTTTTATGGAGTGAATAGGTTTATTTTTTTGTGTACTGGACAAGGGGTAAATCTTTGTCTGCACACCGTTGTTAAAAAGGTTGATGGTTTGTTCACATGCTGTTAGGACTTGTTCCACGAGTTTGGTGCTGCATGTGTCTCTGGGGGACCGGCTATATTTCACAGCTTCAAGCAGAGCATTTCTTTTAGTTAACGAGGCTTGTTAAGCTAGAGTATAGATAGTAGCTATTGCGTACAGACCGGAAGAGAACCTTATAAAAGCATAAGCCTGAATGTATACTAATGGATTTTGTGATAAAGCGAGGGATAGAAATGATTTATCTTGATCATGCAGCGACTTCTTTTCCTAAAGCACCAGAAGTAGCAGAACGAGTAGCTGAAGCCATTACCAGCTATGCAGCAAACCCTGGCCGCGGGAGCCATAAACTGGCTAAGCAATCTGCTCAAGTGGTATCTGCAGCCAGATCGGAGCTGGCAAAATTATTTGATGTCCCTAGTCCAGAACGAGTGGTCTTCACATCCAGTGCCACCCATGCGTTAAATATTGCCATTCATACCCTGAAGCTAAATGCAGGAGATCATGTAATCGCTACGACGCTTGAGCATAATTCCGTGCGTCGTCCGCTGGAAGATTTAGCTTTGCGTCTCAATGTAAAAATAACGTGGCTGGAACCAACGCTTAATGGTGAGATATTATACGAGCAATGGCAAGAAGCGGCTACTGAGGCCACCAAAGCTGTGGTTACTTGTCACGGCTCAAATGTAACCGGGACAGTACTAAATCTGCAACCATTACAATTATTCATCGAAAATACCGGTTTGCCTTGGGTGCTTGATGCTTCACAAACGGCTGGAGTATTACCTGTACACCTGCAGAAGCTTGGCGCTTCGATGGTTGCTTGTCCCGGCCATAAAGGGTTACTTGGCCCTCAAGGAACGGGGGTTTTACTCCTTGGAGAGCAAGTGGAGCCTATTCCTTTTTTGCACGGAGGAACCGGTATGCAATCTGAAGCAAAACAAATGCCAGAGCAATTGCCTGAACGGCTGGAAGCGGGGACATTAAATACGCCGGGCATTGTCGGTTTGCTTGCAGGAATAGAAGAAGTGTCACGCCTTGGTCTATCAAGCATTTATGAACATGAACGTCAATTGACAGAACGGATCGTCACAGCATTTGCAGAAATTGACGGCTTAGAGGTATATGGGCCTGACCTTGAATCAGAAAGGCTGGGGGTGGTTGCTTTTAAGATGAAAGGGGTAGATGCCCAAGAGGCCGCCCTTATATTTGATTCACATTATGACATTTGTCTGCGCAGCGGCCTGCATTGCTCACCTTTAGCCCACGGTTGGATAAAAACCTCCCCAGAAGGGCTGCTGCGAGCAAGTGTTGGTCCTTATACGACCAAAGAAGAGATTGATACATTTATACGTGCAGCAATAGAAATTTATGAAGGTTTGCGCATGAGTTAGAAAGCGGGAAATAAAATGGTTTTACTTGGAACATTAGTCAATGGAGCAGCTATTATAGTAGGGTGTCTGGCCGGTTTATGTTTTCGGCAGATCCCCGAGCACATTAAAACAGCAGTCATGCAAGTCCTTGCCTTATGCGTAGTTGTTCTTGGTATTGATATGGCTTTAGAGAGCGAGCAATTTATAGTGGTTATCGCCAGTCTTGCCATCGGCGCCTGGATTGGGGAACGCCTGCGCCTTGAAGATGGGTTGAATCGCTTAGGAGAGATGCTAGAGGAGAGGTTGGGCAACTCTAAGGATAGTGAAAAAAGTCTGGCTAATGGTTTCGTTACAGCTACCCTCATTTATGTAGTCGGGGCTATGGCGGTAATTGGCGCTTTAGACAGCGGCTTGCGCTTAGAACATGATGTATTATTTACAAAATCCCTTTTAGATGGATTTACAGCCCTTTTATTTACCACCACACTTGGTATTGGAGTTATTTTTTCGGCTATCCCAGTTGTTTTGTACCAAGGTACCATCGCCTTGTTTGCAGAACAGATTGACAAAGTGATCTCAGAGGAAATGCTAAATTTATTTATTATAGAAATGACTTCGGTCGGCGGTGTGATGATCATAGCGATTGGCTTGCGCATTGCAGGCTTGCTTCATATTCGGGTCGCTAACCTGCTTCCAGCAATAGTGGTCGTGGCTTTGGTTGTCTGGTTCAGCCAACAATTTGGTCTTTACTAATTACGCAAAGAAAGCCCATTAACTAGAGACAGAACGTTTAGTAGAAGGTGTAAGTGAATGAAGAAGAGCTAGTTTGCGGTCAGCTATTAAAAGACTTTCAGCTAACGATTCAGCCATCGCGTTCACTTGATATAAACGAGTGTTTTGCAAAACGATGTGTTCCATTAACCCGACCACATTTACCGTACCGGTAATATAAAAATCTCCTACAGGAGGAAGTTTCTTCTTCATGGCCGCTCCTGGCTGAACGGCTCCTTTGGCAAAAGTAAAACGACCGATATTATTCAATTTGCCCAGGCTTGCGTCTATAGCAAGCACGAAAGGTTTTTCATAGCGGTTATTTATGGCAGCCAACTGCTCTTCCATATTTACAGCGTGAACAGGGTCTTCTAACGTGCCGTGCACACAAAAACGTTTTAAATGATTCTTGTGAAGCATGGAACCAACGAGCGGGCCTAAAGCATCTCCTGTACAACGGTCTGTACCGATGCAGACAATCACTAGCTCTTTAGAAGAAAAAGGTTTGATAATGGTGGTTATCTTTTCTGCTAGAAGGACAGGGTCTTCATCTTTGTAACTATAAAATGGCAGATTCGAAGAGTCACAGCTGAACGTCATAAATATCTCTCCCTTGTCATACTTGTCCTAGTATGGGAAACAAGCTATGGTTTTAAACGTCGCAGCGCAAGGGAGAGACCAAGTTGGTTTTAGCAGGATTTAAATGGATGTTTTTAATTATTGGCACAATGATTGGGGCGGGGTATGCGTCTGGGCGTGAGATCTGGCAGTTTTTTAGTGGGGAAAGTAGTCTTGCGATCGGATTGTTTGCCCTATTGTTCATGGTATGTTTATTGGTAGTTATGACTCTTAGTTATACGATGCATACCAACGATTATATAGGTGTTCTTGAACGTATCGTTGGCCGGCGTATGTCGCATGTGTATGATTTATTAACTGTACTTTATCTTTTTACCACAACTGGTACGATGATAGCAGGAGGAGCGGCAGCACTGGAAATGTTTCATCTTCCCTATTGGGCAGGGATCCTGTTCATTTCTGTCATGCTCGTATGGGTGCTGCGCTATGACGTAGAAGGTGTGACCTCGATCAACGTATTTATGATTCCTGTTTTAATTGTCACCCTTTTAATTACTCTGCTGATGTTTCAATGGAGTGTAGGGGGTTCCTTTCAATTTGAAGCGGTAGAACTTCATTCTATGTCACCCGTTTTTGTCTTTACGGCTTTAAATTTACTTCCTATTGTGGCAGTGATTGCGGGGGTCGGCAGCCGTATACGATCTCACGGCGAGATATGGATCGCTTGTTGTGGCAGCAGCCTTATATTAGGTGTGGTCACCTATCTTTATAATGAGTCCCTTTTAGCCGTTTCAGATGATGTATTATTGTATGAGATTCCGTTGTTTGCTATTTTAAATGCATATCCTTATGTGATGGTTTTATTTATGACTCTTTTGTTATGGACAGCCATCTTTACTACTGCTGCAACGGGACTGTTTGGGTTGGTTCGTCGTCTGCGAGTGGTTTCTCCTCAACCGACTTCGGTATTAGCGGTATTTTCATTACTGGCTATGCTGCCTCTGGCCTGGATTGGTTTTTCGACGTTAGTGTCAACCCTCTATCCAATCTATGGGGTGATTAATCTTTACTTATTGGCAGCTGTTGTTCTATATCCTTTACTACGAAGGATAGGAAAAAAATAAAACGTCGTAATGACCTGATGCTGCTGGGTTGTCAGAACTCTTAAATAGAGGGAGTTCTCCCCCAAGTCCACTCAGGGCAGTGACACCATTTATTTCTTATCATCAGCCTCTTAACTGCAGCGAGCAAAGCAACAAAAAAGTGTGATAAGAAAGGAAATGATGTATAATATAAAAGATTCCATACCAAAAGAAACAAGAGGGAAGGAGACATAGGTGGTGTCAGACTCATCATTTCAACTCTATGATCTTGTCGAAATGAAAAAGGCTCATCCATGTGGAGAGAACCGGTGGAAGATTATACGAATGGGCGCTGACATTCGCTTGAAATGTCAGGGATGCGGGCACAGTGTAATGATGCCACGGCGAGATTTTACGAAAAAAATGAAAAAAATATTGCACCGGCCGGAAAGTAATGAGGCCTAGAGAAGCTGTTTTATAAACGAAACGGCTTCTTTTTATTTAGCCTAACAAAATGGGGGGCAGTAAGAGGTGACAGATGATGTCGTTGACTTAACAGTAACTCTTGGAGTAGAGAATGGAGAAGAAGATATACCGGATCAGCTTACAGATCTAGGTAATAGAAAAGAACGGGCGACCAAGTCATGCTATTTTTGCTTGCAGGTTAAGGCTTTAAAGGGAAGCCCTCTCGACAAACGCGTATGTTCTTTCTATAATGGAGAGCGTATGAATTCAAGTGACCGGGTATTTTTACAAACAAAGGAAGTGTAAATAAATGGCTTTAACAACTGGAATTGTAGGCCTCCCTAATGTGGGAAAGTCCACACTATTTAACGCAATCACTCAAGCGGGGGCTGAATCTGCGAACTACCCATTTTGTACCATCGATCCAAATGTTGGTATTGTTGAAGTGCCAGATGGAAGGCTTTCAACGTTAACAGAGCTAGTAAAACCGAAACAAACTGTACCTACAGCCTTTGAGTTTACAGATATTGCAGGTATTGTTGAAGGAGCCAGTAAGGGGGAAGGCCTGGGCAATCAGTTTCTTTCCCATATTCGTCAGGTGGATGCCATCTCTCATGTTGTACGTTGTTTTGAAGACGGCAATATTACCCACGTTTCCGGAAGCGTTGATCCGATTCGGGATATCGAAGTGATAAACCTGGAGTTGATCCTTGCTGACTTGGAGACGGTAGAAAAACGGCTTGCTAAAGTGGCGAAAATGGCTAAGTCTGGAGACAAAGAAGCAAAAGCAGAAGTAAGTGTACTAGAAAAATTAAAAGAAGCGTTCGAAAACGAGGAGCCTGCCCGAAGTCTGTCCTTAACAGAAGAGGAAGAAAAACTCGTCCATGGCTTCCATTTGCTAACGATGAAACCCGTTTTATATGTAACGAATGTAAGTGAAGAAGATTTGCAAAGCAGTGAAGACAACGCGTATGTGCAAAAAGTGAAGGAGTATGCTGCTGAGGAAAACGCAGAAGTTATTACGATTTGCGCAAGTATTGAAGCAGAAATCGCTGAACTAGAAGGTGATGACCGGACGGAATTCCTTGAAGACTTAGGAATTGAAGAAGCAGGCTTGGATCAATTAATCCGTGCAGCTTATGATCTACTAGGTCTTGCTACGTACTTTACAGCAGGTGAGCAGGAAGTACGGGCTTGGACCATTCGAAAAGGGATGACAGCACCGCAAGCAGCTGGCGTAATCCATACCGATTTTCAACGTGGCTTTATTCGGGCAGAGGTCGTAGCGTATGAAGATTTAATGGAAGCGGGGTCTATGGCTAAAGCTAAAGAAGCGGGAAAGGTACGCTTGGAAGGTAAAGATTACCTCGTAAAAGACGGCGATGTTATTCACTTCCGTTTTAATGTGTGAAGGCAAATGACTGTTTCATAAGGGATTCTTTAAAACCCTGATCCATTTTTGGATTGGGGTTCCTGTATGAGGTCCGGAGAGTAACTGCATCACTTTTGCAAATGAGCAGCCAAAAAACGGACGGGAAGAAATGTGTGAGTAGATGGTTACTCCCGTCTCCAGAGTAGAAGTCAGTAAGTGTACGGGACGGAAGCATAGCCTAACAAAGGGTAAAATGTTACGGGAGAACGCCAATTTTTCATGATAGAGTATTGTATTACCTTAAGAGCTCTGCTATAATAGCAAATTGCGAGTTAAAAACAACAGATTGCTGTTTTTGCTCCTTGCTCCTTATTATGAGGAGCCGTTAAGACCAAAAGGAGGTGACGCACAATGCGTAATTATGAGATTCTTTACATTCTTGCTCCAACTCTTGAAGAAGAAGCGGTCAAAAACACGATCGAACGCTTCAACAAAATTCTCACTGACAATGGAGCTGAGATTGAAAAGGTAGATGAGAAGGGTAAGCGCCGTCTTGCTTATGAAATTAACGACTTTCATGATGGATACTACGTCGTTATTAACGCAAAAGCTTCGACGGAAGCCATCAATGAATTCGACCGCCGCGAAAAGTTAACGGATGATATCATTCGTTCCCTTGTCGTTCGCGAAGACGATTAAAGTTGAAACGTAGGAGGGGTTCCGTTGATTAACCGTGTGGTTCTAGTCGGAAGGCTTACCCGTGATCCGGAATTAAGGTATACTCCAAACGGGGTGGCTGTCTGTAATTTCGGTATTGCTGTGAATCGAACGTTCACTAATCAGCATGGCGAACGGGAAGCCGACTTTTTTAATTGTGTGGTTTGGCGCAAGCAAGCCGAAAATGTAGCGAATTACTTGAAAAAAGGTAGTCAAGCTGGTATTGATGGCCGTTTGCAAAGCCGTAGCTACGAAAATAACGAAGGACGCCGAGTCACCGTTGTAGAGGTAGTTGGCGATAGTGTTCAGTTTCTTGAACCACGAGGCGGCAGTGGAACCGCTAACAATGATCCGTACGGGGCCCCGTCGCAAGAAACTTCAGGCGGCGGCTATGGAGGACAGCAAGATTCTCAGAGTTTAAAGAATGATCCGTTTGCCGACCAGGGCAAAGCGATCGATATCTCTGATGATGACTTGCCTTTCTAAAGTAGCGCTCCTAAAATTAATAATAGAACCTTTTAGCTAATAGATTAACGAAATAAGTAAGAAGGAGGTTTTTATTCATGGCACGTCGTAGAGGAAAACGCAGAAAAGTGTGTTACTTCACGGTCAACAAAATCGAGAAAATCGATTATAAAGATGTTGACTTGTTGAAAAAGTTTGTTTCTGAGCGCGGTAAAATTTTACCTCGCCGAGTAACAGGAACTTCCGCTAAATATCAACGTCAATTGACTCGTGCAATTAAACGTGCGCGTCAAGCGGCCCTACTTCCATTTGTTCGTGAAAACTAATTCACGTAAGAATACCGAAGCACAGCTGGCACCGTTGCCGCTGTGCTCTTTTTACACTATCGGCCAATAATAAAGTACTATAAATAGTAGGATACGAGTCGGTAGAGAAGGTGCTTTTTGAGGGAGGCAGTTAATTTCTCCCGGCCCCTAAGTTTATAACTAACAGGCATAAAACTCGTCACTTTCCATTTTAGTTGTGATCAGCTACAATAAACCCGTGATTATTTCTATAAATGTGAAGATAGAACTACTGGTGTATCATTAACTCAGCTTTTGGTGTTAGCGGTTTGGAACCGTTTCTTTCTTCTGGAATGCGGCAGAGGCCTCCTCGCACCGGGTAAGAAGCGGGCGGCACTATTTTCAAATGCGCTCTGCCTTTTTTATTTATTATGGGAGCCCTTGGCTTACTATTCCTTTTCGTTGTGGCCGCTTCCTCTTCGAGGAAAAAAAGGAAGATGCGCCAATGAGTGGGCTCCTACGCTTTTCTACTTACGGGGTGAGGTTATGAAGCAAACGCGAGCACTTACAGAAGGGGCGGTTATGCTTGCCCTATTTATGATATTAGTGGGTATGGCCCTCTTTATACCTGTAATAGGTACTCTTGTTATTTGGCTCCTTCCACTGCCTTTTATTGTCTATACGGTCCGATTTGGTTTAAAGCCTGCCTTTATTGTTTGGATTACTGCTTTTTTCATCAGTTTTCTTTTAGGAGGGGTGTTGGCGCTTCCATTTACGCTGCTCTTTGCTTCGGGAGGAGTGGTGATTGGTGAACTGATTCGACGAGAAAAAGAAGCGTTGATGGTACTTGTAGGAGGAAGCTTGACATATATTGTCGGACTGATCATTGTTTTTGTCGGGAGTATTGTCATTTTTGACATTGATCCTGTACAGTCAATGCAGGAAGCCATGGAACAGTCTATACACTCAGCGGAATCCATGCTTTTCTCCCTAGGACAAGAACCAGGTGAGCAATTGGAAGAGTTTGAAGAAGCTCTTGCTCTTCTTCAAGAAATGACTCCGATGATACTTACTTTAACAGGAATTGGCTTGGCTTTAGTCAGCCAGGGAATTAGCCATGTCGTTCTTCGACGTTTAAAAGAAAGCTATCAGGCATTCCCTCCATTTCGGGATTGGAATATGCCAAAATCTTTTATTTGGTATTACTTAGCGGCTCTTATCGCTGTACTTATCGGAGTGGAAGAAGGCACTCCTAGTTACACCGTCTTGTGGAATGTGTTTCCGCTGCTTGAAATCGCAATGACGGTCCAAGGTCTTACAGTTGTTTTCTTATTTTTTCATCAACGAAATGGAAGCAGAGTGATACCTTTTCTTATCCTCGGCTCCAGTATAATTATTCCGTTCCTTCTTGACCTTATTCGCTTGCTCGGTATCGTGGATCTCGGGTTTGAATTGAAGAAGCGAATGCAAACTGATCAAAAATAGGGGTTGAAGCTATGCCTAGGTTTTTGCTGAAACGGTGGCACGGATATCATGTAATTGCCCTGTTTACGATTGCAGTAATCATGGCTGCCATACTCTCTTTCTATCAATGGGAAGTGGGTCTTATTGCCCTGTTTCTGCTCGGCCTTCTTGTTATTTTTACGTTCCAAGCCCGAGCTGCATTTGAAAAAGATTTAGAACAGTATATATCTACTTTAAGCTATCGCGTTAGTAAAGCAGGAGAAGAAGCAGTCTCTCAAATTCCCATCGGTATTGTGCTTTACAACAGTCAATATGCGGTGCAATGGGCGAATCCTTATATGCTTGAATATCTTCCAGATGAATTTTTGGGAAGGCCGCTTGATGACATCTCTGGAGAGTTAGCACCCTTAATAGAGCGGGGGGAACGTGAAGAGAAATTAACGATTGGGGATCGGTATTATCATGTCACCCTAAAGCCGGAAGAGCGCTTGCTTTACTTTTTTGACATGACCGAAACAGCTGAAACCCATGCCCTTTACACCGAAGAACAAACGGTGATAGGTTTTATTTATCTAGACAATTATGATGAAGTGACTCAAGGCATGGATGACCAGATTCGCAGTAAACTAATGAGCCAAGTGACTTCTGCTTTAAACCATTGGGCTAATAAACATGATATTATGCTACGCAGGACTTCTTCAGAACGTTTTATTGCAGTCTTTAACCAACGTTCACTTTATGAAGCAGAAGAAACTCGGTTTGATATATTAGATGAAATTCGAGATGTTACCGCTAAAGAAAAAGTACCTCTCACGCTCAGCATTGGGGTAGGGAGCGGGGAGTCTTCTCTGCGTGAACTTGGAGAGTTAGCTCAGTCCAGTCTCGACTTAGCCCTTGGGCGCGGTGGTGACCAAGTAGCCATCAAAGAAAAAAGCGGACAAGTTCGCTTTTATGGTGGAAAATCCAATGCGATGGAAAAACGGACACGTGTGCGGGCCCGCGTCATCTCTCATGCTCTGCGCGACTTCGTGCTAGAGAGTGACCAGGTAATCATTATGGGGCATAAAAATCCGGATATGGACGCGATCGGCGCAGCGCTTGGTGTATTAAAAATTGCTGAAGTAAATGAAACAGATGCCTATATTGTCGTCGATCCTAACGAAATAAACCCTGATGTAAAAAAGTTAATGGAAGAAGTAGAACGACATGACTTTTTGTGGGCTCACTTTATCACACCAAATGAGGCCATGGAAGAAATGACGCGGCATTCTCTGTTAGTAGTTGTTGATACTCACAAGCCTTCACTTGTTATTGAACAGCGGCTGCTTGACTATATCGACCGGGTTGTAGTGCTTGATCATCACCGGCGTGGAGAGGAATTCATTAAAGATCCAGTGCTAGTGTACATGGAGCCTTATGCGTCTTCTACAGCAGAACTGGTCACTGAGCTGTTAGAATATCAGCCGAAGAAAGTGAAAATGGATGTCCTAGAAGCTACTGCTATGTTGGCCGGAATTATGGTTGATACAAAGAGTTTTGCGATTCGTACAGGCTCGAGAACGTTTGATGCAGCTTCGTTTTTAAAAGCTAATGGCGCTGATACTGCTGCTGTGCAAATGCTCTTAAAAGAAGATATCGATCAATATGTTAAACGCTCCAAACTGATCGAGAATGCTTCGATTTATCAAGAAGGCATGGCTATTGCCAGAGCTTCTGAAGATGAATCATATGATCAAATTTTGATTGCGCAAGCTGCTGATACGCTGCTTACCATGAATAATGTCCGCGCTTCTTTTGTTATATCCCGTTTAAATGATGGGCGTGTTAGCATAAGTGCCAGGTCTCTTGGTGAGGTAAATGTGCAGCTTATCATGGAAAAACTTCATGGAGGCGGACATTTAACAAATGCGGCAACCCAAATTCAAGATGCCAACCTCGAAGAAGCTCATAAGATGCTTGAAAATGCTATTGATGAATATTTGGAAGGGGGAGCTTAACCATGAAGGTTATTTTTAAACAGGATGTTAAAGGAAAAGGGAAAAAGGGAGACGTAAAAGAAGTTTCTGAAGGTTATGCTAGAAATTACTTGCTAAAGAATAATTTGGCAGTTGAAGCAACAAAAGCAAACCTTAACGCTCTCGAAAATAAAAAAGAACAAGAGCGCCAGAAAGAAGCACAAGAATTAGAGGATGCGAAAAACCTTAAAGAAGAATTAGAAAATACCACCGTAGAAATGACCGCAAAGGCGGGAGAGGCTGGACGGTTATTTGGGGCAGTATCTAATAAGCAAGTTGCTGATAAATTAAAGAAAATGGGTTATACCATCGACAAACGGAAAATCGAAATGAAAGATCCGATCCGTAATCTTGGCGTTACTAAAGTTCCGGTTAAAATTCACCCTGAAGTGACGGCTACTCTTAATATTCGCGTATCTGAACAATAAAGAAAATGGTTGATGTCATACATCAACCATTTTCTTTATCTTGTGTTACTGCTACCATGTATAGATGTAGGCGAGCGGGTTATAGCGTTGGCTAGCCTCACCGAAAGTTTTAGAGAGAAGGGTAGGTTAAGAAAACATGAGTGAATGGTTCGGAGAACGCACCCCTCCTCAAAATATAGAAGCAGAGCAAGCTGTACTAGGAGCTATTTTTCTCGATGGCCAAGCTATTGTCACGGCTTCTGAACGCTTGCAGCCAGATGATTTTTACCGTGCTTCTCACACGAGATTATATCGGGTGATGATGGAATTATCCGAACGGGGCGAACCAGTAGACCTTGTGACAGTGACTTCAGCTCTTCAGGATCGCCAGTGGCTTGAAGAGGTAGGAGGCATTACGTATTTAACGGAGTTGGCGAATTCCGTGCCAACGGCAGCAAACGTTGGCTATTATAGTCAAATTGTTGAAGAAAAATCCTTGTTACGCCGTTTAATCCGAGCAGCAACATCAATTGCTTCAGAAGGTTACGAGAGTGAAACCGAAGTTGAAGATGTGATTAGCGATGCCGAGCGTTCTATTCTAGAAGTCTCTCAACGTCGAAACTCCAGTGCCTTTATCCCCATTAAAGATGTGTTAATTGAAACCTATGACAACATCGAGTTCATGCAAAACCGTGACAATGATATCACTGGGATTTCCAGCGGTTTTTCTGATCTCGATCGCATGACTGCAGGGTTTCAACGGAGTGATTTGGTTATTGTTGCGGCACGTCCTTCCATGGGTAAGACAGCATTTGCTTTAAATATTGCTCAAAACATTGCTACGAAAACAGATGAAAACGTAGCTATTTTCAGTCTGGAAATGGGAGCCTCCCAGCTCGTTCAGCGTATGTTATGTGCGGAAGGAAATATTGATGCCCAGAAAATGCGGACGGGAGCTCTGGAGGAAGAAGATTGGGAAAAGCTCACGATGGCCATGGGCAGCCTGTCCCGGGCAGGTATTTATATTGATGATTCACCAGGCGTTAAAGTAAGTGAAATTCGGGCCAAATGTAGACGCCTTAAGCAAGAAAGTGGCTTAGGGATGGTTTTGATTGACTATCTTCAACTTATACAAGGTAGTGGTACGAGGAGCGGGGAAAGTAGACAACAGGAAGTATCCGAAATCTCAAGAGCTTTGAAAGGATTAGCAAGAGAGCTGGATGTACCAGTGATCGCTCTTTCTCAGCTTTCAAGAGGAGTAGAATCTAGACAGGATAAACGGCCGATGATGTCTGACCTAAGAGAATCCGGTAGTATCGAGCAGGATGCCGATATTGTGTCTTTTCTTTATCGGGAAGATTACTATGACCAGGAATCTGAAAATCAAAACACTATTGAAATCATTATTGCCAAGCAGAGAAACGGTCCCGTGGGAGCCGTGGAGCTCGCGTTTATAAAAGAATACAACAAGTTTGTTAATATAGATCACAGCCATGCAGAAAGCAGCATACCACCTACGGCTTAATAGATTGAAACCTCTTTTGCTAACTAGCAAAAGAGGTTTTTTCGATATTAAGGGAAACAATAGCCTTAGAAGGAAAGTCCATCCTACGTTGTAGTTTAATAACGAATATAAAATGTCTATTTTGTTCCAATGTTCGTGTTTTGTTGACTTCCCTTCTGCTAGTTGGTACACTATGATAGGGTTTTTACTCAAATCTCTTCAAAACATGAGATGTTTTAAGTAGTAAACTCATTTTACATAAGCTGTTGAGAAGAAAAAATAGGCATAGATGGATGGAAAGCGTGAAGTACTTTTATTACATGTATGATTATCACTGGGGAGGTGAGTCCTTTGTCATCAGTAGTCATTGTTGGTACGCAATGGGGAGACGAAGGAAAGGGGAAAATTACGGATTATCTTTCAGAGAATGCAGAAGTAGTTGCCAGGTATCAAGGCGGGAATAATGCAGGTCACACGATTGTTTTTGGTGGAGAAACCTATAAGCTTCACTTAATTCCTTCTGGGATTTTTTACGATGATAAAATCTGTGTGATTGGTAATGGGATGGTGATTGACCCGAAAGCTCTTGTAGAAGAGTTGAATTACTTGCACGAGCGGGGAATCAATACAAGTAACCTACGGATTAGTAACCGGGCTCATGTTATTTTGCCTTACCATGTTAAACTTGATGCAGTTGAAGAAGAGAGCAAAGGTGAAAATAAAATCGGCACGACTCGAAAAGGTATAGGCCCTGCTTATATGGACAAAGCGGCTAGAACCGGTATTCGAATTGCTGATCTTTTGGACCGCGAGGAATTTGAACTTAAGCTGGAGCGTAACTTACAGGAAAAAAATCGTGTTTTTGAAAAAATTCACGAAACTGAAGGCTTCACAGTTGCGGATATTCTTAATGAGTATTTTGAATATGGACAGGAGTTCGCTAAGTACGTGTATGATACTTCCGTTGAATTAAACGAAGCCATTGACCAGGGCCGGAGAGTACTTTTTGAAGGAGCTCAAGGGGTCATGCTCGATATTGACCAAGGAACATACCCATTTGTAACTTCTTCAAATCCGATTGCTGGCGGGGTAACTATTGGCTCCGGGGTAGGTCCATCTAAAATTCATCATGTACTTGGGGTTTCAAAAGCGTATACTACCCGGGTCGGTGATGGGCCGTTTCCAACAGAATTGGAATGCGACATTGGTGCCCATATCCGCGATGTCGGAAACGAGTATGGCACAACCACTGGCCGAGCCAGACGTGTTGGTTGGTTTGACAGTGTGGTAGTACGCCACGCCCGTCGCGTAAGTGGAATTACAGACCTTTCTCTTAATTCGATCGATGTGTTGACTGGTTTAGATACGGTTAAGATCTGTACAGCGTATCGTTATAAAGGAAAAGTACTCGAAGAATTTCCAGCCAGTTTGAAAGTCTTAGCTGAATGTGAGCCTGTTTATGAAGAAATGCCTGGATGGAGTGAAGATATTACTGGAGTACGTTCATTAAATGAGCTGCCAGAAAATGCGCGTCATTACATTGAACGCATTTCTCAGTTAACGAACATTCCACTTTCTATTTTTTCAGTAGGTCCGGATCGTGAACAAACAAATTTAGTAAGAGGAGTATGGGGGCTGTAAGCCCCCATGTTTCCCTTTTTTAACAGGCAGCAGTTAATTTTTAATTTTTGAAGAAAAAATTTTTGAAACCTATTGCATGATTCAAAGTGACATGCTATTATATGTTTTGTCGCACAGATGAGGTTGCTGCCTACCAATCAGCGCGCGAGCCATTAGCTCAGTTGGTAGAGCATCTGACTTTTAATCAGAGGGTCGGAGGTTCGAATCCTCCATGGCTCACCATTTTAGTTTTTTACGTGGCCCGTTGGTCAAGGGGTTAAGACACCGCCCTTTCACGGCGGTAACGCGGGTTCGAATCCCGCACGGGTCACCAAAATTATATAAGGGCCTGTGGTGTAGCGGTTAACATGCCTGCCTGTCACGCAGGAGATCGCGGGTTCGATTCCCGTCAGGCCCGCCATTTTTTGGGCTCGATAGCTCAGTCGGTAGAGCAGCGGACTGAAAATCCGCGTGTCGGCGGTTCGATTCCGTCTCGAGCCACCATTTTGAAAGAATACATACAGTTCTATAAACTAGCTAACAAACACCTTTCACTGCTGTGGAGGGTGTTTTTATATGACGTTGAATGAAAGCTTAGCGGACATGAGTTCCGTTATTTGGCTTCAAGCTGCTAAAAATCAAGGAAACGAGGAGCAATAACAGAACAGAGGACCGCTAATTTTCCCTGGCTCCTTATTTAATCAAAATAACGGAGTTTGACGCCCTTCATTTTTCGGTGTTCAGTTTGGGACGTTAGCGACATGAAATCGCTTCTGGGTCTGCCTGCGGCAGCTTTTCACTGGTTAAGAACCATGCCGCGCCGCTAACCAAATGCCCTCCACTTTTCTGTCTAGCTTCGTGTGCTAACGACTTGAGCTTCCTTCCACACTGCGGCGGACGAGTCCTCCTCGGCGGAGAGAAGAGCCCTGCGTCATTAATTAAGCTCGCTCTGGCGCTTAGATGCTCGAGGTTTTTTCTAGTCCTGACTCCGCGCAGCAGGCTGCGCTGCGCAGTTCTAGAAAAACTTGTCGCATCTGAGCAAAGCGCCTCCGCTTTTCATGTCTAGCTGCAAGCAGCAGGGGCTCGAGGTCATAAGCCGTTCGCCTTCAAAGTCAAAGAGCAACTTTGGCGCCGCCCGTCTTATGCTTGACGCCCCTGAACGCTGCTTTCCGCTTTTCTTTCAACCTAGCTATGTTAAAATAGAGGCGTATGTGTATAGGGAAAGAATAATAGATTTGCCTGCAAGCCTTAAAATATAAAGTAAGCTATACGAAACGGAGCGGATGAATAATGGAGGAAAAAATTCTTGTGGTGGATGATGAACAGCCGATTGCTGATATTTTAGAGTTTAGTCTCCAGAAAGAAGGGTTTGAAGTAGCTGTTGCTTATGACGGTAACGAAGCTGTAGCTAAAGTCCATGATTTTCATCCGGATATCGTCTTACTCGATATAATGCTGCCTCATAAGGATGGAATGGAAGTTTGCCGAGAGATTCGAAAGTCATTTGATATGCCAATTATTATGTTAACGGCTAAAGATGCCGAAATCGATAAAGTATTAGGCCTGGAGCTTGGGGCAGATGATTATGTAACGAAGCCGTTTTCTACGAGAGAATTGATTGCCCGGGTAAAAGCTAACCTACGCCGACAGCAGAATGTTCCAGAAAGTGAAGGAAAACGAGGCGGGGAAATAGAAATCGGCGACCTAATGATCGACCCGGATGCATATATGGTGACGAAAAAGGGAGAGAAAGTGGACCTTACCCACCGGGAGTTTGAATTAATTCACTATCTCGCTCGTCATATGGGACAAGTGATGACTCGAGAGCATTTGTTACAAGCCGTTTGGGGCTATGATTATTTTGGAGATGTCCGCACAGTAGATGTAACGGTACGGCGTCTTAGAGAAAAAGTAGAAGAAAATCCAAGTTATCCGAATTGGATCATTACGCGGCGCGGCGTTGGTTACTACATGCGGCACCCTGAACAGGAGAAATAACGATGAAAGTTATCGATTTTTTTAAATCGATTCACTTTAAGCTGATTGCGATTTATGTATTATTGATTTTAATAGCGATGCAGATTATCGGTGTTTATTTTACCCAGCAGCTAGAAGACCAGCTGATTAATAACCACCGAGATACAATGATTGAACAATCCAACTTGCTTGCTTATAACGTAGAACAGGAAATGACGGAAACAAGAGATGAAGATGATCCAGATCTTAGTTCTAGCATTGATTCGTTATTAAATGAAATTTTTCCGCTTGAGAATTCAGAAGTTCAAGTGATCGATGAGAATCAAGTTGTGCTTAGCACTTCAAGTGTAAACAATTCTCATATCGTCGGCCAGTTAAGCACAGAAGCGCGCGTAAAACGAGCGCTTCTTGGTCATCCTCCCGATGATGAAATTTTACGGGATGCAGAAACGGGTGAACGGAAAAGAGTGTTGGCACAGCCGGTTGAATCAGACGGCACCGTTATCGGAGCAGTATACATTGAGTCATCGGTGGAACAAATTTTTGGGGAGATGCAGGATATTAATAATATTTTGCTTACTGGAACAGCTATGTCGCTCGTTATTACTGCTTTTCTAGGTATTATGCTGGCTCGCACAATTACCCGCCCAATTGGAGACATGCGCAAGCAAGCGAAAATGATGGGTGAAGGAGACTACAGCAGGCGCGTGCGTGTATACGGCAATGACGAAATAGGCCAGTTAGCAGATTCGTTTAACGAACTTAATATGAAGTTAAAAGATGCTCACATTACCACTGAAGGTGAACGTAAAAAGCTGAGCTCTGTACTCACCCATATGACAGATGGAGTGATTGCAACCGATGAGTTAGGCCGCATTATGTTAATGAATAACCGCGCGGAAGAATTACTATCTACACCAAGCGATTCAGCGATGGGAAGATCTCTCCCAGAGGTGTTGCGCCTTTCTGAATCGTTAAGGCCAAGTGATTTATATGACTATTCAGAAGCGATTCTGCTTGATTTTAGCGATGAAGAACAAGATTATTTATTGGAAGCTAGTTTTTCAGTGATTCGAAATGTCGATGGCCCGATTACAGGGTTAATTACCGTGCTTCATGATGTCACGGAGCAAGAGAAAATCGAACAAGAACGCCGCGAATTTGTTTCCAATGTTTCTCATGAATTACGCACGCCTCTCACTACGCTAAAAAGTTACTTAGAAGCGTTAGAAGATGGTGCTATGGATAACAAAGAGCTGTCGAGCCGTTTCTTGCGCGTCACGCAAAATGAGACGGAGCGGATGATTCGCTTAGTTAATGACCTGTTACAGCTATCGAGAATGGATAGTAATGACCAAGAATTGTACTTTGAAACAAAAGATATGAGCAGCGTCTTACATGAAATCGCTGATCGCTATGAAATGATGATTAAAGACCAGGGTATTTCCTTTGTTCGTCATATTCCCGGTCACCCTGTATATGTAGATGTCGACACAGATAAAATTATTCAAGTATTTGACAATATTGTTTCTAATGCGGTGAAATATTCTCCGGACGGAGGCACGATCAGGTTTCGGGCCACCCCTGAAGAAAAACAAATTCGCGTTTCCATTGAAGATGAAGGAGCAGGTATTCCAAAAGAAAGTCAGCAAAAAGTATTTGAACGTTTTTATCGAGCAGATAAAGCACGAGCTAGAACGCTCGGTGGAACCGGTCTCGGTTTAGCTATTGCGAAAGAAATTGTACAGGCTCATGGGGGACAGATTGAGGTTGAAAGTGAAATGGGCCAAGGGACTACGTTATATGTAGTATTACCTTACTCCGTCTATAAACAAGCAGGAGGAGAAGCATGAGAACCGAACGAATTAAATCAGGTGTCCTGACTTTACTCGTGTTGACAAGCATGTGGCTTACGTATGAACTATGGTCGTATCAACCTGATTACAGTACTATCGAGCATTCTGAGGAGAGTTATATCGAGACGGAACCAATCGGGGATGAACAAGAAGTCGAAGAAACGATTTTCCCAGAACGAATTGTTTTTCATGATGAAGAAAATCTAGCCTGGTTAGACGGAAATGATAACAGGTTTGGAGCTTTCTATGAAAAGCTTCAAGATGCTCGCTTTGAAGAATTGGCGCTTCAATCAGACATTACAAATGAAGAAATTTATGAAGAGGAGCGAATAGCAGAAGTCATTTTTCCCGCTCCGATTCCTTGGACGATGTTAGATGAACTTTTTGAAGTTGAAGAAGACCTGCCTCACATTAACGTAGAAGAAATTGATCGAGTGTTGATTTCTGAACAAGCAGAAGGAGAGGACAATTTACAAATTAAACTCGTCTCCTGGGAAGAGGCAGCTATGATCACCGGTGAAACTAGCTTCAGCGGAAGTGAATTTAACGAGGTGTACCTAGATGCTATGGATGAACTGCCGGAGGTGTTTGTTTATGACCCAGGTGATGAGGAAGAGGAAGCTGCTCCGCTTTATTTGCCAGAGGAAAGTGTAAGTTATACGACTCGATCTTACTCTATGTCTAGTTTGGATGCAGAAGACTTTGCTCAAGTGTTGTTTAATGATCCTGATTATACACGTCATGCAGGCCAGGAATTTCAAAGTGATGGAAATAGAATGCTCGATATTGTTGAAGACGGGGGCTATATGCAATACAGCAATCCAGTCTTTAGCGACAACAATTCATCAAGTGAGAGTCATATATTGACCTCCGGGTTCGATTTTATTAATTCTCACGCAGGCTGGACGGGGAACTATCAGCTTTTTGATTGGGAAGAAGAAGGAAGCACTCAATCAGTTTCCTACCGTTTGCAAATTGAAGGTCTCCCGGTTTTTTCTGACGGTGCAACAGATGTAAATGTCATTGAACTAGAACGTGAGGGAAATCAAGTGTCCAGTTATGCTAGGCCTCTGTTCGACATTGATAATGAAGCATTTGATACTGGCTCTTTTGTTCAGTTAGAGAGCGGAGAAGAAATTTTAGAGACCATTGAGATGTACAGCGAAGTGCTCCCATTTGAAGAAAGTGATATAGAGAATTTAAGTGTTGGCTATGAAATGGAAAAGCAGGATTTGCTGGCTACACTAACACCAAGATGGTACGTTCAGGCTCATGGAAACTGGCATCCAATTGATGTTGACGAATTGAGCGAACAGGGGGAGACGGAGAATAATGGATTGGAATAGAACAAAAACCATTTTTATCGTTACCTTTCTTATGTTAAATAGCTTCTTGGTGTATCAGCTCATGGAACAGCGGGCTGATTATCAAACCAATGTCCAAGCAGAAACGACTGTACAAGAAACACTTGAAGAAAACAATATCACCCTTGAAACAGAATGGCCTGAAGAGATATCCGAAGGTCAGCACATTGTGAAATCCTCTTTTTCTGTGCCGGAAGATGCGATTGAAAATCTAAATGAAGACGATGAGTATGTCGTTGATGAAGACACTATAAACGTAAGTTTGAACGAGCCATTTGAACTCCCTCCTGAAGATATTACGGATGAATTAACGGAGTTTATCGAGGAATACGTCGTAGGCGGTGATTATTTCCGCTACGGATATTGGGACTCTGATGCCCGCCAGTTTGTTTTTTATCAAACGTACGAAGATCAGACCATCTATACGTATGAAGCTCATGCGTTAGTATTGTTTATTGATGAAGAAGGTAATATCGATAGTTTTGCTCAAAGTTTTTCAGATGTGGAAGCAGGCGGGCGCACCCAGGATTTTATTAGTCCTCCGTTGGCCCTTGAAAATTTGTTAAATGAAGGGGTGCTCATGTATAACGACGATATCACCCAAATGGATCTTGGTTTTCATAACCCCTTTGGGAATGAAGAGACGGTGCGAGCGTTTGCCCCTATGTATCTTATCGAAATTAATGGAGAAGAGATGTATCTCGTTCATGCAATTGAAGGCAATATTGTCGATTTAACGGAAGAGGATTCGTAAGGCGCGGCATCATTATGGAGGGAAAAGTATTGACATTAAAGTGCAGTGTACTAGCTAGCGGCAGTACTGGAAACGCTGTTTACGTTGAAACAAAGAAGCAACGTCTGTTAATTGATGCTGGTTTAAGTGGAAAAAAGATGGAGGAACTTTTAGCAAAAGTGGACCGTACTCCGAGGGAATTAGATGCCATTCTAGTCAGCCATGAACATAGTGACCATATAAAAGGAGTGGGGATCCTTGCGCGTAAGTATAACCTCCCCATTTATGCGAATGAAGCAACATGGCAAGCGATGGAGCAAAGTCTAGGCCCTATTCAATCAGAGCAACGTTTTCATTTAGAACCACAAACAGTTACCTCCTTCGCTGATTTGGACGTAGAGACATTCAGGGTGTCTCATGACGCCGCTGATCCTATGTTTTTCACCTTCCATCATGAGGGAAGAAAACTGGCATTAGCGACTGATATGGGCTATGTAAGTGACCAAATCAAAGGAACCATTCACGGTGCTCATACCCTTATTTTTGAAGCAAACCATGATATGAATATGCTGCGCATGGGGAAATATCCATGGAATGTGAAACGACGCATATTAGGTGACATGGGACACGTATCTAATGAGGATGCAGGAAAGGCATTAAGTGATTGTATTTCCTCTCATACCCAGCAAGTGTATCTAGCACATTTGAGCTTGGATAATAACATGAAAGAGCTAGCGCGGATGACAGTTTCCCAAGTCCTTGAGGAAAAAGGTTTTTACTCCGAGGGGAAACCACCTCTATTGGACACTGACCCGTATCGACCAACAGAGTTGATATCGGTATAACTCAGGAACAGACTTTTCAAGTTGGCTTAATAAGATGAAGTGAAGGCAAGGTTCTGCTAAACAGCAGGTCTTGCTTTTTTATGAAGCGTTTTTTGATACGTAGTTGTTGTGGCTAAAAAGCCTGGAAGGAGCAAGGGGGCGACTCTAGCTGAAAAAACGGGCAGTCAAGCCCCCAGGACAGGTTTCCGAGAAGGCTGACCTTGTAAAGAAGACACGGCGTCATCAAACGAAGGGAAGATGAAGTTGAACTCGCGCTTGTGCCAATGGTGAAAGCGTCCGCCTCGAGCAAATTCAAAAAGGGTCCCAATCCTTTGAAAGCAACTATCTGTAAGTTTAAAATGCTTAATAAAAGTTTGTCTTATTCATGGCCAAATCCCAGATCTTTGTTTAAATAAAAACGGTCGAGGGCATGCTAAACGCAGTGATTTTGAAAAAGTTTCAAAAACAGAACCTTTTGCTGGACGGCTTCAGAGACGCTTTTTAAAATATATATAGACAGGGTTCATACATTAGGCTACTGTTAAGATGAGAAAGGATGGTGAGGGGATCCGTGGGTTATTATGATAATCATATGGACGACCGCCAGAACCGTCGAAATAATAAGCGATCAGGTTCAGGGGCAGGACTTTATGGCTTTCTTGGAGCTTTAGTTGGTGCTGGAGCTGTACTGCTTTTCATGTCACTAGGAGGTAATGGCCTATTTTCAGCAGTGACTGATACAAGTGAAGAAAACCAAGAGATGGAGCAAGTAGTTGAAGAGGGAGAACAACAAGAGCAACACGAAGAAGATACCCCAACAGAAACAGTAGATGTAGACGTTAACACAGATATAAGCCGAGCGGTGGAAGAAGTCTCTGATTCCGTAGTTGGAGTATTTAACTTGCAGGAAACCGACTTTTGGGCAGAAGAAGGTACAAGTGCAGGAAATGGGTCTGGCGTGATTTACAAGGTTGATGGAGAAGAAGCCTATATTGTAACGAACCAACACGTCATCGAAGGAGCAAATCAAGTAGAAGTGAGCATGGGCGAAGGTTTAAGAGTTGAAGCCGAAGTTTTAGGTGAAGATGTCTTAACAGACCTTGCTGTATTGCGTATAGATGCTGATGAAGTTGATACTGTAGCAGAATTCGGGAATTCCGAAAACCTAAGCAGTGGTGAGCCGGCCATTGCGATTGGTAATCCACTAGGGCCACAATTTGCCCGAACGGTAACCCAGGGGATTATTAGTTCTACAGAACGCAGTCTACCGATTGATATGACTGGCGATGGACAGATTGATTGGCATGCAGAAGTACTACAAACCGATGCTGCGATTAACCCAGGAAACAGTGGGGGTGCGCTCGTTAATATTAATGGAGAAGTCATTGGAATTAATTCCATGAAAATTGCCCAGTCGGCAGTTGAAGGCATCGGTTTTGCCATACCTACTTCAATAGCAGTTCCCGTTATTGAAGATTTAGAACAACATGGTGAAGTTCGACGTCCAGAATTAGGGGTAGCCATCAATTCGTTATCTGAAATTCCAAGCTATCACTGGCAGGAAACATTAATGCTGCCAGAAGAAGTAGAATCCGGGGTGTTTGTAGTGGATGTAGTCACTAACTCCGCAGCTGACCAAGCAGGCTTGGAAGAATATGATGTTATAACCGAAATTAATGGGGTTGCCATCCATGATGGACATGACTTAAGACAATATCTTTATACAGAAGCTGAAATTGGCCAAACGATAGAGGTCACATTTTACCGTGAAGGAGAGCAGCATTCCATAAGTGTCGACCTCCAAGAAGGAGAACAATTATAATAAGAAATGCTGAAAGCTGCGATCAATAGTGAGACAAGTGTGCATCCTATCTCACCTTATAACGTTAACCTCTCACTTCAAGTTAAGTGAGAGGTTTTTCTATCCACACTTCATGCCAAAGGTCTGCTTAGTTATTTATCCACATGTGTGCATTTCAAGTTAAATTACAACTTATGCTACAATGAAGGAGTTGAAAGAAAGGTGGGAGGATATGATCTATTGCTGTAAAACTCATGTAGAACAAGGGTTAGATGATATTGTAGATAAGCATGAGGCCGTCCCTATTTTTGAAAACGTACCTGAAGAGAAGGAGTTACTCTTATGTGAGTATTGTACAAATACAGCTGAATATAAAATTTCAGCAGGGTAGAACTAGATATCCACATGTGGATAAAATGTGCATAAGTAAAGGAGTCTAGCATGCAAATTCAAATTGTAGCTGCAGGGAAGCTAAAAGAACGTTACTTACAAGAAGGGATCAGCGAATATGAAAAACGACTTAAAAAAGATGCAGCCCTTCAAATTATTGAAGTTCCTGATGAAAAAACCCCTAGTATACGAAGTGAAAAGGAAGAAACATTAATAAAGGAAAAAGAAGGAAAAAAACTCCTTGCAAAAATTCCACATGATGCTTATGTGATTGCCTTGGAACCTCAAGGAAAAGAATTTACTTCGGAAGAACTGGCAGATCACTTAAAAGAGCTTGCTATTTATGGGAAAAGCAAAGTTTCTTTTATTATTGGAGGCTCTTTAGGATTAAGTAAAGAAGTATTACAACGAGCAGATAGAAAGTGGTCCTTTTCCAAGCTGACCTTTCCTCATCAATTGATTCGCTTAATGTTGGTTGAACAGCTGTATCGAAGCTTCCAAATTCAAAAAGGCACACCATACCATAAATAAACCGGTAGACTTATGGGCTAGCGGTTTATACTTTTTCTAGTTTTTTTTGCTCGTTTGACCTGGTATAAGCGAAGTGCAATATACCCCCCAATCAAAAGCGCAATAATAGAAAAGATTACATATTGAAAGCGTTGAAACCAATTATAAATAACTTCAATATTTCCTAATTGTCCTAAATAAAACATTAGAAGAGCGGTAGGAAAAACCCCGATAAACGTAAACAAACCGTAGCGAAACGGACGAATTTCACAAAAAGCAGCAACATAGGCGATATAGCCCATTCCGACCATTCTGCCGCCTGCAATGGCCCATTCTCCGTATTTTTCTACCATATGTTGCATTCGTTTTAAACGGCCGCTATTTAATTTTTTCTTGAATAAGTAATGATAACGGTTAGCTAGTAGATAGGGGATGAAACTAACCACCATATAAATCCCAGAGGAAAGTAAACTGAGCAAGAACCAATCTGTCCAACCCGGATCAAGAATATAACCATATGCCAGCATAAATATGGCTGCAGGAAAAGGAATAGAAAGAGCTTCAATCGCCACGCCTAGAATGAGCCCGACAATGCCAAGCTGTTCAAGTATTGAGAGGATAAATTCAAGCATAATAGGCTCCTTCATTAGTCAATAAGATCAATAACTTCTGAAGAGAATATTCCCCGGTTATATGTTCCAAAAACAACTCTTTTGATTATAGATTGAAAAAGGGTGGTTAATCATTTGGAAGGGATATATTTACTATAATGCTGGAAGAAAGAGCAGATTAGTTTCAAAAGTATTATAACCAGTGGGAAAAAACTTATGGAAAATAAATAATTGTAGATGATAATGAGGCTTTCTCTGTTGTTTCAAAGAAATAGAATCTCCTATATGATAGAGGGAGAGAAAATATAAGGAGGGGCACAAGTGAAGGTTTCAGAATGGAAAGAAATGATTGCTCAAGCAAAATTATGGGCTATAGAAGCAGGAAAAGAACAACTAAAACGAATGGATCAACCAATGGATATATCTTCAAAAACATCAGATATTGATTTTGTAACAGAAGTAGATATTTGGACAGAGAACTTTTTGAAAGAACGTATCCTCGACCGTTATCCGGATCATGCCCTTTTGACAGAAGAGAGTGGTGTACATAGCGGCAAAGCAGATTATGAATGGGTAATAGACCCGATTGATGGAACAGTTAATTATGCAAGAGGGTTACCAGCCTTTTGTATTTCTATAGGGATTCGCTATAAGGGAGAAACGGTTGCCGGTTTGATTCATGCACCTAAGTTAGGGGAAACATATGAAACGATAAAAGGAGAAGGAGCATGGTGTAATAATGAGCCTATCCAAGTTTCAACTGTATACACCCTCTCCAAAGCTGTGTTAGGTACGGGTTTCCCTTATGATAAAGCAACAGACTCAGATAATAATGTAGAGCATTTCTCAACGATGATTACCCAAATAGGTGGGATTCGTCGCATAGGAGCAGCAGCTCTTGATTTAGCAATGGTGGCTTCTGGAAAGCTCGACGGTTATTGGGAACTTAAACTAAAGGAATGGGACGTTGAAGCGGGCATTCTGTTAGTAGCAGAAGCAGGTGGCCAAGCAGAAGTGTTTCCAGAGCCAAAAGGATTAAGTGTCAGGGCAGGGAATAAAGAAATATTTAACATTCTCAAAGACCAAATTAAACGTTAATGTTTCATGTGAAACATAGGGGCAAAGCTTTGTAAGAGAAAGGATATTTCACTATGAAAATATTGCAAAATGACTGGGCAGAAGTCATAGGGGATGAATTTCAAAAAGAATACTATCAAGAATTACGAAGCCAGTTAAAAGAAGAATATACTCATCAAGCGATTTATCCAGATATGAATGACATTTTTAATGCTCTGCATTACACCCCTTTTGCAAACACGAAGGTAGTAATTCTTGGCCAAGACCCCTATCATGGACCAGAACAAGCTCATGGTCTAAGTTTTTCTGTGAAACGAGGGATTAATCCTCCCCCTTCTTTGCAAAACATCTTAAAAGAGCTGGCCGCTGATTTGGGGTATCAAATCCCAGATCATGGCCACCTTACCTCTTGGGCAGAACAAGGGGTTCTATTGTTAAACACGGTTTTAACAGTTAGAAGAAAAGAGCCAAATTCTCACAAAGATCTAGGATGGGAGACGTTTACGAATCGTATTATTCAAGAAGTGAATGCCAAACAAGATCCTGTTGTATTTATGCTATGGGGGAAACACGCACAACGAAAAAAAGAATTAATAAGTAACGACCGTCATCTAGTTATTGAATCACCACATCCGAGTCCGTTCTCTGCTCACCGTGGTTTTTTTGGAAGCCACCCGTTTTCAAGAGCAAATGAATTTTTAGAAGAACAAGGTAGAGAAAAAGTAAATTGGCAGCTTCCAGAGTAAACAGTTTAGGAGGGTTTCACGTGAAACATTCAATACCGACCGTCAAACTTTATAATAATGTAGAAATGCCTCAGCTTGGGCTAGGTGTTTACAAAGCTGAAGAAGGAAATGAAGTGGAAGAAGCTGTGCAAGCAGCAATTGAAAGTGGTTATAGAAGTATTGATACAGCTTCTTTTTATGGAAATGAAAAAGGAGTAGGGAAGGCGATTGAAGCTAGCGGCCTTCCACGTAAAGATGTCTTTCTCACTACAAAACTGTGGAATGATGACCATGGGTATGAGCAGACGTTGAAAGCATTTGAAAAAAGTAGACTACAGCTAAGCGTAGATTATATTGACCTTTATTTATTACATTGGCCTGTGCCAAATAAGTTTGAAGAATCTTGGAAAGCGTTGGAGAAACTCTATCAAGAAGGTTTTGTCCGGGCTATCGGCGTAAGTAACTTTCATCAATCTCATTTAGAACAACTGTCTCAAACGATGCAAATTAAACCAATGGTGAATCAAGTGGAATTTCATCCACTCCTTTTTCAAGAAGAATTATTAGAGTATTGCCGAATGCGGGATATTCAATTGCAATCCTGGCGTCCATTGACGAGAGGTCACCTTCTAGAGGAGCCAATTATAAGAAAGCTTGCCGAAAAATATGAAAAGACACCTGCCCAAATTGTATTGAGATGGCATATAGAGCAGGGGGTGGCAACGATTCCTAAATCAGTTACCCCTGCACGCATACATTCGAATGCTGATATATTTGATTTTAGGCTGGAGTCAGAAGATATAATAGCAATCAATCAATTAAATCAAGGTCAAAGATTCGGCCCTCATCCTGATACATTCGATTATAACGGATAATTTTTATAACATTAATAAAGAAAAGGAAGGTCCAAGCGGAGAAGTTGGACCTTCCTTTTTTTCGCTTTATAACCCCATGTAAGAAGAAATAGATCCTTACACACCTCTGTTAAAGACAAGACAGCCATGTAACCGCTCTCAGCAACGGTGGAAAATTCAGAAAATAAACAAAAATCGTGTTAGGTTATCTAACAAATTTGTAGATTGTTGCTTTAATATCCTTAAAATGAAGATAGAACCAGTCAGAAAAAAACTGGAAAAAGGGAAGGGGAGAGATACTTTGGACCCGATGTATTTAATGAACAACGTTTGGATCATGTTTGCTTTTATTTTAGTTATTCTTATGCAGGGTGGCTTTATTTTACTTGAAGCCGGCTCAACACGAATGAAAAACGCTGGACATGTTGCTGGTAAGACGGTATTTACGCTTGGAATTGCTTCAATCGTTTTTTGGGCCGTGGGCTACGGATTTATTTATGGCTCTAGCGCAGGTGGGTTTTTAGGAGTTTCGGACTTTTTCTTTGGTGATTTTACAACGGAAGTTGATGGCTTAGCTGGCTCAGTAGATTTTATTTTCCAATTAGCGTTTGCGGCAATTGCCCTGACTATTGCTTTTGGTGGGTTTGCTGAACGAGCGAAAATTTCTGTTTATCTTATTTTTGCCGTGCTCTTTTCAGCCTTTGTGTATCCGTTTGTCGCTCACTGGATTTGGGGAGCAGGCTGGATTGGTGAACTAGGCAAACAAGACTTTGCCGGTTCTACGGTCGTTCACTTAACAGGTGCCATGGCAGCATTAGCCGCTACCATTCTGTTAAGACCTCGTCTTGGTAAATTTAATAAAGATGGCTCAGCTAATGATTTGGCGGGGCATAATCAAGTTTATACAGCACTAGGTGTATTAATTTTATGGGTCGGCTGGTTCGGATTTAACGCCGGTAGTACATTAGGGGTAGATGATGCTTTCTTCGGTTATGTGGCGTTAAATACCCAGCTTGGAGCAGCTGCAGGGGCCATTGCTGCACTCTTAATTGCTTGGGCTGTACTTGGAAAATCTGATGTACCAACGATGCTAAACGGAGCACTTGCTGGTTTAGTTGCGATTACTGCATCTTGTGCCTTTGTCGCCCCTTGGGCAGCAGTAATTATCGGTTTAATTGGTGGACTGATCGTATTCTTCAGCATGAAGTTCTTTGAAAAAAATAAAATTGACGACCCAATTTTCGCTCTTTCTGTTCACGGTGTAGCTGGTGTATGGGGTACGTTATCCACTGGTTTCTTCGCTACACCTGCATTAGCTGAAATGAATGGCGGCCAGGCAGGCTTGTTCTACGGAGGCGGATTTGAACAGCTAGGGGTCCAAACAATCAGTGTGGTTGCTTGCGGTCTTTTCGCTTTTATTGCTTCTTATGTATTACTGAAAGTAACCGGAGCATTAACTGGAGGATTGCGTGTATCTGAAGAAGAAGAGTTGATGGGTCTTGATATGAGTGAACACGGAAGCTATGGTTATCCTGAAAGCTTAAGCGGCACTTCGGTAACTTCTGAAGACCGCAGAGGAGCTTAAAGTTTGAATTCATCCGAGCATAACTTGTCCATGTTTACGACTTATCAGGACATTCGAAGTGAGCGCAGACAAATGCTTCCTCGCTTGGAACGATCTCCACGAGAGATGGAAGAATATCATGATAAGTGGATACGTGAGACGGTTTATCTATCACTTGAAGAAATGCAAAAGGAGCGAGGGCAGCCCCCAGCTCCTTTTGCTTTCTTTCTATTAGGCAGTGCCGCCCGGGGAGAACAAGGTTTTGTTAGCGACCAGGACCATGGGTTAATTTATAAAAATGCTGAAGGCGCAGACGACTACTTTTTATCTCTCGGGTATAAAATATCGAATTCCTTAGACTTGATCGGTTATGACTGGTGTGAAGGAGGAATTATGGCGGCCAATTCAATGTTCTGTAAGGAAGAAGAAGCTTGGAGAAAGCAATTTAATCAGTGGCTGGCCTGTGAATCATGGGAAGATGTACGTTATATATTTTTACTTGCAGATGCAAGAACTTTAGTGGCAAAAGGTATCCATATGGAAGAGCTGACAAGGTCTTTTTTTTCAACAAGTCAAGTGTCTCGGCAAGTTCTTAAACGAATAGCCAGCCATATGGCAGTCCCCCCTAAAGGAACGAATATATTTGGTCAATTGCTTCCGGTGCCAAAAGGACCTTTTTCAGGTTCTATCAATTTAAAAACCCAGGGCTTGTTTCCATATGTAAATGGAGCGAGGCTTGCTGCTTTGTATTACGGCTGGGAGAATGTAAGCACCTTTGAACGCCTAAGTCGTTTTGAAGAGAAAAATCGAGAGTGGAGCAGGCTGGCGGAGTTTTTTCAGTTGCTGCTTGCTTGGCGTACAAGTTCAGAAGTCAATTCTGTAGAGCAAGGACATTTTCTTGCGCTGACTAAGCTCACAACAGAAGAAAAACATCAACTGAAGCAGGCTTTGAAAATTGGCCGGGCCTTCTTTCTTCATATGAAACGCTCGTTAGAAAGAGGAGGTAGGCATTAGTGTTACAACGCCTTTATTCGTGGGTTCAGCAAACGACGGCCAGCTCAAAATCCTCAGAGCAATTACAACAGATCTCCTGGTATAGGCAGCTGCAAAAAGACGTAGCTCGTGAACAATCGCTTGATACACCCTTGCATCAATTAAGAGTGACAGTAGTGGACCTGGAAACGACAGGTTTTTATCCGAATCAAGGCGATCAAATTTTATCAATAGGAGCGGTGAAAACCATTGGCGCAGAACTGTTCGAAGATTCAAGTTATTACACTTGTATCCGGGTTCCGGAAGCATTAACTGAAGAAATTAAAATGCTAACCGGTTTAACGGCAGAGGAACTTGAAGACGGATCATCACTAAAGGAAGCCCTTACTCGTTTTTTTCAGTTTTCCAACACTGACATATTAGTGGCTCATCATGCAGCTCATGAAAAAGCATTTTTAGGTCATATGGCTCGATTTGAATTAGGAGCGCCATTTCTGCACAGGTTGCTCGATACATCCATTGTTACTCGTATATTAGCCCCAGATTCTAATTGTTTATCTTTGGATGAGTGGTGTGAGTTTTTTGATATAGACATTTCTGGCCGCCACCATGCTTTACATGATGCGGTGATGGCTGCAAAAATCTGGGTAAGTGCTATTGAGGCTTTACAATTTAACGGATATAAAACGTTAGCAGATGTTTATCACGTCGCAAGCACTATTCCTAAAAATAAATACGGAAATCGATAATGACAAAAGGAGGAATTTTTATAAAATAAGTGAGGCTTGTTTAAGGATAAGAAAAAGTGGGAAACTTTCACGTTAGATGGAGGTGATCACTAATGATTATTATTGGAGAACTACAGATCCCAGCTCGTAAATTTCAATCATTAGAAGAAGCTCAAGAAGAGCGAAAAGTTGATCAAATGGTAGTGAAAGACCAGGAAGATATATATTGGGTTATTGATGAGGAGAATTTTCCTAAGATTGAAAGTTATGGATACGAGGCCGTAACCATATAGGAGATAGGTTTATAAAATGAAGGCGAAATATGCAGAAAATGAGAAAGTGAGTTAAAAACACCCCCACATTCTAGGTGAAGAATATGGGGGTGTTTTCATGCAGAGGAGCAGAAAGAGATTATTCCGTTTTTTCATGTTCAGAAGAGAGAGTTTGTTCCATCAGCCTACGAAAAACTTCTTCACGCTCATCCTCATCTAAGGGGGCAAGCCCAAATAACTGAGATAACCAAAGGCCATCGGCAGCGAGTAAAGCAATCGTAGCATCCGTTTTGTTTAAGCCATCTGTTTCAATACGCTCTCGCCATTTTTGATAGGCCTCTTGAATAGGTGCCATTAATTCAGGATTTATTCCTACGGCTGCAAGCATTCCGGCATTCATATCTTTTTCCTCTGTGCTTTGTCTGAATGTTTCAGAAATATAAGCTCTTGTCCATTTTCCTTGTTCATGTTCATCTTCGCTTACATATTTAGCAGTTTCTGTTTGATAGGTTTCTGAAATGTGGTGGACCATCCCTTCTACAAGGGCTTCTTTGCTAGGGAAATGATAAAGAAGTCCGCCTTTACTTATCCCGGCTTTTTCAGCTACAGCCTCCAAGGTAAGATGTAACACACCACGTTCTTGAACCACCTGGGCGGCGGCCCGAAGGATAACTGGTTTTTTCGATGGTTTAGGCATAGAAATCCCTCAATTACTTATGAAATGTTTACTTTTTCTTTATACCAATTGTTCTACCCACTTCTTTTGGAACAGGTTTATCTTGGTCTTGTCTAGCTTTGGCGGTGATAGCTTGTTGTATGTCTTCCGGAAAGGGAGCCGGCCGGTTCGTTTCCTGACTCATTCCCATCAACATTTGTTCACATACCGCAATGCGTTCTTTTTCTTCATTGTATAAAGTATAAAATAAATGCAGTCGTTTTTCATCGGTATCTATCCATTGCACATCAGCCAGCAGTCGCTCATGCTCATGTGCCTCTTTTAAATAGACAATATGGCTTTCTAAGGTGAAAATCGTATAGTGATGCCGGTTTCGTCCTTCTTCATTCAGACCAATGTCTTCTAGCAGCTGTTCTCCAGCTAAGCTGAACGCTGTAGCATAAGCAGCATCGTTCATGTGTTTATTATAATCCACCCACTCCGTGCGTACATAATCTTCATAAAGAAATGATTGCATAGGGCATCTTCACCTCCTTGAGCTTACAGTTTTCCATTCAAGTTAGCACCAGGCCAGAATTCTTCTAATAACTCATTTAAACGTAACAAAAATTCATCCCTCCGGTCTTCTAACTCGCTTATCCGAAACCCTTCCGATTGACTTTCACAGCCTGTAATGACTTGTTCTGCTAATTCATCTGTTAGTTCTGGAGCTTGTAGTTTAGTCCAGGGCAGTTCCAAAGCTGGACCAAACTGTTGGAGCATATGGCGCATGCCTTCATCGCCACCTGCGAGGTGGAAGGTTAAGAAGGGGCCCATTAGCGCGTAGCGCATGCCAGCTCCGTATATAAAAGCAGCATCTACTTCTTCGGTCGTGGCGATGCCGTCATTGACCAGGTGGAGCGACTCCCGCCACAATGCTTCGATTAAACGGTCAGCAATGTGGCCTTCGATTTCTTTACGCACAATAAGAGGTTTCATATCCAAGGACCGGTAAAAGTCAGCAGCTGCTTCGATGGAGACCTCGGATGTTTTCTCTCCACCTACAACTTCTACGAGTGGAAGCAAATATACAGGGTTAAAAGGATGCGCTACGACCACCCGCTCCGGATGCGAACAATCTGCCTGCAAGATGCTCGGTTTTAAGCCTGAAGTGCTGGAAGCTATGATGGCTTCTTGATCAGCTGCCTGGTCTATTTCGGCAAGCACCTGCCGTTTAAGTGGTTCGCGTTCTGGAACATTTTCTTGAATCAGAGAAGCTCCCTGTACGGCTTCTTCAATTGTATCTACAAATGTCAATCGATTGACAGATGCCTCAGGAGCCATCTGTTGTTCTAAATAAGGCCATGCTCGTTTAACATTCTCAAACATTTTTTCTTCTGCACCAGGCGCTGGGTCAAATGCCCGCACATCATAGCCGTTAGCTAAACAGCGAGCTATCCAACCGTTCCCAATTACGCCAGTGCCAATTACAGCTATATGGTGGGAAGAGGAGTTCCTCATTAAAAATCAACCTTTCGCATGAGGGTCGTATAAATCAAGTTCCGTCCTTGCTTCAGCTGGAGTCATCGGTTCAATACCGAGCTGCTGAAGAATGTTAACCACTTTATCAACTAAAGCTTCATTGGAGGCTTTGACCCCTTTTTCAAGATATAAATTGTCTTCTAAACCAACACGTACATGGCCTCCGAGTAATGCTGATTGTACGGCCATGGGGATTTGCAAGCGTCCGATGCCAAAGGCTGCCCATTCTGCCTGCTCTGGTATTTTGCTTTTCATGAGTTGCATGGTTTCTGTATCGGCGTCTGCGCCCCAAGGGATGCCAAGGCAAAATTGAAATAGAGGAGTGCCGTTAATATACCCTTCGTTAATCAAATGATTGGCTAAGCGGATCTGGCCAGTATCAAAACATTCAAGTTCTGGTTTTACTCCGCTTTTCTGTACGAGCTGTGCTTGTTCGATCAGCCAATCAGCTGGATTTAAATATACACTTTCGCCAAAGTTCAAACTACCGCAGTCTAGCGTGCATATTTCAGGCTTATATAAACCCACGGGTTCGTGGCGCTCAGCCGGAGTTTGAATATCTGTTCCGGGGCCGCCTCGGGTTGGGTCTTCAGGAGAAGGCACCCAATCACCACCCCCGCCAGCAGTCATATTTAAAACTACATCTTGGTCTTTTTCGCGTACCCGTTCCACGACTTCGCCAAAAAGAGCTGGATCATGACTAACTTCTCCTGTTTCAGGATCGCGTACGTGGATATGGGCAACGGTTGCCCCTGCCCGTGCTGCCGCAATGGCATCATCGGCAATTTCTTGGGGAGTGACAGGGACATTGGCGTTCTTTTTTGTTGTCTCTCCTGCGCCTGTAAGCGCGCTTGTTATGATTACTTTATTTCTCAAATTTTTTCCTCCTTCGAACATTTACTAATAACTGAAATTATTTTTACTGTACCATCCAGACGGTATAATATCAAACTCATTATACATTGTTTCACATGAAACGTACTCTATTCTGAAAAAAATACCGGAAATAATCTTTGCTTACTTTGAGTCTTTAATGTTTCCTTAACCACACAAGCTTATAAATAGGAGAGTAGTTTTCAATAGGTTACCTCCATTATTTTCTATAAATAAGAAGGTCAAAAAAACCAATCCTAACAATAGTTGTTGAAAAAGACTGAAAGGTGTCAAATTGTGCGAAGTTTGCTTATATAAAGAGAAAAAACCATTTGATTTTCTGTAAACAGAGGTAAGGAGTATTTAGAGGCAAACAACCAGTTAAGAACCAATTTGTTCATAAACCGTCTGGATGGTATAGTTTTTATGTCCACTGCAGGAATAAGTCATTTATCCTCAGGGCATGTATGTATCCTTTATTTTGAAGGCCATGATAAAGGGTGCTAAGAAAGGAGATAACAATGAATCGTTCAATTATGGATTGGCCAACTTTTTATGGAGCTTTGGTCTTGTTGATTGCCGTTGCTTTACCGCTCGTTTTGTTTCCAGATTGGGGTCAAGCGGTGGTAACGGGAGCCAATGAAATGGTTAGTGGAAACTTTGGTGTTCTTTATTTATTAGTAGGCATGGTGTTATTCATCTTTTTACTTTACATTGCCTTTAGTAGGTACGGGCGTATCGTACTAGGTAGTAGGGAGTCAAAAGCTGAATTTAATACGATTACTTGGGCCGCGATGTTATTCGCTGCTGGTATTGGCTCAAGTATTATGTATTGGGGAACGATAGAGTGGGCCTTTTACTATCAGGACCCACCGTTTGGAGCTGAGCCCGGTTCTACAGAAGCGATAGAGTGGGCAACCACTTATGGTCTCTTTCATTGGGGGCCAATTGCTTGGGCCATTTACTGCTTGCCAGCTATTCCAATTGCTTATTTCTTTTATGTTCGCAAACGACCTGTTTTGAAGGTGAGCGAGGCTTGCCGGCCAATCTTAAAACATCATACCGACGGCTGGTTAGGAACGGTCGTAGACGTATTATTTATGTTTGGGCTGCTCGGTGGGGCAGGAACGACAATGGCCCTGGCAACACCATTAATCGGTGCAGGATTCACTCACTTTACTGGGATTGAAGCTGGAATGGGTGTTTATGCAGTTATTCTAGTGATAGCGACTGCCATTTTTGGAGTTAGTGCATATACGGGACTGCGTCGTGGCATTCGTGTCTTAAGTAATGTGAACTTTTGGCTCTCAGTTGTACTGCTTGGATTTATCTTTATTGTTGGTCCAACCGTATTCTTAAGTAATACGATGATGAACAGCATTGGTATGTTGGCTGATAATTTCTTCCGAATGGGTATGTGGTCAGAGCCATTTCGGAATATGGGGCCATTTGAGCAGACAGGCTTTCCACAAGATTGGACAATCTTTTATTGGGCTTGGTGGCTTGTTTACGCTCCGTTTGTCGGTTTGTTCGTAGCTCGTATCTCAAGAGGCCGTTCCATCCGAGAAATGGTTTTGGGGACGCTAATCTATGGAACCACTGGTTGTTTACTGTATTTTGGCATACTCGGGAATTTTGGTTTATACCTCGAGCTTAGCGGGCAATATTCAGTGGTTGATACGATGAATAATGTAAGTCCAGAAGCTGCCATTATTGGTACGGTTGCCCAAGTACCACTGAGTGGGTTGTTTGTTCTCATTTTTGTGCTGCTTGCAGTTATCTTTTTGGCTACTACCTTTGATTCAGGTTCTTACATTTTGGCTTCGGTTTGCCAAAAGTATATTGACGATGAACCTGAACGTTGGAACCGGTTATTCTGGGCAGTGGTACTCGCTACACCATCGGCAGTGCTTATGTTCCTTGGCGGGCTTGAAACTTTGCAAACCGCCAGTATTGTCGGCGGTTTTCCGCTCATATTTATTATGGCGATGCTTGCTTATTCATTTACAAAAGCTGTCAAAGAAGATATGCCGAATTCCTTTGGCCAAAAATATTATATTTACCGAGAAGACTTGGATTAAAAAAGAAAGCCGTCAGGTTGGTGCTACCTGGCGGCTTTTTTTATACCGTAAGAATGTATAAATAGATGAAGGAAACGGTATACATCTAACGGAAGTTCAGCCTACGCCGTAGGCTTTGCTTGGCCAAGTCTCCTTCATGCATTCGCTCTAGTCGGACGCCTTCACCACAGGCCCAAGCGCGACATTGGCTTTACCTTTGCTTTGTTCGAGGTTGCCGTGTTTTCTTTGCTACCGCTAATACTTGCTACGCTAGGTTTTGAATTAAACTTCCACGCTAGCTGAAACAGTTCTCTTAAAATTTTGCAATTTTCCTTTTCGCTTCCATGTATTCATGGTACATTTAAATAGTTAGGGAAGCGAAATAAAAAAGAGGAGGCTCACTATGGCCACGTCTGTTTCGATGCGTTGGGACTTGGATTCTATTTTTTCAGGTGGGAGCAGCTCAAAGGAACTACAAACATTTGTAGAACAGCTAGAAAATGAAATAAAAGCATTAAATGTGAACATAGAAGAAGAGAGGTTCCCTGCTGATGGTAAAGAACTTGATGCCTGGGTCAAGAATTACCTGCAGCTTCAGCACATTACCGCTCAGTTAGCGGAAGCAAGAGCATTTGTGAATGCCCTGTTAAGTGATGACATAACGGATACAGATGCTAAAACGTGGCAAGCACGTTTAAAAGCCGTAAGTACTGAGATAGGAGCCATTGCGAGTGAACTTGACGCAGTATTTGAAAAGTTACCTGATGACCTGTGGCAAGCGTTGCTTAAAGATGAGCGCTTACAGGGTCTTACGTTTCCGTTAGAAGAACGGCGTCAACGAGCAATTGAACGGATGGAACCTGATAAAGAACAGTTAGCAGAGAGTTTGGCTCAAGATGGTTATCATGGCTGGAGTGATATGTACAATGCCTTAGTAAGCCAAATACAGATTCCAGTAACCGAAGGCGGGCAGACAGAGTATTTATCAGTGGGCCAAGCTCAAAATAAAGCAGGAAGTCATGATCGCTCTGTAAGAATTGCTGCCTCCGAAGCGATGGATAAAGCTTGGAAGAAGCATGAAGACCTCTTTGCTGAGACACTTAATCATCTTTCCGGATTTCGTCTAAATTGGTATAAAAAAAGAGGCTGGAATGATGTATTAAAAGAACCACTCATGATCAACCGAATGCAAAAAGAGACCTTAGAAGCTATGTGGGAGGCAGTAGAAGATGCAAAATCTACACTTCTTCCTTTTATGGACAAAAAAGCTGAAATGATGGGGCTGGAAGCATTAGAATGGCACGATGTTTCTGCTCCGCTTGCCAAGCATGATACTACGGTTCCATTTGAAAAAGCGGCAGACCAAATCGTCAGCCAATTCCGAGAAGTAAGTCCAAAACTTGCTGATTTTGCTGCCAAGGCTTTTGAGAATCGGTGGATTGAAGCAGAGAATCGAAACGGTAAACGTCCTGGAGGGTTTTGTACTACCTTTCCAATAAGTGATGAAACGCGGATTTTTATGACGTATAGCGGGACACCGAGCAATGTGCAAACACTTGCTCATGAACTGGGTCATGCCTACCATCAGCACGCGATGAAAGGACTCCCTTATGCGGCTACACGCTACGCAATGAATGTGGCTGAAACGGCTTCTACCTTTGCAGAACAGATCGTAGCCGATGCAGCAGTAGCAGAAGCGGAAACAGCCGAGGAAAAAATAGCGTTGTTGGATACAAAAATTAGCCGAGGTCTGGCCTTTTTCATGAATCTGCATGCCCGCTTTATTTTTGAAAAACGATTTTATGAAAAACGAAAGGAAGGCTGGGCTAATGCATCCACCTTAAATGAGTGGATGGTAGAAGCGCAAAAAGAAGCCTATTGCAATAAGCTAGCTTCTTACAACCCACGCTTTTGGGCATCGAAGCTGCACTTTCATATGACACCTGTTCCTTTTTATAATTTTCCATACACGTTCGGTTATTTGTTTAGTATGGCCGTTTATGAACGGGCAAAGCAAGAAGGTACAGCTTTTGAAGAACGTTATATTGCCCTTCTGCGTGATACAGCTTCTATGACGGTAGAAGACCTGGCCGAAAAACATCTCGGTGAAGATATTACCCAAAAAGCATTTTGGCAGCGCGCAACCGAGCCGTTATTACAAGACGTGGAAAAGTTTATGGAGTTAAGCAAATAAATTAATGCCAAAAAAGTGGCTCTCGGAAGGAGAATCCGAGAGCCACTTTTTTATTATATATGGCGAGCCGAGTATAGATGAATTAGGGTTGCTGGACTGAAGCTTTATTCTTCTTTTCCATTCGGCGCTTGTGCAAGATCGGTTCTGTATATCCGTTTGGCTGTGCTGTACCTTCAAATACTAAATCACAGGCTGCTTGAAAGGCAATAGACTCCTCATAATTGGAGGACATCGGTTCGTAGCCAACTGCTCCTTCATTTTGTTGGTCAACAACTTTGGCCATTCGTTTCATGGTCGCTAGTACTTGTTCTTCTGTACAAATGTCGTGCTTTAACCAATTGGCTATATGCTGGCTGGAAATACGTAGTGTCGCCCGGTCCTCCATAAGGCCGGTGTCATTAATATCAGGTACTTTGGAACAGCCAATGCCCATATCAACCCACCTTACGACGTAACCAAGGATTCCTTGTGCATTATTATCCAGTTCAAGTTGGATTTCTTCTTCGCTCCAGTCTGGCTGCTGAGCTGCTGGAATATGAAGCATGTTATTCTCTAAGTCTTCTGACTGCTTCATTAAGTTATTCTGTACTTCCACGACATCAATCTGATGATAATGAAGGGCATGAAGGGTTGCAGCTGTGGGGGAAGGCACCCAGGCTGTATTCGCTCCAGCATACAATTGACCCATTTTTTGTTCAAGCATCGCTTTCATCCGATCGGGCATGGGCCACATTCCTTTGCCAATTTGTGCGTGGCCTTGTAAGCCGCTTGCCAACCCTTTGGTTACATTTGCTTTTTCATATGCATCCAACCAAGTAGATGTCTTCATTTCTCCTTTTCGGATCATTGGCCCTATCTTCATTGATGTATGGATTTCATCTCCTGTACGATCCAAAAAGCCGGTATTTATGAAAATGATTCGCTCTTTAACTTCTTGAATGCAAGCTTTTAAGTTTAAGGAAGTGCGGCGTTCTTCATCCATCACGCCAATTTTTAACGTATTGCGTTCAAGCTGTAATAAGTCTTCTACCCGACTGAAGAGCTGGTTGGAGAAAGCAACTTCCTCTGAACCGTGCATTTTCGGTTTTACAATATAAACAGAACCTTCCTGCGAATTTGTGTAGCGTCCATTTCTTAAGAGATCATGGCTTGCAATTAAGCTCGTAACAGCCGCGTCCACTATCCCTTCTGGAACTTCTTCACTGTTGGCATCTAACACAGCCGGTGTCGTCATTAAGTGACCAACATTTCGAATCAGCATATGTGACCGCCCCGGCAGTGAGAACGATGTTCCTGCAGGTGAGGTGTACGTACGGTCTGGATTTAACTCGCGTGTAACGCTTTTTTCTCCTTTTTGAAAGCTGGTGGTTAGGTTACCTTTCATTAGACCGAGCCAGTTTCGGTAAACCTCTACTTTATCTTCGGCATCCACTGCAGCCACAGAATCTTCGCAATCCATAATGGTTGTAATTGCTGATTCAATGAGGACATCTTTCACCCGTGCGCTATCTGTTTTTCCAATGGGGTGCTCTTCATCGATTTGAAGTTCAATGTGTAGTTGATGATTTTGAAAAAGAATGGAAGCGGGCTCGCTTTCTTCTCCGCTATAGCCGATAAAAGCAGCAGGATCTTTAAGCTCAGTAACTTTTTTATCTTCAAGAGTGATTTGAAGAGCTTGCTCTTTTATGGCATAACGAACGGCCTCCTGATGAGAACCATCGGCGAGAGGAAGAATCTCATCTAAAAATTGTTTAGCATAAGAAATGACTTTCTTGCCCCGTTCCGGGTTATAAGCGGAAGTAACTGCTGCACCTCCGTCTTCACTAATGACATCGGTACCGTAAAGAGCGTCATAAAGACTTCCCCACCTCGCATTGGCAGCGTTCAATACATAACGGGCATTGCTTAACGGAACTACTAACTGCGGGCCAGGCTGTTGAGCTATTTCTTTATCAACATTTTCAGTCGTGACCTCAAAGTCTGGCACCTCTGGTTCGATGTAGTTGATCTGTTGCAAAAAATGGTTGTAGTCATCGGTTGAAAAAGCATCTTTATTTGTCGTATGCCACTGATCTATTTGTTGCTGCAAAGTTTTGCGGGTGTGTAATAACGCTTCATTTTTTGGTTTTAATTCTGCAACAATGTCTGCAAACCCCTGCCAAAATGCGTTCGCCTCTACAGTTGTGCCTGGAATAACTTCGTTGTTAACAAAACTATACAGCTCATTATCAATTTTTAGTCCGCTTGCTTCTACATACTTTTTCATAAAGGCCCTCCTCGTCGTTGCTTATTATGAAACGCAGTTTCTTGTTTGTTTTATTTTACTATGGTTGATCCATTTTTTCAATTGTTCTGACAAGTTTATTTTAGATATAGCTTCGGAAAACATTTTTTCCGGTTCGTACGTGCGTAATTACAGCCACCCCGGTTTTTATGATTAAGAACAAGGCCTTAAGGATAAATCAGACTGTAGCCAGAACCAAAAAGGATGTTAGAAATAGGTTCTGCAATATGATAGGTGAAAGAAAATCTAGGAAAATTGTCCGGTCAATTATAATAAGAAAAGAAATTCCATGAAAAAAGGAGGCGTATACTATGGAGAAAAAGATTATTGGTGGTGTATTTCAAAATGAAGAAGATGCAGCCAATGCTATCTAGTCCTTACAGAAGAATGGATATGCCACAGAGGACATTTCAATTTTTGAAAAAAACGATGAGGACAGCGAAGCCTTAGAAGAGAAAACAAATGTTAATGTGTCTGAATAAGTAGATGATAAAGCTGACAACGAGCGTGGGAAAGCAGTAGGAAAAGGGATCGGCATTGGTGCAGGCAGCGGTGCATTGCTCGGAGGTGCAGTAGGCTTAGGTATACTAGATATTCCTGGTATTGGACCTATCGCAGCTGCAGGCCCACTTGCCGCTGCAATTGAAGGCGGAGCTATTGGTGCAGGCGGCGGTGGCCTTGGCGGTGCCCTGACTGGCGCAGGCGTACCAAAAGATGAAGCAAAAGAATATGAAAAATATTTACAAGAGGGAAATATCGTTATTTTAGTAGAAGCAGATGAAAACCAGAAAGAAAGCGTTTACAATACGTTTTCCTCGTACAACACTGAAAATACGAGTATGTATCCTACGTATGCAATGAGAGACAGAGGTAATTGATAAAAATGAGGTCTAAAGAGCTAGAAACAGTCTAACAGATTAGCTGATCCACGCCTATATTAAAGGAAAGATGAAGCAGTAGCTAAGCTATCTTGCAGGAAAAGGCAAGGTAGCTTCTTTAGTTGTTGGCTGCTTTTAGAGTACTCGTAAGTCCCTCATCGACAAAATCGAAATATGCGGGGCTGCCACCAGGAAACAGGATGATGATCTTACAGTGAGCCGCGGCAGTGTCTCCTTACTCGTTTTAGTATCAAAATAGGGAAATACGTTTGAAAAAGAAGAGGAAATGGAATAGTTTTAAAAGAATTGCAAAAGGAGAGGATAAAGAATCTTTACTCATTGCTTGATTTTATGCCGAGTGTAATGGCAATCAACTCCTTTCTCAGTAGAATTTTGTTAGTCCGTGCCATGGTGTAAAAAGACATCTGTGCAGAGAAGCCTATGGAAGACTGACCCTTTGAAGAGAAGGCATCTAGCGGAAGACAAAGAATGAGTGAAAGGAGAGGTAACATGAATCACTTTTTGGCCGCCATCATAAAGTTTGTAGCGATTACAGCTGTGATATGGATTGTGATGGATCCTATTTTTAACGTACTCGGCTTTGAGAGTGCGGTCTTGGTCGGTGCGGTTTTAACAGCGCTAGCTTATATAGGTGATGTGTATGTAATGCCGCGCCTACAAAATATGACAGCATCGCTGGGGGATGTAGTAGCCTCTTTCCTAGTGATCTGGGTTCTCGGTGCATGGCTTGGAACAAACAGTATGGAGCTTGTTCTCGGTTCAGTAGTATCAGCTATTGTGCTCGGGCTAATCGAATATCCGTACCACATTTATTTAATGAGAAATGTACTACGAGATGACCGCAGAAGAAATCGCAGAAAATTAAGCCCAGCATAAATGAAACTGAAACGAATACGTCCATTGTCTGGACAGAAGATAAATGAAGAAGTGACCTAAAGAGGGGACTTCTAAAGTAGGGGCAGTCACTATTACATGGTATACGTGTAGTAGTGGTTGCCCTTTTTTAGTGCCTAATCTGTTCTGAAGGGAAGCTGGACGAGGCCGGAGGTTGGGGTCATTGCTATAATTGGGCCTCCATTAGATAAAATAATGCCCAAGGTTGAGCATTACTTTTGAATTCCCTATGATTCAGGTGATCTGATTTGTTTACGGAAGTTCTACAGTAGGTGCAAGAAAAAGAGTTCCCCATCTAGGCAGCCGTTTTCCCCGCTGACAGCTGATTTAGTGGGAAAGACTTTCGGCCGAATACCCTAATCGTCTAGAGACTTGTTTGCCTACTTGCAATAACGGCTCTTTTAAGTGCTGCAGCCGTTCATCATTCATGCGGATGGATGGTCCGGAAATACTAATAGCACCAGCAATATTCCCATTATAATTGAAAAGTGGGGTGGCAATACAATTAATGCCGGCCTCATTTTCTTCTTTTTCTACTCCATAGCCCTGGTGCTTAATCTGTTTGATGTTTTCAAACAGGGCAGTTGGTTCAGTAATGGTGTGCGCCGTATGTGCAGGAAGGGGCTGTTGCTTAATAAGAGTGCGGGCTTCCTCCTCAGGCAAAAATGCTAATATAGTTTTTCCAGCGCTTGTACAATGAAGAGGCGCTCGTTCTCCAACCCGCGAATGCATCCGAAGCGTTTCATTTCCTTCTAACTTTTCAATATAAATCGCTTGTTTTTGTGAATAAATAACAAGATGGACCACCTCATTAGACAGCTCTTCAAGTTCTTTTAAAAATGGAGTTGCTTCTTTACGAATATCAATTGAATCAAGAAGCTTTGAGCTGAGTTCCAAGTATTGATAGCCGAGGCGATATTTTTTGGTTTCAAGGTCTTGTTCAATGAAGCCATGCTCGATAAGAGTAGCAACAATTCGAAAAATAGAACTTTTATTTAAATCAAGCATTTCTGCTAATTCGGTCACGCCGTATCCGTCTTTCTTTTGACTAACGAGTTTAACGATTGTTAATGCTCGGTCCACCGACTGTACCAAGTGGCTAACCTCCTTTAGCTCACACGTTATTTCGTGTATCCATACCTCATTATAGCACGGAGGCCGCCTACATATGATAAAGGGGTTTATTAAAACGAGAGCTCTAGGTCTTCGATAATTTGTTCATAGGTATCTGCATGTTCAGGCTGAGACATATAAATAAAGCGTTCTCCGTCATCTATTTCGGGGTCAGCAAACAAAAATGTGCCATCTTCATGCATGGTAGTATAATAAGCTGTTTCTTGGGCAAGGTCATCGGCAAATACGAGATAATAATGCCCTTGGGTGCCTAATTGATCAGTATACGGTTCGAGGTCTTCTGTATCTGCTTCTACTACAGGGACAGAGCGTAGTGTGTCCTGTATCTCTGCAATTGTTTCTTCATCCTCAGTGTGCCAGAACTCATCAGTACCGACATGCCCGTCTTCATCTGCACCTTGAATTTGTAACAAGGAATAACCTTCTGACGGTACTGGTGGTTCTTGTGTTTCCTCATTGTCGGCACAGCCGCTTACGACAAAGGTGCCTAGAACAAGGCCTGCTAGCCATACTTTCATACAATGTACCTCCTTTACTAATATCTTAGAAATTGTAGCATGAGCACTGGAAACATGAATAGTGGGGGAATTGTCGGCTGTTGTTCAAACGATGACCACTCTCTCTATGTTAAAATCATGGCAATGACTTGTCACAAGAAAGGATAGGATAGTGTTGAATATATCTGCAAATACGGTAGCAGAAAAAATGCAGGCAGAACTGAATCATTTAAAACAAGCGATTAGTGTGAACGACGAAACTGGCATTCAACGGCACACGACGGCGTTAGCTGCTTATTGCGAACTTTTCCAAACTAATGAAATCAAGAAGGAAGAGGCCTATGTAGACAAGCAGCCAGTTGCTCATACGCCTGTTTCTACAGTTTCAACTTCGCAAGTTTCAGCTAGTCCTGGTCATTCAAGCAAACCATCGAATGATGGAAACTTGCTTGATTTTTAAAAGAAGCGCATAGGTAGAGGATCAGGGGCTAAAGAGGCAAATCGTTTAATTAAAAAATGGAAGGTAGAGTTTATCCCTCAGAGAAAGGAAGATGTACGATGTGGAAGGTTCTTATTATTCTTGGGGCTATCAACGCCGGAATTGTTGTAGCGATTGGAGCTTTTGGGGCCCATGGCTTGGAAGGGAGAATAAGTGATCGGATGCTTGAAAATTATCAAACTGGTGTCCAATATCACATGTTCCATGCACTTGGCATCATCTTGATTGGCCTGGTTGCAGCATTTGCTGGCTCATCGGGTTTATTAACGTGGGCAGGCTGGGTGATGTTTGTTGGCATTCTATTCTTTTCGGGAAGTTTGTACACGATGGCTCTTACCGGCCAAACTTGGTTAGGAGCAATTACGCCGATCGGCGGGCTTGCTTTTATCGCTGGATGGCTTCTTTTAGTTTTTGCAGTAATAAAGGCTTAAATCGGCTTTCGAGTACAGAAAAGAAATTCGAAACAGAAAAAAGCGTAAGGCAGCGGTTGATATTCTTGAATAGGGGTGAGGAATAGGTGGTATTTTCAAGAGAACGTTTGTTAGAAACAGTAGAGCAGGCTAGACAAGATACGGAAATTGATCCAGAAAAACTAGCTGAATACCTTTCAATTTTAGCGGAAGTAGGAAGAACAGAAAATGGTGGAATTTCTCGGTATGTTTATAGTTTAGAAGAAGCAGAAGTTAAAGCGATATTTAAACGCTGGTTACTAGAAACAGGACTTCAGGTTACAGAAGATAGCGCCGGCAATATTAGAGCTCGCTTAGAAGCAGGGGACTTAGATGCTCCTGTAGTGATGACAGGTTCTCATTTGGATACAGTTCCAGACGGGGGGGCTTTTGACGGGGCGCTCGGATGTGTGAGTTCATTGCTTGCTGTGCAAGCTTTAGCCAATGAGAAGGATAAACTTAAACGTCCGGTCGAGCTTGTCGTCTTTGTAGATGAAGAAGGCTCAAGATTTGGCAACGGCTTATTTGGAAGCCGGGCCATGATGGGCGAAGTAACTGCAGAAGAAGTGGCCAACAGCGTAGATGAAGAGAATATAGGTATGGAAGAGGCCATGGCTCAGCGCGGCCTTTCCCTGGATCGTTTATCAGAAAGCATTGTAGCTCCATCTGCGATCCATTCCTTTCTTGAAGTACATATTGAACAAGGGACGCAGCTTGAAGAAACTGGAGCGACCGTCGGGGTAGTGCATGGAATCGCTGGTCCTTCCTGGCATAGTTGTACATTTATCGGGGAAACGGACCATGCTGGGAATACACCCATGAAAACTCGAAAAGATGCTCTCGCTGCGATGGGCGAGCTTCTTGTTGCACTTGAAAGCATGCCACCACATGTTAGTGAAGAAGGAGTAGCCACAATTGGGAAGTTAGACGTTATTCCAAATGGAGCAAATGTCATCGCAGGCGAAGTGAACGCTGTAATAGATATTAGAGACGTAGATAAAGAAGCACGAGAGCAAATCGTTGCCCAGGCAAAAGCAAGAGCTGAACAAATTGCAACGGAGCGCAAGCTTGAATTGAAATGGGAAACCCAGTTAATGGTGGACCCGGTGCAGGTCCCGGCAACTATTCAAGCAATGATTCAAAATGGAGCCGAGAAGCAAGGACTTAAATGGCAGCCGATTGCAAGCGGGGCAGCACATGATGCGATGACGCTTGGCAAATACGTTCCTGCTGGCATGATTTTTGTCCCGAGCATTGCTGGAAAAAGCCATTCCCCAGAAGAGTTTACTACATTAAGTGATGCAACTGATGGGGTTATTGCTTTAAAAGAAGCATTATTTGCACTTGCTACTCAATAGAGATTAAAACGGCTGCCTATAAAAAGGAGAGAAAGGTAATGTCCGGCGAAACGTTGCGCTATGAAGCTGCCCAATTCCTTAATCAATTTTATGAGGAAAAACAATACAGTGCCATTGCTCGAGACAATAGAAAAAAAGAGGTGGAGAAATCCATCCAGTTGACAGGAACGTATGAGCATACGTTTGCAGAGCTTGAATATGGGGCAAAACTCGCCTGGCGCAACAGCAATCGTTGTATAGGGCGCCTGTTTTGGGACACGTTGGTTGTACGAGATCAACGCCATCTTTTTACTTCTAAAGATGTTGCCTCTTCGTTAATAGAACATATCGACCTAGCTACGAATGAAGGCCGCATTCAACCGATGATTTCTATCTTTCCCGCCCAAAGAGAGAAGGAGACACCGGTTCGTATTTGGAACTATCAGCTCATTCGCTACGCTGGGTATGCGCAAAAGGACGGAGGTTATATCGGCGATCCAGATTCGCTTGCTTTTACTAAAGTCTGTGAAAAAGCAGGATGGGAAGGAGCGGGTACTTCATTTGATGTCCTTCCGTTAGTCATTGAAACAAAGGAAGAAGGCCTTACCTATTACGAAGTTCCAGAGGCAAGTGTGAAAGAAATAGCGATCGAGCATCCCGAGAATGAGGCTTTAGCTAGCCTGGGTCTCAAATGGTATGCCGTGCCGATTGTAGCTGATATGAAACTGGAAATTGGTGGCCTTACGTATCCAGCTGCGCCCTTCAACGGCTGGTACATGGGGACAGAAATTGGCGCACGAAATCTGGCTGATGAAGCACGCTATAACATGCTTCCAAACGTTGCAGAAGCCATGGGCATCCCTTCGAAACACGAGGCCGACCTATGGCGCGATCAGGCAGGGGTGGAGTTAAACCGTGCTGTTCTATATTCTTTTCACAGAGAAGGCGTAAGCATCGTCGACCATCACACAGCCGCTAAACAATTTACAAAGTTCGAAAAACAAGAAAAACAGGCAGGCAGAGACGTAACAGGAGATTGGACATGGCTTATCCCTCCCGCTTCTCCAGCAGCAACTCGCATATTTCATTCTTCTTACGATAACACTTGGAAAACCCCAAACTATTACTATCAAGAACGCCCCTATGAATAGAAAAATGAAACGGGCTTCGCCTTTCCATATTTAAACAACAGCCTTTAAAAAATAACCCCCGACCCTCCTATATAAGGAAGGTCGGGGGTTATACGTTTAATGGTCGTGTTCCACACGTCCTAATCCAAAAGCTAAAGCCAACCCGGCCACGAAGGTGACAATGCTGCTCATGAAGAGACCAGGAGTAGGTGGGATGCCAGGCAAAATCACAAAGCTAGAACCGAGCATGAGGCCGATAATACCAGCGTAAGTGGCAATAGGATACCGACGTAACACGTAACGAATGATTTTACTCATCACAAGGATTCCAACTAGAATCCCTACTGCAACGACTGCAATGACTGGAATATTAATAGTTGATAAAGCGTGTACCAATGTTCCATACACACCCAAGATCGTAAAAAACAATGAGCCGCTTACTCCTGGAAGAAGCATGGCAGAACTAGCAATCCAACCAGCCCCAAAAAGCAGCATATAATCGGCCATGTCTAAGTTCTGCATGACTGTAGATGACTCGTCTAGGTCAATACTGAAATTTAGAGCTACCACGAGTGCGGCAATAATTAAAAGAATGAAATGTTTCACGTGAAACGTTCGTTTGGCATCGACTTTTTGTATGAGAAAGGGGATAACTCCTAAAATTAGCCCAAAAAAGAAAAAGTATGTCGGGATTGGATAGCTTTCAAGTAAAAAAGAAATAACATTACTAAAGATAAAAAGTGCACTGACAATACCTAACCCTAAAGGAACAAGGAAGAATAGGGCGCTTTTAAAGTTTCGGCTGAATAATTGATTAATAGAGAGAATTAAGCGGTCATAAATGCCGAGTACGACAGCAGTAGTACCGCCACTAACACCGGGGATTAAGTCGCTGACACCCATAGCCAGGCCGCGGACTATATTTTTCCATTCAATCATTAGTATACTCCTTTTTAGAAAAGTGAGAGTGTGAAATAAATAAGTATATCTAGTTAAGCGGTTAGGTAGACAGAAAAGTTCTTGTAACTATCTAGAGCCTTGTCCTTTATATCATGCATACGTAAAAAATACCAGTCTATGAGTGGGGAATAAAGGAAGTTCATCGTTTTTTTGAAAATTACTGGTCGGCGTCATGTTACTATGTAGACTGCTTAAAAAGAGCCGAATCCACGAAGGGTTCGGCTCTTATGCTAAGGCTAAGCAGGGGAACAGTCATTTAATTAACAGAAGTAGAAGCATCTACTGTGTTTATTATAATTGTTTCATTCTCATTAACGGTCACGTGAAGGGCTTGAACCTTATCTTCTTCTAGCATAGCATCTGCGATTCCATCTTCTACGTGTTCTTCAATCACTCGACGCAGTGGACGAGCACCAAATGCAGGGTCATAGCCGAGCTCTGCCAAGCGTTTTTTGGCTGCTTCATCAATAGTAAGCGCAATGTCTTGCTCGGCTGCTGCTTCAATAATTTCAGCAAGCATCAAGTCCACAATCTGAATAAGGTTGTCTTGGCTTAATTCATTAAATGAAATATGAGCATCAAATCGGTTTAAGAATTCTGGCTTAAAATAATCGCGCAGGCTTTCTAATACGTGAGCTTCTTCTTCTTTATCAGGTCCAAAGCCGACAGAAACTTTCTTCATACCGGAGCCAGCGTTTGTAGTCATAATGATCACTGTATCTTTGAAGCTGACGGTACGGCCTTGGCTGTCGGTAAGGCGGCCGTCTTCCATAATTTGCAGGAACATATGCTGAACGTCCGGATGAGCTTTTTCAATTTCATCAAGCAGGACAATGCTGTATGGTTTGCGGCGTACACGCTCTGTTAACTGTCCAGCTTCTTCGTGTCCGACATACCCTGGGGGAGAACCAATAAGTTTAGAAACAGAATGTTTTTCCATATATTCACTCATGTCAAAGCGAATCATCGCTTCTTTATCACCAAACAGTTCGTGGGCAAGAGACTTGGTAAGTTCCGTTTTACCTATGCCTGTTGGTCCTGCAAACAAGAAAGAGCCAATTGGGCGGTTACCACGGCGAAGTCCAGCCCGGTTACGACGAATAGACCGTGCTACTTTTTCTACTGCGTCGCTTTGACCGATTACTTTGGCGTTTAAGCGCTCCGGCAAGTCCTTCATTTTTTTCTGTTCATCTTCTTGCAGGCGGCGGACTGGGATACCAGTTTTAGCTTCAATAATCTGCTGAATCAATTCAACATGTACAGCAGGTTTTTCAGCGTTGTTGTTGCCAATTTGCTCGTCAGCTTCAAGCTGCTGTTGAAGTTTTTGTTCTTCATCCCGCAGTGTGGCTGCCCGTTCATAGTCCTCTTGTTGGGTAGCCCGGTCTTTTTCGGCTGCAATTTGCTCAAGACGGCTCTTGATGTTATCTTCATCACTTTCCGTGTGCGTCAAATTAAGCTTCGAACCAGCTTCGTCCATTAAATCAATAGCTTTATCCGGCAAGAACCGGTCTTGAAGATAGCGGTTGGAAAGCGTCACACACGCTTCGATCGCTTCATCGGTAAATGCAACGTTATGATACGCTTCATAGTTAGGTTGTAGCCCTTTTAAGATTGAAATCGCGTCATTTGTAGCAGGCTCATCTACCATAATAGGCTGAAGACGGCGTTCAAGCGCAGCGTCCTTTTCAATTTTGCGGTATTCAGCAAGGGTAGTGGCCCCAATTACTTGAATTTCACCGCGCGCCAATGCGGGCTTTAACAAATCTCCTGCACCGCTTGAACCTTCGGTAGCTCCAGCGTTTACAATTTGATGAACTTCATCAATAAAGACGATGACATCTTTTCTTTCTTGAAGTTCTTGCAACAATTGCTTCATTCGTTCTTCGAATTGGCCCCGCACCCCTGTGTTTGCAACCAGAGAAGCAATATCCAACAGATAGATCTTTTTGTTTTTTAATTTATGAGGAACTTGTCCTTCTTCAATGCGCAGGGCTAGTCCTTCAGCAATGGCTGTTTTACCAACCCCTGGTTCGCCAATTAAGACGGGATTGTTTTTGTTGCGGCGGTTCAACGTTTCGATGACGCGTTCTACTTCTTGATCGCGGCCGATAACAGGGTCAATTCCTCCAGCTGAAGCAGCATCTGAGAGGTTTTTGCCTAGTTCTTCTAGAAGGCCGCTTTGTTCAGCTGCTTCCATTCCGTTGGCGGCGCCAGCGTGAGTTTCAGCCTCGCTCCCGCCAAACATATTTGCAAAAGGATGACTTCCAAATGGGGAACTGTAAGCAGGTTGCTGCATACCAGTTTGAATATCTTGATAACATTGTTTGCAAAGACGCAAGCGTTGTTTTTGACCATTTACGTTAACGTGCAATTCAATTCTTGCTTGCTGTTGCTGACATTTTTCACAATGCATCATACGTGCATCCTCCTTTATTTTTCGAAGTGTTGTATGAATTAATCATTTGTTGACTTTGACTATCTTTAACCTTTCGTAACTCTATTATAGTCTGACCTTTTTTGACTTTCAAGGGGTTTGCAAAATTTTTTACACCGTAAGAATGTTTAAATCGGTGGAGGAAACGAGATACGTGCAACTAAGGCTCATCCTGCTCCGTAGGCTTGGCTTTGCCAAGTTTTCTTTATATGGAGGAACTGCTAGATTACGAAAGAGAGAAATTGAACGGGCAGGAAAGGAAAAGAAAAACGAGGTATTCCTCAAACTCATTCCAAACATAGATGCCAAGGGTTAATATTGCATGTCAGGTAAGCTTTTGTCACGTTACTAGCATAGTTAAATAGAATAGGATAGGGTGTTTTCCATAAAAAAACTCGAAGAAACAGAGCGTTCTCCGAGCATAACAAATTCATATTATTTTCCTTTAAGAAAAGGCTGGCTAGAAATGAGACACATTTACATTACATTATAAAACTTCAGCTGGGTCGACATCATTGAAAGGGTAGTCATATTCAATTTCTTCATCAAAGACGATGTAGTCCAGATAGACCATAAGCAGTAAATACCACCGGCCTGAGTCAGGATCGCTGATTACAATATGGTCCCGCCCCGCTTCTTCAATAATGCCTCGGAAGGTTTGTGCGGTCCACTCAGGATTGTTTTCGAAGGTCATATATATCGTAGCAGGCTTGCCGCGATTTAGCCGCAAGATGTTTTCAATATAGGACTCTTCGATTGGAAGCATGCCTTCTTCCCAATCCCACATTTCATTATTATTGTTGTTATTATTATTGGGACCTGGGTAAGGCATCATATTGTTGTTAAAGTTGTTTGGATAACCGTTCCATTCTTGTCTTGGCATAGGATAGTACCATTGTGGGTAATACATGTAAGTTCCTCCTTTAATATAGTCTTAAGTTTTTAAAACATCTCCGGACATTCTTCTGGGGTTGGGTTATAAAAACAGTGCGCTTTAAAACCGCCCGACAGAGGCTGGCCAAACCAATCCGGGGGACATTCTTCTCCAGGACGGAAAAACCATAAAGAGCGCTCAGCGGGGTTAAAACGTTCGCCTCTTATCAGTCTCTCTGCAAGGCGTACTTCTTGGTCGCGGGCGCGCTGATAAAAATAACTTTCTTGCACGGCTTCAAATCCACCAGGGGACTGAAATACCATATCATCGACTGTTCGTACGTCCTCAAAATCAGAACAATGGAAGCGCACTCGGTTTACCATCACGTTTCCCGCGATCAGCATCCCTTGTTTCCCTTCGCCTTCAGCTTCAGCACGCATTAATCGTGCCATCAGTTTTTTGTCTTCACTGGTTGCCTTTATAACCGCCACTCATATCACCCTCTTTTTAAGCGCTACTCTACTTGTATGTCTATCGAAGATAAATATGTCCTTTTTTACTTTCAGGCTCTGTTTGTGCTTGGTGTTGAAACGAAAACGTAGTGCAAGCGGGGACTCCTGTGGAAGTCTGTGGCTCAAAGACCTTACAGCAGAGCGGAGAGGCTGAGGGGCATATCCGCGAAAAAGGCCGTCAAAGGCGCAGATAACCGCTTGTCGTTCTATTAGGTATTGGTGGCCGGTTTGAAATCTCAACTAAAAAAACCGAACCGTCGCCATTCAAAAGGTTTCCCTTTTTCATGAATAGTCAACGGTTCGGTAATTAGATTAATATCAAGTTAGCTTCGCTAGGTTTAAATGTAGAAGTAGTTTTCCAGCTTTTCTGGAGACAAAATATTTCCAACGAAGAATTCTCCAAATTCGCCGTAGCGAGCAGATACTTCATCAAAGCGCATTTCATATACGAGTTTTTTGAACTGCAGGACATTGTGTGCAAATAAGGTAACGCCCCACTCCCAATCGTCAAAGCCGGTAGAACCACAGATAATTTGTTTTACTTTACCTGCATATTGGCGACCAGTCATGCCATGAGCACGCATCAGCTCTTTACGGTCTTTCATCGGAAGGGAATACCAGTTGTCCGCGCCTTCCCGTTTTTTATTCATCGGGTAGAAGCACACATGGTTCCATTTCGGTAAAATCGGATAAATTCGGTTGCGGATTTCTGGGTTGTCCGATGGATCCGTGCCATCCTTAGGCGGCGTGTAGTTCCCCAGTTCAACTACAGAAACGTAGGAATAGGAGGGAAACGTATAATCAGCAAGCCGGGATTTGTTAAAGGCAAGCTCGATTTCTTGGATTTCTTCCATTGTTGGGCGCAGCACCATAAACATCAAGTCTGCTTTTTGACCTACGATCGAATAGAGCGCGTAACTTCCTTTTTCTTGTTCTTCATTTCGTTTCCAGCTATCAATCAGTGTCTGGAATTCTGCAAGTATACTTTGCTGTTCTTCACTCGGCACTTCTCTCCAAGCCGTCCAGTCAATGGATCTAAAATCATGGAGGCAATACCAACCATCTAATGTTTGTGAAGCTTCTGCCACAACCACTCACTCCTTGTATGTAAAATAATATAGTCCCTGCTGGATTCGTATTTACTATATCATAAGATGAATGCCATCAAAAATAAAGGAGCCTCCTGTTTAATCAGGCTGTTATCATAACAAGCGTTAATCAGATTATATTCTTCTTATTGTCCTAAAAAATAGCGCAGGGCTTGTTTGTGCTCAGTTGATGCACCTGCTTTACGTTGGGCTGCTACTTCCATTTCCAGTACTTCTGCTAATCCCTTTTCAAATCCTGCTTTCATGTTTTGTTTCATCAAACCATAGGCTGTAGACGGCATGGACAAAAGGGGTGCGATGACGTCTTCGGGTGAGCCAATCTTAGAAATTAAGTTGATGCGGTAGGCTTCCTCAGCCGTAATTGTGTCTCCAAGAGCTAGCTCCATTGCTTTACCCAGTCCCACAATTCGAGGCAGGAAATAAGAAGCTCCTGCGTCTGGAACAAGACCTATTTTCATAAAACTAAGGGCTAGTTTTGCATCATAATGTGCGACGCGGAAGTCACAGGCAAGAGCGATACTTAAACCAGCGCCAACAGCTGTTCCATTTAAATAAGCTACAATTGGCTTTTCAATTTCATCCAGCAGTAAAAGCAGACGGTTATATGTGTCACGTAGATAATGGCCATAATCGAGGCTTTCTTTTTCCTCAACAGGAACACTTTTTAAATCAGCGCCAGCACAAAAGGCATCTCCCGTCCCTTGAAGGATAATCCCTTTTACATTCTGGTCTTGTTTGGCTTCAGCCAAGGCTGCATATAATTCTTCGTGCATCTCTATATTGAGGGCATTTTTCACATGCGGTCGATGTAAAGAAATCCAAGCTATACGCTGGTCTGTTTCGTATAATACCGTTTCTTGTTTCAAGCTCATGCATATCGCTCCTTTTAAAATGGTCTTAGAGGGCCCGGCCTAGTGTAGTGCCCGCTAAGATTGCTTTTTTAGCATCCAATCCAAGTGCATCGCTTGCTCCGCCAATTACATGAGCTGGTTTTCCAGTTGTTTTAATTCGTTCATAAAGCTCAGGATTCGGTAACTGGCCACTGGCTAAAATGACTGTATCAGCAGGTAAAATGGTTTCTTTTCCGTCAGATAAACATGCAACGCCTTCGTTTGTAATTTCCTGATAAGAGATGCCACCCACCATTTGTACGTTTTGCTTTTTCACTTCCATCAACGTGGCCCAGCGGGTTGTTTTACCAATGCCTCGGGCAAACTTTTCACTTCGTTGCAGCAGGGTAATGTCATAGTCTTTTTGTCCCTTAAGAAAAAGAGCTAAATCACAGGCAATCCCACCACCACCGATAATTACAATCTGGTTTCCTGGTTTACAGCGCCCTTCAAAAACATCTCGGTACGAGTAGACGTGAGGAAGTTCAACCCCTGGAATTTCGGGTTTTCGTGGTACAATCCCATTTGCTACAATGACTTCTTCACTATTTATGACAAGCTCGTGCTCTGGGTGAATTTTTTCTCCAAGCGCCATCTTGACCCCCAGTTTTTTCAGTTGGGTATGAAAGTAGCGTATTGTTTCGTGAAATTCTGATTTACCGGGAACGATTTTCGAATAATTCAATTGTCCGCCGATTTCTGTTTTGGTATCTGCAATTGTTACGTCGTGTCCACGTAAGGCTGCTACGCGGGCTGCTTCTAATCCAGCAGGCCCAGCTCCAATCACAAGTAGACGTTTAGGCTTTTCCGGAGTTTCTAATGTAAGGGTCAATTCTCTTCCAGCTTCAGGATTAACCAGGCAAGAAGCTGATTTCCCTTCAAAAACATGGTCCAGGCATGCCTGATTACAAGCAATGCATGTATTGATTTCTTCTAAGCGTCTTTCTTTTGCTTTAATTAAAAGTTCAGGGTCTGCTAAAAATGGACGAGCCATGGAAATCATATCTGCTTGTTGATCTTTTATGATTGCTTCGGCATCTTCAGGGTTATTGATGCGGTTGGAAGCGATGACTGGAATGCTAACGTGTTGCTTTAATGTTTCTGCTACATGGATGAAATTATTGCGCGGTACTTTCATCGAAATGGTAGGCACTTTAGATTCATGCCAGCCAATCCCTACATTGAGCATATCTATTCCTTCACTTTGCAGACGTTTGGCCCACTGAATCGTTTCTTCTTCAGTCGTGCTGCCCTCTATTAAATCGAGACCAGACATACGAAAGATGACAGGGTATGCTTCTCCAACCGCCGAGCGGACGCGGCGGGAAATTGCTAAAGGAAAACGGAGACGATTCTCCAGGCTCCCTCCCCACTTATCAGAACGTTGGTTTGTAACAGGGGAGACAAATTGGTTAATTAAATAGCCTTCTGATCCCATAATTTCAACGGCATCAAAGCCAGCTTGCTTGGCACGGCGAGCTCCATCAGCAAATGCCTGAATGGTGCGTTCGATTCCTTTTTCATCTAATTCGAGCGGGAGGTCAGGGTTAATAGGAGATTGAAGAGGGGAAGGGGCTACAGGGTCTAACCCCGTCAAATTTTTGTAGGCGTAACGCCCGGCATGAAATAATTGCAGAGCAATTTTACCGCCAGCGTTATGAACGGCTTCGGTAAGGGGCTTCCAATAGTCAACATCTTCAGAACTTGCAATCGACATAAAATCAGCACCGCCACTTCCTTCAGGTAATACTGCAGCCCCCCCTGTAACAATAAGTCCCACTTCATGTCGTGCTCGGGCTGTATAAAAGGCGGTTAATTTAGCCAACCCATTTTCTTCTCCTTCCAAGCCCACGTGCATCGACCCCATCATAACCCGGTTTTTAAGTTCCATCTCTCTTAAACGCAGAGGAGTAAAGAGGTGGGAATACACCATAAATGTACCTCCTTTTTAAATTGAATGTTCATTATAAAAACGCTTACATTAAATTATAAAGAAAAACCACTAGAACTATCAAGTTGTTTTTGGAACATTCTAACAAATTCTTCTTGAATTTGTCTTTGGTTTGCTGGGGGCACGACCACTTGTTGAAAAGCTATCCCCATAGCTTGGCTTAGTATTAAATGTGCCAGCACCGGGACGCGTTGGGGATTGAGTTTGCCTGAAGAGATGCCTTCAGCTAAAATCTCTTCAATAAATTGTTCAAGGTTTGAGAGAAAACGGTTGATAATTTCCTTAACATCTTCGTTATAAGGAGCTTGAGCCATGTAATTTAATAACACAAGATAAAATTCGGGGTTCTCTTCTGGAACTCGGCTCACGGCTTTTAAGTACTCAGAAAACTTGGCCTCATAACCTTGTTCAGAAGCAACGGCTGTTCTCACGGATTCTTCAGATTCTTGAAATGCTTCTTTGAGTACATACACAAGCAATTGTTGTTTATTCGTAAAGTAGTGATAGATAACGCCAGTGCTGATATTTGCCTGTTTTGAGACATCTTTAATCGTAAAATGAGCAATGCCTTGTTTTAGAATGCAGTGTTTGGCTGCTTGCATCACTTGGTTTCTACGAATCGGTCCCATTCCCAGCTTAGGTGTCATGTAACTCCTCCTTTACTAAATCTATATAAACTCATTTTAACACAGAATTTTATGAAATTTTAGTTCAAAAGTATTGACCTATCATGCATTTATGTTTACGTAAGTGCATGTAAAAGGAATATTACTTACGATATACGTTAAATCTAAAGGGGACATCATCTCTTCACGCTGAAGAAAAAGAAAATGAAAAGTAGCTGAAAACGCTTTTATGGCAAGGGTTTAACAAAGATAAACTTTAGAAAATTTATATTATTATTATTTTAGTCGGAGCTGTTTATTTTTTAAAAAAACAAGCGTATTCTAGGGGGGACCAAATAACGAATTCGCTGGCTCCAGCTTTTTTAGTTTATAGGAGGAATGAATGGCAGTGAGTGATCTCTTTGCTATTATAAAAGACAAAGTTAAAGCAACGAAACCGAAAGTCGTCTTACCAGAAGGGGACGACGACCGCATTGTAAAAGCAGCTTCGCGCTTATCGCGTGAAGAGCTGATTCAACCGATTTTAATCGGAAATGAAAAAGAAATAAGAGAGCGAGCGGCTAAATTAGGCTTCTCCTTGCACGATTGTGAAATCTTTGACCCTGATACGTATGAGCACATGGGGGAGCTTGTGCAATTATTTGTTGAACGGCGAAAAGGAAAAGAAACCGAAGAGAGTGCGCGTGAAAAATTAAATGATCCAAATTACTTCGGAACGATGCTCGTGTATTCTGGCCGAGCAGGAGGACTTGTTAGTGGTGCCGCCCATTCGACAGGGGATACGGTCCGCCCAGCTTTACAAATTATTAAGACAAAACCAGGCATTTCTAAAACCTCTGGCGTCTTTATCATGGTAAAAGAAGACAAAAAATTTGTTTTTGCGGATTGTGCGATTAACATTTCTCCAACCGATGAAGAGCTTGCAGAAATTGCGATCTCCACAGCGGAAACAGCTAAAATCTTTGACATTGATCCAAAAGTGGCGATGTTAAGTTTCTCTACAAAAGGTTCTGCTGCTTCTCTAGAAACCAAAAAGGTTTCCACAGCTACAACAATGGCTCAAGAACAACGGCCTGATTTAGTCATTGACGGAGAGTTTCAGTTTGACGCAGCTTTTGTCCCGACGGTTGCGGAAAAGAAAGCACCTGATTCACCGCTACAAGGGGAAGCCAATGTTTTCATTTTCCCTAGCCTTGAATCCGGAAATTTAGGGTATAAAATTGCTCAACGTCTAGGTAATTACGAAGCGATTGGACCAATTCTTCAGGGCTTAAATCAGCCGGTAAATGATTTATCACGCGGCTGTAATACAGAAGATGTGTATAAGCTTAGCTTAATTACAGCTATGCAAAGTGTAGAAGACCAAACAAAGTAAGATAGAATCTATTAGGTGGGCTGATGATGCAAAGGTGATTTTTACTTTTGCATCATCAGTTTTTTTATACCGTAAGCTATATATTTGAAGGAAACGGTATACGTGAAATTAAGGCTCAGTCTACGCCGCGGGTTTGGTTTTGCCCCGTTTTCTTTATTGAAAGAAGGTTTTCTGAAACTCTTGTTCACAGGGGAGAGGTCACTTTTTCTCTACGGCCGGGGGACGCTTTTACTGTAGGCACAAGCGCGACAGCGGCTTCATCTTCATTTTGTTTGATCTGGCTGTGGCTTCTTTTGCCGCGGGCAACGCTTGCCTTCTACTTGAGAACTCGAGAAAGCCGCCATGCTTCCTATCATTAAAGGAACATAAAAATAACCCCCCGGGCACAGACCGGCGGAGGGAAATCCATAGCGGGAAGCAACATTTAGCTGAAGGAATATGTTCTAGAAGCATCCGTAAAGGCTTTATCGTTACGAGAGCGTACTTGTTTCCATTCAGCCGCAAATTGGCTCTGTTCGTGTGACGTTAGTTCTGCATTTGAAAGGGAAGCACCATCTGTTTTCATTACGGTAAACAGACGTTCTAGCCCATCTGCAACCGTTATTTCCTTCTCGTATAATTCGGAGAGGGAAGCCATGGTTTCGGGTCGGATCCGAGGCCAGTCATACTTTGTGGGCTGATTTTGCACTGCTTGTTCATAAAAGGTCCGTAACAGCTCAGCACGTTCGGAACCACTCTTTGTCATAGCTAAATAAATTTGAATAGCGACCCCGCCTCGTTTTCTCCGTTGAGAGAGGCCGGCAAATTTAAGGCCATGAATACTTAAATCAAAACTGCCGGGACAATAGGAACCTTTTACTTCTTCTGCTATGATTGGCGCAGGAGCGTCATGGAACATTCGCTTTGCAAGGGCCACCATCCGTTCATACCCATCATCAATGGAAAATGATTTGTCCTCTCGGATCACGAGGGAAATATTCAAAATGCCTTCGTCAAGTACTACCGCCAGCCCGCCGGAATTTCGGACGATAACATGGTAGCCGGCGTTTTGCAAAAAGTCGATACCTTCGCCAATAGATGGAAGACGGCTGTCTTGGATTCCTAATACAATTGTTTTAGGATGAACCCAGGCTCGTACTGCAGGTAAATGCTCTCTGCGGCCAATGCTTTCGCAAAGAGCATCATCAACGGCAAAGGACTGGAGAGGGTCTTGGACTGAAGTTACAGATGTATGATCAATATAGCGCCAAGATTTTTCTGGAAACAATATGTTTGGTTTATTCAAAACGGACCGCCTCATTCTTCTAATAAATCGTTGCAGAGTTGACTGCTCCTCCATTATAGCAAATAAGAAGGTGGAAAACCCATTGCAACCGGTGAACAATGTGATATACTGAGCCTTGCCTTCAGGGTTAATTGGAAGAAATTCAATTCCTTTTTTTGTGGACTACCTGATGGCACAGCTTCTCAAAAAGAGCCAATCAGCACTTGCTTAAGAACTAAACGTTGTAGGGAAAGGAGCGATGGCGCATGGCCAATGAATTTCGGATCTGTGATGACTGTCAGGCAACGAATGTGAAAACGTTAATGCCTAAGCTTATAAACCTAGACCCTGAAGCAGAAATTGAAATGGGATGCCAGTCATATTGCGGGCCTGGCCGAAAGAAAACCTTCGTCATCGTCAATGATCGTCCGGTCGCTGCCATAGATGAAGATCAAGTGATGGAAAAAGTGAAGAAGCGTCTAAAAAAGGTGAGCGGACATGAGTGAATTTTCGATTCAAAAACAAGCACCTTATTATGAGCAATTTTATCGAATGATTAAACAAATGATTTTTACAGGGATATATAAACCAGGCCAACAAATAAGTGAAACACAGTTGGCTAAAGAATTTCACGTAAGTAAAAGCCCAATCCGAGAAGCAGTACGGATTTTAGAAAATGAAGGTCTCGTCTATGTAGAAAAAGGAAAAGTCGTTGTCTACGCCCCTACGATTAAAGATGTGAAAGAGATTTATTTTTGTCGGAGTGCATTAGAATCGTTTGCGGTAAAGCAAACGACCACCATTGCGACAGATGAAGAACTGAAGAAAATAGAAACTACATTGGTGGAAACTGAAGAAGCGATTCAAGCTCAGGCTGACCAGGATACAATCATCTCTTTAAATGAACATTTTCATCAATTGATCATAAAATTTACTGGAAACGCCCGTTTACAAAAACAAGTGAATGACCTTAAAGGGTTAATGCATTACTTTAGAATTTTAAACTTTAAAGGGGAACATCGAGCGATAGCTATAGTTGAGCAACATAAAGTGATTTTTGATTATATGAAAAAGAGAGAAGCTCAACATGCTGCCGAAGAAATGATCAAACATCTTGAATGTGATACGGATCATTTAGTAGAGACGTTACGTGCTCAAGAAAACACATAAGGGTGAATTTCTTTAAGTGAACCAAGCCATATCGTAAGAAGCAGAAGCTTGATTCACGGTATACTTTTGGAAAGTGACCGTTCGGTTACTCATAAAAAATCGCCTTCTTTCGTTAATGGCTTGTGGAATGAAAACAGCATGTTGAAGGTTTTTTTCGTCCATTATTTTTGACTGGCGATCTGGTGAGACGCCTGCGGGAAAAGCAAGAGCTGAAGGCCCACCAACGGCGCTCTTCCGTGGTTAGCGAAAGCTTGCCCGCGGCAAGTGAGTATATGTTTGAACAATCAAATCAATAGAATACGTAAAACAAGAAAAGGCCCTCACCAAAATCGGTGAAGGCCTTTCGCTTTAGATGAGTTTTGGCCCAGCCTCTTTGCCAAGTTTTCTTTAGGCTCAAAAGATGGTGGTAGTAATGATAATTCTAAGAGTGCCGACACGCCAGGTAAAAAGCGATGCAAGCAAGAGACTACGTTAGGGATTGGCAGGAGAAGACTGGTGAATTACCCGCGGAAAGAGGGGGATGGAAGGAAGATCACTGATCGTTAACAGAGCCTTTGTATAAAAGGTAGGGACGAAGATTTAAAAAGAAGACAAAAAACTCGAAAAATACTTGCCTCTAAGTCCTCTTTTTTGTACAGTGTGAGAAGAACAACAACTAGTCGACTGCCGACTACACATAAATAGAGGAGGAAATCGAACATGAAGAAATTAGATATTGCTTCGATACCTGGAGATGGAATTGGCAAGGAAGTCGTACCTGCAGCACAAGAAGTTTTGGAAACGGTATCAGAAATTCACGGGGGGCTTTCTTTTCAGTTCACAGAATATCCGTATAGCTGCGAATATTATTTAGAGCACGGAGAAATGCTGCCTGAAAGCGGTTTGGAAAAACTAAAAGAGCATGATGCGATCTTTCTAGGCGCCGTAGGGAATGCTGACCTTGTGCCTGACCACATTTCGCTTTGGGGGCTGCTCATAAAATTACGCCGTGAATTCGAACAAACGATCAATATGCGGCCCGCTAAAGTAATGGACGGCGTTCAGTCGCCGCTTTCTAATCCGAAAAATTTTGACTTATTAGTCGTTAGAGAAAACAGTGAAGGAGAATATAGTTCAGTCGGCGGAAGAATGTATCGGGATGAAGATGAAATTGCTATTCAAAACGGCATATTCTCCAGAAGAGGAACAGAAAGAGCGATGCGATTTGCCTTTGAAATGGCAAGTGAACGTAATCAGCATGTGACAAGTGCTACGAAGTCTAATGGAATTTACCATTCTATGCCGTTTTGGGACGAAGTGTTTGAAGAGGTGGCCAAAGACTACCCGAATATTACGACAGAGTCCCAGCATATTGATGCCTTGGCTGCATTTTTTGTTACGGCACCGGAGCGGTTTGACGTCATTGTCGCCAGTAATTTATTTGGAGATGTGTTAACAGACATTGGAGCTGGAATTATGGGCAGCGTCGGCATTGCTCCAGCCGCAAACATCAATGTGAACGGCAAGTACCCTTCCATGTTTGAACCGGTGCACGGGTCGGCACCTGACATTATTGGAAAAGGGGCTGCAAACCCAATTGGTCAAATTTGGACCGCTAAGATGATGCTGGACCATTTTGAGGAAAATGAAATGGGGGAAGTATTGTTAGATGCGATAGAAAGTACGACAAGAGATGGAATATTAACGGCTGATATTGGTGGCAAACATTCAACAATCGAAGTAACAGCTGAAATTATTAAACGTTTAAAAGAAAAGACCTCTTAGAGAAAGAGTTCAGGAGAAATCTATTCATGATGAATAGGTTTCCTCTTTTTTTAAAAAGGAAAAATAACAGAGTGAACAATTTTATAGATGTGAATCAATTTCATAATGACGTTTTATGAGCAATAAAACGAATGATATCTATTTATTTTTTATTTAGTATACGGCTTTTTAAAAGTGACTGAAACGTAAGACGGCGACTCCCAGAGGATAAAGCGCAGTCTGAAGATCCACTTTTTCGATGGTTGTATCATCGAAAAAGTTAGCTGAAGACAAGCCCTCGGGAAAGCGTCCGTCTGAAGTGAAGGCCACATTCATGATTCGGATGTTCACATTTTATTTTGAATTATGAAATTGATTCATGTGTAAAAGAATAAACAGCTTTGTTCATCGGCGGGCTCAGAAGGACCTTCACTCATAAAGGAACGTTTGTTCGTATTTTGTGGTATGCTGTACTTGAAGGAAAGCCGGCCTTCATTTTGGATAATTGGTTTTTTCACCTCTCTTCATCCGGTATAATGAAATCACTATGTGACGAATGAAGGAACGGAAGGTGGAACCATGTCAAACGGGAACCGGCAGTTAAAAGAAGAAAAAGTATTTAAAGACCCTGTTCACCGCTATATTCATGTTCGCGATGAATTAATATGGGATTTGATTGGCACAAAAGAAGTGCAACGGCTGCGACGCATTCGTCAGCTGGGAACGACATTTCTTACATTCCACGGAGCAGAGCATACGCGCTTTAATCATTCCTTAGGGGTATATGAAATTATGAGACGCATTATTGACGTGTTTGCTGATCGTCCGCACTGGAATGACCGCGATCGCTTGTTGTGTCTGGCAGCAGCCGTATTACATGATGTCGGGCATGGACCGTTTTCTCATTCCTTCGAAAAAGTGTTTGGCAGTGACCATGAAGAATGGACGCGGCAGATTGTGCTCGGGGATACAGAAGTGAATGAAGTTTTGCGACGCATGGGAGATCATTTCCCGCAAGAAGTCTCTGACGTCATTGAAAAAACCCACTCCAACAAACTTGTCGTCAGCATGATTTCCAGTCAAATAGACGCTGACCGCATGGATTACCTCCAGCGCGATGCATTTTATACAGGGGTGAGCTACGGCCATTTTGACATGGAACGCATTTTGCGTGTGATGAGGCCGACCGAAGATCAGGCCGTTATTAAATATACCGGCATGCACGCCATTGAGGACTACATTATGAGCCGTTATCAAATGTATTGGCAGGTTTATTTCCACCCGGTGACCAGAAGTGCAGAAGTCATTCTTTCCAAAGTACTGCGGCGTGTGCAGCATTTGTACGAAAGTAACTATCAGTTTAAACTGTATCCTTCTCATTTTACTGGCTTTTTTGACGGCAGTATTTCGTTGGAACAATACCTTAAAGTCGATGAATCTGTAGTTATGTTTTATTTTCAAATGTGGCAGGACGAAGAGGATCCGATCTTACAAGATCTATGCCAGCGCTTTATGAACCGTCGTCTCTTTAAGTATGTTGAATTTGACCAGCATTTTATTATGAATCAGTGGAATGACTTGCAAGAGCTTTTTCGCCAGGCAGACATTGACCCTGACTACTATTTAGTCATCGATTTTTCTTCAGATCTTCCTTATGACTTTTACCGGCCTGGAGAAGAAGAAGAACGGGTTCCGATTCATTTGCTGCGACCAGATGGGAAGCTGCGGGAGCTTTCTCGTGAATCAGAGCTGGTAGAAGCCATTTCCGGGAAAAAAAGGACCGACCAAAAAGTATATTTCCCGCAAGATTTGTTAGAGACGCCCGGGCATGAACAGGAAAAGCAGCGAATTAAAGAGATTTTACTTGGATAGAGGAGGCATTATGAAATGCTCGTTGAACATGCAAAGTTAATGACATTATTAAAAGACGCCGGGGAAATCGTTGGTCGCAAAAAACTGCAAAAGATTGTTTATATATCAAAAAAGTTAGATCTGCCCTTTCAAGAGAAGTATAATTTTCATATGTTCGGCCCTTATTCAGAAGAGTTGACGCTTCGAATGGAAGAACTGTGCGACTTAGGCTTTGTGAGTGAAATAAAAGAACAAAAGGCAGGCTATTATCAGTACCGCTACTGTCTGACTGAAGATGGACAAGCCTTTTTGTCCAAATATCCGAGCGCTCTGGCCAAGAAGGAGCAGCTGATTCAACTGTTAAACGAAGAATCGTCCAAGTTCCTTGAGTTAGTTTCTACCATTCTGTACTTTGATGAATTATCAGTAGAAGAAGTAACTGAAAAAGTACATACGTTAAAGAAGAAACAAAATTATTCTGAAGAAGATATTCAAGCAGCGTATCAATTTATCCAAAAAGTACAGCACCTTCATTAATAGAGATGAAGGCTGCGCACTGTAATCGCCAAGGTCGTTTTGAAATACGAAAATTGAGGGCATGGCAGATGTCACGCTTGTGCCTGTGGTGAAAGCATCAGCCTATAGCTACTATAAAGAAAGCCCTCTTTAAAAAACAACAACTTTTTATACAACCTCCTCTTTTACAACCAGAATGAGCGAAAGTAGAGGGGCATTAGCGAGTATGATAAACTAAAGAGAATCGTATGCTCAGAAGAAAGGAGCAAAAGAAATGGACCGAAATGAAAAAAACAAGCAAATTAAAAATAGCTTTAATATTTTAAGTGGAGACTCAACAGACGGTCATGGTGGTTATGGGGCTGGGGTAATGAGTTTGGACAATATGACGCCAGTAATCGTTGACCCAGCAGAAGACCGTGTGTTTATCGACATGGGGGCTCTTCATGCCCGCTCGGAGATTGAAAAGCGGATTAAGCTGTTGAAAGACCGTGAAGAAGTACCGAATGCCAAAACATTTTGGATTGTTTGGGTAACGACGGATTACCGCGACGGGGAATCCTACTATTCTGGAGTGGGAGCATGCGAATTTTTAGCCGATTACGAGATTCGCCGCGGCTATAAAAGTATGCCTGAACATGTGAACAACATGGATAAAGCTCTTAAAGGGAAAATTGTAATTGAGCATATGGATGATCATTCGAAACAGCTCCTGGGCTCATTTTTGCAAGACTTTGATGAAGGCATGTGGAGTCGCTCAGATGAAAGCTTACGTGACGCATTACTGCAAAAATAAACAAGATGCACCCTCTCTTCTAACACGGCAGCGTTTAGAAGAGAGGTTTTTTTTGCGCTGAGAATAAAAAAGTATACGAACAAAACGGGAAAACCGTAGCTTCACCTCAAAAGTGTTCGTCTTTTTTATGAACGATTTATGAACAATCCATTCACATGTTGTGATTTTTTGTGAAGCCGAGTAAACTGGCGTTACAGTCACACATATGACTAAGACACGCAAAGGTGCAAGGAGATTATTCCTTGCACCTTTGCGTGTCTTAATATTCGTTTAAAAGAAGAGGATAAAACCTTCAATCTAATCGGTTTTATCCGCCTGGTGAAAAAGGGATAAGCTGAAGGGTGTTCTCTGTATTTCGGTACTCATCAGGGTCCATAGAAGTGGTGTGGTAGTTGCCTTCAATCCAGTCACTGGCTTGGTCAGTGTACCATTCGCTTAAACGGTGGCCGGACTGACCCGGAGCGACAAGGTGTTTGCTTTCACTTAAATCACTTAAGTCCATGATTCCACGCCAGCCCGCTCCATGGTTCACCTCTCCTGTTTCTTCATCAAAGCCAGCAGCTTTAACGGTTACACTACTTCCGTGTGCTGGGACGGAGGAGGGGTTAAAGAAGTGGTTCAACGGCCAGATGGCAGCTAGTGGATGTTCAAAGACCGCTTGATGAAAGGCGCCCCATTCCCAACTTTCAGGATCGTTTCCCTGCAATTCACTTCCTCGATCTACAGCCCGTTCAAAGCTTGTTAAAGCAACAGTTGAGAAACCTCCTCCAGCTTCCATCCATGCTCCTTCTTCACCTGCTGCTGCAGCGCGGACAAGTTCGTCTACAATGCCTGCCTGGCCGCTAAATAAATCCATAACTTCTTCTGGGATATCGTCTTCAAACAATACGTCTCCGACCTCCAAGAGCCAAAGGTGAAAAATAAGGGGGGCTGCTTGCTCGGCTTTATCATAGTAGTCCCATTCTTCTAAGATAATTCGGCTTTTCTCTTCTGTTTCGGAAAGTTCAGCCCCTTCTAGTTTCTCAATTAATACCGGCAATAGCTCTTCAGCTTGCAAGTTTTTCACATCCACCTGCAAGTTCTTCATATCTTCTATCGTTAACTTTTCCTCATCCTTCAGTTCGTCTAAAATGCGCTGATGACGAAACGGTTGAGCCCACGTATGAGTGAGATGATGAGGGTACTCCTCTCCAGCAATTTGGTTATTAGCTGTAGAAATCATCCCGGATTCTGGGTTGATGATCGTGGGAAGGTCCTCCCATGGAATATAATCATCCCACGTATATTCACCGCTCCACCCAGGTTTAGGCACCAGTCCTTCTCCCTTGGAACGTATAGGTATTTTTCCATTGGCTCGATAAGCAATTGTTCCTTCTGTGTCAGCAAACACAAAGTTTTGAGCTGGAGCCTGAAAAGAGCGCAAAGCTGTCTCAAAGTCCTCCCAGTTTTCAGCACGGTTCATTTGATAAAACGCTTCCATTTCTGTGGTGGGGTCATGTGCCGTCCATTTCATGGATAGAGCTGTATCAGGTGCTTCTTCCTCCATATCTTCAGGATAGGCGAACTCTGAAATCAAAGGTCCGTGCCGGGTAATTATGATTTCATGGGTTTCCGGTTCATCTTGACCCGCAACTTTAATTTCTTCTTCAATAACAGTTGCTTCCTCATAGCTACCTTCATATTCAAATTGATAAGGGTCCTCAGGGTTTCTACGCTCAATGTATAAGTCCTGTACGTCAGGGTTAACGTTTGTCACTCCCCACGCAACATGTTCATTGTGTCCGACTACAATACCTGGAATACCGCCAAACGTAACGCCTGTAACATTAATATCGGGTGAGGAAAGGTGCGTTTCGTACCATATGGAAGGAGTATTTAGAGCAAGATGCGGATCGTCAGCCAAGAGTGGTTCTCCGCTTTTGGTCCGTTCACCAGAAATAACCCAATTGTTGCTCCCGTTCTCCGGGTTGGGAAGATACTCTCCGACACCGCTAAATTGGGCAGCAATATCTACCGGGTATTCTTTTGCTGCTTCTAAAATGACAGGTCCCTCTTTAGGATAGGTCGGAAAAAGGTCGAGGGCTTTGTCTTCCGGGAGGCTGTGGGATAACCAATGGCGGAAGGCCTGACCCTCCCAACGCCCACTAAGGTCATAAGCCATAAACTTGCCAATCGTAAGTGTATCAAGTGGAGTCCAAGGATCAGGAGCATAACTGATTATGCTAAACTCTACCGGTAGATTGCCTTCTCTCGCTGCTCGTTCAATATAGGCATTCACTCCATCAGCATAGGCTTGCATTTTAGTCATAGCTTCGTCGCCATAACCTTCTAACGAGTCCTCGGCTGCACGCCTGAGGCCGAACGTACGAAAATATTTATCGGCTTCTAAGGCCTCCTCCCCGATGACTTCACTTAATGTTCCTGAAGCTTGCCTTCTGCTCATATCCATTTGAAACATGCGGTCTTGAGCAGTTACAAAACCTTGGGCAAAATAAAGATCAGTTTCATTTTCAGCTTCAATATGTGGGACCCCGTGATCATCACGATAAATGGATACTGGCTCTTCAATACGTTCAATAGGGACCTCGCCTTTTGTAACCGGTTGACTGTTGTTCACTTGCATATAGGCCCAAACACCGGCAGCTATACCTAAAGCCAAAAGAAGCAACAAGCTAATAAGTACCCATTTCTTTACTCGAGATTTTTGTGAAGTTTTCCCAGGAAGCTCGGGTTGCATATCCACTAAAGCCCAACTCCTTTATGTAAAAGTCTGGGGTCTTGTGTGAACTATTCGCTAATAAAAAAAAGAACCCTTTTTTCTTTATGTAATGGGAACAACAGGAAGTGGGTTCTGAAGGTAAGCAAAGGTTAAGCTTCTACGTAAAGGTATTTATATAAATTTTAGCTATAGTTAAATCTTATCTCCTTCTTAATGGCTTTGGGTTCATTTTTAATTAATGGTGCTTGAAACGGAAGATGCTAGCTCCCTGCGCGAAAAGTGGGTGCAGGGGAGCCTGGCAGATGCCTGGCGCCCAGGAGACTCTCAAATCGCCTAAGGAAAGCGGTTAGCCTAAATTGAAATCAATAGAGCGGTGAATAGAGCCTCTTACATAAAGAAAGCGGGGACAATCTATGGCTTACTAAATAGCTTATGTGCAGGTTGGAAGAACAAGAACCGTTGCAATAAAAATCAAAACAATAGACTCAGGTGAAACGTATTAAGAGTTGGTACAATTATCATAATAGGACTAAAGGTTGGGGTGCTTTTTAGGAGGAAGAATTATGAATATTTGGGAAGAGGTGGTTCCTGTATTTGTAGGAATAGCTCTGCACGGCTCCCAGTTTCAAACATTTTGTGGTTGTCCTGTTTGCAAGGAACGTTTTACGAAACAACTCCTTCAAGATTTGCCTCCACTTTATGCACGTGATGAAAGGGAAAGGGATCGTTTATTTGAGTTGGTAAAAGAAGAGCGCAGGCTAGAAATATTAAATCATCTTATTTTAAAAACTATCTATAAAGAAGGGTCTTCCTTTCAAGAATGCCCTGATCGTCATACATAGGATCATAGATTAGGTGAGAAGAGACAACCTGTCCCGCAGGAATAGGTTTTTTGCCCTCAAAACCATCTTCTAGAAAAGAAGCTATAGACCATGTGAAATGAGTAAGAACGTATCGTTTGAGAAACCCCAGGTGCCGCTAGTGTTGGTGGTTGCCTGGGGTTTAGGTGTTTTTTGAAGCTAGCTCTTTGAAAGGGCAGTATTGGTCGTTTTGTCATGGTCCTCTATCTGTGGGTGCCCCAAGATCGTCCTCATGCTTTTAACCGGCGGATTCTAACCAGGCTCGCTTTTCTCACAGGAGGTAGACTGTTCTCGGACTATCAACGCTCTTTATCCGTACCTTGCTATAACTGAGCGTTTATGATAAGCCAAGCCAGTCTTTTAAGCGATCAAAAAACTGTTCTTTTTTCTCTGGCAGTTCTTCTTCTTTCTCCTGGTCCTTTTCGGCTTCACCGCTATCATCATCGTCGAGCTGGGTTGCACAAGAGGTGGTCGGCTCACTTCCTTCTATAAATAGAGTAGTACGGCTTGGTCCGCAAGCGTCATCAGCCAAAAGTCCAGTGGAAGGATCTATATCTACATATACAGTTTGGTCGTTTTCTTCAAAACTCATTTCATGCTCAGTCTCAGTTTGATGAAAGGCCATCACATCTCCCCAGATCTCTTTGGCAATATTACCGTCTTCCGCATGGTTAAATGATTCTTTTTCATCATGACCTACCCAAACCCCAACTACTAATGCGGGGGTGTAGCCTACCATCCAACTGTCATGCTGAGTAGAACCACTTTTTCCAGCAATTGGGTCGTCGAGTTTGTGAGCAATACTGCTGCCGGTCACAGCCGTGTAATCATTTAATTCTGGCTCAAAAATACTGCTTAATAAATCAGTCATTACTGAGGTTAAACGTGGGTCAAACACAGAAGACGGGCTTCTTTCTCCTTCGACGATAATTTCATCTTTAGCGTCTGTTACTTCTGTCACGGCCATGGGCTCAATCGCGAACCCTCCATTGGCGAAAGGCGCGTAGGCTTTCGTTAACTCAAGGATTCCAACCTCAGAAGTGCCGAGTGCCAGCGAAGGATTGGGCCTTAATTCGCTTGTGATCCCAGCTGCATTTGCGGTTTTTACTAATTGATCCGGACCGAGGTATAGATGAGTCTTAACAGCGAAAATGTTATCCGAAAAAGCTAAGGCTTGAAGTAAGGTAATGAAATCATTGGCATAAACGTCAGCGAAATTACCTGGTTTATACTCCTGCTCACCTTCATCATATGAAAAGGTAGTTGGTTCACTTACAAACGAGGTAGCAGGTGTAAAACCTTGCTCTAACGCAGCATAATACAAAAATGGTTTAAACGTGGAACCTGGAGCCCTTTTTGCATCAGCTGCCCGGTTAAAGGCACTTTCTTTATAATTTTTACCACCGACTAAAGCTTTTATTTCACCGGTTCTTGGTTCAAGTGCAACAAGGGCTGCTTGAAGGTCACTTTCATTGGGCAAATGGTCGTTAACAGCAGTTTCTGCAGCTTGTTGCAGGTCTGGTTCTACTGTTGTTTGAATGTGAAGGCTTTCTTGAGTGAGCATCTCTTCATCTAATTCATGTTTTTCTTGCAGTTCTTTGAGAGCATAGTCACTAAAGTAAGGAGCTGATAAATCTGCATCTACTTCGTCCAAAGGTTGAATGTCGAGTGGGGTGTTTTCAGCCTCCAACCGTTCTTCCGTCGTGATTCGCCCTTGATCCTCCATTAATTGTAAGATGAGTTGTTGTCTATCTTGCGCCCGTTCTTTGTCTACATGAGGGGAGTAATAAGAAGGTCCTTTTGGAATGGCAGCCAGCATGGCAGCTTCAGCCATTGAAAGGTCCGAAGCTGGTTTATCAAAATAAAGATTAGCAGCCGCTTCTATACCGTAAGCACCGTGCCCAAAATAAATAGTATTTACATACCCCTCGAGGATCGCTTCCTTGTCGGTATGCCATTCTAAACGCAGCGTATAGAGCGCTTCTTCTAGCTTTCGCATCCATGTTTTATCATGAGATAGAAATAAATTTCTGGCGTACTGCTGCGTAATGGTGCTAGCACCCTGGGCCAGGCGCATTTCTTGCAGGTTAATCATCGCAGCTGCTGCAATTCGGGGAACATCAAAGCCTGCATGATTATAAAAGTTGCGATCTTCTACTGCTTTAACAGCCGTTAAATAATCCTCTTGAATATCTTCTTTATCTACCCAATAACGGCGTTTTCCCTGGTGGGTTTCTAATATGGCGTTGTTATCAGCATCATACATTTTGGTTGTGTGAGCTTGTTCAACATCGGGAGCTCCTAGGGAGTAAGCATAATAGATTAATGCTAGTAAAAAAATCATGCCGATTGAGGCTGATAATAGAAATGAGCGAATAAAAAACAGGGAAAAACGCCATAGGGAGGGGCGTTTCCATCTAGTTTCCACAAGAAGCACCTCACGATTTAAAACCATCTTATTGCTTCTAGTGTGGAAAAAAACACCTCAATTTATACATATATTTCCTTGTGCTGGCATGTTATTTTTTCTTGCTAGCTCTGTTAAAAGAAGTTGATTATTTAGGTCTTTGATAAGTTGAGAATTACCGATGCTTCAGCGGGAAAAGCGATCCTGGCGAGGCTCCGCGAGACATTCGTTAGCCTGAGGAGGCTCTTGGCTCGCCTGCGCTACGCGCTAAGGGAGGCTACGGCGGAGATAGTAACACTACTTTTTAGCAGAGTCATCTTGATAATAAGCTGAAACAACTGATTGATGCAGATAAGGGTCTATCCCCGCGCCTGTTACCACAATCACCGTTGGACCACGCAAGGAAAGGAAGCCGTCAAGTAGTGCTCCAACACCGATCGCCGCAGCACCTTCTACGACAAGTTTATGATGTTCAAAAAGGTGAACCATCCCGTGTGCAATGGTTTCTTCAGGCACGCGAAAGCGTTGGTCTACGAAGTTTTGAATAAGCGGGAACGTATATAAATTATTCATGCCGATCCCACCTAATAGACTGTCCGCATAAGTCGGGTGTTCAGGTACTTCTACAACTTTTCCAACTCTCAAGCTTTCGTCCATGGCAGCGCCTTTTTCTACAGATAAACCAACCATATCAACTTCCGGGGCGTTTGCTTTCATAAAGAGACTAATTCCTCCTAATAGCCCTCCTCCGGATAGTCCGGCCACCACATGTTTTACTGAGGGAAGATCACTCAAAATTTCGAGGCCGATTGTTCCTTGCCCTGCAATAATAGCCGGGTGGTCAAAGGGAGGGATAAGGGTAAGTCCGTCCTTCTCCTGCAACTTTAAACTGTGGACGGCAGCTTCATCTTGACTTTCTCCTTCAATGTGAAGGGTAGCTCCGCTTTTTTTCAAAGCTTCGATTTTAGCTTCAGGCACATGGGCGGACACACAAACGACTGCTTCAATTTCTAACGCTTGTGCCGCATAAGCTACTGCTAACCCATGATTGCCGGTGGAGAAGGTCGTAACTCCTTTTTTTTGTTCTTTTTCCGATAAGCTGCTGATATGATTGGCGGCCCCCCGGAGCTTAAATGAGCCGCTAGGTTGAAATTGCTCAAGCTTCAAGTAGACAGGGACTCCTGAAACTTGAGATAATGAAGGAGAATACAGGCACGGAGTGGAAATGATAGTAGAGTGGATGCGACTATAAGCTTGCCAAACTTCTTGAGCGCTAAGAGTTGTCATTAAGACTCTCCTTTCAAGGTTTAGTTGTTTCACGTGAAACAACTAAAGGTGTTTGATTTCCGTATAGAACTAAGAACGTTGCATGTAAAACGAAAACGAGCAAATATCAGGTCGGAAGGTACATGATGGGAAAACAAGGGTATAGTAAATAAAATTTTCAACGTACACCATGAGCTGTGTGTTTATTAAACACGAGCGCTTGCCTGTTCCTAGCGAGAGCTTCTTATGAATAGTTTCATTTAAAGAAGGAAGCAGAATCACCTATCTATATCATTGCTTTCCCTTAATTATTCTTACCTTAGCATATAAATTTGTTTGAGCTTATATCATTACTTGGGCAACCATGCAGGAAAAGGAGGAAACAAGCATGCATTTATTTTCTGAAAAAGAGATTCGAGAGGTTGTAGGTTTGAACGAAAAAGCGCTGTCTTTAATTGAAGAAGGGTTCGAGCGGCTGGCGGAAGGAGCAGTTTCCCAACCACAGGTAGCACGGGTAGACCTAGCTGACAAAAATGGAGAAGTGGATATTAAAACAGCTTATATTCGGGGCTTGGAAACATTTGCGATCAAGATTTCCTCTGGTTTTTTTGATAATGAAAAGTATGGGTTGCCAAGCCTGGGCGGCATGATGATGTTACTGAGTACAGAAACGGGAGTGCCACAAGCCCTTATGCATGATAATGGCTACTTAACTGATGTACGGACTGGCATTGCTGGAGCCCTGGCTGCCAAATATATGGCCCCTGCGTCGGTCAATACGTGCGGGGTTATTGGTACAGGCGCTCAAGCTCGGTTTCAAGTAGAAGCGTTGCGCCTTGCCCGTGGCTTTGACCGTGTTTTAGTTTATGGACGGACACCAGAAAAGGTGGAAACGTATAAAAAAGAAATGGAGGAAAAGTTGGACGTCCCAGTAGAAGCAGCATCTTCTCCTGAGGAAGTTGTAAAAGAAAGCGAAGTTGTAATCACTACCACCCCGTCAAAAGAAGCAATTATAAAAAAAGAATGGCTTCACCCTAAGCTTCACATCACAGCAATGGGATCTGATGCTGAGCACAAACAAGAGCTTGATCCGAACATTTTCCAAGCAGCTGATATTGTCGCTTGTGACGTATACAGCCAAGCGGTGGAAATGGGAGAATTGCATCATGCCAAGCAAGCTCAAATGATCAAAGATCCCAAGCAAATACTAGAAATGGGGCCGTTAGTAAAAGGAGAGGTCTCCGGGCGTACGAGTGACCAACAAATCACTGTATGCGATTTAACAGGAACCGGAGTACAGGACACAGCGATCTCTGTATATGCGTATCAAACGTTGAAAGCGAATGGCAAAGGACAGGAGTACCAGTCTTAAGGTGTCAGTAAAATGGTCGAGCTTTAGGATGCTGCTAACTGATTAATGAAAATTGGACAAGTTATGAACAGGGTGCGCATAGGATGATGAGTAGAAGGTAAAAAATCAGATGTGAACTTGCATGCGTAAGCTGAAATCGCTAAACTTTTGGGAGAGGTAAGGTGAAGGTAATTGAACTCAACTACTAGTACCCCTGTTCATGTTTATATGCAAACAAACATTAAGCAAGGCAATGAACAAGACAAGATGACAGTGGAGGCCCCTGGTCAAATTTATGTAAAGCAAAACTATACGTATGTTACGTTTACCGAAAAACTAGAGGGTCTAGGTGACGTGAAGACCGTGTTAAAGGTTGCTGCTGATGAAGTGACCGTTATGCGCAAAGGCCCAATTGAAATGCGGCAAGTGTTTCAATACGGAACAGTGACTGAAGGGGCGTATGACACTCCATATGGAAAGTTAAAAACAGAAGCTAAAACAGATCATATCGAAGTAAAATGGCAGGAAGAAGCCGCTGCTCATGAAAGAAAACGCCATACGATAGATTTTGGCTACGATTTGCATTTAGCAGGTTCGAGCGCTGGGAGATATGATGTGATGATTTCAATAGAGGAGGAAACTGAAGAGCCATGACGATCGTTGAGCAAGTAAAAGAAACATTAAAGCAAGAGATTGTAGCGGCTGTAGAGCGTGCAGGACTGGCGACAAGAGAAGAGATGCCGGCAGTTCTGCTTGAGACACCAAAAGAAAAAGCCCATGGTGATTTTGCAACAAATATGGCCATGCAGCTTGCCCGTGTTGCTAAAAAGAACCCACGGCAAATTGCTGAAGAGCTGACAGCAGAATTAGATACGAAAAAGGCCTCGGTTGAGCACATAGAGATTGCAGGACCTGGCTTTATTAATTTTTTCTTAAACAACCGCTATCTTCTCGAGCTTATCCCGGCTGTGCTAACGGAAAAACAAGCATACGGGCGTACAAACAGCGGCGAAGGTCAACGCGTTCAAGTTGAGTTTGTCTCGGCCAATCCCACCGGCGACCTGCATTTAGGACATGCCAGAGGGGCTGCTGTCGGAGATTCGCTCTGTAACATTCTTGATATGGCTGGCTACAATGTGGAGCGTGAGTACTATATTAATGATGCTGGCGGCCAAATCCATAACCTGGCTTTATCAGTAGAAGCCAGGTATTTGCAGGCACTCGGACAGGAAGCAGCCCTGCCAGAGGATGGCTATCAGGGTGAAGATGTGAAAGTCATCGGGGAAGAGTTAGCTGCAGAACACGGCGAACGTTATGCAGGCGTAGCAGAAGAAGAGCGCCTTGCTATTTTTCGTGAGCTTGGCTTAAAGCACGAACTAGACAAGCTTAAAGAAGACCTTACCCAGTACCGGGTGGAGTTTGACAATTGGTTCTCCGAGACTTCCCTTTATGAAAGTGGGAAAATTGAAGAGACATTGCTCAAATTAAAAGAAGACGGCCACGTCTATGAGGAAGATGGAGCAGTTTGGTTTCGTTCCACAGCCTTTGGGGATGATAAAGACCGGGTACTTGTAAAGCAGGACGGAGCTTACACGTATTTAGCGCCCGATATTGCTTATCATTTGAATAAATTTGAACGTGGGTTTGATAAGCTGGTTAACATTTGGGGAGCTGACCACCACGGTTACATACCACGCATGCAAGCAGCTATCCAGGCGCTAGGGTTTGAAAAATCCCAGCTTGATGTGGAAATTGTGCAAATGGTGAGCTTATTAAGAAGCGGCGAGAAAGTGAAAATGAGCAAGCGGACCGGAAACGCAGTAACGCTGCGAGACTTAATGGAAGAAGTCGGGTTGGATGCTACTCGTTATTTCTTTGCTATGCGCAGTGCAGATACCCATATGGATTTCGATATGGACCTGGCCGTTTCTGAGTCCAATGAAAACCCAGTTTATTACGTTCAATACGCCCATGCCCGTTTATGCAGCATCTTTAGGCAAGCAGAAGAAAAAGGAATGGCATTCAAGGAAGAAGCAAGCATTGAAACGTTAGGTTCAGAGAAAGAAATTGACGTCTTAAAGAAGGTCGGGCAGTTCCCTGAAATCATTGATCTAGCGGCAGACCAATATGCACCACACCGCTTAGCCAACTACCTGCATGAACTAGCTGCTGTCTTTCACAGCTTTTACAATGCAGAACGCATGGTTGACCCAGACGCGCCAGAGCTTACACAAGCCAGGCTCAAACTGGCAAAGGCCGTGCAAATCACGTTGCAAAATGGCATGAATGCTATTGGCGTTCACGCACCTGAACGCATGTAAAAGTGCTCCAGGTCTACTTCAAAACGGAATGGAAAAGATGAAATGAATCAAGAAGGATTTGATTAACACAAGTATTGGATGTAGTCATACTCTTTGCTTCATTTTACTCCTTTTGCGAGCCTCCTTTATGCATCGTTGTGCATGAGGAGGTTTTTTTTGCACCGTAAGAATGTATAAAAAGTTGAAGGAAATGATATAAGTACTACCAAGGTTCAGCCTACGTCGTAGGCTTGGTTTTGCTAAGTTTTCTTTAGAGAACAGTATGATAAGAAGAGGCAGAGTGAAGGTTAAAACAGTAGGCGTATTTTTAAGGAGAGGGGGCCAGGTACAAGTTGTTCTTGTCCTCAGTATATTACTAGAGCGTAGAAATGTGTTTAGAAATGCTCTAAACCGTGAAGTTTACTATAGTGATACCGCTTACTTATAATAGAGAGTGGATGTGTTACTAGCGGCTGTGTTGCGCTTTTAAAATGTGATGGGGATATGAAGAATGGGTGGACTTATATTCGGACAGAATAGGAGAGAGTGTGATGAAAGAAGTAATACTTGCCCTCGCTACAGGTATGTTCGTTGGTTTTTTATTTGGCCTATTTCGCTTACCGGTGCCTGCTCCTCCTGCATTAGCAGGCGTAATGGGGATTGTTGGCATATTTTTAGGCTACCGCCTTTATTTATGGATTGTACCTTTTTTTGGAGGGTCTTAAAAAGGGGTTAGGGGTATGCAGACATTTATTAATCAAGCAGGTGTGCGACTTACATATGAAATGACAGGGGAAGGGGACCCTGTTGTTTTTATTCATCCGCCGGCGATGGGGCGTGCTTCATTTCGCCACTTATTAAATGACCCGGGCGCGTTAAAAGTCATTGCAATGGATGGTAGGGGACATGGCGGGAGCTCCACAGGGACGGGGGAGTTTACGATGGAAACATGGTGCCACGACCTTGTGCAGCTTCTCGATCATTTAGCAGTTGAGAGGATCGTTGTCTGTGGGTATTCTTCGGGCGGAATGACGGCGTTGACCTTTGCCCTTATGTATCCGGAGCGCTGTAAAGGGCTCGTGTTACTAGGTGGTTTTCCTGATGTGAATTCAGTACTGTTGCGGGAAGAATTCCGGTTAGGCCTCCTTGTCACAGCGGGAGAGCATATGAGATTGTTGGCGGAAGTATTGGCAAAGGCTCATACAAAGGATCCTGACCTTTATCAAGAAATAAAAGAAACAGCACTTTCAGCTAATGTTGAATTGGTGCACCAATTATATCTCGAACAAAAAGGGACCAATTTAATTGAGAAGCTGCCATTCATTGATGCACCCATTTGGTTGGTGTATGGAAAAAGAGACAAGTATGTGCACAGCTATTTGGCTGATTTTTATTTTCATGCTACCCAGGCAAGAATTCATCCGATTATGATCGATAAAGTAGGACATCAAATCCCTACCAAAAAATCAGAAGCCTTGCGTATGATATTAGAACGAGTCCAACAACAAGTGAAGCAATTTCATAATGACGTTTTATGAGCAATAAAACGAATAATATCTATTGTTTCATTTACTATACGGAGTTAAAACAGTGAGTGAAACGTAAGGCAGCGACTCCCAGAGGATAAAGCGCAGTCTGAAGATCCACTTTTTCGAGTATTACCGAGAAAAAGTTAGCTGAAGACAAGCCTACGTGAAAGCGTCCGTCTGAAGTGAAGGTCACATTCATTAGTTGATGTTCACCTCTTATTTCGAATGCTGAACTTGATTCGAATATATGGAATGTAAAAAGGGACTGAAACGTAAGACGGCGACTCCCGGAGGATAAAGCGCAGTCTGAAGATCCACTTTTTCGAGTATTTACCGAGAAAAAGTTAGCTGAAGACAAGCCCTCGGGAAAGCGCCCGTCTGAAGTGAATGCCACATTCATCAGTCGATGTTCACCTCTTATTTTGAATGCTGAAATTGATTCAAGTAAAAAAGTAAAATTTTTGTTATGTTCTATCTAGCTTCAATTTCAAATAAAACCAAGAAAAACCGGACAGTATTTAAACATGTCCGGTTTTTTGCTGTGAAAGTGGTATTAGCTAAATGTCCATATAATATCCACCAGGACTTTTACAAAAGCCACCTGGTAGGTAAGAAAAGAGAGGAAAAGGTGACCATTAAAGATAGTTGCAAAAGTCATTAAAGCCATGGAGAAAGAACGCGAGCGATTGGTTCCTGTACTTTAAGTCCGAAGCTTCGGTTCTTCCAGTCTTGAGGTGTTAGCAAGACAGCTGATTGCATATCGGATTGCAAGGATGAAATCACATCATCAACGAGAGAGGTTTCTGAGCTCATAAGATTAATTTCACGATTTAAATAAAAACTGCGTTTATCAAAATTGGCGGTGCCGACATCACATGTAGTCCCATCCACAACTATCGCTTTGCCATGAAAAAAACCTCGATTATATTCATATATTTTCGCTCCAGCTTGAAGCAATTCATCGTAATGAAGATAGCCGCCAGCTTTGACAAGGGGATGATCCGAGCGCTGTGGCACAAGCAGGCGGACATCTACTCCACGTTGACAAGCATTAAGAAGCAGGTGATGAAGAGAAGAAGGGGGGATATAGTAAGGCGTAGCAAGCCAAATAGAATGTTCAGCAGATTGTAAGTAGGCCTTTATATTGGCTTCAAATCCTACCCCATTACTTGCAATTAATTGGTAAGGGTATTTCCCAGTTGGCAATTCATTCAGTGCTTGAGAAGAATAGTTCCCGTGTTCAGTTGTCTTCTCCCAATCGTTTTTAAATTCACTTAAAGTATCTAGTGCGGCTTCACCGTTAAACCGAAGATGGTAATCGCGCCAAAAGCCAAGTTTCGCTTTCTTGCCAATATACTCATCTCCAACATTAAACCCCCCTAAGTAGGCAATCTTATCATCAATAACTGTAATTTTGCGGTGATTTCGTTGCTGCAGGCTAAAAAAGAGTGTAGGAAAACGAGGAGAGTCACTTTTTTGTACAGATAAGCCGGATTGCTGCAGTTGTTTAATCCGCTTTGCAGATAGGGCATTTCCTGCCCAGTCAATTAACAGCTTGACTTCTACGCCTTCATGTACTTTATTTTCTAAAAGCTTTAATATTTCTTCCCCAGTTTGATCTTCCCGAAATATATAAAAAGACATATAAATCTTATTTTCAGCCTGCTGGAGGTCTTGTTGAAGTTTGGAAAAGAACTCCGTACCATAAGTGATAAATTGGACGTTCCCACTGCGGTGTGGATAAAGATGGAGCTTTTCTTGTTGTCTGTGCCGGCGCTTCCCAATCCTTAGATCCACACAGATCCAGAGGATGAGTACCACCAAGATTAGTAGCACATACATCTTATTTTCCCTCCTCGCTGCTGCTTTTGTATATGTTGTCCATTTTCTTAAAAATAAGTACTCGAATAAGGAATTTTAAAAAGTTCCATGACTGAATGTTCATTCACCAAGATATCTGCTATAATACAACCATATAAAATAAAGAGTTCTGAATCTTTAGCGAAAGAGGGAAGGCCGACCATTAGCGTTGTAAAACTGTATACAGGTTTTCTATCGTGAGCCAGCTGCAACGCTAGTAAGGATTTGGGCGCTTATTATTTGTAGGGGGAAGGAGAGAAAAGAATGACAACATTTTTATGGATTAATTTAGTTTTGTTCTTACTTGTAACAGGGTATGCAGTATATTTATTTGCTTCGCTAGTAAAGACAAGACATGAGTATATTAAGCTTGGGGAAAAGCCGGAGTTCATTAAAACCCCGAAAGAACGCTGGCAGGATGTAATGGAGAAGGTGTTTGCCCAGTCCAAACTACTAAAGGATAAAAAGAGCGGTATCATCCATGTGATTTTCTTTTATGGGTTTTTACTCGTTCAATTTAGTGCGGTTGATGTAATTTGGAAAGGTTTAAATCCTGGTTCACATCTTCCATTTGGTCCGCTCTACCCATATTTTACGCTCTTTCAAGAACTTGTCGTTTTACTTATTCTAGTAGGGGTAGTATGGGCATTTTACCGCCGTTATATTGAGAAGCTCGTTCGGTTGAAGAGAAATTGGAAAGCAGGTCTTGTTCTTATTTTCATTGGTGGTTTGATGGTTTCAAAATTGTTTGCCAAAGGTATGGAAATCGTTTGGCTTGATGGTAAAAATGCAAGCGTTTTCGAACCGATTGCTTCTCTTGTTTCGTTTGCAGTGGAGCCAATTGGCGCGGTTGCTGCCTCGGTGTTTTTCTATATTTTCTGGTGGCTTCACCTGTTCTTTTTGTTAGCATTTTTAGTATATATTCCGCAATCTAAGCATGCTCATTTGCTTGCCGGGCCCGCCAATGTATATGTTGGGCCAACCCACAAAGTAGGTCAGCTTGAAGCCATCGACTTTGAAGATGAAACAAAAGAAGAATTCGGAAAAGGAAAAATTGAAGATTTTAATCAAAAACAGCTGTTAGACTTGTATGCCTGCGTAGAATGCGGGCGGTGCACGAATATGTGTCCGGCAACTGGAAGCGGAAAAATGCTTTCACCGATGGACTTGTTGATTCGGATGCGCGATCATTTAACTGAAAAAGGGGCGGCCGTGACCTCCAGACAACCGTGGATGCCGGCTTTTGCCTTCAGTAATACTAAAGGAAATAAGTTGGCAGCTACAGGAACTGGGGGTGAGGAAGTGGCTGCTGCTTACGATGTAAGCTTAATCGGTGATGTGATCACTGAAGAAGAAATCTGGGCATGTACAACCTGCCGAAACTGTGAAGATCAATGCCCGGTCATGAACGAACACGTTGATAAGATTATTGATATGCGTCGTTACCTTGTGTTGACCGAAGGAAAAATGGACAGCGAAGCGCAGCGAGCCATGACGAACATTGAACGGCAAGGTAATCCGTGGGGCATTAACCGCAAAGAACGTGAAAATTGGCGGGAAGCCCGTGAAGATATTGACGCGCCAACGATTAAAGAAATGAAAAAGCGGGAGGAAGAACTTGAATTTCTCTTCTTTGTCGGTTCCATGGGCTCTTATGATAAACGAAGCCAAAAAATTGCTCAGTCTTTTGCCAAATTAATGAATGAAGCAGGTGTTAAGTTTGCGATTCTTGGAAACAAAGAAAAAAATTCAGGCGATACACCGAGACGAATCGGAAATGAATTTTTATTCCAGGAATTAGCAACAGCAAACATTAGCGAATTTCAAAAAAATGATATCAAAAAAATCGTAACCATAGACCCGCATGCGTATAATACCTTTAAAAATGAATATCCAGACTTTGGCCTTGAAGGTGTAGAAGTTTATCACCACACCGAATTGTTGGCAAAACTGCTGGATGAAGGTAAATTGAAACCAGAACATGCAATTAATGAGCGGATGACCTATCACGACTCCTGTTATTTAGGTCGTTATAATGAAGTTTACGATCCGCCAAGGTATATTCTTGAAGCAATACCAGGCTTGGAAATTGTGGAAATGGAACGCAACAAAGAAGATGGCATGTGCTGTGGTGCAGGCGGCGGCATGATGTGGATGGAAGAAGAAGCGGGTCAGCGCGTAAATGTCGCCCGCACCGAGCAAGCGCTTGAAACAAACCCATCGCTCATTGGCAGTGCTTGTCCGTATTGTTTAACGATGCTTAGTGACGGCACAAAAGATAAAGAAGTCGAAGATGACATCGCTACGATGGATGTGGCAGAAATTTTGGAACGCGCAGTGATGGGAAATCAAGTTCTTTCTAGAGAGCCGGAAATTGAGCCGGTCACTGAAGAAGAATAGAAAATAGAGGGTGGGCTGGTGGTGTAGAGCTACTAAAAATTTGGTGATAGGACCCACCTGCCAACGCTAGTGAGCCTCGCTCAATAAATGGAGCGGGGCTTTTTAACCAATCTGGATGAGGGAGATTCATCAATAGATTCCAAGTTCTGCTTGATTTTTTAATTTTCTTAATTTACATTAGAAGTATATTGGAAAGCGCTTACATTTTTAGGGCTGTTGACTGAGCGTTCGTTCACTAACCGTTGAACCTTTGAAAATATAATGACTTGTGGAGGGAAGAATGAATGGCTAAAACGTTAATTCTGGCGGGGGCGCGCACGCCATTTGCAAAGTTTGGGGGGGCATTAGCGACTACGCCAGCTCCTGAATTAGGAGCGGCAGCTATTCAAGGTGCCATGGAGCGTTCTCCCGTAGATACAAATGACATTGAGGAAGTGATTATGGGCCATGTGCTGCAAGCGGGGGGAGGTCAAATTACGTCCCGCCAGGCTGCACATGCTGCTGGGCTTCCTTGGGAGGCACGGACTGAAACGATTAATAAAGTTTGTGCTTCAGGCATGCGCAGCGTGACCCTGGCTGATCAATTGATACGTGCCAAGGATGTGGACGTGGTCGTGGCCGGGGGGATGGAGTCTATGAGCAGGACCCCTCATGCCTTATCAGGTGCTCGTTGGGGAGAGCGGATGGGCGATGGCAAGCTGGAAGATCTTATGATAAAAGACGGTTTACAATGCAGTTTTACGGGTGTGCACATGGGCGTTTATGGAAATCAAACAGCTGGGGAGCTGGGGATTTCCAGAGATGCACAGGATGCCTGGGCCGCCCGTAGTCATCAGCTTGCCATTGCGGCAATGGCTAAAGGCTATTTCAAGGAAGAAATTGTCCCGGTAGAGCAAATCGATAAAAAAGGAAATCGTATATTGATAGAACGTGATGAAGCACCGCGGGAAGACACGACTAGCGAAGCACTTGCCAAGTTAAAGCCAGCGTTTGGGAAGGATGGAACGATTACGGCCGGCAATGCTCCTGGCGTAAATGACGGAGCGTGTGCCTTCGTCTTAGCATCAGCGGATAAAGTAGAAGCGAACGGCTGGGAACGAGTAGCAACCATTGAAGGACAGGAAGCATTAGCCGTTGAGGCTGGTGACTTTCCTAAAACACCAGGGCTGGTGATTGAGCGTTTGCTCACTAAAACGGGTCTTTCTATAGAAGACATCGATCGCTTTGAAATTAACGAAGCATTTGCAGCCGTCGCTCTTGCCAGCCAACAGATTGCACATTTAGATGCAGAAAAAATAAATGTTAATGGCGGGGCCGTTGCTCTCGGGCACCCGATTGGCGCAAGCGGTGCCCGCATTATCTTAACACTTGTCCATGAATTGAAACGAATTGGAGGCGGGCTTGGTATTGCCGCCATTTGTAGTGGCGGGGGCCAGGGAGACGCTGTCTTAGTTCGCGTATAAACAACGGTAGAGCTGAAGGAGGTCTATTATATATGAAAATAAATAATGTAATGGTTGTTGGGGCTGGGCAAATGGGAGCAGGAATTGCCCAAGTCCACGCCCAGGCAGGCTATGAAGTATTTTTACATGATATAGACAAGGAGCGGGTGGAAAAAGGCCGGGCCAGCATTGAAAAACAGCTTTCTCGCCAAGTGGAGAAAGGGCGAATGGAAAAAGCGGAGAAAGAAGCGGTCTTAGGCCGTCTTCATTCGTCAGTGGATATGGAGAATGCAGGCAGAGCGGATCTCGTGATTGAGGCAGCAGTTGAACAGATGAATATAAAAACAGAGTTGTTCAGGGATTTAGACCGACATGCGCCACCACATGCCATTTTGGCTACCAATACGTCGTCTTTGCCGATCACAGAAATTGCAAACGTGACGAAGCGTCCGGACCAAGTAATTGGCATGCATTTTATGAACCCTGTCCCTGTGATGAAACTGGTAGAAGTTATTCGCGGACTGCAGTCCAGTGACGAGACATATGAAGTAGTTAAAACGACGGCTGAAGCACTTGGGAAAATGCCCGTTGAAGTAAATGATTTTCCAGGCTTTGTGTCCAACCGGGTCTTGATGCCAATGATTAATGAAGCTGTATTTACGGTGTACGAAGGGGTGGCTGAGCCTGAGGCGGTGGACGAAGTGATGAAACTTGGCATGAATCATCCCATGGGTCCGTTAACCCTGGCTGATTTTATTGGCCTGGATACGTGCCTTTATATTATGGAAGTGCTCCACGAAGGATTTGGTGATGATAAATACCGGCCTTGTCCATTGCTGCGCAAATACGTAAAAGCAGGCTGGCTTGGAAAGAAAACAGGACGGGGTTTTTATTCATACGAAGCGTAAGAGGAAGAGGGGGGAGGACCATGAATCTTCATTTCAGCGAGGAACAGCAGATGATGCGAAAAATGGTTCAGGACTTTGCCAACGACCGGGTGAAAAAGGCTGTTAAAGAAATGGAAGCGGCCGATAACTTCCCAACTGAACTCGTAAAAGAAATGGGAGAGCTTGGGTTAATGGGCATACCGGTCCCTGAAAAATACGGTGGATCGGAAATGGACTTTACTTCATATGTCATTGCTATCCATGAATTATCAAAGGTCTCTCCGGCTCTAGGGGTAATATTATCCGTGCACACTTCAGTGGGTACGAACCCTATCTACTATTTTGGCAACGATGAACAGAAAAACACGTACCTTCCAAAACTTGCTAAAGGAAACAGTTTAGCCGCTTTTGCTTTAACGGAACCGGGGGCAGGATCGGATGCCGCTGCGCTTAAAACGACTGCCGTCAAACAAGGCGAGCACTATATATTAAATGGATCTAAAGTCTTTATCACTAATGGCGGAGCAGCTGATACGTATATTGTTTTTGCTTCTACCAACCCAGCTGCTAAAAAAGCAGGGATTACTGCTTTTATTGTGGATAAGGAGACACCTGGCTTTCAAATCGGCAACAAAGAGAAAAAAATGGGGCTGAGAGGTTCTAATACGACTGAGCTTATTTTCGAAGATGCCAAAGTACCAGTTCACCATCGCTTAGGGGAAGAAGGAGAAGGCTTTAAGATTGCTATGTCTAATTTAGATGCCGGTCGGATAGGCATTGCTGCTCAGTCGCTGGGAATTGCTGAAGGAGCGCTTGTAGCAGCTTCGTCTTATGCAAAGGAACGAAAGCAGTTTGGAGGGTCAATTGGCAAACAACAAGGGATTGCTTTTAAGTTAGCTGATATGGCTACGCAAACAGAAGCCGCTAAACTGCTAACCTACCACGCTGCCAATTTGCGTTCGCAAGGAAAAGAGGGAGGCAGTATAGCTTCTATGGCTAAGTTATTTGCTTCGCAAAATGCGATGAAAGTGGCTACAGAAGCAGTACAAATCTTCGGCGGTTACGGCTATACAACCGAGTACCCGGCTGAACGTTTTTTCAGAGATGCGAAGGTGTGTGAGATCTATGAGGGGACCAGTGAAATACAGCGGCACGTTATTAGCAGGGGCCTCCTCGACCAGTAGATACTCAAGTTAGATATCAACCAAATGACCTTAAGGCCTGCAGGCAGTGTTTACTTGGAATGATGAGTAGGTCTTAGTTTGGTCAAGGCAAACAAAAGGGAGAGAGAGCAATGAATTTTTTGTTAACGGATGAGCAACAAATGATTCGCAAAATGGTACGGGAGTTTTCAGAGAATGAAGTGGCACCAACAGCAGCTGAGCGGGATGAAGCAGAACGGTTTGATATGGAGCTGTTTAAACAGATGGCCGATCTTGGGTTAACCGGGATTCCGTGGCCGGAAGAATACGGAGGCATTGGGGCAGATTACGTCAGTTATTGTATTGCTGTCGAAGAGTTGTCCCGTGTTTGTGCTTCAATGGGAGTGACGCTCTCTGCTCATATTTCATTGGCAGGCTGGCCGATTTATTCATTTGGTACCGAAGCTCAAAAGCAGACGTACCTGCGAGCGTTGGCCGAAGGAACAAAAATTGGTGCGTATGGGTTAACCGAGCCAGGTTCAGGCTCAGATGCAGCAAGTATGAAAACGACAGCTGAGAAAAAAGGTGATGATTACATTTTAAATGGCTCCAAGATTTTTATCACCAATGGAGGCATTGCTGACATTTACGTGGTGTTTGCCTTAACGGAGCCGGAGAAGAAACATAAAGGAGTCAGTGCTTTTATTGTGGAAAAAGACGCTGAAGGCTTTTCTATTGGAAAGAAAGAAGAAAAGCTCGGCATCCGTTCTTCACCGACAACAGAAATTATTATGGAAGATTGCCGTGTGCCGGCTGAGAACTTACTGGGCGAAGAAGGAGAAGGGTTCAAGATTGCAATGATGACGCTTGACGGCGGTCGCAATGGTATCGCTGCCCAAGCTGTGGGCATCGCACAAGGCGCATTGGATGCTGCTACTTCTTATGCAAAAGAGCGCAAGCAGTTTGGCAAGCCAATCGGCCAACAGCAGGGGCTGGCGTTTAAGCTGGCAGACATGGCGACGAAAGTAGAAGCTTCCCGCCTCCTTACCTATCAGGCTGCCTGGAGGGAATCAGAGAAACTTGCTTATAGCAAAGAGTCAGCGATGTCGAAATTGTTTGCCGGCGATACAGCGATGGAAGTCACCACCGAAGCCGTGCAAGTGTTTGGTGGTTATGGTTATACAAAAGATTACTCTGTTGAACGGTATATGCGTGATGCAAAAATTACCCAGATTTATGAAGGGACCAATGAAATTCAACGCCTCGTAATTTCGAAAATGCTGCTTGCCGATTAAGAGTAAGTTTGAAATGGGAAGGGAGGGCTCTTCATGAGTACTAAGAAAAAAAACGTTCCGTCTATGGTCAAAGATCAGACGTTAATTAAAAAAAGACGGGAGCAAATGGTAAAAGGGGCTGTCTCCCTTTTTAAAGAAAAAGGTTTCCACCGCACGACCACCCGGGAGATTGCTAAGCATTCCGGCTTTAGCATCGGCACGTTGTATGAGTATATCGGTTCTAAAGAAGATGTGTTGTATCTCGTCTGTGATTCTGTGTATGAAGAAGTAATGGAGCGTCTAGAAGCACATTTGGATCAAAAAGAAGCAGGCATGGATTACTTAAAGCAAGCGGTTCGCTCCTTGTTTAAAGTAGTTGATGAAATGCAGGATGAAGTCCTCGTTATGTATCAAGAAGCAAAATCGCTTCCGCACGAAGCCCTGCCCTATGTTTTAAAGCGAGAAGAGGAGATGACTCAACGAGTCGAAGAAGTGGTCCGTGATTGCTGCCGGCAGGGTGTACTTGACCTGGATGAGCGGGTGATTAAATTAACAGCAGAGAACATCATGGTTAAAGGCCATATGTGGTCGTTTCGGCGTTGGACGCTTTCCAAACGTTTTACACTCGAAGAATACACGGATTATCAGCTTGAACAGCTGTTAGGTGGACTGAGTTCAACTAACGAGGCAAAGAGCTGAAAAGCGGAAAGGGGAACGAAGGAATGGCAGAAAAAACGATGTATAAGCCAAAAACGCACGTTCGTTTTGTCACAGCTTCTAGTTTGTTTGATGGGCATGATGCTTCGATTAATATTATGCGTCGCTTACTCCAAGCCGGCGGAGCAGAAGTGATCCATCTCGGTCACAACCGTTCGGTCGAAGAAGTAGTGGATGCAGCCATCCATGAAGATGTGCAAGGTATCGCGATTTCATCATACCAGGGAGGACACATCGAATATTTTAAATACTGTTTTGACCTGCTCAAGCAAAAAGGAGCAGACCACATTCGTTTATACGGAGGGGGCGGTGGGGTGATTACCCCTCCTGAGATTGAAGAATTGCATCGTTACGGGGTAGCCAGGATCTTTTCTCCTGAAGATGGGCGAACGTTAGGACTTCCCGGGATGATCAGCCGCATGATAGAAGAATGTGATTTTCCAACTCCAAAACAAATCCAAGCAGATTTGAAAGCGCTTCAAAACAGAGAAGAACGTGCAATTGCCCGTGTGTTAAGCGTCGTAGAAAGTGAAGAGCAGGCAGATGGCACAGCGAAAAAAGCACTCGAAGAATTAAAGGAGCTGCAGGCCGGCCAGGCACCGGTTCTAGGTATTACTGGCACGGGGGGAGCAGGGAAGAGCTCTTTAACTGATGAGCTCGTCCGCCGCTTTTTAAACGAATTCCCTGAGCAAACAGTTGCTATTCTCTCTATTGACCCGACCAAACAAAAAACAGGCGGAGCATTACTTGGCGACCGTATTCGCATGAATGCTATTCATTCAAAGCGGGTGTTTATGCGTTCGCTCGCCACACGCGGGTCGAAAACGGAAATGACCAAAAATATTGAAGAGGCATTAGAAGTTGTAAAAGCAGCCGGCTTTGACTTAATCATTGTAGAAACGAGTGGTATCGGCCAGGGTGATGCCGAAATAACAGAAGTTTCCGATGTCTCAATGTATGTAATGACTAGTGAATTTGGTGCCCCGTCTCAGTTGGAAAAGATCGATATGATTGATTATGCTGATTTGATTGCGATTAATAAATTTGACCGTAAAGGTTCTGAAGATGCCTTGCGCGACGTGCGTAAACAATACCAACGTGCTCATTTGCTGTTTGACGGGGACCCTGCTGAGATGCCAGTATATGCTACGATCGCCAGCCAATTCAATGACCCAGGCACCAATATTTTGTTTGCTGCTTTGGTCAATGTGTTAAATGAAAACTGCGGCACAGCATGGGAGACTGCCATTGACACCGAGGGCGAAGCAGGGGTGAAAGACCACATTATTCCGCCTGATCAAGTTCATTATTTGCGCGATATTGTTCGTACCGTACGAAATTACAAAGAATGGGCAGATATCCAGGCTGAATTCGCCCGCAAACTATTTCAACTTGAGGGCACCATTCACATGTTAAACGAGCAAGGCTATGAATATGAAACAACCTTAAACGAACTAGAATCGTTAAGAGCTGAACGCGAACAGAAGCTGGATCCACGCACGCGTGATATTCTTGACGGCTGGGAAGCTTTGCAGGAAGAATACAGCGGGGATACCCATACGACCGTGATCCGTGGTAAAGAAATCATTAATGACTTAAATACCGAAACGTTGTCCGGGTTAAAAATTAACCGTGTTCAACTTCCTGCATTTAAAGATTGGGGAGAAATCGTACGCTGGTCGCTTAAGGAAAATGTTCCGGGGAAATTTCCGTTTACAGCGGGGGTGTTCCCATTTAAACGGAAAGGAGAAGACCCCAAACGGCAATTTGCCGGAGAAGGTCCTCCTGAACGGACCAACCGCAGGTTTCATTATTTGTCTAAAGATGATGAAGCAAAGCGGCTCTCAACAGCTTTTGATTCGGTGACTTTGTACGGGGAAGACCCTGATGAACGGCCGGATATTTATGGAAAAGTAGGGGAAAGCGGGGTGAGCATATGCACCCTTGAAGATATGAAGAAGCTCTATGCAGGCTTTGACTTAACAGCTCCTTCCACTTCCGTTTCCATGACAATCAACGGCCCGGCTCCGATTATTTTAGCGATGTTTATGAATACAGCGATTGAACAGCAGGTGGAACGCTTTGAAGAGAACGAAGGGCGCAAGCCAGACGCCAATGAATATGAAACATTGAAAGCCGAAACGATCTCAGTCGTGCGCGGCACCGTACAGGCAGATATTTTAAAAGAAGACCAGGGCCAGAACACGTGTATTTTTTCCACGGAGTTTGCGCTTCGCATGATGGGAGATATTCAGCAGTATTTTATCGACCATAATGTGCGCAATTATTATTCTGTTTCGATTTCGGGGTATCACATCGCTGAAGCCGGTGCTAACCCAATCAGCCAGCTCACCTTTACGCTTGCTAATGCGTTCACCTATGTGGAGTATTACTTGAGCAGGGGTATGGATATCGATGACTTTGCCCCCAATCTATCCTTCTTTTTCAGCAATGGCCTCGACCCGGAGTACACCGTTATTGGCCGGGTTGCTCGCCGCATTTGGGCGACAGTCATGAAAGAACGCTACGACGCGGGGGAACGCTCACAAAAACTGAAATATCATATTCAGACCTCGGGGCGTTCGCTTCACGCTCAGGAAGTAGATTTTAATGATATCCGCACGACGCTCCAGGCACTTCTTGCGATCTATGATAACTGCAACTCGCTTCATACAAATGCTTATGATGAAGCTGTTACCACACCAACGGAACATTCCGTGCGGCGTGCGATGGCTATCCAAATGATCATTACAAAAGAAATGGGCCTTGCTAAAAATGAAAACCCGCATCAAGGTTCATTTATCGTAGAAGAATTGACTGAGCTTGTAGAAGAAGCAGTACTGCGTGAACTCGAGCGGATTGATGATCGCGGTGGGGTGTTAGGAGCGATGGAAACCCAGTATCAGCGCGGCAAGATCCAGGAAGAGTCAATGTATTATGAAATGAAAAAGCATAGTGGTGAACTGCCAATCATCGGTGTCAACACGTACCTAAACCCAGTACAAGAAGAGGAAGAGTTTGATATGGAGCTTGCCCGGGCTTCAAAAGAAGAAAAAGACGGGCAAATTGCTAAATTACGTGCTTTCCAAAAACGAAATCAAGACGCTGGGGAGCATGCGTTAAAACAGTTGCAGAAAACGGCAGTAAATGGCGGCAATATTTTTGAAGAGTTAATGGAAACAGTGAAAGTAGCAAGTCTTGGGCAAATCACCCATGCCTTATACGAAGTCGGCGGTAAGTATCGGCGCAATATGTAAGAAGAACAAGCGGAGCTTCTTCCTCATAAAGAAGCCCGCTTGTTTTCTTTTTGACTCCATGCATAGGGTTTTAATGTATAAAATAGGGGTAGAGGTGAAAGAAAAGTAGCATCCGGTAAGGCGCACAAAGGGGAGATGGTGAAATGATGAGAAGGGGCTGTTTGGGAATGTATAAAAAATATCGGTTCGAACTGGCATTCCACGAATAAATATGTTTATAATGGAAAAGATGATTTTTGCTTTATGCACGTGACAAACTGGAACTGCACATAGATCAACTGTAACATCGATTGTGGCGCGTTGGAAAAATGAACGGAAAGGACGTGGGGTCCATGAGTATTAAAGAGTATAGCCAGGAACAAATTGAAGAGATGGCAGCAATTGAAGTGGCCCATATTCTTTTAAAAGAGGAGAATAAGCCGTACCCTTACCACGACTTGTTTGAAAAAGTGGCTAAGGTTAAAAACATGGATGAAAATGAGCGTTTAGAACGTATCACAAAGGTGTTTACGACGATGAACATTGATGCCCGTTTTGCTTATTTAGGGGACAATCACTGGGGCTTAAAAGCTTGGTATTCTGTTGATCAATCCGACGAAGATCTGTCGGCTACGATTAAACCGAAGAAGAAAAAAGCTGCTGACCTTGAGGACGACTTTGTGGAAGAGGACGAACTCGATGAAGGCCTTGAAGACCTGGAAGATGAGCTGGATGAGCTTTCCCAGGAGGAAGACAAAGCATTTGAAGAAACAGATGAGCTTGATCCGTTTGATGATACCACATCAACTTCAGGAACTTCTGAAGACGAAGAATAGAATTTGAAATTTGGAAAAATGTAGGTTTCAAATCTTGATTTCTTATCTTGACTTTTTATAAGCGCCCGAGTAAAATCATCGTTGGGCTTTATAAAATATGCGCAGTATGCACTGCGAATGATGATATGACGCATGAGCTATAAACAAAAGTGCGCCCCCTGACTAAGGTCGAGGTGGCACTTTTGTTTTTTTATTTTAAGGCTTCGTAAGGGGACGCGCCAACTTAAATCATAGAAGTGGTTTTGGTTTGGCGCCTAACTTGTGAGGGGTTAGCCTCATTTAGCTTTTCAAGTGAAAAGCTAATATAGTCTTATGATTAGAGGTAGTTGGGAAAAGAATAGAAGAAGAGGAAAGACGACAAGCAAGAGAAGTTGTTTTTCATGTGCAGCAAGAACGTTTAGCCTGCTAAAAGGTGAAGAGAGAAGTAAAACGTTTGAGGTGCACCTTGCTTTGTGGCAAGCCAGATTGCGAACGAGAGTTGGTAGCCGCTATGCTGTGGCAGCCTATGGCAAGCAAGGGTCGTTTTAAAAGGGAGCAATGCGTGAATGTAGAACGTAATGACCTTTGTCGTTTCCAGCCCGGAGCTGACGAAAAAAGGCTTACTCCTGATGAAGACACTCATGACAGTGGAGACTGCCACGGTGATTACCTTTCTTTAGACGTTCCCTACATCTCAGAGGCCGCTGTGAAGTGTCTAGTTATAGTAAAAAACTATGGTAAAAATGGAAAGTATAAAAGGAGTCGATGAATCATCATGTCAACGAAGTATATTTTTGTGACTGGCGGAGTTGTCTCTTCGCTAGGTAAAGGAATCACGGCAGCTTCTCTTGGACGTCTTCTAAAAAACAGAGGCCTTGAGGTAACCATTCAAAAATTTGATCCATATATTAATGTCGACCCTGGTACGATGAGTCCTTACCAGCACGGTGAGGTCTTTGTAACGGACGACGGAGCGGAAACAGACTTAGATTTAGGCCATTATGAGCGCTTTATTGATATTAACTTAAGTCAAAACAGCAACGTCACTACTGGTAAAGTATATTCTTCTGTTATTCGCAAAGAACGCCGGGGCGACTATCTAGGCGGCACAGTACAGGTTATTCCACACGTAACCAACGAAATTAAAGAGCGGGTCTACCGTGCCGGGCGAGAAACAGGCGCAGATGTGGTTATCACAGAGATTGGCGGAACGGTCGGAGACATTGAAAGTTTGCCTTTCCTTGAAGCGATCCGCCAAATTAAAAGTGATGTAGGGGTCGACCAAGTCATGTACATTCACTGTACATTGATCCCTTACTTGTCGGCAGCAGGTGAAATGAAGTCGAAACCGACTCAGCACAGCGTCAAAGAATTAAGAAGTCTTGGTATTCAGCCAAACATGATTGTCGTTCGTACCGAAAGTCCGGTCCCGCAGGACATGAAAGAAAAAATTGCGCTCTTCTGTGACATTAATAAAAATGCAGTTATTGAAGCACGCGATGCGGACACGCTCTATAAAGTGCCGCTTGAGCTGCAAAGCCAGCGAGTAGATGAGCTCGTATGTGAACACCTGGGGCTTACAACTGATGAGCCGGATATGACAGAATGGAAAGCTCTCGTAGAAAAAGTACAAAATCTAAATGGAACCGTAAAGATCGCTTTGGTGGGTAAATATGTAGCTCTTCCTGATGCTTATTTATCTGTAGTAGAGTCGCTGAAGCATGCTGGCTATGCATTTGATGCCGACGTGGAAGTTGATTGGATTAACGCTGAAGACGTTTCGGCAGAAAACGTACAGGAAAAGCTGCAAAACGCGGACGGCATCCTCGTACCAGGCGGTTTTGGGGACCGCGGCATTGAAGGGAAACTTCACGCCATTCAATATGCACGTGAAAACAAAGTTCCATTCCTCGGTATTTGTTTAGGGATGCAGCTAGCTTCGGTAGAATTTGCTCGCAACGTGGCCGGTATTGAAGAGGCAGGGTCGGCTGAACTAGAACCAGAAACGCCAAACCCAGTCATTGACCTATTACCAGAGCAAAAAGATGTAGAGGATATGGGAGGAACCCTTCGCCTTGGTCTTTACCCATGTAAACTGCAAGAAGGAACGGTGACAAAAGCAGCGTATGAGCAAGAAGTAATCTACGAACGCCACCGCCACCGTTATGAATTTAACAACCAATACCGTGAAGCATTAGAAAACGCAGGCTTTATCTTCTCGGGGACAAGCCCGGATGGCCGTTTAGTAGAGATTATTGAAATTGCGGATCACCCATATTTTGTGGCTTCACAATTTCATCCAGAATTCGTTTCCCGACCAACCCGCCCGCAGCCTCTATTCCGAGAATTCATAGGAGCCGCCAGAGGGTAAAAAGAAAAGCGGAGGCGCTTTGCTCAGATGCGACAAGTTTTTCTAGAACTGCGCAGCGTAGCCTGCTACGCGGAGTCAGGACTAGAAAAAACCTCGAGCATCTAAGCGCCGCAGCTAGACAGAAAAGCGGAGCGGGCTGGCTTAGCGACGCAGAGCCCTTCTTCACCGCCGAGGAGGCTGTCGCCGCCGCAGTGCGGGGAAAAGGGATCTCAAGTCGTTAGCCCGCGAAGCTAGACAGAAAAGCGGAAAGCAGCGTTCAGGGGCGTCAAGCATAAGACGGGCGGCGTCAAAGTCGCTCTTTAACTTTGAAGGCGAACGGCTTATGACCTCGAGCCCCTGCTGCTTGCAGCTGGACAGAGAAAAGCGGAGCGGGCTGGCTTAGCGACGCAGAGCCCTTCTTCACCGCCGAGGATGCTAGATAAATTAAGAAGGAGCTAGCTTTTTGGCCAGCTCCTTCTCGCTTACGGACATCTATTCCGGTAATACCATAAAAGATGCCTCTTTCTCCAAACTTTATGGAGAAAGAGGCTTTTTCTTTTGGTTGTTTTTTAGAATGTCACCATTACTACGCTGAGCTGAGTGCCGGGTTGGCTGAGGTGTTCTCCCTCTTACGGCCGGTGTAACCTCCACTGAGCTCTGTAACGCCCCTTATATAAAGGCCTGTAAATTTACTCTTCGATCATTTCCTGTAAAACGAGTAACAACAATTGGTACGCGTAAAGTGCAGCTAATTCACCGGGATGGCCGTGTCTTGTGCCCTCCTCATCTGGTACAAGCCCCCCTTTTACATAAGTAGGCAAATGAACCGGCTCTAGTACCCCTTCTTGAGCAGGGACCTCCGGTTGAAAGGAGCCGATCGAAATAAAAGGAACTTCTGTTTTATATATAGACTGCGCATAGTGAGTCATCTCGTCCTCATCTTCATCACCACTGAATAAAAGCACCCTGTCGGCTGGGTGGAAGATGGGAAGCGCCTCCCCTGGTTCTAGCCATGTTACATCTTTAGGGCTCTCTTTTATCGTTAAAGCCAGCTTGGCGAGTTCTTTTGTTGGGCCAGACCCGGTTATATAGATCGTACCTTCTCCGACAGTAGCTTGTGCCAAGAGCCGGGCGCTATCTTCTAATGCCTCTTCATCATTTTGGATTTTTTGAAAAACAGCTTGCAGCTGAGTTGTAAACATTTTGCTCAAGATTTATGCTCTCCTTTCAAAAGCGTGCTAATGGTTATTTTCACCCATTTCATCAAAAAAAGAAAGGAACAGCTTCTCTTTCTCAGGAAATACTTAGGAAAAATTTCTTTAAAATGAAACAAAATTTCAATATAATAGAAGAATAAGGAGACCAATGAACGTTTTATAAAGAAAAATAGGGTTAAGGCGGTGTTTCCGGCAAAGGAGAGAATAGAACATGTCTAAAGTGTTGATCGTTGATGACCAACCCGGGATCCGCGTGTTGCTCCAGGAAATTTTAAAAAAAGATGGACATAAAGTGCTGGAGGCGGGTACAGCGGATACAGCCCTGGCACTTACTAGAAAAGAAGACCCGGACCTTATATTATTAGATATGAAAATCCCGGGCATGAATGGAATTGAAATTCTTGAGGTTATACGCGAAGAAAAGTATTCCTGCCCGGTGATTATGATGACAGCTTATGAAGAACTGAATATGTTAAACAAGGCAGAGGAGCTTGGGGTCGTTTCTCATTTTCCCAAGCCTTTTGACATTGAAGAAATGCGGCAAGTGGTATTAAAATGCACCTCTTGCTATTAATTCCTAAAACTTCCCTAATAATGTAGTGAATCAACAGGTGAAATTCTTATCTAATATGATATAATGGCGAAAGATACTAATGGATAGAATAGAAAGGAAACATAGAACAGCCAGCCGTAGGAAGTTGCGGTATGCCGGCTGTTTTCCTGTTCTAATACCTGTTTTTCACAACCTATAACAGGGTTTTCAAACGTAGGGTAGGCGCGTTTTCCATTAGCAAGAATTCGATAGAAGAAAAAGGAGGAGTTACCATGCCACTCGTTTCAATGAAAGAGATGCTGGAAACGGCGAAAGCCAACAATTATGCAGTAGGGCAGTATAATTTAAATAATTTGGAGTTCACCCAAGCTATTTTACAAGCTGCGGAAGAAGAACAATCTCCACTTATCTGTGGTGTGTCAGAAGGTGCTGCTCGCTATATGGGCGGGTTTAAAGCAGTTGTTAATATGGTTGAATCCTTAATGGAAGCTTATGAAATCACGGTGCCAGTTGCGATTCACCTCGACCATGGTTCAAGCTTTGAAAAGTGTGTGGAAGCGATCCATGCTGGCTTTACTTCCGTAATGATCGATGGGTCTCATTATCCTCTAGCTGAAAACATTGCGCTTACAAAACGCGTAGTGGAGGTTGCTCACGCTGTAGGTGTTTCTGTAGAAGCTGAGCTCGGCCGCATTGGCGGACAAGAAGATGATCTCATTGTCGATGATGCAGAAGCGGCTTACGCGATTCCTGAAGAGTGCGAAGAACTTGTACGTGAAACAGGCGTAGACTGCTTCGCGCCAGCTCTAGGTTCTGTGCACGGCCCATACAAAGGTGAACCAAACCTTGGTTTCAACCGCATGGAAGAAATTAATTCAATGGTTGGCGGCATTCCGCTTGTACTTCACGGTGGGACTGGCTTGCCAGTAGAAGACGTACAAAAAGCAATTCGCTTTGGTCATGCTAAAGTGAACGTAAATACAGAAAGCCAAATTGCAGCGACTGAAGCTGTAAAGAAAGTCTTTGAAGAACAGCCGAACCAATATGACCCACGCAAATACTTAGGTCCGGCTAAAGAAGCAATCAAAGAAACTGTAAAAGGCAAAATGCGCGACTTTGGTTCCTCTAACCAAGCGTAGGCTATAACACGGAAAGAAAGCAAAAGGCGAGCAGTCAATAACCCTCATCCTGACGAAGAGTGTTACGGTTCTCTTCTTCAAGCATGAGGGACCTGCTGTTTTACTTTTTTCTTCTGGAGAGTTAATGGAAACTGGTCAATTTCTCATGTGCGGGAAAGGGGTGTCCGTTAACTCTTCAGTTGTATTTATATATACTTAATTGGAGGCGTTTTCGTATGAAATTTTTTGTCGATACAGCGAATATAGATGAAATTCGCACAGCTCATGATCTTGGTCTTCTAGCTGGTGTAACAACAAATCCAAGCCTGGTAGCCAAAGAAGGAGTCGATTTTCACGAGCGTCTGAAAGAGATTACTTCTACCGTGGAAGGATCGGTTTCCGCAGAGGTTATTTCTACAGAAGCGGAAGGAATGATCGAAGAAGGCCGAGAATTGGCAAAGATTGCGTCTAACATTACCGTGAAAGTGCCAATGACGCTTGAAGGATTAAAAGCTGTTAAAGCGTTTAGCGAAGAAGGTATTGATACCAACGTAACCCTAGTGTTTTCTTCCGTTCAGGCTTTAATGGCGGCTAAAGCAGGTGCTACCTATGTTTCTCCATTTATTGGGCGCCTTGATGATATTGGCCACAATGGGCTTGAACTGATTGAAGAAATTCGCCATATCTTTGACGTACACGGAATTGAAACGGAGATTATTGCCGCCTCAGTTCGCCATTCTATGCATGTTTCAGAAGCTGCTGCACGAGGTGCAGACATTGCAACGATTCCGTTTAAAGTTATTCCTGAGCTTGTAAAACACCCATTAACTGACCAAGGAATTGAAAAGTTCTTGGCCGACTGGAATGGTTAACGTTTACGAATACAGCCTTTACACGTACTTAATACTGCCAGCAGGTGACTTGACGAACTAGATTAGCTTTAGATATGAGGAAGTGAGTCTCTTTATGGATAAATTGTTAGTTGAAGGGGGCCATACGCTGCAAGGAACGGTGCAGATAGGCGGGGCAAAAAACAGCGCTGTCGCTTTATTACCTGCTGCTCTGCTTGCAGATTCGACGGTTACGATTGATAATCTGCCGCTTATTTCAGACGTTGAACATTTAGGCGAAATTCTCCAAGCGTCGGGTGCCTTCATTCACCATGAAGGGACGAAGATGACAATCAATCCCCAAAGTGCACGGCCGGAAATAATGCCAAACGGCCAGATGAAAAAGCTGCGTGCGTCTTATTATATGATGGGGGCCATGCTCGGCAAGTTCAAACAAGCAACGCTCGGTCTTCCTGGGGGATGTGACCTGGGACCGCGTCCAATTGATCAACATATTAAAGGCTTTGAAGCATTAGGTGCTGAAGTCACAAATGACCGGGGCATGCTTTGTTTACGAGCCAAAGAACTGCGTGGTGCTAGAATCTACCTGGATGTTGTCAGTGTGGGGGCAACGATTAACATTATGCTTGCTGCTTCGCGGGCAAAAGGACAAACCATCATTGAAAATGCAGCAAAAGAGCCGGAAATTATTGATGTGGCTACTCTTCTATCAAGCATGGGGGCAAAAATTAAAGGCGCCGGCACAGATGTGATTCGAATTGATGGCCGGCAAACGTTGTCAGGCTGTGCTCATTCAATTATCCCTGATCGGATCGAAGCGGGAACCTATATGATTACAGCAGCAGCTGCTGGAAATGAAGTGTTGATTGACCATGTCATTCCTGATCATGTTGAACCATTAACAGCCAAACTGCGGGAAATGGGTGTGCAAATTGAAGAAGGAGATGAGCAGCTCCTTATTCGTCCAGGAAACGAATTACAGCGGGTAGATATTAAAACGCTTGTTCATCCTGGCTTTCCAACCGATTTGCAACAGCCGGCCACAGCTTTACTTACGAAGGCTCAAGGCACAAGCATTATCACAGATACGATTTACAATGCCAGGTTTAAACATGTGGACGAACTCCGTCGCATGGGGGCTGACGTTAAGCTTGAAGGTCGTTCAGCCTTAATTACAGGCGCAAAATCGCTAGAAGGTGCGAAAGTGAAAGCGAGTGATCTTCGGGCCGGGGCGGCGCTAGTTATAGCAGGCTTAATGGCGGATGGTGTGACAGAGATTGCTGATGTGCACCATATCGAACGAGGCTACGAACGATTAGAAGCGAAATTAAAAGGAATCGGAGCTAAGATTTGGAGAGCTAAAGCCTCTAGGGAAGAAGTCGAGGCATTGCGGGCAAATGAACGGTAAAAGGATAAGGGGGAAATCGCATGGAACGAAGCTTGTCAATGGAATTAGTACGGGTCACAGAAGCAGCTGCTTTATCATCAGCACGCTGGATGGGGCGCGGCCAAAAGGAAGACGCAGATGAGGCAGCCACTAGTGCCATGAGAGATGTATTTGATACGATCCCAATGAAAGGGACCGTGGTTATTGGGGAAGGGGAGCGTGATTTGGCTCCTATGCTTTATATCGATGAAAAACTCGGTACAGGTTTTGGCCCGCGTGTCGATGTAGCAGTTGATCCACTAGAAGGGACAGATATTGTCGCAAGCGGATTGTGGAATGCCCTGGCAGTTATAGCAATCGCTGACCATGGCCATCTTTTGCATGCGCCTGACATTTATATGGACAAGATCGCGGTCGGTCCAGAAGCAGTCGGTAAAGTAGATCTCGAAGCTCCTGTTAAAGATAACTTGGAAGCGGTTGCGAAGGCAAAAGGAAAAGATGTGGAAGACCTAGTCGTCTTAATACTTAATCGCGACCGCCATTCCGAGTTGATTCAAGAAGTACGTACGGCCGGAGCTCGGATTAAACTTCTGCCCGCAGGAGATGTGGCAGGTGCTATCAACACAGCCTTTGATGAAACTGGGGTAGACATGCTGATTGGTTCCGGTGGAGCTCCAGAAGGGGTGCTGGCTGCTGTTGCGTTGAAATGCCTCGGCGGTGATTTCCAAGGACGCCTTCTCCCAAAAAATGAAGAACAGGAAGCACGTTGTTCAAGAATGGGAGTTGATGATATTCATCGCGTCCTTCGTATGGATGATTTAGTGAGTGGTGATGATGCGATTTTTGCGGCAACCGGGGTGACGGACGGCGAATTACTACGCGGCGTCCATTACAAAGGCGCAAAAGCTACGACACAATCACTCGTCATGCGTGCTAAATCTGGAACTGTTCGTTTCGTAGATGGAAAACATAATGTCAAAAAGAAACCTGATTTTGTGATTAAGCCGTAAAGAAATGGTCAATGCTTTAAACGGACGGGTGCGCCCCACACACTCGTCCGTTTTTATGTGGAGAAAGATTGGTTTAGAGATCGTTCCAGCTTAGTAGAAACTTGTCATGTCTCTTTTCTATTGAAATATGTTTGTGTTAACAGGTACAATGAAAAGAAGGTTGTAAGATATTTCACGGAACACTTCCCCTCCTCATTTAGGAAAGGTGTCTGACTCAGCCGATCCTTATTCTACTCCTTTAATTTAAATTTCCCAATCCTTAGACTCTATCGCTTAAGACAAGTAAGAATATACAGAAGAAAAACGGAAGAAAAGTGGTGACTTTTAGTGGGTTTAAAAATCTCAGATATGGAAGAAAAAAGCTTAAAGGAATTGTATCGCCTGGCGAAAGAACATAAAATCTCCTACTATAGTAAATTAAACAAAAAGGAGTTAATTTTTGCCATTTTAAAGGCGCAGGCAGAAAGTGACGGTCTCATGTTTATGGAAGGCGTGCTTGAGATTATTCAAACAGAAGGTTATGGTTTTCTGCGGCCTATTAACTATTTGCCGAGCTCAGAAGACATTTATATCTCAGCCTCTCAAATTCGCCGGTTCGAATTGAGAAATGGAGATAAGGTCTCTGGGAAAGTTCGCCCTCCTAAAGATTTGGAAAAATATCACGGGCTTCTGCAAGTAGAAGCAGTAAACGGAGATGAGCCGGAAACGACAAAAAGTCGCCCGCACTTTCCTGCTTTAACACCGCTCTATCCAAATTATAAAATGGAACTTGAAACAACTCCTGGGCGTACCTCTGCACGTATTATGGACATGATTACTCCAGTTGGTTTTGGCCAGCGTGGATTGATTGTAGCTCCTCCAAAAGCAGGAAAAACATCGCTCATGAAGGAAGTAGCTAATAGTGTGACAGAAAACCATCCGGAAACTGAACTTATTGTATTATTAATTGATGAACGCCCGGAAGAAGTGACCGATATTGAACGCTCTGTGGACGGGGAAGTCGTGAGTTCAACGTTTGATGAAGTCCCTGAAAATCACATTAAAGTAGCTGAATTGGTTCTTGAGCGAGCGATGCGTCTGGTTGAACAAAAGAAAGACGTTGTTATTTTAATGGACAGCATCACCCGGCTGGCACGTGCTTATAACCTTGTGATACCACCAAGCGGCCGTACGCTATCTGGTGGTATTGACCCAGCAGCGTTTCACCGTCCGAAACGATTCTTTGGAGCTGCACGGAATATCGAAGAAGGCGGCAGCTTAACGATATTGGCAACGGCCCTTGTAGAGACAGGCTCTCGAATGGACGATGTCATTTATGAAGAATTTAAAGGAACAGGGAATATGGAATTACATTTGGATCGCCGTTTATCAGAGCGTCGTATTTTCCCTTCCATCGATATCCGTCGTTCCAGCACGCGCAAAGAAGAGTTGCTTGTATCCAAAGAACAGCTTGACCTAACATTTGCGATGCGAAAAACGATGAACGATTCTCCTGACTTTGTCGATCATTTTATTCGCCGGATTAAGGATACAAAGACCAATGAAGAATTTTTTGAGGAAATGAACAAGGAAAAATCACGTCCAACAGCTGGAAAAAGTAATTAAAAGGGAAAAGTTTTAAAGGGATAGGGAAAAACAGTTGAAAAAGTAAGTGCGCCTTGCTATAATTCTTCTATGTGTGAATACCAACTCTGTTTCTAGAGGATTCAGGGCAGAAGGAGTGATTTTAGATGAAACAAGATATCCACCCAGAGTACAAAAAAGTCGTTTTTTTGGATACAGGTACAGGCTTTAAGTTTCTAAGTGGTTCTACGTATGAATCAGAAGAAACCATCGAATGGGAAGACGGGAACACATACCCGCTCATCAAGGTTGAAATCAGCTCTGATTCTCATCCGTTCTACACTGGTAAGCAACGTCTTGCTGATACTGGCGGACGCATTGACCGCTTTAAGAAGAAATACAACATGAACTAAGCAGTCGCTTGATAACAGGTAAGAGGACGCCGCTTGCCTGTTTTTTCTTTGGCTCTGTTAAGTGCTCTTGTTGGAAGCTTAATGCAGAGGGGGAGAGGGTGCACGTGCCTTCGCCTCTGTCATTAACTTACTCAACATGATTGATTAACAGAGTCTTTTCTTTTGGTTAACCGAGCTGTATAATTACGTTCGGTTGATCAAAAATAAAGGAAATGTGTTGGGAAAAGAGGAAGAGAGTTTTCGGTGCCCGGCATTGAATGATGAGGAAAGTGAGGAATGAACGGTGCAGCGTAGATACAATCAAGGAGAAATTGAAGTCATCTGTGGCAGCATGTTTTCCGGTAAGTCTGAAGAGTTAATCCGGCGCGTTCGCCGCGCGGCTTACGGCAATGTTTCGGTCGTCGTCTTTAAGCAGTCATTTGACAATAGATACAGCGAAGAGGAAGTTGTTTCTCACAACGGGACGAAAACGATAGCTCGAGCTGTAACTCAGGCTGAAGACATTTTAGATTACGTAAATGATGAAATACATATGGTTGCGATCGATGAAGTGCAGTTTTTTGATGAACATATCATCGCTGTTGCCGAACACCTTGCATACTGTGGGCATCACGTGGTGCTTGCAGGACTAGATCAGGATTTTCGTGGAGAAGCTTTCCCGCATATGATGCAGCTCATGGCGTTGGCAGAAGAAGTGACTAAGCTTAGAGCCGTTTGTCCTAATTGCGGAGCTACAGCCAGCCGCACGCAGCGTCTCATCGACGGGGAACCTGCTCATTATGAGGATGAGATTATTTTAGTGGGAGCCTCAGAAAGCTATGAGCCACGCTGCCGCAACTGTCATCAAGTACCAGGCAAACCAGCAGCGATTACGAAAGAAAAGCAGGAAGTCTCTTCTTCCTAAAACGTTTAAAGCTTGTAAAAATAGATATGCTAACTAGTAAATGACCGGTCCTTCCTCTTTTCGCGTGCCTGCACACTGCTTTTTGAGAAAGAAGACCGGTCTCTTTTTTAGCAAGTTGGCTATTGCCTGCGACGGATTGTTTGCTGAAGCGGGTCCCATACTCCGTTATAAGGAGGCGAATAGGAGAGGTCAAGGTCTTCGAATTCATCTAAGGTCATGTTATGAAAAAGAGCTGTAGCAAGCACATCAAGCCGTTTATCCGCCCCAGCTTCGCCGATGATCTGACCGCCAAGGATCCGCTTCGTATCTGTTTGATAGACAAGCTTAATGTGCAGGGGTAAATGGTTTTTGAAATAACCGGCATTGTGAGAAGCCGTATGCATAGCAGTAGCATAAGGAAGGTTTAAATCTTGAGCTTCTTTTTCAGTCAGGCCGGTCAGTCCGGTGGTAAGACCGTGAAACCGAAACAGGGCCGTACCTACTACACCTTTAAATGTGCGGGGCTGTCCGATTAAATTAAGACCTGCAATCCGACCTTGTTTGTTAGCATGCGTACCCAAAGGCAGAAATTCATCCGTTTCTTTGATGCGGTGATATTGCACGGCACAGTCGCCTGCTGCATATACATCAGGTAAAGAAGTTTGCATATAGCGGTTGACCGAAATGGCTCCTCGTTTACCGAGGGTGATACCGGTTCCGGCAAGAAATTCAACGTTAGGGTGAACGCCAGTAGCCACGATCACCATGTCCGTTTCAAAGGTGGAATGTTTAGTATGAACCTTCTGGACGCGCCCCTCGCTGTTTCCTTCTAACCGCTCAATGTCTTCATTGGTGTGAATTTCGTATCCATGGGTTTCAGCTTCTTTTTGGATGTGTTCCGCCATATCAGGGTCAAGCATTGGGGCCAAATGGTCTCCTCGTTGAATGAGCCGAACATGGTACCCTTCAGTTCGCATCGTTTCAGCGAGCTCAATGCCGACATAACCCGTGCCGATAACGGTGATATCTTTCGTTTGAGCTAGATCTGCTTTAATTTTTTCTATATCTGGAATCGTCTTTAATGTATGGACGCCATGCAAGTCTTTTCCTTCCCAATCAGGAAGAGAGGGGCGGGCGCCGGTAGCAATGAGCAGACGGTCGTATGAGATGGTAAACGGCTCACTCCCGGTTTCGCCTGCAAAACCGGAAACGGTCTTTTCCTCTGGGTCTACCGCACTCACGTGATGAAACGTCCGTGCATCGATGCCATACTTTTCACGAAATGTATTTACGTCACGTGCCACTAACTGACGGGTCGATTCTACTTCATTGCTGATCACATAAGGAAGGCCACATTGAGCGTAGGAAAAATAGCCACCTCTTTCTAGCACGGTAACTTCTGCGTTTTCTAATTTCCGAATGATTTGCATGGCTGCACTCATGCCTGCAGCGTCTCCGCCTATGATTACGAAATGCATAACACTTCAATCCCCCTGGATGTACGTTTAGGTATCAGTATTCCCGAATCCTTTGTAAAAAAACCAAGTAAGCAAATGACATATAACAAGCAGGCGTAAAAGCATGCGAGTAGAAGTGTTTATTATAAGGAGGTAGGCTTGGTGGTTTTTTGACGGTTCATAAGGGATGTACTATACTTATCGTGTTATAGACATAGATGAAGAAGGCTGGGTTAATGAATAGTGTTGAAGCTTAGAACCTATGGTAAAGGACTTTCGGCTGCATTCATTCAATGTTTGAGTCTGTGATGAAAGCACCCACTTGGAGCTGTTACAGCTCATTGTAGCCAAAAAACCGTTAATATGCCGGCAATGGCCACCATTCCTGCGGGGCCAGCGAGCCTGGCGAGAACCCGCAAGGCGGCAGCCTGAGGAGGCTCGCGGTTCGCCCGCGGAAAGGGAGGCCATGGACGAAACCTCCACCTTATGCTTTAAGAACGTCCCTTTCAACAATATTGATTAACAAAGCCATTGAAATGTAAAGTTGTACAAAAAGAAGACTAGGTCCATTTTTAACCTAAATGAGGTGAACTCTTGTGTTCGAACGATTACAAGCTGTACAGGAACGCTATGAAGAACTGAATGATTTACTAAGCGACCCTGAAGTTGTAAATGACCCCAAAAAACTTCGGGATTATTCCAAAGAACAAGCAGACTTAGAAAAAACGGTGAAAGTGTTTAAAGAATATAAAGATGTGGAAGAGCAGCTCGCAGATTCGAAAACGATGCTTGATGATGAGCTCGACGGCGAAATGCGGGAAATGGTCAAAGGTGAAATTGAAGAACTTTCGAGCCGGAAAGAAGAATTAGAAGAAGAATTAAAAGTGCACTTAATTCCAAAAGATCCAAACGATGATAAGAACGTTATCTTTGAGGTTCGCGGAGCTGCAGGCGGAGACGAAGCAAACCTTTTTGCCGGTGATTTATACCGGATGTACTCTCGTTATGCAGAGACAAAGGGTTGGAAGATTGAAGTGATTGAATCAAGTCCTGCTGATATGGGTGGATTCAAAGAAATCATTTTTATGGTGCAGGGGGATGATGTTTATTCCCATATGAAGTATGAAAACGGAGCTCACCGCGTGCAGCGGGTACCTGAAACTGAATCAGGCGGAAGAATCCATACCTCCACTGCTACGGTAGCTGTACTTCCAGAAGCGGAAGAAGTTGAAGTTGAAGTTCACGAAAAGGATATTCGCGTCGACACCTTTGCTTCGAGCGGTCCGGGCGGGCAAAGTGTTAATACGACCATGTCAGCTGTACGGTTAACGCACGAACCAACCGGTATCGTTGTTTCCTGTCAAGATGAGAAATCACAGATAAAAAACCGTGACAAAGCGATGAAAGTCTTGCGCGCTAGATTATATGATAAATATCAACAAGAAGCTGAGGACGAGTATGCAGAGCATCGCAAGCAGGCGGTAGGAAGCGGAGACCGTTCTGAGCGCATTCGGACCTACAATTATCCACAGAGCCGGGTCACTGACCACCGTATTGGCCTTACCTTGCAGAAGCTCGAGCAAATTATTCAGGGAGACCTTGACCAGGTAATTGAACCTCTCGTCATGGAAGAACAGGCGAAGCTTCTCCAACAGGCGGAGTCCTCGTGATGGAGCAGCCAACCTATGTGTATGAAGCCCTCCGCCGGGCTTCTTCTTTTTTGAAAGAAAGTGGAAGAGAAGAAAAAGCGGCAGAGTGGTTGCTTCGTGATGTATTGGGAACAGAAGGACCTGCTTTTCATATGGCGATGCGAGAAAAAATAGAGGCAGCGGACTGGGAGACATTTAAACAAGCTGTTAAACGGCACGCAAACGGCGAACCTATTCAATATATTAGCGGCGAGGCCTCCTTTTATGGCCGAACGTTTGCAGTTGATTCAAATGTATTGATACCACGGCCTGAAACGGAAGAGTTGGTGTGGAAAACATTAGATACATGCTGTCCGAAAGGCGAGCCTGCAGAGCCGTTGCGCTTGCTTGATATTGGCACTGGCAGCGGGGTGATTGCCTTAACTCTGGCTCTGGAATGGCCGGACCTTGAGGTATGGGCGGTTGATATTAGCGAAGGCGCCCTCAAAGTGGCTAAGACCAATGCTTCTTTTCATAAAGCAAAGGTACAATTTGTGCAAGGAGATCTGACAGAACCTTTTCTACAAGCTGGACAAACCTTTGACGTAATTGTTTCTAATCCGCCTTATATTTCTCAACCTGATTATGAAAATCTAGATCCATTAGTGCGGGAACAAGAGCCAAAGCTAGCGCTTGAAGCAGGGATAGATGGGCTGGAAGTGTATCAAAAGTTGGGCAAAGAACTGCCGAAAGTATTGGCCCCAAATGGTTTTGTCGGCTTGGAAATTGGTGATGAGCAAAGTGAAGATGTGGCCGCGATTATGAAAAAAGCTTTCCCGAACGCAAAAATTACGGTGGAGAAGGATATCAATAAAAAAAATCGAATGGTGTTTGTGCAAACGTAGCGGGCTGAGAGTGGTTGCTGTACATTAAAATTTTTGGTTAGCCCCAAGCCTTCTGTAATAGGTGTTGCCGATTTCGACACGTAGATGTCGAGTAGTTTTAGGTTTGAATATGAATCTCGCAATCCATACTAGCAACTAGAAAGGGGAGAGATTCATATGAACGTAAAACGGTGGTGTGCACTTATATTATTAGGTACTACATTTATATTTTTATGGGAAGTACAACAAATGCTTCAGGCCCAAGAGACAGAGGTTCCAGACCAAGCCATACGTTTGCAGGTGGTGGCTCACAGTGACGGGATAAACGAGCAGCAGTTGAAAGCAGAGATGAGAGACCAAATCAATGTTCATGTCCGCCAAGAAGTTGGAGAGTTAAATACGAAACAAGAGGCGCGAGAAGCCATAACTTCTGAGTTAGAGGAGTTACAGGAAATTGCCGAACGAACGTTAGCAACCTACGGGCGAGAAGGAGAAAATGTTAGCGTTGAATTAGAAGAAGAGGTTTCCTTTCCTTCAAGATTGTATGGGTCTATGCTCTTTCCAGCTGGTTTATATGAAGCCTTAGTTGTCACTATTGGTGATGGTGATGGCGAAAACTGGTGGTGTGTATTGTTTCCGCCCCTGTGTTTTGTAGAATTACGAGAAGGGGAAACAGTTGAGGAAGAAGAGACGACTGAAGTTAAGGCCGCAGCAGAAACTGAATCTGGGGACAATGTGGATTACCGATTCTTTATTGTGGATAAGTGGAATGAATGGTTTGGTAGTGAGTAAACCATAATTTTCAAAACCTATCCATGGTGCCTATTCACAACTTATCCACAGGTGTGAACAACTTGGATGGTGGTATGGGGTATTAAGCTATATACTAAGTGTGTAGAGGGTTTGAATGCCTTTGCATAGGAGGGGGCTTCATGAGTTATCAACAGACAAAAATGTGGATTGTGGATAAAGGGGTAGAGAAAGAAACGAAACGAGGTCATTTAAGGGAAGCAGGCCTGTGCATAAGTGAAGGTCAGGTGATAGCTTTCCCTACAGAAACGGTGTATGGTCTTGGCGCAAATGCCTGGGACAATCAAGCCCTTGCTCGAATTTTTGCTGCAAAAGGCCGTCCGGATGATAACCCATTAATATTACATATTGATGAGGTGGAAAAACTAACGTCTATAACTTCAAACATTCCTTTGCTTGCTGAGAAATTGATTTCAGCGTATTGGCCTGGTCCCTTAACACTCGTTTTACCAAAAGCGAAAGAAGTATCAGAACGAGTGACTGGAGGATTACATACAGTAGCTGTCCGTCTACCCGACCACCCAGTCGCGCGGGAAATTATTCGTCAAGCTGACGTGCCGGTAGCTGCTCCGAGTGCGAACCGTTCCGGGAAACCAAGTCCAACGACAGCTAGACATGTTTATGAAGATTTAAATGGAAGAATTGACGGAATCGTGGATGGGGGTCCCACCGGATATGGTTTGGAATCTACTGTCGTAGATGCCACCGGAGAGATACCAGTTATTTTACGCCCGGGTGGAATTACGGCTTATGACATTGAAGCAGTATGTGGAAGCGTAGCTATAGACCCGGCCTTGAGTCAGCAGAAAGAAAGCGACCAGCCTAAATCTCCTGGTCTAAAATACCGCCATTATGCGCCCGAAGCTCCTGTTTACATTATAGAAGGGACACTGCCTTTCATTCAGGAACAAATTAACAAACAGCAATACGAAGGAAAGAAAGTGGCTCTTCTGACTGTAAATGAACATCTTAATGAAGTAGAGGCAAGCATTCCCCTATCGCTTGGTTCGATCGTGAATGCGGTGGAGCTAGGAGCTTCACTATATGCAGCTTTGCGTACAGCAGATGAAAAAGGGGCCGATATTATATTTGCCGAATCTTTTTCTCGCGAGGGTGTTGGGGAAGCTTTGATGAACCGGCTTGAAAAAGCGGCAAGCGGTCGCTACATAAGAAAGTAAGAGCTCTTTTCAGGGAATGAGTAGTGTTCTTGCATGAATGAATAGTAGTAGAGTTGCAGCTGTGAAGGCCGCAACTCTTTTTGTGTAGAAGTGTCAGCAGTGCTAAGCATTACTTAGCTGTAAAGAAATCATCCACTCCCATCACCCTGAGCAAAAGCCGAAAGATTTTTGATTGCATTTGCACTTGTAATATCGACGCCTTACCGCCTTGTATCGTCATTATCTGCGTTTAAGAAACGTTCGCTGTTTCAGCTTTTCTTTGTCTATTCTTTCGTTTTTAGCATACATCTGAAAGATAGAGGGATGGACAAGGAGGAATTGTTGTGACGGAATGGACAGGTACGGGGCTTCTTGCTTTGGCTTTAGGGATGGATGCATTTTCCGTCTCTCTCGCCTTGGGGATGAAACAGCGTAGCAAAAATGCTATCTGGTTCGCCGCAGCGATGGTCGGAGCCTTCCATATGCTAATGCCCGTTATCGGAATAGCAGGGGGGCATTATTTAGCAGATGTGTTTGGCCAAGGTGCATTATGGGCTGGCGCACTGCTTCTAGTAGCAATAGGGGTCCATATGTTACTAGAAGCTAACCAGCCAAATACCTCTCCTTGGTATTCTTTATCAGGTGCGGGAATAGTGGTGTTTGCATTTATAGTTAGTTTGGACAGCCTTTCTGCCGGTATGACATTAGGTATTGTCGGGGTTCACCTATGGATTGTGCTTTTGTTATTTGGGCTGATGAGCGCGTTATGTACCCTGGTAGGGTTAGTTGGCGCAAGGATTTTTCATAAGAAGTACGGGGTGATTGGAGAGTGTGTGGGCGGTTTGATTTTATTATTTTTCGGGTTAAAAATGGCAGCGGAACTAATTCTAACGTAGGGATTATCCACCTTTGTTTGTGAGACAAATGTCATGGATTTCTCTCTGCCTCGATTTGGTTAGCTTGTTAAATATGATAAAATATAAATATATTCAATTTGGCAAATGAAGCAGAAAGGCAGGGAAAATGGATGAAGCACATTCTGATTGTGTGCACTGGAAATACATGTCGCAGCCCGATGGCTCAAGCTATTCTAGATGCCAAAAATGAAGGGAATTTAGAAGTTCGTTCAGCAGGAATTAGTGCTGTGCCAGGCATGGACCCTGCTGAGGAAGCAAAAGCTGTATTACAGGAAAAAGGGATAGATGTGAAGCATTCTTCGCAGCCGGTAGATGAACAATTAATCGAATGGGCAGATGTAATATTGACAATGACGCGCACCCATTTAGAGATGCTTAAGCGTCTCTACCCATCCGCTTCGTCGAAAGCGTTCACGTTAAAAACTTTTGTTGCAGGTGAGGACACAGACGATGTAGACATCTCAGATCCAATTGGCGGAGGACTTGGTGTATACCGGGCCACTGCCACAGAACTAGAGCGCCTCTTAGATCAAGCACTCGCTAAAATTAAAGAAGATGGGTAGGAAAGTGTGCCGTCATGTCAAAGGGGAAATACCGTTTTAGTTTACGAAAAAACGTGTATTAGGGGTTACCGCTCTTTCTGTTGTTACGTATGGGACAAGTTTATTTTTTATTTTTGTGTTAGCAGATTGGCTCCCGGCAGAATGGGCTATTTCAAAGGAAGCTTTTTGTGTTTACTCTTGTTTTAGGTTGGATGTGGAGTGGGGTTCTTGCTTTTTTTGCAGCTCCGTTAGTAACCAAACCATTAGGGCGAATTGAACACGCAGCTAAGCGTGCAGCTGATGGGGACATCCGTGAAGATGTAACAGCTACGAAATCAGATGATGAACTAAGGTCACTTGCACTAGCTTATAATGATATGGTTGGTAGTATCCGCAAAATGGTAGGCAACATTGAAGCGAATTTTAAAGAAACGAACCAAAAAGTAGCTGAGATTACTGAGGCTTCTGAAAGTGTAACCTCGGAAGCAGAGAATAGTGCCGCTACAATCGGGGAAATTTCACAAGGAGCAGAAAGTTCCTCTTATTCGATCCAGAACAAAGCGGAGTCGGTAGAAGATGTGACCGTATTGCTGAGCAAGTTCAAGATCACGCCGCTTGAAAGAAACGATTGATAAATTTGCGATGTAAATAGAGAAAGGATGAGTAGAGATGAAAATTGCGATTGGTTCAGACCATGCTGGCTATAAATTAAAAAAAGAAATTTTGCCATTGCTTGAGGAGAGGGGTCTTTCTTTTGAAGATGTAGGCACAGAAGGACCAGATTCCGTAGATTATCCCGATTTTGCCAAGGAGGTTGCTGAAAAAGTGGCCGCCGGCACGGTGGACCGCGGTATTTTAATTTGCGGAACGGGTATTGGCATGTCAATTAGTGCTAATAAAGTAGAAGGCATTCGTTGTGCGCTTGTGCACGATGTATTTAGTGCAAAAGCAACGAGACAGCATAATGATTCTAATATTCTCGCCATGGGAGAACGTATTATTGGACCGGGTCTAGCTCAAGAAATAACAGCAGCTTGGTTGGATACAGACTATGAAGGCGGCCGTCACGCTCTCCGCGTTGAAAAAATGATGAATATTGAAATGAAATAATATAACTAAAAGATCTTGTTTCTTTATCACTCTGCTCATTTGAGGACAAACAAATGTAAAGATCATAAAAAGAATACAAGATCTTTTTTATGTTCGTGTAGGACTGCTTAAGAGTTAGACAGCAAACAAAACCAATTTCCCTATAAAGGTAGAAGTTGGCGGATAACTGAAAGGAGGAGGGCTAAGTGAAAATGAAAGAGCTTCGTCAGCAGCTGCAAATTGCATTGGATGATTTGAATGAAGCAGCACAGCTTGGGGAAGGAGATTTGCTAGTTGTAGGTACCTCCACAAGTGAAGTGATTGGTGAAAAAATCGGTTCAGGAGGCTCAGAGGAAGTAGCGGACGCCCTATTTGCAGAATTCAAAGCATTCGAAGAAAAAACAGGAGCTTTTACCGCCTTTCAAGGATGTGAGCATATAAACCGGGCCCTGGTGCTGCCAAGGCAAGCAGCCAGGCAGAGGGGTTATGATGAAGTGAGTGTCATTCCACACACAAAAGCAGGAGGTTCAATGTGCACGCATGCGTACCATCATGGGAAGGATATGATGGTCGTAGAAAATGTACGGGCTGAAGCAGGGATCGATATTGGGGATACGTTGATTGGTATGCATTTAAAACCTGTTGCTGTTCCTGTGCGTTCAACCGTAAAAACGATAGGCGATGCTCATGTAACCATGGCCCGCACTCGTCCTAAATTAATTGGCGGCGTTCGAGCTACGTATGCTTAGTCTTTTCCCAACATTTGCTTAAAGGGGTCAATGTTTCTGGTGCAGCAATGAATGAGTCCTGTTTGTCTCTCTTCATCTTCATCTGCAACTTTGTGTATAAATTCGAAAAAAACCTTCACCTACCTTCCAGGCATGTTACAATAGAACCGAATATTTTACGAGTTGCAGGGGAGAGCGTTCGGATAACCTCTGCTAGAGAAAGGGGAATATCGCACAATGGAATCGACAAAGCATGAACACCCTATGGGGACTGTAAAAAAACAAGATCCTGCCGTTTTTGCAGCGCTAGAAAATGAACTTAAACGCCAACGGGAAAAAATTGAACTTATTGCTTCGGAGAACTTCGTAAGCCAAGCAGTTATGGAAGCTCAAGGCTCTGTACTTACAAACAAATATGCAGAAGGTTATCCTGGCCGCCGCTATTATGGAGGTTGTGAACATGTAGATGTCGCTGAAGATATTGCCCGGGACCGTGCCAAAGAATTGTTTGGCGCAGAACATGTGAACGTCCAGCCTCACTCTGGGGCTCAGGCTAACATGGCCGTTTATTATACAGCTTTAGAACACGGTGACACAGTGCTTGGGATGAACCTTTCCCATGGCGGTCATTTGACGCACGGGGCTCCGGTAAACTTCAGCGGAGTTCAATATAATTTTGTAGATTATGGCGTAGATAAAGATACGCAGTATATCGATTATGATGAAGTGTTAAAAGCAGCGAAAGAGCATCAGCCGAAAATGATCGTAGCTGGTGCCAGCGCATACCCAAGGGAGATCGACTTTAAAAAGTTCCGGGAGATTGCCGATGAAGTAGGGGCTTATCTAATGGTGGATATGGCTCATATTGCTGGGCTTGTAGCCACAGGAGACCATAACACCCCTGTTCCTCACGCACATTTTGTTACCACCACCACTCATAAAACATTACGTGGTCCACGTGGCGGCTTAATTCTTTGTGAAGAACAATTCGGAAAGAAGATTGATAAAGCAGTATTTCCAGGACTTCAGGGCGGCCCATTAATGCACGTCATTGCTGCTAAAGCTGTAGCTTTTGGCGAAGCACTTCAGCCTGAATTTAAAACGTACGGTCAATCTATTATCAAAAATGCCAAGCGCCTGGGTGAAGCCTTAAAACGTGGCGGCATTGACCTCGTTTCTGACGGTACTGACAATCATTTGCTCCTCTTGGATCTGCGTAGCTTAAACCTTACCGGAAAAATTGCTGAAAAAGCGCTGGATGAAGTTGGGCTTACCACAAATAAAAATGGAATTCCGTTTGATCCTGAAAGCCCATTTGTAACAAGCGGCATCCGTATTGGGACTGCAGCCGTTACCTCGCGTGGGTTTGGAGAAGCAGAAATGGATGAAATTGGCGAAGTTATGGCGCTTACCTTGAACAACCATGAAGATGAAGAGAAGCTAGAAGAAGCGAGAAAACGTGTGGCTGCCTTAACAGAGAAGTTCCCAATGTATACCCATTTATAAGAAAAGCTGTTTTTTTCCCTTTCATGCATGAAACAGAGCACAAAAACTGCGCCTTTCGCTAAAATGCGGGGCGCAATTTTTTGGCTTGCTGTTCACTTATTTTTTCTTCTCATATAAGTTCGGTTCACTTGTTTCAATCCTTGTTATTCTGGGCATTCTACAGACCGGGGAAGGAGAAGAACTCAATATGCAAAAAGTCAGAATCGTAATGTTTTTCATAAGCTCTTGAAGGCATCCTTCTTTTTATGTAGAATCTTGAAAGAATGAGTCATTCAATGAAGATGATATATATCGTTCGGCAAGCTAGCTTTACCATCTTTAATCGTGCAAATAAAGGAGAGCAGTGGATCTATGGGAAAAGTATACGTTTTCGACCATCCATTAATTCAACATAAGTTAACATTTATTCGTGACGTGAACACAGGCACTAAAGAGTTTAGAGAACTCGTCGATGAAGTGGCTGCTTTAATGGCATTTGAAATTACGCGCGATATTCAGTTGCAGGATGTTACAGTGGACACTCCTGTTGGACCATCGACATCGAAGCGAATCGCAGGGAAAAAGCTAGGCCTTGTGCCGATTTTACGTGCTGGACTCGGCATGGTAGATGGGATTTTACAGCTTATGCCGGCTGCAAAAGTGGGCCATGTCGGTTTATACCGTGACCCTGAAACCTTGCAGCCGGTTGAATATTACGTGAAGCTTCCAAGCGATGTGGAAGAACGCGAATTTATTGTCATTGATCCAATGCTTGCTACAGGAGGCTCAGCTGCAGAAGCCATTACCTCCATTAAAAAACGCGGAGCCACAAATATTAAGCTTATGTGCCTGATTGCTGCTCCTGAAGGTGTCGAAGTCGTACAGGAAGAGCACCCTGATGTAGATATCTTCTTGGCTGCCATGGACGAGAAGCTTGATGAAAAAGGGTACATTGTACCTGGCCTGGGTGATGCAGGTGACCGTCTGTTTGGAACAAAATAAAGTACGGAAGCGAAGCTTACAGGCTTCGCTTTCTGTCGTCCGAGCGAAAGGAATGGTGCATAGTGGCAAAGAAAATCAAAGTCATGACCGTATTTGGGACTCGGCCGGAAGCGATAAAAATGGCGCCGTTGTGTCTCGAACTTGAAAAACATACTGAGACGATTGAGCCGATCGTGACAGTAACCGGACAGCACCGGGAAATGCTTGATCAAGTACTTACGATGTTTGGCGTTACACCTGATTATGATTTAAACATTATGCAAGCCAGACAGACGTTGGCGGATGTAACAACTCGAGCGTTACAAGGGCTCGATGATATTTTGAAAAGCGTAAAGCCGGATATTGTGCTCGTTCACGGAGATACGACCACGACGTTTGTGGCCAGCCTAGCTGCTTATTACAACCAAATTGCTGTTGGTCATGTGGAAGCTGGGCTCCGTACATGGGAGAAATATGCTCCGTTCCCGGAAGAGTTAAACAGACAGTTAACCGGGGTGATGGCAGACTTACATTTTGCTCCAACAGAACAAGCAGAACAAAATCTCCTTGCTGAGAATAAAGAAGCTGAACACGTGTATGTCACCGGAAATACGGCAATTGATGCCTTAAAGACGACAGTTTCAGATGATTATGAGCATGAAGTGTTAGAAAAATTAGGCAAAGACCGCCTCGTTTTAATGACCGCTCACCGCCGTGAAAATCTCGGCGAACCGATGCGGGGAATGTTTAAGGCGATTAAACGTCTCGTCACGGAAAATGAAGACGTACAAGTCGTTTATCCAGTTCATTTAAATCCGGTGGTAAGAGAAGCGGCAGATGACATTTTAGGAAACGACCCGCGCATTCATTTAATTGATCCTCTTGAAGTACGAGACTTTCATAATTTTGCTGCTCGCGCTGAAATCATTTTAACGGACTCCGGTGGCATTCAAGAAGAAGCTCCTTCACTTGGGACGCCAGTGCTGGTGCTGCGCAACACGACTGAGCGGCCAGAAGGAATTGAAGCGGGTACTTTAAAGCTTGCAGGTACGAAAGAAGAAGACCTCTATACACTGGCAAGCGAGTTGTTAAATGACGTAGCTGCCTATGAACAAATGTCCAAAGCTTCGAACCCTTACGGGGACGGGGAGGCTTCACGCCGTATTGCCGAAGCAATTGAACATTTCTTTGATAAGCGTGAGGATAAGCCAGATACATTCCGACCGCTCGGCTCTCGTTAACTTTTTCCAAAAACTCATACAACGTAAGCCCAAGAGGCTTGTAACCAGTCGTGATGAAACAATACCATGGCTGGTTTTTAATATATTCTTATCACTTTTCTTTATGGTTTAAGCACTGCGGTTAATTACTAAATTCTGGATAAAAAATTGCTGGCTGTTCACATATTTTTGCTCCTCACGGGCACGCTACCCTGTAAAGGAGGGTACGTGGAATGTTTTGGATGGTCATTTCCCGCATGCTGAAGTGCTGTGTACGTTTTGTTAAACCCGTCATTCAAAAAATAGCTCCTTTTTGGCTTCTCAAGATCCCAATCAATCCACAAGGGCTGGTCGCCCTTTCTATAAATAATCCCTATCTTCGTCGGTTGCGTTTGTGCTTTTTATTTACTGCTTTATTGATTGGCCAGTCATCCGCTTCTTCTGAGGTATCAGCAACTGACCAAGAGATTGAGCCGGTATCCATCGAAGAAGTGCAAATAGAAACAGACGAAGATATCAGGGAAGAGAAAATCAATGCCATCATTTCTTTACATCCTGATTCTGATACTAATGCCGTTTGGAACCATATTGAAACCCAACTCCCGTCTGTTGAAAAAGAAGAAGAGTTTGAGCATGCCCTAACTGGCTTTTCTGTTCTGTTGACTGAGGAGGAAGCTGATCAAATAGAAGAATTAACCGCGGTAAAAACAGTAGAAGAAGCAAAACAGTACACGGCCTCACTTAAAGAAAGTGTCCCATTTATCGGTGCAGAAGTGGTGCGTAATCGTTTAGATGAAAACGGTGTGCGTCTAAGCGGGAAAGGCATTAAAGTAGGAGTTATTGATACAGGCATCGACTATGATCATCCAGACTTAAGGCGTAATTTTAAAGGTGGAAAAGACTTAGTAGACCAAGACGATGACCCGATGGAAACGAAAAAAGATGGTGAAGCTGCCACCTTTCATGGTACTCATGTCTCGGGCATTATTGCCGCTAATGGAGCGGTCCGCGGCGTAGCGCCCGAAGCTGATCTATATGTATACCGAGCCCTTGGTCCAGGTGGCCATGGCTCTACCAATACGATATTGCAAGCAATTGAACAAGCTATTGAAGATGAAGTGGACGTGTTGAATTTGTCTCTCGGAAGTCCGGTAAACGGCCCCGATTGGCCGACTAGTGAAGCACTTGATCGGGCAGCTGAAGCAGGAATTATTACTGTTAGTTCTAATGGCAACAGTGGGCCTGGGATGTGGAGTGTTGGCTCTCCAGGCACTTCAGAGAAAACGATCTCAGTCGGTGCTTCTGTCCCGCCACTTAGACAACCGCAAATACATGTTAATGCTGAAGAAACAATGGAGATTCAACCTGTCCAAGGGACAATGCCATGGCGTTTCCATCGCCCGCTTATGCTGGCAGATGGGGGACTTGGCTTAGAGTCAGATTTAGAAAATATTCGCGGGAAAGCCGTATTAATAAACCGGGGCGGAATTTCCATTGAAGAAAAACTGGAAATGGCCAATAAAGCCGGGGCAGCTGCAGTTATTATTGCAAACAACACAGCAGGAGCTTTTCCAGCTGGTGTAGAAGATCCAGTTAAAATTCCCGCCGTAACGGTCACTAAAGAAGACGGAGCAGCTTTAGAAGACATGCTGGAAGAAAAGGAAACGGTCCCATTGTATACAGATTATATTGAAGAAACGGACCATATGGCCGGCTTCAGTTCAAGAGGACCAGTAGCGCAATCCTTTGCGATAAAGCCAGATGTTGTCGCGCCGGGTGTGGATATAGACAGCACGGTGCCAGAGGGATATTTGGCCTTAAATGGTACAAGTATGGCTGCCCCCCATGTTGCTGGGGCTGCAGCTTTAATTAAACAAGCACGTCCTGATTGGGGACCTCAGCAAGTAAAAGCTGCCTTGATGAATACTGCAATACCTTTAGACGACGATGACGCTGGCTTGTATCCACCATACGTACAGGGAGCAGGCCGAGTTGAGATTCCTGCTGCTCTTGAAGCAACAACCCTAGCGACACCGGGTAGCTTGTCATTTGGCACGATTGATGAGCCTGACACCCACCGGATCGAAAGGAATATGACGATTGAAAATCATGATAGCAGGAAAAGAAGCTACTCTTTTGAAGCCCCTACGCTCCTTGGCACAGGCTTGACCTGGCATTTGCCCACGCCACTCATCTTAGAGCCTGGTGAGACAGAAGAAGTGACTATTGGTTTGGAAATTCAGCCAGATGTCATTGACATGGACCATATTGATGGGCATGTCACCTTAGTAGGAGGACGAGAGGACATCGATATTCCTTTCCTGCTGTTTAAAAATGAGCCTGATTATCCACGGATAACGACGTTTCAACTACACGAACTTGAAGACAGTTATGCGTATGAATTATATGCACCAGGCGGGGCTGAACATGTGACCATTTTATTATATCAACCTGATACGTTCAGTTTTGCCGGAGAGTTTGATGAACTCCAGCAGATTAAGCCGGGTGTTACCGAACGTAAAATAAAGAAAGAGGACATTGACGTAGAGCCAGGTCTTTACCGTGCATTGATTCAAGCAACGTATAAAGGGAAAGAAGATACCATTGAAACGTTTGTCATTATTAATTAAACAAAGATAGGGGCTGTCCCAAAAGGCAGTCCCTTTTGTCATCATGACGAGGCTGCCATAGCGCAAATAAGGGGAACTCGCGACGTCGCACTCATTGGCGGTGGCACGGCACTTAATGCTCATGACACCGCACTCCGCCCTCGTCACTGTGCACCCGCTCCCGTCTAAGTGGGTGGCATGAAAAGCAGCCTGCACCCGCCCGGGGACTGCTGAAAAGTCAATTCCCCGCTAATTATATTTCAAACGTAATGAAGGCGAAGCCGAGGTTGCGCTTGAGCCTGTAAAGAAAAAAGCCTCTAACCTATAAACATAAAACTCGCTTCCGAAAACAGGAATTTTTGTAAAGGCAAAGCTTTTATGAAACTACAGAGAAGTAGTAGCGCATTTTAAAAATTACATTTTTATCCACTTTTACACACCTTATTTATATTAATGAAAGAAAAATAAAATTGTCAACATTTTGCCACAAATAATAATCAGCCTCAAAACCCTGTCATTTCAGCATTTTTTCTTATAATGAGCGTTGACATGCCAAGTAAGCTGTTGTACGATGACGGAGGGTATGTGAGAAGGTTTACATATAGATTGTGATTTTCCATTTGCCCTTGTTGTTTTGTCGTAATTTCAGACCGCTGTTAAGCGCACCCGGTTTGTGCAATGATTGTCCGCTGGAAGGGGGGAGGAGAAATGCGTCGCAATAACAAAAACCCCTTGCATGCGATGGCACTAACGTCACTCGTTCTATCATATCTCGTCGGTCCTCTATTGGTAGGCATATTTGGAGGGCGTTGGGTGGACGAGCAGTTAGGTACCGCTCCTTTCTTTTTTTTGATTGGCGTTCTGGGTGGAATTGGAACGGGGATCTATGGCTTGTTTCGGCTGCTTGGAGACTTTTTGGGAGACGATGATGAACAATGACAGATTTTAGCATGAAGATCCGGCTGTACGTGCAGTGGTCTTTGTATCTTACAGCTTTTTATGTGTTGGGCTGGGGATTCACAGATTACACGACGATCTTTGCTGGGCTGGTCCTTGGGGCAGTGTTTGCACTGTATAATTTATGGAGCATGTACAGCAAGGTGAAGAAGCTGGGTCAAACCGCCACAGAAGGGAAGCGCTTTTTAAGCCTTGGCACGTTTTCGCGGTTAGCGGTAGCAGTGCTTGCTGTGCTGATTGTGATTCGCTTTCCAGAACTCTTTCATCCAGTTGGTGTCGTGATTGGATTAATGACTCCTTATATCGTGATTTTGGTTCATGCCATCTTGCAAATAAGACACTTATAAACTATGAAATGAAAGAGTAACGTGCGTGAAACAAGGCGTTTTGGCCGTAAGAAGCAGGTGTTCATTAATTCTGTAAAGAGAGGTGAGACTTAGTGGGAGATCACGGAGATCCGATCGTGTATGAATTGTTTGGCATTTCTTGGCTTCATGTCAATTTGTCGAATATTATGATGCTTACCATCTCAGCAATTATTGTGTTTTTTATTGGCTTTTTCAGTGCACGAAAGCTGGGAATGAAACCGACCGGCATGCAAAACGTGTTTGAATGGCTGATTGATTTCATTAAAGGCATCATCAATAGCACCATGGATTGGAAAACTGGTGAACGCTTCTTTGGACTTGGTATTACCATTTTTCTATTTATCCTGATAGCAAACCTCATAGGGATTCCGTTTATGATCGTCTCGGAACCGGAACATAACGTATGGTGGAAGTCACCAACTGCTGATCCGATCATCACGATGACGTTCGCTATTATGGTTATTTTGCTTACCCATTACTATGGGCTTAAGCTTAAAGGGCCGAAAGAATACGGGAAAGATTATTTCCGTCCAGTGCCATTCCTCTTTCCATTGAAGGTTATTGAGGAATTTGCAAATGCGCTGACGCTTGGAATGCGTCTTTTCGGTAACCTTTATGCAAAGGAAATTTTGCTGGCGCTTCTGGCCGGTGCCGGTGGAACAGGGTTGCTTTATGCGTTTGCCGCTGGAGCTCCAATGGTTGCATGGCAGGCATTTAGTATTTTCCTAGCCACGATCCAGGCCTTTATTTTCCTCATGCTTACGATGGTGTATATGGCCCATAAAGTAAGCGATGATCATTAACACATGAAGTCGTTCTTATCATTCGATAAGGCTTCCATATATTTTTTAAAAAACATATTCTTAACGTTTAAAGGGAGGATTTTTCATTATGGAACTCGGAGCATTAGCAGCTGCAATTGCAGTAGGACTTGCTGCACTAGGTGCAGGTATTGGTAACGCAATGATCGTACGTAGCACAATCGAAGGTATCGCGCGTCAACCGGAACTAAAAAGTAGTCTTCAAACAGTAATGTTTATTGGTGTGGCCCTTGTAGAGGCGATTCCGATCATCGCTGTTGTTATTGCATTTTTGTCCATCTTCTAAAGACGCGAGCTTGTGATGTATGATGGCGGAGTCCGCTTTGTTTGCAGCTTCGCCATTCCTTTTGTATGACACCGGAAAGGAGTGAATTCCGTGCCTGAAGTAATCACATGGGGCGACACGATATTTGCGATAGTGACCTTCATTATTCTACTCATGCTTTTGCGCAAATTTGCATGGGGACCAATCATGAACATGATGAAAGAACGTGAAGAGCATATCGCACAAGAGATTGAAACAGCAGAAAAGAACCGTAAAGAAGCAGAAAACTACCTCGAAGAGCAGCGTCAAGAAGTACAAAACGCACGCGATGAGGCTCGAAATATTGTAGATAATGCTAAGAAAACTGGCGAAAAGCAGCGGGAAGAGATTATGACTCAAGCTCGGGACGAAGCAGAGCGCTTAAAAGAAAGTGCACGTGTAGAAATTGCCCGTGAAAAAGAGCAAGCGGTCGCTGAAGTTCGAGATCAAGTAGCTAGTCTTTCCGTTTTAATTGCTTCAAAGGTAATTGACAAAGAGCTTGATGAGAAAGAACAGGAACAAATGATTGAAGATTATCTTAAAGAGGTAGGCGAAGAGCTATGAGTAACTCTACAATAGCGAATCGTTACGCCGTAGCTCTATTTGACTTAGCTGAAGAGCACAACCAAATTGAAGAAAGAACAGCTGAGCTGCAAGGTGTAAAGCAGGTATTTGAGTCAACGCCTGAACTTGTTGAGGTCCTCGAGCATCCAAATGTGACCTATGCGAGGAAAGAAGAGTTGCTCGATTCTGCTTTCGCTTCGTGCCATTATTATATTAAGAACACCTTGAAATTAATGCTTAATCAAAAGCGAATTAATTTGGTCGTTCCCATGATTGAAGCCTTTCAAACCTTTTCTGATGAAGTAAGAAGTGTAGCACGTGCAGACGTGTACACGGTTAAACCGTTATCCGAACAGGAAAAGCGCTTGATTGAAGAAAAGTTTGCAAAGCGTATTGGAAAACAGACAATGCAAGTAACAAACCATATCGACCCGGAATTAATCGGAGGTCTCCGCCTGCGCGCAGGTAATTTGATCTTCGACGGCAGCGTAAAAGGGCAGTTAAACCGCCTCGAACGTGAACTGACAACCGGGAAACGTTAGAAGATAGGGGTGAACGTAAGTGAGCATCAAACCTGATGAGATTAGCTCTCTAATCAAACAACAGATTGAAAACTTCCAATCTGACGTTGAATCCAGCGAAGTCGGTACTGTAACGACCGTTGGTGACGGGATTGCACGTGCCCACGGTCTTGATAACGTCATGGCCGGTGAGCTGCTGGAGTTCTCCAACGGTGTGATGGGTATGGCTCAGAACCTGGAGGAAAGCAACGTCGGTATTGTTATTTTAGGTGAATTCACAGACATTCGTGAGGGCGATGAAGTAAAGCGAACTGGCCGTATTATGGAGGTACCAGTTGGTGAAGAATTGCTTGGCCGTGTTGTAAACCCACTTGGTCAGCCACTGGACGGCAAAGGCTCCGTTGAAACGACGAAGAGTCGTCCAATCGAAAGCCCGGCACCAGGAGTTATGGACCGGAAATCCGTTCATGAACCAATGCAAACAGGAATCAAGTCAATTGACTCTATGATTCCAATCGGCCGCGGCCAGCGTGAGCTTATTGTAGGTGACCGCCAAACAGGTAAAACATCGATCGCCGTGGATACGATTTTGAATCAAAAAGATGAAGATGTCATTTGTATTTATGTAGCTATCGGTCAGAAAGAATCGACCGTTTCCGGACTTGTCGAAACGCTTCGTCAAAAAGGTGCCCTTGATTACACGATTGTAGTGTCGGCCGGTGCATCGGACCCTGCCCCATTACTTTTCCTAGCTCCTTATGCTGGTGTGTCTATGGGTGAAGAGTTTATGTATAACGGCAAGCACGTGCTTGTAGTTTATGATGACCTTACCAAGCAGGCATCTGCTTATCGTGAGCTTTCCCTCTTGCTTCGTCGCCCACCAGGACGTGAAGCTTACCCAGGGGACGTATTCTTCCTTCACTCTCGTTTGCTTGAGCGTGCAGCGAAGTTAAGTGACGACAAAGGTGCTGGCTCTTTAACAGCGCTTCCGTTTATTGAAACCCAGGCCGGAGACGTTTCAGCTTATATTCCGACCAACGTAATTTCGATTACAGACGGCCAAATCTTCCTGCAGGGCGACTTATTCCACTCTGGTGTTCGTCCGGCCGTAAACGCAGGGATTTCCGTATCACGTGTCGGTGGTTCCGCCCAGATCAAGGCGATGAAAAAGGTAGCAGGTACTCTTCGTTTGGACCTTGCTGCATTCCGTGAATTAGAAGCATTTGCTCAGTTCGGTTCAGACCTTGATGCGTCTACCCGGGCAAAGCTTGCTCGTGGTGAGCGGACCGTTGAAATCTTGAAACAGGATCTTAACCAGCCACTTCCGGTTGAAAAACAGGTAGCGATTATTTATGCCCTGACGGAAGGCTTCTTGGATGATATACCAGTAGAAGACGTGAAACGTTTTGAAAGTGAGTTATTTACGCATTTGGATAGTGAGCATGCTGAACTCTTGGCAAGCATCCGTGAAACAGGAAATCTTCCAGAAAAAGAAGACTTTAATAACGCAATTGAAGGCTTCAAGAAGGGTTTTCACGTATCCAACTAATTTGATGGGAATGCGCGGGTCGAAGTCTACATGTTCTGCTTCGACCTGATGAAAAGGTGGTGAAACGAGCGTGGCTTCATTACGTGAGATTAAAACACGGATCGGTTCCACGAAAAAAACGCGCCAGATTACCAAAGCGATGCAAATGGTATCGGCAGCAAAATTAAATCGTGCACAAACGAACGCGCAGTCGTACGAGCCTTATACGCAAAAGATTCGGGAAGTAGTAGCTAGTATTGCTTCAAGCGAATCAGACTCCTCGCATCCGATGCTTGAATCGCGGCCAGTCAAAAAGACCGGCTACATCGTCATTACATCAGATCGGGGATTGGCAGGTGCTTATAACGCAGGACTGCTTCGTTCGCTGATCGAAACCATCAACGAGCGGCACCAGTCCGAAGAGGAATATACGTTATTCGTGCTTGGACGCATTGGTTCGGAGATGCTCGAACGCCGTGGATTTACGATTGAAAATAAAATCACCGGTTTAGCAGATAACCCTGCTTTCTCCGATATTAAAGATATTACGCGTGATTCGGTACAAATGTTTGAAAATGAAGATGTGGATCAACTGTATTTATGGTACAACCACTTTATCAGCCCGCTTCGTCAAGATGTCACCGAACAGAAATTGCTTCCTCTCACTGATTTAGCTGAAGAGAACGATTCGAACCAAGCCTCTTATGAGTTCGAACCGTCCGAGGAAGTCATTTTAGAACAGCTTTTGCCTCAATATGCAGAGAGTCTAATTTACGGTACGCTGCTTGATGCAAAGGCCAGTGAATTCGGCGCACGGATGACGGCAATGAGTGCAGCAACCGAAAATGCGAACAACATGATCGATGACTTGACACTCAGTTATAACCGGGCAAGACAAGCGGCAATCACACAAGAATTGTCTGAAATTGTAGGCGGAGCTTCTGCCCTTGAATAAACTTGAAGAACGTTTTTGACAGATCGTAGAGGAGGGAACACGATGAACAAAGGACGCGTTACCCAGATCTTGGGTCCAGTTGTTGATGTGAGGTTTGATGATCAACTGCCTAACATTAACAATGCCCTTGTGGTAAGACAGCAATCGTCCTCTGAGGATACCGTTGACCTTGAAGTAACGCTAGAAGTGTCGCTTCATCTTGGTGACAACCTCGTACGTACGGTTGCCATGGGTTCAACTGACGGGCTCGTTCGCGGCACTGAAGTAGAAGACACAGGCAGCGCGATTTCTGTCCCAGTCGGTGAACCGACGTTGGGACGAGTATTTAACGTACTCGGTGAGACCATTGACCTGAATGAACCAATTCCAGACTCTGAGCGCAGGGACCCAATCCATCGCGAAGCACCTGAGTTCGATCAGCTATCAACACAAACTGAAATTTTAGAAACAGGCATTAAAGTCGTTGACTTGCTTGCCCCGTATGTAAAAGGTGGTAAGGTCGGCCTGTTCGGTGGTGCCGGAGTAGGGAAAACGGTATTGATCCAGGAGCTCATTAACAACGTTGCGCAGGAGCACGGAGGTATTTCAGTGTTCGCCGGCGTTGGTGAGCGTACACGTGAAGGTAACGATTTATACTATGAAATGAGCGACTCCGGGGTTATTAATAAAACCTCAATGGTGTTCGGTCAGATGAACGAACCGCCTGGAGCACGGATGCGGGTTGCTTTAACAGGTCTTACGATGGCTGAGCATTTCCGTGACGAACAAGGCGCGGACGTACTTCTCTTTATCGATAACATTTTCCGTTTTACCCAGGCTGGACAAGAGGTATCTGCCCTCTTAGGACGGATGCCGTCTGCGGTTGGTTACCAGCCGACGCTTGCTACGGAAATGGGTCAGCTGCAAGAACGTATTACCTCAACTAAAACGGGCTCAGTTACATCGATCCAGGCTGTATATGTACCTGCCGATGACTACACAGACCCAGCCCCAGCAACGGCATTTACGCACTTGGATTCAACGACCAACCTTGAGCGTAAATTGACAGAGATGGGTATTTATCCAGCGGTGGACCCGCTTGCTTCTACATCACGTGCACTTGAGCCAGATGTGGTTGGTGATGAGCACTATGAAGTAGCACGCCGTGTCCAGCAAACTCTGCAAAAGTACAATGAATTACAGGATATTATCGCAATCCTCGGTATGGATGAACTATCTGAAGATGACAAGCTGGTCGTACACCGTGCGCGCCGTCTCCAATTCTTCTTGTCTCAGAACTTCCACGTAGCAGAACAGTTTACGGGACAAAAAGGTTCATATGTACCGTTAAAAGAAACCATTAAAGGATTTCAACAAATCTTAGATGGTGAACATGATGACATTCCGGAAGATGCTTTCCGACTTGTCGGTCCAATCGAAGATGTGCTTGAAAAAGCAAAATCCATGGCCTAAGCACGTACGTGTAAGGAGGAGAAAACATGCAGACAATGAATGTCAATGTCGTGACTCCTGACGGCCGTGTGTACGACGGGGACGTCGAAATGGTGAGTGTTCGTGCACAGAGCGGTGAACTTGGAATTTTGCCCCGGCACATTCCGATGGTAGCCCCCCTTGCAGTGGGAGCTGTCCGCTTAAAAGAAGGGAATCGGATTCAGCTGGTTTCTGTTAGTGGCGGCTTTTTAGAAGTACGCCAAGAGCAAGTCACGATACTCGCAGAAGCAGCAGAACTGCCAAGCGATATTGATGTCGCTCGTGCTCGCGCTGCAAAAGAACGGGCTGAACGCCGCCTTGATGCTGCTAAGCAAGATGATGTAGACTTCAAGCGAGCCCAGTTCGCCATGAAACGAGCCCTTACCCGGTTGGAAGTGGCCAGTGGGAGCGATTCATAAAGAAAAAAGCACGAAGCCCGTTGATACGGCTTCGTGTTTTTTGGTTGGCACTGGGAAAGGGGGACGGTTAAACGTCTGAGCTTCTTTGAGAAAAAGGGAGAAAAGGAAATCCGGCAATCGCCTAGCACCGATGAACCTGACTCCAACTCTTGATATAGAGTTGAAAAAAGCTGTCCAGCAAAGGGCAGCTTTTTTGAGGGAGCATAGAGCTCTGAATAGGGTGCTGTGGTAAGAAACGTCCAAATACATGTCGAAATGTCACAGAAATTTGTCGATTTGTAACAGAATATTGTCGAAACGTCCAAATTGAAGCTCATTTCGTCCATTCTTTTGAAAAATCGTCCAATTTGCGCTTTGTTAGCAAACCTCAGCCTAATGTAACCAACTCGATGATAAAGAAGGTTGATATTCGGGGAGTAACTATCTATCCAGCGGGATGAGCTTGTAGACTGCTGAAAAATTCCTCTTGGAAGCACTTCCGTCAAAATTCCGGAGACTACTGCAGGAATAGCAATAGCCGAAGATCCCACAGGGGCGGGGTGGCCCGAGGAAGCTGAGGCATTGCCTGCGGAAAGCAGAGGGATTTTTGAAAGGACATGCCTACTTTTTCAGTGGCTTTGATGAGCTTGAGGTGCAGATCCCGCAGGCAGCAAGGTTTGCTGCAGAGGAAGCTGAGGCCAAGGGCGCGGCAAGCGCCCGCCTGAAGCAATATCATCGCCGCTCTTTAATAAAGAATGTACCTCCTTTTAAAAACTAGCATTTTAATCTCCACATTGTTTTAGTTAATGTGTAACCTTTTTAAATAATTAACGACTGTAAGCATGGAATTGCTATGGAGGCATATACATTACATTGTTTTGATATTTTCCGTGGCCTACCGATGTTTTGATTTTGTCAAATATAATGTTTGGGAAAGTCGATTTTTTTGCGAAATTGTAGTACGATAGGGAAGGTGAGTGAAAACTGTAGATAATTAGGAATTCTGCCTCTTTTATTCTTAGTTTTCATTTCATAACATTGTGATGTATGCGGCATTGGAGGATAGTGCCATGTTTGAAGAAGTTGGCCAGCAAGCGATTGTACATATCGCCGTCAATTTATTGGTGCTTGTTCTCGTATGGTGGAGTTTACAAGCCTTTAAATTTGAACTCTTTGTACGCGATCCAGAAAGCCCGCAAGCGAAAATATTAACTGTATTAGTAACATTAGGATTAACGTATTTAGTCAGTGAATTTTTCCTTGAGTATTTAAACTGGTCTTTAATGCTGCGTTTCCTGTTTTAACCTGTTAAAAATTAAACAGAGAAGCGCATGAACACTGCATGGCCGGTTAGGCTATAAGTAAAGATTGTGACAAAGCGATGCAGGAATTAGTTCCTAAGTCCTGAATCAAAAAAATGTAAGTACTTACGTTTGATATGACATGGAGTCAGGGTAGTAGACATGTAGCGACAAGGTTGTAGAAATAAACGGTTGTGTTATCAGGGGAAAGGTACATGTTGTTCGTTGTTTAACCTGGAGAGGTGAGACAGGACAATATGCTTACTTCCAAAGCCATCCGGGAACAAACACGCAACAAGATCTATCTTTTCCCGCATTACATAAAACATGTAATGTAACGAACACAAACGCACAAATGGGCGGGATAATCTTTACTAAGGCTACACGCTCATCCATTAAATTGAATACGAATAAAGTACGTCGATATTCCTGAAATGCTATGCGAACGCACAAATAAGGCATGGCAACTGAAACCGACTACTGGACGCGGAGGGGAATATGTTGGATAAGATAATTGTACGTGGAGGTCATCGTCTAAAAGGCAAAGTAAAAGCTGAGGGAGCAAAAAATGCAGTACTTCCCGTTATGGCTGCTTCGCTGTTAGCTGAAGAAGGAGAAAGCCATATTTATGATGTGCCGCCGTTAGCCGATGTTCATACCATGAAAAATGTGCTTAACCATATGAATGTTGATGTTTCTTATAATGATGGTGTATTTACTGCAAACGCAGATGGAGTGTTACGCCCGGACGCACCGTTTGAGTATGTGCGAAAAATGCGTGCTTCATTCCTTGTGATGGGACCGCTGTTGGCACGTATCGGCCGTGCACATATTGCACTTCCGGGCGGTTGTGCCATTGGCTCACGCCCCATCGATCAGCACTTAAAAGGCTTTGAAGCCATGGGTGCGGAAGTGGAAATCGGGCAGGGATATATTGAAGCAAAGGTGAACGGCCGCCTGCAGGGAGCTAAGATTTACCTCGACTTCCCTAGTGTTGGAGCCACGGAGAACATTATGATGGCAGCAGCACTTGCAGAGGGTACGACCGTATTAGAAAACGTAGCTGAAGAACCTGAAATCGTCTGTCTTGCTAATTACCTGAATGCGATGGGCGCGAAGGTGCGCGGTGCTGGTACCGGCACGATTCGAATCGAAGGTGTGGAACGGTTAACTGCAGCACCACATACCATTATTCCAGACCGTATTGAAGCAGGAACCTTTATGGTAGCCGCAGCCATTTCTGGCGGCGACGTGATGGTTGAAGGTGCGCTTACGGAACACTTGCGCCCGCTCGTTGCTAAAATGCGTGAAATGGGCGTAGTCATTGAAGAAGAAGAAGAAGGCATGCGTGTGATTGGACCGGATATTTTGCGTCCAACCGACATTAAAACAATGCCGCACCCAGGTTTTCCAACGGATATGCAAGCACAAATGATGGCTCTCTTAACTCAAGCCAAGGGTACAGGCGTGCTCACAGAAACCGTGTTTGAAAATCGTTTCATGCATGTGGAAGAGTTTCAGCGCATGAACTCAAGCATTAAAATTGAAGATCGCTCTGCCATTATTACCGGACCGACCCGTTTGCAGGGAGCTGAAGTAGCAGCTACTGATTTAAGAGCTGGAGCAGCGTTAATTTTAGCTGGTTTAGTGGCAGAAGGTGAGACTCACGTAACGGAACTGCGCCATATTGATCGTGGCTACGTGAATTTCCATCAAAAATTACAGGAGTTAGGCGCTGATGTAAAGCGTGTAGCTGTAGAAGAAGAGTCCGACTGGAACGAAGCTACAGGAACCGGCTCTCATCTTTCGATCGCTGAGAGCGAATAAAATAGCGATAATAAGTAATAAGTATTATTCCAAGTAGAAGCTTCCTTTTTGAAAACCTTGTGCAGGCAAAAAGGAAGCTTTTTTGTATGCAGAAAAAAGTGATAAGAAAATGATGACAGCAACATGTCTATACGGCTCTAGGAAAGCAGTGTTTCTCTCATACATTATGCCTTTTCCCTGCAAATGTTATTAAAACTCTGTAACGCCTATATCATGTCCTCTTTCTTGCATTCTTATTCTTCATAAAGAGTTGAACTTTTCTTCCTCTTAATTGTACGCCGCCTCTTCAGTGCTTCAAGTTTAATCTGCACTATGAAGGGACAAGGAAGAAACGACTCATGATAAATGATGGACATAGCTTATCTTCCTCCAACATAGTTTTAGTAAAAGCAGCCGCAATACACCGTGAAAAACTCCAAAGTTTGGCTTGCCGAAAAGTTATAAAGGAGGCTGAACTCGCTTGTTCAAACGCTCACTAATTATAGGGCTTGGTTTTGCTGGAGGCTTGCTGTTGTTACCATCACTTGTCGTTACGATGGGATCTGATGATGAAGAGATAGAGGAACAACCGGAGGCGGTGGAAACAAGCCAAAACCAAGCGTTCCCTGAAATCGAAGAAACCAGCGAGGAAGAAAGTGATAGTAGCAGTGGAGGAGAAGGGCTAGAACTGGATCTTAAGGTGTATCGAGCAAATACAGAGACTGTCGAGACGGTTCCGCTTGAAACTTACGTTGCTGGCGTAGTCGCTTCAGAAATGCCAGCAGATTTTGAAGCAGAAGCCTTGAAAGCTCAGGCATTAACAGCTAGAACGTATATTATTCAGCAGCTTCTATATGAGGATGCAGTAGATATTCCTCAAGAAGCAGACGTCACAGATACTGATATGCATCAGGTTTATCAATCGAAATCTGAGTTAGAAGAGGCGTGGGCGGACGATTTTAGGTGGAAAATGGCCAGAATCGAAGAGGCGGTTCAGGCGACAGCAGGTGAAATCATTTTGCATGAAGAAGAACCAATTACAGCCTCCTTTTTTTCCACCAGTAATGGGCGTACAGAAAACGCAGAAGATTATTGGGATGAAACCATTCCTTATTTACAAAGCGTAGAAAGCCCCTGGGATGAAGAATCTCCTCGCTTTGAAGGAGAGACGAGGTTGCCTATAGAGAAAGTGGAAGAGCAGTTAAATGTAAGGATAGACAATGGCCAGCTAGAAGATGTCAATGCTAGGACAGAAGGAGAACGTGTCAAAGAAGTTAGTGTCGGAGGTGAAGTCTTCAAAGGGCGGGAAGTCCGCGAAGCGCTGAACCTTGATTCTAGTGATTTCAATTGGCGTGTAGAAGGAGAAGAAGTAGTCATTGAAACAAGAGGTTGGGGCCACGGAGTAGGAATGAGTCAATACGGAGCAGAAGGTATGGCACGCTCTGGCCACACGTATGAAGAAATCATCCATCATTATTATCAAGACGTTACGATCGCTGGATCTGAAACTATAGCTGAAGCCTTGCGAGACCTTGAATCTGTAAATTCGTGACCAAGAAAAATTAGATTTTTTTGTAAAAAATAGATTTTACAGGTATAACATCACCTCACACTGATCAGAATGGTTCGTGAGGTGGTGATACTATGAAAGACGAAGAAAAAAATACACAAGGGTCGGAAAAACAATCCCGAGGAGATGCCATTAAACGATGGGCGAAGAAGCCTTGGTTCTGGCCTGCAGTGTACCTAAGTGCTTGTGGAATTTTGCTTAGCACCTTTTTCTTAGTACAGGACGGAGAGGATCAAGCAGTCGACCCTGCCGATGAGCAGGAAGAAGAGCATGAAGAAGCAGGCAGTGAGGAAGATGAAAGGGAACCAGCAGATGATGAAGACGCAGAACAAGACGCGGTTCCAGTTACAACGGAAGTTGAACAGCTTGAAATGCCGGTAACAGATGAGAGTGAAGTCGAAGTCATTGGTACCTTTTATCATCCAGACAGCTCCACCAGTGCGCAACAAGATGCGCTTGTATACTACAACCAGATGTATTATCAAAATAAAGGCATAGATGTTGCACGTGAAGATGGAGAAGCCTTTGACGTGACAGCGGCTGCCAGTGGTGATGTGGTTAAAGCTGAACAGGATCCTCTTTTAGGCCATGTCGTAGAAATTGAGCACGATGAAGGTTTGGTTAGTGTCTATCAAAGTCTAGAAGACCTTGAAGTCGAAGAAGGCGACAGCATCACTAAAGGAAGCGTAGTTGGCTTAGCTGGACGTAATCTATTTAACAGTGAAGCTGGTATTCACGCTCACTTTGAAATTCGCCATGACGGCCAGGCTATGGACCCAGAAGAGTTAATCGGCGAGCCGCTTGACCAGATCGCTGAAAAGATCGAAGAAGAAGGCGATGAAATAACTGAGGAAGAAATGCATGAAGACCACGAAGAGCTTCCTGAGCCTGAAGAAGACGAAGAAGACGATGAAGTAGAAGAAGATCCAGAAGAAGACGAAGAACTAGACGCTGAAGAAGTAGATGAAGATGAACTGGATGACTGGCTTGAATAGTCATTAAAAAAGGTCTTCCGCCATTTAAGCGGAAGGCCTTTTTCTGTGTGCTTTTCTTTTTTGGAAAGCTTTAACCTTTTTACGACCGCTAGTGGGAACAGTTGTCCATCATCTGCATAATGGCTGAAGGTATCGCAACAGGCTGAAAATCCCATATGCTTCATTATCAAACATAGTTAGCGGCTAGCGAATATGCGCCTGTGGTGAAAGCAGTTTGGCCGAGAACTGGCTTGCAGGGAAGGTGTCATCACTATAAGGAGAAATTAGAGGTGGAGAAGGAAAAACCATAGCATAACGCAATGAAGCCATATTATAGTAGAAAGTTACAAGATTTCAAGAAAAACCATTGACTTTATGTCTGAAAATTTGAAATAATGATATAGAACACACCCTGTTACATAATAATGAGAAGCAGGGAAATAGCAGGTCGTTTTCGAATGGGAATTCGAAAACAGTACTTATAAGCCAAATGATTATAACAGAAGAGAACAGGAGTAGTTAGTGGAAGGAAGAGCTTGAAGCCTAAGAAAATTGAAAGCGGTTTCTTTTCCGATTATAAGTAAGCTCTCCTCCCTCGTTCTAGTCGGCACCTTAATAATGAGCAAAGAACGTTAACGAACAAGTGATACCTAACATGGCAAAACTGTCTACAGGTTCTTAATCCTTAGATAAACATTCAATATAGTGGACATTGGTAACGCAAGTGAATGGGCAGTCCTTAATCCGCGCAAGGTACAGAATTTTACGAAGATAGTGGACTGGGTGACTGTTAACTAAATGAAGCAGTTGTTTTTACATCTGAGGGGATTAGGCTACTTTCAGGAAAGAGAGGTGCAATTGCGTTTCGCTCGCAGTTATGTGATGGAGAGCCTTGTTTTCCTTGCTCAACGCTAGTAAAGCAAGAGTTCTAAGATTCGTCTTTCCCCACTTCATTCATGAGTGAACATATAGTCAGCTTTTACCCGAGCAAATAGCTAAAGTATATGGCAGCAAGAGAAAAGGAGGGTTCTTCATGGGTGTACTTATTGTATTTTGGATATTTGCGATCACGACAGTGGTGCTGACGATTAAATATAAGAAACCAATTTTTTTAATGTTGCCGTTCTTTGCAATGGGAATCTATTTAGTCATCCAGATTGCGATGGTGCCGATGCCGTTCTGGGAAACGGTGCGGTTTATATTTGATTTGAGATAAGAGGGGGGAGAGGCAATGGCGTCAGCCTCAGCTAAAGTGAAACAACGAACAAGCACGGATAATCAGTGTTCTGCTTGTTACAGCGAACATATCATGGTAATTCCGAAAGCGCGTTACATCATCATGACCTCAGTGCTGCCGCTATTCGTAACTGCAGCGATCGCGATTATATTTCATTTGCTATTTTTATTGTTTATTCCAGCTCTTGTTTGGATGAATGTCATGATTGCTCAGCGCAAAGCCCCGCTTGTCGTGTGCCGAGAATGTCGACATACGTCAAAAGGAAGCGTCCCTGTATAAACGCGTATCCTTTCTGCGTAGTTGGTCAATCGGTCTCGGCAACCAACAGAGCTTAAGGTGAAGATATCTCTGTTTTTTATTAAAAGTGGGAAAGCGATAACGTTTAGAGTTTAATATGGTAAAGGGGTGATCCGTATACGGAAGACATCGTACTGGAACGATCTAATTCCAAAAATAAGATGTACCGTTAGAGGAGGTTGATTGGATGAGAAAGATTGAGAAGGAAGTAGCGGATCGTTATTTCAAGACACGTGTCTTACTAATTATAGTGTTTTTGGCAATCGGATTTTTGGTCTCATTTGGAGTAGTTATTTTTGCGGAAACGATTCATGAAAGCGGCGCCTATATTATGGGGATGCCGGCTCATTATTTTATGGGAGCACAGGGGGCGGTAGCGACGTTCATTGTTCTTCTCTTTTTGAATGCGATGATTAATGACCGCGTCGATAAAAAATTCGGCATTGATGAATCCCGGAATGAACAAATCAGCGGAGGCGGCCACGAGCATTAGAAAAGCGAAGACCCTCTCCGGTGGCAAAGCAAGGAAAGAGGGATGCGCGCAGGATGGAAGAAAGACGGCTTTCTACCGCCGGCCGTAGTGGCTAGCTGACCCGCCATTGGCAGACGGTGGGAAAGGAGAAGCTGTGTTAGGAAAGGCAGCGGACTTATCGACGTTATGCGGAGAAAATTATCTGTATGAGCTAACATAACAGGCTACATGTTAGCACTGGTGCCCATCTTGTTGTGCGCTGAATCTATTTACGGGGCGCATGTCAAATTAATATGGTAGCGCTTTTGTATAACGTGATAGGACCGTGCAGTCTTGCGCTTTTTTCAATAGACCTACTAGAACGTTTTGAATGCACGATTATGCTTACATTGAAGCACAAGTGAATACAAGGGGGTAACCTTCATATGGATCAACAAACTTTAGTTTCACTGACACTGATACTTTTAACGTTTGCCCTTTATATTGGTATTTCAATCTATCATCGGGCGAAAGCTACGTCTGACTTTTACGTAGCCAGCCGGGGGATCCCGCCATTCTGGAACGGGATGGCCATTGGCGGAGACTGGATGAGTGCCGCTTCGTTTATCGGGATGGCCGGTACGGTTATGCTGATGGGTTATGACGGTCTGGCTTATATTATGGGCTGGACGGGTGGCTATTTGCTGCTTACCTTTTTGTTAGCTCCTCAGCTGCGAAAGTATGGAAGATTCACAGTACCTGAGTTTATTGGTGACCGTTTTGACAGTAATACGGCTCGTTTAATTGCAGCAATTGCAACGATTATTATTAGTTTTACTTATTTAATTGGGCAGTTATCCGGGTCGGGCGTGGTGATTGGGCGTTTGCTCAGTATTCCGTCCTGGGTCGGGGTTTTAATCGGTGTATTTATTATCGCGATTTATGCCACGCTTGGTGGTATGAAAGGGGTTACCTGGACGCAGGTGGCTCAGTACATCATTTTAATTACGGCTTATATTATTCCAATTATCTTTATGTCTTTGCAAATCACTGGAAACCCGCTGCCGTGGCTTACATACGGTAACGTGGTCGATGAGCTCGGCGCGATTGACCAAGAAATCGGACTGACTGAATATTTCGCACCTTTTGACGAAGGAAGTCGGGCTCAGTTTATCGCTTTGCTCTTTACATTAATGGTAGGAACGGCAGCGCTTCCGCACGTTATCGTTCGTTTCTATACCGTATCCACGATGAAAGCGGCTCGTTGGAGCGGGGCGTGGGCGCTTTTATTCATTGGAATTCTTTATTTATCCGCTCCGGCTTATGCAGCGTTTTCTCGCTTCGTTATTATGAACGATGTGGTGGGAGAGCCACTTGATGATTTGCCAGCCTGGACGGAACCGTGGCTGAATACAGGGTTGTTAGAAGTGACCGCTACAGGCGATCAGGGCGAATTAACGTGGGAAGACTTAATCATTGATGCCGACATTGTCGTGATGGCTACACCTGAAATTGCAAATCTGGGCACATTTGTAATTGGTCTGATCGCAGCAGGTGCAATGGCTGCCGCCTTATCAACAGCCGGTGGTTTGTTGATTACGGTTTCTTCTTCGTTTGCGCACGATATTTATTATCGCCTCGTTAATCCGCAAGCAACTGATGCAAGACGTTTAAAGGCTGGACGGATTGCGATATTTACCGCAACGATCATTGCCGGGCTGTTAGCACTTGACCCACCTGGTGTTATTACACAAATTGTAGCTTGGGCCTTCGGGCTTGCCGGTGGAACGTTCTTCCCGGTACTATTCCTCGGTGTTTGGTGGTCACGTATGAATTCTAAAGGGGCCATTGCTGGTATGCTCGGTGGACTCATCACTACGCTTAGCTATATCTTCTTAGCTATGAACGGCTTTATCCTCTTTGGCATTGAAGATACAGGATCTGGACTCTTTGGAGTTATTGTGAACTTCATTCTTGTCATCGTCGTCTCCAAGCTGACCAAAGAACCGCCGCAGCGCTTGCAAGATGAAGCCACTGACCTGCGCTACCCAGAACAAATGACGTATAAAGATGGCGAGGTATGGATGGATGATGCTTCGGGAAAATAAAGAATTCATGAACAAGGTCGAGAACCATCCGATTTTCAGCGGTGCAACTGCCGCTGAATTTCGGTCGTTGTTAGACCAATGTGAGTTAAATTCATATCAAAAACATGAAAAAGTACTCTATGCCAAATCTCCGCGTGAAGGGCTGTTATTGATTCTTCAAGGCGTGACGGAAGTGTGTGTGCAGACGGGCAGCAAGCGTGAAGACCAGGAAGTGCTGGAGGTACTTGAAAGCGGGGAAATGATCGGCTTTTCCAGCCTCGCAGATTTTCTCGGGGAAGAAAACGCGCACGAAGAAGCGTTTACCGTCGAGGTACGGGCGGTTGAACCAGCCGTTTGCCTGCGGATCCCTTATGAAGTATTAGAAGCAAGGTGGCATGATGAAAATGTGCGCGCTTTTGTGCTTCGGCAAGTAGCAGCGCGTCTTCGTGAGATTTACGCTTCACTTGCTGAACAGGTGAAACTGGCTAATCAGTGGGGAGAAAGCGACCCGTTCATCCGCCGTGTCCAGGATTTGATGAATGAGCCGCCCCTTGCCGTGCGTGAGCATACACCAGTTGATGAAGTGGCGCGGACCATGGTAGAAGAAAGTACCAGCTCGGCCCTTGTCGTTGACCAGGACGATTGTTTGCTTGGCATCATTACAGAAAAAGATCTCGTCCAGCGTGTCGTTTCGGTCGGTGGAAATGAAAAGATGACGGCGGGAGAAATTGCAACAATTGACCCCGTCACCATTCACCGCAATGCGTATTATTATGAAGCAATGTCTACGTTTTTAAAGAATGGCGTCAAGCATTTGCCGGTGACAGATGGATTGAATCCGGTCGGCATGGTCACTCTCTCCGACCTTTTGCGCAAAAAGAACCGGGGGCAGTTTGACATCTTGCAAGAAATTGAGTCTTCGGATGAACAAACCCTGCCAGATGTGAAGAACGCCATTTACAGCGTGCTGCACAATTTGATCGAAGACGAGATGCCGACGCTTCACACAATGGATGTGATCACGACGCTATATGACCGGCTCGTGCGCCATTGCGTGGACCTCGCTGTCGAAGAAGTGACAGCCGTCCATGGCAGACCGCCGGCAGCGTTTGCCTTTTTTCAAATGGGAAGCGGCGGCCGCGGGGAACAATTCTTGCTCACCGACCAGGATCATTTTCTCGTCTACGAAGAAGCGGAAGTAGAGGCGGAGAAAGGGAAAGCGTACTTCACAGCTCTAGGTGAAAAAATTACAGCCTGGTTAGAGCACGCCGGTTATAAGCCATGTGATGGCAATATGATGGCCAGCTTTGCGTCGTGGCGAGGTACGATTACGCGCTGGCAGGAACGCCTGAGAACGTGGGGGCTGCGCGCGACGAATGAAAACATCCTGCTCGGTCATAACTTTCTCTCCTTCCGTTTTTTATACGGAGACGACATGCTCGCCGATCGCTTTAAAGGCATGGTAAATGAACAACTGCAAAGTTCACGCATCTTTTTGTACCGGGCCGCTGAAGAAGAAAAACATAACCCGGTGCCAACCCTGGACCATCCAATACGTGCTTTGTTCCGCATGAAAAAAGAAACGATAGATATAAAAAAGAACGCTCTTTTTCCACTCCACCATTCGCTCCAGATTCTAAGCACGAAAAACGGCATGATAGAAGGTACACCGAAAGAGCGAATTGACTTCTTATTAAAGCAAGGCGTAATCAGTGAAGCATTTGCCGATGAATTACAGTTTGCCTATGAAGTAGTACTCCATATCCGCGTTTCTCAAGGCTGGGCAGCCCACCAGCGCGGGGAGAGCCCTTCTAGCGAGCTTTATTTCCGGCAAATGAAAACACGAGATAAAGAAGAGCTGATTCTCGCGCTCAAAACGATCCGCTCTTTGCAAAACCAGATGCTTGCCTCTTTTGGCATGCAATAGAACGTTCTATAAAACGGGCGGTCACAAGCGGTTCGTTTACGGGAGAAAAGGCAGCTGGGTACAGAGGAGAGAGACTCATGCAGGCAACAGCGACAGAGCAAAGGCTCCGCAGTGAGCTATTGCGACTTTCAAGAAGGTTGAACCGCTGATCCGCAGCAAAGAAGACACGGTGCGAGCAACCGTAGTGCACATGAAGTCGTGCTCGCCCGTGTGCCTGTGGTGAAAGCGAGCCACATTCCAGCTGTTTTTGCCCACGAGGACTGAGGAGACAGCCCCTTCTTAATAAGCAAACGGGCCATTCATAAAAATGACAAATCTATCACCACCGGTTATAATAAATACCGTAGCCTGATTTTTCTTAAAATTAAATCTTGTATCCGTTTACAATAGAAATGTTTCTATGAATAGCCCCGCTATTTAATAGAAGAAACTAGACCAAACACGTCCCACCGCTCACGCCTGTACGGAAACAACCACTATAAGGCTGCGTAGAGGAGAGGTCCAGCTATGATGTTTTGGAAAAAGAAACACCTTCACTATCAATTAGCGTGCGAACAGCCGCTCAACACACCCATTTGCGACCTGTCATTCACTGTCTTCGACACCGAAGCAACCGGATTTGCTGTCGGAGCCAAAGACCGACTCATCGAAATCGGCGCCGTGCACGTCGACGGTCTACGCGTCAGCGACCAGACCTTTCAAACCTACGTCAACCCAGAACGCGACATTCCAGCTGAGATCACCGAACTAACCGGCATTCGAACTGAAGACGTAGCCGAAGCCCCTACCTCCTTTGAAGCAATCGAATCCTTTTACCGATACGTCGAACACTGCAACAGCAGCGGCTGGGTCGGCCACTACCTCGCCTTTGACATCCTAGTCCTAAAAAAAGAACTCCAGCGCCAGAAATACAGCTTCGACGAACCACTCGCCTTCGACACCCTCGACCTCATTGGCTACCTCAACCCATCCTGGGACATGCGCGACCTCGAACACTACGCCCTCAGCTTCGGCACCAACATCTACGAACGCCACAGTGCCCTGGGCGACGCACTCACCACCGCCCATCTCTACGTCGAACTCCTACGCCACCTCCAAGACCGTGGCAAAACAACCCTAGCAGACCTCTTGGATGTAACAAAGAAAGAGGGCGGCCGCGTCCTCCCATTATAGAAGACAAGACGCCGCAAGCGTCCGTTCCCTAATAAGAGGGGGCGGACGCTTTTTTCCATGGGCACTTTGCTGCCGGGCCCAGGGACGGAAGCTTAACGCTTTTGCAAAGGCCAGACCGAGGATTACTAAGCGCAGGGCAGCGGAGCGGACCGAAGCGGCACATCGAGGACGAGAGAAGGAGCTCATACCTCGGCGTGCGGCGTGTCGCGAGGAGGGTGCAGCGTGTCGCGGGAAGAGTGCAGCGTGAAGCGGGAAGAGTGCGGCGTGTCGCGAGGAGAGTGCGATGTAGTGTGATGGACCGGCCTTGCGCAGAGTCCCACCTGTGTTGCGCAGTCACGGATTCCTGCTTGCATCAGTTGTGGAGTGCCGCCTCTCGGTTGTGGAGTGAGTCCCCCGGGTCGTGGCGTGCGGTCTCTCGGTTGTTGCGTGCCGTCTCCTGGTTGTGGCATGACGTCTCCCGGTCACGGAGTGCCGCAATCAAGTTGCGGCGCGCCTCTTGCTGGTTGTTGGCTGACGCCGCTCTTGACGGGAACTCCCGCCATAGTCTTGTAAGTCGGTGGAATAATTGCGGTTCGACGGGCATATGGTTGGGAGTGGCGCTCAACATTTGCTCTAAACGTCTCGAGTGAGATTGAGCGTTTATTTCCAGGCGGTTATGACCAGGCAGTGCTTTGTCTGCCTGGTGGTGGGAGCGCGTTCCCATCAAGTTTTGGCCGCGGGCTTTCGTCTGTATTATCCGTGCTGCTGTCGGCTTCTGTTGAACAACGTAGCTATAATAAAAAAAAGAAGACAAATTTTTAAGGAAATTTCAATTTATCTTGTCCGGCGGTGAAAGTGGGATGGTGAGCCGCTTCCGGGCTGCAAGTCGCTTGTCCCTAAGATGAGACGTGCTCGTCCTTCTTTTCTAAATTAAAAGGGAGCTGGTATATCTTCGTATCTCGGCTAATAAAATGTAGCAAGTCATCTAAAGCTGCTTAGGGAGGCGAGGGGTGTGCACGACTACATCAAAGAGCGAACGATCAAGATTGGAAGGCATCTCGTGGAAACCCGGAAGACGGTGCGGACGATTGCGAAGGAGTTCGGTGTGTCAAAGAGCACCGTTCATAAGGATATGACTGAGCGTTTACCTGAGATTGATCCCGACTTGGCGAATGAGGTCAAAGTGATTCTTGAATATCATAAATCGATTCGGCATTTGCGCGGGGGCGAGGCGACAAAGGTAAAGTACCATAAGTCGAAGGGGGAGTTGGCGAAGATGTGAGTAGGTAGGCAAGCCAGGGCGGTATAGATACATGAGATGGCGCGACCTTATCATCAGAATGGACTGGTGGTGGGTCGTTTTTTGGTGGGGAAAATGAGGCGGAAGGCGTGTGTTGCTTTCGGCAAAAAGGTAAAATGAAAGTATACATGGATGTATGGGGAGGGGGAGGCGACGTGCACATATTTGCTCATCGCGGTGCTTCTTATACGCACCCGGAAAATACGATAAGTGCGTTTAATGCAGCGGTAGAGGCTGGAGCAGAGGGTATTGAATTGGATGTCACTCTGTCTAAAGATGAAGAAGTTGTTGTTATTCATGATGCCACGCTTGAGCGTACGACTAATGGCAGCGGGTTGGTGGCTGAGCACACGGCTGAAGCCTTGGCGCAATTGGATGCGGGGGTGTGGTTTTCTAAAGAGTTTAAGGGTGAACCGCTCCCTTTTCTGGGCGATGTGCTTGAATGGATGAAAGCAAATCAGCTCATAATTAACCTGGAATTAAAGGGAGGGATGGACCGTGTCTACCGGTTAGCAGAGCGGGTTATAGATGAAATTGTGAAGTCCGGTGTGGCGGCGGAGCGCTTTGTGTTATCTTCCTTTTTTCATCCGGTGCTCTCAGATTTAAGACAGAAGCTGCCGGGAAGTGAGGTAGCCCCTCTTGTGGTGGCTGGTTTATATAAACCGGCTTTTTATCTTGATGTGGTCGGGGCGGACGCTTTGCATGCAAATGTACTTACGATAACAAAAGATGAGGCGCGGGGGCTTTGGAAAAAAGGCTATCAAGTGCGGCTGTTTACGATAAACGATCCTACCCTGTTAAAAGAGTGGTTTATCGAAGGTACGGTTTCTCTGATGACAGATATGCCTGCTGAAGCGGTGCAAATAAAACAGGATCTGTGCAAAGGGAAATGAAAAATACCGGGCTTCTCTGCAGGTGCAAAGCGCTGAGGGGGACTCCAGGTGCGCTGCGGAGAGGAGGCAAGGCTACATCATGCAAAATAAAGTCCAAGGTACTACGTACATCTAGGGGGAGCGGGCAGCCTGAAGCGACCATCAACAAGCTTAAAAAACGGTCACACTCCCTCTTCTGCTTAAGCTAAGCTATTTTGAGCGCATCGGTTTAAAGCAGGCACAACTTTTTGATAAATTTTTGCAAGAAGTGCCAAATGTTATTTTGGATAGCGTGGAGTTGTGATAGAATATAGAGCTAGATACGTCTTTTGAATTTGAAGAGAAATTCTTATTTTCACACGCTGAAACGTATAAAAATAGCTTGTTTTTCCTAATTTCGGCAAATTTATAGCCTATACTTTCCGGTAGGGGCGTATACTTGCTGTGAGCTTTCGTTTTTCTGGCCGATTGTTTATGGCAGAAGGCGGCAATGGTTGGTCGCAAGGCAACGCAGCCAGGTTTGCGCTAGTAAGCAGTTGTCTTCATAAAGGAAGACGTACAGCGATTTACCGAAGTCCATCAAACGAATTAACATATTTCACCAGTCTAAATGAACATACTACAACAAATGAGCCGTAGCAGGCCGACGTCACGCAGCAGAGACAAAACATTCAAGCAGCGGTTGAATAAGAGCGGCTTAACAGGAAGCGAGCATTTTTTAAACAGGGAGGACATCACGCATGTTTGGCAGAGATATTGGAATTGACTTAGGTACCGCAAACGTTTTAATTCATGTAAAGGGAAGAGGGATTGTTCTAGATGAACCAGCAGTTGTGGCTGTGGACAGCCAAACAAGTAAAGCGCTGGCAGTCGGGGAAGAAGCCTTTAAGATGGTAGGACGGACCCCTGGAAACATTCTTGCTCTCCGGCCGATGAAAGACGGAGTAATTGCCGACTTTGATTTAACTGAGGCGATGCTTAAGCATTTTCTTGATAAAGTTAATGTCAAAGGGATGTTCTCCAAGCCGCGCATTTTGATTTGCTGCCCCACTAATATCACCTCCGTCGAGCAAAAAGCGATTCGTGAAGCTGCTGAAAAGAGTGGCGGAAAGAACATCTTCTTAGAAGAAGAGCCAAAGGTGGCGGCTGTTGGGGCCGGCATGGATATTTTCCAGCCAAGCGGTAATATGGTCGTAGACATCGGTGGTGGCACGACAGACGTAGCTGTTCTATCGATGGGCGACATCGTAACTGCTTCTTCCATCAAAACCGCCGGGGATCAGTTTGACCTCGATATCTTGAATCATATTAAGCGGGAATACAAGCTCTTAATCGGGGAACGAACAGCTGAAGACATTAAAATGTCAGTAGCAAGCGTTTCTCCGCGCGGCCGCAACGAAGAGATCGATATCCGCGGGCGCGATATGGTAAGCGGCCTGCCGCGGACCATCACCATTACATCTGAAGAAATTTACCATACCTTGAAAGAGTCAGTTTCACATATCACCCATGCGGCCAAAACGGTGCTCGAGCAGACTCCGCCTGAATTATCAGCCGACATCATCGACCGCGGCGTAATCATTACCGGTGGTGGTGCCCTGCTCCACGGCATGGATGACCTCCTATCCGAAGAACTTAAAGTTCCGGTCATGGTCGCCGAAGAACCAATGCACTGCGTCGTAAACGGCACCGGCATCATCCTAGAGAACCTAGACAAAATGTCCAACAAAAAAGTAAAAATTTAAAAGAAAAGCGGAAAGCGGCGTTTAGGGGCGTCAAGCATAAGACGCGCGGCGCCAAAGTCGCTTTTTGACTTTGAAGGCGAGCGGCTTATGACCTCAAGCCCCTGCCGCTAGGAGCTGGACAGAAAAGCGGAGGCGCTTTGCTCAGAGGCGACAAGTTTTTCAGCACCTGCGTAGAGGAGCTTGCTCCTCGGAGTCTGGGGCAGAAAAATCCTCGAGCCTCTAGGCGCCGCAGCTAGACAGAAAAGCGGAACGTGCTTGGTTAACGACGCAGAGCCCTTCTCTCCCCCCGAGGAGGCTGTCGCCGCCGCAGAGTGGGAGAAAGGGATCTCAAGTCGTTAGCACGTGAAGCTAGACAGAGAAAAGCGGAAAGCGGCGTTCAGGGGCGTCAAGCATAAG